>JAEZSO010000001.1 GCA_023421795.1 Cyanobacteria bacterium OH_PDB_230
GAAGTTGCTGAATTCACGCTGGCGAGAAAAGCTGCTAAAGGAGCTGATCTGGTGCCCGTACCGCAAACCGACACAGGTAGGCGAGGTGAGAAACCTAAGACGAGCGGGATAACCTTTGTTAAGGAACTCGGCAAAATGACCCCGTAACTTCGGGAAAAGGGGAGCCCCTTGAAAAGGGGGCCGCAGTGAATAGGCCCAAGCGACTGTTTAGCAAAAACACAGGTCTGTGCGAACTCGAAAGAGGACGTATACGGGCTGACGCCTGCCCAGTGCCGGAAGGTTAAGGGGAAGTGTTAGGCGCAAGCCGAAGCACGGAACTTAAGCCCCGGTGAACGGCGGCCGTAACTATAACGGTCCTAAGGTAGCGAAATTCCTTGTCAGGTAAGTTCTGACCCGCACGAATGGCGTAACGACTTGGGCGCTGTCTCAACAAAGGACCCGGCGAAATTGTAGTATGGGTGAAGATGCCCATTACCCGCGATAGGACGGAAAGACCCCGTAGAGCTTTACTGCAACTTGGCATTGAATCTTGGCAATGGATGCACAGGATAGGTGGGAGACTGCGAATCCCGGACTTTGGTCTGGGGGGAGTCACCCTTGGGATACCACCCTTCCATTGCTGGGGTTCTAACGGCGTGCGGTGATCCCGGCGCTGGACATTGCCAGGTGGGCAGTTTGACTGGGGCGGTCGCCTCCCAAAGAGTAACGGAGGCGCCCAAAGGTTCCCTCAGAATGGATGGAAACCATTCGTAGAGTGCAAAGGCAGAAGGGAGCCTGACTGCGAGACAGACACGTCGGGCAGATACGAAAGTAGGGCTTAGTGATCAGGCGATTTCGAGTGGAAGAGTCGTCGCTCAACGGATAAAAGCTACCTCGGGGATAACAGGCTTATCTCCCCCAAGAGTCCACATCGACGGGGAGGTTTGGCACCTCGATGTCGGCTCGTCGCATCCTGGAGCGGTAGTACGTTCCAAGGGTTGGGCTGTTCGCCCATTAAAGCGGCACGCGAGCTGGGTTCAGAACGTCGTGAGACAGTTCGGTCCATATCCGGTATACGCGCAAGAGAATTGAACGGAGTCTTCCTTAGTACGAGAGGACCGGGAAGAGCGAACCTCCAGTGTATGGGTTATTCTGCCAAGAGTAAACGCCCAGTAGCTGTGTTCGAAGCGGATAAGTGCTGAAAGCATATAAGTACGAAGCCCACCGTAAGATGAGTTCTCTCACTGGGTAACCAGGTAAGTCCCCACGCAGATCACGTGGTTGATAGGTCAGAAGTGTAAGTATGGCAACATATTCAGCTGAATGATACTAATAGGACGAGGGCTTTTCCTATCATCAATACATTAGATGATTATTTACAATTTATAATTTTTATGCAGCTCTCAGCGTATGAGCAGAAAGCTCATTGGATGATTCGTCATCCTAACAAAGCTTTTCTGGTGACCAAGCGGCAGGATACCACTCGTTCCCATCCCGAACACGATCGTAAAGACTGCTAGCGGCAACAATACTTGGAGGGAGACCTCCTGGGAAGATAGCTCGTTGCCAGATTCTAATTTTAAAAGGTTCTTAATTATTTAAGGACCTTTTTTAATTGTTTTATTTTTCATTTTAGTATAAAATTGAATTTATAAATTTTAACTTATAAACTTACATTGGCGGGCTTATGAGATCAAAAATACTAAAAATATTTTTTTCGTTGTTAGTATTTTCGTTTGTTTTTTTTGGTTTTCTTTTCTTTGATAATTTTAAAAAAATCGAAATGCGCGTAAAAGACTTCAAGCAAAATTTGGCGCTAAAGGTATGGCAACAAAGAACAAAAAAACCTTCTATAAGAAATAACATTGTCATATTGTCGGTAGATGATTTAACCGCGTTTGACTTGTCTAATCATTATCCTTCAGGGAGTGTAAAATGGCCTTTAAGCAGACGTGATTGGGCAAAAGTTATAGATTATATTGAGCAAGGAAAACCAAATGTTTTGACGCTGTGTTTTGCTTTTTATAATTATGAGGATATAACTTTCAGTGCCAATTCTCCTGATGTTGTTTTTGCTGATACCTTGAAACGGTACAATAATATAGTTTTGGGCACTGCCTTAAATACAGCTCTTTCTTCTAACCAAAACAGTGTGCTTCAGCCTGAGTTGCAGCAAAATAAGCCTATAAAGAAATCGCTTGTAGTTAATGAAAAGCCTGATACCGAGGTTTCTTTTCCAAATTATTTTTCTTTTTTACCGATTCCTAACATGTTTGTAAATAATTCACAAATCGGATATGTCAATTTAACAAAAGATGACGATGGTTCTATAAGGCGTTCTACACCTATATCAAAGTTAGTTACAACAAGCGAATCTTATTATGTTCCTTCTTTAGCTTTTGCTACCTTTTTAAAATATATAAAATACAATTCTAATTTTGATTTATACAAATATTCCATAAAATTTGACGGTTATTCTATACCTGTTGATTCTTTTGGCTCAAATTATATCAATTGGAACGGATTATCAAGGACATACCAGATGATACCTTTCAGCAAAATAGTTGTTGCAGCTGAGTCGAACAGTAAATCTTTTGAGTATGATAAAAAGTTGTATTCCCAAGACTTTTTCAAAAACAAGATAGTGATAGTTGCGCCTACTCAAACTAACGCGGATACTTTCAGGACGCCTGTTGATAAAGAAATGTCTATAGCAGAAATAAATGCAAACATTGTAGAAAATTATATCAACGACGCCAAGATAGATAATTTAGGAAAAAGAAAATTTGTCAGAGAAATTCCTGTTTATGTCTCTGTATTATTGGGGCTTTCTTTCTCTTTGCTAATCGTTTCTAACGTTTTATTGTTCAGGCTTTCCTGGTTATCGTTTTTTAATACTGTTTTATTGTTTTTAATTTATTTAGCGTTAGATGTACTTGCATATGTTCATCCAAAAGTCCGTTTGGGTATTCTTTGTGTTTACCCTTTATATTTCATGTTTTGCAGTACAATATTGTCTTATACCTATGTCTTGTACGACGAAAAATCAAGAAAGAAATTTATCAGATCGATTTTTGCAAACAAGGTATCTAATGATGTATTAAAAAAGCTTCTCTCAGATTCTATTGAAGTCAACACAGCGCCTGATACCAAGTGTGTTTCTGTTATGTATTGTAATTTTTCCAATTTTTCACAAGTTTATTCAAAATACAGCGAAAAAGAATCTATAGAAAAGTTAAATACGGTTTTAAATCTTATTACAAATAAAATATATAAATATAACGGCACAATTGATAAAATAATAGGCGAAAAAATCATTGCCTACTGGGGATATCCTTTAGAGGCGGTTAACCCTTCTTTAAATGCTGTAAAAGCTGCTGTCGAGATCCTAGATGAACTTGATAAATTTAATTTGCACTCAGAGATGCATCCTCAAGAGCATGTTGATATTAAAATTTCAATAAATACCGGCGAAGTAATTATTGCTGAAACAGGCAATAAAAGGTTAAATGAACTTTCACTCGTTGGAGATAATGTCAATCTTGTATTTAAAATGGATGAGATATCTAATCAGTTTAATAAAAAGCTTTTGATTTCGGCAGCTACCCAAAAAGAAGTGAATGATTTTGTTAAGTCAGAATATGCTGGGACTATGAAAATAAAAGGCAAAGACATACAGGTTGGGCTTTATGTCCCTAAGTTAGGAAAAAAAGATGATAAATCTTGATTCTCTTACAATAAAGGCTTTTTTAAAAGAAAATTATGATTTTTTTATAGGCGCAAAAATTCAAAAAATCCAACAACCCAGCAGGCGCGAGTTGATTTTTCATTTAAGGAATAATTCTGTATCAAGAAAATTTTATGTAAATATAAATCCTTCTTTTTACCATGTTTGTTTTATGTCCAAAAAAAACGAGGAAAAAAGAGCGATTAAAATACCTAAGGCCGCTGCTATGTTTTGCATGCTTTTGAGAAAATATATAGATGGTTCAAGGATTGTTGATGTCGAGCAGCCTGATTATGAGAGGATAATCGAATTTTATTTTGAAGTATATGACATTCTGAATGAAAGATCTAAGTTGTGTCTTTCGATTGAACTTATGGGAAAGCATAGCAATATTGTTCTTTATAATTATGATACTAATGTAATTATAGGCTGCGCTCACAATGTAGGTGCGGAAAAAAGCAAAGATAGAGAACTGGCGGGCTTGTTGCCTTACATTTACCCACCTAAACAAAAGAAAAAAGACCTCTTGAAAACAAATTTTGAGAAGTTTTATTTGTTAATCGCTGAAGATAAAATTAATATAGACGAAGTCATTTCAAATGCGTTTTATTATTTGTCCCGCCCTCTGGTAAGGCAAATTGCGCAAAAATTAAATATCAATGAAAAATCGAATCAAGAAGACTTTTTTGTTTTGTACAAAGAATTAAAAGCCATTGTTAGCCTTGAAGATGTTTCTCCAAATATTGATAAGGACTTTTCTGAATTCAGCATTTACAAGAATGAAAAAAACATCAGATGCGATTCCGTAAACTCGATGCTGGATGATTATTTTTGTTTTCAACAAACACAAAAAATTATGCTCAATATCAAAAATAAACTTGGTACGATAATTAATCATCAAATAAAAAAGCTTTCTCAGATTAAGGAAAAGCAGGAAAGTCAATTAAAACAGCTGGATAAAGCCAATTTGTATAAGAAAAAAGGCGATATTCTTATGGCTAATTTGTATAAACTTGAAACAGGTTTGTTCAAGGTTGAGCTGGAAGATTATGAGACGACGAAAAAGATATTAATTGATCTGGATTCCACAAAAAGCCCGGTTGATAACGCTAACAGGTATTATAAGCTTTATAAAAAAACAAAATCAGCCTATGAATATTCAAAAAATATGATAGATGAAACCATTTCTCAGCTCGATTACTACAAAGAGCAGCTGTTTTATGTGGATTTGGCTTCTTCTATAAGTGAATTAGAGGAAATTCAATCAGAACTGCTTAATGACAATAACTCTCTGAAACCAACAAAAGAGCCTAAAGAACTGCGCTTGGATGAATATAATATTAAAGGCTACAGAATAATAGTCGGCAAAAACAGCAAACAAAACGATTATTTGCTTTCAAAGTTGTCTTCATCAGAAGATATTTGGTTCCATCCTCTAAATATGGCTGGTTCACATGTCATTTTGAAAAAAAATAACCCAAAAGAATCAGTTCCGGATGAAATTTTATTTGAGGCAGCTAAATTGACTAAAGAATATTCAAGCGGCAAATTGGCATCTAAAGTCCCGATTATTTACACTTTAAGAAAATATGTAAAAAAGGCAACCGCAAAAGGCCATGCTTTTGTCACGTATAAAAATGAATCTGAAATTTTGGTTGATTAAGCTGAAAAAATTATTAAGGATAAAATATGAAATTTGACTGGTTTAAAAAATATAAAGACAAGGTTAAACATTTTAGACATATAAAACAAGATGGTAGTGGTTTTGTTTATTACACCCGCCCTAATGAAATGGGTTATATAGCGCGTTCTCCTGAAGAGCTCTATAAAATAATTCATCTTAATAACAGCATTGCAGGTGTTAGTTGCCTAAGCTTTTTTTTATTATATTTATTGGTATGTTTATATTTTTATTCGTATTTTAATGATGGAGCACTAAAAAGCTTATTATATTTTGGTGTTTTTGTGTTTTTATGTTCTATAGCTTTATTGTGTTTTGCATATTGGACTTTGAATAATAAATACGAAAAAGTAGAGCCTGAAATCAAGACAATTAAAGATCCAATCTGGGTTTATAATCTTAAAATTTTTTCTGTGACACTTTTCTTTTTCTTTATATATTTTTTAACTATTTTTATGCTCGCTCCTCAATCTATTTATTTTTTCTCTGAATTTCAACACAATGATTCAAAAACATTAAACCTGATGAATCTGGCGTTAAAAATAAAGCCCCAAAATGAAAAGGTATATATTGATAGAGCTTGGATTTATTACCGTTTAGGAGATTACAACAAAGCCCTAGATGATTTTAACAAGGCTATTTCCTTAAAGCCGGATAATGCTCGTTTTTACCTTGATAGAGGAGATATTTTCTATGAACTGGGAGATTATAAAAAAGCTTTGAAAGATTATGATAAAGCGATTTCGATGCAAAAAGACGCTTATTGCTTTATTTCTAAAAGAGGGCTTTTTTATTATAAAACAGGAGAATATGAGAAAGCCATCAAAGACTTTCACTTCGCTTATAAAAAAGGACATGATGACCTGAACTTGTTTTCCATAGGTCTCGCAAAAGAAGCTCAAAATGATTATTGCGGGGCTTATCAATTCTATGCCAACATAAAGAATAATAAAGATATGAACGATTTGAACGCTCATAAGCAACATTCAAAGTTTCGCTGTTATAGTAAATAACCTTTGTGGATTAACTTGTGCTGAAATGAGATTTTTCATTTATGCTTCAGAAAAGGCTCGGTTCTTTAGCCCGCCACAGTGCTCACTTGAGACTCTGCTTCGCTTCGGAGACAGGCTCACAAGCTTCATTGCATTCAGCTGTTCACTTTGTCAAAAGAAGGCCTTTGAGTACTTGCAGGAAACGGCCTTACAGAGTAAAGTCCATCACTTTCATCTTTCAGCCTCTGCTCGCAATTGCAAAAAAAAAGGGACTTTGGAAAAAGTCCCTAGAATCTTTTCGATTCCTCGTGTGTAGTGTGAAAGGTTGGTAAGTGTGTAGTATGTATGGTTATGTTGTAAAATTAATTTCTTTGTTAGTTTTGTTTGTTATCTCTTATGTATATATAAAGTATATAACAAGATAAAAATTGCTCTTTTGTTTCCCTGATATTTTTTCTTATTTTTAAACCTCTTTATTTGCAAGGGTTTCAGAGATGAGCGCTAGTTAATAAAACTTAATATGGGTCTTTTGCTAGTCAAAAGTTTAATCCGGTAAAGAGCAAAAATACGTAGATTATAGGTGGTTAAAATAACGGGATGTGTTTTAATTTATAAAGTCATAAACTATATGCCGTGAAAACAATCACTAATGTAAAAACAAGGCTATTTACCTAAAAAGCCTAAAAGCTTAGAAATAAACAAATCTTAAAAATTGTAAAAAAGACACTTGCAAAAAAATCATTTTGGATTTATACTCTAATTAGTGAAATAAATCACGATAGAAAAAGGAGAAATATTAATGACAGCAAAAAACAAAAAAGACATTGAGAAACTTGAAAAAGCTCTTAATCAGTCTTTGGAAGTAAACAGCGCAGAGGCATTAGAACAGCTGATTGCAAGAGTAAAAAAAGCTCAAAGAATATATGCTACATATTCTCAAGAACAAGTAGATAAAATTTTTAGAGCTGCTGCCTTGGCCGCTAACAACGCCAGAATTCCGCTAGCTAAAATGGCCGTTGAAGAAACAAGAATGGGCGTTGTAGAAGATAAAGTTATTAAAAACCACTTCGCATCAGAATATATTTATAACAAACATAAAGATGCAAAAACTTGTGGTGTCATAAGCGAAGATAAAACAAACGGAATAAAAATTGTTGCTGAGCCATTAGGTGTTGTCGCTGGTGTAGTACCTACTACAAACCCGACTTCTACGGCGATTTTTAAAGCGTTGATCACTTTAAAAACAAGAAACGGCATCATTTTTTCACCTCACCCGAGAGCTAAAAAAGCTACAATAGCAGCGGCAAAAATAGTCCTTGAAGCTGCTGTAAAAGCTGGAGCTCCTGCCGACATTATAGGTTGGATTGATTCTCCTACTGTAGAACTTTCTAATCAGTTAATGAAACACCCTAGTGTTGACACGATTTTAGCTACAGGGGGCCCTGCGATGGTTAAAGCTGCTTATTCAAGCGGAAAACCTGCATTGGGAGTCGGCGCCGGAAATACTCCTGCTATCATTGACGAAACAGCTGATGTCAGAATGGCGGTTTCTTCAATTCTTCTTTCAAAAACATTTGATAACGGTGTAATTTGTGCTTCTGAGCAATCAATTATCGTTGTTAAAGAAGTGTATGAAAAAGTAAAAGCCGAGCTTGAATACAGAGGGGCTTATATATTAAATAAAAAAGAAAAAGAAAAAGTTGCAAAAACTATAATTATAGACGGAAGATTAAACGCTAATATAGTAGGCCAACCTGCTTATAAAATAGCAGAAATGGCAGGAATCGAAGTTCCTGAAGCAACCAAAATTCTTGTTGGTGAAGCAAAAGAAATTTCATTACAAGAAGAATTTGCGCACGAAAAACTATCACCTGTAATTGCTTTGTATGAAGCAAAAGATTTTGAAGATTCTGTCGAAAAAGCATATCAGTTAGTTGAGCTTGGCGGTGCAGGCCATACATCTATTCTTTATACCGATGAAAGAAGACAAGATCGTATAGATGCATTTGCAAATAAGCTTCATACTGGTAGAATCTTAATTAACAGTCCGGCTTCACACGGTGCTATCGGTGATTTATTTAACTTTAGATTAGAGCCATCATTAACCTTAGGTTGCGGTTCTTGGGGTGGTAACGCCGTCAGCGAAAACGTTGGCGTAAAACACTTACTAAATTACAAGACTGTTGCTGAAAGGAGAGAAAATATGTTGTGGTTCAGAGTCCCGCCAAAAGTATACTTTAAACGTGGTGCCACAGATTTAGCGCTTCGCGAACTAAAAGGCAAAAAACGTGCATTTATTATTACTGACAGGTATTTATTCAATTCCGGCACAGTATACAACGTAACCAACGTTTTAGAAGATATCGGTGTTGACTATCAGATTTTCTTTGACGTTAAGCCTGATCCAACATTAGCTACTGTTAATGAAGCTTTGACAATGGTAAGAACTTATGAGCCTGACGTAATAATCGCTCTAGGTGGCGGTTCTCCTATAGATGCGGCGAAAATCATTTGGTTAATGTATGAACAGCCAAATATAGATTTTGAAGATATTGCTATGAGATTCTTAGATATCAGAAAAAGAATCTGTGATCTTCCTGAACTTGGCAAAAAAGCTGAAATGGTCGCAATACCGACAACTTCAGGTACAGGTTCAGAAGTAACTCCGTTTGCCGTTATTACCGATGATGAAACGCACATAAAATATCCAATTGCTGATTATGCCTTAACGCCTAATATGGCAATTATCGATCCTAACTTTGTAGACTCTATGCCTGCCGGGTTATGCGCGGCTTCTGGTATCGACGCATTAACTCACGCGGTAGAAGCATATGTTTCTGCGTTAGCGACAAACTTCACTAATTCTCCTGCTTTAGAAGCAACGAAGTTGATATTCAGATATTTACCGCGTTCATATAAAGAAGGTAAAAACGATCCTATTGCAAGAGAAAAAATGCATTATGCATCTACTTTAGCCGGCATGGCTTTTGCCAACTCATTCTTGGGAATTTGCCACTCTATGGCTCACAAGTTAGGTGCCGCATTTAATCTACCTCACGGTATCGCGAACGCATTGTTAATCAACCAGGTTATCAAATACAACGCAACTGACTGTCCAAGAAAGCAATGCGCTTTCCCACAATACAAGTTCCCTAATGCAAAAGCTAAATACGGTCAGATAGCTGATGAATTGAACTTGGGCGGTAGCAATGATGATGAAAAAGTTGACTTGTTAATAGCTGCAATTACAAACTTGAAAAAACAGCTTAACATTCCGCTTTCAATCAAAGATGCCGGAGTCAGTGAAAAAGATTTCTTGGCAAAATTAGATGAAATAGTAGATTTGGCATTCGACGATCAATGTACAGGTGCTAACCCATCATATCCATTGATGTCAGAGATGAAAGAAATCTATTTGAAAGCTTTTAAAGGCGAAATCTAGGCACTAAGTGTCAGTGGGGCTATTTTATAGCCCCATTTATTTTTTTAAGCAATTTATCTTTTTAAAATCGTGTGTGAGGTTGGTGTCAGCAATTCTAAGCATTGAACTTAATAAAATAGTGAATAATTTCACATTTTGTTGTAAACTGTAACTAATTAGTGAGAGAATTATGCAGAAGAGAATTTCGGAAAAAGTTATAAACAGGTTGACTTTGTATCATTGTATACTGGTTGATTATCTTGAAAAAAAAATAGAAATAATTTCTAGCCCTCAGATTGCTGCTCTTTTACAGATTGATGATTCGCAGGTTAGAAAAGATATCAGTTATCTCAATAATGTGGGAAAATGCAGAGTTGGTTATATCGTTAAAGATTTAAAAGAATCTATTGAAAAAACTCTTGGTTTTGAAACCCCGAAAGACGCTTTTATAGTAGGAGCGGGTAATTTAGGTCTTGCGCTTGCCAAGTACGATAATTTTTCTAATTATGGGTTGAAGGTTTTGGCTTTGTTCGACAATGACCCTTTAAAAGTAGATTTGACAGTTAATTCCAAGCAGATATTTCACATATCGAAGCTTCCAAATTTGACAAGCAGATTAAATGTTGAAATCGCTATTCTTACAGTACCAAGAGAATACGCCCAAAAGACAGCGGAATTTCTGGTCGAATCAAATATAAAATACATATGGAATTTTACGCCTACTGTTTTGAAGTTGCCTCCTGAAATCCAGGTTTGGAATGAAAATTTGATGGGCAATTTCTTGCAATTTACATATAATATTGCTCAATAAGGGAAGCTTATATTGTTTCAAAATAAATTTAAAATAATTTTTATAAATATTATATTAGTTGTTTTAGTTGTTGGGATTTTGATTAGCGCTTTTTATTCTTACAGGTATTCTCAATTAGAGACAAAAATACAGGCTAGCGATAGTTTCGTCTCTTGTGATAAATATCAGAATAACGATTTAGAAGTTTTTAAATTAGTGCCGAATAGTATTTGCTATTGCACAGATAAATATAACGGCAAAGTAGTGAAAAAAACGAAAATAATTATAGATTCTAATGGGTTTAGAAGAACTCAAGATGACTTTGACAAGAGTAAAAGCCGCATGGTTGTTTTCGGATGTTCTTTTGCTTTTGGCTACAGAATAGCGGATAACGAAACATTTGCGTGGAGACTTTCAGAACTTACCCATAGAAAAGTTTACAACGTTTCTTACTCGGGTGAGGGTTTACAGCATATGCTTTTAAGCTTGCAATCAGAAGATTTTTGGAAAAAAATTCCTGATTCAGATACGTTTGTTTATGTTTTTATCAAAGATCATTTTAGAAGGTTGAAGTCGCCTACCAATCTTGGTGATGGCAACTTCTATCCTACATATAAACTCTTGCCGAATGGCAGACTAGTTGCAAATAAACCATCCAAAGAGTTTATAAATGCTGATTTTGATGGGAGGAAAAGGTTGAAAAAACTCTCCTATATTGCTTCAACAGGGTATGAATCCGCTGATCCCAACTTGAGAAAATTGTTTATCGCGATATTAAAAGAAAGCCAAAGCATAATTAAAGAAAAAAGGCCTAATGCAAAATTCATTATTTTAGATATTGAAAGTGATTCCGAGATAGCGGATTTGTTTAGGTCAAACGGTTTTGATGTTGTGAGTGTTTCTGACTTGTTGGGGACACGCTATTATACTAATAAATATATGGTTTTGAACAACCACCCTAACGCCGAATTCTGGAAAGTTTTGACTCCTAAATTTGTTGAGTACGAAAAACTTTAATCATTTAAGAAGTTTTATTTTTTCCACACAAAAGTCTGCAATCTTTTTCTCGAACAGTTGCCCTGATTTGCTTCCATAAAGCCTTTCGGACCACCATAGTTCCTGATACATTTTATTTGGATACGGATTTTTTAAAATGTGCAGGTTTGTGTTTTCCTCTTTTGTTATGTTAAAGGGGTCAATGACGGCAAATTCAAATTTCTTGTCCCCTCTTATGTTTTTTATTGTTTCGTATAAATTTTTTGTATCGTCACAATCTCCCAAAAGTTGTACAAACAATATCGGAAATTCTGAATTAATGCAGTTTCTGAAGTTTTCGATTCTTTTTGAATAAACTTCGACTAATTTATCTTTGTCTTTTTCCGTAAGATTCTTTTCATGTACAAATTCTATGCAGTCAGGAGCTTTCATCCAATATTGTTTTTTGTTGAAAAGTACATTTGCTTTGTTGAACACGATGTTTTCAAAAAATGATTTGAAGTCTTCTTTTATTTGTTTTGTGATTTCAAATGTTTCATAAGTTGCCAGGTCAAAAGGCATGGTAGGTTCACCTTTTTCTTTGTCCGGCTTTACTCCCCATCTTGTCAAAACGGTTCTTGGCAGGCAATTGTAGCCTAAAGAAACTACTTTGTAATTGATATCTTTTATTTCTTTTAATTTTTCGTACTGCATTCAACTATAATAGATAAATTTAGCCAAAATATCAATTAAAGCTTTGAGTATAAATTCATTTGTCGTATAATGTAAGTGAGCTACAAAGGTGGGTAAATGAAGGGATTTATTAATAGGTTAATATTTTTAACTTTAGGCTCCATAGTTGCTGCTTTCAGCATTGAGGGTTTTTTGGTTCCTAACAGAATTATTGACGGAGGAATCGTCGGTATATCTATTATGGCTAACACTCTTACCAGCCAGCCCCTTGGTTTGTTCATACTATTTTTAAATCTGCCTTTTTTGTTTGTAGCACTTAAAAAGTTCGGAAAAATGTTTGTTTTTTCAACTTTGTATGCCGTAGTCATATTGGCGATTTTCGTAACTATTTTTTATGATAATCAGGTGACAAACGATTTGACGCTTGCAAGTATATTTGGAGGCGTTATTTTAGGATTCGGCGTCGGCTTGGTTCTAAGAAGCGGCGGTTCTCTGGATGGTACAGAAATTGTTGCCATACGTTTGGCTAAAAAACTCGGATTTTCTGTTGGCGAAATTATAATGTTTTTCAATATATTTATATTTTTGGCGGCGGGATTTTTATACGGCTGGCGTCAAGCGATGTATTCGATTTTGACTTATTTCATCGCCTATAAAGTAATTGATATAGTACTCGACGGCCTTAATGAAAGTAAATCGGTTATGATTATTACTGATTTTTCTGAACAAATAGGCCAAAGTATAATAGATAATATGGATGTAAGTGTTACTTATATCGATGCAGAAGGCGGCTATTCAGGCGCTAAGAAAAGAATTGTTTTTTGTATAATTTCAAGGCTGGAAATAATGAAATTAAAGAACCTGGCAAAAGAAATAGACCCTACCGCCTTTATTGCGATTGAAAATGTGCATGAAGTCGAAGGCGTAAGGATTAAAAAGAAAAAAATATAAAGTCTTTAATCAGACGTAAAGAAAAATTTTAATTTAAGTATTTTGAAAAATACCGTGTTTGCGATAAATTAAATATAATAACTAGTTAAAAGTGGGAAAGCGAAATGATAACGAAAACGTCAATAAAAACGAATGGTTGTGGCGAAATTAGCAAAAGTAATATAGGACAAGAAATCAGTGTTGCCGGATGGGTTTCTACTGTTAGAGATCTTGGCGGGATTATATTTATCGAATTAAGAGATAGATCCGGTCTTTTTCAGCTTGTAGCTGATCCTCACAAAAATCCTGAAGCTTACAATAAAGTTCAACATCTAAAAGATGAATCTGTAATTAAGGCGTCAGGCATCGTTACGGAAAGACCCGCAGAGACGTATAACCCAAAACTGCCAACAGGCGAGGTTGAGCTTTACCCTGAAAAATTAGAAATACTGTCTGAAGCGGTAACTCTTCCTTTTCCGCTTGACAGCGACGATGTTAATGAAGATCTCAGATTAAAATACAGATATTTGGATTTAAGAAGAGAGCAAACTCAAAAAAATATGGTTTTAAGACACAAAATCGTGACTGCCGTAAGAAATTATTTAAACAGCCTTGATTTTGTTGAAGTTGAAACACCTATTCTTATAAACACCACTCCTGAAGGTGCCAGAGATTATTTGGTTCCAAGCAGAGTCCACGAAGGCAAATTCTTTGCTCTTCCTCAATCGCCTCAAATCTTTAAACAGCTTTTGATGGTTGGGGGAATGGAAAGATACTATCAAATTGCAAAATGTTTCAGAGATGAGGATTTAAGATCAGACAGACAACCTGAATTTACTCAAATAGATATGGAAATGTCTTTTGTTGAGCAGCAAGATGTTATCGAAATGGTTGAAGGACTTATCGTTGCGGCCTTTAAAGAAGCAGGTGTTGATGTTAAACCTCCGTTTAAGGTTTTAACATATAAAGAAGCCATGGAAAGATACGGTATCGACAGACCTGATACAAGATTCGGACTTGAGCTTTTCGATATTACAGATATCATTATGGAATCTGAATTTGAAGCCATTAAAGAAGTAATTCAAGGTGGCGGAATAGTAAGAGCGATAAAAATTCCTGGAGTTGCCTCTTATTCAAGAAAAGAAATGGACGATTTGAGAAATCTGGCTGTTTCTTTTGGAGCTAAAGGCCTTGCCAATATTATGTATATGGAAGACGGCACCGCTAAATCTCCTGTTTTAAAATTTATGTCAGATGAACAAGCTGAAAAACTCAAAGAAAAAGCAGGCGCTCAGCCTGGAGATGTTGTATTCTTTGTTGCTGATAAACCCAGAGTTGTCTTTGATGTTCTCGGAAGATTCAGATTATACTTCGGAAACAAATTGGGCTTGATTGACGAAAATGCTCATGACTTGTTATGGGTAGTTGATTTCCCTATGTTTGAATATTCAGAAGAACACGACAGATACGTTTCTGTTCACCACCCATTTACAATGCCAAATAACGAAGATATAGACAAAATGGAGACGGATCCTGCAAATTGCCGTTCAATAGCATACGATATTATATATAACGGTAATGAATTAGGCGGCGGAAGCGTGAGAATCCACTCCGGCGACATTCAACAAAGAGTGTTTAAAGCGTTAGGATTTACAGAAGAAGAAATCAAACAAAAATTCTCATTTATGATAAATGCGTTTAAATACGGAACGCCTCCTCATGCAGGCCTTGCAATAGGTTTGGACAGGTTAGTTGCGCTTCTTGCAAGAATGGATTCTATCAGAGAAGTTATTGCATTCCCTAAAAACTCATCTGCTAAATGTCTTATGACAGAAGCGCCGACATACGCTTCAGAACAGCAGCTTAGAGAGTTGCATTTAAAACTTTCAACAAAAGTTAATAAGTAATTAATCATGGGCAAGAGTTGACGCTCTTGCCTGATTTATAAAACCCTTGCGGTACGCCTTTAACGGTCAAGAAATTGGTTGATAAAAAATTGAGAGAAATGGAAGACATCTTAAAAATTTGGGACAGTGTCCTTAATATACTTGAAGATAAAATACCGGCTTCAACTTTTGAACCGTGGATACTCCCATTGGTGCCTCATGATTATGACGGAAGCCAATTCACCGTTCTTTGCGGCCAGTCGCTTGCTGTTCAGATTCTTCAGAAACCTGCAAATCACAGCGAAATAACAAAAGCTCTTGCTTCAATTCTTGGAAAAGAAGTAGAGTTTAGGGTTATGTACGATGAAGATTTGTCTAAGAAACTCAAAAAGAAGAGCCAGAAGGCAAAAAAAGAAGATTTAATCGCAAACATCGAAAGTAAGTTGAAACCGGCTAAATATGACGGTCTTATGCAGATGCAGTCTTCATATAATCTTAATTTGAAATATAAATTTGAAAATTTTGTAGTAGGAGCGAACAATAAATTTGCATATGGAGCTTCTATGACCGTTGCGAAAGAACCCGGCAAAAAATACAACCCGTTATTCCTATACGGAGGTTCGGGCCTGGGAAAAACCCATTTGATGCAGGCGATCGGGCATTATATTCTGTATAACAATCCGGAACTCAAAGTTAAATATGTGAAAACCGAAGAATTTGTGAATGATCTTGTGAATTCTCTTTTTAAAGGTCTTGATAAAAGCAATAAGATGAATAAGTTCAGGGAAAAATACAGAAACGTTGACGTCCTTTTGATAGACGATATTCAATTTATTGAAAGCAAAGAGAGAACCCAAATAGAGATATTTAATACTTTTGAAACGCTTCACAATTCAGGCAAACAAATCGTTATAACAAGCGACAGAGATCCTGAAAACCTTCCTTTGTTGTCTGACAGGTTAAGAAGCCGTTTTCAAATGGGCTTGATTGCTGATTTACAGGTTCCTGACTTGGAAACAAGAATGGCTATTTTAAGCAAGCTTGCAACAGATAATAATGTTGATGTGCCTGTTGATGTGATTGAGTTTCTGGCTATTGTGTATAAAAACAATATAAGAGAATTGGAAGGCGCATTCAATAGGGTCAGTGCTTATTCAGGCATAAATGAAGTTCCTATTAATATAGAAAACGTCAAAAAAATAATCAATTATTCTGAGACAAAGAAAAATATCACTACAGAAGGCATAATGGACGTAGTTGCCGAATTTTATAACGTTCCTGTTGAAGAAATCAAAGGAAGCTCTCGTCACCAAAAGATAGCAATGGCAAGACAAGTGGCTGTTTATTTGACAAGAGAAATAACACAGGAAAGTTTCCCTCAGATTGGCGAGGCTTTTTGCAAAAAACATACAACAATTCTTTATTCCTACGAAAAGGTAAAGGAAGAAATGACGCGCAATAAGTCACTTTCCGAGGATATTTCAATATTAGTTAATAAAATTAATCAATAAACTCTTTTGTGCTAAAATCAATTGTAATAGTTTTAGCGAGAAATTTGATAAGAGTGAAAATTTCGAGCAACCTTTTATAAGGTGGGTAACAAGGAGAAATAAAACAGGTTTTAATTGTTGCGGCACTGGATTGAACGAGGCAAAAATGAATTTGACTGTTGAAGAAATAGTAATGGCAACCAAAGCTGAGGTCGTTAAGGCTAAGCATGGTTCAATGGCTTATTCTATAACAACAGATTCTCGAAATATTTCCCCCAACCAATTATATTTGCCTCTCGTAGGAGAGAAATTCGACGGGCATAATTTTATAGAGAGCGCGGTTAAATTAGGCGTCAAAGGCTATTTTACCCAAAATCCCAAGATTATTTTTGAAAACGCTGATTTTATATTTTTGGTTCCTGACACAAAAGAAGCTTATCTTCAAATAGCAAGATATTATAAGAGGAAAATTAACCCTATAACTATTGCCATAACAGGAAGCAGCGGCAAGACAACTACCAAAGAAATGATGTATGCGGTCGCTTCTGAAACCTTTATAACACATAAATCTATCCTGAATCATAACAACGAAGTCGGACTTTGCCAGACATTGACTTCTATGCCCGAAGACACTCAGATTCTCATTGTGGAAATGGGAATGAGAGGGCTTGGAGAGATAGAACTATTGTCTAAGTACTCAGAACCAGATATCGCCATATTGTGTAATGTAGGTTCTGCTCATATCGGCAGGCTCGGCTCAATCAACAATATATCGATTGCAAAAAATGAAATAACCAAATATCTGCATAAAGAAGGCGTTTTTATAGCTTCAGATGATGAAGTTGTTAAGAAACACAATAAGTTTGAGGGTACGACCTGTTATTTTGGTTTAAATGATCCTGATTTAAAAATTATTGAACTCACCTCTACAGGAAGCGTTTTTGAATATAAAAACCAGATTTACAAGGTAAATCTTGAAGGCGAGCATAATATCCAGAATGCATTATCGGTTATAAAAGCGGGGCTGAGGTTGGGAATGACATCGAGTGTTATTGCGAAAGGTTTAGAGAAGTTCAAGCCTATAGAAAAAAGATGGGAAATCGAAGAGATAGCGGGCTTTAAAATAATTAATGACAGCTATAATGCAAATCCCGAGTCTGTTAAAGCAACATTAAAAACGTTTTTAACTTTATATCCAAGTCCAAAAGTTGTTGTACTAGGAGACATGGGAGAGCTTGGTAAAGATGAAAAGAAATACCACAGCCAAATCGGGGATTTTCTTAACGGCTACAAATTTGACTTTTTGATTACTATAGGCAAATTAGCAAGAAAAATTAAGCCCGACAGTAAAAATTACAGAAATTTTGATACGACGAGTGATGCCGCAAAATATATATACAAAAAGATTAAACCAGGTTCTACAATTTTGCTTAAAGCATCAAGGTCAATGAAGTTTGAAGAGATAATCGAGGAGTTGAAGAAGAAATGATTCTAGTAATCGTAGCAGCGCTTGTAGCTATAGTTTTATCATTATTATCAGGCGTTGTTTATATAAAATTTTTAGAGAAAAAAGTTTATAAACAATATGTAAGAGAAGGTGTTCCGGAAGGACATGCAAAAAAACAGGGTACTCCTACGACTGGAGGCGTTTTCATTGTCGTTGCGACGATAGTAGCTTCTATAATTGCTCTTCTTATGCAAGAAGCTCTTACAACTCAGGCCTCGCTTATTCTTTTGACATTTGCTTTTTATACATTTGCGGGTTTCAAAGATGATATTAGAAAAATTAAAAATAAACAAAACAAAGGTTTAAGCGCAAAAGGAAAATTGTTTTTACAGGTGGCAATTGCACTTTTACCTGCTTTGTTTGTCACCGTTAACGGTCAGACAGCTCTTACATTTGGTTCTTATAGTTTTGATTTGGGATGGTTTTATCCTTTATTTGCAGTCTTTCTAATGACCGGGGTTTCAAACGCGGTAAATCTGACAGACGGATTGGACGGTTTAGCCGCTTCAAACGTAGTAATTGCCATGGGAGCTTGCAGCATAATTTCTATACTTATGGGAAAAGTCGATTTGGCTATTATTTCAGCAGCAACTGCAGGTGCAACTTTAGGCTTTTTGTATTTCAATAAATACCCTGCAAAGGTTTTTATGGGAGACACAGGATCTTTAGCACTCGGAGGTATGCTTGGCACTTTGGCCGTTATGGGGAAATTTGAATTGTGGCTTATCCCGATAGGTCTTGTTTTCTTATGCGAAACCTTGTCGGTTATCTTGCAGGTCACAAGTTTTAAATTAACAGGAAAAAGAATATTTAAAATGAGCCCTATCCACCACCATTTTGAGCTTTGCGGCTGGAAAGAAGTTAAAATAGTAAGAATTTTCACATTAGTAAGTGTGATTAGTTGCATATTGGCAGTAATATTGTACATGAAAGTTTACGCAGGCTAGTTGAAATGAAAAGAAAATGGCTGGATAAAAAAGTTTTGATATTAGGTCTTTCAAAAAGCGGTGTTTCCGCTGCCAAATATTTGAATTCAAAAGGTGCTGACTGCTTCATAACTGAGTTTAAAGAAGCTCAAGACAAAGATTTAGATCTGATAAAAGAACTGGAATCCTTAGGTATTAGCGTCGAGACAGGTTCTCACAGCGAAGAATTTATTAAGGATTCATATATAGCCGTTACAAGCCCCGGGATTCCTCCACATGCCCCTATTTTTCAAAGGCTTAAAGAAAATAAAATACCTGTAATAAGCGAAATTGAGCTTGCTTACTTAGAGACCTTAACTCCTTTTGTTGCAATAACAGGCACTAATGGCAAAACCACAACCACTTCACTTATATCGCACATTCTAGACAGTCAGTATAAAGCGCCGGAATGCGGCAATATTGGCGTTCCCCCGACATCTTTGGTAGAGGGCAAAAATGATTATCTTGTTTGTGAAGTAAGTTCTTATCAGACAGAAATGAGTCCTACCTTTAGACCTCAAATAGCTTGTTTTTTGAACTTTACACCGGATCATATAGATTGGCATCAGGGACTGGAAAACTATTTCGATGCAAAGGCGAAACTATTTGCTGAATACAAACAGCCTGCTTTTGCCGTTTTCAATGCTCTGGATGAGAAGGTTTTTAATTTTTCTCAAAATTATTCAGGAGAAAAATATTATTTCGGCAAAGAGTTCGAGTCAAACTGCTGTTATGTAAAAAACGACGCGATATTTTTCAAAAAAAATACGCAAGAAGAGATAATAAAACTCGCAGATGTTACGTTGGTTGGTGAACACAATCTACAGAATATAATGTGTGCTGTTATTGTGGCCAAAATAATCGGTTTAGACAATGAAAAAATAAAAGAACAAATAAAAACATTCAAAGCGGTTGAACACAGGGTGGAGTTTGTTGCAAATGTCACCGGCAAGGAATTTTATAACGACTCCAAAGCAACTAATCCTGAAGCTTCAATAGTGGCGTTAAAGTCATTTGAAGGAAAGACATTAACGCTTATTGCAGGAGGCAGAGACAAAAATACCGACTTAACAGAATTTTGTAATATGGTCAAAAAACATGTCAATTCAGTTATACTTATAGGAGAAGCTTCTGAAAGATTTAAAACGGAGCTCGAAAAATCCGGTTATAACAACATCCTTTTTGCAAATTCTTTGCAAGAAGCTGTAGATAAATCATTAGAACTTGATAACCAGGTGGTATTGTTGTCGCCGGCATGTGCAAGTTTCGATATGTTTGAAAATTATGAGAGAAGAGGAGAGGTTTTTAAAGAATATGTCTCATCGAAGATATAGAAGGAATCAAATACCAGTAAATGATTCAGTTATCATATCTCCTCCCGATACGACAATAATAGTAGTAGTTGCTTTTCTTGTTGTAATAGGCCTTATGGCCATATTTTCAGCCGGAGCGCCAAAATGTATTATGTTGGGGCAGAACCCTGCTTCTTTTGCCATTAAGCAATTGATTTGCGTAATCATCGGTGCTTACGGAATGAACTATTTCATGAACTATGATTATAAAAAACTTAGTACTTGGGCGGTTCCTTTCGCGTGGTTCGTGATAGTAATGCTTGCTCTGGTAGATTTCACTCCTCTCGGAGTAACGGTAAACGGGGCAAAAAGATGGATGATGATTGGCCCTATGCAATTTCAGCCGTCAGAGTTGACAAAACCTGCTGTCATATTGCTTTTGGCTAATGCTTTTCACAAGGATGCGGTTGTTTTCTGTGAAAGAAAAATCATGCGCTATTTTGTACCGATACTTTTAATGGTGTTTTTGGTATTTAAACAACCTAACTTGAGTATGGTTATTTTGCTTGGGATAGTTAGCGTTATCACATATTTGAATGCAGGCGGTTCTTTAAAGATGTTCTTCACGATGATGGGAACAGCAATTCTTGGTTTAATCATTTTTATAAAGCCATACCAGTTAAGCCGTATTCAAATCTGGAGAAATCCTGAGATAGATCCATATGGCGCAGGTTACAATATTATCCAGTCGTTGGTTGCTTTCGCTGCTGGCGGTCTTTGGGGAGTGGGGTATGGCAACTCAAAACAAAAACTGGCATGGCTGCCTGAAGGACATACGGACTTTATTTTTGCCGTTATAGCCGAAGAACTCGGATTTTTGGGTTGTGTTCTTATTATAGGTTTATTTTTGACCTTCTTACAAAGAGGAATAATTGTTTCGTCAAGATGCAGTAATATGTTTGGAAAGCTCTTGGCATCAGGTATAACATTCTCAATCGGTGTTCAAGCATTTATCAATATGAGCGTTTCAAGTTCATTCTTCCCAGCAACCGGTGTTCCTCTGCCTTTTATAAGTTATGGAGGTACTTCACTCTTAGTCTCTATGTGCATGGTGGGGGTACTTTTGAATATTTCCAAAAAAAGAATAAGAAAGATAAAAAATGATGCGCCAAGAACAAGGTAGAAAAAAAGTTTATTTTATTTCAGGTGGCGGAACAGGTGGTCATATTTATCCTGCTGTTACAATCGCAGATGAACTTTTAACGCATGAAGATACTGAAAAAATTTATTACGTAGGCAACCCTAAAAATCTTGAATATGAAATAATCAAGTCAAAACCTCAGATAGAATTTTTGCCTGTTAATGTAGCCGGCATGCCCAGAAAAATTAGTTTTCAATTTTTAAAATGGGTTTTTGATTTGGAGCTGTCTATTTGGAAAAGTCTTTTTTATATTTTTAAATATCAACCGGATGCCATTTTTACGACGGGAGGATATGTAAGCGCCCCTATTGCTTTTGCAGCAATAATTTTAAGGACTCCTTTTATGATTCATGACTGTGATGCCCACCCGGGACTTGTGTCTCAGCATGTTGCGCCGTTTGCTAGGTGCGTATCGGTTGCTTTTGAAAGTTCTTCTGAAATGCTAAATTCCGAAAAAATTGTCTGTAACGGCAACCCTATCAGAAAGTCCTTTGATGCAATCTCAAAGCAAGAAGCAAGAAAAATTCTGAACCTTCAAGATAAGTTCACTGTTATCGGCATGGGCGGTTCTCAAGGTGCTATGACGATAAACGATGCTCTTGTGGGAGTCGCTCAGGAGCTTACAGAGAAAATGGATATTCAGCTTATAATTCAGACAGGTAAAAAGAACTATGAAGAAGTAATTAAAAAGTTTGAAGAATCTTTCCCGAATTACATTGAAAACAAAAATCTTTTAATAAAGCCTTATTTTGATGATATGTCAATACCCTTAAAGGCGGCAGATGTAGCCATCGCAAGAGCAGGGTCTGTGAGTTTGTCTGAAATAAACGCATGCGCTTTGGCATCAATCCTTGTCCCGTATCCTCACGCTGCGGCTGATCATCAAAGAAAAAATGCAAAAAAAATGTCTGAAAAGGGAGCTTCTTTCTGTTTGGAAGACTCTGAATGCAATAAAGATAACCTTATGGATAAACTAAAAACCCTTATTAACAACCCTGAAATACTTGCTGAAATGGGTGAAGCGTCTAAAAACTTGGCGAAAATGGACTCTACTGAAAGCATTATAACCCAATTAAAAAGCATAATAAGATGATAGAAAAATATGATAAAGCCATTGAAATAATTACGTCTCATGGGAAATTTCATATCTGTCTTGGTTTGGATAGAGTTTCTCAAGTTTTGGAAATGTTGGGGAACCCTCAGGATAAACTTAATGTTATACATGTTGCAGGGACAAACGGAAAAGGTTCTGTATGTTCTATTTTATCTAATATTTTGACCCGTTCAGGTTATAAAACAGGACTTTACACCAGTCCTCATCTTTTTGATTATACGGAAAGAATCAAGATAGACAACAACGACATATCCAAAAACAATTTTGCTGACTATATAATAGAAATCTGTGAACTAGCTGAAAAAAATGATGTTCATCTTACTGAATTCGAGATTTTGACTGTTGCGGCGTATAAATATTTTTATGATCAAAAAGTGGACATTGCTGTTATAGAGACGGGACTTGGCGGAAGGTTGGACGCTACAAATGTTATTAAAAAAAATCTTTTATCTGTTATAACCTCGATTTCTATTGATCATATAGATAGGTTGGGTAACACTATAGATCAAATTGCGCTTGAAAAAGCGGGTATAATAAAGCCAAATTCAGATGTGGTTTTTGATTCAGAAAATTTTGGCAAAGAGATTTTAGTTAAATGTGTAAAAGAAAAAAATGCGAAATGGCATGCCCCTAATCAAAAGGTGGAGTTTGAGTTTGATGGAATCAAAAACTATGCTGTTTTTGACGGACAAAGGGTAGAATTCTCTTTGCTCGGGTTATGGCAAAAAAATAATCTGGAATTGGTTTTAGAAGCGGTTAATGTCCTTAATTCAAAAGGAATAGAAATCAGTAAAGATTCTCTGCTATCTGGGCTAAAAACTGCTGTCTGGCCCGCAAGAATGCAATATATTGCGGAAAAAAATATTGTGATTGACGGTGCTCACAATATTGACGGGGCCAAAAAACTTAAAGAAAGTCTGAAATACTACTTCCCCAACAAAAAGAGGTTGTGGATATATGGATCTTTGAATACCAAAGAATATCTTAAAATAATGGATGAGTTATTTGAAGATGACGATATTGTTTATATTTATGAATTTAGTAATAAAAATTCAATAAAATTGGAGGATATAAAACTTTACAAAAATACGCAATTTGAGAAAATAAATATATCCAAAGCGGAAAATATATTAAATTATTATGATAAAAATTGTCTTAAAATAATAGCAGGTTCTTTTTATATGATTGGAGAAATTTTCAATACCCTGAAAATGTAAGCCTTTTACAAAAAAAAGATTGCCTAACTGGATAATACATGTTCATCATTTAATGATTACTATTATTCTTATAATAAGAAAAACCAACTGAATACATAATTAGTTAGTATATTGGAGGCATGGATGACTATTTCATCAACCGAGAAAAGCACAATCAGGGTAGTAATTATTGAAGATTACAAATTGACTCGAGTTGGGCTAAGATCTACTCTCAATGAGTTTGATAATATTCAAGTAGTTGGAGAATCTGAAGATGCCATAACAGGACTTGAGATAATACAAAGAGAGAAACCAGAAATTGTTTTAATGGACTTAGGATTGCCCGGCATGAATGGTCTTGAAGCTACTCAAAAAACAAAGGAAGTTTCGCCCAACACAAATGTTATAATCCTGACATCGCACGAAAGAGCTGAAGAGGTCATCGCCGCTTTAGGTTCAGGTGCCAGTGCGTATTGTCTTAAAGATATTGATCCCAAGACTCTTTCAGATGTAATTAAAAACGTCGCGAGAGGAGCTTGTTGGCTTGACCCGGCCATTGCAAAGATGGCTCTTAATCTTTTCCCAAAACCGGAAAACACGAGCTTACTTCCATCAAGTGAAGCGACAGACGCAAGAGCACAGCTCACAGAAAGAGAATTAGAAGTTTTAAAACACCTTGTTAAAGGTAAAAGTAATACGGAAATAGCCAAGGAGTTGATTGTAAGTGTCCATACTGCAAAAGCTCACGTGTGCAGCATTCTGCAGAAACTATGTGTGGATGACAGAGTGCAGGCCGCAGTTAAGGCTATTAAAGAAAACATCATCTAAAATACATTAACACTAAACACACTACGGAAGGCAAAGTCCTTCCTTTTTTTTATTTTTGGGCAATCTGTTGAGAAATTGCACCGAATGCATAATTAATATTTTTACAATTTTTAAACCCTTGTTGTTGTAAGATTTTTATTAATTCTTCCTGGCTTGGGTAGGTTTTTACGCTTTCAACCAAATATTTGTAAGGGTTTGTGTCTTTGTGGAAAACGTTACCAATTAGGGGAATCAGATTCTTAAAATAAATGTTGAAAAAAGGGGCAAAAAATTTATTGGGTTTTCCCAAGTCTAAAATTGAAAAAATCCCATCCGGTTTAAGAACTTTTTTGGCTTCAGTTAATACTTGGTTTATATCAGCTATGTTCCTTAACCCGAAACTAATAAAGCAGATATCAAAAGTTTCCGGTTCAAATTCCAGTTTTGATATGTCCATTTTTTGTATTTTGATTTTTTGGGTATTAGAGATTTTTTTGTTTGCAATTTCAATCATCTTGTCAGAAAAATCCACCCCGATTATTTCAGCATTTGGATATTTGTTATGTAGTAAAATCGCAATATCAGCAGTGCCCGTACATAAATCAAGAATTTTTTGCGGATTATTGGGCGGAAGATTTTTTACAGCTAGTTTTTTGACTAAGTTGTGAAGCCCAAATGACATTATGTCATTGATAAAATCATAATTTTTAGAAATGTTGTCAAAAAGGTTTTGGATAGATATTTTATTTTCTTTTTTATACATAAGCTTATTATAGCAAATTTAATTCAATAGTTTAATGGCAATTTTCCGTTCTAACTTTTGTTTATATTAGTAATAGACTTTCGGTTTTTTTATGGTGGAAATCAGCAAAATTTCAAAATTACAACAACCTTTGTTGGAAAAAGGACAGAATATTTCTAAAACGGTTTTGCAATCAAATGCTCAATCAAGCGAAATAAAGTCCTTATACGACAACAACGGCCTATCAAGAGCCGTTATTTCGAGCCGTATGCCGGCAATAAGCTTTGGTGCTCATCTCGATACTGCTGACGTTTCTAAATTAGTTAATTCATTTAAATCATTGGATCCGAATGTCCAAAAATTTGTTGATAGTTTGTCGGAAGTCTTCAAAAGTGATAAATATCAAGCGATGAATGAGGCAGAGAAGAAAATATTTTCTGCAGTTGCTGTTGTGAAAAATTATTTAACGCAAATTGGAAAGCCATATTTTTCCATAGACAAAAATGCTCGTTCGGCAATTGCAAGTTTCACTCAGGATGAAAGGTTAACAAGCAGGGTGCATGGCTTGGTGGACAATTCTGATATAGTAAGATGTTTAAATAAACGACCTGATCCATCAATACCGCTTAATTCCAACGATTACAAAGATTTTGCTATTTTAAAAGATTACGGAATTAAATTCAGAAAAGCCTGTGATATAGATATTGCAAAAACGCTAATGGAAAAGGGGTTGTACGGAGATTGTGACCCTTCAGTACATTCTGAATCGATGGATGCTTTGAAAACTTTT
Organism: Cyanobacteria bacterium OH_PDB_230; assembly: GCA_023421795.1. GTDB lineage: Bacteria > Cyanobacteriota > Vampirovibrionia > Gastranaerophilales > Gastranaerophilaceae > JAEZOG01. The sequence goes on from JAEZSO010000001.1 coordinate 26,179, forward strand.
GTGAGCAAGCAAATACATAAAAATGGGATATGGCTGCCTGTTTCAGAAATTCCAAGTGCTTCAGATATAAAAAAACTTCCTATAAAAATAGGTTCAGGCGATAACGTTACTGAAAATGTTGTAGTAGACCTGTTTAATGATAATTTAGGCAAATTGGGATTTAAAAAAGGCCTTACAAAAGAGTCTTTTTCGACCATCGGCCATGCTGTAGATTCTGAAAGATTTTCGCCTGGCTTAATTGACATTGTGACAGAAGAAGGGACGGATGCATTATTAAGCGCTTCTTACTTCCAAGATGGCAAATTCTCTACTTTCGGAGAAAGACAGTTTGGTTTGTTTTTCGATTCGCATCCTTCAAATATTGCTTTAGCGGATAATTCAAACATGGGTTCAGGTTTTGCAAAAGATTATATTGATTTTACAAACAATTTGTTAAGTCAGTGGAAAACGGAAAGGGTCACTTTTGCAAAAAACATGAAAGAAATTTTGAACATTGGTGAAGAGGAATATTCTCAAATATATGCAAAACACCTTTCATCAGCAAAATCTTTAGATGATATTACCGATTTAAAAATTAAAAATGCTGCCATAGAAGCTGTTAACAAAACAGTAATGAACCCTAATGGCGGTATGAACGAAATAGTAGTATATAGTCCGTCTTTAATGGCTGTTTTTTCTAAGGCCTCCAACATAGAGGATATTCCTTACAAACTGAGAAAATTTGCTCAAGATAAAAATATACCTATTGTGGATATTTCAAAATTTACGCAGTAGTGATTATTCAATCACGTTATTTTATCTGATAGAAAACATTTGCTACGGCGGTTACTTTTTTGTCGATTGATGTCAGATCATTTATCCCCATGTCTGAGACCTCATTTGAGTCAGGCGGTGTGATTTGGAAAACGCCCATTCTTATGGAGGATATTTTTCCGACTCTGTTATGGCTGGATTTCAACATTGCCTGAGCCCTGTTTCTTGAATCTTGTGTCGCTTCTTCAAGTAACTGTATTTTTAGCTCGGCCAATTTAGAGTATTGATACTCCGGCGGAAATGAGTTAAGTTCTACGCCTTGATTGATAAGTTCTTGGATGTCCGTAGACAGCTTTTTTATCAATTCTACGTTGTCAGATATTATTTTTATTGATTGAGAATAACTGTAATACGATATATCATTTGTTGTGTAGCCTGTATCCGGATCGATTTTATAAACAGGAGAAGACGAAGCTGGCGCTATTTCTATATTCTCTTCTTTTATGCCGTTGGCAATAAGGTAGTTTTTGACTATAGGAATTTGATTTTTTATTATGCTGTATGCCTGTTTATTAGATTTGGCGCGCGAATTAAGTTGCACTTGCCAGTTTGCAGAATCCGATTTTACTGTTTCATATGCTGTTCCTGTTACCGAAATCCCTTTTCTTCCTAAGTTATCAGTCAGTGTGTGAGTTCCTATTATTATTGCCAGAAAAATAAAAAAACCTAATATGGCTATTTGAAAATCCTTTAATTTGTTGAAGATTTTTTCGCACATTTGTTCGTACATTATATTCTCCCGTTTTATTAGAGGATATCTTCTTTCTTCATTTTTTCCATTGGAGAGGTTTCTATATTATGCTTTAGTATGAAGTTAGATTTTTTAAATTTGTAGTCTTGAATGCCTTGTATATATTGTTTTTTAATTTGTAAGGCTTAGTTTGCGAGTCTTTAAAGATTAATTTAAATGACTGGTATTTTGATGATAGTCTTTACAATTAATTTCTTTTTTATTAATATAATATTACTCCTAGGAGGAGTGCCAGAGCGGTTTATCGGAGCGGTCTTGAAAACCGTCGTACGTGCGAGCGTACCGTGGGTTCGAATCCCACCTCCTCCTTTTTAAGTTTGGATTTTATAACATAGGGATATATACTAGCATGAGCAACGATTTAAAAAGAACCTTGAGTTTGCAAGATTCTATTTCTATAGTGGCCGGAAATATGGTGGGCTGCGGAATTTTTTTAGTATCAGCTGAAACTGCAAGGCTAGTCAAGTCGGCCTGGTTATTATTAGTGGTTTGGATTGTTGCCGGTCTGGTATCTTTGATAGGTGCCTTGGCTTATGGCGAATTGGCTGCCAATATTTCCGAAGAAGGCGGCCAGTATATGTATCTCAAAAAAATATATAATGATATAACGGCTTTTTCTTATGGATGGACGTTATTTCTGGTAATACAGACAGGCTCTATCGCCGCTATATGTTTGGCGTTTGCTAAGTTTCTGGGGATTCTGGTTCCTGTAGTAAGCTCAACTCAGTATCTTATAAATATCGGCTTTTTCCATCTTTCAACGGTTCAAGTCGTAGCCTTGGCGTCTTGTATTTTCATTACGTATATCAACTCCAGAGGGGTTGAGTATGGCGTCATTATGCAAAACCTTTTTACGGTTACTAAGATCTTGTCACTTATAGCAATTGTCGTTTGCGGTATCTTTTTCGGTTTAAACTGGGAAGCTATACACGCCAATTTCCCTCAGGGTTCTACCGTATTGCATTTTTCAGATATGGAACTTGTTGCTTCTGCAACCGTAGGCGCGCTGTTCGCTGCTATAACCTGGAACAACGTCACATTTATTGCAGGTGAGATAAAAGAACCCGAAAAAAACATACCAAAAGCGATGGTATACGGCGTCGGATTGGTGGTAATCCTTTATCTGTTGATAAATGCTGTTTATGTTTATACTATTCCATTAGATGCTATAGCCAATGCTCATGAAGATATTGTTGCTTCAGCCGTTATGGGTGCTATATTCGGTAAAATAGGTGAGTTTGTAATCTCAATCGTTATTATGATTTCAGCGTTTGGTTGTGCAAACGGAATGATTTTAACAGGTTCAAGAGTATATTATAAAATGGCTAAAGACAGATTGTTCTTTAGAAGTTTGGCTGCAATAAACAGAAAAACAAAAGTACCTGTTAATTCTTTATGGCTACAAGGTATTTGGGTATGCTGTTTGATTCTGTTTGTAGGAAATTATAACAGATTATTGGATTTTGTAATTTATATTAATTTAATATTCTTTGCTATTACAACCTTCGGAATTTTTGTATATAGAAAGAAATTCCCGGATGAACCAAAAATACTTACTGTTAACAATTTCTTCCCGATAGCTTTTATTGCTTCAACGGTATATATAGTGATATGTTTGACAATAACTAAACCCCAATTCACTCTTCCCGGGCTGTTATTCACAATTGCAGGATTGCCTGTATATTATTTCTGGAATAAAAATAAAACTCAAAGAATAACAAAAAGCTTGATGAAAGAAGAAGAAAAAGCTATTATAGAGAAATAATAATCTTATATAATAGGAGTTCAGATGTTAATTGAAGAATTATTGGAATTAACCGTAAATATGGGAGCAAGTGACTTGCATATTTCCAATGGGTTACCCCCAATTGTCAGGGTTGATGGTAAGCTTTTGAGAACGGATTATCCTCCTTTGACATCCGACGATGTTGAATCTTTAATTTTCCCAATGCTCAGTAACGAGCAAAGAAGAACATTAGAGCAACAATGGGAATTGGATTTAAGTTACGGTATCCACGGTTTAGGCCGTTTTAGGGTTAACGTATATAAAGACAAAGGCTGTTATGCCGCTGCATTCAGAACAATTACAAGTACAATTCCTAATTTCGACAGCTTGGGTCTGTCTTCTATCGTTAAGAAAATTACTGAAAAGCCAAGAGGTCTGATTCTTGTAACAGGTCCAACCGGTAGCGGTAAATCAACGACTCTTGCGGCAATGATTGATTATATCAACGAAAACAGATCAGAACATATTTTGATAATCGAAGATCCTATTGAATTTGTACATCCTTCTAAAAAGTGTATCGTGCACCAAAGAGAGCTTGGTCAAGATACCAGATCGTTTGCAAATGCATTAAAATCGGCATTAAGGGAAGATCCTGATATCATCCTGGTTGGTGAGATGCGTGACCTGGAAACAATAAGCTTGGCGTTAACAGCCGCGGAAACAGGGCACTTAGTTATGGGAACGCTTCACACAGCATCAGCAAGCCAAACGATTGACCGTATTATTGACGTTTTCCCGGAAGCTCAGCAACAGCAAATCAGGGTTCAACTTTCAGGAAGCTTGCTTGCCGTACTTTCTCAAACATTGTTGCCAAGACTTGAAGATGATGGAGTTACAAAACGTGGCAGGGTCATGGCACAAGAGATAATGGTTGTAAATTCGGCCATTGCAAACTTGATTAGAGAGGGTAAAACCGCTCAGATATATTCAGCTATACAAACAGGTGCTCAATATGGCATGCAGACGCTGGAAACATCTTTAAAAGAACTTTATTTGAGATCCCAAATCTCTTTAGAAGACGCTTTATTGAAATCCCAAAGACCTGAAGAATTTAAAAGGTTAGCAAATTTAACTAGGTAAGTGGAAATAAAATAAAAGAGTCATAATTAAATCAGCCACCAAAAGAAATACAGTGGCTTTGATTGCTGCCTCTGTTGTAGATATACCAACATTTTTAGCTCCGCCTTCGGTTTCGTAACCTTGTGTTGAGCAGACTAGAGTTATTATTATGCCGAAAATGGCTCCTTTTAATAAACTTATGTATATATCTCTTGTATTTAGCCATAGCCATACCGAGTTCATGTATCTGTTTGGGTGAAGCCCTATCGTGGTGAAAGATACTATCATTCCCCCGATAATTCCAAAAAGTTCTGTTAGTATAACCACCATTGGTACGGTGACAGCGGCCGCGATCAATCTGGGGGCGAAATAATATCCCACAGGATCGACTTTTAAAGTTTTCATAGCGTCGACCTGGGATGTTACTTTCATATTGGCTATTTCAGCACTTATAGCCGTCCCTGCCCTTGCGTTTATCGCCAAAGCTGCAAATCCCGGTGCTATTTCTCTAATCAAAGCTACAGCCAAGAATCCGCCTACATAGTTTTCTGCTCCACTCATCAAAAATTGTTTTGAAACCTGAAGAGCTATGACTACCGCTGCGATAAACACAATTGTAAGTGCTATCGGCAGCGAATCATAACTTATCATTGCAGCTCTGCTTATTACAACAGAAAATTTAACATTTTTGTTAAAAATGTACTTGATTGTTTGTATTAAATTAAATACGCATAAACCAAGAAAATTAATCATAAATTGGCATGCACCATTTTTTGTATTTGTCTATTTTACCTTTTACAACATCAAAATATAATTTCTGAATTTTTTGAGTTATAGGTCCTACTTCTCCGTTTCCTAAAGGTCTGTGGTCGATGCTCGAAATAGGAGTCACTTGAGCGCCGGTTCCGCAGAAGAACGCTTCATCTGAAATGTATAATTCAGTTCTGTCTATTTCTCTTTCGATAGTTTCTATTCCAAATTCTTCTTTTGCGATTTCTACTATTGTATTTCTTGTTATGCCAACAAGAATGTTATCCGTAATATTTGATGTTACAAGTTTTCCATCTTGAACCAAAAATAAGTTCATTGCAGAGCCTTCCGTTACATGGCCGTCGTGTGATAGCACAATTGCATCGTCAAAACCGGCAAGTTTGGCATCTGTTATTATCAATGCTGTGTTTGCATAGTTTCCTGTTACTTTAGCTCTTGGAGGAATCGAATTGTCGTCTGATCTTCTCCAGTTTGAAACGCAGACGTTTAAGCCTTTATCACTTTCAAAATAATTGCCTAAAGGTATTGTGAACATTAATACTGAATCAGGGTTGTCCAATAATCCTGGACCTATTTTCAATGCACTTTTATAGACTTGAGGCCTTAAATATGCATCAGTTTTATAATTATTTTTTCTTAAAAGTTCTTTTGATATGTCGCAAAGTTCATCGGCAGTATATTTTGAATTCATATGCATGATTTTACCGCTTTTTATCAGTCTTTCCATATGTTCTTTAACTCTAAAAGCATACATTTGATTTTCTTCTTCGTTATAATATGCTCTTATGCCTTCAAATATAGCTGTACCGTATAAAAACGCATGGTTTCTTACCGGTATTGTCGCCTTATCGGCTTCAATATATTCTCCGTCAATAAAGACAAATTCCTGATTTGACACTTTCTCTCCTCCTTAAAAAATACGCATGTCTTAAAATATATTAGCACAGAATTTACTGCGACTAATACAATTTAATGTAAGTTTATAAAAAAACAAATGCTTAATTGTTTATTTTGCTGAAGATTTTATTGGTTTTTTGAGCTGTAGATGTTTTTTCTACTGCCATAAATCCAGGGGTGTTAAAAACTTCTTTTGCTTTTGCATTATTTGCGGCAGCTGGTTTTAAATTAGCGTGTTCTTCTTTGAATCTCTTTTTTGTAATGCTTGCGTTAAGTGCAGGAACGCCAAATCCAAGGAATAGTGGAACAACAACTACCATAGAGAAAAATCCGAAAGCACTGTTCATTGCTTTTGCTTTTTTAACAAAGTCATTGTTTTTTCCATCAAATTGTTTGTATAAGTCTTCCAATTTTTCAGGAGCATTCTGCATTGTTTCTTTTATCACATTTATGATGGATTTGTTGTCTGCTTGATTGAAAGCTTCTTTGCCCATAATGTTTTCCATTATGTTTTTGCTTTCTTCTTTAAAGCTGAATAAGTTTTTAAGGTTTCCGCCGGTTTTATCTATGAAGTTGCAGAAGCCTTCCATTCCGTCTTTAGTATTTCTAACGTCGCTGTATCTTGATATGATTTGGTCGCTTTTTAGAGTGCTGTATTTGCTTGTAGGCATTATAAAGTCGCCGATTTTTTTGATGATTGATTTTGTATTAAAATCATCAGGTTTTTTCGTTAAAACGAAACCTGTCTTTTTCTCGTTACGATTAGCGAACAATTTACTTAAAGCGCCTGCTCCAAAAACGATTGTTCCTTCAGAAATCAAGTCTCTACGTAGGATTTCGGCACGGTCGTATTTGTCTTGCGCTTGGATGAGTCTTGGTACTAGTACACCGCCTAGCATCGCAGCAATCAATACAGGGAAAGACATGTTTAGTCCTTGGAATTCAAGGTTTTTAGCTATTTTCCCAATGCCGCTGTTTTGGTTAAGAATGTTTTTAGCAAGTTTTGCACCAGATCCGAAGGATGGAGACGCTTGTTTTTGCATTGCGGTAGCGTTTGTCAATTTCATTATTTATTTGCTCCTTCCTGTATTTTTGCACTATCAGCAGGCAAAGCTCCAATTGCGGTGTCTTTGTCCAGTCCGACAAGACCGGGGTTCTCTTTGCTGATATTATACAGTTTAGGAATTATTGCAAGGAATGAAAGTAGAGCAACCGTCATAGCTGCGTTTAATCCAAATCTGGTATTGATTCTTTTTATGTTAAATTTGTCTATTGTAGAAGATAAAAATTCTTTTACATTTTTAATTTCAGGTTTTAACAAAGCTTTTTTTGTACTTTTTATAGCATCATCAGCGTAATTTGTCATATGGTCAATCAATGTTCCGATTCCGGTTGTATAGGATTTTCCGCTGAGATCTTTAATAGTTGCTTGTGTGTAATCCGCCATTGGGTCTGAAACGTTTTTCCTTATAATTTTCGTGAAGTTATCAACTATCTCAGCAAAGGCATCGTTATAGCTGCCTTCTATAGGAGTTCCCTTCATATTTTGAATGACGTTCTTTTTCTTTTTAGAAGCTAAGTTTGCAATATTATCCGCGAACTCTTCAGCTTCTTTCGTGAAGTCGTTATCTATATTTGAAGTTGTTGTCTCTAGTGCGTTTTTGATAACTTGTTTATAATAATCAAGTTTAATTTGTTTTGCATCTTTGATGTTTACTTCAGTTGCCGTTTCTTTAAAGATGTCTCCTAAGCCTTTAATAAATTCGGTAGGGACCTTTACGGCGTTTCCGATAAATCTACCTGTAACGGCAAGCATTGCTCCCGGTATTATGAACATGCTCGGTCCGGTTGTAAATTCTCTTATGGTTTCCTTTAATGCAAAGGTTGTATTTTTTTTGCCGTTGTTTTCTTTTTTATTACGCATTAAGCCCATTACAGGACGTGGAACGTTTGTCCCCAGCATATCTTGGATTGTGAAAGATGCAAATAAACCACCTCTATCAATGGCATCCATTATTCCTACAATGGTTGATCCTTTGAAACTGGCTTTATAATTGTTATTGGCATTTCGACTTGTAACCTTTTCAGGTTGATGTGATGTGGTTTGAGAAATTTGCATACTTACACTCTATTTATGTTGTTATTCTAATAAAATCACCGGCAATAAGAAAAATTGCTTTTTTCAGCTTGTTTTTTAATATTAATTAACAAAAAAAAATATTAAAAATGGCAATAAGTGTATTTAGTATACTTATTTTTTAAAATTCTATCAAGCCAAAACAGGCTCTTTTTACACATATGTTTACAAATATTTTTCAATTAGTGGAAACCAAAAATTACATGTGTAACACTATTAGTGATGTCTCTTTTACTAATTTACTTCTTCCTTAAAGCAATTTAGGGAAGTTTTTTTATGTTTTAGAAAAAGTAAACAGTAAAACGTAATTGATGAAATTTTGGTTTGCTGTTTACTGAATTTTAATTTGTTAAAACAGGCTTTTCTGCTCTTAAAAAGAATGATGCTATCTCTTTTGTTTTAATTGTTTTTGAAATAGGTCTTCCATGCGGGCAGCTGTATGGATGTTTGGTGGAGCGCCATTTTTTTATGAGTTCTTCCATTTGCCAGATTGACAGCTTTTCTCCTGCTTTAACCGCAGCTTTACAGGCTGTTGATATTATTATTTTTTCTTCTAAGGTATCCAGGTCGCCTTTTATATTGAATAAAAGTTCTGAAATAATATCTTGGACTTTTACGTGGGAAATCATTTGAGGTATTTTCCTGAAAATAACTTGCGTCGATGATAACGTTTCAATGTTGTATCCGAACTTGTTAAGTTTTTCTTTTGCTTCGATCAAGATATCGACGTCCGTTGCCTCTAAATTAATAACATCAGATACGATAAGAAGTTGTGACGCCACTTCTTTCCCGTTTTTAAGCTTTTCATAAAGGTATCTTTCATCGGCTATATGCTGGTCTACTATTTCAAGGCCTTCTTCTGTTTCAATTAAAATGTAGGTGTTTTTAAATTGGCCGACTATATTTTCAGGTTTGGCCTGAGGCATGCCGTTTTCAAATTGGATATTAATTTTTTGCTGAGAAGATAAAGATTTTTGTTCCGTTTTAACAGGGAAAACCTTTTTTTCATCCGAAAACATGTCGTTTTGGGAGACAAAAACGGTCTCTTCATCAATATTATTTTTATTGCCTGACAAAAATGAAAGATTTATTTCTTTTTCTTCCTGGTTTTTTTCTTCTATTGTGAAGCTGGCATTGGAGAGCGCAAAATCTATTGCACTTTGAACAAAATTGAATATTTGATTCGGGTTTTTGTATCGGATTTCTTTTTTTGTAGGATGAGCGTTAACGTCAATTTCTTCAGGGTTAATATCTATATTTATTACCGTAAAAGGGTATTTGCCTGAAGGCATGGTGTTTTTGTAAGCTATATCAATTGCTTTCAGGATTATCGGACATTTTATCATTCTTGAATTTACGAAGGTATAAATCGATTTTCTGCTTGATCTTGTATAAGATGGAACGCTTGTGTAGCCTGAAATCTTTATTCCTGAAAGTGAATCTCTTTTTTCCACTTTTTTTAGTTCGTTTATAAAAGAGGATGAATATATCTGTGAAATTCTTGTCAAAAGATCTGAATTCTGAGTGGTATTGATGATTGTAGCATTGTTGTTTTTAAGCACAAATGCGATTTCAGGGTGAGAGATGGCTATAGCTTGTATCATTTCTTGGATATATGAGAATTCAGTCTTAGAGCTTTTTAAGAACTTTAATCTTGCCGGTTGGTTGAAAAACAGGTCGTTTATCTCCATGATTGTGCCGATGGCGCATCCTGTTTGGGATTTTTTTATTTCGGAATTTTGTGATTCTACTTTTGTTCCGTATTCAAAGTCTTTTGTCCTTGTTGTGCAGGTCACCTTTGCGATTGATATTACGCTGGCAAGTGCTTCTCCCCTGAATCCAAGTGTTGAGATATTCCACAAGTCTTCTTCTTTTATAATTTTGCTTGTGGCATGTTTTGAAAATGCAAGCTCTATATCGTCAGGATGAATGCCTGAGCCGTTATCGGCAATCCTCATGTTTCTGCAATCATTTGAAATGGAAATTTCTATTTTTGTTGATCCGGCGTCAATCGAATTTTCAACAAGTTCCTTTACAACGGAAGCCGGTCTTTCGATTACTTCTCCTGCTGCTATTTGATTTATTAGATTTACTGATAGTTGGTTTATTCTTTTCATAAATTCCATTTTAATATAAGATATGTCAGTATGGATAGTTTAGAACAAGATTATGTTAAGAAAAGAAAGATTTATCGAGATATTTTCAAAAAGTCTCAAGAATCTATAGACAAACAGCTTTTCGAATTAAAAAAGAATTATTTGTGCAGCAGATGCAAAGATGATTGCGAATTTGCCTTGAAAACCGATGCATTATTTTCTGCCTATCCGTCAAGCTGCACATACAGAGCATGGCAATTGGCCGCTTTAGATAAATTGCAAAATGAAATATCAAAAGATATTTATGAAAAAATGCAGCAGATTTTAAAATACCGTGAACAGTTTTCCTGTTCCAGATGCGCTCTTTGCTGTAAATTTGCTTGCAGCGAGTTTTCATATGAGGAATTGAAACAAAAAGCCTTGAAAGGTGATAAATTTGCTTCTCAATTTACAAGTGTGTTTGTTCCTTATGTTGATTTAACAAAGGCTCAAGAGGTCTTTGGTGATTATATAGAGCTTTTGAAAAGCAAATACGGGACGCTTGAAGGAGTTTATTTTTATTATTGCCCTAAGTTATCTCAAGATAATTTATGCACCGATTATGAGAATCGTCCGGAGATATGCAGGGATTTCCCAAATAATTCATTAGCCATACTTCCAAACACATGCGGCTTCAAGGCTTGGAAAGAAGAGTCTGAAGTAATCTCTTTAACCCTTCATGCTTTGTCTCAAATAATAGGTTTTTACATAGAAAAAATTGAAGAATGCATAAAATAAAAATAGCCTCTTGAAAAAGAAGCTATTTTAGGGGGGAGATTGTAACTTTTATTTAGTAGTTTTCTGACTTGATGAAAAAGTAAGCTTTAGGATGTGCGCAAACAGGACACATTTCAAGAGCTTTTTCGCTTGTTATGCTGTGGCCGCAGTTAGAACATTCCCAGACAACTTCAGGATTTCTTTCAAAAACTTCTCCGGTTTTTATGTTATTGAGAAGCTTTCTGTATCTTTCTTCATGAGTTTTTTCAATTTTTGCAACTTGTTCAAATAAGAACGCGATTTTGTCGAAACCTTCTTCTTTGGCTTCTTTTGCAAAATTAGCATACATATCTGTCCATTCATAGTTTTCACCGTTAGCGGCATCTTCAAGGTTTTTCATAGTATCCCCGATTGCTCCGTCGTGCAATAATTTGAACCAGATTTTCGCGTGCTCTTTTTCGTTGTTTGCTGTTTCTTCAAACAGTTTTGAAATTTGGACATATCCTTCTTTTTTTGCCTGAGCTGCATAATATGTGTATTTATTTCTTGCTTGTGATTCACCTGAAAAGGCTTCCATAAGATTTTTTTTTGTTTTTGATCCTTTTAATTCCATGTTTCCTCCTTTTATTTGTTTGATCTGCTTTGACATTCAGGGCATATGCCTCTGAATACTATTTCGTGGCTGATAATTTTGTACTTGGAAAATTCTTCCGCCTTTTGTGCTACATTCGGTGCCACTTCCGCCGGGATATCTAAAATTTTGTTGCACTCAACGCACAGCACGTGATAATGGTCATGGGTGTTGTGGTCAAAGTGGTCGCTGTCTTCTAACCCTTCAATTTTTTTTATTTCACCTATCTCAGAAAGCTTATTAAGGTTTCTGTAAACAGTTGCCAGGCTTATTGTAGGATGAGTTTTTCTTAGAATATTGTAGATATATTCCGCTGATGGGTGAACCACATTTTCTTTGAGGGTATTGTGGATTAATTCTCTTTGTTTTGAATAATTCATGGTCTTAATTCAGAAAATAATAACAATTATCATTTTTGATTATTTTTTGCATTTTGTCAAGTAAATTTATCTTTCGATTTTAATATTTTTATATTTTGGAACAAAAGAAGAATTTCTTGGTATTGAAAACCCAAGAATTATTTGATTCTCAGCTTTATTGGCTGTTATTATCTCTCCATTGTGGTTTTTAATTATCTGTTTTGACAGATATAAGCCTAATCCCGAGCCTACTTGTCTAAATTTGGATTTGGAGGGGCAATATTTTTCAAAGAGTTTTTCGAGCTCTTCTTTTTTTATTGAATTATTGCTTTTTATTTCAAAATGTATTGATTCATTTTTGTCTTTTATGCTTATTTCTATTTGTGAGTTTGAAGAAGCCAGAGAAAGCGCATTTGAGAGCAGATTCATAATAACTCTCGTTATTTTCAGCTTGTCTGCAGTAATCATATTGTTTTCCAAATTAAAATTCGTTCTCACCAGTTGATTTTTTTCCTGTGCAAGGTAGGCAACGTCCTTCAGAGATTTGAAAATTACCTCTTTTAAATCAAAAATTTCAGGTTTAAGTTTTTGATGTTCGTTTTCCAGTTTGTAAGTTGACAGTATAGTAGAAATCATATTAAACATGTATTTGCAAGAATTTAACGTCTGTTCAGTTATTTCCTGCTGTTGGCGGTTCAATTCTCCGAACGACCCGGTGGTTAATAGTTCTAAAGCTTTGATTTGTGCACAAGTAGGGGTTTTTAGGTCGTGGGTGAGTGTCGCGATGAAATTTTCTTTTTGTATTTCAATTTCTTTTGATTCCGTTATGTTCTTAACTATGACAACGATTCCGCTTACATTACGGTTTACGTCTATGATTGGCGCTTTGTGCACCAAAAACCAAATATCCCCGTTTGGAGTTTCTATTTTCTTTTCGTTGATTATAGGTTCTTTGGTTTTTATGATTTGTTTATCTTCTTCGTTTATATCATTGATAGAGTCAAGAAAATTTAATTCTTTTACTGTCAGCCCATGTTGAGAGTGCACGTCTAAGGAGACAAGACTGTTAAATTTATTGTTTCCTATTGTTGATTGCCCCATTGTATCTTTTAAATAAGTTATAAATGGCAGGTTGTCCAATATCGCTGACAATTGGGACTGTTTTTTAAACAAAGTGTTTTGCAGGGTTATTTTATCTGTTATTTCCCTGGCGATTGTGAGTACCCCTACTATTTCTTCATTATAAATATGAGGGGCTTTAATTAGTTCAAAAAATTTAGTTTCGTTGCCCTCATGATAATTTACTTTTTCTATGAATTTTATTATTTCACCTGTTTTTAGGACATTTTCGTCTTGTGTTGTTTTTGTTTTTGCTATGTCTTCAGGTAAAATGTCAAAGTTGTTTTTCCCGATTATTTCTATGTCGCTTGATTTGCCGTGCGCTTTTAAAAAAGCATCGTTACAAGCTCTATACACACAATTTTTATCTTTTACAAAGATCATATCGGGACAGTACTTAAAAATATCTTTCAATAATTGTTTTTGCTTTTCTGATAAAAAATCGTCAGTTTTCTGTTCTGTTTGTTTTTTACTGGATGTTTTTATAAAAAAACAAAGCATCATAAAAGCAGCTATAGCAAGTATTTTTATATGCATTAACGCAGTGAAGGAAGCTGTTATTATTAAAGTTGTAGAAAGTAAAAAGAAGAGAATTCTTTTGTGTTTTGTTGATATTTCCATTAGGCCCCAATGATTATACGAGTTTAGACTTTATAGCTTTAACGGCAGCCTGGACTCTATCATCGACTTCCAGCTTGGTTAGGATATTTGCTACATGAGCTTTGGCTGTGTGGGTGCTGATATTAAATGCTTTTGCTATTTCAGGATTTGTCTTTCCTTCTGTTAACAATCTTAATACGGAGAGTTCTCTTTCTGTTAGGGTTATTTCTTCGCATTCTTTTAAGCATAGATTCCCTACTTTTGAATGTCTGGGTTTAGGCAGATTGTTGCAAGGAACCTGAGCAATCTGAGGGGTCAGCCATAAGGCGCCGTCATTAACCATTTTTATAATTTCAATTAAATGACTTTCATCTGTATCTTTGAGGCAATAAGCGTTGGCTCCGGCAGATATTGCTGCCAGTACGGTGTCTTCGCTATCATGAGACGTCATTACAATTATTTTAGTGCCGGGGTGCTCTTCTTTTATAATCTTAGTTGCTTCTATGCCATTCATAAACGGTAAACCAAGGTCCATCAGCACTATATCACAAGGTGTTGTTTTTATTGCGGAAATGCATTCTTCAGCTGTTTCAAATTCCCCGACCAGTTCCAACTCTTCATACTGTTTTAAAGTATGTCGTAAATTGACTCTATTCAAGAGATAATCTTCAACGATGCATAGCGAAATCTTCATTTTTTGCCCTTTTAATTAATTTGAGGAATATAAGAATTATTATTCCTATAATATAGCTACATAATACAGAGTTATTTTATTTTCAATCCCCAAGTGGGTATATTTTGAGAAATTTTAAGTAGGTATTATTCCCTTATCGTTCTAAGATAAGCGTAAAATTCAATCATATGTCCTGTTATGAATTTTGTTTGAATTTTTTGATACTTTTTAGAAATTTCGATCCAGCTAAACGATGATTTCTGAATCTGTTTTTCCTTTTTGAACTTTCACCTTTTTCTCAATTGGGGCTAAGTTTATGTTTGAAAGATATAGCCGATTATACAGGCGTCAAAATCTAATGATTCTGTCTCTATCGCCGAGGTTTTTGCAGTTGTTATGTAATCCTCATTTTCCATAAATTTAGGAGCATGAAATAAAATAATTGAATGTGGATTATAAGTCAGAAAATTTTCTTTTTTTGCTAGTCAATTTAAAATTCATCTTGTTAAATTATCTTTCATGTCCGTTAAATAATCTGTATATTTCTTTGTCGGAAAGAGTTTTAGGATTTTGAAAATTAACTTTTTTTTATGCATTTTTGTGAAGTAATTTAAAATTTTTTTAGGATTCGTTCGTTTTTTTTTCTCATAAAAAATTAAGCCGATATTGTTACAGGTTATAAGACTCCTAAAAAGCAAAAAGCCCACCTGGGTGGACTTTTGATAAATGGCGGGACCGACGAGTCTCGAACTCGCGACCTCCTGCGTGACAGGCAGGCACTCTAACCAACTGAGCTACGATCCCTTTCGATAAAACCGATTATAAAACAAGAAAAAAAAATTTGCAACATACTCGATAGATATCTTTTTTAATCTTCTTTTGCGGTTTACTATTGTTCTTTTTACACTATAATTAATGTATGAGAAATTTTTGAAATAGCGAAAATTTTGAGTCACCTTTAAAAAGGTGAGCAACAAAGAGGCAGCGAAGAGCTTTCGATTAGTTGCGATACTAGATTAAGTATATAATAATTAATTTTCAAGAGGCTTTTATGAACAAATATTTGTTAGAAATAGGAACAGAAGAATTACCATACAAATTTATTTCAGGTGCTGTTGAGCAACTGAAAACAGGCATGGGAAAAGCACTTGAAGATAATCAAATCGAATTTTCAGGCATTAAATCTTTTGCAACCCCAAGAAGGCTCACCCTTGTTGTAGAAGGCCTTCCTGTCAAGCAAGATGCAGTTGAAAAACTTGTAAAAGGACCTATCGCAAACATAGCTTATGATGAAAACGGCGAATTAACAAAAGCAGCAATAGGTTTTGCCAATAAAAACGGAGTAGACCCTTCCTCTTTATTTAAGCAAGATAACTATGTCTGGGCAAAAATAGAGCAGAAAGGAAAAGTGACTTCAGAAGTCTTGAAAGAGGTTGTTCCTTCTGTTGTTCTGAAATTAAAAGGTTCTCATTTTATGAGATGGGCAGATCTTGATGTTAAATTCCAACGCCCCATAAGGTGGATTGTCTCATTATTTAACGACGAAAAATTAGAAGTAGAAATAGCTGATGTGAAATCATCAAATGTTTCAAGAGGCCATAGATTCAGCGCGGAAGCTGTTGAAATAACAAATATCGATAAATATGAACAGATTTTATACTCTGTGAATGTAATAGCAGATGCAGATAAAAGAAAAGCCGAAATTGCCAAACTTGCGACCGCAAAAGCCAAAGAAATCGGAGCAGAAATCCAAATTGAAGAAGAGCTTCTGGATGAAGTAACTTATCTTACGGAATGGCCTGTACCTGTTATTTGCGGATTTGAAGAAAAATACCTTGATATACCTGAGAAGGTAACAGTTACGGTGATGGCTTCACATCAAAGGTATTTCCCTCTTTATAAAGAAGGAAAACTCTTAAATAAATTTATTACGATAGCAAATTATGTAGGAGACGCTTTCGATAATATCAGGGCTGGTAATGAAAGAGTTGTCAGGGCCAGATTGGAAGATGCCATTTTCTTCTTTAAAGAGGATACCCAAAAGCCTTTGGTGGATAAATTAGAAGCTTTAAAAGGCGTTACTTTCCAAAAAGGATTGGGTTCAGTATATGATAAGACTTTAAGGGTAGTTGCGCTGTCAAAATTTATAGCTAAAAAAATCGGGATTGGCTATGAAGATATAGAAAGAACGGCTCTACTTTGCAAGGCTGATCTTGTAACCAAATTAGTGTTCGAGTTTACGGAACTTCAAGGATATATAGGCGCTGATTACGCCAGATTATCAGGTGAAAAACCTGAGGTTTGTCAGGGTATAAGAGAACATTATTACCCTCTAAACGCCGAATCTGAACTTGCTAAAGGTATAGAAGGACAAATTGTCGGTATCGCAGATAAAATCGATACTATAGTAGCAGTATTCTCGGAAGGAAGAAAAATTACGGGCTCTCAGGATCCTTTAGGAGTAAGAAGAGCCACTTTGGGCATCTTAAAAACAGTTATCGCAAAAGGGCTTGATATAGATTTAGAAGAACTGATAAAAAAATCTATGGAAATGCTCCCTGATAGAAGAGGCGAAAAAGAGAAATTGTTTGAAGAGATAAAAGAATTTTTTGAACAAAGACTTGTTGTTTTCTATTCTGATACTTACAAATATGATGTCATAGAAGCTTGCATAAGTGAGAAAAATGTTCTTTCCGATTTGAAAGATTTTACATCCAGATTGGATGTCGTGACCAAACTGGTTAATGGTTCTGAGTATTCTAAATTCCATGAGGCAGTCAACAGGATAATAAGAATCATTAAAAAAGAAGAGTCATTGAATCCCCCGGTTGTCGATTTGTTTATTAGCCAACAAGAGCGTAATCTATGGGATTGTATAAAGGCTATTGATACTGATAAACTGACTTATGAACAACTGGCAGATGAATTATCAAAATCCGTTGATGCAATTAGCGAATTTTTCGACAAAGTCTTAGTAATGGATGAAGACGACAAAATCAAACAAAACAGAATAAATCTTCTTTCAATAACCAAACAAAAATTTGCTAAACTTGCTGACTTCAGCAAAATTGTTCATTAGTATCTCATTACAAGTTTACCTACAACCCATAAGACAATAAGGTTTAAAATTAAACCTCTTCTTTGAGATGCTAAATGGTTATCAAAATTTAAGGGATAAAAAATGGATAACTTTAGGCCTATTATTGGTGCTTTGCTTCTGATTTGCTGTATCGGTTTTGCGGATACAAATTATATCCATAAAAAAATTACCGACCATAAAATACTTGCACTTTATAAAAATAAAACCAAAATATTGGGCTTCGGACTTGAAGAAAGAGGCAATTATTTGAGTGTAAAAGATGTTTTGGGTGGCACTCCTGCAGCTAAAGCCGGTATTTTGAACAAGGATATAATCGTTTCATTGAATTATGTTGAGGTTTCTAATGTAGATAAGTTCAAAGAAGTTTTTGACGACATAAGCGGAAACGAAAAAATTGTCTTGGGAGTAATCAGAGAAGGCGAAAGAAGCGTGAAATACATAAGTATCACACCCAGAGTCATCCGCTCTGTATATTAAAAATTCTGTCTAAAACAACAGCAGGCTCAAGCTGATAAAAAACATTCCTGAGACAATCCCTATCATAACTTTGTGGTTGTCTCCGTACTCTCTTGCAAGAGGAAGCAGTGTGTCTAAAGATATATAAACCATTATTCCTGCCACAGCTCCAAACATCATTCCGACAGCGACTTCAGGAAGAAATGTTTTTGCAAGAACCAACCCTATTAATGCTCCGACCGGGCCTGCAAGCCCTGCAAGGAATGAATATAAGATTGCCAGCCTTTTCTTTCCTGTTGAATGGTATACCGGTAGTGCTATTGCGATTCCTTCAGGAAGATTATGTATGGCGATTGCTATTGCAAAAGGGATTCCGAGTTTAAGATCGGTGCTGGCCACCAAAAATGTTGCAAGACCCTCTGGAAAACGGTGGATTGATATTGCAAGTGTAGTTAAAATTCCGGCTTTTGATACTTGAGGATGGCTAACTTCTTCAGGCACCGTACTTTCGCCATTTTCAAGAAGCCCGGTACCTATATGGGCCGGTAAAAACTGGTCTATCAGGTATGCAACTCCCGCTCCCACAAAGAACGAGACAAAAGTTATCATTTGAGCTTTATCTTGGAAAGATTCAAGCAAGAATTCCTGTGATTCGTGCATTATGGAATATAGGGCAATAAAGAGCATCACTCCGGCTGAAAATCCAAGTCCGATTGAAAGCGCACTTAGGTTTGTCCTTTTTATAAAAAAGGTCAGGAATCCTCCACCTACTGTTGCCAATCCGGCAAGTGTTGTTATTGCAAGCGCTACTGCGTAATTATGTTCCATTTTTGCTCCAATAATTTTCTATGATTGCTTTAATATTTTCGTTTTTTATTTTTTCCAGAATATCTGAGATGTTTATATTTTTTAACTCATTCATTTCAAACAGAGTTGCCGCCGCTTCACAAACTACGATTTCGCTTTCGTGGTTTAGAAGTTTTTTTATGGATTCTGTTGCATTCTTTAATTTTAAATCTTTTATCACTTGAAGGGCCGCAATTATTCTATGAGGACAGTGCGAAAGTTCTTTTGTAATTGATGTTTTTTGTTCGTCCCAAAACTTTTGAGGTTGGTCTTTTAAAAGCTTAAAAATACTTTTTAATTCATTTTTTGTATTTTGATCTTCGTCAAAATTATATTCGTCATTGTTTGCAAGAATCTCGAATTTTATTACTGCTTTAAGCAAAATTTCTGATATTTTGCTGTGGTAATGGTTTTCTTTTTGATTGATTTTTATAAGTTCTTCAAAAATTTCATAAAGCTCAAAGTCAAAAATTTGTGAGAGCGGAAGGATTTCGCCAAGCCCTGACAAAATATTATCCAGAGTTATAAGTACATTTTTTTTGTTATCTGTATTGAGCATGGCTTTTAAGCTTGCTATGTATGGAATTTCTCCTGAAATATTTTCCGGCATGTTAGAGTTTTTCATTGCTTCAAAAATTTCATTTAAAGGGGGATTTTCTCTGTATGCCGAGAAAAATTTAACCGCTTTAAGTTTGTCAAAATCGTCGTTGCCTTTTAAAAGTTCCAGAGCTTTTTTGTAAGACTCATTGTCTCCCATTTTTCCAAGTGCTTGTGCCGCATTTAAGCTAAGGGATTCATTATCGCCAAAAGCTTGTTCCGATAATGCTTCCATAGCTATAGTATCCGGAATATAAGTAAAATATTTTGCCGCGTATGTTTTTTGAGATTCACTTCCTTTTTCCAGAAGTTCGAGAAGTTCATCAGTAAGCTCTTCATTCGCGTGGGTTGCAAGAGTTCTTGCAAACAAATCATCATAATCCGGAGAATATATTTCAAAGAATTTTAAAACATTTTTATAGTTTGTTTCGGAAATATTTTTTTCTATTCTTCTACAAACATTGTTTTTTATAAAATCAAATAAAAATTCTGATTTTTCAACAAGCATTTTATAAAGCTCAATGTCAGCCTCATCTAACAGATGTTTCGCGGCTTCAAGAGCTTTGGTTTCATCTTTTGCTGTTAAATTTTTCAAGTAAATTTCTAGATTTTTCATAAGATAATTATATGATACTAAAAAATGATTTTAAATAGCAAAAATAATTACTTTTGTTTTTTAGGTTAATTATAAGAGAAAAGGAGAGTCTACATGGTAAAATCTATTTCTGGCATTAATTTTTCAGTTCCTAGAAACTATTTAAATATAGGAAAGAACAATATAACAGCTCCCAAGGTAAATCTAAATTATCCTTGCGACAGCGTTTCTTTTAAATCGAGAGTTGAAAACGACACTAAAAGCGAAAATTCTTATAATCCTCCGAGAATAATTATGTTAGGAGCCCCTGCAAGCGGCAAGGGTACTCTTACTGAATTTTTGAAAAAAGATTTAAAGCTTTCTCATATTGATATGGGCGGCATGCTTAGAGCTGCGGTAAAAGAAGAATCAGAGCTCGGAAAACAAGCACTTGCATATATGTCAGAGGGTAAATTGGTTCCTGATGAAGTAGCTATAGGAATTGTCAGAGAAAGGTTAGCAAAAGATGACTGCAAAAAAGGTTTTATTCTGGATGGTTTCCCAAGAACAATAGAACAAGCAAAAGTTTTAGATGAGATATTCGCTGAAACTTCAGGCGAAGTTAAGGTTATAAATATAGATTTGGATTTATCAAAAGAAGAGTTTTTAGATAGGATTGTAAACAGAAGATTATGTTCTGATAAGTCTTGCGGCTCAGTGTATAACACAAAATTCAAGCCTCCGAAAGAAGAAGGAATTTGTGATAAATGTCATTCTCCGCTTGAACACCGAAAAGATGACACTGAAGAAATCGCTATGAGCAGATTAGAATCATATGAAAGACAAACAAAACCTTTGGTTGAATATTATTCAAATCAAGGCAAGCTGATCACAATAAAAGCAAGTAACGGCTCAAGCAGCAACTATGACATCATAAAAGAGTCAATGTCTGAAGTGTATGAAAAGCCTTCTGAAGAGTAACGATTAACAATAGCAAAAAAGAGCATTTTATATGCTCTTTTTATTAGAATTTATTTAAATTAGCACAGGACAGGATCGAACTGTCGACCTCCCGGGTATGAGCCGAGCGCTCTCACCATCTGAGCTACTGTGCCATAAATTCAATTATTAACCAGACAATAAAAAATTTCAAGCTTTTTGTTAATAAAAATAGTTACAATAAAGAAATTTCGTGCTAATTCAGCTATAAGGACATTTTATATTGTGAGGATGGACTTAGCTAAAAAACGCTCAAAAGTGACAGCTTGCTTTTAAAAGCTGTATAAAAAGGCAGCAAACGATAAAGTTCAATAATTTACGTTACTAGATTAAGTTAGATGTCTATAGACTCAATTTATAGTAGAATGTTAAATGGTTATAAGGGGATTTTACATATGAAAAAAATTTATATATTACTGGTTTGTTTTTTTATGGGACTGTCGGCTTTCGCCCTGGACTATTCTGTTTTTAAGTTGGATAACGGCCAAACAGTCATAATAAAAGAGGTCCATGATAATCCATTAGTTATAATAGATACCTGGATAAACACGGGTTCTATAAATGAAAATGACGAAAATACAGGAGTTTCTCACTTTTTGGAGCATTTGTTTTTTAAAGGTACCTCAAAACATCCTGCGGGTGATTTCGACGGGATTTTAGAGTCCAAAGGTGCGGTAACAAATGCAGCTACAAGTAAAGACTTCACTCATTATTATATTTTGCTTCCTTCAAAAGAGTTTGACCTGGCGATGGAGCTTCATTCTGATATGCTTTTAAATCCGATGATTCCCAGAAAGGAACTGGAAAAAGAAAGAAAAGTCGTTTTGGAAGAGATTGCCAAAAACAATGACAATCCTGCAAATCTTTTGTACAGAAACTTGAACTCGCTTTTATATAAAGTACATCCTTATAAAAGAGAAGTTATAGGAACAAGGGAAGTCATAGAGACGATTCCGAGAGAGCAAATACTGGATTATTATAAAAAATGGTACCACCCTGGAAATATGACCACTGTAATTGTGGGTGATGTCAATACCCAAGATGCTTTGGCTAAAGTGCAGAGGTATTTTAAATCGGGCAATGAGGGCATGCAAAGGGCTTCAAAAAATTCATACAAAATGGACCCAAAGCCTGTAAAACAGCTGGAGAAAATTGATAAAGCAAAAATAGAATCAGCATACGTCCTTATTGGATATAAAGGTTGTAAAGCGGAAAACAGAAAAGATTCCTATGCGCTTGATGTCTTGGCAACAATATTGGGAGACGGCAAGACTTCAAGGTTGTATAAAACGGTAAAAGAACAAAAACAACTTGTCTATTCAATAAACTCAGGGAATTCTTCTTTAAAGGATGATTCAGTATTATACGTAAAGGCTGATTGTGAACCTCAAAATGTTGACAAGGTTAAAAAAGCCGTATTCTACGAGATTAACAGGCTGAAAAGAGAAGGGGTAGATGCTGAAGAGCTCAAAAAAGCAAAAAATATTATTGAAAGAGATACCTATTATGCAAGAGAATCTGTGGCTAATATCGCCAATGAAATAGGCTATACGATGATACTTACTCAAGACCCTGAGTATTACGCGCATTATGTCGATAATATAAAAAAGGTTACAGCAAAAGAACTTCAGGAGGTGGCTAAAAAATACCTTGATGACAATACCGCGGCTATTTCGGTTTTACTTCCTGACCAAACAGAGGTTCCTTGCGCCAGAATCGAAAAGGCTCCCAAGAAATATGATGCAAAGCTTGTTTCTCAAAACGATAAGATTACAAAGTATATGCTTCCAAATAAGGCAACTTTGTTGATTAATCATAACAAGCTGAATGATATTGTAGCGGTTGATATTATTTCTAAAGGCGGAAATTTCATAGAGAAAATTCCCGGTATAGGTTCAGTTACGGCGGACGCTATGCTCAAAGGGACTAAGAAGTATCCTAAACAGGAACTTTTACAGCTGTTGGATGAGAACGGCATAATAATATCTCCACAGGCAAAATCTGATTATTTCACCGTGGGTCTGAAATTTACTAAAAATGAAATGCCTCTTGCTTTAAATATTTTTGATGAAGTGGTGAATAAAGCAACGCTGGATTCTTACGAAATCGAAAAAATAAAAACAGACAAGTTAAATGCAATAAAATCAAGCCGCGATAATCCTAATAATGTTGCGTTTGAAGAGTTTAAAACCGCTATGTGGCAAGGAACTCCATATGGTTACACGGGCAAGATCTTTGAAAAAACTCTTCCAACCATAAGGAAACAAGATGTTGCGGAGTTTTATAATACGGTCTTTAACCCTGAAAATATGATTATATCAGTCAACGGGAATGTCGATGATCAGGAAATGATAAACTATTTTTCTTCAACATTTGAAGGGGACAAACCCGGTAAAAAGGTTGTTTTAACAGATTATGCAAGCCTTTTTAAGCCATTTACTGGTAACAGAATAGTTAAATCTCCTAAAAATGTGGAGGCATCTTGGGTTGTTCTGGGTTGGCTTACAGACGGTGTGTTAAACAAAAAAGATTGGGCGACTTTGCAGGTTATGGATTCACTTCTCGGCAGCGGAATGAGTTCAAGGCTGTTCACGGAGTTAAGAGATCAGCAAGGGCTTGCGTATCAGATAGGCTCAAGCTATTCAGCGAACGTCAACAAAGGAGTCTTTGCGGTTTATATAGGCACCAATCCTAAAACAGCGATTCATTCAAGAGATGAGATCCTAAAACAAATAAATAGGCTTAAAAAAGAATTTGTTTCGGAAAAAGAACTTTGTCAGGCAAAAGATAAACTGCTTGGAAACTACATACTTTCTCTTGAAACAAATATGGACAAGGCAGAAACAGTTGGAGCTCTTGAGGCTTCTGACAGAGGGTATGAATTTATGGATAAATATCCTGCTCTTATTCAATCTGTTACCGTACAAGATATTATAAACGTAGCAAATAAATATTTTTCAGAGCCCTTTACTTTGAGTGTTGTAGCTCCAAAAGAAGTTGCTGATCAATTTTAAATAATAATTCAAATAGTGTAATTTATAATTCTCGGCATTGACCACATGGTCAATGCCGAGTCGTTTATTTCAATCAGAAGGTGGATGATAAAAATCATCTATATATAGTAATTTATAAAAGAGGGGAAATATGCCCTCACGAAAATGGTAAGCAAAACTTGGGGAAAACTTAATAGTGGCAATGGAGCTGACAGGATTAGATATTGCAATCAGAAGGATGCAATCAATAGAAAGACAATTTCAAACGTTGTCTAACATTTCTGGTGAATCTGCTGTAGATAGTAATTTCCAGAGTATTTTGGATGCTTCCATGTCTGAAAAGGCCGGTGCGTCTGTTTCTAATGCGGACAAAGTTTTTTCTCCTTCTTCTGTTGCTGCTTCAAAAGGAGCTTCCAGAGAAGAATTGGATGGTCTTATCACTAAATATTCCGCTCAAAACAATTTGGATCCTGACTTTGTAAAAGCTGTGATTAAACAAGAATCCGGGTTTAATTCTACCGCAAAATCCCATTGCGGTGCTATGGGTCTAATGCAATTAATGCCAGCTACAGCTTCATCATTGGGTGTTCATAACCCTTATGATCCTGAGCAAAACATTGCGGGCGGAACAAAGTATTTAAAAGGATTAATGGACAGATTTGAAGGAAGCAAAGAGCTTGCTTTAGCTGCATATAACGCCGGACCGGGCGCTGTTAAAAAGTATGGAGGAATCCCGCCTTACAAAGAAACACAAAATTATGTAAAAAATATCATAAGCAGTTATCAGAACTATAAAATAGGAGGTGCTCTATGATCACCAGAGGAATCCAAATAGCTGCGAGCGGAATGCAATCGCTTTTAGACATGAACGATACAATCGCTCATAATTTGGCAAACGTTAATACAGCCGGGTTTAAAAAATCCACGCTTACATTTAAAAATATTTATGACGCCAGAATTGAACAAGCATCGGTTAACTCTGATGCAAAAAACCAGGATTACAGATATGTAGGAAACATTTCCATGGGTTCTGCCACCAATAGTTCAATAATCTCTTTTTCACAAGGTACACTTGATAGAACAGGAAATGCAATGGACCTTGCAATCGCTGGTGACGGTTTTTTCAAAATTCAGGATGCTGACGGAAATATCTCATATACAAGAAACGGTCAATTCACTATTAACAACAAAAACCAACTTGTGACATTAGATGGCGATTTTGTGCTTGATAACAAAGGCAGAAAAATCGATATTAATATGAATCAGTATCAGGCTGAGCCTAAAGACTTAAAATTCAGAGAAAAAGGCGAAATTTCAATCGATAACCTTAAAAATCAAGTAACACTGCAAACCTTAGCGATAGTTGATTTTGGAGACAAAGAAAATATGAAGTCTTTGGGAAATGCTAAATTTGTTCCTGTTGATAAAACAACAAACCCCGAACTTCCTGTTAAAAAGTTCAACATTCAGCAAGGAGCAATTGAGCTTTCAAACTCAAACACGATAACAGAAATGATAAATTCCATAAACGTATCAAGAAATTATGAAACATTAAGCAAACTTGTGAAGGAAGATTCAACGCTGCTGGATGCAGCCATAAACTTGGGTAGAGTTAGACTATAAAAATTAATTTTGGAGGAGAAGGATAAATGTTAAGAGCACTTACGACAGCAGCGACAGGTATGATTGCCCAGCAAAACAACTTGGACATAGTTGCTAACAATATTGCAAACGTTAATACTTCGGGATTTAAAAAATCGAGGGCTGAATTTCAGGACTTGTTGTCTTCGGCAATAAAGACCCCAGGTGCGATGATAAGTCAAGGTACTTTCCAGCCGGTTGGTATAGAAGTCGGACTTGGTGTTAAAACCGCAGCAACTACAAGAATATTCACTCCTGGTGTTCTTCAAAACTCAGGCGGTACTTATGATATGGCTATAGAAGGTCAGGGTTTCTTTAAGGTCATTATGCCGGATGGCTCTTTGGCTTATACAAGAGACGGCTCTTTTAAAGTTGACGGTATGGGGCAGTTATGCACAACAGACGGTTATCTGATTCAACCTCAGGTTACTATTCCTCAAAATGCTTCAGAGGTTAATATTACGCCTGACGGCAACGTTTCCGTAAAAATTGGTACAGATACAAACCAGAATGTAGTGGGACAAGTCCAGCTTGTAAGATTCCAAAACCCAACAGGCTTGCTTTCTGTAGGTCACAACTTGTTTGTTGAGACTCCAGCATCCGGTACGCCTATTGATGGCGTTCCTAACGCTGATGGCTTTGGTGCAATACAGCAGGGCTTCTTAGAAGGCTCAAACGTTCAGATAGTCGATGAATTAATAAACTTGATTAAGGCTGAAAGAGCTTTTGAATCAAATTCTAAGATTATCACAGCTTCATCAGATATATTAAGACAAACTAATCAACTCATATAAATAGGAATATAATGAAAAAATTACTTTCAATACTCTTAATACTTTTAGCAAGTTCTTTATCTCACGAGGTAAAGGCTCAATCTGCCGTTACGACTAAATTGATACCGGTTATTGAAGCTGCTCAGGTGAAAGAACTTAAAGCTAAAGGTTATAACGATGTCGAGGTAAGCGTTTTAAATATTCCTATAGAAAATTTGACTCTCCCAGAAGGCAACATAAGCGTTAAAATCAATAATATCCAGGATCGCTTTGTTTCCAAAGAGTATAAAAAGGTTGATATATTTGTTAATTCCAAATATCAGCGCTCTATCGGTGTTCCTATGGAGATGAAAATTTACCAAAACATACTTGTTTCAAGAGAAGTTATTCCAAGAGACAGTCTGATAAGTTATAAAAATACCGAGGTAAAAAGGCTTGATATCCTTTCTCTTACCCAGAGCGTATTAGAAGAAAAATCTTTTAACAAGGAAATAATTGCTACAAAAATGTACAGAGCAGGTGAACCTATTGATAAAAGATTCAGTAAGTCAAAGCCCGATATAATCAAAAATTCTCAGGTAGTGGTTATATTTAAGGCGGACGACGGAATGTCAATCACTGTAGATGCAGTGGCTCTTATAGAAGGAAATATAGGAGATTTGGTCAGCGCCCAGAACAAGATTTATAAAAGGGTCTATATGGGAAGGGTCGTAGGGCCAAATAAGATTTTGGTGGAAATATAGAGGATTTAACATGAGAGATTTGGGAATAAAGGTTTTAATAGCATTATCAATATTTACAGGCGTGGCTCAAATAGCAAGATGTGAGTCTCTTTATACTATGAGTGCTTCTCAGTCATATTATGCTGAGCCTAAGTCATTATATGGTGGGGTAAGAGCCAGAGCGGTCGGGGATTTGGTAACTATAGCTATGACAGAATCCCTTGCGGTAGAAGATAAGTTGGAATACGGTTCTAACAGATCTTCTCAAACGGTTGATAACTTTACAAGTCTTTTGAATGTTCTTCTTCCGGGAAGACCTTTAAACAATAAATTCAACAACTTCGGTGGCAGCAATACCGTTGGAAGCAATACTTCAAACAAGAGAACAATGGGCTTTCAGGATTTGATAACCGTTCAAGTTGTACAGCTTCTTCCAAACGGCAACCTTATGGTTCAAGGTAAAAAAACATTGGTAAACGCTAACGAAAGAGTGGATTTATTGGTCAGCGGTGTCATTGATCCAAGGTTTATAAATGATGTAGGTCAAGTAAGCTCCAGAAACGTTGCCAACTTGCAGTTCGCGCTAAATGGAAAAGGATCAACATCTAGAGCCGGCAGCGAAGGCATAATCAATAGAGCGGTTAAATACCTATTCTAATGAAATACAACAATCTTAAATGGAAAGATAAAAGATGAAAAAGAAAATTTTGAGCATATTGTTAATACTTATGATGATAGGATTGATGCCCGTTCAAACGGCACAAGCCGCAAGGATGAGAATCAAAGACATAACCCATGTAAAAGGTGTCAGAGACAACCAGTTAGTAGGTTATGGTATTGTCGTAGGTCTTAAAATGACAGGTGACAACTCTCGTTCAACCCAAATTACAAATCAATTGATGCTCCAAAATTTAGGCACAGTAATTCAACAGGCAAACTACATCCAAAAAGGTTCTTCAGCTGCCGTAATGGTTACTGCTACGGTTCCTGCATTCGCTAAAAACGGAGACAAAATCGATGTTACGGTTTCTACTATGGCGGATGCGAAGAGCTTAGAGGGCGGTGTTCTTGTTATGACTCCATTGAGAGCTCCGAATGGAGAGGTGGTTGCTACTGCTCAAGGTCCTTTGTCTGTAGGTGGGGCCTCTGCTGATGCAAACGGAAGCAGTAAAAGAACCGCAATCACTACAACAGGCAGAATTCCTAATGGTGCGATAGTGGAAAGAGATATTAACACTCAAATAGGTGATGAAGACAGCATAACACTCTCTTTGGCCAAAACAGATTACACTTTGGTCGCAAGAATTGCCCAAACCATATCTCAAACAGTTGCTCCTTCAAGAGCTTTGGATGGCACAAGTGTTAAAGTTATTGTCCCTCCAAGTTTTCAGAATGATAGGGTTGCGTTCCTTTCTATAATTGAAAATCTTACTGTAGATGTTTCGAGAGAAAGAGCCAAAGTCGTTGTAAACGAAAGAACAGGAACGATTGTAATAGGAAGTGAAGTCAAACTTATGCCTGCAGCGGTTGCTCACGGTAATATAACGGTTACCGTCACCACTGCAAACGACGTTTCTCAGCCAAGACCATTTTCAGGCGGTTCTACTATGGGATTTTCTAATACTGATATAGATATTACAAAGCAATCGGGAAGTTTGATAAAAATAAACGAAAACAACAGCTTGAACGATCTTGTTAGAGCGCTAAACGCAATAGGTGTTACTCCTATTGACTTGATTTCAATCCTTCAGGCTTTAAAAGAGGCCGGAAGTTTACAGGCAGAGTTAGAAATAATATAAGGAGGAAAGGTGTTAAGTCCAATAAATACAGCCAATTACGATTCGCAACCGACTTCAGCTGAAACCGAGGTTTTTAACCAGATTAAAAAATCAGGTAATAGAAAAGAACAGCTGAAAAAAGTTTCTGCTGAATTTGAAGCTGTATTTGTCACTAAAATGATATCTTTATTGGACAAAACCGTAGAAAAAGAAGATGGGGTCTTCGGACAAGAAGGCAGTTTCTTAAAAAACTTCAAATCGTACATGTATACGGAAATGGGTAGGGATATAGCAAAAAATCCAAGAACGTCATTCGGATTCGCGCAGCAAATATACAAGCAAATGGAAAAAAGTTTAGGGGAGTAAGAGAACATGGTAAGCGGCATAAATTCAGGAATAAGCCCGATACAATTAATAAACGCAACAAATGCCTTTAAGGCGGCTTCTGCAAAAGTTCAAGAGCCTGAAGTTCTTGAACCGCAGGTGTCAGAAGGAGTGAATGTAAATGATTCCAAAAATATCTTAAAGGATATAAATGTAGCTGAAATTAAAAAATATGCTTCAATGACAGGGGAAGAAAACCTTTCCGACGAAGATATCAAATATGGCGTGATATATGGTAGAAGCGTGATGGCAGACTGGGTTGTTTAAAATTGAGGTTCTAAAATGCAAGAAAAATTTATATTAATTGAAAAAAATATCAATCAGGAGATAACTCTTTATAAAGAGTTGGAAACTCTCTACTCTGAAAAGCAGGGAGCCCTTATTGACAAAAAAGTTGATGAACTCGGAGAAATAGATTCCAAAATAATGAAAACATTCGATTCAATCAGGTCTTTAATTGCCAATCGTAACAAGATTTTTTCGACTATGTACGATTCAAGCTTCAGTTTATCAATGCTTATAGAGGAATCAAGAAATATTGATTCTGATCTTTCAAAAAGATTTGAAAAACAAAAAGAAGAAATAAACAATTTGGCAAAAAGCCTTTCCGAACTTGATTTTATTAATCTAGAGCTGACAAAGTTTGGAATGAAGCTTGCAAACAAAACAATGCAGATTATTTTAAGTAATGTACAAATTTCGACCAACGAATACAACAACCAAGGGAAAGTGATAGGTCAAGGCCAATTGGAACTTTCCTCGGTTAACGAAGAAGTGTAAAAAAGGATTATAATATGTCTTTATATACCAGTTTTAATATCGCACAACAGTCTCTGTTAATGAACCAATCAGCATTGAACGTAGTCAGTTCAAATATCTCTAACATGAATACTGATGGTTATTCTAAGCAGAGAATAAACGCAACTTCCAGCGGCTATATGGATATTGTTGGAGCAAACAAAACTTTTCAGGTTAGTGCAGGAGCTCAAATAGGAGATATCTCAAGATATAGAGATGCTTATTTGGATACGGCATACAGAGATCAGAATTCTAATCTTAAGTATTACACAGAGCTTAGCCAAATGGCCTCAATTATAGAAAATTCAATGAATGAATTGAGTGGTAGCGGTCTAAGTGATGCTCTATCACAGTTTTTTACCGCGACACAGACGCTAAAGGCAAGCCCTGCTGATTCTACTGCTCGCGTGAACTTTGTGCAAAAAGCTCAAATTCTTTGTACTCAATTTAACCAGCTTGCGACTTCTTTTACCGATAAGAGAACTTCCACGGTCGGAAATGTGACGGATCCTCAGAGTATATACCAGAGTAAGTTATACGGAAATATTACCGACGTAAACAATAAATTGGATCAACTTGCGCAAATTAACGATATTATAACGAAATCAACCCAGAACAATATAGTATCAAGTGACTTGTTAGACCAAAGAGACAAGGTGTTGGATGAGCTTTCTAATTACATGCCTGTCACAATTGTTACCAATTCCAATCAGTCAATAAATTTGGTTATGAATGGAGTGACATTGGTAAAAGGTAACGTAGCAAATCATTTGGATGTTATTACCGGTACGGTTAGCAATCCTACTACTATCCAGCTGAGAAATGAGAATGGAGAGGTTATTGATACAAACCTGAATGGCAAGTTTAATAGCGGTAAGCTGGCGGCCTGTCTAGAAATGGGCGGAACAGAAACCGGCAAACTTACATTCCAAAACCTGCTTGATAAGGTTGATAAGATGGCAAATGAATTTGCGAACATGATGAATAGCATCCAGCAATATAGCTCCGGTGGAGTCAATGCTATGGGTATAGTTTATGATGCCAGTGGAAAACCTACATTGTCAGATTTTTCTGGTTCCGGCGGGCTCCCTCCGCTATTCTCTGACAGAACAGGGACTTCTACTCCTATAAATGCTATGAATATTGGCGTTGATTCAGCGATTATAAGCGATTATTGGAAGGTGGCTGCAGCAAGAGTGGATACAAACATTCCTGATTGGGATCCAAAGGCTGTGGGTAATGGTGAGAACGCAGGGCATTTTGCTGCTGTCAGAAACCAGACCATCCCGGGACTCGGCAATATGAATCCGGAGTCATATTTAACAACTACTGTTTCAAATATGGGTTCGGCAATTGAGTCTATACAGTTTCATGAAAAAGCTCAAACGTCTTTGTATAATTCAGTAAATGCTCAAAGGCAGTCTGCTATAGGTGTTAATATGGACGAAGAACTTGTGGACTTGGTTAAATACCAAAGAGCTTACGAGGCTTCTGCAAGGATCTTTAACGTAGCCTCGTCCATAATGGAACAAATTGTTAATTTAGGAAGAGGATAGGACTAAGTAAATATGAATATCAGGGCAACATCGTTAGGTTTAAGTGAAAGAATGGTTAATCAGCTTATGTTTAACCAAAACAGCTTGTTGGATTTGCAAATAAAAATGTCCACGCAAAAGAGCGTAAATAAGCCATCCGACAATTCCGTAGCCGCGGCACAGATACTTGTAATAAATAAACAGCAAAACAATATAGAAACTTATAAGGCTAACATCTCAACGGCAAGAGAGCAGCTAAATATGCTGGATAGTTCGTTGGGTAGGGTAATTGATATCACTCAAAGAGCGAATGAACTTGCGCTGCAAGCTTCTAACGAAACTTATAGCTCCGAGCAGCTTAAAGGGATGAGAGGTGAAGTAGAGCAGATAAAACAAGCTATAGTTGACTTTGCTAATACTCAATATAACGGCCAGTATATTTTTTCAGGGAATAACGTTTCGTATCCTGCTTATACCATATCGGCGGATGGGTCGGTTATGTATAATGGTTCAAACTCTACGGCTGATTCAAAAAGAACCATCGAAATCATGGAAGGGGTTGAAATACCTCTAAACGTCAATGGTGTTGATATATTCGGTTATTATGACGCTACTACTACTTCAGGCGGCGTCGTGGTAGGCTCGGGTTCAGGACTGTTTAAAGCTTTATCTGACTTGAGTAATGCGCTCAACGAGGTACCTCCTGATGTAACTAAAATCAGTGCTCAAATGAAGCCGATTCAAGACGGATTAAATACCGTAAGTAACATAAGAACAGAATATGGTTCATATAGTTCAAAAAGACTTGATATGACGGAATCTTATCTTACGGATTTATCATTGTCGCTAACCGAACAGCGGTCAGGACTGGAAGATTTGGATTTGGTGAAGGCTATTACAGACCTTAATAACCAGAAAAATGCATATCAGGCCTCTTTACAGACGACATCTACTGCTTTAAGCCTTTCATTGTTAGATTATCTGTAGATTTTATAAGACTTACCATTTTTAAGAGGCTATGCCTCTTTTTCTTTATTTGTGCGAGAAATTTAGCGGTAGCGAAAATTTTGAGTCACCTTTGAAAAGGTGGGCAATAAAACCAAAGTGATGAACTTTCGATTTATTGCAATACAGGATTAAATATTAACAATTTGAATTAAAAATATAGGTAAAATATAATTGTAAAATGTTTTCAAAAAATATTAATGCTTTAAAAACCAATAATCCGAAATTAGCAGAAAAAATCGAAAAAATATCTTTGGAAGCCGCCGCGAATATAATCTCTGTTCTTCAGGCAGCTTCAGGGGATTTGGTTATTGCATATAATGACCAGCCATTAGAAGATACTTTGAATCCTTTACAAAAAGCTAAGGAAATTTGGGAAACTACGGTCAAGCAACCTCTTGGAAAGAGTGATATTGTTGTTGTTTTTGGGCTGGGGTTGGGGTATTTGTTTAAAAGAGCCTATGTGAACTGTGTTTCAAGGATAGCTTTATATGAGCCGAATATAGAAGTTTTAAGGTTTGTTTTGGAATACGTAGATTTTGCTTCAGAGATTTCAGACAATCGAGTTTTTATCAGCGACAGTGAAGAAGAAATTTTAAATTATCTAGCTGAAAAATATATCAGCAATGACAAAATTGAGGTTTTATTTTCAAATAATTATGTAAATTTATTTTCAAACAAGTTGTTGTCTTTAAGTGAAAATATCGTCACTCTTTGCGAGACCAAGAATGTAGATGTAGTAACCATAATGCATCATTCGATGCATTGGGTGATAAATAGCATGCTTAACGCAAGATTTTTTGATCAGTCAAGGTCCGTGGCGTTTTTCAAAGATAAATTTGCTGGCAAAACGGCGCTAATAGCTGCGGCAGGTCCTTCTTTAAGGAAAGACATCAATATAATAAAAGCTAATAGAGACAAGTATGTTATATTCGCGGTTAACAAAATATTGGATTATTTAATAGAAAATGGCATTGAGCCTGATTTTCTTGTTGCCTCGGATGCAAGACTTGTCGGCAACACAATTAAAGTTCGACCTGATGTGTTCCCCGGGATTAATCTTATAGCTACATCAAAAACAGATTCATTTGTATTTGAGCAGGATTTTAATTCTAAAATTATGTATTTCCTGGCTAATGATTCTGTCTTTGAAGAACTCAGAAAAAGATACCCTGAAGAAATAAAAGGGTATGAAACAGAAGGTACATCAGTTTCTCAATGTTATTATACGGCTGTTGAAATGGGATTTAAGAATATTATTTTCGCAGGTCTTGATTTGGCTATAAAGCCTGACACCCCTTATGCGACGGATATAAAAATTCAGATAGATAATGACGGTAAAGCTCTAATCGCCGGCGAAAAAAGAGATCTTGTCCCGGTGAAGTCTGTTACTGGAGAGTCTGTTCTGACAAGGCAAGATTATTACATATTTGTAAAACAGTTCTCCAGAGCCTTTTGCGAAGACAATTCTGTTGTTAAATATAATTGCAGTGATTTTGGCGCTTATATCGAAGGGATGATTTATAAGCCTTTAGAAGAAATTATTCCCGATATTTCTTCTGTTTCAATGGATGTTAATTCGGTGATTAAAAAAGTTTATTCTGAGACAGAAAATAAATGGCTGGAGATTTCAGGTTCGCAAAAAGAGATATTTGCAAAACAAAGAGAAGATATGGTTGAAATCAAAGAACTGGTCATAGAATGGAAAAAGAAATATTTTGAAAAACTTACAGAATGGATTGTAAAAAGAGAGCAGAGCCAGGATTTAGGCGACAGCTCAAGCAAGAGCGTTTTTGTCGAACAACCAGCCGAATGCGATGGTATCAGGACAGAAGATGAATTAATAAAAATAAAAAATGAAGAAATAAATATTATAAAAAGAATAACAACAAATGATTTGCTTGCTTCATTTTTACAAGAAGAGCTGCTGGAATTTGTTAAACTTAATCAGGATAGTTCAAAATTTTTAGAAGCAAGAAAATATTCATTGAAAATACTTGGCGAAGAAGCGTTTCTCTCAAAAATAATTTTTCTTGTGACAATGTTTGATCCGATTCTTTAATAGTTCATGAAGTTTAGTAAACAATTCGTAAAAACCTAAAAGATGTTTTATGATATTGTTGAGTAATTACGTCTAAAATGAGGAGGTTTCAACCGAAATGAACTTTTTGAGGAAATATGCAAAATTCCTTTATGCATTTTTTATAATGATTTTTACACCTGCAATAGCTAATGCTGCAATTGCTTTCCCTACAGTTAGTTTAGGGGTAGGAACAGCAAATACTCCTCAAGAGTTTACGCAAGGCGTACAAATACTTATTTTGCTTACGGTTTTGACTTTGGCGCCAAGTATATTGGTTATGACAACTGCCTTCGTAAGGATTATTATTGTTCTGGCGCTTACAAGACAGGCTATTGGGACAGCCAGTTTGCCGCCTAACCAGGTTTTGGCAGGCTTGGCACTTATACTTACCTTTTTTGTAATGGCCCCCACAATAAATAAAATCAACGATACCGCGGTTCAGCCTTACCTGAAAAATCAAATTACTCAACAGGTTGCGTTGGAAAAAGCATCTGTTCCCATAAGGGAATTTATGATTAAGCATACAGAAGAAAAAGAAATAGGTTTGTTCCTTAAAATGGCAAAATTGGAAAAGCCTAAAAACTGGCAGGCGGTACCTACTTATATAATCCTTCCGGCTTTTGTTTTAAGCGAGCTGAAAACAGCTTTTATTATAGGATTTGTGATATTTTTACCGTTCTTGGTAATCGATATAATAATTGCTAGTATTCTGGTGTCAATGGGTATGCTTTTCTTACCGCCAACTGTTGTGGCGACTCCGTTTAAGCTCATACTGTTTGTTATGATAGACGGTTGGTATCTTATCACGAAGTCGTTATTGGAAAGTTTTTCAACATAGAGGAATGATTAATGAATGAATCTCAGTTTTTAACTATATTTCAGAGTGTACTGGTATTGATATTACAGCTTTCTGCTCCTGTGTTGATTGTGAGTGTGGTTGTTGGCTTGATGATTAGTATATTCCAGTCGGTCACTCAAATACAGGAAGCAACATTGACTTTTGTGCCTAAAATTATAGCGGGTATTTTGACCTTGATAATACTTATGCCTTGGATGCTTTCTACATTTACAAGCACTGTTTATGATTGGTTCGGGCAAATAAACAGCCTTATAGCAAGATAGGTGTTGGTGTAGAAGAATGGAACTGTTAGAGCTTTTATCGCCGAAAAACATAGTTGGATTTATAATTGTGGTTACCAGGCTGAGCGGTATGATGGTAACGGCTCCGTTGTTTTCCACTTATCCAATTCCGCCGCAGGTAAAGGCCTGGCTGGTTGCTTTCGTGGCTTTTATAATGTACCCGTTGGTTTCTGTAAATACATCTTTTGTAGTGCCTACAAGCATGCCTGAAATGACGCTTTTTCTTATAAAAGAGTTTGCGGTTGGGGCCCTAATAGGATTCCTGGCAAGCTTTTTGTTTGTTAGTGTTCAGATGGCTGGTAATCTTTTGGCTCAGCAGATAGGTTTAGCAATGAGTAACATGCTGGATCCTGCGACTAATGCGAATGTTCCTGTAATAGGCCAGTTTTATATGTTTATGACAACACTCATTTTTCTGGCTTTAGATGCTCATCAATGGCTTTTCGCGGCGGTTTATCAAAGTTTTCTTAAGGTTCCGCCGGGTCTGGAAATGCCGTTTTCTCCTATATTAGTTCAGCAGGTATTGCATTTGTCTTCTCAAATGTTTACTGTTTCTATAAGTATAGTGCTGCCTATATTTTGCGTATTGTTCGTTCTTGAAATTCTTATTGGGGTTCTTGCTAAAATGATTCCCCAAATGAATATATTTATGGTTGCGTTGCCAATAAAAATTTATATTGGACTGGTATTAATGATAATGTTTTTATCTCCAATGTTCAGTTATCTCAGTGGGCTTGTCGAAACCCACATGATGACAATAATGAAAATGTTTATGTGAGGATAAATGAGTTCAGATAAAACGGAAGACGCTACCCCCAAGCGGCGGGAGCAGGAAAGAAAAAAAGGTAATATATCCAAAAGTCAGGATCTAACTGCGGCCCTGATGCTTTCTATTGGTGTGGCCCTTTTGGTTACTATGTCTTCCGGGATTTTGGAAGAATTAAAGACTCTATGTTACCACACATTCACTCACCTTAATCCTAAGGATATAGAAAAAGGTGATTTGGCGATGCTTTTGGTTCCGTATGTACAGGTTGCGGGAAAAATTGTTCTTCCGTTCCTTTTGACATTGATGATAGCGGGTGCAGTGGTCATAAGGTTCCAGATAGGGGCTTTACTGGCTGTTGAAAAACTCAAACCGGATCTTCAAAAATTTAGCCCATCCAGCATCCTTAATTCGTTAAAAAAGATGTTGAATCCTTTTGAAGTAAAAAATATCGTGGAACTTGTCAAAAATCTCTTGAAGGTGTTGATTGTAGGTAGTTGCGGCTATTCTGTAATAAACGATCGAAAAGAAGAACTTTTTGCGCTTGTAGGAGTTGATGTCCCCACGGCATTTATGGTTTTAGGAAGTATTCTGGTTCAAATGCTTACAAACATGTGCGTTGTTATGCTTATTTTAGGAATAATTGACAAAAAATACCAGGATTATATGTTTGAAAAATCCATAAAAATGTCCAAGCAAGAAATTAAAGACGAGTGGAAAAATACAGACGGGGATCCTCATATCAAGGCAAAAATCAAAGCAGCTCAGATGAAGATGATGCAGCAAAAAATGATGAGTGCCATTCCTCAAGCAGATGTTATTGTAACTAACCCGACTCACTTTGCTGTAGCTATAAAATATGATAAAACAAGGGCGGCGGCCCCTATGGTCGTGGCTAAAGGTGTTGATTTTATGGCTTTCAAGATAAGAGAAATAGCCCAGGAGAACAAGATTCCAATAGTTGAAAATAAGCCTTTGGCTCGTTCGCTATACAAACTTGTGCCGATTGATGGTATAATACCACCAGATTTATATGTAGCAGTAGCCGAAGTGCTCGCTTACGTATATAATAAAAATAAGACTGGGGTTTATTGATGAATTTGGGCAGTTTATCGAGCTTATTAAAGAATAATGACATAGTATTGGCGATTGGCCTTGTCATTATCGTTTGCATGATGGTATTGCCCCTGCCCTCGCCTTTATTGGATTTTCTTTTAACAATAAATATTTCCCTTTCTATAATAATAATGCTTGTTTGTCTTTTCACAAAAGAGCCGCTTGATTATTCTACATTCCCCGTAATTATACTTATTTCAACAATTTTCAGACTTGGCTTGAACGTAAGTTCCACAAGACTTATTTTGTTATACGGAGAAGCTGGAGAGGTAATAAACTCTTTCGGGCAGTTCGTTGTAGGTGGGAACTATGTCGTAGGTTTCATCATATTCGTAATCCTGGTAATCATCAACTTTATGGTAATTACAGGCGGTGCAGGAAGAGTAGCTGAAGTATCCGCCAGATTTACATTGGACAGCATGCCTGGTAAACAGCTTAGTATAGACGCCGATTTAAATTCCGGCTTAATAAGTGAAGAGCAGGCAAAAACGAGAAGAAGAAAACTTGAAAGAGAAGCAGATTTCTACGGTACGATGGACGGTGCTTCTAAGTTCGTTAAAGGTGATGCCACCGCAGGTATTTTGATTACGGTTGTAAATATCGTTGCGGGTCTGATTATCGGTATCTGGCAGCTGAAAATGGATGCTATGACCGCTTTAAGTACATACACTATCTTGACTGTAGGTGATGGTCTTGTTTCTCAGATTCCGGCTTTGCTTATATCTTTTGCAACAGGTTTGATTATATCAAGAGCAGCGGGTCAGGATACTTCTTTAGGGGATGACATCCAAAAAGAAATGTTTTCTAACCCTACAGTGCTTGCTGTGGTTGCCGGATTGCTTTTCTTACTGGCTTTGGTTCCCGGAATGCCAATGATTCCTTTTATGATAGTTGCTTCTCTGGTCGGTTATACAGCCTTCCATAAACAAAGAGAAAAAAGACTTAAAGTTGAAGAAGAGGCCAAGCAGAAAGAAGATGCGGCAAAAGCTGAAAAACTCGACAAGGTCGCCAAAAAAAGAAAGAAAGCCACGAGAGAAAGCGTTTTAGAATTGCTTGCTATAGAAGCTATTGAGATTGAGATTGGGTATAGGCTCGTTACTCTTCTTGATACAGAACAGGGCGGCGACTTGCTTGAGAGAATAGCTCAGATAAGAAGGCAAACCGCGCTTGATTTAGGTATTGTTTTGCCGTCAATAAGAGTTAGAGATAATTTGCAGCTTCCTCCCAACAGTTATCAGGTAAAACTGAAAGGTGTTCCAATTGAAAATGGCGAGATTTATGTAGATAGATTCCTTGCAATGAACGCATTGGGGGTAGAAGATAATCCGAATATTCAAGGAATAAACGCGATAGAACCGGCCTTTGGCCTTCCAGCGATTTGGATAGAAGATAAAGATAAAGAATATGTGGAAACTCAAGGCTATACTGTTGTAAGCCCTTCAGCCGTTATATCCACACATATAACAGAGATAATAAAGAAAAACGCTTCAGAAATTCTTTCAAGAGCAGATGTACAACAACTTATTGACAATTTGAAAAAAGAAGTTTCCGAAGATTATGTAAATGATCTTATGAAAGACATTAATGCCGCTGAGGTTCAGCAGGTAGTTCAAAACCTATTGAAAGAACGTTTATCGGTGAGGGATTTGAAAACAATTCTTGAAGTAATAAGCTTGCAGTCCAAGATCAGCAGAAATCCTGACTTCCTGACAGAACAGGTAAGGCAGGCTCTTGCAAGAAGCATTTGTAAACAAAACCTTTCAGATACAGGAGAGCTTTTAGTTGTCACGTTAGCGCCCGAAGTCGAAAATGTCATCGCGCAAGGAGTAAGCCCTGACGCTCAAAGCTTGATGCTCGAACCTGATTTTACGAAAAAGTTGTTGGATAATTTAAACTATGAATTGGAAAAGGCAATAACAAATTACGGCAACCAGCCTGTTATTCTTTGCTCTTCTCCTATAAGGCTTCCTTTTAGAAGATTGATAGAAAGAACATATCCACAAATTTCAGTTATGTCGTATAATGAAATAAGCAACAATACAAAAGCTAAGTCCGTCGGAGTGGTTCAAGTAAACACCAGGGCTACAGTATAGGTAGGTTAGTATGAGAAATTATATTCAAAAAGAAAAAGAATTTAAAATTATCCCAAAAGATGTGACAGGAGCAACCAGATGTTCGGTTACGGACGTTTTAGAAGGTTTTTTTGAAATAGAGTTAAAAACTGATGAGAATTACAATATCAATGAAAC
This sequence comes from Cyanobacteria bacterium OH_PDB_230, assembly GCA_023421795.1. GTDB lineage: Bacteria > Cyanobacteriota > Vampirovibrionia > Gastranaerophilales > Gastranaerophilaceae > JAEZOG01. The sequence goes on from JAEZSO010000001.1 coordinate 66,182, forward strand.
AGTAGAACTCTTTTCCATAACACCTCAAGGGTTGCTTTATTTTGAAACTCTTATTTCAGAAGTTGATAAAAATAAAGTGAAGCTATTGTACCCTATATCACACAGATTTTTGCAAAGAAGAGAATACTCCAGGGTTGATTTTTCAAAAAATATATTCTTGAAAGAAAATGAATCTGATAATAATATCAGAGCTTCCATATTGGATATCAGCGCAGGCGGTATGAAAATAAGTTCTTTTGAAGAGTTGAGCATTTCTAAAGATTATAAAGTAAATGTCGAAATAGACAGAAATATTCAGATAGATTGTTTGTTTCAGCCGATAAGAATAGAAGCTGATAACATCAATGGATATACTGTGTCAGGACGATTTAAATTGCTAAAAAATATTGATAGAATATCATTAGTCCAGTTTTGTTTCAAAAAACAAATGGAAAATCAAAACAGATAAAATACCCGATAGTTTTGCCGTAGCAAAATTCGAGGGTGCCCTTTTTAGTCACTGTTCGTGGCCCATCTTAAGGAATAACGGCAGAGTGTGGCCGAGAAGGAAATTAAAATAAGCGAAAGAAAGTATGCACCGCTATTATGGCAGGTTGTAATACTAGATTGGATCAGGAATAACCTATGTATTCAAAATCAATAGCTCTTTTTCTAATGAGTGCTTCGCTAATAGTACTTTGTTCTATTATTTTTTTGAATGCTTTTTCTTTTGATTGTTTAACTATAAAACACACTCTCATAAGAGTGGTTCCGTGGTCTTGCCTGCTCGGTTTGTTAGGATTTATGATTGGTAAAATTTTAGATTATGCTAGATATAAAAGGTAAAAGATATTTAAAAAACCTGAAGAAGGATCTGGATGACCTTGTTTCTTTGAGAATTATAAAAGAAAGAAGATTAAGCTTTGAATTTGCGTTTTTGACGAGTATCGTCATAATTCTGGTCGTATTTTGTATGGGATGGTACATTAATCAGGCCACAGAGAAATTCAAAGACGGTATGGAAAGGCAAAACGAGAAAGTAAGTGTTGCTATCACTTCTACTATCGTTAACTCAATTTCTGCTGATATTGAATCTAAAAACTCAGAAGCTATAGACCTAAAAATCCGATATCCTTTATCAGAAAAAGTAATAGCGTATGTGGTGGTCTATGATAAGAAGGCAAAGAAGATAATATATTCTACGCACCCTCAACAGATATCAGTCTTTAAATCAAGGATTACCGCGAGCGAATATACCTCTGAAAGCATTAGAAAGGCATCTTATATTACAAGTGAGAGAGGCCAGTATTTTATTTACATAGGATTTTTTGAAGATTCAAACTTGAAAAACTTCTTTGATTCCATTTCAAAAGACCAAAATTTGCTGCTTTCTTTGTTTGTGTTTGTCGGGCTGTGGCTGGCATATTCTTTGTCTAACAAGATTTTAAGTCCTTTGAAGTCTTTGATTCAAGCTACAGGAGAATTCGAGCAAGGTGATTTGTCAAATAGGGTGGAAAAAACTTCTTATAAAGAGATAAATGAACTTGTGGAATCTTATAACTCCATGGCTGACGCTTTACAAAGACTGTACAGTTCAATGGAACATAAGGTTCAAGAGCGCACGAAACAATTAGAAGAAGCTTATAAGGAACTTCAAAGCACGCAGGCAATGATGGTTCACTCGGAAAAAATGAAATCATTAGGTGAGTTGGTTGCAGGAATTATGCACGAAATCAATAATCCCATAAACTTTATCTATGGTAACTTAAGCCATTTAAACAACTATTCTTCAGATTTAATAAAAATAATTGATACTTATACTGAATTATCCGAGAACTTAACTCCTGATAAAAAGAAAATGGTGAATGAATTAAAACAGGAAATAGATTATGAATTCTTAAAATCCGATCTCCCTGATTTGATAAGAAGCTGCAGGGAAGGTACTGAAAGAACGAGAAACATTATTTTAGATCTTAAAAATTTCTCAAGAATGGAAGAAGTTGCTTTGACAAATGTAGATTTGCCTAAAGAAATCGATACTACTTTAAACATTCTCCATAATAAATTTAAAAACAAAATAACCGTACATAAGGAATACGAGGAAAATCTGCCTAAAATTGAAGGTTATGGCGGTCAATTAAATCAGGTTCTTATGAATATTCTGGACAATGCCGCTTATGCTATAGAAGAAAAGGGTGATGTTTGGATAAGACTCAAGGCGGTTGACAATAATGTTATAATTGAATTTGAAGATAACGGCAGAGGTATGGACGATACTACTGTTCAAAAAATCTTTAATCCTTTCTTTACGACCAAACCCGTAGGGCAAGGAACAGGTCTTGGAATGTCTATTAGCTATAAGGTAATCAAAAACCACCAAGGAGATATCAAAATCGATACTGAGCTTGGTAGAGGTACAAAATTCACCATTAAATTGCCGATTAATAGGGATAAAGAGCAAGACAATGTAAAAGACATAGAATTGGAAATAATCGAATAATATGGAACTGTACAAGTTATTATTGGTAGATGATGAAGAAGACAATTTAGCGCTTTTATACAGAACGCTAAGAGGGAAATATGAAATAGACAAAACGACTTCTCCTCTTCAAGCATTGGAAATGATTAAAAACAAGCATTATGACTTGGTGCTTTCCGATCACAAAATGCCCGAGATGGACGGCGTAGAGCTTCTAAAGAGGGTTTATGACGATTATCCCAATACAATGAGACTTTTGGTTACTGCTTATACAGATGCAAGTATTCTTATTGATGCAATAAATTATGCGAAAATATACAGGTACATAAAAAAACCATACAGCCCGGATGAGCTTTTGCTGACTGTAGCGAATACATTAGAATATCTTCAATTAAAACTCGATAATGAGAATCTTATAACTGATTTGAAAGATTTATTTTCAGGAACTATCAAGGCGATTATTGAAGCTCTGGATGCAAAAGATTCATTTACTTTGGGTAGAAGCCGACGCGTAACTTTTTATACAATGAAAATAATTCAATCTATGGGTCTTGCGGAAAGCGACGTCGCAAATAAAATTGAACTTGCAGGTCTTCTTCACGACATAGGTATGATAGGTATTTCAGATGATATTTTGTATAAAGTAGAAAAACTTACCCCGGAAGAATATGAAGAAATCAAAAAACACGTAAAACACGGAGTCAGAATATTAGAAGATATAAAACAACTGAGAGACGTTGTTGAAATAATAAAATATCACCATGAGCATTTTGACGGCGGCGGCTATCCTTTTGGTTTAAAAGGAGAGGAAATTCCTATAGGAGCCAGAGTTATTGCTGTAGCTGACGCATTAGATGGAATGTTGTCTTCAAGAGCTTACAGGCAGCCTTTAGAACCTTCTATTGCTATGGCAAAAATCAAAGATAAAGCGAATGTGCAGTTTGATCCTGAGGTTGTTGCGGCTTTAGAAAGAGTTCTTCCTGAAGCTATGGACGAGGTTCAAACATTTGAGGCGGCTAATTATAAAGCTGAGTAGTCTTTGTTTTTAAAGATTTGCGGGTCTAATTTGGTCTTTTTGTGCCTTTTTATTTTATGCTAATATTATCCTAGGAAACAAAGAAAATTATAAAGGATATACTTACCATGAAAATGTCAAAGCTTTTTGTTCAAACATTAAGAGAATTTCCTGCCGATGCTGAAGTTATGAGTCATAAACTTCTTGTTAGAGCAGGTTATATAAGAAAACTTGCAAGCGGGGTGTACAATTATTTACCTTTAATGTGGCGTGTTTTGAAAAAAGTTGAAAATATAGTAAGAGAAGAAATGGATGAAGCAGGCGCTCAAGAACTTTTAATGCCTTTTGTCCAGCCACAAGAGCTTTGGGAAGAATCAGGCAGATGGGAAGTTTATGGCAAAGAACTTATGAGACTTAAAGACAGACATAATAGAGATATGTGTCTTGGGCCTACCCACGAAGAAGTAATCACTTCAATTGCCAGAGAAGGAATCCGCTCTTACAAGCAGCTCCCTATAAACCTTTATCAAATCCAATCTAAATTTAGAGATGAAATAAGACCAAGATTCGGACTTTTAAGAGGCAGAGAATTCATAATGAAAGATGCTTATAGCTTCGATGTTGACGAAAAAGGTCTGGATATTTCATATGAGATTATGGAAAAGGCATATAGAAGAATCTTTGAAAGATGCGGCCTTGAGACCAAAATGGTGCAGTCTGATTCAGGAGCAATCGGCGGAAGTGTTTCCCATGAATTTATGGTTTTGGTGAACGAAGAAGCTGAAAATAACGCAGGTGAGAATGATGTTTTCTACTGCGAAAAATGTGATTATTCGGCAAATTCAAACCATGCAATCTCAAAGCTGCCTCAAGTTAAGACTGATGGCGAATTTTCTTGTTTTGAAATTGTCGATACCCCTGACGTCAAGTCTATAGAAGATTTGTCAAAATTCTTGAATGTTCCTCAAACAGTTATCTGTAAGGCTTTGGTCTATGTTGTAGATAAAGATATTGTTGTTGCTTTGATAAGAGGCGATAAAACCGTTGAAGAAACAAAATTGATGAATATTTTTGCGGGTAACGAGATAAGAATTGCAAGAGCTGACGAAATAGATGAGATAATGCAAAATAGCGGCTTTGAAGCAAAAGCAGGGTTCATAGGTCCTAAAGGCCTTAAAGGAGTGAAAATTGTAGCTGATGAAACCGTAAAAGAACTTAAGAACTTTGTTATCGGCTGCAACCAAAATGATAAACACTTTGTGGGCGCCAACTGGAATGTCGATATCGATATGCCTGAATTGTTCGCTGATATAAGACTTGTTGAAAAAGGCGATATATGCCCTGAATGTAATGACAGCTTAAAAGTCACAAGAGGTATCGAGGTCGGCAACATTTTTAAACTCGGTACAAAATATTCTCAAGCTATGAATGCAACATTTACGGATGAATCAGGCAAAGAAAAACCTTTCGTAATGGGATGTTACGGCATAGGTATCTCTAGAACCGCAGCTTCTGCTGTCGAAAGATACCATGATGATTTTGGTATCAAATGGCCGTTGGCAATTGCACCTTATCAGGCAATTGTAGTTCCTGTAAATATAAAAGACGAAAAACAAATGAATGTAGCTGAAGAAATTTACAAAAAATTAAACGATGCAGGAGTCGAAGTTATTATTGACGATAGAGACGAAAGAGCCGGAGTGAAATTTAAAGACGCGGATTTAATCGGTATACCGTTTAGAATTACCGTAGGAAAAACTATTGAACAAGGGCTGGTAGAGTTTAAAGTACGTGCAAATGGAGAAATGACAACAATACTTCCCGATGAATCTGTCGAAAAGGTTATAGAAGCTGTAAGAAATGTCTAATAGCAATTTGGAAATATCAATAGCTCATCTTTACCCGAAACTCCTTAACATTTACGGAGATTTTGGGAATATTCTCACTATAAAGAAAAGATGCGAAGCAAGAGGCATCAAGGTTAACCTTTCTAATATTGAAATCGGAGATGAAATTGACATTTCAAAATACGACTTTTATTTTATAGGTGGTGGTCAGGATAAACAGCAGATTGAGGTTTCAAAAGAGCTTAAAAAAAGAGAAGAAGTTTTAAAAGAAGCCAGCATAAACAAATCGGTATTTTTGTCTATTTGCGGCGGATATCAGCTTTTTGGGAAATATTACCAACCCCACGACGGAGACAGGCTGGAAGGAATAAACCTTTTGGATGCATACACAGTAGCCGGTCACAATCGATTTATAGGCAACGTTACAGCTGAGACAAATTTTTTAGAGCCAAAAACATTAGTTGGATTTGAAAACCACAGCGGGCTTACTTTTATAGAAGAAGGAACGGAGCCTTTGGCAAAAATCATTGTAGGTAACGGCAACAATGGCGAAGACAGGTTTGAAGGTGCCAGAAAAAATAATGTTTTCGGGACTTATTTGCACGGTTCACTTCTGCCTAAAAATCCTCATTTCGCTGATTATTTGATAAAGCTTTCTTTGGACAACAGATACAAAGACGACATCTTGCTATCTGAAATTAATGATGAAATAGAGTATAAAGCCCATTTTGACCTGATAAATAAAAAATATTAGGTCTGTCTTTGCACCCAGCAGCTCATTTTTGAGCTGTCGTTGATTTCTATAAGTTCTGGCTTTTTGCTCACACAGATGTTCATTTTTTCAGGACATCTTGGCGAAAACGGACAGCCTACAATATCTTCGCTTATTGAAGGCGGTTGCCCTTGAATTGTTTCAAGCATTTTGGTATTTATGTCCGGGAGTGAATTCAAAAGGGCCCTTGTATAAGGATGTTTCGGTTCTTTGAATAGTTCTTCGCTTGTTGAATATTCAACAACCGATCCCGCGTACATAACGGCAATTTTTTCCGCATTTTCTGATACCAGCCCTAGATCATGTGAAATTAAAATAATCGAAGTATTATATTTTTCTTTGATTTCCGTCAGAAGCTCCATTATTTGAGCTTGAACCGTTACATCAAGAGCCGTTGTAGGTTCATCCGCGATAATTATTTCTGCGTTGCAAGCAAGCGCCATCGCGATTATAACCCTTTGTCTCATCCCTCCTGAAAACTCGTGAGGGTAATTCTTCAATCTGTCTTTTGCATTAGGAATTTTGACTTTCTCAAGCGCCTCTATTGCTTTTTGTTCAGCTTGAGAACCTTTTAATTCTTGGTGTAAAGTGATGACTTCTAGGAGCTGGTCTCCTATGGTATATAAAGGATTCAGCGATGTCATAGGGTCTTGAGGTATGAGGGCAATCTGTTTTCCTCTTATTTTTTGCATTTCAGTTTCAGTTAACCCAAGAAGGTTTTTCCCGTTATAGATTATTTTTCCGCTCATTATTCTTGCTGTGTTTGGTATAAGTCTAAGTATGGACATTGCGGTTAATGTTTTTCCGCAGCCTGATTCTCCAACTATTGCAAGGGTTTGCCCTTTCTCCAGTTCCAAATTTACATTATAAAGAGCCTGACAAAATCCTTTTTGTAAGTCAAAAGCAAGATTCAAATTTTCAATTTTTAAAATATTCATTTAGAGATTTTTACTCGTTTTGTAAAAAAAACAAACCCACAACGTATTAATATTAAATTGTACTAGGGCTCTTTTTAAAAGACAAGCATAAATAACACAGAGGTGAAATCTTCGCTATTGCCTCGACTAAACGTTTATTTCTCCGGTGAAAACATAGTCGGCTCTGCCTGACATAAATATGTCTTTTTTGGGATTTTCAATTGATCCTGGCCATTCAATCTTTAGAGTTCCTCCCGGTAGATTCACTTTCACGGGGCTGTCACATAAATTGTTTAATATAGCTGCTGTGACAGTGGCACAAGCTCCTGTTCCGCACGCCAACGTTATAGCACAGCCTCTTTCCCAAACATCCAGGTTGATCTCTTTTCTTGAGAGAACTTTGGCAAATTCGACATTTGTTTTTTCCGGGAAGATTTCAAGCTTTTCTATTTCAGGGCCGTATTTCAAGGCTAGTTTCTTTGTATCTTCTTCTGTGAAAATTACGCAGTGAGGGTTTCCCATACTTATTGCGTTTGCTTTAAAAAATCTATCTTGTATTTTTATATCAAAATTGAGATTTTTTTCTGTTTTTACAGGGATGAGTTGTGGGGTTAATATCGGAGTGGACATATTAACTTTTACCGTTTCATCATCTATGATTTGAGGCCTTATTATGCCGGCACCTGTTTCCACGCTGAATTCTCTTTGGGTAAGTATTTTATTGTCATAAACATATTTCGCGAAACATCTCATTCCGTTCCCGCACATCTGGGCTATACTACCATCAGAGTTGTAAAAGAGCCATCCAATATCGGCAGCTTTTGTTTCCGGGTTTACAACGATTAATCCGTCTGCGCCTATTCCGAAGTGCCTGTCGCATAATTTCTGGGCAAGCTCGTTTAATGGCAGTTCTACTTTTTTATATTCTTCATGGTCAATGATTATAAAATCATTACCTAATCCTTGCATTTTGGTAAATTTTATAGTTGTCATTATTTATTCCCTTATTTTTCAGAGCGACTCGGAATTTTCGCTCTTGGCGAAAATTTCTTACATGTTTTATTATAACTCTAATATCTTTTAAATTTAAAGTGCCTTTTTCTGATTGTCGGATAATTTGTTTTTTCGTTGTAAGGGCTAACGCAAGGCAGATTTGAGTTATAAACTCTTGCGGCTAAGGCGTCTATGTATTTTTGGTCTAAATGAGCATAGTCAAATATTACCATTCCGTCAGAATTTTGTTTTCTTGCTTCTTGAATCTGACGTAACAAATCATTCGGTGAACCGCCCATGAACGTTGCAAAAAGACCCGGGTAAACTTTTGTACAAGGCCCTACATTTGCTTTGATATCTCCTATCATAGAAGAAGCGGTCATCCTGTCGCTTGTTAAAATAAGCGGGGTAAATCCGTCAATCAGGTTGTTAAGTGACCAAGTTTTCCAATCCTGCATTTTTGTTTCAAGAGCTTTTGGTCTGTCAGGGAATACAACAGCGGTAAGCATTATGTTGTTAGCGGTTGTTAATTTTCTTACTTCTGTGACGAATCTGGTTATCTTTTCCTGTCTGTATTTTGCCCAAAGGTTCCAGTTATCAGTGTTATATTTGATTTCTACAGGATCAATCCCGTAAGAGCCTTTAAATTCGTTTCTTGCGTATGTTGTGTAACCCCAGTTTGATAAATCGTAGCTGGTAAACTTTGCTGCAACCGATTGAGGATACCTTATGTAGTCAAGGTTTATTCCGTCAGGACGATATTTGGTTATTATTTCGTTTATTATGCATAACAGATATTTTTGTACATCCGGGTTAGCAGGATCAAGAAAATAACCGTTATGTTCTGATAAAGACGCTACGGGAGTTGTTGAAGTATATGCTGCTTTTGTTGTGTTAGCCCAGGCTGGATAAACTTTTAGTACGTTCTTTTCGTTAGAATCCGGCGGTTGGTTTCCAACGTAGAAGGTTTCAAACCATATATGGACTTTTATGTTTCTTTTGTGGCATTCGTATATCCACACTGCCAGAGGGTCAAACCCAACAAATTCTTCTCTTTGGTTTGTCACGTTATAGCACTTTAAGACATCGCTGGGATAAATTGTTTTTCCGTGGAAATATGTTTCAAGAAAGATGTTGTTGATACCTATTTCTTTCAGCTTTTCAGCAGTTTTTGCTATTTCTTCGGATGATCTTTCAACAGGTCTAACCCATACGCCTTTCAATTCATTTTCCCTGTAAGGAAGAGCGTTCATTATAGCCTGATTGGCGGCATTACTTGCTTCTGTAATGTATACTTGAGCGTTATCGGGGTCTCTTTCAGCTTTTCTGAGGAGTTCTTTTGCCGTTGATATGTATTCCAGCGAAAGTTTGTCGTTGTACAATATGTCAATCGAGCGGTAGTATTCCATTATTGAATTCGCTTCGATAATTTTCTGTTTAGCCGCATAGATCAAGCTTTCAGGTGTAATGTATGCTTTTATTTTGTTGTTGGCTAAATCGACATAGATTTTAGAACCAACAGAAATATTTTCATTTATCCATCTTTTTGAATGCCCATGGCCGCTTATAACAATTCCGTCTTTTGGAATTATGGAATCTGCCCCGTTCATATCAATTACAATATTCCCTGAAGTTATTGCTTCGGTGCCGAATTCATTTGTTCCTGTTCTTGCACCATAGGCAGGAGTGTATATTACAAGTTGGTTTGTACCTCTCAGGCCCGGGAAATAGCTGTTTGAAGAATTTGCTGCATTAGGGTCAACAGCATTTATGTGATGAGATGACTCTTTATAAATGTATTCTGAAGGTGGTTTAGTCGCTATGTCTGGAATTATTGGCGTAGGAACCGAGGAAGCCGCAGAATTACTTTGATTCGTATTGCTTATATTTTGCAACTGTTTGTTTTGTTCTGTTTTTGGATCTGTTTTTAAATTTGGGTTAGCTTTTATTGCCTCAGTAGTCTTTGTCGGTGCAGAAAAAGACTTGAGCACCGTTTCGTTTGCTGATCCCATATTTTGTGTTGTTATAAACGCAATTAAAATTAGAAAATTTATTAGATATTTCATAGTTTGATAGTACACGAATCGTATGCTGAGTTAATCCTTAGGATAACCTATTTTTTGTATTAATTAAAATTATTTTATCATTAAGAAAAAATTAATATTAGTAATTTATTGGATTTTTTATACTATTATAAAGGTTAGACTGGTAAAGGTTAACTTCTTCACGGAAATGGAGCTTTCAAATTAATGCAATATAAAGATTATTACAAAATACTTGGCGTAGAACGTTCATCCACTGATGCTCAGGTAAAATCAGCTTATAGAAAATTAGCAAGAAAGTATCATCCGGATGTTAATAAGTCACCTGATGCTGTTGAAAAATTTAAAGATATAAACGAGGCATACGAGGTACTTTCAGACAAAGAAAAAAGAAAACGTTATGACAGCCTTGGTGCCAACTGGCAATCAGGTGCCGAATTTACACCTCCTCCAGGCTTTGAAGGATTTAATTTTAATAAAGGCTCATACGGGCAAGGTTCATTTACCCAAGGGTTCAGTGATATGGGAGGTTTTTCCGACTTCTTTAGCTCGATTTTCGGAGATTTAGGCGGCGCTGCTCAGGCTTCTTCAAGAAAAACAAAGGGAGGCAGCAGGTTTTCTTACGATGAATTTATGAACTATGGCCCGGGAGCAGGAGCTCAATCTTCAAGAACGGCCAGAAAGTCAGTCGATTTGGATTTGGTAAAAGATCTTTATGTCACAGCAAAAGACTTGATGGCTGATGGACCTATAACAGTAAAAATGAACACCATAGAAAAATGTACGAAGTGTAACGGCGTGGGTTCTGTTTGTTATGCTTGCGGCGGGTCAGGGATTGTAAGTGAAACGAAAAACCTCAGCGTTAAACTGCCAAAAGGCGTAAAAGAAGGTCAAAAAATAAGGCTTGCGAATGAAGGAAAAATAGATGAATCCGGCAGAAAAGGCGATCTTTATTTTGTAATCAAGTTCAAAGACAGTGAATATTCAATCGATAACGAAGATTTGACGAAGCAAATAGATATAACACCTTCTCAGGCCGCAATAGGCTGCAAAAAGGAAGTTCAGACTCTCCATGGGGTTGTAGGCATTAAAATTCCTCCAGAAACTCATTCCGGCAAGGTTTTGAGGTTAAAGGAACTGGGGCTACCAAAAAAATCCGGCGGATACGGCAATCTGAACATAAAAATAAATATAAATTTGCCTGTAAAACTTTCAGATAAAGAAAAAGACTTATACAAAAAGCTTTATGATTTGGAAAATTCATAGGTTTATAGGTTTAAAATCCTTGTAAGTTTTTCGATAAACCCTTTAAACCCTTTGGAATGTGGAATTAAAGCTTCTTTATGGTAGTTATCATAAGCTTTTTTTATGTTTTCAGGCAGTTCTTCACCATTTTGCAGCGTAAATGCTATCATTTCTAAAAAATCATTTTGTTCTGAAGCGTATTCAAAATCCCTTTTTCTAATTTCTTCATCAGCTTCCAGATGGCACAAAGCGTGCCAGGAGGCTTGAATCGATGGATCTTTTGCGTCACACGGGAATTTTAAAAGTGCTTCTCTGACCAAGATTCTGTGTGTTAACACTTTTAATATCAAGTCGGCAACGTATTTTCGCTGAAAAGAGTAGTCTGTTTCTTCTTCGGTTTTTTGAGCACAAAACAACAGCTTAAACTTTTCTGTGTAAGCTTTTATTTTTTCTATAATAAAACCGAAATTTATTTTGTTAAAACTAAGCATTCATTTTCTACTGCATTCATCAAAGAACGCATGTCGTTATTGAAATATTGTCTGACAAGCTTTTGAATAGCCACTTTCGCCATTTCTTCTCTTGAAGATATGGACTTATAAAAGAATTTTTTGCCTTTTTTGTATCTTACCAGCAAATTCTTTTCTGTTAGCCTGTCCATTACGGTTTTTACAGTTGTATATGCTCTAATGTTACCGTTTTGATTGATAGATTCTAATACTTCATTGACTGAAATATTTTCTTCCTGATTGTTTTCTTCCATAGTCCAAACAGAACTAAGTATTTCATTTTCGAGCGAACCATGAGAATAATTCATCAAAATTTTCCTTTATTGATACATTAAAATTTTTTTGACTACAATTATAGTAAAATAAAAATAATTAAATTCAAGTTATCTTTTTAAATCTTCAAATGCAAAACTCGGCTCGCCAGGTACAGTTACACTTGATGAGCTTGAGCTTGAACCTAAGTAGATAATATTTCCAACCCTTCTTGGGGCGGATGATGAGTCTTTGTTTGAGCCTTGAGTTGCAGAATCTTTTACGAATTGATCATATGCCGAATCTCTCTTAAAGAAGGACTTTTGGTCAACGTGACCACATCCGCTGCATACAAAACAGAGGATTAAAACAAACAACCAAATATTTAATTTCTTGCAGAAATTCATCGGATCTATCTACCTCGATCTACTATGATTATAGCATATTTTTTATAAAAATACATCTGTTTTACAAATAGAGTTGAATTTGCAGGTTTTGCAAGATGTGTTTTTAATGCCATTTGAGCATGAATTTTGCAAATTATTATTTTTAGAACAATAATTCGTTTCGGAAAACTCTTGCGACTCTTTGATTATAGCATAGATTGTTTCAATGGACGGGTTTAATGTCTCATTTTGGATAAAAACAGCCTTGGTTTCAGAGGTTTTTAAATCCATGTATACAAATCTTAATATAGGTTTTTCGCCTGAAAAATTTCTTTTTTGAAGGATTTTGTCGAGTGCAAACAAATATACAATCGTCTGTATATCTTTTTCTGGATTTTCTGGTAATTTTCCGGTTTTCCAGTCGTATATAGTGTAGGTGTTATCTTCTTTTGTTATGGCATCAATCCTGCCTGTAAGCCAGTTATCATCTTTGATTTTGACGTTAAAGCCGTATTCGCTTTTAAAAATATTATTTCTGTCGATTTTTGCGTTTAAAAAATTTGCCCACAGAGTTTTTTCGTCATCAGATAGAGCCTTTTCGAGTTTGCTTACGTCAAATCCTTTAAAGTAGTAGTTAATCAGCGCATGGAGATTTTTCCCGGTGTCTGCGAAGGAAACGTCTTGCGGTATTTTTATCTTTTTTTCGTACTCAAGGTAGTATTTATAAGGGCACTCCATATATGTTTTAAGCATTTGGGCTGAAAAAGTTTTATTCATATTCTACCTCCAGAAAATTTTTGAAAAGTGCTGAAGGCGCGTTGTTTTTCTTTTTTTTGTATGATTTGGCGCTTGAGAGGAAAAGTTCTTTTTTTGCTCTTGTAATTGCAACGTACAAAAGCCTTAAATTTTCTTCTATCTGCTCTTTTTTTAGCTGTGCTGTATCCTTTTTCTGGTAATTGATTTCAAGAGATTTGATTGTCTCCATGAAGTGGTTGTTTGATTTTATTTTCACTTTATTTATGTCTGTTGAATAAGAATCTTCTGTCAATTCAGGTATAAAGACGGTGTCAAATTCGTCTCCTTTTGACTTATGAACTGTCATAATATTGACTTTGCCATCATCGTCTTTGTTAATTTTTTCTTCATCAGTAAAAAATTTATATTTTGATAATATGGGTCTTTTTGAGACTTCTTCCAGCTTTTCAATAATTGTTTCGGTGTTTTTGTAGGTAGATGCGAGTCTTTTTATCAACGTTGAGATAAGGTAAGTGTTTGATTTTTCTATGTCGGTTTTAAGGTAATGTAGACCTATTTTTATTGCCATGTCATCAAGAGGCAGGTTCGCTTGATTTACCCAGTAGTTTACGTCCCAGTATAGTTGGGAAAGGTTTTGGGACTGTATTTCATCACAATAAATAGAGACAAAAGGAGTTTTTAAATCTTCTACAAATTTGAAATCTGCCTGAGAAAAATTTATTATTTTTGTTTCTTGCAAGGTATTCATTGTTTTAAGAAGATTTTTGTTGTTCCAAGGGTTTTGGATTAATTTTATTATTGAGAAAATGACTTTGAATACGGACTTTTCACCTAAAAAATCTGTTCTTGTTATCGTTTTAAGCCCGTTTTTGGTAAGAAAAGCATTAAAGTCATTTACCTGATAATTGTTTCGTAAAAGTATCGCAATAGAGCTGTTGGGACTTTGTTGAAGGGTTGTTTTTATTTGTTTTAGTATATGGTTTTTTTCTTCGTCTTCATCTTCAAAGATTTTAAATTCAGGCTGTTTTTTTGTAGTGGGGTTTGACTCTGTAGGAATCATTTTGATTGGATAAAACGCATTTTTTAGCGTTTCTGATTTTTGAGAGTATTCAATCAGTCTATTTGCAAGGCTATAGACAGGTTCTGAGCATCTTTGAGACGAGTTCATTTCAACCAGTGTATTTTCTTTAAGGTATTTTATAAATTCTTTAAGGTCAGAGTTTGTGAAAGTGCCTGTTATGGATTGGTTAACGTCCCCGCATCTTATTAAATTACGGTGTTTACCCGCTAGAAGCCCTAAAAGCTTTTGCTGTAAAGAGGATGAATCTTGAGCCTCATCTTCTATTATGTATTTACAAAGGTTTTGGTAGTATTCCAAAATATCAGGATTTTTTTCAAGAAGTTTTACTGCCAAATCTAGCATATCATCGTAATCAATGAGGTTATTTTCTCTCAGGATTTTGTTGTATTCTTTGAAAAATCTTATAAAATCATTTATTTCCTTATGGCGCGATTTCAAGTTAAATTCGCCCGCAGACAGTTTTATCGCCGAAATACCTTTTTCGTAATTTTCATAATTTTCCTGGTCAATATTTAATCTTAGAAGTGCTTCTCTTATTATTTTTTGTTTTTCGTTGTCATCGCAAATTTCAAAACTGTCTGTAAGGTTGAGTTTTGAATAATTTGAATTTTCTTTTATTATCCTTAATGCCAAGCCATGTATGGTGCTTATGTTAGGCAGCTCAAGACATTGAGGATAGGTTGCCGTTATTCTTTCTTTAAGGTTTCTTGCTGCTGACTCCATGTAGGTTAAGACGAATATGTTCTCTGCAAGGATGCCTCTTTCGAAGAATTGTATTATAAGGGCAAGCAATATAGTGGTTTTACCTGCGCCGGGCACCGCCATCACGCCCATTTTGCCTTTTTTGTAATTTAAGACAGCCTTTTGATCTTCTCTTGGAATAATTTTTTTCTTCTCTTTTTTTGAAAGGGCAGTACCATCAGATAAATCGAAAAAGTCTAATATTCCCCCGAAATTCTCGTTCCCGTTGCTGTCATAGAGGCTGGAATAAGCTGAAATTTCTTTATCGCAGCAGAGCATAAGTTTTCTTAATATCCGGGCGATTTTTTCTTTTGTGAGCCTAAGATTGTCTTCGTATGTGAATGTTTCTTTGTCCCAGTCGGCATGGAACACCCAGGCGTTATATAAAGGGCCTATATCCTGCTTTAGCCATTCGTTGTTAGAGGCATCGAGCCATATCTGATATTTTGTCTTCAGCTCAAGGTCTATGGTTTTTTGAGGGGTGGCAACCATAATCGCGTTTTCTTCCAGAAGGGTTGCATTATAAGGATTTTCACTTATCACGCTGTTTTCTATTTGTATAATAAAATCTTTTTTGATTTTGTCGTTGTTTTTGCCAAAAGCCGTTTCAAAATCCTGCGCTTCTTTTATAAGAAAGCTGAATTTGTTGAGGTCGTTTACGGATGCGTTTTTACAGACAAATTTCTCATAAATAGTCAACAGTTCTTTTGATAAACTGAGGTTTGATTCTTTGATTTTTTTTATCAACTCCAGAAGGCTCAGGTAGCTTAAATTATAAGCTTCGTTTTCAAATTCAATAGGAGCAAGGCTTTCATTGTTTTTAAAATGTTCTATTATTTTTAGACAATATTTAGCCGGGATATTCAATAAATCAGTGAAAATTCCTCTTATCTCAAATGAATCGACTTTCAAGTTCCACTCAGGATGTGACAGTTTCAATATGGCGATAGAAGCTTTTATCAGCTTGTTTTCGCAAAGTTTTTCACTTCCGCTTATAAACTGATGTTTTAAATTTAAAGAATTTAAAGATTCTTTGAGTGAAAACTTCAGCAAATTGTCGATAGTCGGGGAGATTATCAAGATATCAGAAGGTTTGGCGCCGCTTTTTATTAATTGATTAATTCTATCTGAAACTGAATCAATTAATTCGAGTCTTTTGGATTTTTCAAAGAAACTTATGGACTTGGAAGAGGTTTTTTTATCTGAAATAATGTTGTTAAAGAGCTTATCCGCTTCCTCTGATATAAGGCTTTTTTCCTCTAAGCGGACTTTTTTTTCGTTAAATAATTTTTCAAATTCGTATACACCTGTTTTGTAAGCGCTCAAGTATCCGCATCTTGAAGCCCCATCCCTGTCGTAAGCGATAAACGCTTCTTTTAGTTGCGGCGCAAGTGTTTTTACGAAATCTAAAATAATATATGTTATTTCATCGGCATCGTCGATAAAAAGGTATTTAATTTCTTTAAAATAATCGGTGTTTTTATAGATGTATGAAAATACCGCCATCTGTCTAAGATAGTCGAAACTTCTGTATTCCAGTGTTGATAATTTGTACAAGTCGATGGTCTTTTTCGCGTCATCTTTAAAAGATTCTTTTAAAATCTCGGAACGTTTTTTTACTTCCTTGTCGCTTAGGGAATTTTGAACAATTAAAGAATAGCGTCTGAAAAGTTGGTGCAGAAGGTTTAATTTGGATCCATAATCCTTGAAAACATCAGTTTTAAAGCAATTTTTCAGGATGTATTGCGAAACCTCAAGTCCGCAAAGGTTCGGAATAATCCTTGTATCTCCTGAATTTATCTGGTTCTCAATAACGGGCCAATTGTCCAAAAGCGCATTATAGGCAAGGCCGTAGAAGGTGTGTATGTTGAATTGTTCCAGACTCTCTTCTTTGGTGTTTTGTTTTATGCTTTCTATAAAATCTTGTTTCTTGTATAAATTAAGGCAGATGACAAGAATTTCCGATGTATTTACGCCATTTTCTAAAAGCTCAAGATATTTTTCTTTGAGAATCTGTGTTTTATTTGTTTTTAGATTACCCTCAATTAACATTCCTGCTCCTTTGAAAAATTTTATCATCAAAACAGCCCTATAATCAAGAAATACAACTAACTTAACGATAGTTAAACATCTTCTAAATGTTAAAGAATATTACAAAAACTCTTCAAAAATGAATTCTGATTTAATATAACTTAACAAAAGGATTGCAAAAGTATATACTTGGTGATATATTGATAATATATAAATCGTATATCCGTTTGCTTGTTTTTATTCCGTTTTTAATTTAGCTTAGGGCTTGCCGTGACCTACTAGAAGCATTTTTATTGCTTTTTAAGTAGTGCTCTGGGGCCTATTGACACTGCAATTTTTTAGTTTCTTCTACATCTGGCAATAAGATGACGATTGTATGAGTGTATTAAAACTAGTGTGAAGTGTAAATATAGGAGACTTTATTATGGGAAATTCTGCTCTTAGAACTAATCCGGCAAAAAATCTTACAATACCGGCTGTATCTGACGAAAGCCTTAAGTATTATTTAAAAGAAATTTCTGTTTACAAACAACTCTCAGCTGAAGAGGAATTACAGCTTGCAAAAAAAGCTAAAGAAGGATGCTTGGAATCAAAACAAGTTCTTATCCAGTCAAATTTGAAACTGGTTGTTAATATAGCTAAAAAAATCGTCCACGCAAGCAATCTTCCCATGATAGATTTGATTCAGGAAGGCAATTTAGGGCTTATGGTGGCTGCTGATAAGTTTAATTATAAGCTTGGATACAGATTCTCAACTTATGCTTCCTGGTGGATTAAACAAGCTATATTTAAGGCTATTTCTGAACAGTCACATAGCATGAAAGTGCCTGTGTACATACAGGAAACATTGTCTAAATTTTCCAAACTAAAATCAGAGATGGAACAAAAGCATAACGCGCAAGTAAAAATCGAGGAAGTTGCGAGTAAAATGAATCTTCCTGCAGAAAAAATCGAGACATATTTGAACGCTTACTCCAAAACGTTTTCTTTAGAGGCTGATTATGATTTGAACGGGCAAGGAGATGTTTGTCTCGGGGACATAATCGAAGACAAAAAGACAAACGTACAAGCTATTGTTGAATATGAAGCTCTTCAAAAAGATATTTTTGACCTTCTTAACTGTTTAAAGGAAAGAGAACAACAAGTGCTTAAATTAAGATTCGGGCTTGGGGAGTGTGCGAAACAGACTCTGGAAGAGATCGGAAAGCATTATGGGGTGACAAAAGAATGTATAAGACAGACTGAATCAAGGGCTCTTAAAAAGCTTAAAAGTAATCAATTGGGTGTAGCTCTTTTCGCCGCATACGTTTTCTAGAAAAAATACCGCGCTTCAACAGTTTTGGAGCGCTTTATTAACATATGTAAAGGAGCGTAATGTAAAAATTATCCATATAATACTAATTTTTGATATAATGGGAGCAGACCAATTGGATAGTTTTTGGAGAACATCAAATGAAAACACAGGAAAAAATGACTGACACTGAATTTGAGTCATTGTTACAAAAGTACGATTACAGCTTTCAGAAAGGCGATTTAGTAAAAGGAATTGTCTGCTCTTATGACTCGGAGGGAGTTATTGTTGATATAGGTTCTAAAACAGCAGCTATCGTCCCGGCAAGAGAAGCAAAAGTAAATGCGGATGTTTCTATCGAAGACACTTTGGTTAAAGGTAAAGAATACGAATTTTTAATTACAAAAGAAGAAGATGATGATGGCAGATTCATGCTTTCATACAAAAAAGTTGCTATGGCATACAACTGGAGAGAGCTTGAAGATCTTAAAGCTACAGATGCAACAGTTGAAGGTATTGTTGTTTCAGTTGTCAAAGGCGGTATACTTGTTGAAGTTAAAGGCGTTAGAGGCTTCGTTCCATCCAGCCATTTAAGAGCAAAAACTCTGGAAAATATAGTCGGAGATAAAATCGACCTTAAAATCCTTACAATGGATGCACAGCAAGGTAACTTTATATTGTCAAACAGAAAAGTTTATTCTGATGACAAAGAAGAAGCAAAACGTGATACCTTCGCTCAGATTGAAGTAGGTAAAGTAGTAAAAGGTGAAGTAGTCAGAATAACTGATTTCGGAGCGTTTATAGATATTGGCGGAATCGATGGATTGTTGCCGCTTTCTCAAATCTCTTGGAGATGGGTCGATCACCCTTCCGATATCCTTAAAATATCTGATGTTGTTGAAGTCGAAGTTATCGGAATCGATCATGACAAGCAAAGAGTCAGCTTGAGCCTTAAAAACCTTGAGAAAGATCCTTGGATTGAAGCTAAAAACCAAATAAAAGAAGGTGACAAGCTTGAAGGCGTTATTACCAGAATTAAACACTTCGGCGCATTTGTAGAGGTTTTTGCAGGTGTTGAAGCTTTACTTCCTAACAATGAACTTGTAGATTATCAAAATCAAACCGGCAAAATTTTAAAAGTCGGTGATAAAATAAACACTACTATTTTAAAATTTAATCCTGATGACAGAAGAATCAGTTTAAGCATAAAAAGCGACGAGTAGTAGATAATATGGCTGATAAAATTATTATTCTTTCAGGAAAACAATTTTCCGGAAAAGATACTGTTGCAAAAATACTACTAGAAAAACTCCATGGTTTTAGACGTATAGGTTTAGGAGATGCTATTAAGCTGGATTATTCAAAACAAACCGGCTTATCATTGGAAGAAATAGAGAAAAACAAATCATCATATAGGCCTGATTTAATAGCTTTAGGTGACAAAGGTCGATCAATTGATCCTGATTTTTGGTTAAAGTATGTTGTAAATCAAGAAGGAAATATAATCGTACCTGATGTAAGGATGCCAAGAGAGTATGAAGTTTTCAAGCAAAACAATGCTTACAGCATAAGGGTGGAATCTTCTGAAGAAGCCCGCTCAAAAAGAGGTCAGATAGTAAAGTCTGATGATAATACTGAAGTGGCTTTGGATAGTATATCAGATTGGAATTTCATAATTAATAATGAATCCACATATGAAGATTTGCTGATTGCCTGTGATGCCCTTTTGGACGATATTAAAAACTATTTTCAATAATAATTATAACTTTTTGTCAAAAATATAATTATACTTACAAAACTACTTGAAATAAAAAAATGTGCGTGATACTATTCTTTTAACGAAACATTAATTTATCGAAAAGGTGGTGAAAACGAATGCCGGAAATCAGAGTAGGAGAGAACGAAAGTATCGAAAGCGCTCTTAAAAGATTTAAGAAAAAAATCCAAAAAGCTGGAATTTTATCTGAAATTAAACGTCGTGAACGCTACGAAAAACCAAGTATCAAAAGAAAACGCAAGTCTGAAGCCGCTCGTAAAAGACGCGTATAAGATATAAAAAAGGTTATCTGGATTAGATAACCTTTTTATTTTATGTCTTTTTGTTTTAGCGCTGATTCGATTTTATTTATGAAGTCATTCTTTTCAAAAGAGAGTTTATTTATGTAAGAACTTATGTTTAATTCGCTCAGCTTATCTGAGATGTTTTTTGGTGGAATTGTTGAAATGACCATTATAGGTATGTTGTTGTACATTTCGTTGTTTTTAATGTGATGTATAAAATCTACCCCGTTCAGGTTTGGCATTTCTATATCTGTGATTATGAGGTCAAAAGGTTCGTATTTTAGTTTTTCAATTGCATCTATCGGGTTTTGGGTCGATATTATTTCATAACCTTGTTTTTTCAATAATTTTTCAAGCAGGGTAAGGGTTATTTTAGAATCTTCCACCAGCAGAATCTTATATTCCGATGGATTAAAGTCGTTGTTGTTAGTGCTTATAAGCTTTTGTTCTACGCAAGAGAGCTTTTCAATATTTGCGATTGTATTTTTTAATAATTCAGAAACATTTATGATTAAGCATAAATCTCCTGAGGCTAGAGTTGTTATCCCACCGATGTTTTTTAATTTAAATACCGGCGGCGCAAATTTTTTGTGTAATATTTCCTGATCGCCCAACAGCTTATCTACTATGTATGCGGCTTTTGTGTTTTCAGATTCTATTATTACTACGGTCGTATTTTTTTTCGTTTCTGTTGTTTTTCTTTTAATTCCTAAAATTTTAGCCAGATCAATAATTGGAATAGTTTCGTTCCCAACTATTATTGATTTATATCCGTCTTTGTAGAATATTTTATCTTCATCAATCCATTGTACAAGCTTTATTGCGCTCATAGGAATGGCGAATGTTTGTTCTTCGATTGTGATTATGAATGATTTGATTGTTGCCATAGAGACAGGAAGCTCAATTATTACTTTTGCTCCTTTGTTTAATTCGGAATAAACTTTCACTTTTCCGTTAAGCTGAGATATTTTTGTTTGAACTATGTCAAGACCGATTCCTCTGCCTGAGATTTCAGTTATGGTTTCTCCTGTGGAGAAGCCTGGCCAAAAGATCAGGTTCATTATCTGTTCATCATTCATGGAATTTATTTCGTCGCTGGTCAAAAGACCTTTTTGAAGAGCTTTTTCTTTGACTTTTTTAATGTTGATTCCGGTTCCGTCATCTTCTATTTCTATTATGATTTTGTTTTCATCTTGTCTTGCGCTTAAATTTATTTTTCCGGCTCTTGGCTTGCCGTTATTCATCCTGTCAGAGGGTAATTCTATCCCATGGTCTATAGAGTTTCTTAGTATGTGGATAAGAGGCATTTTTATTTCTTCGATAATTTTTTTATCGACGCTGGTATCGCTTCCTGAAATATATAGTTCCACTTCTTTGTTATTGGTCGTCGCGATGTCTCTTACCATCCTTGGGAACATATGGAACACTGTAGCCAGAGGCAGTACCCTGACGCTTTTTGCTATGTTTTCTATTTCTAAAATTATGTGATTTAATTTTATGTCGTCTTCGTGTATTTGTTTGTATAATTCATTAACATCGTGGAGAAGCTCATTGATTCCGGTCAAATTGTCTTCAAAGAGGTTCATTATTTGTCTTGTAAAAGCGTTCGTGACATCATTTGTTTCAAATTTTGCTATGGATTTTTTTTCGTAATATTTGATGTAATTTATGCTTTTTTTGAATAAAGAGCTCCATTCTGTTAGTTTTGTATTTATTTTATCCAGTTCTTTTAGGTGTTTTTGGGTTTTTATGCCGTTGATTATCAGCTCTCCTGTTTGCGCAAGTAAGGAGTCTAATTTTTTTGTATCTACTCTTAGAGTTTTAATTGTTCCTATTTCAAAATTTTTGAAAAAGTCCTGAACTTTTTGGAACTCAGGTTCGATGGCTCTTTTTGGGGAAGCTTCAACAAGCTGGTCAGAGTAGTTTATCTCGGATATATCTATCATTTGTTCTACTATAGAAAGCCGTTGGAAAAGAAGGCTGAGGTCTTCTTCTTCGTTAGACTCGTTATTCAAGATTATTTTTTTTGTTATATTTATACTCTGGGTTAATATCGTAACGATGTCGCTTTCAGGCTTTATGCCTAGTTTTTTTATTTGTTCTAAAATATCAAAAACTTTCTTGTAAATTTTAGAAATATCTTCGCACAAGCCGTAATTTAATATTGAAAGTACGCATTTCTGAGAATTTTCAACGTAAGTAGGATCTGTTTTTATTTGAGAAATGTTGCCGGATAAATAATCCAGTTTTTCTTTTAATTCGTTCTTGTTTGATTTTTCTTCTTCTGCAACTTCTTCGATGGCCTCAGGTTCATTCTTGCCCGCTACAATAAGTTCGTTATCTATGGATGGAATCGAAAGATGCGAGAATATAATATTTATTCCTTGAATAATTTCGTTAAGATATTGTTTGTAAAGATCTATTTCTCTTCTGTCAAGATGTTCTGAACCCGAAGTCTTGTGTTTGAATATGGTTTTTAGGTTCTCTATTTTTTCCGTAATTTCTGAAAACTTGGTTGCACAGAAAATTTCAAACAAATTATTGAAATTGTCGCTTAATATTGATATTAAAGTGTCTTTTTCTGTTTCATCATAACGGTTTAAGATGAAAACGGATTCCATTACAAGAGCGGTTATACTTGTTGTTTGTCTCAGGAATTTTTCAAGATCGAAATTGGAATAATCTTCAGATTCATCGTGATTTTTAGTGAATGTAGATTGCTTTTCCCCTCCAATTAAGATATTAAGCTCTTCTGTGAGGTCTTTTATGGAGTCACATTCGTAATCTTGTTTTGTGCTTACAGAATTTTTTATAAGAAACAGCAAGAAATCGGAAGTTTTGTACAGCTTATTGAAAACTTCTTGGGTTACGGTTAATTTATTATCTTTTATAAGAGTCAATAAGTCTTCTAATAAGTGAGCGATGTTTTGGATGTTGAAAAACCCGATCATTCTGGCGGCACCTTTAAGAGAGTGTGCTTCTTGAAACAGAACCGAAATTATTTGAAGGTCATCAGGATTTTTTTCAAAATGAAGCAAATTACTGTTGAACTTTTGAACAATTTCCTCACTCTCTTCTCTGAATATATTGAGGATTTCATCGAATTCTTCGGGTAAAAAATTCATTAACAGGACCTTTTATTTTAAAATATTTTCTTTTAAGTTTGTGGAGATTTTGGTGAAAGATTTCACGTTTTCAATGCTTTCTTCGAGGGTTGAAGCAGATATGTTCAGTTCTTTGTCCAGTTCTTCAACCAAATCCATAACATCTTCTGAAAGTACTGTTTGGTCTATTGTTGCCGTTAAAATCCCTTCAATTCCGCTTACCAGATCGTTCATTACATTTATCAATGTTGCGATATTGTTGTCTATATTATGTGCAAGGTTTACCCCTGCTTCAATTTCTTTAGTACCTTCTTCGGTTGCCATTACGGTAGAGTTTGTAGCCTGTTCTATGTCGTTGATTAAAGAAGATATTTTTGTAGTAGCCTGCTTTGATTCGTCTGCAAGCTTTCTGATTTCTCCGGCTACAACCGCAAAGCCTTTTCCGTGTTCTCCTGCTCTTGCAGCCTCTACTGCAGCGTTTAGTGCAAGCATGTTTGTCTGCTCCGCTATATCTTCAACGATGCCGACGGTATTACCTATCTGCTGGATATAATCGCTTAATTCCAAGATAAGTTCTGCAATAGTCTGGATTTTTTGTTTAAGGTTGAACATCATCGCGATGTTTGATTTTACCGATTCAGATTCTTTATATGAATAGTTCAATGACTCTTGAGCCTTTGATGCCACTCCTTGCGCGTGTTCTTTTGTTTTGGATGCAATATTTTTGAAATGGACAATTGCTTGGGTTACATTTTTAACCAGATCAATGTAGTTATTTGTATGTGTTTTTTGTTTTGTGTTTAATTCAAGAGCCTTACAGGTAGTATCTTCTGTCTCTTTTATTTCTTTGTGAACGGTATCTTCTATGGATTTGAGAATCCAGTTTTTTGTATACTGGTATAGTGATATGAATAACAAGGTGCTTATCGTGAGTGTTATCGTTCTGTAAATAGTTTCTTGTTTTGTAACTATTCCAATAATCGCAATAAAGATTATTAATGCGGCAGTGGCCATATCAATAAGATTCTTCATTTTGATTTTTGCAACAAGGCTCATATCTTGATCTCTCATAAAAACTCCTTTAGTTTTTTTATTTAACCCGGTGCAGCAACTAGTTGAACCGTTCAGGTTGTATGCGGTGTCTCTTTTGTCGCGATGTTTTTGCTTTTATTTGGTCGCTCACCTTTTCAATGTTATCCAAATTCTCATTTAGGAAAATTCTTCACACTATTTATTCTATTATAGGTCGAATCTTGTATTTTATAATCATTAATTTATTGTATAATTATTTAGTTAGTAATGATGTTTTGGTAAAAATGTTGGATAACCTTATTCCCTTTGATAATAAAGCTTTAAGCCAAGCAGACAGCCTTTTTGTTTTTTTTAAATTGGGTGAAAGTACCTATGCGATAAACGCATCTCATACAATTGAAGTACTTAAATTGCCTATGCTTGAATACCCTCAAAAGTTGCCGATGAATGTCGTAGGGATTTTAAATTACAATAACCTTACAATAAACGTCGTTAACCTTGCATCTGTTTTGAATCTGGAAAAATTTAACTGCTCTGTTAACAGCCAACTGATTGTCGTTAAAACCGAAGAAGCAATTTTCGGGATTCTCGCCGACAAAGTTATAGATGTTTTGACAATCCCCAGCAACGAATTTCAGACTCCGCCTTATGCCTCGGAAGACAATATAATCAGAATGCTTTATTACAAAGATTCTGATATGGTCTCTATAATCGATTTGTACGCTGTAGAAACGATATTGAAAGAAGCAAGAATCCAAGATGCTTCTGTTCCATCAGAGAATATTCTGCCGACAGATGATGTTTCAAAAAAGATTTTAAAAGAAAGAAGTCTGAAGCTTCTGGAAAAAACATACAACAATGTTTTGCCTGAATTATATTATCAGGACCAATTCATACTTTTTAAGCTAAGCAACAACGTTTATTGTATAAATATTCGTTTTGTGAAAGAGCTTGTTTCAACGTCAAATATGAAAATTACCCAACTTCCTTGCGTGCCGGAATATATCTCAGGAATTATAAATCTCAGGGGAGACTTTGTCATAATAGTCAATCTGAGCGAATTCTTAGGTCTTAAAAACAACGAAAAAGCCGAAGCAAAAAAGATTCTTGTATTTGATTCAAAAGACTATAAATTAGCCATTCTGGTTGATGATGTCATCGGAATAAAAAGTATCAACAATGACAAATTTATTCATAAATCAGGCAATAAATTCGATAAAAAATACACAATGGCTGAAATAGTCGAAGATGAAGTCGTGTATAACATCTTGAATGTGGAAAAAATAATAAATGATGAAAGACTTTTTATAAACATTGAGTCGTGAAGGTATGAAAACCGGTATAGTTTCTCAAGATTTTTTTGAAAGAGATACTTTGATTGTCGCAAAGGAGCTTTTAGGCTGCACTCTTGTAAGAAATATTGAAGGAAAAATCTATAAAGGCAAAATAGTCGAAACAGAAGCCTACAAACAAGATGATCCGGCTTGCCATGCATTTAAGGGAAAGACCAAAAGGGCGGCTACTCTCTTTAAAGAACCTGGCTTATCTTATGTCTACATGATTTATGGCATGTACTATTGCTTAAATGTGGTTACAGAACCTTTAGGCGTTGCAGGAGCCGTTTTGATAAGGGCACTTGAGCCTTTGGATGATTTTGACAATACGAACGGTCCCGGGAAGCTTTGTAAGTCCTTGAATATAACTAAATTGCAGAATGAATTAGATATGTGCCTTGATGAATCTGAAATCTACATTATGAACGGCGTGGATAATGCTTCATTTGAAATAGTTCAGACTACAAGAATCGGGATAAAGCAGGCAGCTGATTATCCTTGGAGATTTTATATAAAGAATAATCCTTTTGTTTCAAAGCTATAAGTTAGCAGTTAATCATTTCTTCTATGCTGTTAAATTTATAAAATGGGAAATGAGCCCCTGAAATTGTTTTATAATTCTTTTTCCAGAACTTTTTTTGAAAATCAGGGGGAATTATTTTGTCTTCTTCCGATATAAGGATTTTGTCATAGAAAAAATCCTCTTCTTTTCTGTTTTTAGCGTATTTTTTAAGGTTCGCAAATTCAAGAAGAGAGCTCTCCAAACTTCTTTTTGGCTGGTATTTGTTGAACAGAGTAAGTTCTTTTTTGTTTTGAAGCAGTAATTTTTCCCTGAAATAAAGATAATTTTCTTTGGAAATATTTTCAAATATTTTTGAGCGCTCTTTAGTCACCCCGAATTTTTCATCAAAAGGCTTTAAAGTACCGTTAATGGCGACTTTTAGGTCGAAATCAGGCAATATGTCTTTTAAGTAATAAGCCATGAAAACGCCGCAAGAGTATGTGACTAAGGTTTTCTTTTTGTATTTTGAAAAATCAAAATTAAGTTCAAGATCGTTGTAATCATAGATATATAGAATATCGGATTCGCTTTTAAGAGGCAGAAATGGCTTCTCGTCCATACCCCAGCCACAGAAAAATACAATTATTTCATCGCTATTTTGATTTTTAAAAAAATGTCTCACGCGCACCTCTATATTAAATTTTATACCAAGATTAAAAAAAATAATAGTTAAATATTTCCTTGTCAAAAATACCCTTAGAGTGTAAGATATGAGTGTTATCTGCAGTCTATTTTAGGAGAAACCGATGAATGAAATGATGACACCAACCTTCATTATGGCGCAAGAACAATTGGAGAGAGTTGGTAAACTTTTGAATTTGGAAGAGGGAATAGTCGAAAGGCTTAAATATCCTCGTAAAACACTAATAGTGTCTTTGCCTATAAAATTGGATAATGGTGAAACAAAAAGTTTTACGGGTTACAGGGTGCAACACGATTTGGCGATGGGACCTTCTAAAGGAGGCATAAGATACTATCCTGATGTGGATTTAGGAGAAGTTTCTGCCTTGGCAATGTGGATGACATGGAAATGCGCTCTTATGAACTTGCCTTTTGGCGGAGCCAAAGGGGGTATTTGCTGTAATCCTACAGAAATGTCCTTGACCGAACTGGAAAAATTGACAAGAAGATACACGACGGAAATCCTTTCTATGATTGGACCGGAAAAGGATATTCCTGCCCCTGACGTTTATACCGATGAAAGAACCATGTCTTGGATTATGGATACATACAGCAACTATTTCGGCTATGCAATTCCTGGTGTAGTAACAGGTAAACCTGTAGGATTAGGCGGTTCTTTGGGCAGAAAAGAAGCTACAGGAGCTGGCGTTGCTTATACTATATTCAATGCAATCAGTAAGATTCTTAACAACGACAAAAAAGTTTATGATATAGCTATTCAGGGTTTTGGAAACGTCGGTTCCAACGCCGCAAAATATCTTTATGAAGCAGGGCAAAAAATAATTGCCGTAAGCGATATCAACGGCGGGATATATAACCCTGAAGGCATTGATATAAGAAAATTGAACGAATATGTTAAAGAAACAAAAACGGTGGTAGGTTTTGAAGGAACAGAACCTGTTTCTAACCAGCAATTGCTTGAGATTAAATGTGACTTTCTTGTTCCATGTGCTTTGGGTAATGTAATTACAGAAAATAATGCAGCTGAAGTCAAAGCAAGAATAGTTGTGGAGGGTGCTAATGGCCCTGTCACAAACGAAGCTGATGAGATTTTAAAATCCAAAGGAATTATAGTTATACCTGGAATTTTGGCTAATGCCGGCGGGGTTACTGTTTCTTATTTTGAATGGGTTCAAGATATTCAAAGATTGTTCTGGGAAGAAAATCAGGTAATGAGTAAGCTTGAATGTCTTATGACCAAAGCTTTCAATGATGTTCTCGATTTGTCTAAAGAAAAAGATGTGGATTTGAGAACTTCTGCAATGATGATAGGCGTAAACAGAGTAGCAGAAGCGAAAAAATTACGTGGTTTATATCCGTAGAATATTTTCAAATACAAAAAAAGAGCCTTTAGGGGCTCTTTTTTAATGTCAAAATTTCTTAAATATTAATACTATAAGGTCTCCGGGCTTAACATTTAGTTCTGAACCTTCTTCGATATATGTCAGAGGTGAATCTTTATATATTTTGACTAAACCTGACTTTATTCTGCTGCCATCTTCAGCCTGAGCGACCCCTTGTACGAAAGATATTCCCTGAGATACTCCTTTAAAAAAGAAGCCTACTGCGCTTTTTGCAGCTGATTCCGCTATCGCTTGTTTATCTATGGGGGCATAACCCACTACTTTTGCATAATATTTTGTATCTTCAATTTTTTGTGTGGTCATGTTGGATATATAAGAGGTTGGAATGAATTCAAAATAAGCGTCTCT
Source organism: Cyanobacteria bacterium OH_PDB_230 (assembly GCA_023421795.1). Lineage (GTDB taxonomy): Bacteria > Cyanobacteriota > Vampirovibrionia > Gastranaerophilales > Gastranaerophilaceae > JAEZOG01. The sequence continues at coordinate 95,004 of JAEZSO010000001.1, forward strand.
TTTACCTCTCTTGGCATTCTCGACTTTTATTACGTCGCCGATAAGTATTGTCCCTGCTTCCAGTACTGTTCCATCTTTTAATTCTTCTCGTTCAATAATTTGCACTTTATAAGTATCTGATGGTGAAGCGGTAGAGAAGTCTTCCAGAGATATAACCCTAATCGACTTTGCCTGGGCTGTCGTTGCTGCGAAAAAGACGAAACAAATCAGTGAAAATATGATTTTTCTCATTTATTACCTTTGATCTTAAATAACATTAATAAAATTATATCATGTAGCGAGATTATATCGACGACACCATTTCTATTAAGGTAGGAGCTTTTTCGAGTTTGTAGAATAATTCAGAAGCATTTAAAAAATTCTCAGGCTGATCGCTTACAAAGAATTGAGGAGGGAATTCTTGCTTGTCCGCCAACATATCCTTGGATGAAAGATCATTTAAAATATGTTCTACAAAGCATTCCGCAGGATCTATGAACATCTCTTCAGGAGCATAATTGTTTAGAATGTTCCTTAAATAAGGATAGTGGGTGCATCCTAAAATTATTTTATCTACGTTGTTTTCAGTTGTTTTTTTCAAGTACTCTTTAATTAAATCAACGCTTTTTTGTTCATTGAACGTTTTGTTTTCAACTATCTGTACCCAACCAGGGCATCCTTGCTCAAAGACTTCGATATTTGGGTTGTATTTTTGTATTGAACTCTGATATGCGTGTGAAATTGCCGTTGCTTCAGTGGATAGAACCCCAATCCTGTTGTAATCTTTTGAGGCTATACATTTTGAAGCAATCTGGATAACCGGATAAATTACAAAATCATAGTCATCTTTAAGGACGTCATAAGTTACCGCAGATGTTGTGTTGCAAGCCATTACAACTGCTTTTGTCTTTTTTTGTGCGTAAAAGTCAAAAATATTTTTTGCAATTTTTACAAGTTCATCTTTTGTTTTTGAACCGTAAGGAAGATTTTTTGTATCGCCAAAGTAAATATAATTTTCATCGGGTAAAATTTTTACCAGTTTAGAAAAAACTGTCAGACCGCCTACTCCGGAGTCAAATATTCCTATGGGATTGTTGTTCATTGTTTTACCTTTTTTTCTGGGTGTTTAAATAGTTTATTATGCCTTCAGCAATTGCTTCAGCGGATTTTTGTTGGCGCTCTTCCGTTAAAAGAGCATTTCTTTCATTATCGTTTGATATGAATCCAAGTTCAAGTAAAACAGAAGGGGCTTCTGTGTGATTTATAACATAAAATCTTGACTTAAACAATCCTCGGTCATATCCTCCAACCTTAGATATAATGCTTTTATGCAGTATTTTTGCGACTTCAAACCCGGGTTCTGTATAGTAGTGAGTTTCGATTCCGTATACTTCCGGTCTTACGCTTGAATTTATGTGAATGCTGACGAATATAGACGTATTTTTTACGTTTGAGAATTCTACCCTTTCCTGAAGCGAGACGGTGGCGTCGTTCCATCTTGTCATTTCAACATGAACGCCTCGGTTTATTAGGATTGCAGCAACTTTTTTTGCAATATCAAGGTTGATGTCCTTTTCGTTAATGCCGGCTCTGAGAGCTCCTGTATCTGAGCCTCCGTGTCCTGGGTCTAAAACTACAACCTTTCCTGAGAAATTCCCAGGAATATATGTCTGTGGCGCCGGACAAACAGGCGTTTTTTCTTCTATCGGGGTTTTTATGCTTAATTTTAATTCAGTCGCGCTTAGATTTTCAAAGGCTTCAACAAAACTTTCTTTTTTTAAGGGAATAGTTATCCTTAAACCTTGATAGGGTAGTCTTTCAATTTTTGCGTTTGCCATTCTCGTATTTTTTATGCAGTTTTTAAACTTTTCAACGTCAAGCCACACTGCATTGTAGAAAGTCAATTCTATTTTGGAGTTATCGCGTTTCAAAGATTGCACAACAGGGCTGGAAAAATCCAATGATAGAATTTCTGTATCGTTGTTTATTCTTTTCACAGAAACCCCAGAGATATCGGTTGTCGAGTTGAACAGCTTTACGCCTGCCATCCTGTCATCATGTGCTATTAGGATATTTTGGAGGTCAAAAGAATATACTGGCCTGTATTGTTCGGGAGTTGGGGTTTGAACAACTATTCTTGCTTTATTTGCTTCAAATTGCCCTATTTTTACAGATTCAGTTTCGCTTATTTTAAATTCTTTCCCTCTTAAATCTTGGTCAACTATTGTATTCGGCAAGTCAAAAACGACCCTTGACGGTTCAGATAGGTAAATTAGCTTTTGAACATTTACGACACCTATACCGCTTATAAGAATGTTGCCTTTTTTTATTTCTACCCTGTTTATGAAATATCTGGATTTTAATCTTTGTTCTTTTAAAGGCGGGTTTTTTCTTACAGGTTCCGGCGCGCTTTGAACAGTTTTTTGGTTGTTTTTGACGACTTCGGCAGAAAGCTGGGAAGTCGTTTCGTTAAACGCTTTTTCTATCTGGTTAAATAAGTCATTATTGCTTTGAATTTTATTTATTGTAGGTTCTTTTGTCGGCTGTGTGATGTTTGTTTTTGCCGCTTGAGAAGGCTGTGGTTTTGGGGCTTCTTTTATGGGCGCTACAGTTGTTTTCTCTATGTAATCATAGGGGCTATCAGTTAGCTCTCTGTATATTTGAGTTAAATATTCCTGAATAGGCGTGGTATTATTTAATTTTATTATGATGTTGTTGTTATTTTTTAAAACCTTTATATTTTGAAGTTTAAACGTAGGATCACTGGAAACAACTATTCTGACAACAGGCGGGTTAACAGAAAATTGCGCCATTTTTATCTGGGACAAAACGCTGTATTTTAACTCATAAGCGCTGTTTGGTTTCGTAAGGATCGCATTTTGTATGTCAAAATAAATTCTGTCAGGGTTCGAGAGTGTTCCTTTTTCTATAGCAAGAGGTGCTGTGTTGCTCAGCCCTGATGTTCCTATGTATATTATGGAATCCGAATTGTCAAAGTTAATGCTGTTGATCTTAAGGACTTCTTGAGCTCTTGAAGTATTTGAACAAATGGTTATAAAAAATAAAAAAGATATTATAAGACATTTAATAATTCTGATCATAATAATAATAATAATCCCAAAATGATTATTATCAATTACTAAATTGTTCAGTACGGTTTATTTATCTTAAAACTTCATTCACAAATTAAAAGGCCTATGCTTAGTTGCATAGGCTTTATCATATATCCGTTTTTTATCCTTTCATTTGAAATGTTGTCTCAGGCTGGCCGTCTCTCATAACCGCGCCAAGATTGTACATCATGCGGTTATATTTATCGATTTCTTTAGCAACATCGCCGTTGAATACTTTTTCGTTATCGTCAAAATAGTTTGTTACAGGCGCAAATATATTTACAGCACTTGTAGCTGTTTCTTGAGCCTGTTTAAGTGTTCTTTCAGGTACTCTTATATTTAAACCAAACGGCCTGTTAAGTATATTGTTGCTATCAGCCATTTTTACTCCTTAAAACATCAATCATATCCGCTTATATTTTATTTATCGAACGCCCCTGAATAAACTTTAATAATTTTCTTTGTTTTGTAAAGAATAGTTTAAAAAAGTTAACAATTGATTTTGGAAGAAAAATGTAAAAAAACTCGTGTTTAAATATGTATTTTTTAAAATTTTGAAAAACTAATGAAGATTTTTTACAAAAATATTATTAAAAATACCGATTTTCCAGAGAGAGTCAAATTTCATGTTTAATATTATTCTTTTGTCCAGTTTAAAAAAGTTTTAGTAAATGTAACAAATTGAGTTATAATAGGCAAAAAATAATTTTTATACGCATTAAATTTTTGGACATATATATTATTTTACATAGGCGATACATGATAACAAACATTCAAACACCCATAACCAATTATTCAGATAGAAACAAATTAGCTAAAAACCAGAGCTTTAAAGGAGCAGAGGTTTTGCTTCAAGGCTTAAGATTCTTAAATAACAGCCCGGCTGTTGGAGCTTGTGCAGTTGATTTAGGTTCTATGGTTATCCCAAGAACCGCAGTAGATACCAAAAAACGTGGTATTGATGCCGGTATAGAGACAGGGATAAGAGAAGGTTCAAGTACCGCAAACCATGCTCTAGTGGGCGTTGTCGGCCTTGGGGCTGCTACTTTGGCTTCTCAGGGAATAAACTCCAAGTATGGCATTGAAGCAAATAAAATATTTGCAAACAACGATACCATAGATGTTTTTGGCAGTTTTTGGAAAGGTGCTGATAAGTCAAAAGAATATTATGAATCAATACTTTCAACAATGGAAGGTTTGAGCGGAAAAGAATGGAAGAAAATTGGTGATGAATCTTTAATAAAAGAAATTGCCGAAAAATTAAGTAATCATGAGCTGCCAAAGACTACTAAAAAGGAAATTGTAGCTAAAATTATTAAAGCAACAGGTGCTGAAAGTGAATTTAGAATTGCTAAGGCAGTTGAAAACGGTTCAGTAAAAAAAGAAGTTGCCAATTCAGTTGATGTATTAGTCGAAAATATGGCTTCTTTAGGCAAAGCTTTTGCTTCTAAGAAAGTCGATAAACTTCCTGAATTTTTAAAAGAACTTAAACATGTAAAAACAGCTTCCGCATTACTTGGACTAGCTACCACATGCTTTATTGGTTGCAGTATTCAGCCTATAAATACATATCTGACCAAAAAACGTACAGGTAAAGAAGGTTTTGTTGGAGTTGAAGGTAAAGAAGCTGACAAATCACAAGGTTTCAAATTGATGAAACTTGGTGCTGCAGCTGCTATGGGTATTTTCGGATTCAGTCAAATTTCCAAAAAACCAAGTGAAATACTGAATAAAATCCAGTTCTCAAGCATGTTGCCGAATTTGAATCAGTTTAAAATGATTTATACAATGACAATTATGAGCAGATTCTTATCTGCAAGAGATAAAAATGAACTTAGAGAAAGTACAATCAAGGATTCATTAGGATTCGCTAACTGGCTGATTTTAGGCGGTATGGTTTCTAAGCTTGTTGCCAGAGGAATAGGCGGCAAAGAGTTAATTAACAACCCAATTGCAAAAGAAGGTGCTCAAGAAGCCAAAAAAGGCCTTAAATATGCTTGGAACTGGATTACGAAAGTTTCAGTTAAAAGCTATGATCAAGTTCTTTTAAAAGGAATTGAAAATGCCGATGACATAGTTAAAAACGGTAAGCTATTAGGGTTTAAAGATTTATGGAAACTTGCGGATAAAGCTTCTAAAGCTAAAGTGGGTAAACTTGCAATTGCTCAGATAGCAGGTTACTTATATTCTGGCGTTGTTCTTGGTTTCGGTATCGCAAAATTAAATATTTTTATTACAGGAAAAGTTCAGAAAGCCCAAAAAGCTAAACAGCAAGCGACTTCTCCTCAGACAGCTAATACTGCGCCTGTGGATGCTAAAGTTAAGTTTTTCGCTTTGGACAGCAATAAAATAAGCAAAAGCTTCAGCAAAATGGAAGAAAATGTGTAATTGTAACGAATAATTTACACGATTGAAACATGATAGCAAAAAATAATATATTAACATTTAATATAGGTAGAAAACGATAAAGGAGTTGTTGTAATGTTAACTAGTAAAATTAGCTTCCCAAAAATCAATCTCAAAGCAGCAAAAGCAACTGCAGAAAATACATTTAAAAAAGGTGTAGCGTTTGCTAAAGAAGCGCCTACAAAATTTGTTGGCATCGCGCAAGACACTGTTCAATTTGTTAAAAAGAATCCTAAACAAGCAGGAGTATATGCTCTAGCAGGAGTTGGAGTTTTAGCTATATTAAACGGAGTAAAAAACGCAGCTAAAAATACAATAGAAAAAATTCAAGCTAAAAAATACGAATAAATATTCATAAAAACTTAACAAGGGCGCTTATAAAGTGCCCTTTTAACGTATAATCTGTTATAATTAATTACGTAACCTATCCATTATCTTGGGAGAGAGTCATAAATGCTTAGCAAGGAAGAAATAATAAAATTATTAAATGACGAGAACAATTTTGTTGATAGTTTTATTCTTGATGCTTTTATAAAAAACTGGAAAATTGAAGCCATTTATGAAGACGAAAACGGTGTGGAGTTCTATGATGAAGCGGCATTTGAAAAAATAAAGGCGGCGTTAGTCAATAAGACTGAAGAAAAAGAAACTGAAAATGATTCTGATATAAGCATAATCGAGCACGAAGAAATACAGCCAGAGACTATTGAAACTATAGAGCCGGAAGGAATTGAAATGTCAGAGACGCCTATAGAACCTCCTTCCCAGATTATTGAATCTCAATCAAAATCTGATGTTCAAGAGATGAAAAATTTTACTTTGGATATCACAAACCAGACTTTAAACCTCCTCGCAAAATCCATTGCAGATAAAATTACCGGGGATATTTCAGGATACCTCAAAAAAAATGATTGGCTTGAAGAAGCTTTTAACGCCGGTGCTTTTAAAAAAGACAACGAACTGCTTGCAGCAAAGCTTAATGAACTTTTGAACGACAATAAGATATTGATCAAAAGAATCCAAGAATTGGAAGATGAAAATGACTCTTACATGAATGTGTTCGCAAATATTTACGTTAAAAAATCGAAATGACAGAAAAGTTTTTGACTGACGAATATGAATCCGGACTGTCTTCTGAAATAAAAGAAGCTTTGGATTTGTGTTCAAAAGTAGCTGATTTAAATAAATTTAAAATTTATCTTATTGGAGGAATCGTCCGCGATTTGATATTGAAAAATCAAATTTTTGATGTGGACATAATAGTTGAAGGTAACGCGATAGATTTTGCCAGGTTATTGGAAAAAAACTATGCCTGCAGTATTTTGCAAATTCAGAAAGACCTGAAAACAGCAAAGGTAGAGTTTGAAAATCAAATAGTGATAGATTTTGCATCGACAAGATGTGAAAGTTACCCTAAAGCGGGATTTTTACCTATCCTGACAGCTCACTCATGTTCGCTTGAAGAGGATGTCAAAAGGCGTGATTTTACAATTAATGCAATGGCTATCGCCCTTAATTCAGAAAAGAAATTCATGCTTGTGGATTATCTGGATGGTTTTTCCGATATAAAACAGAAAAAATTAAGAATACTGCATAACGACAGTTTCGTTGAAGATCCTTCAAGAATAGTGAGAGGCCTTAAATTTGCTATAAGATTCGGTTTTGACCTGGAGGAAAACACAAAGAGGTTACAGTACGGGTATCTTAACTCTCCAATAAATGAATCGATGCCTCTTGAAAGGGTAAAAGGCGAACTCAAACAGCTTTTTAGTTTGAACTCTTATATAGCATTTGATTCTTTTATTTCTCAAAAAATATACAGATTGTTTTTGCAAGAAAAGCCATGTTCACTTGAAGGCAGTTATTTGTCAGAAGTCATAAAAGAATTCTCTATCAATTATCATGATATCTGGTTGTTCTATCTGGGGATTGTATTGATAGGGCAGGATAAAAAACTTTTAGACAGACTTAACCTGTCGGGAAGAGAGCAGAGAGCAATCTTGGATGCAAGTGAACTTGTCAAAAAACCGCTCAAAGAATTTTCTAATAACTTCGAGATATACGAGTTTTTCCACAAAAAATCGGATTTGGCCGCAATATTGTACTACGCGGTTACAAAGGATGATTATGTAAAATTTTATTTAAAACAATTAAAAGGCATAAAACTTTTGATCTCCGGCGAAGACCTTATTCAGTTGGGTCTTACTCCGTCTAAAAGCTTTAGTGAAATCTTTAAACAGGTTTTGGCAAAAAAAATAAATGTTGGTTTGGACTCAAAACAAGATGAATTGGATTATGTAAAATTAATCTTGGAGAGTTTTGATTGATTGAAAGCTGTTTTCTCTCGAAATAGCTATTTTCCCTGATTTAACCAGTTCTTTGATGCCTATAGGTCTTAATAGTTCGATAAGAGATCTTATCTGTCTTTCGTCTCCTAATGCTTGCAACGTATAAGTCTTAGGTGAAACGTCAATTATTTTTGCGCCAAAAATCTCTGCGATTCTAAGTATTTCCGACCTGTCTTCATCTCTTGCGCAGACTTTGCATAGTATTATTTCTCTTTCGATAGAATCTTCCGTTGTGAGGTCAACAACTTTGATTACCGGTATAAGCCTGTTTAATTGTTTCGTAATTTGTTCAATAACTTTGTCGTCACCGGTTGTTACAATCGTAGCTCTTGAAAATTCAGAATCTAAAATCGGAGCGACTGTTAAACTTTCAATGTTGTAGCCTCTTCCACTGAATAAGTCGCTTATTCTCGAAAGTACACCTGCTTCGTTTTTTACTAATATTGAGATTGTATGATTCATTAGAGTTCCCTTTTAACTAATTTATTGGACAGTCGTTTGAAAGTAATACTTTATGCAGAGGGTTACCTGCAAGTACCCAAGGATAAACCATTTCAAACGGTTCAACGATAAAGTCTATAAATACAGGTTTTTTTGCTTCAATAGCTTTCTTGAGCGTAGGTTCGATGTCTTCTTCTTTTTCGACTCTAAAGCCTAGCGCACCATATGCTTCAGCCACTTTTACAAAATCTGGGCCGGAGATTTGCGTCTGAGAGTAATGTTTGTCAAATAGTTTTTCTTGCCACTGCCTTACCATCCCAAGATAACCGTTGTTTATAATCGCAACGATAACCGGAATGCCGTATTCAACACAAGTAGCTAGTTCTTGGATATTCATCTGAATGCTGCCATCGCCCGCTATATTTATTACAACTCTGTCTTTATGAGCAATATTTGCGCCTATAGCAGAAGGGAAGCCGAACCCCATAGTTCCTAAGCCGCCTGAAGATACAAATCTTCTGGGTTTGTTGAATTTGTATAACTGAGCTGTCCACATTTGATGTTGGCCTACTTCTGTCGCGATTATAGGGTCCATATCTTTGGTACAGTCATAAATTTTTTGTATTACTGTAAGAGGATTCAGTTTATCTGATTCAACAGCAGGAAGAGCTCTTTTTTGTTTCCATTCCTGTATTTGATTATACCAAGCACTCTTTTCTTCAGGATTTACGTCGTATTTGTTTTCATCAAGCTCTTGAATCATTGCCGAGATAACGTTTTTGGCATCCCCTACAATAGGTATGTCAACACTTACAGTTTTTGAAATAGAGCAAGGGTCAATGTCTATATGGATAACTTGAGCATCTTTCGCAAATCTTTTCAGGCACCCTGTGATTCTGTCATTGAATCTTGTTCCTACGGCAAGTAAAACATCGCAGTGGCTTACCGCGTAATTTGCCCAGTAGTTTCCGTGCATTCCTAGCATTCCTAACGACATCGCCCCATCGGCAGGATATGTCCCCATTCCCATAAGGGTGTTTGCGGTAGGTATATTAAGTTTATCCGCCAATTCAGTTATTTCTCTATGTGCATCTGAAGCAACAACTCCGCCGCCTGAAATAATAACCGGTCTTTCTGCGTTACAAAGCAGTTGAAGTGCTTTTGAAACTTGTCTGGGGTGTCCTTGATAAGTCGGGTTGTATCCGGGTAATTTCACTGAATCTACCGGCTCGAATGTTGTTTTTGCGCTCAAAATATCTTTCGGTAAATCAACTACAACTGGTCCTGGTTTTCCTGTTGTCGCGATGTGAAAAGCTTCTTTAATTATTCTTGGGAGTTCCTTGACGTCGTTTACAAGATAGTTATGCTTACAGCAAGAACGGGTTATTCCTACTATGTCTGCTTCCTGAAAAGCATCGTTGCCTATTTGTTTTAATCCGACTTGGCCAGTAAAGACAACTATAGGGTATCCATCGTAATATGCGTTTGCAATGCCTGTTATAGCGTTACACGCTCCCGGGCCCGATGTTACAAGTGCAACACCCGGTTTTCCGCTCACTCTTGAATATCCTTCCGCTGCGTGGATAGCTGCTTGTTCGTGTCTTACTAGGTAGTGCTTGATCTCTTTACAGTGATAGAGAGCTTCATAAATAGTTAGAATAACTCCCCCCGGGTATCCGAATATTTCTTCAACACCTTCGTTTTTAAGGCACTCCAAAAATATTTCTGCTCCTGTAAGCATCTTAGTCGATTCATGAGTTTTCTGTGACATCTTCGCTCCGTAAAATTTCTTAAACCTAGTGTTTTTATAACAGAGTGAAAGCATTTAACTTTCACTCTGTTTAATAGTTTAAATTATAAACATAAATTATTTGCAAGAATTACAACAACAGTTTAATTCTTTTTTTAATTCATCTACCTTATCGGTTTTTTCCCAAGGAACATCTATGTCAGTACGTCCCATGTGTCCGTATGCTGCAAGTTTTTGGTAAAACTTACCGTTGTTTTTAGATGGCAGATTTCTTAAATCAAATTGATTGATGATTGCAACAGGTCTTAAATCGAAAGTCTTTTCTATTAAGCACATAATATCATCATCAGAAATCGTTCCTGTTCCGAATGTGTCAACCATTATGGAAACAGGTTGTGCAACACCGATTGCATATGCAAGTTCTACTTCGCATTTTTTAGCTAAGCCTGCGGCAACGATGTTTTTAGCAACATATCTGGCAGCATAAGCAGCTGAACGGTCGACTTTCGTTGGGTCTTTTCCGCTGAATGCACCGCCACCGTGTCTTGAGTATCCGCCATAAGTATCTACGATGATTTTTCTTCCGGTTACACCGGCATCACCTTGAGGTCCACCTATTACGAATCTTCCTGACGGGTTGATAAGATATTTTGTTGTTGAATCAGGTTTTAATGCATCGTTCGCAAATACAGGTTCGATAACGTGTTTAATAAGGTCAGTTCTTATTATTTCCTGAACTTTTGCATTATCTGCTTCGCCGTTTATTTCAGGGTCATGTTGAGTCGAAATAACCACGGTGTCAATTCTGACAGGTACATCATTTTCGTACTCGACTGTAACTTGAGATTTACCGTCTGGTCTTAAATAATTCAATAAGCCTTGTTTTCTAACTTCTGCAAGTTTGAATGCTAATCTGTGAGCTAAGCTTATAGGTAATGGCATTAATTCAGGAGTTTCGTCGCAAGCAAACCCGAACATTATACCCTGGTCACCTGCTCCGATATCGGCTGTTTCTTTTGCATCAACTGCTGCAGTGTTTTCTCTTGTTTCTAATGCTTTATTTACGCCTCCGGCGATATCAGTTGATTGTTCATCTATGCTTGTTAAAACAGCACAGTTTTTATAATCGAATCCGCCGCCTGTAGCGCCTGCATAGCCAATATTTTTTATTGTATTTCTAACTGTTTGAGGGATGTCTACATAACAGTCGGAAGTAATTTCACCGCAAACAAGAACCATACCTGTTGTTACAGTTGTTTCTGCCGCGACTCTGGATTTTTGATCTTTTGTTAAAAATTCATCAAGGATAGCGTCTGAAATCTGATCGCAAACTTTATCCGGATGCCCTTCTGTTACTGATTCAGAAGTAAATAAGTATTTTTTTGAACTCATCTTTTCACAACTTTCTGTTTATTTGTAAAATTAGTAGTATATTTTCTTAATAAAATACTAATCTAAAAGAGTTATAAGGTCAAATTTTATAAATTAAAACGCCCTATCATAGAAGGACGTTTTTTTATAAATATTGTTTTAAAATTAACCTCTGATTTTTAATTTTTTGATTAATTCTCTGTATGATTCAATATTTTTAGCTTTTAGGTAAGATAAAAGTCTTTTTCTTTGACCTACCATCATTAATAATCCGCGTCTTCCTTGGAAGTCTTTAGCGTTTATTTTTAGGTGTTCTGTAAGTTCGTTGATTTTTTCGCTTAATAAAGCAATTTGAACTTCAGCGCTTCCTGTATCTTTCGCATCTTTTCCGTATTTTTTAATGATTTCATCTTTGTTTTTTAAGTTTATTGGCATTTTTATTCCCTTTTCTTAATTTTTTATATTTGATTTGGTGGTGTAAGTCTTATCTAATAGTAGTGTAATGATAATATCACTTCAAGATTTAATTGCAAATGTTAAAAAATATACAAGAAAAATTTACAAATCAAGCAATTTTTGCGTTTCAAAGAGCTTTATAAAGGTATGTTAAATAAGAACGGGAAGTGTCTCTATGGATTCTATTTCTAACTCTAAGGTAAGTTTTAAGGGCAGTCAGGCTAAATACGGCATAAATACCCCGATCAGAAACGCCTCTTATGAAGAAATTGCTTCTGTGATTAAAGATGCGTATAAAGACAGTTTTACCAAAGAAAAATTAAATCTTCCTTCAGGAAAAGATATAGCAAGAAATTTCCCGGGAGCTTTTAAGCCAAACCATTCTTTTAACGAAAATGGACTCAAAGCTTTCAATCAAGTGTTTGAAACCTATAACATAGATGCAAATGCGCCTTTAAAACATTTAAAGAAAATAATGACCAGCTTGTTTGATGCACGTGTTAAGTTGGATTGGTCAGATTTTGCGCTTGAAGTGCCAAATATTTTAAGAAAATTATAAAACTTGTTAAACATAATCCAAAGCATCACTTAATGAAGGTTTATCGCCTCCGCCATTCTGCTTACCTTTTCTAAGAGACGTAGTCACTATTTACTTTCTTAAGTAATTTCATACATTTTTATGTTTACTCGTGACGCCATTTCTTTCGTTTCGCCTTAGCTCAACGGAGAAAGAAGGCAAATTGTTAGTATTTTTTATTTTTGATAAAATAGTCTTGCACGATATATTTAAGTGCAGGATTTGAAATTTTAAGAGGTAATAAAATGAAAGATATCAGAGTTAGAATTGCGCCTTCTCCAAGCGGCAACTTACATGTAGGTACAGCCAGAACGGCTTTATTTAATTTTTTGTTTGCTAAGAAGCACAATGCAAAGTTTGTTTTGAGAATTGAAGACACAGATTTGGAGCGCTCTAACCCTGAATACACCCAAAATATATACGACAGCTTAAAGGCTTTGGGCTTGAATTGGGACGAAGGTCCTGATGTAGGAGGAGAATACGGTCCATACGAACAATCAAAACGTTTTGACATATATCCTGTTTACGCGCAAAAACTGATTGAAAGCGGTTCTGCGTATGAATGTTTCTGTACTCAAGAAGAATTAGAAGCCGAAAAAGAATTATCGATTCAAAATAAACTTGCTCATAAATATTCAAGAAAGTGCGCTGATTTAACTCAAGAAGAAAAAGACAAGTTGAAAGCCGAAGGAAAAGTCCCTTCAATAAGGTTCAAAGTGCCTGAGGGCGAGACGAAATTTGTCGATATGGTTAAAGGCGAATTAAAGTTTGAAAATGATCTTATAGGTGATTTTGTGATAATGAAATCTAACGGCACTCCTACATATAACTTTGCTGTTGTGGTTGATGACATGCTGATGAAAATTTCTCACATAATCCGTGGGGAAGATCACATCTCAAACACTCCGAAACAAATTATGATTTATGAAGCCCTAAAAGCAGAAGTTCCTGAATTCGGACATTTGGGTATGATTTTGGCACCTGATAGAAGCAAGCTTTCAAAAAGACATGGGGCCACTGCTGTCAGTGAATTTGTTGAAAAAGGCTATCTGACTGAGGCTTTAGTGAATTTTGTGGCGCTTCTTGGATGGTCTCCTTCTGATGGGGCCGAGATAAAATCAATCGAAGAAATTGCTCAGGATTTTAGGATAAATGAAGTTTCTTCTTCAAATTCGGTTTTTGAATATGACAAGTTGAACTGGATGAACGGCCAATACATCAAAAAAATGGATATAAAAGAACTTACGGAAAAAATTAAACCATACCTGTCTTGTTATGATTTAACTGAACTCAGCCAGGAAAAGCTTGAGAAAATGGTTGAAGTCACGAGAGAACCCATAACAATTCTTTCTGACATAACCAAAGATGTTGATTATTTCTTCGGACAGGACGTAAATGTCGAAGATGAGGTTCAGGCAACAGTTTTAGATTTAGAGAATTCTCAAAAGGTTTTAAAAGAAGCTTTTTCAAGGGTCGAATCATGGGGATTCGATGACAGCGAAAAACTTCATGAGGATTTGGCTGAGCTCAGAAATTTCTTTAAAGAACAGGGAATTAAGCCTAAAGAAACTATGTGGGCAATAAGAGCCGCATTAACAGGAAGAACCCACGGTGCTGATATAAGTGCTGTGATAGAAATATTAGGCAAAGATAAAGTTAAATACCGTATTCAAAAAGCTATCAAGTAGATATGAAAACTTTTCTAAGAAACAACAATTCAAAAAACCTGGTTGTATTTTTGCTGGGATGGGCTTTGGATGAAAAGCCTTTTAACGTTCTGGAATCACAAGGTTTCGATGTTTTGTTCGTGTCTGATTATTCAAATTTAGAATTGGATTTTGATTTTTCAAAATATGAAAAGAAAATCCTTTTAGCCTTCTCTTATGGAGTTTTTATGGCTTCTGTTATAAAAGACAGTTTGCCCCAATTTGACTGTAAAATTGCCGTAAACGGGACTTTAAAACCTATAGATAAAGAGTTTGGAATAAGTGAAAAAATCTTTGATTTGACACTTAATTCCGTAAGCGAAGAATCCATTAAAAAGTTTTATTCGAGAATGTTTGACAACAATCTGGACGATGAATATTTCAGCGAAAACCTGCCTAAAAGAAATTCTGAAAACTGTAAAGAAGAACTTTCAAAAATAAAAGAATATTATAATGGCGGGAAGGATTTGTCGTTTGAGTTTGATAAAGTTTTAATTTCTCTTTCTGATAAAATATTCCCTGTGAAAAGCCAAATAAATTTCTGGCAAAACTATAACCCAAAGCAGGTTGAAGCCGGGCATTTTTTGTTTTATAAATTTAAAGATTTAAATGAGATAATTAACTTATGATAGATAAAGACCTTGTCAAAAACAGCTTTAAAAAAAATCTAAAGTCATACGACGATAATGCTGTAGTGCAGAAAGTCATGGCAGAAAATTTAGCTAAATTAATTCCTTGCAAAAAGTTTGATAAAGTTCTCGAAATAGGTATCGGTACAGGCTTTTTTACTAAATTATTGGCTGAAAAATTAGATTACAAAGAATTTTTCGCAAACGATATAGTCTCAGAATGCAGTAACTATTTGAGCAAGGTGATTAAAGGCGCTGTTTTCGTAAACGGTGATATTGAAGATGTTAAGATTCCCGGTAACCTTGATTTAGTTATGTCTAATGCTACTTTGCAGTGGATTGGGGATGTGGATGAAATTTTTTCTAAAATCGAACATTCTATGAATAACGAAGGTATTTTTGTTTTTTCAACCTTTGGGGAGAAAAATTTTATTGAATTAAAAGAAACGGCAAACATAGGGCTAAAGTACCTATCATATGAAAATTTAAAAAATCTTCTTGATAAATACTTTGATATAGTTGAGATAAGAGAAGAAGAAGAAAAGGTTTATTTCAAGAGGTTTAAAGATATTCTAAGACACATAAAGCTTACCGGAGTGAACGGGGTTTCCAATAAGCGTTACAGCATAACGGAGCTTAAAGAGATAGAACAGAAGTATTCTGAAAAACATAAGCAAGGCAAGTGTTTCGTCCTTACTTACAATCCCATTTACGTATTTGCAAAGAAAAAATCTTAGACAATTTGTCAGAAATCTTGTAAAATACCACTAAATAAAGGTTTTTTAAGTGGAAAATACGATTAAGCTTCCGAAAGTATCATTTATAGTAATTTCGCATAATTTTGAGCAGTTTATAGAAGACTGCTTAAACAGCATAAAAAAACAGATTTACGAAAATTTTGAAATTATTATCGTAGATGATTTGTCCAGTGATAAGACGGCTGAAATCATTGAAAAATTTATAAAAGACAATGCGCAATTAAATATAAAATTCATAAAAAATGAAGAAAATATAGGTCAGCTGGCTTCATTTTTAAAAGGTTTAAAAGAAGCCGAAGGCGAATTTGTAGCCCAAATAGACGGCGATGATGTTTTGTTTGAAGACTACGCTCTTACTCATATAGAAACACATTTGAAAACTAGCGTAGCGCTTACAAGTTGCCAACATATTGATATTGACGAAAACAATACCCTTCACTCCCTTGATTCAGTTGATTGCCCGGGCGATCAAAGCTCAGGTTTCTCTTTGTGCTGCAAAACTTCAGAAAGTTTAAAAAATGCGTGTTTTCCAAAACGAGTAAAAGGAGAAGAACTTGATGTAAAAGTCCTTTCAAACAAAAAATATAGTTTTGCTACCTGGCACTGGGCTCCTGCAAGTTCCGGCATGATGAGAAAGTCAGCTTGTGAGATGCTTTTGCAGCTTAAATATCCTCAGGATATAAAAATAACCGCCGATAAATTTATTTTTTCATTTTTGCATTTAGTAGGCTCAAGTGCAGTTATATATAGGCCTTTATATGCATACAGAAAGCACAAATCAAACTATTCTTTGGCGAATCCCGTGATGGGCAGCCACAGATATTTAAAAACCGATACCCAAAAAAATTACATAAGAAACAATAAACTTATCAGGCAGGCCATGCTAAAGTTTGTTTTGGAAAACTATGATTACTTTGTAGATAGATTCAACAAAGCAAATGTAAGACTGATAATTAAAAAAATCATCTTTTCATTTGATTTTTCTACCTTCAAAAGTGCGATAAAGTCTTTGTTTATTCATTAAAACAGTGTTATAATCGATGGATACTGTTATTGATAAAAACGAAAAATTTTTATTGTTCAAATAAATTAGTTAAGTAGAAGAGTACTCTGGAAAATTAGGTGTTAATATGCTCCAAGAAGCCACAAAGATTTTAAATTCGGCATTTCACAACAGCTTTATAAAAAGACTCAGTTTGTATTTGCATGACTGCGTGAGAGAAGAGGTTAAAAGTTCAACTTTTAGAAACTTAAAGCAGGATAAAGATAACAAGTGGATTTTCTTGAACAACAACGAATCAGTACTTATGCCGGAAGAAGTTGTAGAAGGACAGGAAGTGTCTATCCTTTCTGAGGAAAGGTTGTTCACAAGGTTCAATGAGCCTTTGAGTCTTGATGGGTCTAACAGCTATTTGACAGAACTTATGATTCAGACAGAAATGAGCCAGAAAGACAAGTATCTTATCTACGGTTATTTGTTTTTGGTCGGGAAAAGCAACAAGAGCAAAAAACATAATGAGTTTCTTACGCCTCTATTGTATATGCCATGCAAGTTAGAGCGTGAAGGATTAAATATTAACTGTATTCTGCAAGATGAGGTTTTATCTCTAAATACCGGGGCGCTAACCGCTCTTATGAATAAAAATGATGATGAAGACGAGATGGAGCATATGCTCGATGGGCTTTTGGACGTTGTCCCCGAGCTTCCTTTAACAGAAGAGAGTCTTCAGATATTTTTAACAACATTAAAGTCCATTATTCCTGATTTAGAGGTAAAAGTTACACATGAAGACGATGAAACCGAAAATAATTTGTCTTCCACTCCGTCGGAGTTCAAAGAAGCAAAAGTAATTAATTATGACAATCTTGACGAGATAACCGAAGAAGAAGAAAAACCTAAATTAAAAGTTAAAATTGAAAAAGTTTCTTTAACTAATCAAAGCGCAATTATTTTGACCAAAAGACCTGTTGTTACTGCAGGAGTCTTGCATGAGCTGACTCAAATATCTGAAAAGTCCAGCGGTATATTCAGGGAAACGGCTCTTAACATCGTAAATGAAGAGTATCTTCAAGGTAAAGGAAAGATAATTGATAAACCTTCTAAAAAAGACAAACAGTTAAAGGATTTTGTTGCGGTTACTCCTTTGTCATTGAGTGATTCTCAGGAAGATGTAATTAAAAAGATTGAAGAAAACCCTCTTGTAGCAGTATACGGCCCACCCGGAACAGGTAAGTCTCAGACTATAGTTAACCTTGTATCACATCTGATTGCAAATGGAAAAACAGTACTGGTGGCTTCACGAATGGACAAAGCTACAGACGTCGTTGCTGAAAGGCTAAACGAATTGGGTGCTCCATATCTGGCATTAAGAGCAGGTAGACCCAACTATCAAAAACAACTTTCATTTGCTCTTCAGGATTTGATCTCAAACAAAGTTGATTTGGACACAGGTTACGAAAACGCTGTCTTGGTTGATGTAAAGGATATGCATAACCTTATAAATACAATAAGAGAGCTTGAGGCGAAGAGTGAAGACATTATTAACCTCGAGAACGAATGGCATACTATTGTTTCGGAAAGAGAAGAAAACGAGAAAAAACTCGGAAAATCAGTATTTATAACAAAAAAATTAAAACAGGATGAAATCCAAGAGGTTGAAAAACTTGTTTCAAATTTAGAAAAAAACCTTGAAAAATCAGGCATTTTTGTTGATATGTCTAATAAAGTGAATTCTTTTAATTTAAGAAGACTACTAAAACTCATAGACTTTAATCCTGATTATGAAAATATTGAAAGATTAAGACAAGAATTAAAATTGAGCGCGCTTTCCGCCAAAGCCAGAACGATTGAAGCAAAAATATTTAAGATAGGAAACCTTCATCAACTTTTGGCGCAAATCAAACTTCTTAAGAAAAAACAGAGAAATCTAGCCGTTGAAATTCTAAGAGGCAAAAGAAGAGAGGCGTTAAAAGGTCTTTTGAGAGACCAAATCAAACGTCAAAGACTGATTGTTCACACAAAAGCGCTTGTTGAAAGAAAAAGAAATCTTCAAAACAGACTTCTTGAAGATGAGGATTTTAAACCGCTTTTAGAGGCCTTCCCTTGCTGGTGTGTAACTACATATGCCGTATCAGGCTCACTACCTATGAAGCCCGGTTTATTTGATGTCGCAATTATAGATGAAGCCTCTCAGTGTGATATAGCAAGCTGTTTCCCTATCTTGTTCAGGTCAAAAAAAGCTGTGATAGTAGGTGATGACAAACAGCTGCCTCATCTTTCATTTTTGGAAAAAGCAAAAGAACAGTCTTTCTTAAGTCAGTATGAAATACCTGACAAATACCAGCTTATGTGGCGTTTCAGAACTAACTCCATGTTCGATTTGGCAAACTATTATTCTACAAGCCCCGTCTTGCTGGATGAACATTTCAGAAGTCTTGCCCCGATTATAGATTTTAGCAATAAAGAATTTTACGGCTCCAGAATGAGAATTATGAGCAAAAACTTTGAAGACAACAAG
This sequence comes from Cyanobacteria bacterium OH_PDB_230, assembly GCA_023421795.1. Classification (GTDB taxonomy): domain Bacteria; phylum Cyanobacteriota; class Vampirovibrionia; order Gastranaerophilales; family Gastranaerophilaceae; genus JAEZOG01. The sequence goes on from JAEZSO010000001.1 coordinate 114,056, forward strand.
GTTTTAGAGCTTTATATCGTTCCTGATGGCAAAGTAGACTATGAAACTACAAGAAATATGCCTGAAACAGAAGCCATCGTTAAAAAATTACACGAAATAATATTGGAAGATAACAAAGAAAAAACTTCTGACAAGGAGCCTGTTTCTATAGGAATAATTTCTCCTTTCAGAGGCCAGGTCGATATGCTTACAAAAGCTATCTCGCAAGTATTCTCAGAAACGACTTTAAGAAAACACAGAATAGAAGTCGGAACCGCTCATACCTTCCAAGGGGATGAAAGAGACATTATGATTCTTTCCTGGACGGTTGCTAATAACAGCTTTGTGCAGAGTTTGACATTTTTGCAAAAACCAAATTTATTCAACGTTGCTATAACAAGAGCAAGAAAAAAACTTATCTCGTTTCTTTCTAAAGACCCAAAATCACTGCCTCCAGGGCTTTTAAGGGATTATATAGAGTATGTTGAAACATACCAGAACAGAAATTCTTTAAAACTGTCTTTGGATTCTGAGATAGACGAAAATATATACAAAAACAAATTTGAAAAGACTGTCGCAGAGCACCTAAGACAAGAAGGTTATGATGTAATCGCAGGCATGGAAATCGCTGGTTTTAGTACAGACCTTATTGTTAAAAACCCTTTAGGAGATATTGTTCTGGTTGAATGTGACGGCGTGGAAGATAACAAAAAAATGTACAATACCCAGGTTAAAAAACATGTTATCCTCGAGAGATCCGGACTAAAAATAATTAGAATTTCATACCGTGAATGGCACCATAGTTCTCAGGCATGCGTGGATAGGTTAAAGAACGCATTTGTTGATTAATCGGTCAAATATTTATTTTGTATAAATGTAAAATAACTGTTTTTAATTAGCTTATTATGGCAAATATTGTTCCTCGATTGTTTTATTAAAGTTATACCGTTTAACTTAATCTGGAGGGGAACATTAATGACAGCTATTAACGGCGACAATCAGCAGTATAAGAAACCTGGTGTTGGTGCTTGTGTAGGAGGAGTATTAGTTGGATCTGCTGTTTCTACGGCAGTGCAATATCCTGCCCAAGTTATATCTCCCAATTTAATGAAAAAAATGGCCAAATTAAGCAATGATTTAACAGCGGATGAATTTACTTCTATAAAAGACGCTTTCTCTAAAGTTGTTAAAAATTCGGGTCTTTCAGACAAGGGCGTTGAAATAATAAGGGCTACAGCTGAGAACTCTAAAGAAATTAACGAGATAATGGCAAAAGAGCTCGAGAATGGATTTACATCAAAAATAATGCCTAAATCTTTCAAGGAGTTCATGGGAAAAACATATAGCTCCATGGTTAAAAACGGTGAAAATGCTTTTTATGCATTTAAATCTAAAAAAATAGTTCTGCCGGAAGGAAAACAGCTTGCCTTGGCTTCATTCCACGAAGCCGGACATGCAGTAAATCATACAATAAGCAAAATCGGTAAAATTCTGCAAAAATCCAGACCGCTACAAAAATTAGCGATACCAATAGCATTAATTGCCCTTTGGAAAACCAAAAAAGCCCCCGGTGAAGAACCTAAAAACGGAGTGGATAAAGCAACAACGTTTGTTAAAAATAATGCAGGAAAATTAACTTTCGCAGCATTCTTGCCAACTCTTTTAGAAGAAGGTTTAGCTTCCTTTAGAGGCAATAAATTTGCTAAACAACTTTTAACTCCGGATTTAGCGAAGAAAGTCGCCAAAACAAATGCTTTTGGGTTTGCTACTTATCTTGCAATGGCAGCATTATCATCTTTGGGAATAGCAGCCGCAGTCAAAGTTAAAGATTCTATTGCTAAACCAAAACCTGTAGAAAAAGCGTAATTTAAATAATTATTATTTAAAAACAGATGCGATTTTAGCATCTGTTTTTTTATGCAGAAAAACAAATCCGACAATTGTTAAGAAATATTTCATAAGTATATAAAAATGATAGCAAATTTAGCAATTTTTTATATACAAAATACTTTATTATAGTACGAGGATGAGAACACAAAACCCAAGACGGTTAAGACCACAAGAGAGAAAATCGAGAGAGCTAAGCAAAACACGAGAGAAAAAGAGAAAATCAAAACGAGAGAAAAAGATTTAAACACTAAACACACTACTTACACCACACACTTCACACACACACAGAGGAACACAAAAAAATTCCACAACTTCAGGTCTTATAGACCTTTTTTTTTGCTTAATATTAGGTTTTATATAGTATAAAACGCCGGCTACAAAAAATGCTAAGTGTAAGCCGTAGTTCAACTCTTCTACCGGACATAGCTTCCGTAATTACTATCCACTTCGGCTTATTTTATTTTATGCTTTAGTTAATAAAAAAATGCCGTCAAGAACATAGACTGAGATGTCGTTTTGATTTTGCTTTTAATAAAACGATTTACAAGGCAAAAAAAATGAGACCGAGGTCTCATGCATAAAAATCAAGTAATAATCGTATTAGGCAAATATGCTTAATGGTTCTGATTCGTTTTTATCTTTCTTAACAGCTGGTTGTTGGTAAGAAAATGGATTAGAACCTCTTTTATCTTTGTTTAAATTTTGTGATTCAAATATTTGAGCTGATTTTGGAAGAGCGAATACTTCTCTTAAATTTACTTGGTTGTCTTCAGTTAGAGGAACAATGATTTTTCCTTCAACTGCTTTTGTTGCTTTGTGAGATGTTTGAGCTGCTTGAGCGTTTAAGTATTGAACGTTAGCTATGAAGTTTTGGTTAAGTTTTACATCAACGCCAGCGTTTCTTATAGCTACTTGAGAAGCTACTTCAGCATCTGTTCTTTTGCTGTATAAGTCTAAGCCAAGATCTACTCTTTTGAATTTAGAAAGGTTTAAGTTGTCTAATTCAACAGATTGAATAGATTGTTTATCGAAAATTTGGCTAGTGATGTCTTTAACAGCTTGTACATCGATAGCTGGAGTATTTATTTTAGATGTATAGTTTGTGATGTTAAGACTCATTGCCATTTCCCGTTATTACTTATGTTTTATACTTCGACATAGTTAGTAGAAATCTTAAGCTTTTTGTATGAGGTTGTTACATTTGTTTACATAATTTCTATATAAATGTATTTAATTATTATAATGATTGATTTTCAGACTTTTAGGTATTTTATCTACAACTAAAGTATAAAGTTTTGTAAACAACATCAAAGTTTAAATTCACATGTGCCGATAAGTTTAAAGTGAGGTTTTTTATTATAAAAATTTCGCCCCGATCCTAAATCAAAAACAAGGATTAAATAAAAGAGAAGAACAAAATAGGAAGACACATGAAAGAAGAAAAATTAGAACAAGGGGTATCTCTATTTTCACGCAGCGCGGATTTGATGGATGCTGACCCTTTAGAAGAGATTTTTGCTTTAAATTTGGGAGATTTCTTGGCTGAACATCTTATATCAGATGATCTTGCGCAGAAAATCGGTCATAAACCGGTTGATAAAACAGCTAGCCTGAAAAATCAGCTAAAAGAACTTATTTCGATTTATTCTATAGATAATACATTGAGTATTCTTGGTTTTAACAACAAAGAAGACTATATTATCTACAATTCTATTGCCAAAACTATAAAGCAGATGCTGGATATTGATGCTTGTCATGTGTTTTTGTCAAAGGATAATGCAAAAGGGCTTGATAAAACAAAAAATGATTTAGTTTTAGTCGGCTCTTCATTGGATTTTAATGATGATGTCTATTCATATGATATCGGCTACAGCATTGCAGATAAAACTTTAGCAGCAAAAGCATATAATTCCCAAAAAACTGTCGAGATTAAAAATTGCAGCTCTAGTGAAGAATTCAAGCCGATTTTGAAATTAAACGAAGATAAAGCCTCTTACTATGTCGCTGTTCCAATGCATAATAACGTTGAGACAGTCGGCGTAATTGTAATACAGAATTACTCAGAAAAAACCTTATCTTCTGAATTCATCGAGCTTATTGAAGTTACATCTAAGTTATTTGCTACTTCAATGACTCTTCAAAAACTTACAGAAGAAACCGCAAGGTTAATTGAAAGCGAAGATGTCTCATTGTTGCAATTGCAACAAAACCGTGCGGAGCTCACTTCTTTGATTGGAGACCTTGGCGATGAGCAGCAATTATTCGTAGAAAACCTTGCCAGAGCTGTAGATGCCAAGAGTCAGTTTAAGAATACCCATTCTCAGGAAGTAGCTGATTTGGCCAGAGATCTTTCTACGTATATTGAATTAAATGAAAAAACAAAAGACTTAATATATTATGCCGCTTTACTTAGAAACATAGGTAAAATTACCCTTCCTGAAGAGCTGTTTAATAAAAAAGAAAAGCTTTCAAAAGAAGATTGGGAAAAACTTCAAAACCATCCTAACGTAGGCGTTAACCTCCTTATGAGCATAAACTTCCTATCAGAAGTCATACCTTACATTCACTATCACAAAGAAAGATGGGATGGCAGAGGTGAACCTGAAGGCTTGAAGGGTTATAGCATTCCTTTAGGCTCAAGAATTATAGCGGTGGCAGATGCTTATAGTGCACTGGTTTCTGACCGTTCATTCAGAGAAGCTATGTCTGTCGACAAAGCTCTTGAGATAATCAAAGAAGAATCTCAAATAAAGTGGGATCCGGTAATCGTAGATGCGCTTATAAATCTGAAAAAATAATACGAGAGAAAGAACATAAAGTTAATAGGCAAAGTTATGAGAAAAAAAATAAGAGAGAGTGGTGCTTGTTTGCTTCAAAAAATGAATCAGGCAACCGGCAAATTTATTTATATAGCTAAGGGTTTTTCTAAATACAGAAAAACTCTGGCAGTGTGTTTTTTGGTTTTGATTTTCTGTTTCACGACCGTGACAGCTGCTTTTTCTGCAGGTGTAAGCAAAAAATCCTCTAAATCGGATATCGACATAGAGTTTGAAACCAAAGACGGATTTTTAATCCATGGGAAACTCTCTTTACCCAAAGAAAAAAGAGCTAAATACCCGCTTGTAGTCTTGCTTCATTCAATAGGTTATTCAAGCAAATACTGGCTGGATATGCCTTCTCAGTTTAATCAGGCCGGTTTTGCCGTTTTGGCTGTTGACTTTAGAGGCCATGGCTCCAGTACATATGATAAAAATTTCAAGAAAAAATATTGGCTTTATATGTCTGAAAAAAGTTATTTGGAATATCCTTCAGATATTTTGAGTCTTATTCAATACATGGGCGAAAATTATAAGAATATATCAATATCTCACATGGTCATAGTGGGTGCCGATATCGGAGCTAACACGGCTGTTTTGGTTGCTGATAAGATGAAAGTCAAACCTAAAGCAATAGTCTTGTTATCGCCTTCCACAAAGTTTAAAGGACTTTATATACCAATTTCTCTGGCAAATTTAGGTTCCACTCCAATTTTGGTGGGGATAAGCGGTAAAGATAAATATTCAATAAGTCAGGCAAATTATTTAAAAAGGTTTGCTCAGGGTGAATTTACGATAAAAGCATACCCCAACGGAGGCATAGGCATTTTAATGCTGAAAGTGAATCCTGGAATGAATGTTGACATTGTGAATTGGGTGGTAAAAAAATATAATGCAATAGCTACACCAATCCCTGCTCCTGCTGCTTCTAAAAAACCTAAAAAATAAATTCATCTATTATAATGATTTCGTATGCCTAATATTTTTATATACTGAACAAATAGATGTAATAAAATATTGGGGAATTATGGCAAGAGTTAGCAATAAAAAGCTTAAGGAGAATTTTCAGCAACCTGAGTTAAAGGTCGTTGATAAACCAAAGGTTCAAACAAAGCCTTATAGTGACATTGATTTAAATAATTGGAAAGAATATTCTCATATAAAAACAGATACTTGGTGGGAATTCGACTCCAGAGACAGATCAAATGGCCATTCTAACGAGTACCATGGCAATTATATTCCTCAAATTGCCCAGCAGTTGTATGAAAGATTTACAAAAAAGAATGATATTATTTTAGATTTGTTTTTGGGATCTGGTACCTCTGCAATCGAAGCTATTAACATGGGTAGAAGATGTATAGGAGTTGAACTCAAACCCGAGTTGGCAGAGCAGATCAGCGAGAAGTTTTCTCCCAAGGAACTCGTTTTGGAAGCTAATATAATCTGTGCAGACAGTGCTTCAAAAGTCGCAAAAGATAAAATTCAGGCAAGGCTGGACATCCTGGGCAAAGAAAAAGCTCAATTCTTGATGCTTCATCCGCCTTATGACAACATAATTAAATTTTCCGATAAAGAGGAAGATTTATCTAACTGTGCTTCAACAGAAGCCTTCTATGATTTGTTCGGAAAAGTTGCTAAAAATGGTTATGATTTGCTTGAGAAAGGACGTTTTGCTGCATTAATTATCGGCGATAAGTATGCCAATGGACAAATTTATCCCTTAGGCTCTGAATGCGCAAGAAAGATGAATGAACTCGGATTTATCACAAAAGCAATAATCATCAAAAATATTGAAGGTAACGAAAGAGCAAAAGGCAAAACGGCTAATTTATGGAGATATAGAGCCCTAAATGGCGGTTTTTATATTTTTAAACACGAATATATTTATATCTTCCAAAAAATATAGTTTTAGTTTACATATCAGAACACACATTCGTATTTAATAATATCATGCTATACTATACAAAATATTACATTTAGGTTCATATTTTGCAATTTTTTCATAGACTTTTTTACGTATTTATGTGATAGTAATAATGTTACAATATTTGAAAGAACGTTTTTATGAATTATCAAAATTTCCAAGACCAAGAACTAACATGTGCTGATTGCGGTGTTACTTTTGCATTCTCAGCTGAGGATCAAGAATTTTACGCGCAAAGAGGGTTTTCAACTCCAAAAAGATGCCCGGGATGCCGCTCTGCTAGAAAAACATCTAGCCAAAGAGGCGGTCAAAGAAGATCTTCTTCTTATGACAGACCTAAATACACAGTTACTTGTAGCGCTTGCGGTTGTGAAACAACAGTTCCTTTTGAGCCAAAAGGTGATAGACCTGTTTACTGTTCAGACTGCTACAGAAAATAGTTAGGAGAATCAATTGGCTAAGAACAACCAAAAAAAGGAAAAAGCTGAACGTAATAAATTAAATGCTAATAAATATAAGAAAAGAACAAACAAATTTTCTAGAAGAGGCAGTAATTAGTAATTAGTTTTTCCAACTTAAAAAAGACCAGATGATGAATCTGGTCTTTTTGTGTAATATAAGAGTTTTATAATGGCAAAAACGCCAAACAAAAAAGGAAGCTATAAGCTTCCTTTTTTTAATAGATTATATTGACTATTTTATGTCTTTATAAGAGCCTTCAAGCTTGTTTTCATACGTAGTATGAAGCATCTCGTGTGCTTTATGTGAATTTGGTTTTCCGAAAAATTCATCATAAAGTTTTTTGATTGCAGGGTTTTCATGTGATTTTCTTACTACAGAAGTAGCGTCATCATTGTATAAACCTTTAGCTCTTTTTTCTTTGATGTTGCTGTCGTTGCAGCTTATAGGTTGTCCGCCGCCGTTGATGCATCCACCCGGGCAAGCCATAACTTCAAGCAATTGATAGTCAGCTTTGCCTTCTTTAACTTCTTGGATACATTTTTCAGCTTCTTTAAGAGTGCTTACAACTTTAACTTTTATTTTTGTACCTTTCAAATCTAATTCCGTGATTTTTGATTTATCCATACCACGCATAGTTTTGATGTCGACGTCTTTTAATGCTTCACCTGTAGCTAATTCATAAGCAGTTCTTGCAGCAGCTTCTGCCACGCCGCCTGACGCACCAAAGATTGTTCCTGCACCGGAGTATTCTCCAAATGGTGTATCAAGTTCTTGTGGTTCAAGTTTAGCAAGGTCAATTCCTGCGGCTTTGATCATTTTGCCAAGTTCTTGTGTTGTAAGGATGTAGTCTACGTCGTATCTGTCATTTGTCATAAGTTGAGGACGTTTTGCTTCAACTTTTTTAGCTGTACAAGGCATTATTGATACGCTTACAAGATTTTCTTGAGTGAACCCTTCAAAGTTTTTCGGAACAAGTTCTTTTATAACTGAAGCCAACATACCTTGAGGAGATTTACATGATGATAAGTGGTTAATCATCTCAGGATGTGATTGTTCAACGTATTTAACCCAAGCTTGGCAACAAGAAGTGAATAGAGGAAGGTTTTTGCCTTCTTTTAATCTGTTTAAGAACTCTGTTCCTTCTTCCATGATTGTTAAGTCAGCTGAGAAGTTAGTATCGAATACCAAATCGAATCCGATGTTTTTAAGTGCTGCACTTATAAGCTTGATTGAGTTTTCGCCGGGCTCAAGACCGAACATCTCGCCTAACGCAACTCTTACTGATGGGGCAATTTGTGCTACAACTTTTTTATCAGGATTGGTTATTTCTTTCCAAACATCTTCAACGTTTGATTTTATTGTTAAAGCGCCTGTTGGACATACAGCGGCACATTGTCCGCAATATACACAGTCAACTTCGCCCATGTTTTTACCTGCCATCGGTTGAACCATTGTTTTAGAACCTCTGTTTGCAAAGCCTAAAACGCTGTGTCCTTGGTGTTCTGTGCAGGCTCTAACGCAAGCTCCGCAAAGAATACACTTGTTAGGATCTCTAATGATTGAAGGGTTAGAATCATCAATCGGTAAAAATTCTTCTTTTTGAGCATACTTAAGATTTCTAATACCGTACTCTTCAGAGTATTTCTGAAGTTCACAGGTTCCTGATCTTTCGCAGGTCGTACATTCTCTGTCGTGGTTTGCCAAAGTTAATTCAAGTACTGTTTTTCTGATTCTTCTGGTTCTTGCTGTATTGGTTTCGATTTTTAAACCAGGTTCAGGAGGCATTGTACAAGATGATTGTATTCCTCTGCCTTCAATTTCGACAACGCACATTCTGCAAGCGCCGAAAGCTGTTAGATCCGGACGATAGCAAAAAGTTGGAACATTGTAACCGTGTTTTCTCATTACTTCAAGAATATTCGGTTCGTTTGTATATTCAACTTCTTTTCCATTTATAAATAATGTGTTCATATTCTTTATCCTCTTACTCTTACGATTGGTTAATAGCTTTAAACGGGCAAGAGTCTAAGCAAGCGCCGCATTTAATACATTTTTCCTGGTCAATTTTATATGGAGATTTGATCTCACCTGTAATTGCCCCCACAGGACAAATTCTTGCACATTTTGAACAGCCTTTACAAAGAGATTCTTCGATTGTAATAGTTTTCATTGCTGTACAAACTCCGGCAGGACATTTTTTATCTTGAATGTGAGCCAAATATTCATCTTTAAAATACTTAAGAGTAGAAAGAACCGGGTTTGGAGCTGTTTTTCCAAGACCGCATAATGAACCGTCTTTAACCGCTAATGCAAGTTCTTCGATGATTTCAAGATCTTTCATTTCTCCTTGGCCTTTAACGATTTTCTCAAGGATTTTTAACATATTTTTGGTTCCTTCTCTGCAAGGAACGCATTTTCCGCAAGATTCGTTTTGAGTAAAGTTCATGAAGAACCTTGCAACTTCGACGATACAAGTGTCTTCGTTCATTACTACAAGACCGCCTGAGCCAACCATTGCTCCGGCTGCGATCAGTGAATCATAATCCATTGGAAGATCAAGATGTTCTTCTGTTAGACAACCGCCTGATGGACCTCCGATTTGAACGGCTTTGAATTTTTTGCCGTTTCTGATTCCGCCGCCGATATCAAATACGATTTCTCTTAGAGTTGTTCCCATTGGAACTTCAATAAGGCCCGTATTGTTAACTTCGCCTGTTAATGCGAATGTTTTTGTACCTTTTGACTTTTCAGTTCCAAGAGAGCTGAACCAAGTAGCGCCTTTGTTTATGATTACAGGAACGTTAGCTAAAGTTTCAACGTTATTTATCAAGGTTGGTTTTCCAAATAAACCTTTGTTAGCAGGGAATGGAGGTTTCGGTCTTGGCATACCTCTTTCACCTTCGATTGAAGCGATTAGTGCAGTTTCTTCACCGCAAACGAATGCTCCGGCACCTTCTTTGATGTGGATAACAAAGTTGAAGTCAGTTCCCATTATTTTTTGTCCAAGGTATCCTGCTTCTTCAGCTTTAGCTATTGCTATTCTTAAACGTTTAATCGCAAGAGGATATTCAGCTCTTACGTATATGTACGCTTCATCAGCGCCTATCGCGTATCCCGCTATAGCCATACCTTCAAGAAGTTTGTGAGGGTCACCTTCCATTATACTTCTATCCATGAATGCGCCCGGGTCTCCTTCGTCGCCGTTACATACTACATATTTTTTTTCGCTTTGAGCTGCGGCAGTAAATCTCCACTTTCTGCCTGTAGGGAAGCCTCCGCCTCCTCTTCCTCTTAATCCTGATTTTTCGATTTCATCTATAACTGCTTCAGGGCTGTTATCTTTTAAAACTTTTGCTAAAGCTTCATAACCACCTACGGCAACAGCTTCATCTAAAGATTCAGCGTTGATGTGCCCGCAGTTTGCAAGCGAAGTTCTTGTTTGTTTTGCATAGAAATTAATTTCTTCACTTTTGAATATATGTTTACCGGTATTCGGGTCTGTATATAAAAGTCTTTCAACAGGTTTGCCGTTTTTAATGTGGCTTTCGACGATTTCTTCAACGTCATTTAATTTTACTTTTACATAAGTCACGTCCAAATCAGGTATTATAACTAAAACACCTTGTTCACAGAACCCGTGGCATCCTGTTGGAACCGTTGTCATTTTGTCATGGTCTGAAAGAATTGAAACGTTTGCTCCAAGTTCATTGAATTTATTTATGACTTCAAGGGAACCGTTAGCAACGCAACCGGTACCTGCGCAAACAAGTACTCTTAGTCCCTGAGCTGTCAAAGATTCCAGCGCTTTCTTCTTTTCGTCTGAAATATTTATACTTAGCGTGTTTACCATATTAGCCCTCTTTTTCTTCTTTAATAATAGTGTCTAAAACAACTTTCATTGCGTCAGTTGTCATTTGAGGATAAACTTTTTCGTTTATGACAACAACAGGAGCTAACCCGCAAGCGCCGAGGCAACTTACTGTTTCGCAAGAGAACAATCCGTCATCTGTTGTTAGTTTCCCTTCTGGAAGATTTAATTTTGCTTGGATAGCTCTTAGTACAGGCATAGAACCTCTTACGTGACAAGCTGTTCCGTCGCAAACTTTTACTTCAAATTTGCCTTTTGGGTCTAAGCTGAATTGTGCATAAAAAGTTGCAACTCCATATACTGTTGCTGGTGATAATCCTTCAATTTTTGTTCCAATGTAAGTCATAACATCAACCGGCAGGTATCTGTATACTTCTTGAATTTTTTGTAGGATAGCAATAAGATTGGCTTTTTTAGCAGAATAAGATTCAATAATCTCATCAATCTTTTTGTAGTCGATTTTTGTCTGACTTGCAGTTGTCATTTTACTCTCCTTTGTAAATATATGTTTTCAAATATGTTATAGGCGAATGTAACGTTGGTGTGAAAAAAATCACAATTTACACTTAATATAATTATCCTACTTCAAGGAATAAAATCAAGTAAATCGTTTAAATTGTTGATGCCGTTTTTTTTATTGTTATTTATGAATTTACGGCTATATTTAGGGCACAGGTCATGCTGTTTTCGTTTGCTAAATTTTTACCGGCAATATCGAAGGCTGTCCCATGTGCAGGAGAGGTTCTCAGTATATCCAGACCTATAGTAGTATTTACAGAATTATCTATTGCTAAGAGTTTTATCGGTATAAGGCCTTGATCGTGATAGCTCGCTATATAACAGTCGTAGGTCGGTTTTTTGTTTTCTTTCAAGTCCTTGGAAAGGTTTGAGAATAATCCGTCGGATGGGAATGGACCATAAATATCGATATCGTTTTCTTTCAGGCTATCGATGGCTGGAATGAATTCTTTTATTTCTTCATCTCCAAAAAGACCGTTTTCTCCGGCGTGGGGGTTTAGAGAGCACAGTGCAAGTTTAGGTTTTTCAATTCCAAAGTCTTTTTTAAGAGAGTTATTCAAATTTATTATTTTTTCGGTTATAAAATCTTTTTTAAGCATATTTGGAATTTCTTTTAATGCAATGTGTCTTGTCAGAAGAAATATCCTTATATCCTCGCATATAAACAGCATTTCTGCCTTCTGTCCTTCTTTTTTTGTTAATTTCTCTATTATTTCCGTTTGTCCCGCATAGTGATATCCCGCCATGTTCATTGCAAATTTAGAAACAGGCCCTGTTACAATTGCTTTTATCTCTTTATTGTTAGCAAGTTCACATGCTTTTTCTATCGCTTTGAAAGAAAATGCACCTGCTTCTTTTGTTTCAAGACGTATTTTTAAGTCTTTTGTTTCAAAAGGGATATTAATTATGTCGTAATTATTGTTTAATTTTAGGTTTAATTCTTTTTCGTAAAAGTCAAAAACCAGCTCGTTCCCGATTATAATAACCTTCTCTGGTGGAAGGTTTAATTTGTTTAATGATTTGATAATAATCTCCGGAGAAATACTGTTAGGATCTCCAAGGGTTATCGCAATTTTTTTCATTATTTATGTTGCTCGAAATATTTTAAGACTTCAACCAGGGTGTTTGGATTTCCAAGATTTCCTGATTTTGTTACTATCCATTGAGCCTTATGGTCTATGCATAAAGGAATAGCGGGTGCGACAGCGTCTATAAGTTGGATGTTTTGGCTGTCTATTGCCTTGCAGCACTTATAAGATGTTTCTCCGCCTATCGTTATAAGGATGACGTCTTTTTGCTCGATAATTTTTTTTGTAATAGCTGCAAGATAGTCGCCTATCAATGAGGTAAACTTTTGTTTGGTGAGTTCATGTTGGAAGAGGACATTCTGCAATTCTTCACGGTTCTCTATTAATTGCGAAGAATGAACAACGACAATATTGTCTTTTATCAAATTCCTTGAAGCTCTTTCGGCCACTTCTTCAAAATCTTGATTAAGAATGTTTTCAAGTTTAAGCTCTATAAAGTATGTGTTCTCAAAATAATCATCATCCGCCAGTTTTTTAATCTGATTTTTCGTCAATTCAGTTGAGCTTCCTGATACTATAAGCTTTGGAAGTTCCGGTATTACTTTGGCAATATGCTGGTATTTCATATCTGGTAGCCAGATATTTCCAAGAACCTGTGCAGCACCGGCGGAGCCGCAAGGTAAAATTTTGTGAGTGCATTTTTCAATTGCAAGTACGATCTGTTCAATATCGGTTGTAGAAACAGCATCGACTACGATTAATTTTTTTCCTTGAGTAATAAGTTTATTAAGTTCAACAAGGATTGGCCCTGCGCCTTTCATTACGGTTTTTAGCTCCAGAAGGGCAACAAGATCTTGATCTTCTTCTTTTAACTGCTTTTTCAGGATCAGAGGAATGTGAGACTCATAAATAGGTGAATGAGGGTCTCTTGCAAGTTCCGTTCTTTCTATCGGAATACCTTTTAATAGGTGATAGCCTCCTATTGTTATTCTTCCTTCGTTTGGAAAAGCGGGAAGAATTATTGCAGCATCCCATTCCAACACTTCAAGCATCGCAAGTGCTTCTACCGCTATATTCCCCCTGAGAGTGGAATCAATTTTTTTGTAAAAACAATCTATATTTAACTTTTCAATTAAATTTTTTGTGGCGATTTTGACTTTTTCTTTTGCTGTTTCAGGGTCACAGTTTCTGCTTTCTGTAGATATTGCCCATGCCTGAGTATGGGTTTTGCATTCAGGAAGGTCATTGTAATCCAGTACAATTTGAGTGTTGCAACCTCTAAGATGGAACTGAAGCGCTGTATCATTTGCGCCTGTTAAGTCATCGGCTATTATTCCTATTGAATTTGAAATAAACATATGAAATCCTGATTAGTTCTCGTTTTTGCCCAATAGTCTTAAGGAATTAGCTCTTATTATAAATCTTTCTTTTTGAACGCCGTCCGGACCGCTCCATTTGTTGGCGACAAGTCTGCCGTCAATACCTACCCAGCGACCTTTTTTGACGTATTCGCCGGCAACTTCCGCGGCTTTATCCCATAGTTCGATATTAAACCAGTCTGTTACTTCTCCTTTTGATTTGGAGTCCCATCTTGATATCGCCATAGAAAAAGTTGTTTTTACCTTTCCTGACTCAAAATACTTCATTTCAGGGTCTTGTCCCGCGCGGCCAACTAAAACGACTGAGTTCATAATTAATATCCTTATATATTTTTCACTTTACAAGATTGATTATAGTAAAAAGGTTTTACTTTTCAAAATTATATACATAGATATATTAAGTTTTATTCTTCATTTTAGTAAGTGACGTTATGCTTTTTTATTTCCATCATTAATTTTGCTCTGTCGTAGAGTGCAAAATCGAGTTCAAGTTCTTTGGCTTTATTTTCCGCGAAATCAAAAACTTCAAACATTTGGACAAGCTTATTTTCGTTTTCTTTATTTATGTTTAGCCATCTGCCTTCAATCTCAAAGATTACAGATGATATTCCGATATTTTTAGTCTTCAACAAAAAATTCTCAATTTCGGTTTTGTTGTCGTTTATCCCTTCCAGAACAATATATTTTGTTTTGACAAGTCCTTTTTTAGACTGCGCTTTGGCGTATTTTTCAAGATGATTCCATACCCTTTTATAAGATGGGACTTGTTTTATTTTTTTATGTAATTCTTCTGTTGCTGAATCAGGTGATACAACAAGTTCTATGTATCCGTTTTTAAGGCCTGTTTCTATCGCTTTACTGAAATTTGTTGCAGAAGAATGAATCATTATAGGGGGGCAGCCTTCTCTACATAAGGGAAGAAGGAGGTTCAAAAGTTTTTCAAATTCTTTAAGTACGGTAACTTCCCCTCCGGCAAAATTGACATGGTCAATTCGTGTAAGATATTTTTTATCTATCATTTCTTCTATTATCGGGAAAATAGGGTATATTTTCTCCGAGTTATAAAGTTTTTTATCTTCCATCGTGTAGCAGTACACGCATTTTGAATCGCATTTGGACCAGTGATCGATGTTTATGGTGTCTATTTGTTTGTCTATATCAGGCCAGTCTTTTTCTTCCAAAAACACGCAGTCTTTGCATTTGTAATAGACTTCACCTTGCTTGTGAAGGTTTCTGATTTTGTTTTTAAATGCAAAAAATTTGTCCCAGTCTATAGGGCCTCCGTTATAATCGTCTATTATTACTGTTCTTCCTAAAAAATTCGGTCTGCATAGACAGCAGATTTTTATTGACTCTTTTGAAAAATCAATTCCTCTTTCTATCCAAGTACAGCTTTTATAAATCAAGACAAGCCTTCTTTCAAACTAATATATTATTAAATTAATAATAGCTTATAGCATTTGTACGTTGCAACTGTTATTTATATTATAATGTTTGTAAAATAATTTGTGTATAAAAAAGTTAGGCGGAATATGGCGAAATATAAAACGTGTCCCTGGTTAGAACATGGTATTGTTTTTGACCATTGTAATATCGTCAGAAATTGCAGTCATTTTAATCCTTCGACAGGAGGAAGGCCCGTTATTTATGAAAATTATCACGGCGAATTGTTTGATTGGGATAAGTTTTGGGCTTTAAAAAATTCATATAGAGAAAACGCGAAAAGAAACGAATTACCTTCTCAGTGCATAGATTGTATGTGTTTACACGAAAAGGAATGTGAAGAAGCATCTTCAAGAGATGAAAAATATATAGACAGGATTCTATTGACCCCATGGGTTGAATGTAACTCCAGATGCTTGTATTGCAGCGCGCCGACAGAGACTTTCGTGCTTGAAAACACTAAATCGTTCAAGGTTTTGCCTGTAATGCAGGATTTTATAGAAAATAACGTGTTTTCAGAAGACGTAAGTATAGATTTTGCGGGTGGTGAACCTACTATTTATCCTGAATTCGACAAGCTTTTGGACCTTTTTGTTTCTAAAGGCTTTAAAGATATAGTTGTACATACAAACGCCATAAGATTCAGCAAATCGATAGAAAACGCAATAAAAAAAATGGGGTTGAAGTTATTGATTTCTGTAGATTCGGCTACAAAAGAAATGCACGAAAAGATCAAAGGCGTAAAAACTTATGACCAGGTATGGAAAAGCATAAAAAAATACGCTAAAGCACAGAAAAAAGATAAAAGCTTAGTCAGGCTTAAATATATAATCCTTCCGGGAGTTAACGACAACAGAGATGAGCTTGAAAAGTGGCTGTTAAAATGCAAAAAAACAGGCATAAATGATGTTGTTTTAAATATAGATTTCAACTGGCTTATAAAATATATTAACGATGTCCCTCAGGAAATAAGAAATTTGGTCAACGATACGCAGCAAAAAGCCGAGGAATTAGGTATGAACCTTGTGTTATACCCGCAGCTTATTGAAATCCAAAGAAAATATGAAAACTGTAATTGTTCAGAATAACGCTTACTCGGTTTTATCTTCTTTTTTAACTTTTTCTGTTATATGTATTGCGATTGCAGGAAGCAAAAAGAATTGGAATAAAACTATTTTCCAATAGCTCATTGCATAAATAACTACATCCAACAATTTTTCTTGCGACATAGGGAAGAAATGGTTGACGTAATTGTACATAGGGCCAAAAAACTTGGTATATATTATTGTGGCAACAATCAACAGGATATATCCCATAATAAATGTTTTAAAAAGTACTTTTTTAACGAAATTTGCTGTTTCCATTAGAATGCCTCCGGTTATTCTGATAATTTATTATGAAAAATTATATTAATCAACATCAATTCGATTAATAAACTCTATTGCCTCTTCTCTTGATGTTATATCGCCTGCAAGTTGAGCTTCTTTTAGTTTTTTTATAATAACACCCAGACTTTTACCCTGCTCCAAGTTCTTTATTTGCATAATTTCTAGACCATCTAAGAGTTTAGGCAAAGGTTTTATCGAATCTCTCAACTTTATATAGTTATTAAGCAGGCAGCTTAATCCGGAAATGTTTTTTGAAGTGATTTCTTCTGTTATCTCAGGGCCTTGCGCGGATAACCTGTCAGCTACCGCTATCGCGATGACATCTATTACTTCAGTTTCCATTTTTCTGTAGAATTTCATTTGAGATTTGTCCGAAAAATCTTCATTACAGACGACAGCGGATGGATAAATGTGGTATTTTATGAGCTTTTGCACGTATGCAATTTGTTTTTTTGAAAACTTAAGTTCTTTTAAAATCGGGCAAACAAGTTTTGAACCTACATCATCATGCTTGAAAAATCGATGTTTTTTCGTTTCTTCCTCAATCGTCCAGGTTGTCGGTTTTCCAATATCATGGCAGAATGCCGCCAGTTTAAGAAAAGCGAGTCTCTTGGCGTTTCCCATAGAATTTGAGTCAAGATGTTCTTTTACTTCTTCCTTTGCATCTTCATAATACAATTGAACCTGTTTCACTGTCTCTATACTGTGGTTAAACAAATCCAGATGATGATGAGGATTATTAGGCACTGTTTTGACAGCTTTCATTATGGGGAAAATAAGTTCCAACAAGGAAAAACTATCCATCTGTTTTAAAGCTAAATCGGCATACTTGCCTTCAAAGAGTTTTATTAATTCGGTGTTTATTCTTTCTTTTGCAGGATTTAATATCTTAGAGGAATGTTTTTTTACAATCTCTGACAGGGAATCATCAATTTTAAATCCAAGTTTAGAATAAAACCTGAAAATTCTTAACAATCTTAAAGGGTCGTCAATAAAATTTTGCTCTGATATTCCTTTTATTACTTGGTTTTCTATGTCTTTTAAGCCGCCAGTAAGGTCTATGAATTCGTTTCTGTTTAAATCAAAAGCAATGGCATTAAGGGTTAAATCCCTTCTTAAAATGTCTTTTTCAATGTTATTTTCGATAGGGGCAGCAAAATCTATGTAGTTTGTTTTGTCTTTTAGAACTACTCTGTAGATTTTGTTTTCAGTATCTAAGGGCACAAAAGAGGCCTCAAGTTTTTTTGATATTTCAAAGGAAAGCTTTTCTATGTCGCAGTCTTCGACAACAATATCCCTGTCAAAGTTTTCGTATCCCATTAATAAGTCTCTGATGAAACCGCCGACAAGATACGCCTTGTATCCCTTCAAATAAGGCATAATAAGGTTTATTACCGGGTCATTTTGTATTTTTTCTATATAGTTATTCATTTTTAATACCGTAAATTATGTTGGAAAGAGCAACGACAACGGCCGTATCGGCTCTATATATAAGGTTTCCTAAAGTTATTTTAGGTATATTATATTTGTCAAATAATTTGAATTCTTCTTCTGAAAATCCGCCTTCAGGCCCAATAATAGCGAGGATTGAGTGGTCTTTTTTAACTTTATTTTTTTTGAAAAATTCGTTAAGTGTACAATTAGAGTCCTTTTCGACAAAAGCTATTATTGTATCAAATTCTTTATTTTCAATTATATCTTTAATTTTTCTAGGTTCAAGGATTTTAGGTATATCTGCCCTTTCACACTGCTTTACTGACTCTAGCGCTATTTTTTGCCACTTATCTGTTTTTTCTTTTATCAGGTTTTGTTTAACGCTGCAGTTATCTGTGTAAAGAGGTATTATTCCTTTTGTGCCAAGCTCTGTGGCCTTTTGGATAACGTTAAACTGCGCATCCGGTTTAAGTACGCTTTGAGCCAGATATAATTCTATATCCAGTTTCCTTGATGATTTATGCGATTCTATAACTTTAGTATAGATACACTGAGAAGAAATATCCTCGACTTGAGCTATGTATTGAAACTCGTTTTCATCTATCAGGAGAAGCTTTTCGCCCTTTTTTATCCTTAGAACTTTTGCTATATGATGGTACAATTCTTTGTCTGTAATGTTGATAAAGCCTTTATCCACTGAGTTTGAGCTTATAATAAAATGCGGCATTTTTATTTATTTCTACTCCTTTTGGAGGATATTTCATACTTTAGTATAATACACCTAAGTTCTTTATAGGGCAAGATTTTTAGCTATTTTTTTATTTCTGATTAGATAAAACCTAAACTAAAGTATGAGAAAAACATTTCGATAACGAGAGTGTGATAAGAGAAGGAGAGAAAAAATGGCAATCACGGTTAACTCAAACATCTCGGCATTAATTGCCCAGAACAACTTAATTAACAACAACAATGGTCTAAACCATGTGTTGCAACAGTTATCAACAGGTTTACGTATCAACAGCGCGAAAGATGACGCAGCAGGCTTAGCAATCTCTGTAGGTATGACAAACCAAATCAAAGGTAACACCAAAGCTTCAGAAAACATCCAAGACGGTTTGAACTTGATGGCGACAGCAGAAGGCGGTATGAACATCGTTACAAACCACTTAACAAGGATCAGAGAGCTATGTATTCAGGCAGCTAACGAAATCTATAACACTCAAAACAAAATATCAACTTTGAACGAGATTAAGCAAAGGGTAAGTGATATAGATATCCAAGCACAAGCATTCAACTTCAACAATATTCCTTTATTGGATGGAACAAGAACTTCACTAAGATTACAATTCGGTGCAGGAACTGATCCGGCATTAAACTCACTAGATATCGGTTCTACACTTACGAATATGAGAATAACAACAACTGGTCTGAATGTTGAACTAAAAGTTACAACAGGTGCTGTGGATGCTGCAATGTCAGCTGCTGGCTTCTCTTCAGTATCAGATTGGGGCCCGGATGAAATAATGAACTACATGAAAAAAATCGACATAGCGTTAGATAAAATTACAACAGACAGATCATTATTAGGGGCTTATTCTAACAGACTTCAAGCTAACTATGATGCATTGATAGAATCTAACCAATATATTGAACAATCAAAATCAAGAGTATTAGATGTAGATATGGCAAGAGCTAGTACAGAGATGGTTAAATACCAAATCTTGCAACAATCAACAACATCTGTATTAAGTCAAGCAAACAGTGTACCTCAATTAGCATTATCACTGCTAAGAGGATAATAAGCAGACTCTTCCATCAATCTCTCCGCGCCGGTTTTAGTAAAAAACCGGCGTTCTCTCATTTAAGAGATATTTTTTGTTGGTTTTCATTATCAATCCGATTTCAAAAACTTTACTTTTAAGATTGAAAGACTATTATTTTTTTATGCAAGTTGTTAAGATTGATACAATAAAAAAAGCCGTCTATGAACTCTGTTATAACGCCAATACAAAACTAAGCGGCAGAGTTTATTCCAAAATATTGAATGCTTATCAATCTGAACAGGATGAAAATTTGAAACTGATTTTTGCTTCGATAATTGAGAACGCCAAAATCGCAAATCAAACAAAAAGGCCTTTATGTCAAGATACAGGCCAGGTTCTGGTGTTTTTATCTGTAGGTCAGGATGTTCACATAACAGGCGCTGACTTGAATGATTCTGTTAATCAAGCAGTAAAGGACTGTTATATAGAGAATTATTTCAGAAAATCAGTTGTTTATGATGCTTTTCTATCGAGAAAAAACACAAATACCAATACGCCGATTATTATTTATACGGAAATTGTACCCGGAGAAGAGGTAAAAATCGATGTTTTGATAAAAGGTGCGGGTTCAGAAAACAAATCAAAAGCCCAAATGATGCTGCCGACTTCATCACGTGAGGAGATAAAAGAATATATCGCAAAAAGCGTTATAGAATCCGGAACCAGTTCTTGTCCTCCTTTATTTATAGGTGTAGGAATAGGGGGGACTTTTGACAAATCAGCCTTGCTGGCTAAAAAGGCACTTTTGCTCGAAAAGCCTTTAAATGATGAGTTAGAGCTGTTTTCTCAAGAGATTAAAGACTATATAAACCTGAATTCTCCTAAAGAATTCAATAATAACTATGTTTTAGACCTTAATATTTTGACTTCGCCCACTCACATAGCTTGTTTACCCGTTTCAGTATGCATAAACTGCCATTCATCAAGAGAAGCCGGCTGTAAAATACTGGGGGATAAAATCGAATATTTGTCTGATGAATACGATTTTTTAGATTCAGACGAGAGTCTGTTTTCAGGCATCAAAGAAGTAAATGTTTCAGATTCTGAAAAAATCAGGAACCTAAAAGAAGGTGAACAGGTCTTGTTAACAGGAGAAATCTTTGTTGCAAGGGATGAAGCTCATGCAAGAATAATTGATTTGATTAAAAACAACGAAAAATTGCCTTTTGAAATCAAAGACAAAATAATCTTATACGCAGGCCCCTGCCCTTCCAAACCTGGTGAAATAATTGGCCCGATAGGTCCTACAACTTCTTCCAGAATGGATAAATTCGCTCCCTTTCTGTATGACAGAGGCTTGCTTGCTACAATAGGCAAAGGTGAAAGAAATCAAGAAGTTGCTGAAGCCATAAAAAAGAACAACGCCGTCTACTTTGTTGCAATCGGCGGAGTTGCAAGTTTATTGTCTTCCAGAATCAAAAAGTCCGAAATAATCGCGTTTGAAGAGCTAGGTGCAGAAGCGATATACAAAATCCAGGCAGATAAACTGCCGGTAATGGTGAATATTTCTTCAAATTAAACCAATGTTAAATCCGGGATTTTTACATGTTCAGTTAGGGCTTCAATGATTTGAGGATCGACCTGACCCATTTCTGAATATTTTCTTAGGATATTCAATGACTGTTCCTGGGAAAGAGTTTGTTTATAGGAGCGTTCTGTTCTTAGGGCTGAATAAATATCCGCAACAGAAACAATCTGAGTTTTTAAGTCGGGGTTTTTATTTAATGGCTTATGGTGATTTTTCACTATTTCTAAAACTTCAGGACTTAAATTTGTGGTTTTTAAAAGTTCGTAGCCTAATGTTGAATGTAAATCAACAATTTTCTTTTCTTCTGCTGTAAGTTTGCCCTTTTTGTTTAGAAGCTCAGCAGGAATTAATATTTTACCGAAATCATGGAATAGTGCACCTCTACATATAGTGTCTTTTTCGGCCTGAGACAGATTCATTTCTGAGGCTATTCCTCTCGCAAAACTTTCTGTAGAATACAGATGCTCCTTTTTAATATCTTTTACGTTATCTAAATTTATTGTCAAAGGAACGTTGTGTTTCTTCAATATATTCATAATATTGGGATTGTTTTCAATCATTTTTGTAACGGCGTTTTCGCTTAAATAAGCGTCTAAAAGTACATTTGGCGCAACTTTTTCGAGCAGCTTTTGATAAAGCCTGTCCATTTGGTTGTATGGTGTTAAAACAACAGGGGGTTTACGGAACGAATCCGGGGCTAGCGGATTAGTCTTGTACGGCCCTTTAGGAGATTGAACCCTAATTCCAGCACCAATACTATTATTTTCTTGGACGTTTGGAAACGCCATCGTTGTGTCGATGTTGATACCCAATTACCTTACCTAAATAAACTATATACCTTCACATGTATATAAAGGTTTTATTTTCAGAAAAATTTATCTATTTTTTAGCTTGTGAAACATTTTGTAACATGTTTGTGCTCTTTTTAAAAGGTGAGGCAAGCGAGGAGTTTTCAATCGGTTTCTCTACAGGGTTTGATTGGGTTGAGTACGTATTTACGGCGGATTTTGATCTTAAATATTCAAGCATAGCGCCGCCTATTTCCTCGGTGGGATCAAAGTAAGGGCTGTTTGGATAGAATGTTTGCCTTAGCATCATTTTCATCAAAGGACCAAAAGCGTCCGGGACTTGAGTCTTTCTGTATATTCCGGCTAAAAGAACCTGAATGTTCGGAGACTGAGTATCGTTAAACCTGGCAATTACAGGATATAACTTGTCGATGCCTTGAACTCCGGCATCAATCATCCTGTCTAAAACATATAACCCTTCAGTTATTTGCTTTTCATCTTGCACGACGCTTAAAAAATTTGAAACATAAGGAAGCGCCTCTTCTCTTTTGTTGACTAAATCTTGCACCAAAGTGCTATTAAAAACGCAATAATTTCTGCTGGCATCCGGCATGGATGTCCTTTGTCCGAGTTGATTTACAAGGCTATAGGTAGGAGATATCTGCATTTTGATTTGCCCTATGAGTACACGTATGGAGCGCCATTTTTGATTTCAAGAAGAATATTGTCTGCCATGTTTTTCAATTCTTCTTCGGTTGTATTGTCATTTAATCTTTTGTTAAATTCGTCCAATAAAGGGTTAATAGCGCTTTTTTTCTTCGATTCAAAGTTTTTTAATTCAACGTCAATAAGTCTTTTTTGAAGGCTCAATTCCGTGTTTGAATTTTCTTTAGATACAGCTATGGTTTTTAAAGCATCCACGCATTGTTTCGCTATATAACCTGTTGCGCTTATACTTGCAGAGGCAAGGAACAGGTATTTCATAAAGGTGTTTTCGGGATGCATAATCCAGTTGTATAAATGCCCTCTGTCTTCATCAAGATAGCAGTAATACTGGATTTTTTTAGGGATTCCGCCAAGAGCTACAGGTGCATCAGAAAATATTTTTTTGACTGATTCTTGTGTATTATCCGTGATTCTTTTTATGTCTTCTTCAGAAACATTCATTTTTGACAATGTTTCTTTTATGTATTTTGGGGTCGCCAATATGGTTTCAAATAGCCCTTCTATTTTTTCTAAATCTTTTGGGTTTTTGTTTTCCGCAACTTTATCAATAAACAATTTAGTGTTTTCTGCAAAATCCAATTTATATTTGTTTGCCAAATCGGATGTTTTTTTCAGGTTTTTAAAGGTTATTTTCCCTATAAGTATTCCGCTAACGGCCGTTGCGGCTAAGAGTATTCCATATAGAAGATTATTATTTTTTTCTATGGAAGAATCTTTCTCTTTTTTACCGCAGAAATTACTTATACTTTTGAAAGTATTTGACATTTTGTGTATAGGATGTGAAGTCTGAGTATTTTTGTTAAAAAGCTTGTCAAAATACTGAGCAGTTTCACCAAGTATGTTTCTTTCAATCTGAAGCTTACCGGAGAACACTTTGGTTTCGGTTTCTATTAAATTTTCTTGTAAATCTCTTTGAATGTCTGATTCTTGTTTTTTGACCCAAATTTCTTTTGCTCCATCAACGAAGTTTTTTGAAATTAATGTGATGCCGCTCATCGCGAAGACACCTAGAGCACCCATTACTGTTTTGAAGTTTGGATTTCTAAGCATCATATAAGTTGCAAATTGTGGCTCTTGCCTGATATTCATATTTAAAGCCAGGTCCGGCAGTTGTTCCCAGGGTTTTGCTTTTAATATTGTCTTGGCGCTTGATCTTAATATGGCACTTAAACCCGCGGTTACCCCAAACAAAGAAATTGTCCCGATAGCCAAAGGGGTCAAAGCTTTTTTTATATCAAATGATTTCACAGGTTCATTGCTTGTGCCGATGGTTGAATTGACTTCTTTCGGGGTTGTGATTATAAGGCTGGAGTTGGGACTATAATTGTTGTCTTCCCTTGATTTGGTTAAAAGCACACCTTGAAGAGTAGGTGACACCAGCTTGCGATCTTTTTTCGAGTCCACCTTGCACTTTCCATCTCTCTGAGATGTGTAACATGTTTCTTGAGATTTAATTTTTGGGATGTTATTCATTTTTATTCTTTAAGTTATTAATCTTTTTTGCTTGAAAAAACCGTGAAGAAATCCTCTGCTTCTATTTCTTCCTGTTCATCCATTCCTTGAATGCCTAAAAAACCAAAAAGTTTTTTTGTTGCTTTTTTAACAAAGTCTGACATTTTTTTGTTTACAAAATTTTTCACTTCTCCAAAAAAGGCGGTTAGCTTTTCACTAACTTGTTGAAGGGTCGATCTGATATTTTCTGCGAAATTTTGAATTGCTTGCACCAGTTTAGGAATTTTTGCAGCTATATTTAATAAAGGAGTTAAGATTATTTGATTTAAAAATTCTACAGCTTTTGCAAGTGGTGCCGGCATGGAATTTTTTATTGCCGATATAATTTGTTGAACATTATTTATATAATTTGAAATATTTCTTTGAAGCTGCTGCGCTAAATCCACATTGTGTAGAGGCGAGTTAAGATTAGCCTCCATCCTTGCTTTCGATTGTTTTAAAAGCATGCCTTCAGCGAAACATTGAGACCAGGTCATCTCTCCCGGCATTCTTGTTTTCTCTTGGGTTTTGCTTCCTCCTCCGCCCCCGGAACCGTTACAAATAGGACACGCTCCAATTGGCATGCCGTGAGGACATGTTCCTATTCTCGTATTGATACCTGTCAACTGCTGAGTCATTAAAAATCCTTGTTTTGCACTGAGTCGGGCCAAACAAAGAAACTCTAAACTTTATTACGGGTTGTTTTAACTGGATTATCCGCATGTTAAAAACAAGTTCAAGAGTTTTCCGACTTTACGGCTGCGGCCCAGTTAGGGGATTCCACCCTATTTCCTCATTAAGTTAATAATCTCACAGAACTGTAGGCTATGCAATAAAAAAAAGAAAAAATTTTACATAAATAGAAATATTTCCTTAAATTATGTCATATCGCAGAAAAATATTGCAATAAAAAAGAGGCTTGATGCCTCTTTTTAAATGGTGCGCCACCCGCGATTCGAACGCGGGACCTATCCCTTAAAAGGGGAGTGCTCTACCAACTGAGCTAGTGGCGCTTACCACGTTCTTGTGTATATTATTAAATTACCAAGAACATACTTGTTCGTCAATTACTTTTTTAAAAAAACTTTCTATATGAGGCTTATACAAATAAAAATGCCTCTTTTTAGAGGCATTTCGGTTAATTATTATGTATATTTGTTAGTTTTTGAAAGGGTTTTCAATTATTATTGTCTGGTCTCTTCCCGGACCTACACTTATTATGGTTACCGGGATACCAACAAGTTCTTCGAGTCTTTTTATATATTTTGTTGCGTTTTCCGGCAAATCTTTTAGTTCTTTGACCCCAGAAATGTCGCTGTTCCAACCTTTGAAGGTTTCATAAACAGGTTCTAAATAATTGTGGACATTTATATTTGTCGGGTAGTCATGGTATATTTTGCCATCTCTTTTGTCTTTGTATGCAACGCAGACTTTAAGTTCGTCAAAATCATTGAATACGTCTAGTTTTGTTATTGCCATTGTTGTAAGGCCGCTGACAAGTACTGCGTATTTTGATAAAACCGCATCAAACCATCCGCATCTTCTTGCCCTGCCTGTAGTTGTTCCAAATTCATGCCCTATCGTCTGAATTTTTTCTCCGATATCATCTGTAAGTTCTGTAATAAAAGGACCTTCTCCGACTCTTGTTATATAAGCTTTTGAAACCCCAAGGACATTTTTTATATGAGTAGGGCCGATGCCGCTTCCTGTTGCCGCGCCGCCTCCGATTGGGTTTGAGCTTGTAACATATGGATAAGTTCCGTAATCTATATCAAGCATGACTCCCTGAGCACCTTCAAATAAGATTTTTTTGTTTTCTTTTAAGGCTGTTGAAAGCTGAGGAATCCAGTCGTTGCAAACGAAAGGTTTGAAAATTTCCGCATATTCATTGCAAAGACTTAAAATTTCTTCTTTGGAATAGGTTTTTGAATTAAAGACTTTTGAAAGCATTTCGTTTTTCAATTCAAGTATCGCATCAATTCTTTTTTCCAAGAATTCTGCATCATAAAGATCCTGTATTTTTATTCCGTATCTTCCGATTTTATCTGAATAAGTCGGCCCTATGCCTTTTTTGGTTGTGCCGATTTTGTTTTCTCCTGATGTCTTTTCGCTTATTCCGTCAATATCTATATGATAAGGCATGGTGACTGTTGCCAGAGGACTGATTTTTAAATTAGAAAGATCAATATTTTTTTCTTTTAAAGAATCAATCTCTTTTTTGAATGACTCCGGATGTATTACAGTTCCGGCTCCAATAAAACAAAATTTATTTTCGTAAAGAATTCCTGATGGAATTAAATGAAACTTATATGTTTCATTGTTTACAACAACTGTATGGCCGGCATTGCATCCGCCTTGGTATCTGATTATTAAGTCAGCGTCTTCCGCCAACAAATCAGTAACTTTAGCCTTGCCTTCATCTCCCCATTGAGCCCCAACAACAACAGTATTTTTCACTTTGTATTTCCTTATATTTTCTACTTATCAAGTATAGGACAAAACAGAATATAAGCAAAGACGTGTAATATTATTGTAAAATACACACTTAAAATAACTCATTTTCAAAACAAAAAGAATAAAAAAAAGCCACTCTGTCGAGTGGTCTATTTCTGCATCCTAATGGTCTCTTCTTTGTGTTTATTATTTAGGAGTTTATATGTGTTCGGGGTTGTAATGTTTCGCTGTGTGTTTTTATTTGGTGTGTCGATTACACTTAAATCTTATAATATTATTATGACATATTAAAATAGAAAGTCAACCCTACGGTTGGATATTTATATTATTTGCTTAATAATCTGTAATATTCTTCTTTTAATATGCTATGATTTGGGTGTATTTCAATAAAATCCCAAGGGTTTTTGCCCTCTGGCGATAGTGCTCTAATAGCGAAATAGTCTGAGTTAGGTAGCTTTTTTGCTTTAAGATATTTTTTATAAGTGTTTTTGAAACAACCAATATTTGATCCTGACTCAAAAACTTCTACCAAATAATCAGAAAGTCTTCTGTCACCTCTGGAGAATAAAGCCTGAATATAGTCCCATTTAACGCTGGAGCACCTGATTCTTATGCCTATCTTATGGAATTCTTTTTTTAAGTATTCATATTTTTTCTCAAGTGACTTTGTGGATTCTCTTTCGCAATATTGGAAAGGTGTTTGAGCTTTCGGTACAAAAGTTGAGAAACTTAAAGTGAAGTCAAAGCCTTTGTGTTGCTTTTTCAATCTTGATACTAAATTGATTAATTCATCTAAATCTTCGTATGTTTCTGTAGGAAGGCCTATCATCGCATAGATTTTAAGCCCCTGGAGTCCGTTTTCCTTTGCAACATTAACCATTGAAAATATCTGTTCTTCGCTTAGGTTTTTGTTTATTACTTTTCTTAGCCTGTCACTGCCGGCTTCTACTGCTATTGTTGCTGTTTTTTGCCCTGCCTTTACAAGCATCTCTATTGTTTTTGGAGTAACATGATCCGCTCTAAGTGATGAGAGGGTTACTTCAAGTTTTAATCCGCTGTCAATTTTTTTTATTATGTATTCGCAAATATCGTCAAAACGAGGGTGCGCAGCAATCATGGCTCCTAGAAGAGCTATTTTGTTTGTATATTTTAGTCCCATCTCTATTTTTTCGATTATTTTCTCGTAATCGCAGAACCTTACAGGAAGGTTTAAATATGAAGCTATACAGAACCCGCATCTTTTCGGGCATCCTCTTTCGACCTCAATAATGAAGGTGTTTGAAAAATAACTTTTTTCGCTGAGAATAGGGGTGTAAGTGCAGTCCTCAAGAGGAGCCAGCGTCTTTTTAACAGAATACTCATGGCCATCTAGTGTTGTAACAATGTTCTTTTCAACATCGAAATTGGTTAATGAAGGAACATAGACGCCTTCAATCTCTGAAAGGATGTTCAGCAGTTCTTTTTTAGGCAGGTTTTTATTTTCTTTTATTGTTTCTATTATTTTTTTTCCGTAATTTTCTGCATCTCCAACCATAATGAAATCAAAAATGAGTGCAAAAGGTTCAGGATTCGATGTAAGTACAGGTCCTCCTCCAAAAATAAGAGGGTGTGATTCATCCCTGTCCTTTGCAAGAAATGGGATATTGTATTGTTTTAATATTTTAAATATTGAAAGAAAATCAAGTTCAAAAGAAAACGAAAATCCCATCACATTGACATTTTTTGGATTAAGGGAAGTGTTTTTTGTGTCAGTAAAAATTCTCTCGATAAATACTTCTTCCATCTCATCTATAAACTTGAATATCGAGAGATAACCGATAGAAGACATTCCGAAAGAATAAATTCCGGGGAAAGAAAGCCAAACGTTTAATTTATTTTCTTTAGAGTGAGTTCTGGGGTATAGGAATATTTCACTCATTTAATTATTCTTCCTTTGTTTTGTTTATAACTTTAATATAAAATTCGTCAAACAATGTAGCGATAAGAGCAGCTATGGCAGGCGCAAGAATTACTCCCCACACGCCTAGAAATTTCGCGGCTACAAGAAATGAAAAGATTACCCATAGGGGATGAAGATCCAAGAATTTGCCAAAGACCAAAGGCCTTACAAAGTTATTGGAAATCCATTGGGCAATTAAGTATACGCCGATTGTCGGTAAAATCCATACAGGACCTTTAGAAAGTGATGCGAGTATTCCTAAAGTCAAAGCTATCGTAGGTCCTACAATGGGTATCAAGTCTAATATGCCTGCTAAAAGCCCTAAAAGTATAGAATATTCAATTTTCAGCAGTCCTAAACCTATTGCCGTAAATATTGCGACGGTAGACATCGACAATCCCTGAGCAACAATGTATCCGCCTACTTTTTCTTCAATCGTGGTAAGTACGCTAAGAGCTCTTCTTCTTATTCTTGGAGGGAAAAGTTTGAGAGTTCCTTGTTTTATCTGTATTTTCTCGTAAATCAGGTAAAATACTATCATACAAACGGATAGAGCCACTGTTATAGTTTCAAGTATAGCCATCGTGAAATTCAAAGATTTATTTACTATGTCTGTTGCAAACTGTGATGTATGGCTCAATAATGATTCTATATTTATCAGGTCTATTGCGCTCTGTCCCATGATTGTGATTCTGCTTAGATAATCAATCATTTGATCAAATTTTACAGGCAATTCTTTCATAAGCGACTGTATTTCAGTAAATGAAATCGAGCAAATAGGAATCAAGAAAAGAATTATCAAAAGCAATATCCCTAGCAATACTATTGTAGAAGCAAGTGCCCTATTCATATATTTTGAAAGTTTGTCCACTAAAGGATTTAGAGAACAAGAAATTACATAAGCCCCGAAAAATAACAGTGCAATCTCTTTAATCTGAAATACAAACCAAATTAAGAATATTACCAACAGGGTGAAAATTATGTTTTTAATTTTGAAGTTTTCTTTTAAGAACATGAAAATCTCCAGTATGAATTATTTTGTAATTATAATACAAAATTCAATATTTTTAACTGGCAGATTATATTAGTTATTCACCCAGCTGTTTTTTCATCAATGCTTCTGGTGCAATCTCGATTTCCTTCTTCACTCTTTTAATGAAGTCTTCGTTTTTGAGAAGTTCGATAAGCTGTTTCTTTTCAAAAGGTTTATTTTCTTGGCTGCACTCAAATATAGGCGTTATTTTATTTCCTTGAGGGGAAGTTATTTCCATTTTCAAGATTCTTCCGTCTTTGTTTACTTTTGATGTGGAAGGTTTTATTGAGAATGTTATGTCGTGTGCAAGACTTTTGAAATCAGGGTTTTTAAATTCGAGGTTGACAGGTGCAAATAGGTTTCCGTTTTCGGGAACTTCCCTTTCAGCTCTTTTGAGCAGTTCAGAAACTTTATCCACTACTGTTTCTTCCAAGTCTTTTACTTTTTGCTTAAATCTGGCAGTAACATGTGGGTTTTTCATTATGTATGGGTGATTGCCTGGGACGCGCATTTTTTTTCTCCATTTTTTAGTTATTAACGTTTTGTTTTGGTCTGTTTGACTCTGCAGCCATGTAGGTTGTTAAACTTTGTACAAGTACTTTTTTTCTATCCGTCTTTGGAATCTTTTTTAGCCAACTGGCTTCGGTGTGTAATTTTTCTATTTTATTTATGTCCAACATTTTTATAATGTTATCGTATGCTTTTTGTAATTCAATAGCGCTCAATTCTTTTTCTGATTGAATGAGTTTTGCAGGAGAGGACTTTAAATAATCTTTTATTTGTGGCTGTGTAAGGTTAGTATGGCCTGTTTCTAATTTTCTATAGTATTTATAAAGTGCATTTAAATAACTATTGTATTCATCATAACCTTCATTAGATAGCAATTTAACATATTTTTCAAGTGGTGTGTATAGTTTTCTTAATAAATGGTTACCCGCTGACAAGTCTTTGCTTTTTCTAAGATCGTAAGGGATATGTTCTACATCCGCGAGCTTGTGTACGCCTTTACCTCTTATTTGAAATTCTCCTAAAGAGCCGTCTTTATATTTCACATTTATTTGTGTTGTTGTATAGCCTGACGGTTTGATACTTTTTAGGTCATTCCAGGTACCGGAACCTTCAAATTGTTTAAGGTCCATGTTTCTTGATTTTACCGCTTCATGTATGGCGTCAAGGTTATCCGAGTTGAAATATGGGGTGATGTCTTTTCCTTTATAGTTATCAATCGCCAGGAACTTAATTTTGCCATTAGAAACACCATCGCTCAAATAGTCAACCAGAAGTTGAATTTGAGCATCGCTTACATCATCAAGTACAAGTTGAGTTCCGATTAAATCCCCGATGCTGTTTCTCGCATCGTCAAGAGATTCAATTTTGATTGGGTTTTTCTTGTCAGTTAGTTTGTTTATTAGTTTGTCTTTTATCGAAGAAGAACTTTTAACCCTTACTCTTAGTGTGTCCTTGAGGTCATCAGGTAATATGTCAATAAGCTCCTGTATGCAGCTTTTTTGTCCTGATCCTGCTTCAGGACGCGCAGAAGCTATACCTTCTTTGTTTAAGGCGTCGCTGTATTTTTTTATTTCAGCAAGTTTTTCGGCGCCGTATCCTGATCCTTCAAGTTTTTCGAGGTCTTTCGGATCAACATAATTTAAAGGCTTTAATATAGAATTTCTTAAGCTGGTCCAACATGTACCGTTTTTAACCATTTTAAATGATTTGGCTATGTTTGAAGGGACTTGTTTAAAGCATTTTATTGTTGCATTCAGCATTCCCAAGTCATCTACTTTTTCAATTCCAGACGCTTTTAAAGAACTTTTTGCGCCGAGGATTGATGTTCCAACAGAAAAAGTTCCGCTTCCAATGTCTTCCCATGCTTCTTGAGCTTGTTTATCGGTTTTTGCAGTTAATGCTTTGTAGCCGCCTTTTATAAATTGTAAAGAGCCCGTTGTGACACCGACTGCGACCATAATTGGCAAAAGGGGTGGGAAGGCTGCACACAAAGCAGCTGAACCTACTACTGCTCCTGCTCCTATTAGCATGCTTTTAGGGCTGCTGAATAACATTTTTATAGGAGAAATAATGCCTTTTGCAAAGTGTTTAAGGCTTTTGCTAGCACTTATTTTCCCGTCATCAAAAACGTCTTTCTCTAGGTAGAACTTATTGTTTTTTGCTTTTATTCCTTGAGTTTCGTTGTTGTTTATTGATGATTGGAAGGAGGTGATGTATTTTGTATTTTGTCCTATAGGTATCAGCGACATTAATGTCCCTTTAACATTGGTCCTCAATATATATAAAGTCTTTTATTTAGCAAAATTTGCTATCAGGACTTTTCATTATACACATAATTAATAAAAAAAAATTAATCGACCGTCTAATTCCCGCATTCATAATAGTTTTCGCAGCAAAAACAGGCACTAAGTTTTGTAACAATATTTTATGCAAATTTGCTGAAATAACTGAGCTGCTTAACCCTTATACTTACAGGTTTTGTAAGCGAAAAAAATTTACATAGAAATATTTATAATATCTCTGACTTGTTTTAGTACAGTTTCAGCTTCATCTCTGGCTTTTTTACTTCCTTCGTTCAGGATGTCATATACTAAATCAAGATCTTTTTTGTATTCTTCTCTTTTTTCTCTTATATGTGCAAACTTTTTATTTATTATTGATCCGAGCTGTCTTTTGCAGTCAGCGCATCCTCTTTTTCCTGCTTTGCATTCTGATTCTACTTCTTGGACAGTTTCTTTGTCTGCAAAGATTGAATAATATTCAAAAGCGACTTCGCATTTATCCGGATGCCCCGGGTCGTCTTTTCTTGCTCGGCTTCTGTCTGTGATTGCCTTCATTACTTTTGCTGAAGTTACTTCTTCATCATCTGATATTTTTATATCGTTGTTGAATGATTTACCCATTTTTTGTCCGTCAATACCTTTCAAAAGAGGTATTTGCGTCAATTTAGGAGCCGGTTCTTTGAAAAAATCCGTCTTGTAAATATGATTGAATCTTCTTGCGATGTCTCTTGAAATTTCAAGGTGGGCCAGCTGATCCGTTCCCACGGGAACCAAAGATGCGTTAAAAGCAAGAATGTCGGCTGTTTGAAGCACGGGATATCCTAACAGGCCGTAATTGATTTGGGGCATATTTTCGCTTTTGTTGTTGGAATCTTTTCCCCTAATGATTTTTGCCATATCTTTCAAGGTAGGATCTCTCTCTACCCAGTTTTGAGGAGTAATCATGCTTAAAATGACATGAAGCTCTGCTATTTGAAGTATTTGTGACTGGAAGTAAATTGTGGATTTTTTAGGGTCTATTCCGCAGGCTAACCAGTCCAATACAACGTCTATCCTGTCTTGTTTCAGAGTTTCAGTTTTGTCGTATTTTGTAGTTAAAGCGTGCCAATCCGCTACGCAAAAATAACAGTCGTATTCCTCTTGAAGCTTAATCCAGTTTGTTAAAACCCCTTCGTAATGTCCCAGATGTAATTTGCCTGTGGGACGCATTCCTGACATTAATTTTTGCTTAGTCACTTTAAATACCTCAATAATTTATAGATAAATTTATTATACATAAAAAATATCCGGACAGATTAGAGCTGAAAAATTGTTTGATTTTCAGAATGATTCTGTTGTCTAGCAAAAGCCTAAAACATCCATATTGCAGTACTCATAGAGCTTTTTGTAATCAACGGATTCTTTGCCTGTCACAATCGTATGAGCAAGGCAAGCTCCTAAAATTGCTTCAAGCTGAGAAACAGGCAGCATGTTTGAAGGGATTTCCCTCATCCCAAACTTCATTTTGAGCATATCTTGAATGGATTTACAATCGGTTGGCGTTCTGTGTTTAAAAGGTGCAAAATACCCGAGTGACTTTTTGATATTGTCTACATCAAATCTGTAGATATCAAGGTCTTTGTTTTTGATTTCTTCAAAGTATTCACATCCTCTTGTAGAGAATCTTTCAGTCCAGTTATCAGTATTTTTTATTGGCGAATTAAGGTTTACCGCCTGATAACATCTCGAGTTATATTTCCATTTGCTGTTTATAAGGGTTTCATTTTCAGGTATCGAAACCAAAATTATAGAATTTCTTTTTCCTGGCAGATTGTCTATAAAATATTGGACATCCTGCATTGAAAAAAGTTTGTCCAGCGTTATTATTTTTAAATTCTTGTCCAGAACCGCTGCAGCTGATTCTGTGGTTGCAGTCGGAGAAAGCGATATTCCTATAAAAGATAGCTTTTCTTGGTTATTTAGTCTTGGGCTCATTTATTCTTTCTGTGAAAAATGTTGTTTATCTATTATTGCAACCAATCGAAAATCATTGTTTTCGTTTTATTGTTTGCTTTCAATCAGGTTAAAGTCTGTTTATATTTTTTTGCTGATAAAGTCTTTCAAAGTTAACCTGCATATATTTGTAGCTTTTTAAGGTGCTTTCCATAGAAGTATTTACTATATAAAATATGAGAGGAAAGCCTATTATAATAGTGAGAAGTATTATCAAAACGTGTTTAATTATTCTTACTATTCTTTTTTTGACTCTGTTTTTGCCTTTGTTTTCAATTTCTTTTTGCAAGAAATTATTAACAATTTTAGATCTGTCTTCAGGGGATATATCTTCAAAATATGATACAAATTCATTGTTTACGCTTATGACAAACTTCTTTGAAGTTTTTGGTTTTGGTTTTTCTTCTTCGTCTGCCTGATCTATCAAACTTTGTATATTTTCGACCTGTCCCAGAGCAGCAGCTTCTTGTTCGGTAAGGACATTTTGTGAAGGGCTTTCTGATTCGCTTGGTTGAGCGCCTTCAGTATGCTCTTGGATTAGTTTATTAATAAGTTCCTCTTGATTCTGGTTGTTTTCAGATAAGTTATCGCTCATTTTCACCCCTGTTTTCATCCTCAGAACATGCCTGTCCTAAAAACTGCTCGTTATACCTTTTATAATTTTGTTTATACAAATTCTTTTATGATAATATTATATTATAGGTAATAATTTTAATCAAATTGATAACGGAGTATTTAATGTTTTTATTTGATAAGCAAGAATTGAAAGAGGATTTGGATAAAATATCAAAGCCAAGAGTTTTGGTTATAGGTGATCTTGCTATAGATGAAATGGTTTACGGTAATACCGCGAGAATGTCAAGAGAGGCTCCTGTTTTAATATTGCGCCATTACGACACAAAAATAATTTTAGGTGCCGCATCGAACGCTGCTCACAATATTTCTACCTTAAATGGCGGAAAAGTCAGTGTTATCGGAACATACGGCGATGATTACCATGGGCCTGTTCTTATTGAGGCTCTTCAAAGTGCCGGGATAAACACAAGTTATATGGTCATGGATCCAGAGAGAGTGACTACAGTAAAAACAAGAGTTTCAGGTTCTTGTTCTCAGTCCGTGACACAGCAAATAGTCAGAATCGACAGGGAAACAACAGCTCCATTGTCACCTCTTGTAGAAGCTCAATTTATAGCTAATATCGAAAAGGCAATACCTGAACATGATGCTGTTATTCTATCAGATTACAATATCGGAACTATGACAAAAAATGTAATTGAAAAAACAATAGAAACAGCAAGAAGATACGGAAAAATAGTTGTTGTTGACGCCCAAAAAGACCTAGACAGATACAAGGGTTGCACGGCTATGACCCCTAACCAGCCTGATACGGAACAATTTATCGGATATTTTATAAAAGACAAAGAATCTCTTGAAAGAGCCGGAAAAGATATGCTTGAAAAGACTCAGGCAGATATGATTCTTGTTACACGCGGCGGAGACGGCATGAGCTTATTCGAGAAAAACGGCGAATATGCAAAAGTTCCTGTTTTCAACAAGACAGATGTTTTTGATGTTACAGGTGCAGGAGATACGGTTGTAGCTTCATTTGCTTTAGCATTAGCGGCGGGTATTAGTCCCGTAAATTCAGCTATAATAGGAAATTTGGCTGCAAGTATAGTCATAAGACATTTCGGTTGCGCGACTACGACGGTATCCGAAATAAAACAAACATTAGACAATTTAAATATGGACAGCTTTACTGTAAAAGTTTAGGAGAGAGACGATGGCTTTAAAAGATCTTAAAAAGGTTGATTATGTAATAATCGGTTTTATTTGTTTACTGCTTTTGATTACAGGGTTAGTATTTGTTGGAAAAAATAAATTTTCAAAATCACCTGTAGAAGCAGAAGAAGAAGTGGCTTTCCAGGTATTTTTCAGGGGAATAACAATAACTAATGTTGAAAGTCCTTTTAAAGTCGGTGAAGATTCATTTATTACAATAAGAAACGTACCTTACACAAAGCTGAAAATCGTAGACGTTAAATATGACAGAAGAAAAATTGCTCTTCCGGCAAATAACAGCAACAAATATATTCTTATCGACGATATTTCTTCTCCATTTCAATATGACTTTTTGGTTACTCTTGTTGATAAAGCAAAAATCACAGATGACGGGGCAGTTGTCGGCGGAAATAAATTAAAAATCGGTATTCCTATAGTTCTAGAAGGTAAAGATTATAAGCTTAATGGTACTATTTCAAATGTTGAAATTGTTAAAGAGAGTGTAAATAACGTTAAAAATGAAACAGTTAGGTAGTATAGTAATTGATTGTATCAATGAGAAATTAGCCTGGTTTCAGGATAAATCTCAAGAAATCGTCGAAAATAGCTTTATTCTCAAAAATTTGGATAATCTTATATTCGTCTTTATTTCGCTTGTTTTGATTGGTTCTTTGTTTATGGGGAGCGAGCAAATAGGCCTTATTGCGTTGGTTGTTACAGCTCTTACTGTTTTAAAATTGTTTCTTCACAAAGGACAAACGATTACCCTTGCAAGCTGTAACCTGTTTTTGCTCATTTTCTTAGGGTTTAACATAATAAGCGTGATTAATTCCACAGAGTTTGTCTATAGCGTTATGGGAATCACAAAGACTTTTATATATCTGAGTTTTTATTTTTCCGTAATTCAATTTCTGAGATATAACAGAGAAAAAATTGTACCTTTGTTCTACCTGATAGCTTCTTTAGCCTGTTTTGAAGGTGTTGTCGGTATTATTCAAAATAATATGGATCTTTCAAACATTTCGACTTGGCAGGATACAAGTTATATCAACCCTGAAGATGTGGTTTCAAGGATCTATGGAACCCTATTGCCATATAATCCCAATTTATTGGGTGGATATTTGGTTGCCGCGATAAGTTCGATCTTGGCCGTGATGTTTTTATCGGTTGAATCTAAAAAGATGAAGCAGTTTGTTATTGCTTCAGTCGGTTTTTTAATAACATCTTTAACGTTGTTTTTTACCGGTTGTAGAGGAGCTTACCTGGCATTGTTTTCAATAGTCTTAGGCTTTATTTATGCGTCTTGGATTGTAATCAAAGAAAATGAAAAGTTGAAAAAATATTGGCAGATTGCTGTTTCAACCATAATAGGTAGCGGACTCATTGTTATGGTTTCAATACCGAGTATCTTAAAAAGAATAATGTCTATATTGGTTATGAGAGAAGATTCTTCAACTTCTTTCAGGATGAACGTATATAACTCAAGCTTAAATATGTTTACGGATAATTGGCTTTTAGGAATCGGCGTCGGCAACAAAACTTTTAGAGAAGTTTATGGTTTATATATGATTTCAGGCTTTGATGCGTTGAGTTCTTACTGCGTGTTCTTGGAAATGGCGGTTGAGAGCGGAATTTTTGCGCTTCTTGCTTATTTGATTTTCTTATACTTATTGATTTCCAATTCAATTAAAGCGTTTTTATCAAATACTGACTTGAAATTCAGAATATTGATATTTTCAGCCGCAATCAGTGTGATTGCAGTTATGGTACACGGATTTTTTGACACTATATATTTTAGACCGCAAGTGCAATTTGTATACTGGATTATGGTAAGCATTTTGGTCGTACTACTTCAGGAAAAAGAGATTACAGAATGAAAATACACGAATATCAAGCAAAACAACTGTTTAAAGAATATGGAATAAACATTCCCGAATCAGTTCTTTGTGAAAAAAGAGAAGAGATAGAAAAAGCCGTTGATAAAGTCGGCATTCCTTGCGTTATAAAAGCCCAGGTTCATTCAGGAGCCAGAGGAAAAGCAGGCGGCGTCAAAGTAGCCGGAACAAAAGAAGATGCAATTAAATTCGCCAACGAAATTCTTGGTATGGAGTTAAAATCTTCTCAGGCAGGCAGTAAAACCGTTAACAAGATTTTGGTTGAACAAGCTGTTGATATAGATAAAGAATTATATTTAAGTTTCACATTCGACAGGGCTAATGAATGTATCGCCCTGATACTTTCTACAGAAGGCGGTATGGATATAGAAGAAGTAGCAAAAGTTAATCCTGAAGCTATTTTGACACAAATGCTGAGTCCTATAAAAGATTTTTCGGTTAAAAAAATCGTTGATAAATTGGGCTTTGATGAAAATGTTTCTTCTCAAATAGAAGATATAGTGTTGAAACTTTATAAACTCTATGTTGATAAAGATGCGAGTTTGGTTGAGATAAACCCTTTGGTTGTAACTAAACAAAAAAATGTTATTGCAATCGATGCGAAGATGAATTTTGACGATAATGCATTGTTTAGGCATCCTGAAATATTAGATTTAAAGGATGAACTTGAGGAAAATCCATTAGAGCTTGAAGCTCAAAAATTTGACTTAAATTATATAAAACTTGACGGGACAATAGGATGCATGGTAAATGGCGCGGGCCTTGCCATGGCAACTATGGACGTGATAAAACTTGCAGGAAAAGACGCGGCTAACTTCCTAGATGTCGGCGGCGGTGCGAGCAGTGAAAAAATAGAAAGAGCATTTAAGATTCTAGTTTCCGATAAAAGTGTCAAAGCAGTGTTTATAAATATTTTCGGCGGGATATTAAGATGCGATATTTTGGCAGAAGGCCTTACAAACGCAGCTAAAAATCTGAACCTTACATTGCCTTTGATTGTAAGGATGGAAGGCACAAACAAAGAATCAGGAGCCAAAATCTTAAACGAATCAGGGCTAAAGTTCAGAGTAGTAAAAGATTTGAATGAAGCCGTAGAAGTTATTAAGGAATTATAATAATGTCAGCATTTATAAATAAAGAGACAAGAGTTATTGTGCAAGGAATTACAGGTAAAGAAGGATCTTTTCACACTGAATCCTGCCTTGCTTACGGCACAAAAATAATTGGGGGCGTTACCCCAAACAAAGGTGGGACCGAAATATTTGGTCTTCCTGTTTTTAACACTGTAAAAGAAGCGAAAGAAGCTTTGAATCCTGATGCGACAATGATATTTGTTCCCCCAAGATTCGCGGCAGGA
This sequence comes from Cyanobacteria bacterium OH_PDB_230, assembly GCA_023421795.1. Classification (GTDB taxonomy): domain Bacteria; phylum Cyanobacteriota; class Vampirovibrionia; order Gastranaerophilales; family Gastranaerophilaceae; genus JAEZOG01. Next base: position 153,285 of record JAEZSO010000001.1, read on the forward strand.
GCCATTATTGATGCCGCTGAGGCAGGGATAAAATTGATAATCTGTATTACAGAGGGAATACCAGTTTTAGACATGATGAAAGCTAAAAATGCTGTTTTGGAAAACGGAGCAAGGTTAATAGGACCCAATTGTCCGGGCATCATAACTCCCGAAGAATGTAAAATAGGTATCATGCCTTCATCTATCCATAAAAAAGGAAGTGTCGGCGTTGTTTCAAGAAGCGGCACTTTGACCTATGAAGCCGTATACCAGCTTACCCAGCTTGGAATAGGTCAATCCACCTGCATCGGTATAGGCGGGGATTCAATAATAGGAACTACATTCATTGATTGCCTAAAAGCATTTCAGGATGACCCTGAGACCAAGGCTATTTGCATGATAGGCGAAATAGGCGGAAGCGCTGAAGAAGAGGCGGCCGAATTTATTAAAGCTTATGTAACAAAACCAGTAGTCAGTTTCATTGCAGGATTGAGCGCTCCAAAAGGAAAAAGAATGGGACATGCAGGAGCCATTATCTCAGGAGGCAAAGGAACCGCCCAAAGTAAAATGGATGCTTTAACGTCAGCTAATGTGGTGGTTTGTAAAAATCCTGCAGATTTAGGTATAACTATTAAGGAATTATTAGAAAAGTAATTTTATAATATAATATTAAAAGTAGAAAATAGGAAAATTCGTAAAAATGAATAAAGCACAAAGACAAAAAGCTCAAGAACAAGACCATATCGAGAGAAGAAGTAATTTTGATGCGGTTGAATACAATTTGACAGCGGAACAGGCTAAACAAGAAGCGCAAAGATGCTTAAACTGCAAGAATGCAAGATGCATCGCAGGGTGCCCTGTCAACATTAACATACCAAAATTCATTGATGCTATAAAAAGAGACAACCTTGAAGAAGCCGGGGATGTAATAAGAGAAACAAGCTTGTTACCTTCTGTTTGCGGAAGAGTTTGTCCTCAGGAAAGGCAGTGTGAAGGCAAATGCGTTCTTGGCATCAAGTCTGAACCTATCGCTATAGGTGCTTTAGAAAGATATATAGGCGACACAACCGAAGCTAAAGTCGGGAATATCGTTCCGACAGGTAAAAAAGTCGCAGTAGTAGGTTCAGGTTGTGCAGGTATTACAGCTGCAGCCGATTTGAGAAAATTAGGACACGATGTTGTTGTATTTGAAGCGCTCCATGATCTTGGCGGTGTTTTAAGATATGGAATACCTCCATTCAGACTTCCTAGAACAGTTTTAGATAGAGAAATCGAATCTTTAAAAGACATAGGCGTAAAATTTGAAACTAACGTCGTTGTAGGAAAATCTATAACAATCAAACAATTAAAAGAAGACGGTTTTGATGCAATATTTATTTGCTCAGGCGCTGGTCTTCCTAAGATGCTTGGTGTTGCTGGAGAAAATTTCAACGGTGTATATTCGGCGAATGAATTTTTAACAAGAGTCAATTTGATGCAGGCTCATCAGGAAGAAACTCCAACTCCTATTCGTGTAGGCAAAAAGGTTGCTGTAATAGGCGGCGGAAACGTTGCGATGGATGCAGCCAGAGTAGCTGTAAGAGTTGGTTTTGAAGAAGTTTATATAGTTTACAGAAGAACAGAAGCTGAGCTTCCTGCAAGACTTGAAGAGATAAGACACGCCAAAGAAGAAGGTGTAATCTTTAAATTTTTACATAACCCGACTGAAATAATAGGTGAAAACGGTTACGTAAAAGGTATGACCCTTGATATTATGGAACTTGGTGAACCCGATGAATCAGGAAGAAGAAGACCTGTTTCAACAGGAAAAACTGAATTTATGGATTTTGACACGGTAATTGTTGCCTTAGGCACAGGGCCAAATCCTATTATCCAGGATTCAGCCGAATCAGAAAATTTAAGCCTGGAAACAAATAAATGGGGCTATATAGTTATAGATGCAGAAACAGGGAAAACATCTATAGAAGGCGTCTACGCCGGTGGTGACGTTGCTCCAAGCGGCGAATCAAACGCGATTAATGCGATGGGAGCCGGCAAAAAAGCAGCTAAAGCTATAGATGAATATTTAAAAACAATATAAGTTTAGATTTATAAATTAAAAGGAGCTTAAAGCTCCTTTTTTATTTTTCTTTTTTTAATGCGAATTTTATTTTTTCCAATAAAGTGTCTGGATAAAATTTGCTGATTTCTTCTCGTGCTTTTGTCACAAAATCTTTGTCAAATCTCAAAGATGTTGAAATCACGCTGTCTGAGCGCTCTTTAATTTTCGTTAACAGTTCTTCCGGTATCGGATGCATGTCCATTTTATTGATTATGCTTATAATTGGCGTTTTATTTTGCTTTGCCATCTGGCAGATTGTTTCATCCAGAGGGCTGTATCCGTTGAAATCGGTCAGAATCAATACAATATCACTTTTTGCTATGACATTTTTGATACAATCCACGGTTATGGAAATATCTTGGTCTTTAAGCTTGGATATTTGAAAATCGATGATTTTTGCCCTTTTTCTCAGTGAAATATCGATTTCTTTTTCTTCCAGGTAATCAATTTCAGACGTCAAATCTTTTGTCGTTCTCAAGTTGTAGTGGGTTAAAGCCATATATGCTGAAGTTTTACCTGTGTTGTGCCTTCCCAGAATGCCTATTGTCAAAATATTCGATTTCAATCTTCTACTCATTAAGCGGTCCTTGAATGTTTGATTTATCCAATTCTACAATATTTAAATTGTTTTTAATAGCAAATCCTATAAAGATTATTGTTAATACAAGCATATTTACCGTTTGCAACATGAAAGAGATTGCAAGAGAAGAAGATTTGTCAATGTTATAAATGCTTAATGCCAATATAAAAGCATATTGAAAAGGACCTATATATATAGAGCTTGAAGGTATCACGGATGCCAATGCAATAAAGCCTATAACGAAAAGAGCGGCGGAGAAATGGATGTTGATTCCGAACCCTAATATTAAAATATAAATGATGAGGCATTCGATTGACCAAATCATAAAACTTATGCTCCCTGCGGTTAAGAGTTTTCTTGTCTCTAATATTTTGCTTGCGCTGTTTAAAAATGTGTTTATCCAGTCTCTGACTTTTTCTATGGCTGAAACCAAAATTGAAACTGTTTTATTTTGGAAATTAGAAAATATTTTTTTCAGGTAATCGGCTATCTGGTTTGTTTTGTTATATTTGACAGTAAAATATATCGTTCCTAAGCTGCCCAAGAAAAACAATGCTGCAATTTCACTTATACGAAATGTCCAACCGGCTCTATAATATAAACATGTTGCAGAAAACAATATAAACAATACTGTAAGCCCGTCAATTATTCTTTCTATAACTATTGAAGCGATGACTTCCAATTTAGGTCTGTTGTGTTTTTCACCTAAAAAATAAGCCCTGAAAAAATCCCCTGCCCTTGCCGGCAAATAAATGTTCAAAGCAGTTCCGACCATAAATATTTCACTAAGTTCAAGTACGGACATGTTTTTGTTTTCGTTTAATAAATATTTCCATCTTACACCTCTTAATACCATTGCAGAGAGAATTAGAGGAACAATCGCAAATAACATTTTGTAGTTGAACTCTGAAAAAGTATCCATAAGCCTTTTAAAATCTATCCCATGAAAGACCAATATTAAAAATAAAAGGCTTAACCCAAAAGTAAAAATGCTTTTTTTGTTAATTTTCATTCCTAGTCACTTATTTTTAAAATAACTTTTAAAGAATCTTTTTCCTTGTTTTTATCAAATGCTTCAAGAGCTTTTTCTATAGGGAAAATTCCTGAAATAAAAGGGGTGAAATCAATTTTTTTCTGTTCTAAATATCTTAAAGCAGGCTTAAATTGACCGCATCTTGAACCGAGGACTGTTATTTCATCTATTACAATAGGAGCGAAGTTGAACTCTTTAGAGGCCGCTATCGTGCTTTTTAGAACCAAAGTCCCTCTTGGTTTTACTGACGCAATAGAAGTTTCAAACCCTGTAATTGAACCTGTAGCTTCTATTACAACATCATATTCTTTTTTTATTTCGGTTTCTTGTAAAAGTTTTGTTTTAACTTTTTGATTTTTAGCTATATCAAGTTTATTCTGATGCTTGCCTATCAAAGTTACGTCAAGCCCTGAGGAATTGAGCGTAATAGCGGTGGTAAGCCCCAGTTTTCCGTCTCCTAAAACCAGTACTTTCTCGTATGGTTTTATGTGAAGCTGTTCAAGGATTTCTATAGCTGCCGCAAGGGGTTCAACAAATACTGCTTCTTCATCTGAAACAGATTCAGGAACTTCAATCAGGTTTTGTATTGGTATCATTACATATTCAGCCATACATCCGTCTTGTTGCCATATACCCAGAGTGCTTCTGTTTGGGCAGTGTCTTTGAAGTCCTTTTTTGCACCATTCGCATTTCTCGCAGCCAAAATTTATCTCTCCTACGACTCTTTTGTTTAATAAAGATTTGTCATCGGAATTGATTTCTTCAACTATACCAACAAATTCATGGCCTAAAATGCCTTTATATCCCATATACCCTTTTGTTATTTCAAAATCGGTATTGCAAATGCCTGCAAGTTTTACTCTTACAAGCGCTTCTCCTGATTTTATCTCGGGCTTTTTATAGTCGCCGCAAAGTTTTAATTCACTATCAAATACAACTGCTTTCATACTTAATCCTTATAGATATAACTAATATTAATAATATTATATCTTAAAAGGCTTAATATATAAATTTAATTTATAGCCCAGCTTTTTCAATAAATTTTGGCGTAACTTTTTTCCAGAATTCGGCGTTTGGATGATGGTCTATAGTATAGTATTTTTGCCCTATGCTTTCCTCGCCGAATATATCTTTAAGCCTGATAACTTCTATGCCTTGCGCTTTAATTTTAGAGTCTATTTTTTCCATGTTGTTTAAATCAAAGAATATAAAACGAGCGTTCGGATATTTTTTCAGCGCAATATCTTTAGATTCTTTTATAATTGCGCTCGTCAAGTTTAGTACATACTCAGACTCTTTATCTGTGTTCTCGGAAAATTTATATCTTGCCAGTTTGTATGCTTCAAATTTCTCCGGCGAGTTTATTATGTATTCGGGTGTCGTGTAATATAGCAGCTTTCCTTTTTCCAGCTTGTACATAGGATAATACAAATCATCCATATAACTATGCCCCAGAGGTCTTACTACGTGATCCGAAATAAAAATGTAGACAATAGTGTCAGCTTTTGGGACTTTTGTCTTTATCTCTTTTGACTTGAGCGCAAGAAGCATATGTTGAGGCCCATACCCGTGGTAGGCTATATTGTAGGTTTTTCTTTTGGTTAATTTAGAAATAAGCCAGGGGAATGTTTCGTTGTCATTCAGTCCATACCCGAAAGTATATGAGCACCCGAAGAAAATTATAGGAGATCCCTTAAATTCGCTTTTGTTCGATGTTTTTCTGTAGCCGTTTTCATCAATTGTTATTTTGAGTTTTTTGATTATTTTGTCATTTTTTGTAATCGTGCCGCTACAAGTATTGTTGGGTTTTAGTCTTAAATAATGAAATTCGCTGTCTTGTTCTAACAGGCAGTGTTCTTTATAAATGTTTGAATTCAGCTTCGTTTTGATTTTTTTATTTTGCGCTGTAAAAAATACAGATAAAGCGATGCCTGATAAAATTGTTAAAACAATTATATTTATCAATGCAATTTTTAAAGCTGTTTCTTTTTTCATTCTTATTTTAATTTATTGTACTAAACTGAGCATAAAATAGAAGAATTATAAAACATGAAGACTGGACGATTTTATTTTTTCTTTTATTTTTAATTTAATATTTATTACTTCTCTGTGGTTTTTAAATTTGATTATTTCTTCTGTTGATAAATTGTATTTAGCGTCAGCTATTAGTTTTTGAGCTTTTTTATACTCTTTCAGCCTCAACAGAATGGAAATTTTTAATTCATAAAGTGATTGAAGCAGCTGGCAGTTGTTTTCGTTGATAAATAAAAATGCCTTGTCGCAATAAGAAAGAGCTTTTCTATAGTCTTCTTTTGATTCTAAACATGTGGCGATAGCGCCTAAGATTTTAGAGTCGTTAGAAAAAGTTGTATAAGCCTTCTCATATAAGTTTAACGCTTCATCTATCTTTCCTGAAATAAAAGAGATATCTCCTCTTAAAACAAGACTTTTGGTGTGATATGGCGTTAATATTATCGCTTCATCCAGTTTTTGGATGGCTTTTTTTGTTTTTCCAAAATACAAAAAGTAATCTTCAGCTTCTCTGAAAAGGATTTCCGATTTTATGTTTATAACATTATGCATATTTAAAATTTATTTCCCAAGATGTCTTAATATTTTTTTATACTTTTAATAATAAAATTTATCTTGATTTTCGGGCTACAACTCTTTTCCGGCAAGGGGCATGCTCAAATCATGAAAACGCATGCCCGACATGGGTTTCCATGATTTTAAATTTGAGTTAACAAAATTTAATACCAACCTTACTGGAATAAGGCTTTAGGGTGAAAAGCCATGTACTACATGAGTTTTCATGTAGTTAAAAAATGTTAATAATTTTAAGTTTTTATTAAATGGATTTTTTAAGCATGCCCTTTAGTAAATAGCCTTTAAGCTATCATCTTGTTTTTTGTCAAACACCTCATGTGTACTTGCAAAGCTCTTTTATAGCATGCCCATTTGAGATAGAATGTTATATAAATCAAATACATAAATGATAAGGGGTATAAGAACAGTGAGTTTGAACTTGGAAGAAAGAATTGATTTGGCTGAAAATGCTATTAAGGTTTTAGAAAAAAGATATTTAAAAAGAGATCAGGAAGGGAATGCAATAGAAACTCCCCAGGACATGTTCTATAGAGTAGCTTCAACATTGGCTCAAGCCGATAAGAACTTCGGCGCAACAGCTGAAGAAGTTAATGCTATAGCGGAAAAATTCTATAAATATATTACAAACCGCTACTTTATGCCAAATTCCCCAACTCTTATGAACGCAGGAAGAGAGCTTGGACAGTTGGCGGCTTGTTTTGTTCTTCCTGTTGAAGATTCACTTGAAGGAATTTTTGAAACGGTTAAAAACACCGCGCTCATACATAAGTCAGGCGGCGGAACCGGTTTCTCGTTTTCAAGATTAAGACCAAAAAATGATGTTGTAAGATCAACAATGGGCGTTTCATCTGGGCCTGTAAGTTTTATGGAAGTTTTCAATGCTGCAACTGAAGCCGTAAAACAAGGTGGCACAAGACGCGGCGCTAATATGGGTATCTTGAGAGTAGACCACCCGGACATTTTGGATTTTATCAATTGTAAATCAGATAACTTTAAATTAAACAACTTCAACATATCAGTCGCTATCACAGACGAATTTATGGAAGCTCTAAAAGAAGGCAGAGACTATAATCTTTTACACCCTAAAACAAAACAAGCTGTAGGCAAATTAAGTGCTAAAGCGGTCTTTGATATGATTGTAGAAGGCGCATGGAAAAATGGCGAGCCCGGAATAGTGTTTATCGATAAAATGAACTATGACAATCCGACTCCTAAAATAGGCGCCATAGAGTCTACAAATCCTTGCGGAGAAGTTCCTTTGCTTCCTTATGAAGCTTGTAACCTTGGTTCCATTAACTTAGGATTGATGATTAAAGGTGAAGAAGGCAATTATAGCGTAGATTGGGATAAATTAGCCGATGTAACTAAAATGGCTATTCACTTCTTAGACAATGTTATTGAAGTGAACAACTATCCTCTTCCTCAAATTTCCGAGATGGTTCAAAACAACAGAAAAATCGGTTTGGGAGTTATGGGCTGGGCTGATATGCTTATGAAAATGGATATAGGCTATAACACTGAAGAAGGCACAAAGTTAGCTTCTCAAATTATGGAGTTTATTGATTATCATTCAAAGGTACAATCAATAGAATTTTCAAAAACAAGAGGCAAGTTCGGAAACTTTGAAGGAAGCATATATGACGGACAAAATTTCTTATCTAAAAAATATACAGGGAAATCAGCCGGAATCATAACTGATGAAATGTGGGCTGATTTGGACAGACAAATCGAAGAACACGGAATAAGAAACGCTACAACGACTTGTATAGCACCTACAGGTACTATTTCTATGATAGCAAGTGCCTCTGGTGGTGTAGAGCCATTATTCGGCCTTGTATTTATAAGAGACGTAATGGACGGGACCATAATGGTAGAGGTTAACCCTATCTTTGAAAAATATGCAAGAAAACACGGTTTCTATTCTGATGAATTGATGAAAAAAATATCTGTAGATGGTACTTTAGCTCATTGTGACAATGTTCCAGAAGAAGCAAAAAGAATTTTCGTTGCAGCCCATGACGTTTCACCTGAATGGCATGTGAAAATGCAAGCAGCGTTCCAACTTCACACAGATAATGCAGTTTCTAAAACAGTTAATTTTGAAGAGCATGCAACAAGAGAAGATGTAGCTGATTCTTATATTCTTGCTTATGAAAATAACTTAAAAGGAATCACTGTATACAGAAACAATTCAAGACAATTCCAGCCAATGAATCTTGAGAAAAAAGAAGATAAAACCCTTCCAGAAATAAAAGCAATAGAACCTGAAGAAGAAAAAAACGAAGAAATAAAATGCCCTGAATGCGGCAGAACACTAGGCTTTGGGGAAGGTTGCTTCATATGTCTTGATTGCGGATATTCTGGATGTAGCTAGATAATTTTATTTATTTTGTGTATAATATAAAAAAAAGAAGGGACTTTATAGTCTCTTCTGTACATTTTAGGGTTTATGACCCGTAGTGTTAAGTGTGTGTGTGATTAGTGTTTAATTATTGCATACCCTTTAAAAAAATTTAAAGAAAAAAATCTTTAAATTTGATGTCCAAAAATTATATAAGTATAGTATAATTTTGACATCGGTGGATAAACACCATATTCATCTTATCCCAATTAGGATAAAATGTCAATAGATAGTGTTAATGTTAATAAAATGCTGTGAGGAATTATCAAAATGTCAGATTTTAGTGTCAGATGTAGGGAACTACGTAAAAATTTAGCTATTACATTGAAAGAAATGTCGGAGGATATTGGTATACCATTATCTTCGATTAGTAAGTATGAACAAGGCATAATCAAGCCGGGTGTTGATATTCTTTCAAAAATCGCCAGAGTCTACAAGGTCAATTTAAATTGGCTTGTAGCAAATCAAGGCCTTATGTTTGAGCCGGAAGAGCTCTTCTTGGCTGATGGTACCGATGATAGTATCAGGGTAAGATTGGTGAAATACAACAATAGAGTTAAAATTCATCCTTTATCAAACGAGTTTTTCGATAAAGAAACGGATCTTAAATCTATCTCGTTTACAGAACCTGAAAAATCAATTCAATTAATATCTAAAAACATGAATAAACCGGTTACTGTAGAATTTGCAGATTCAAAAGAAGTCGATACAATTAAAGTATTCTATCCGGATGGAAAAATCGAAGTCCTTGATAACGAAGAAAATTCAGAAAGAAGCGTTTTGATCAAAAAAATCAGAACAAAACTGGAAAGTGCATCTTTCGATTCAAGCAAACTGGAATTCTTAAATACTGCAATGGACGCGCTTGATGATAGAGCTTCCTTTGACAAGCTAAAAGCCCTTATTAAAGGAATGGAAATTGCTTACAAATAAGATATTGAAGCTTATATAGTTATAGAAGCGAAGCTGTTTTGGTTTCGCTTCTTTTTTTAGTGTTAAAATTTCTCCCTCAAAATTAATTTTGCCATGTTGATATAAAACTATCAGCATAGTATAGTAGAAATATAAGCTTTAATCAGGAGAAATTTATGAACCAAATTATAAAAATTGCTTGGGACCTTAATGAAAATACAGATAACCGTTATCAATTAGTTTATGAAATTGCGGAATTGGCAAAAAAACTTGTTGATGAAAATCAGTCAAGAAGAATTAAGGATGAATTCGGATATGACGATTTTGGGTTTGATAGTTCTATCAAAAAAGAAAACCCGGTTGAACATGCTATCATGGTTAAAGCATCTGAAGCTGATGAGAGCAGACTTGTCGGATAATTATAAAAATAAGTTAAATGTATAAAAATAAAAAGCTCCTTTTAAAAGGAGCTTTTTAAGTTTTAATAACCTTGAATAACAAACTATTTTGCTAATATTTTATTTATAGCTTTTGTTAGTCTTGATTTTTTTCTTGAAGCTGTATTTTTATGTAAAATACCTTTTGAAGTTGCTTTGTCACATAGTTTGTATACTAGGCTTAATGCTTCATTCAAAGCTTCTTGATTTTTTTCTTGTGCAGCACTTAGAGCTTTTTTAACTGCAGTTTTGACAGATGATTTGAAAGCAACGTTTCTTTCTCTATTTCTTTCTGCAACTTCTACTCTTTTTTTGGCCGATTTTATATTTGGCATTGTTTTTCCTTTCTAATGCTAGATCTTGTTTTTGTGAGGTAATGAGCCTCCTAAAAACCTGCATTGAGGATGGTGAGTAAACTTATTATATAATTTAAAAAAAATATGTAAATAGCACCCTTCAAATTCGTCGAGAAGATATAACATAGGACTTGCTAATTGGTTAGAGTGGTTTTGAGCTATTAAAAATGTTTTTAATTGTAACATAAGTTATATTTTTCCCTGGAATAGGGCAAAAAACATTATTTAGAGTTATTCTTATAGACAGTCAGACGAATCAAATTAAAGAAAAAATGAAAGCAATAAAAAATATAACTAATATTATTCCCCCGGATAAAATGCGTTCAGGGGTGGCAAAATTAACAAAAGACGGCGCATTGTTGCCGGTGGTTTTGTTGGAAGGTGCGGTTACCGGCGGGAGAACATACCAGGCCAATAAACGTTCAGGTTATGTGGAAGCGCGTGAACGTTTTTACGATGAATCTATAACCGCTGTTTTTTGGTTATTCGGAATAAAGTTATTCAATGATCTCGGCGATGCTATAGGTAAAAAAGTACTTAAACTGCCAATCGTCAAATTTGATGTAGGAAAAGATCCTTTGCGTAATGCATTAGGTAATGTGATGCAGGATCTTGGGAAAATTTCTAAAAAAACAGGGAAAAAGCCATTCAGTAAAAACATGGTGGCCGGATTTAAGTTCGGCAAGATTGTATCTAGTGTTGCCATTTCGACTACGTTAGTCGGTTGGATTTTGCCTAAAGTTAACATGGCGGTTACAAGACAAGTCAAAGACCACATGAAAGCTAAGAAGGATCATCACAAACACCTTCCTGACATTTCAATAGATGAGTTCAAAAATAAAGTTACACAATCAGCTGTTAAAAAGAATGCCGACCCGGGATTCAAAGGGCTTGTCCCAAATGCTGACATGGTGGCGAATTTGGCTCACAATCTTGAAAATCATACGGTTTATAAGCTTTTAACAACTGATGCAGGTATTTTTGCGGGCAGAACTATCAATGCGTGGAATAATGATGACCGAATCGAAAAATTATTCAGAGATATTTCATCATCATTCTTCTATTTGTTCTGTATTCCGGGAACTATAAGCTTTCTGCAAAAACATACGAATTTTGGTAACATCGCGAAATTGAATCCTGCAACGGCAAGTCAGGTACATAATGTTCTTTTGGATAATGTTGTTAATTCAAAAAATTCAAATATGTCTGCTAAAGAATTTAAGCATATGGCATTAGGAACTATGTCTGATAATAATAAAGCTATTTTTGAAGGGTTAAAATTTAACAATGGTGTTATAACTTTAAAAGACCTTGTAAAAAACCTGCCTAAAGACAAAGAATTATTAAAAAGAGCCGCTGAAATGTCTAAATTGCAGCCGACTCAAGCTAACATAGGACGCGTATTGACTAAACAACAGGTTCAGGATGTATTAACTGAAGGAAAGTTGAGTTCTCCTGAGTTCTTGAAAAAAGCGTACTTGGAATATTTTGGCAAAAACCTAACAGATAAATACAGATACATTCCGATGAAGCAAATTAATCTATTCAGAAGTAATATTGATGACTATGTAAACACAATCGTAGATTTTGCTAACAGCCAGAAAGAAAATACAGGTGTTATTACAAAAGAAATTCTTGAAAAAATGAACCGTAAAAATTTATTTAAATCTACGGTATTTTTCTCAGCTGGTTTTGTGATTGCGGCTGCGTTCTTATCGACGCTTATTCCAAAAGCACAATATGCGATTACAAGAATAAGAACAGGCAAAAACGAATTTCCCGGCATGGAAGATGACGGAGTCCGTGAGAAAAAGCATCATAAATCATAGTTCAAAAGTTGTTTTCTCATGAAAACTGGGGAAATATTTAGCCGCAGTCGGTATGAACTTTATAACAGCATATTCAGGATCTTCAGAACCGAGTTTAAAGTATAGTTTCCAGTCTGAATCCCATAATCTGTCCTTGAATAGCCTGTCATATACCATTTCAGTTCTGCCAAACAAGGTGAGTGATTTTCTTTTTTGCTGACAGAAATAGTATATCGAAACAATTTTGTCGTTTTGCATCTGTAAGACTTTATCTGTAGATAGTCCCGTAATTATATAATTAGATAAATCCCCATCTTCAAACAATTCGCAATTTTGAGGATATTTGCCTATTTCTCTTATGTTGCCCATTGCTCTGGTTTCAGCGGAGTTATATTCTTTGTTTATTGTTGATAAGTAAAAAACACTGCAGCATTCAATTAACTCTTTAGCCTCAACGAGAAACGTTTCTTTCTCCATAGTTTGCCCTCCGGATACCAAATTATAAAAAAAGATAGGGTTTTACAATTAGCATAGTGTTTAATTCAAAAAAATATTGAGATTATACAAAACGAATGATGGGATTTAAACACATGTTTCAAGTAGAAAGCATCAATTTGTAAGGTTTTTAATGGTTTATCAGGATAATTTTATATAAGGTTTTCATTTATCCAGGCCAACATTTTTTGAAGAGCCCTGGCTCGATGAGATATTGTGTTTTTTTCTTTTGAATCCATCTCGGCCATAGTTTTATTAAATTCAGGAATAAAGAAAACAGGGTCGTAACCGAAACCTTGGGTGCCTTTAGGAGAGTCAGTGATTAATCCGTCTACTTTTCCTTCTGAAACGTTGAGGATTTCTCCTTTTTCATCCACAAGTACCATTACTGAAATAAAATGGGCGGTTCTTTTTGCAGGGTCTATTTCTTTTAGTTCTTCTATGAGTTTTTGGATTTTTTCATTTTGGGTTCCTGCGTACCTTGCGGAATGAAGGCCCGGAGCCCCATTTAGAGCATCAACACATAGGCCTGAATCATCAGAGAGACAATACGTCTTCATGATGTCTGAGGCTGCTTTTGCCTTTATATAAGCGTTTTCTTCAAAAGTAGAACCGTTCTCTTCAGGACAAAAATTTCCTTTTACAATCTCGAATTCGATGTCGCTATAGGTGTTTATTTCATTGATCTCTTCGAGTTTGTGAGGATTTGCGGTTGCTATTACAATTTTTTTCTTTAAATTATTTCCCAAAACGTCTGTTTCTGTTTTTGAATTCAATTACTGCAGAAGCAAGAGCATCTTCATTAAATTCCGGCCAGAACTTATCTGTTATGTAGATTTCAGAATAAGCAAGCTGCCATAACAAATAATTGCTGATTCTCATTTCTCCGCCTGTTCTTATTAAAAGATCAGGGTCTGGTATTGTTGAAGTATATAGGTTATTTGCAACCATTTCTTCAGTGATTTCTTCCGGAGATATTTCTTTGTCTGCAACTTTTTGTGCGATTTTTTTAAAGGAATCAACCAGTTCCATTCTTGAGCCATAGTTGAATGCTATTTGCAATTTAACGCCTGTATTATCTTTTGTATACTCTTCTGCATTTGCCAAAATTTCCTTTAAGCTTGGAGTCAGTTGGTCAATGTTTCCAATAAATTTAATTCGGACTTTATTTTCATGTAATTCTTTAAGTTCGCCCTCAATCGTTTTAGCTAACAACCCCATAAGGAAGTTTACTTCATCTTCTGATCTGTTCCAGTTTTCTGTAGAAAACGCGTATACAGTGAGATATTCGATGTTGAATTTGTGGCAGGCTTTTAAAACGGTTTTTAAGGAGCTAACACCTTTTTGATGCCCCACTGCGGAAGGAAGCAGTCTTTCTTTAGCCCACCTTCTGTTGCCGTCCATAATTATTGCTATATGTTTAAGATTTACTTCTTTTACTATTTCAGCTATTTCTTGAGTTTTGGTTTGTGTAATCACTTTTAATTCCTTCTAATTTATCTGAAATTATAAAACAAATATTATTAATTTTGTATAGGAATAATCCAAATATTGCTAATTGTGTAGTATTGAAAAAATCCTCTCGTTTGAGAGGATTTTCTGAACGTTTAAATTTAATAAATTACTTGGTTTTTATGCATTTGAAAAAACCTAAAAACTTACAGCCTTTTTTCTTTGTTTTTGCGGTTTCAGGGGGCGCTGCAGGTTTTTTCTCTTTTACCTCAGAAGCTTTAGATTCAATTTTTTTAACCTCGGTTTTTACATTACTTGCTGTACTTTTAACTGCCTGCTCTGTTTTGGTTTCGATTTTTTTTATATCTGTTTTAATGTTGGTGTGAGCTGGTGTTGTACAAAAACCTGCTTGTATTCCGATAAGTCCAAGTGTCATCGATAAGATAAGTAGTTTTTTCATTTCTGCCTCCTTTCAAAATGTCTTTGTTTTATCAGATTCAAAAATTTTAAAGCTTTAAACCATCAGCGTCAAGCCTCTTGAGTCTATTCTCTTTTACAGAGATTTAATACCTATAAACAGTACGCGGCTTTTATGGTTTTTATAACATCTCTTTTTTGGTTTTTAATATTTTTTTCAAATTTTCATCGATTATTTTTTCATCTATAACTGAATTTAAAACGGCAAGTTCTAACTTATTAATTATATCGATTACTTTTTTGTCTGCATTTCTAAATATAAACATAGTGATACCCGCTTTTAGAGCTTTGATGCAAGAATCCTCGGGTGAAAAGCCTTGGACTGCACCCATAACCATATCGTCAGAGATTATTATTCCCTTGAAGCCCAGCTTTTTGATTAGGTAATTATTGATTACGTTTTTTGACATTGATGCAGGTATTTTTTCTTTGTCAAAACAAGGATAATGAACATGTGCGACCATTACTGCGGGTATATTTTCTTCGATAGCTTTCTTGAAAGGTTTAATGTGTTTTTTTTCCATTTCATCGCAGGGTAAATCAATAGTAGGAAGCTCTAAATGAGAATCTAAGCTAGAGTCTCCATGTCCCGGGAAATGTTTGCCTACGGGTATGATTTTATTTTTAAAGTATGTTTCAATCACGGGTAAAGAATACTTTATGACTTCATCAGGTTCGCTTGAGTAAGCTCTTTCTCCTATTATCGGATTGTTTTTGTTAGTGTTTACATCAAGAACAGGCGCGAAATTCATATTTATTCCGTATTCACTAAGTTCTTTGGACATCTCTTTTGTTTGAGAGATGATGAACTCCGTTCCTTTTTCGGCTGCATATTTTGCGCTGAGGTATTTCTTGCCGTTATGGATGTTTTCGGTTCGCTCTACTCTGCCGCCTTCTTGGTCGATGCTTAAAAAAGGCGGTATAAAAGCTTTTGATTTTATGTTTTCAATTATCCTGCAAAATTGTTTTTTGTTTTTTATATTTTGAGTAAAAAATATTACCCCTCCGAGCCCGTTTTCAAGTAAATCCATAAAAAGCTCTGATTGTTCAGGGTTTTCGCCTTCAAAACCTGCTATAAACAGCTGGCTGATTTTTTGTTTCAGCGTTAATTTTGCTATTGTCTCTTCCAAATTCATAAAATAATCATACATTTAATTGAGTTCAAAAGTCAAAAGATTATAGTATGCTTTAATCAAACAATATTTATTGGGGAAAAGTATCATGAGGAAGTTATTAGCATTATTGCTATTGTTTACATTTGTATTTTGTTGTGCGAACTTAGACAGCGTACAGGCGGCTAAAGGCGGAAAGAAATCTGCAGGAGGGATAACTCCTGAACAAATTACCGCAATTACAACGGATTTAGATGTTTTAACCAGAAAAGTCTATCAGGCATCATTATTTTCCCCTCAAGAAAATGCTAAACTTGCTCAAATTAAAATGCAGCTTGATGATCAAATGCTTATAGCCCCGGATCCATCATATGCGCCTTTATATTATAAGCTTGCAAATCTTTTTAAGGCACGCGATTATAAAGATGAAGCTATTGAGTGCTATCAGACCATCTTGGAGAATTTTGCCGACACTGCACTTGCTCCTAAAGCAATTAAGGCGTTGACCGCTATGGGTGTTGTGGTTAAGGATCCTAATGCTGATTCCGAAGGGGAATCGTCTGACGGCTCAGGAGAATAATTGGAAAATATAATCAAAAGGCCTGGAATTTCAGGCCTTTTTTGTTATCTCAAGAGTTTGTATATTTTAAATTCACTTGGATCAAGCTTTTCAAACGACAATGTGTTATTTTCTTTTTCTATCGGTATTTCTACAAAGTCTTTTTGTTCTTCGTCATATTTTATTTCGGCAATTATTTTATAGTCGCCTGGAACCTCTATTGACCTTTCATATATAGGTTCACCTTCTTTGATTGTATGAAGTTTCGTTCCATCTTCCTGTTCGGTTGTTATTTTTTCTGTCGGGGCATAATAGTTTGCCACAACTAAAAGGGTTTCTTTCAAGGGGTCTTTCGAGATCATCCAGCTGCAAAATCCGTCTTCATTTTCAGAAATTATCTGAGCTTCCCCTTCACGTGTAAGTTCGTTATTGAGTGCAAATCTGTTGATGGCATCGAATTTATAGAAAAAGTCGTAATTTTTTTCTCTTGATAAAGAAATTTCAGATATTACCGTACTTTCTATCCCTGCTTTGGTAAAAGATTCGTCTCCATCCACATATAATACCGGTCTTTGGGCTAGTTTTCCTCCGGGCAGGAACTTTAGCTTGAACCATTTGAAGATGGCTCCTGCTTCTCCAAGCTGCCCAGGATATTGGTCTATGTCTCTAAATTCGCCGTCTTGATTGTTGTATGTTTTCAGTATCGAAAGATGCGGATATTTTACGTCTTCAGCGTTGTAATCTTGTAAATCCTGATTGTTTTTTATAATTTCGTATGGGGTTTTGGTGCTTTGAGAAATTATGTCATCTCCCCATAAAATATCGAATTTCATTTCTTTATGGTATTCATCATAATAATGGCCTCCAAGCATATATTCAGCCATAGAAGCATAATGAGGCGTTATTTCTTTTAGCATTTTATTTGATTTTGCAAGAATTTGTTTCGGAATCCTATAGCTTATAGGCAAGCCGTCTTTTTCTGAGAATTCATCCACAACATGGTCTATATGGTCAACTCTTGTTCCGTCGAAATTGTATTCAAGCTGCCTGTCTTTTGACCTTTTCATCAATGTTTCTATAGCGGCATTATTATATTCTTTTGTGTCTAAATAAAAATAATAGTAGGGTGTTTGGCAGTCTAAATTGGCGAAATGGCTTACGTCATTTCCTTCATAATCAAAGTGCTTGAATACAGGGAAACTTCCGCATTCTGACATTCTGTCGAACACAGGAATGCCAGATGAACACCAGGCACCTCCAGGAGCCGTCCAAAGGCCTTCTTTTATCAAAGTCTGAATTGCCTGACCTTGTTTTGTTATATGTTTTTCTCTGCTTATCTTTGAAGGGTTGGTGTTGTGAACTGATGCTACAATTTCTTTTGCTCTTTTTTGAAGCTTGATTTGCTCAGCTTTTGTCGCCATTTTCTCTGAGAGGACTCTTTTTTTATCTTCAAGTTCTTTTTCGATTCTGTCATAGATGACTTTGTAATAGTCGCTCAAGTCGTTGGAGCCGCAATATAGGGTTTTTTTGTATATTTTTTTTGTGAGTTCAATATCTTCAGAGTCAAATTCTTCAATTAGTTTTTCCCCGATTTTATCTACTTCTTCTTCGATTTGTTTCATCAAGGCATATACGTCAAACCATCTTGCGACATGTGGCCTTGAAAGAACTACTTTTGAATACCTGCCGGTTTGGGGCAATACATCATATATTACAGGATGACCAGCCAGTTGAGCTAGTTTTATAAATAATTTTACCTGCTCTTTTGCATTTAACCCTGTGGCTTCATTTACCAATTTGTCTTCCAGATTAGGGCTGACACTGGCGCTCGATGGTAGGTATGCGCAGCCGAATTCTCTGGGGTGAAATGGTATTAAATAAGCTGTTGTCGCGAGTACATTTTTCTCAAGATTCCCTGCTGGCAATATTAATATTTGCTTGAGCCAATCGATGAACTTCCCTACCTCATGGGTTGTATTGCCATCCCCAAGCGCTGCTAAATTTATTAATTTAATCGAATGCTGTTCTTTTTTTATCCAATCAGAATTTGTTATTCCTGCCCTTACAACCGGACTTATCTGATTGTTGTGAAATTTAAAATGATTGTTTTCAAAAATCCCGTTTTGTTTCCATTTTATCTCAAGCCCGAACAGAGTTTCTGCAGGAGTGAGCTCTTCCAGAGCTTTAATATGAGGGGATCTTAAATATCCGTATTTTTCGATTTCCTCTGTTAAAAATTGTTTTTTTTCTTCAGAGATTTCCTCGTATTTGTATATTTCTTTCAGCTTTTTATATAGAGCACTTATTTCTTTTGCCTTATCAGGCTCCTGATTTTTAAAGAAAAGAGAGAACATTTTTTTCTCCTGTAATAATATCGAACAACCTATTTTAACATTTATTCCGGGAACTTAAAACCAAATATTAAAATTTGTTCGACTAATTCAGATAAATAGGAAAACAATATATTGACCATATGGTCAATACGCAATGATAAATCCATAGGTTGATGTATTCGATTGATAAAAAGATTATTCTTTTTATAGTTAACAGTTTAGTTGAGTAAAGTCCCGGGGAGTGTAGGGGAATATGAGAGATAAAATTAATATCGTCAAAGTTTTTAAAGTAACAGTTTTGAGTTTTTTATGGGTTTGCTTTGTAAACTTAAATAGTATGGCAGCACCGAGCAGCACCCTTTCCGCTGTTGAAATTAAAGATTCAGACAATGGTTATCAAGTGGTATTGAAAGCAGATAAATTTTCTGAGATAAGAAAAACCTCTGAATCCAGAGACGATATTATCCTTGATATAAAAGGAATGTTGCCTCTAGAATCTGTCGGAACTGTTTATAATAACGTTCCGGATATTGATAGCGTAATGATTCAGTCTGAGAATAAAGAAGATACAAGGATTATCATTCACGGAAAAAACATTGCATCGGCTAATGTTTATTTTGCTCCTCTTGAAACGTTGAACGTTCAAACAAGTCCTGTTTCAAATGCTAATGAAATAGAATTAAGCAGGCCAATGAGTACTTACTCTCCTGTGTTCAATCAAACTCCCGAGTATGAAGATCTTCAGCCTGAAGGAATGATGGAAACGGCAGCTTCACTTGCAGTTGGAAAAGCTCATCAGGCAAAACCATATTTGTCTAAGTTGTATAGATACTTAAAAAAGGTGGATAGAAAGTACCTGGCTTTTGGGGCTGTGTTCTCTCTAATCATTTTACTTGGATTAAAAGGCATGAAGCCTGAGAAAAACAATGAAATTCAAATAGGGTTGTCTCAAAGCCTGAAAGAAAGAGAACTTTCCATGAGGGATGAATTGAGTTTATCCAACACGGCTCAAACCTTAAGAGCTCAAAATATGCAACCTGGCAAAAACGCACCTTCTATTAATTATGGAATCAAGGCTTATCAAAACAGTCAAAGAAACCCTTATACATCGCAAATAAGCGGTTTACCTATGAAGAATGTGCAAAATCAGGTTAGAAGACCTATGCCTCAAACTCAAGCAAAGCCTTTAGCTCAAAATTTCAATCAGCCACAGCTTAAACCTTCATTAAATAGACCTAAACAACAACCTATGCAGAGAAAGCCCATGAGTGCTCCAGCAGGATTGGCCGCCAACAGACCGGCATCTTTAGGAGTTCCTCAAGGAAAAAATATAGACAGTATCAAATTTTTAGAATCAATGACAAAAATATATGAGAGAAGTGGGAGACCTGATTTGGCCAATGAGCTTAAATCAAGCATGCAAAAAGCTCAGGTGCCAAGCTAATAAAGCATAATTAGACGATACTCAACAGATTACTAGCAATATTAAAGATTAATATTGCTTTTTGTTTTGTAAACATTTGTAATATCAGAAGAGTTTATCCTAAATGTTTTTTTAAAATCAACCGTTTGATATATTAATGCAAAATAGGAAAATTTTTTATGGCTAATTTAAATGAATTAATCCAGCATGCCAAAAATGCGGTGTCTCAGTATATTTCTAACGCAAAACCAGGCGGAGGAGGAACTACATCTTATGCTCCAAACAACTTAACAGGCGCTGATTTAGACAAGGCACGTTCTATATTTTCCGCAGAACTTTTGGTTGAATATGATAAAACATATGGAAACGGCGATGGTGAGCTGACTACGGACGAATATCAAAAAGCATATTCTGCTTCGATGAAGGAATATTATACAACTATCGGCCAGATGAACTTGGAGACGGCCGATTTGAACTATGACGGTAAAGTTGATGCTTCGGACGACGTTTATAAAGACATGGACTTCGATGGAGACATTGATGAAGAAGACCAAAAAATGCACGAAGACCAAGCTAACCAAGCTATTGAAATAGACAGTAACACGTCGGTTAACAATATAGACGCAAACAAAGACGGCGTTATCTCTGTAGAAGAAATGGCTTTGCTTGTTAAAATGAAAGATGCACAAGATTCTGAAGGCACACAAGCTGACTTTGACGGCAGTTTCTCTGTCGAAGCAGAAACATACATCAATTCTTGGCTGGCTAGCGGAAATTATGATTTAAGTACAAATACAGAAGACCTGAAAACAGATACAAAAAATGCAAAAGCTTATTTGGAAAGTGAAGCGGCTACAATTGCTGATGAACCTGCCGCGACACCAGAGCCGAGAAAAGTTAAGGTGCAAAAATGGGGATCAAAACCAGAAGGCGACGCAAAATATGCAAATGATTCGATTTCAAGGATAGTTGCCAATCATTATCCTGACGTAAAACTATATTCAAAAGAATATAACGACCTAGTAAAAGAAATTGTTTCAATGAACAACCTTAAAAATCCTAATACAATACCAACGGGCAGTGAGTTGCTTCTTCCCTAAAATAATATTTCGTCCCCAATAAATTCTATAGTGTTGCATTATTTGAAAATAAGTATTAAGATGTAATTGCTAGTCAACAAATACTTGCGTGTTGTATTTGTGGAATAAAAGGGGCGAATGTATACTGTAGAGGCGTTAAAACTCTTTAATAGTGATGGATTGATAGATGATTTGTCTATAGATGCTGTGGACGAGATTTTTCTTGATTTTTCTGATGTCAGCAGTATCGAGCTTAAAGATATAAAAACTCTTTTGAATCTTCAAAAGGTTGCTATTTTAAACAAAAAAAGAATAAAAATAGAGAATGTAAAACCCGAAGTTCTACAAATCCTTGAGGTGACAGGTTTGTATAAAACTTTCACAAACATTATGACTAATCCCATCTTCGTGTCAAAAAGGTTGAGTTTTCCCATATGGAAATAGGGAATTTTTATGTTGTAGCGACTCCTATCGGTAATCTTAAAGATATGACTTTAAGAGCTATTGAGGTGTTAAAAAGCGTTGAGTACATTGCTTGCGAAGACACAAGAGTTACAAAAAAACTGCTTGATAAGTATGAAATCACTTCAAAGCTTTTTGATTATCATAAGTTCAATGAAAGAGAGTGCAGTCAAAAAATTATAAATTTGCTTGAGTCTGGTAATTCTGTGGCTTTAGTCAGTGATGCCGGTACTCCTGGGATTTCTGATCCCGGAAGGATTTTATTCGAGGAACTTTACAATAAAAATATAAAGATTATTCCGATTCCGGGTGCTTCTGCCGTGACCTCTTTTCTTTCGGTTCTCCCTAGAGAAAATGAGCTTTTCGCGTTTTTAGGATTTGCGCCAAAAAGCCAAAAACAGCAAGAAGAGCTCTTTATAAAACACAGGAATATTCATTTTCTCTTTTATGATTCTCCGAATAGACTTTTAGATACTCTTGGTAACCTTGAATCCTTTTTTGGAAACGAGTTGAAAGTTGCTGTTGGAAGAGAATTAACTAAAATGTATGAAGAGATAAAGATTGGAACCGTTTCAGAGCTAATTGATTATTATTCCAACAATGTTTTAAAGGGTGAAATTGTAGTTATGGTTTACCCTGAGAGTGAAGCCGGATTGGAAGATTCTGAATTAATTGACAAAATCAAAAAGCTTAAAAAAGAAGGCTTTTCCGATAAGGATATTTCAAAAATCATTTCTTCTCTTTTTGATGCCAACAAAAATAAAGTCTATAAGACAAGCCTAAATTTATAATGGGAGGTATCCTGAATAAACGACGCTTGCCCAGTCAGAGTAGTAGCTTATCTGAGTGGCCGAACCTGTTGGGATATGCACTTTAAACTGATTTTTTATTGGAACTTCAAGTGCGTTTGCGATTGCGGCCTGGATTATTTCCCCGTGGGTGATGATGATAAGCCTGTTTCCGACATTTGTTTCAATTATTTTGTCTAACGCTTCTTTTACTCTTGTGTTCAATTCTTTTGTGTTTTCGCCGTTTGGAGCCCAGAAGCATTCAGGGTTTTTATGATATTCATTAAGCATATTGGGGAATTTTTCTTCGATCTGGTTAAAGGTCAACCCGCTCCATAGCCCGGCTTTTCTGCTTTTTAATGTGTTTAGTATTTCAAAATCCTGCTTTACTTTTTTGGATAGAATTCTTGCGCTTTGTATTGTTCTAAGAGCAGAGGAAGAGTATATCTTGTCGATTTTTAACCCTTTATTTTTGACCCAAGAAGAAATTTCTTCCATCTCTTCTCTGCCGTTTTCATTTAATGGAGGGTAGTTTTCGTCATCAAACAACCTGTTTTCCTCGGTATAAAGAGTAGAGCCATGTCTTATAAACGTTATTTTGCATTTTCTTGTGAACATATCCAGACCTTTTCTTTGTATTATATCACCTAAGATTTTATTAATAAAATATGATAAAATTAAAACTGCTATGAAAAGAGTTTTTTTAGTATACCCGCCATCAGCGCCAATGAACAGAGAAGGCAGGTGCCAACAGCCTTTAAAAGATCTGGTTGTTATACCTCCTTTGCCTCCTGTTGAGCTCATGTACCTTGCCTCAGTAGCGAGAGAAGCCGGTTGGGAGCCTAAAATAAAAGATTACAGCTTGAAATCAGAAACTCTGGAAGATTTTACAAGAGATTTAAAAGAGTTTAATCCTGATTATTTGCTTGTTAATGTTACAACTCCGACCTTGGAAACAGACATAAACGCTTGCTGCGTTGCAAAAGTTGTTAATCCCAATATTAAGATAATAGTTACGGGAGCATATTTTCTAACGTTTGATAAAGAGATTTTAGAAAAGAGCCATTGCATAGATTTTATTATAAGAGGTGAATCCGAAGAAACATTCAGGGAAATACTTGAAGGCAGGCTTTTGAATGAGATTCTTGGCCTTACTTATAGAGACAATGACATCGTTAAATCAAATTCCGAAAGACCTTTTATTGAAAATTTAGACAGTCTTCCTTTCCCTGCAAGAGATTTGGTCGACAATGATTTTTTTAAACGGCCCGACAACAACAAGGTTCAGGCCATAATTAAGGTTTCAAGAGGCTGTCCTTACCATTGCTTTTTCTGCCTTGCCACTGAGGTTTCCGGCTCTAAGGTGAGAATGAGAAGCCCAAAAAATATTGTTGATGAAATAATAGAGTGCGTGGAAAAGTATAAAATAACAAATTTTGTGTTTTGGTCTGATGTTTTTGATTTTGATAAAAAATGGGTTTTAGCTCTATGTGAGGAAATCAAAGACAGCAACCTTCACATAGTCTGGAGCGCCAACACAAGAGCTGATCTTGTTAATGAAGAGCTCGTAGATGCAATGTATAAAGCAGGTTGCAGGCTAGTAAGCATGGGAGTTGAAAGCGGATCTCAGGATATTCTCGATAAAATGGGTAAAAATATTACTTTAAGCCAAGTAAGAGAGGCTGTTAAGCTGTTCAAAAAACACAAAATCAAAATTTATAATTATTTTGTTTTGGGACTCCCCTGGGAAACAGAACGGGATATAAAAAAGACAATAGATTTTGCGATTGAACTTGATAGCGAATTTGTAAGTTTTTATACGGCAACCGCTCTTCCGGGAACCAAGTTTTATCACTATATAAAGGATACAGGGCTTGGTGATTTGAGTGGAAAAGATGTCTACTCGGATGCTTATTACTTCCCTAATGTTCCAACTCACAGCCTTTCTAAAGACAAAATTTTTGAACTTCACAAATATGCCGTAAAAAAATATTATTTAAGACCCTCATACATAATAAAAAGACTCTTTGGCATCCGCTCATTGTCTGAGTTTTTCAATTATTTTAAAGCAGGGATTGGGTTACTTCTTAAAAAGTAATCTGGGAACAATTTTATAACAGCAAAAAATGATGCTGGCCCTAGAAAACAAGAGCAATAAAAAGGAAGCGATGATAAGGATTCAAAACAAAACGAATTTTTCGCCGCAGTTTTATGCCCCTAAACGCTTCGATTTGTTACGATACTCGATTATGCTTGGCTTTTTGTGTTACAAACCCTTTAAAAACTGGCTTTAATCGTGTATTTGTATTAAAATATTGGCATGAGGGATTTTTGTTTAATGCAAATCTTTAATCTCTCACGAAAGTGGATAATAAAGCTAAAACAACCGGTTTTAAAACTTATTATGACACTAGGTTAAATTTAATGTGGAATAGAACTTGGGGTAAAGCATGACAACACAAACAAACGCAAATTATGATGCCAGTAATATAAGAGTACTAGAAGGGTTAGAGGCTGTAAGGTTAAGACCCGGCATGTACATTGGTTCTACCAGTCAAAGAGGTCTTCATCACTGTATATATGAGATTGTAGATAACTCAATCGACGAATCTCTTGCAGGATATTGTAAACAAATAAAAGTTACCGTTAACAGCGATGAAAGTGTTACTGTAGAAGATGATGGGCGTGGTATCCCTGTTGATATCAAGCCTGAAAGCGGAAAATCAGCGCTAGAAATCGTGCATACGGTTCTTCACGCAGGCGGTAAGTTCGGTGACGGAGGATACAAGGTCTCAGGAGGATTGCACGGCGTAGGTGCTTCTGTTGTTAACGCATTATCAGAAAAAATGGTGGTGGAAGTCTCGCGTAACGGCTTTGTCCACAGACAAGAGTACATGAGAGGCGAACCTTTAGCTCCTGTTGAAAAAGTAAGAGAGACAGAAAAAACAGGTACAAAAACAACTTTCTGGCCTGATCCTGAGATTTTTACAGAAACTACAGTTATAGATAGAGAAGTTATTTCAACAAGATTTAGAGAGATGGCTTTCTTGAACAAAGGTTTAAAAATTGTCTTTATAGATGCGAAGTCAAATGAAGAAACTGTTTTCCACTACGAAGGCGGTATCGCTAGCTATGTTGAATTCTTAAATAAAAACAAAACAGTTACTTTTGACCCTCCTGTATATATGGAAAAAAGCATAGACGGCATGTTGGTTGAGATTGCGCTTCAATATACTGATTCTTACAGTGAATCTGTTTTAAGTTTCGCAAATAATATCAACACACACCACGGCGGAACCCACTTAACAGGTTTCAGAAATGCAATCACAAGGGTGTTGAATGAGTATGCAAGAAAAAATAACATCTTAAAAGACGCTGACGCAAATCTTTCAGGTGATGACGTAAGAGAAGGCTTGACGGCAATTGTCAGTGTTAAATTAGGCGATCCTCAGTTTGAAGGGCAAACTAAAGAAAAGCTCGGTAACGCTGAAGTTTTAGGTGCCGTAAATGATGTTGTTAGAGATAAGTTCCAGGAATGGTTAGAGTTTAACCCTAAACACGCCAAAACAATTATCGAAAAAACGCTTCAAGCCCAAAGAGCAAGAGAAGCGGCTAGAAAAGCAAGAGAGCTTACAAGAAGAAAATCAGTTCTTGAAAATTCAACTTTGCCAGGAAAATTGTCGGATTGTTCTTGCAGAGAGCCGGAGAAATCTGAAATTTACATAGTAGAGGGAGATTCTGCGGGTGGTTCTGCAAAACAAGGCAGAAACAGAATGTTTCAGGCAATATTGCCTTTGAGAGGTAAAATCCTAAACGTTGAACGTGCAAGACTTGATAAAATATATGGAAATAATGAAATCCAGGCTATGATTCAAGCTTTTGGAATGTCGATTAGCCGAAATGAAGAAGATGTTGATATAGAAAAACTCCGTTATCACAAAATTATCATAATGACAGATGCTGACGTAGATGGAGCTCACATCAGAACATTGCTTTTAACCTTCTTCTTTAGATATGCAAGGCCGTTAATTGAAAATGGTTATGTCTATATCGCTCAGCCTCCTTTGTTTAAAATTACGGTAGGTAAAACATCCGAATACTTATACGATGAGAGAGCGTTAGATAAAATGCTTAGAGAAAGAGGAGTTAAAGGTCTTTGTTTAAGCGACAAATCCAAGCAAAAAGTCTGTGATAGCGACGCTTTAGTAACTTTATTAGGCGATATGTCCGTTTATTATAATTCTTTCAACAGTCCTATAATCAATACTATCCCTTCTGTTGTAATAAGAGGTCTAATCAGATCCAACATAGAGACTGAAAGTTTTGAAGACGCTGAAAAAATGCAAACAGCTACAGAATACCTGCAGCATTATCTGAAAGATCACGCTGAGAATTACGGTGTGACTGAAGCGGCAAATTACAAAGTAGAATTGAAACAAAACTTGGAAACAGGAAAATATTCAATTAAAATTGATTTGGGAGAAGGAATCGACCCTGTTTCAATTACTTCAAACTTAATCAAATCCATCGAATTTAAGAAAATCAGAAACGCTTATCCTTCGATAAGAAACTTCCTGATAGAAGAAGAGAAATCTTTGATCCTTGAAACAGGAACCGAGGAAGTAAATATCACTTCGTTTGCAGATCTTCAAAGAATAGTTGAAGAAAGAGGTAAAAAGGGTGTTTCTATCCAACGTTTCAAAGGTTTGGGAGAGATGATGCCTCAACAGCTTTGGGAAACAACAATGGATCCTTCAACAAGAACATTATTGAAAGTTAATATTGAAGATGCAATGTTATGTGAACAGCTTTTTGATATTCTTATGGGTGAAAAAGTAGAGCCTAGAAGAGAGTTTATTGAAAACAACGCAGTTTACGCAACAAATATTGATACCTAAGATTTGATAGAGGCTGGTTTTGGCCGGCCTCTATAATCTTATTTTACGATTGAGGAAATATTTGTGAATATTATAATCAATTTATTTAAAAAGACAGTTACAAAAGTGATTTTACTAATATTAGTTTTATTATTTTTGCTGTCTTTATTTGTTTTTTGGGGCTGGTACGAAAAACAATATAACAAACTTTGGGGCTTTTATTACGTATATCAGGGCGATAAAGCATTTAAAGAAGCTAAATTCCAAAAAGCAGTTGATTATTACCATACAGGCTTAAAGTATTATCCCGAGCATTCAAAAGCACAATGCAACCTTGGAAATATTTATGTGGCATATGAAAATTATTATGCTGCGGCTGATGCATATGAGAATGCCTTAAAATACGATCCTAACTTTATAATGTGCAGGATGGATTTAGGCATTATTTTATCGGAAAAACTTGCTAATTATGACCAGGCGATACAAGAATACGGCAAAGTTACGGAGACTAATCCGTTTTTGATACATTTGCCTTTTATTTATAACAACGTGAACAGCGTTAAGCAGAACAAAGGTCTTGCTTATTACAATATGGGCCTTGCTTATAAGGGCAAATCATTGTACATGGGGGAAAAAACTCTTGCTTCAACAGAATATCTTATGAAAGCAAAAGAAGCTTATATAAAAGCTAAAAGCATTCTTAAAAAAGATTATGATACTCATTATAACCTGGCGCTGACAAACCAGCTTTTAGGTGATTATAAGGATGCCGGGCTCGAGTATTGTAAAGCAATAGATGTTTCTCCGTTTAATTACGAAGCTCACTATAATTTGGCAATTCTTTTGAGAGAAATGAAATTGTATAAAGAATCCCTTTTAGAATTTGAGAAGGCAGGGCTTATTCTTGATATAAATGGAGATTCAGCTAAAACCAAGTATTTGTATGGGATTGTCGGTGAAATCAAGCAAAAAATAATTAATTCAGGCGATTATGATTACTTAAAAAAACGTACGGATTCAGTGGCTTCTGACGCTGGCCACATAATTTATAAAAACGGGAAAGTATATATTGGGACAGATTCTGATCAGGAAATTGCCAAAGTTTTGAAAAATTGTCCTTCAAAAAAATACTTTAATGAGATGTAGGGAATTTGGATGAGCGAGATTAAAAAATTAGACAACAATGAAATAAGGTTTTTGATTGAGGTTTCAAACATACTGGCGAATGAAAATGAGTCCGTTAAAATAGTTGAGTCCTTAAATAGAACTTTTTCTGAATATTTCCCGATACAGAAAATAAATTTTTTCATTTGGGATGAAACAGCCTCTAAATTGAGGGATTTTTCTAAAGAGTGGGTCAGCATCGAAAATGACTTCCAGCATAATATCGTAACAAATATATTTGAAAAACTAAAAAAAGAAGAATGTAAATTTTTCTTTAACGATAAGTTGCTGAGTCTGCCTGACAAAGAAAGTTATAGTGAGTGTTGTTCACTAGCTTTTCTGAATGAAAGCAACAAAATATTTTTCCCCCTATCTGCAAGAAAAGAAGTGTTTGGCGTCATTGAGATTGATTTTTCCAAAGAAGCAGATGGAAAAGAAATCCCTTCAAATTTCTTTGAGATATTACATATTTCATTAATGCAAATATCAAGCGTGATCCTAAGTCATATCTTGAATGAACAGATGGAAATCAGCTTAAATTTCTATGAAGCGATGAAAGACATTGCGAAAATCATAGAAAGCCAATATGAACTGGCATACATAATACCTCTTATAGGCGAAATGATAGACAGGTTTATATCTGCCCATCTCATATACATTTTCATTAAAAATAAAGATGATAAATTTGAACTCCTATGGCCGAATGCGTGCAAAGATAAAGAAATTACCGGCATGCTGGATAAAATAAACAAAAAAACAGAATATATAATTTCTGAAAATCAAAAAATAGGCGTTTTCCCTCTTATAAATGAAAATACCATCTTAGGAGCTATCGTTGCATACAGCAATGTGGATAAACTTATGCAAAAAGAAGTGGAATACCTTTTGCAGCTAAGCAAACAATCAAGCGTTACCATCCAAAGAGCTAATGTATATGCAGAAGTATTAAAACACGCCACTATGGACGCTCTTACAAGCCTCAATAACCGTCGTCAATTTGAAATGCGTCTTAATCAAGAGATTGCGACATCAAGAAGGAAAAAAACTCCTCTTTGTTCAATAATGCTTGATGTTGATTATTTTAAAAAGGTCAATGATACATACGGGCATGCCGCAGGAGATTGTGTGTTAAAAGCGGTTTCAACCCTAATTTCTAAGGAAATAAGGGAATACGATATTGCCTCAAGGTATGGTGGGGAAGAATTTTTCATTCTTTTGCCTCAAACCAATATAGAAGAAGCGAATTTTGTTGCACAAAGATTGCGTAAAGCCGTTGAAGAAGCTAAAATGGACATCTCAGAAGCCAAGATTCCTAACCTTACACATCTAAAGATAACCGTTAGTGTAGGTGTAAGTGATTATTTGCCTTCAGAATCAGCGGAAGATCTTTACCATAATACAGATAAAGCGCTGTACGAAGCTAAAAACAGGGGAAGAAACAAGGTCGTTGTTTTTAATCGTCAGTGTGAGTGTGATGATGTCTGCCCAATGTGATTTGGTCTAAACTACAACTGCAACGAAGGTCTTCGGTGATTTGTCTAATTTTTTTTTCTGGGGTATAATTTATATTATGTGTTAATAATCGAGGCTGTAATGACAAATCCTAATTTGAAAGAAAAGACTCAAGTTAAAAACCAAAAAAGAAAAAATGAAATTAGAGTAAAATATTCTTTTTTAACTTTAGTTTTGCTTATTTGCTTAGGTTTAGCAAGTAACGGTGCATTTATTAATATTACGAAAAGCGTTAATTACATTGGTAAAAAGAAAAAAATGACCCAGTTGAAGACAGAGGCTTATATTGAAAATAAAAAGCTGAAGTCAGAATTGGAGGATTTTAATTCTTCCAAAAGTTTAGAAGCTATAGCAAGAAACAACTTGAAAATGGCTGGAGACGATGAGGTTCTGGTTATAATTAACAGAAATGATGCTTCAGTAAAATCTAAAAATAAACAAGACAAAAAAAAGCCTAATAGTTAAACTATCAGGCTTTTTTTATTGCTTTCTGCTCTTAATTATTTTATGGCTACAAGTCTTGAGGAAACTCCCATGTCGGAGTTAATCATTTTAGCGCTTGCTAAAGCCATTGCCCTTCTTTTTTTTGCTCCTCTAAGCAAGAATTCAACGCTTTCAGATATATTGCTGTTTGGAGATTTAATTTTTTTTAACATCATCACATACCCTTTTGTCTCATATTTTTTATATCGGTTTCTCTTTTCGTAATCTTAAGGATATTTGAATAACATGTTACATTAGTTTACAAATAAAAAGAGAAGACTTTTAAATCTTCTCTTTTAAATATCTAGAACTAAGTAGTAATCTATATTTTATATTCTTTCTCAAACCCGAATAATGAACTTACGGATTCATCATCGTGGATTCTTGAAATTGCTTCACCTAATAATGGCGCCACGCTTAACTGAGTTATCTTTTCAGGGATGTAAGCTCTATCAAGAGGTATTGTATTTGTCACTATAACTTCTTTTATAGGCGCTTCTTCCAATCTGCCTAATGCAGGGCCTGAGAAAATAGGGTGAGCTGCGCAAACATAAACATCTCTGGCACCTTTGGCTTTCAATAATCTTGCGGCTTCACATATAGTTCCTGCAGTATCTATTATGTCATCGAACATAATACAGATTTTGTCGTTAACGTCACCGATTACGTGGTTTGCGATGGCTTCGTTGTGCTTATCTCTTCTCTTATCTATGATGGCAAGAGAACATTCCATTTCTTTTGCAAAGTATCTTGTTCTTGGTACACCGCCGGTATCCGGGCTTACTGCAACCATTTCTTCAGGCGGGATGTTCAATTTTTTAATATAATCAACAAGTACAGGAGTCGCAAAAATGTGATCAACCAGTATGTTGAAGAAGCCTTGTATTTGCCCGGTGTGAAGGTCCATAGCGAGGATTCTGTCAGCACCTGCTGTTGTTAAAAGATCAGCCACTAATTTTGCCGTAATAGCTTCTCTTCCTGATGTTTTTCTGTCTTGTCTTGCATAGCCGTAATATGGAATTACTGCCGTAATTGTTTTTGCGCTTGCACGTTTGAAAGCGTCAATAATAATTAACAGCTCCATAAGATTCTCGTTAACAGGGTTACAAAGCGGCTGTATTATGAAAACATCGTCTCCTCTTATGCTTTCTTGAACTTGGACATAAATTTCACCGTCAGCGAAATTTTTAATTATCATAGGGCCGACCGTTGTCCCTAGATATTCTGCTATTTCCTCCGCAAGCTTTGAGTTTGAGCGTCCTGAAAATAGTTTGATATCGTGTGTTGGGTTGATTGTCTTGTTACTTTGGGGAAATACCATTTGTAGTTCCATCTTTGCCTCCTAAAGCATTATATTATATTAAAAATTTTCCGAGTAATAAGCCGAAAACCATTTAGTTTTCGACTTTCATTTATTTATGAACCAGTTTATTTTTTACCCAATTTTCTATTATTTTTAAAGGCGAGCGGGTTATCGCTAGTGAATTCGCTTCAACATCCTTTGTAACAATTGTTCCGGCCGCTACAGAGGCGTTTTCGTTTATAGTTACGGGAGCAACAAGTACGGAATTCGATCCTGTATTGGCTCCATCTTTTATTATTGTTTTGCTTTTTTCTTTTGTTATAGGGTTATAATTTGCTGTGATTGTTCCTGCACCTATATTTACTTTTGTTCCGAGTTCGCTGTCTCCTATATAACTAAGGTGAGAAACGTTTGTATTACTGTCTATGATTGATTTTTTAATTTCTACAAAATTTCCGATTCTTACATTGTCGCCGATTTGGGCGCCGTCCCTTATATGGGCGAACGGTCCTATTTTGCAATTTTTTCCTATTGTATTTTTTCCTGAGATATAAACACTCGGGAAAATCACGGTATCAGGACCTATTGTGGTCTCAGGCGATATGAAAGCAGAATCAGGATCCACTATGGAAACTCCTTCATCGAGGAGTTTATTTATAGTTTTTGTATTCAACATTTTGGTTGCTTCAGCAAGATGTGCTTTAGAATTTATGCCGAAAATTTCTTCGTTGTTTTTAAGGACATAAGCTTGTGTCTTTAAATTGTTTTCAACAGCCCAAGCAATGATGTCTGTCAGATAATATTCACCTTGAGCGTTATTGCATTGAAGGTTCAAAAACGCAGGAGATATTTTTTTCCAGTCCAGACAATAAATACCCGCATTGATTTCTTTTACTGCTTTTTCTTCAATTGATGCATCTTTTTCTTCAACTATTTTTTTAAGACCGCCGTCTTGGCTTCTTATTATTCTGCCGTAGTTTGTTGGGTTTTCAAAAACCGCAGACATAACTGTAAGCGCTGAATGGTGTTCTCTGTGTGCAAAGACGAATTCTTTTAAGGTTTCGCTTGTAATCAAAGGCGCGTCTCCGCAGAGGATAATAACTTCGCCATCAAAACCTTTTAGGTCGTCATAAGCTTTATTTACAGCATCACCTGTACCTAGTTGAGGCATTTGAAGTATGCATTTTGAGTTTGAATAATTTTTGTTTACGTAGTCTTCAACAAGTTCAGCCTGATGCCCGACTATGACATAGTTTTTGTCAACTAATCCGGTGTTGTTAACTGCTTCAATAACGTAGCCAAGAAGAGGTTTTGAAAAAATCGGGTGCAAAACCTTTGGAAGGTCAGATTTCATCCTTGTTCCTTTGCCTGCGGCAAGGATTATAGCTCTTGTTTTATTATCAGACATGAATTTTATTCCATCAACTACCTTTTTATCATCGCATAAAAAAGCCTAAAATGAGCAATTTTTATTGAAGTTTTTCATCAAATTTTACATTGATAGGGTAGTTTTTCTTATAGAAAAAATATTCTTGCGACCAGAATTGAGGCTATTATTCCCACTATGTCAGCAAAAAGGCCTGTAATAAGAGCAAAACGCAATTTTTTTATTCCGACTGCGCCAAAATAAACCGCTAAAACATAAAAAGTAGTCTCTGAACTGCCGAGCATGATAGCGCCCAATTTGGTTGCATAGCTTTCGGTTCCGTTTGTTTTTGCTATCTCGGAAAATATCCCGAGGGCTGCGCTTCCTGAAAGTGCTCTTACAATAGCCAAAGGCAGAACGTCAATGGGAACCTTAAAGAGGTTTAAAGCTCCTGAAATTGATTGGGCACAGAGCTCTATGGCGCCTGAAGCTCTAAGCATTGATATAGCAACAATAATTGCAACCATATAAGGGGCAATATTCAAGCTTACTTTTATGCCGTCTTTTGCTCCTTCGATAAAAGTCTCGTAAACAGGTATTTTTTTTATTATTGCCAAAGTTAAAATAATAAGAATTATCGCGGGAAGTGTCCATAATGAAATAATATCAAGAACGATTTTTATATTACTCATCTTCTTCCTCCGCCAATTCTACCTTCATTTGAGGCGGATAAACTTTTTGCAGAATTTTAGCGAGTAACACTGCTAAAGTAAAAGTTATGCTCGTTACTATAAGCGTCGGTACGATTATTTCGGTGGGGTTTTCGGAGCCGTTTGCCGCCAAAACAGCTATAGCGGTGGCTGGAACAAGCTGAAAACCGGCGGTATTCATTGCTAAAAAGGTACACATAGGGTTAGATGCCGAATTTTTATCTATGTTTATTTTTTGTAGATGTTCCATAGCTCTTATGCCGATTGGAGTGGCTGCATTTGCCAGCCCCAATGCGTTAGCCGAAAAATTCATTGCGATATCGCCTATTGCCTTATTGTTTTCCGGTATTTCCGGGAATAGCCATTTTGCAACAGGTCTTAGCAATTTAGAAATAAATTCCACTATGCCTGATTTTTCTGCTATTTTCATTATTCCAAGCCAAAAAATCATAATTCCCATAATAGAAAGAATTATTTCAATTGAAGTTTGAGCCCCTGTCATGATGGCGTTAACCACATCGTTTAGCTTGCCTTTTAGGGCACCAACGACAATCGATATGAAAATTATAAAAAACCAGATAAAATTCATAAATTTTATTTTAGTTTATATTCGATTAAATATGCAAGTTATTTAAATATTAACTTATATTTGAAATCGTACGGTTTTGTTGTGGAATTTGGTTTTTCTTTCCATAAATAAACATCTATGCTTGCAGGCAGTGCGAAAGCATTAAACATCAGCTCTTTTTGGAACGGTGATCCGTTGTTACAGCCTCCTTTGATTTTGCAAGCTTTTCCAAGGTGTATAAAATATTTTAATTCGTAGATGATTGCATTTATCGAGTTCGGTTCAAAGCTTACGTTGCTGACATTGTACGCGTATGCATATTTGTATCCCAAATCAACGGCATTCAAAGGATTAAGCATGAATTTGAAGTTATTGCGGTAGTTGTATCTGAGGCTATCGAAAAACTGCGATAAACTATAAGTTATAGTAATCGTTTTATTGTGGGGGGTATATACTATTCCCCTTGGCTCTAATGTTTGCTGCTCTCTGCAAACAGATAAATTCGAGAAATTATACGCTAAATCTAGGCCTAATAGCACCGCCGGGTTATTTATGAATCGACTTTCTTCAGAAAAACTGTCCGGAGCTTGTTCTGAATACTGATTGCAAACCATACGGCTTATTGGATACCAAGGTTTTCCATCTACAATTTGCCCAAAGACTTCATCGTTAGGTTTGTATGTTTCAGATTTAAATATACTTTTTGCAACAAAATCTTTTCTTGCATCATAAATATGTTGTTTTGAAACATAGTTGTAGTTCGTTAATGGATTAATTTCTATTTCTTTTTCAAGAGGGAAGCTTAAAGCAAATAGGTTAGGAATATTTATATTAAAATTGGATGCTGAAAGATTGGTATTTTTGCCAAGCAAAATAGAATTTGTATAGTTGTTAATGGTGCTTTTAAATAGTATTTTGTCAATAGCTAATACCATTAAGATTGCAAATACAACTATAAGCAATTTGTCTTTCATTTTGTTTGACTCCATTTTTAATATTTTTCTTTTTTATTATTATAGCGTATTTTTCAAATTTGTTCTTAAAGTTGACTAAATTATTCCATCCTATTAATATTAATGTATAGATTGAAGATTAATCCTTTTAATATTAAGTCGTAGTGGCGGCTAGCTGTAGCAGAAGCGAAAGCGTGACAAATTTAAGCCATTTCGACACCAACATTGAAAATTTAATACTCATAATACTGAGTCGTAGTGGCGGCTAGCTGTAGCGGAAGCGAAAGCGGGACAAATTTAAGCCATTCCGACACCAACATTGAAAATCTAATACTTATAATACTGAGTCGTAGTGGCGGAATGGTAGACGTGCACGTTTGAGGGGCGTGTGGAGAAATCTGTGGGGGTTCAAGTCCCCCCTACGACAATTTTTCGACTTGAGGCTGAAAAGCCTCTTGTTTCCCAACTCCCACCTGAGTTGCGCCGTTTTTAGCAACTTCTACTGAAGTCTCTGTAATTCAATAACATCAATGCTTTATAGATCTTTTAAAAAGTTCAAGTCCCTTTTTTGTCAAATTTAAAAAAGATACGATTTTATAATATTTTTAAGTATAATAAATATTATGCAAAATGAATTTATAAAAAATACAACTTGCATGAGCAATATTCTACAACAAGAAAGAGGAAATTATTATGGCACGTATGACCAGTGAGTTAATTCGAATCGCTGCAACGGGTGGTGGTATGATAATCAGTGCACAAGGGAAAATGACAAGCGAGTTAATTCAAATTGCTGCTGCTGCATCAAAAGGCTCTGGAACAATTTTAATTAAGAATCTTGATACTCGTATGACTAGTGAGTTAATTCAAATCGGTGCAGCAGGTAAAGGGAATGTTGTTTTAGATTTAACATAATATCAAACTTTATCTTCTCTTAACCTTTGATCTAATCCGCTTAAGAATTTCTTGCTAATTTTATCTTCTATAATTAGTTCTTCAACTCGTTCTTCCTCACTGTTGAGTTTTTTAGAACTCAATCTTTTTTCCACTCCGGCATCACAAGCAAGTTTAGATAAAGCCATAAATGTATTTATAACTTCATCTTGTGTAGGAATATCATTACTAAATTAAACTGTAAATTTCAAAGGTTTTGATTTTTTCTTTTTCATAGAATAAATTAATGATGACAATCTGTTTGTCAATTTATTTTATGCAGTCAAAAATTTTCTAAGCTTTTCAAAATAAATTAAGTTATTAGTATTGCTAATTTCTAATACAACATTTTTGGCAAAAAGTTCTAGTTTTGCCTCCCCTACGACAATTATTATAGGTTCTCGTTTGTTGTTTTCTTGATTTACGCTTTTAAAACTGATAGAATAACCCTTGTTATATGAGTGAAAGGGTTTATTTATGGACTTGTCGTTGTTACTGATTGCGGGGCCTCTTATTATAGGTGCGTGGCTATATTCTCAATATGTTAACGTAATAAGGAATAGGAACTCTCTGCTTGAAGCAAAGTCAGATATAGATGTTCAATTCAAAAAAAGATATGATCTGATTCCTAATATTTTAGCTATAGCAAAAAGATTTATGGCTCATGAAGAAGAAATTTTCACTAAAATTACTCAATTAAGAACTCAAGCTATGTCTGTTCCTGCAGGAAGTGAAGAAGCTCTTAAATTGAATACTCAAATAGATTCCCTTGTATCACAATTTAAAGTCAGTCTTGAAAACTACCCCCAATTAAAATCAGACGCGACGATGGTTCAGTCTATGCAGACATATAATGAAGTAGAAGAACATATAGCAGCAGCCAGAAGATTTTATAACTCTGCTTTAACTCAGTTGAAAAATTCGGTTATGATTTTTCCCAGCAGCTTGTTTAAAGGTTGTGCGGCCGATGTTTTGGACTCTCAATACTACGAGAGCGAAGAGGTAGCAAAACAACCTATCAACGCTAAAGATTATTTATAGAAGGTAATCAATGGATAAGGAAAAAAGACAAGAGCTAAAAAGAATCTTTTATGAAAAAATTATTTTCGATTTAGCTCCGTTTGAAAAAAAGCGAAAAGGGGTAATATTATCCGCTTGTTTAATAGGTATCATAGGAACGATAGCTGGTATTCTTCTTTTAATATTTACGCCAGCAAAAGACTCTGAATTGCCTTTTCTGCTGATAGCGTTATCCATGACGGCTGCTTTTTATGTAATAAAACAATTTAAAACATCGATTAAAAAAGCAGTGTATCCTACTATTTTTGATGTTCTCGGCTTGAAGTATTTTGCCAAACCAGAACAGCTCAGCGATGATTTGACAAACATTTTAAACGTAACAGAGGTGCTTGGCAGTTTCTCGAGATTACACATTGAGGATTTATTTAAGGGTGAACACGATAATTTGCCTTTCTATATGTTTCAATCAAGAGTTGTAAGAGGGCACGGAAAGCATCAGGAAGATATTTTTAACGGTATTGTTTTTATTGCGCAGTCTCATAAAAAATTTGAAAAAATAACAGTAATTAAAAATGATACGGGTATACTTAATAGCCTTAATTCAGGACAGCTTGTTCAGGTAAAGCTTGAAGATGTAGAGTTTGAAAAAGAATTCGAGGTTTACGGGCAGGATCAGGTAGAAGCACGTTATTTATTGACAACGGCTTTTATGGACAGACTTTTAACTTATTCAAAAACCAAACAACGGAAAATCAAAGCGGCATTTTATGATGGAAGAATTATCTTTTTTATTTCTATAGGGGGTGACCCTTTTGAAGTTCCTGTCTTTGATGACTTGATAAAGGCTGAACATTATATGAACGTGACCGAAGAAGTTTATAATATTCTGGATATAGTTGATGCCTTGAAACTAGCCCAAAATATTGGTTTGTAGAGATTTTTAATTTCTTGCCAAAGTAAAAACAGTACATTAATTGCTAATGTACTGTTTTTTTACAAGACTTGTGGTTAAACGCTGTTTTATTTTGCGCCTTTTGCCATTGCGTATGTTCCATATTTCTTATCTTCAATAGAAATATGGTTTACAAGCCAATTTTTCAAGAAATTTGATATATCAAGTGAAAGAGTGATTTTCCCTGCGTTGAAATTTGTTTGGAATTCTTGTACTTTCATAATAAATGCGGCGTGTTCTCTTTTATGAGATTCGTATGCCGGATAAGCATACTTTTGCATAAAGAGTTCTTCAGCGGCAAAGTGTTTTCTTGTGTAATTTATTAGTTTTGCAATAACAGGACTCAAGACCGCATTGCTTTTGCCTGCCATCATAGCGTCATAAAGTTCATTTAATATATTTACAAGTTCTTTATGCTGGTTGTCCATTTCGCTTACGTTTACGCTGTATTTGTCGCTCCAGTTAATCATGCTCATAATATATGCCTTCCATTTTTAATGTTGAGTAACTCTTATTTTAAACCTTTAGTATTGAAGAAAGAACCGTATTTTTTGTCTTCAACGCAAATGTGGTTGACCAACCAGTCTTTCAAGAAAGT
This sequence comes from Cyanobacteria bacterium OH_PDB_230, assembly GCA_023421795.1. Taxonomy (GTDB): domain Bacteria; phylum Cyanobacteriota; class Vampirovibrionia; order Gastranaerophilales; family Gastranaerophilaceae; genus JAEZOG01. The sequence continues at coordinate 192,118 of JAEZSO010000001.1, forward strand.
TGCTACATCCAATGATAAAGTAAGTTTCCCGGCGTTTAAATCTTTTTGGAAATTCTGTATCTTTGATACAAAGAAATCGTGTTCTTTTTTCTGAGTAGGATAAGCGGGATAGCTGTATTTTTGCATATACAACTCTTCAGCAGAGAAATGTTTACGCGTGTAGTTTAGAAGTTTTGTAATTACACTGCTTAAAATCTCATTGCTTTTTCTTGCGCTCATAGCATCATAGAGTTCATTTAATATGTTAATCAATTCTTTATGTTGAGTATCCATTTCCAACACACTTACACTATACTTGTCATTCCAGTTAAACATAGCCATAGTAAACCCTTTCAAATAATACATCCAATTCTAGCATACATTATAGCCTGATAATTGTCAATAAATGATAACCGTTATTACTTTTGTTTTAGCACTGGATAGCAAATTTTTTTGTTTTTGGGTTTAAGTTAGTTATTCAGGAGTGTGTGTAATGTTGATTAAGAGTAATTACAGTAATTGTTCTAAAGTAAATTTCGGCCGCATCAATCAGAATAAAGCAGAAGATATGTTGCCGGTTATGTCTTTTGTTGCTATGAGCATTGATAAAGAAGACGAAATTAAGCCCAGCGCAGATAACTATCGGGCTTATTTGAATATTCAGGAAGTAAAAGATGTTTCAGAAACTGAGTTAGAAAGCAATGTAAGGCTTGCAAAAGAAGCGGTTGCATATGTTCAAAGCATGAAATTGAAATCATCAACAGCTATGGAGCACAATAATCCTTTAATAATGTATATGCCATCAGCAGCATATAAGGATGTCGTGTCTGATATCTCATATCTTAACAACAGAAGACAAAGACTGACGATAGATGAATATGTTGAAGCCACAAAAGAACTGGTGCCTGCATTAGGCGTGGGGAATTGTTCCGACCAGGCTATTTTGGCTGCAAGTTATCTTATTGAACAAAAAGGCCTTGAAAATGTGGCTTTAGTAGCCGTAAGTATGCCGGGGCAAAATCCTCTCGATCCCAAGGCTATAGATCAACATGTTTTTACAGTTATAGGAATGGATAAACATGCAAATATAAAAGAGCCTGAAACCTGGGGAGAAAATGCTGTGGTAGTTGATCCTTGGGGCGATATTGCGGCTCCAGTGTTCAGTAAGAATCCGGGAGCGTCAGGCATTACTAAGCTTTATTCTGTTTTTAGAACCAAATATATGGATTTTGATAATTATTCAAAATATATCGATCCAAATCATGACAAAAAAACGCCTTATAACTGGGAAAACTACAGAAAAAGACTTCTAAGCTAAAGTATATTTTGATTGTAGAATCTTTAATACAAATAGCTATGATAATTTGAATTCAAAAGTTAAGTATTTGTTACTAATTAAAAGTAGTTAGTATTATAAGTTTTAGAGGAAAACGAATAAAAATTTTCGCCAAAGCTTTTTTTTAGTCTTGCAAAACAGGTTCAAAAAAAGTAAAATATTATAAATTATTATGTCTGTAAAATTAGCTGTCTGAAAAATCAAGATATGGTTAGGAATGTTTAAACTGGAAAAATATAAAATAACCTCTAAATCTGCAATTATGATTTTTATAATCATATTTGTCATAGTCTTGATGTCTACCTTCGCTTTTTTGTATTTTAAAAACATAAGTAAATCAATGCATGCATCTACCAGGCTATATCTTACAGAGATGTCTGACCAATCGGCAAAAACAGTTCAAGACAGGATGGCAAAGGATTTCAATGCGTTAAATTCTTTGTCTGTACTTATTACCAAGGAAAAAATAACCGACACAAAGAGAATATTATCCATATTATCTACTGAAGCCAAGGGAAGTTATTTTAAAAGAATGGGAATTATCTTCCCAAACGGTAAAGCGTTAACTACTGATGGTTATACCATTGATTTGAAAAACAGAAAATATTTTGAACAAGCATTGATGGGAAAAGCCAGTGTAAGTGATACTCTTATAGATAAAACTGATAATAAAAAAATAAATGTATATGCTGTTCCGTTATACAAAAACAACAAAGTCGTGTCGGTATTGTTTGGCACCATAGACAATCAAGTTTATAAAGATATTCTATCTGTAAAAACATTTGGCGGTGAAGGTTATTCATACATAGTAAAAACAAATGGTGATTTGATTGTAAACCCTAGTAAAAACAGTAAAGTCGCAGTAGGCAATATTTTCAAGGACAAATATTTCCTGAACAGCAAAGAGTATATTCTTTTAAAAAATGATTTTTCTCAAAAAAAGAAGAATCTGCTTTTGATAGAAGATCTTGGTGAAAAATATTATCTGGCATACGCTCCTATAAAGCATAACGACTGGTATTTGATTTCTATCACTCCGAAGAAACTTGTTGCCAAAAACTATGAAAATATAATTAAGATGGCGCTTTATTCAAGTGTTCTAATTATTTTTCTGTTTTTGGTTTTGTTTATTTATATATCAAGGCTTCAAAATGATTACAGCAAAAGGCTCGAGGATATCGCATTCGTTGATGAAGTAACGGGGGATAACACCTGGGTATATTTCAAAAAGAAAGCAACTAAATTAATCTCAAACCTTAATAGAAAATACGCTTTCATAATATTTGACATAGACAAATTTAAGCTTATCAACGATATTTTTGGCTGGGAGCACGGTAACCAGACTTTAAAGTTTGTAAGCAAAAAATTAAGAAAATCTCTAAAAGACGGAGAACTTTCTGCCAGAGTCAACAACGACAATTACGTAGTACTTATAAAATACGAAAAAGAATCGGATATAGTAAAAAGGATTCTTAGGTTCAGAAACTCGTTGAACAAGTATTCTATTGCCCCTCAGACTCCTTACAGGCTGACATTATCTTGCGGTGTATACAGAATACCAAGATATGCTTCAGATTTTGATATTATGCATAACAAGGCTAATTTCGCCAAAAATCTTATAAAAGATAGTCCAAAAGATTCCTATTTCTTTTATGACGATGAAACCAGAAATAAAATTGTCTGGCAAAACGAAATTGAAAGAGAAATGCATAAAGCACTTTCAAAACAGCAATTTTCTGTGTATTTGCAGCCGAAGTATGCATTGTCGAACTCGAGAATAGTTGGAGCAGAGGCTCTTGTAAGATGGAAGCATCCTGAAAAAGGCTTGATCCCTCCGAATGAATTCATCCCAATTTTTGAAAGAAACGGCTTTATCGCCAAACTCGACCTGTTTATATTTGAATCGGTATGTAAAAGAATAAGAGAATGGATTGAGCAAGGCAAGCCTCTTGTTACCGTCTCTGTTAACATCTCAAGGGTGAATTTCCACAACCAGCAGCTGGCAGATATTTTATATAAAATTGCTTCAAAATATCAGATACCGGTCGGGTTTATAGAAATTGAAATAACTGAAAGCGCAGTGTTTGAGAACATCGACAATCTGATAGGAATAATTAAAGATTTGAGAATGTATGGTTTTCCTGTTTCCATTGATGATTTTGGAAGCGGCTATTCTTCTTTAAACCTTTTAAAAGATTTAGAAGTTGATGTGTTGAAATTAGACAGAGAATTCTTTAACTTAAACACTGACTTTGAAAGGCTTCAAAAGGTTGTTTCAAGTGTTATTACAATGGCAAAAGATTTGAATATCAAAACCGTTTCTGAAGGAGTTGAGACAGAAGAGCACGTGGATTTCTTGAAAGAGATAGGTTGCGACATTGCTCAGGGTTATTATTTTGCAAGACCTATGCCTTTAGAGGAATTTGAAAAGCTTATTTTCAGTGATATGGATAAGTTAACTTCAGTATACTAGAAGAACGCTGAAGAATAGACTGAAGGGCCGTGGCTAACGTTATTGGCCTAAGTGAAGATCTAAACGCAGGAAACTTATAATCGCCGCAAATAAGGCGTGTTATTCAACCCATTTGAAAGATGAAACATAAGCGTTACCGTTTATATTTCCGTCAATTTTCGCTTGGAATATTCTGTAATCTGCGTTCGTAAAGTCAAGTCCTGGTATTTTTGATATATCTTTCATAAATTTATCCCTGTCGCTTTCAGCAAGGGTAAGTTTTGGTATAAGGCTAAATATTGAATTGATTGAAGTATTTCCTATCGGGCCAAGAAGAGTGGTTATCTTGTTTGAAAGTTTTCCCAAAACTCTCATATCGGCATCAGAATTTACAAGATCATATTTGCCTTTTACGTATATACTGAGATTTTCTCCTTTTGAATATATTTCAATATTCTTGGCGACACCGTCATCTAAGGAAAAACTTCCGTTAATAGAAGCGAAATGACCTGTTTTGATAGGGTTCATTACATCTATGATGCTGTTTATGGTCAAGCCGGTTATACCGCTTTTTACTACGTTGCTGGCTCTTAGAAGGTATTCCAATGAACCTAACTTAGGCATTCTTCCGTTTTTTATGTTGAAATACACGAAGCCAGAGAGATTTTTCAATCTTTCTTCTTGGGTTGAGCCTTTGGTTCTGATATAAAGCTGACCGTCCATTTTGCCGTATACTTGACCTTTCATATTGAACAATGCATCTGATAATGAGTTTGCATCAACATCTTTTGAGGACAAAGTTGTTTCAACGGTTCGGTTGGTTGAATTATATTCACCTTCCCCGGATAGAGTGCCGCCCGCCACGTCAAATGATACATTGTTCATTTTTAACAGCGAATTTCTGTCAAAAGAAAAATCGGCTTTTAGATTTTTTGCAGGCAAAGACCTGAAATTTATATCATTTGCTGTAAAATGACCTTTTTGGATTAAGAAGCTGCTCAGGTTGAAATTTTGTGGAAGCTGCTGATTTGATTTGTTTTGGTAGGTTTCGATACTCATTTTTGTTAAATTATCAAGCAATTTATCAAAATTTAATTTTTCTGAAACTATATTTATTTCTTTTATGTCAATAGGCAGAACCAAGTTATTGGCGATCTTGGAATCTATTGTGAAGTCAGAATCAAAACTTATCCCCCTTACGTTCAGGTTGATTATGTTTCTCTCTGAATCAATGCTTATGTCTTTTATAACGGTGTCATAAAGCGGGATATCTATGTTTTTGAAGTCAATGTTGCCAAAGATTTTGGGTACTTTTGTTTTTGTATTTGTTTTGTAGAATAATGCGCAATTGAAGGTCCCTTGTTTAAGAACTGATTTTTTAAAGGCAAAATTCAGGAATCTTGTCGGTAAATTGTTGTTTGTTTTTATTAGTAAGCTGTTTAGCTCATATTTTCCGTTTATTTTTTGCAAATTCCCTTTCAACGTTGCGAAAACGACAGGGTATGGCTTATTGTTTTGTGATGTTATGTATTTCACATACTCAAAATTCTTTACGTTTATGAATCCAGGTGAGACCGAAGTATTGATATTTATTTCTCTTATATCGTTTTGGTCGCCAAGGTTGGCGCTTAAGTAGGATAAATCAGAACCTTCGTTGAATTTAATTTTGTTGTCTATTTCAAGATTATTTAAATCCCCGGCAAAGTCAGCGGTCAAATCTATATCGCCTTTTACTTTTATAGGGTAAGTAAGTTTTGTATTCACATAATTTTCAATAAATTCATCTGTGATTTTTGTTGTAACGTATCCGGATATATTAGGTTTTTTGGTTAAAAAGTTTGAGATGACAAAATCCGAATGAAAAGGAGCATTGCCGATATTGGCGTCTATTGCCTCAGCTATTATTTTATTGGATTCAAGTTTTAATTTAGTGTGATTTATTTTTATAGGGGTGTTTGTCAGCTTGTGGGTCAAGCCTACATCTGTAAGGTTTATGTTGCCTGTGATGTTCAGGTCGTTTAATTTCAAGTATAAATCCGCATTGCCTGAATAATTTGTATACTGATTAAGAATATTTTTTATCGAAGTCTGTACAAAACCGTACCTATTCAGATGATTCAGCGCTTTTAAATCAAGATTGTTTGCGTTTAAAATCAGGTTGAAAGAAGGAATCTCTTTGTCCAGATTGGATATTGTTCCTGATATTTTCGCGGCGGTGTTATAAACTTTGGCATTTAGATTCTCTATTTTTAAGATCCCGTTATCCAGTGTCAATTTCCCGGAGTTTACGTATGGTGGTTTTTCTGCTGAAATATTCTGGAAATTGGACTTTATAATGATTGAATTTATATCAAAATCTTTTGAAGCGGATGTGTAATTTAAAAATAAATCGTGCTGTCCTTTCACCTTATCAAGTGGAAGATTAAGTTCTTTTATATTTTTAGAAAGATCAGATTCTACAAGGAATTTAATACTATCTTTCAGCAAAATCTTTTTGCTTTCCGCAAATATATTTACCGTAGGCACGCTTGTAATAAGGTTGTTTGAAATGTTTCCGTATACTTTTATCGGTGAATGTTCGACTTTCGCTGTGAGGTTGTTTAGTTTTACACTGGCCTGCGTGAAGTCCACAGAACCTTTAATATTGTTTAGTGGAACTCTGAATCCTTTAAGATTTCCCCTGGCATTTTTGAAGGTTAAATTGCCTGTTACGTTCATATCCTTGAGGGCTTCTTTAGGGTTTTTTATCATTGTTGAATAGTCGCTGATTTTTGCTTTTATATTCAACTTGAAGCTGCATATTCCGGAGACGTCAGTGATGGTTTCTAATTTTTCTTTTATTTCCGAAAGAAGTTCACTTTTGTTGACAACGGACAATAAAATCGCCGAATTTACCGAGTCTGTGTTTATATTAAAATCAACATCCTTATTGATAACGGCCGTGCCGAATATTGTAACCGGATAGTTTTCGATAAATGCCTGCGTGGTTTTAAACAGGATTTTTTTGCCGTAGAAATCTACCCTGCCGTTGCCTTTTTTTAATTTCGCTTCAATCCCGTTGTAAGAGGCATCTGCTGAATTAAAGATAACACTTCCTTTAACAACACCGCTTATTTTTGTGCCGACTATATCCAAATCGACCTGACCTGTGCCGTTCGTGATTTTCATTTGAGGAACGGGGCCGAGTTGAAATTGAAATACGTCTTGTATCGGTAAAAGTATTTTTTGCGTGAGCGGCAAGTCTAGGCTCTTTGACGAAGTTATTGCAAAGTGATTTTCTTTATCTTTATATATATATGTCTTGCCTTTTACAACCGCATACTGGTCTGGGAGTAATTTTATTTGTACATCTGTGTTTAAGATTTTTTCTTCAAAAGTTAGTTTTATTTTTCCTGTGTGTTTTTTCTCCAAACCTCTTAGCACATGGACATTTGTGCTGTTAACTTGTCCTGTTATATCGGGTCTTGGGATTTTGCCTTTTATTTTTACATCAGCATCAATGTCTCCATACAAGCCATATCGCTTAACTTTTTTAATTTCGTCTCTTTTCGGAATCAAATTTGGCGGCAGTATTGAAACGATGCTTTCTGTCTTTGATTTTGGTATTCTGGTGTTTAAATCCAAATATGGTTTTTTTGTTTTGTAGTCTTTTATTAGCCCGTCTGCTTCAATTCTATAATCTTTTCCTTTAATAAAAAATTCTTTTATGTTTATTGTTCTGTCATCTACTACAAGCCTTGTGATAACAATGTTTTTGCCGGGTGCTGAAATGGTGTTTTCAAGAAGAGATTTTTTTATCAAAAGGTTGTCTATCGCCCCTTCAAATAATATTTCTTTTTGTTTTTTGTTTAATTTTTTTGTATAGAAGTCAAACGAAATATTTCCGTTTGTTTCCTGGATTGTTTTATCGAAATATTCTTTCAGGTATGGGTTGAAGGTTTTAGGCTCCAGATTTCTTATAAATCCTGAAACGACAAAATTAGAATTGCTGATATTTTTAACTATAGGAAATTTTGTATAAAACCTGATTTGGAACTCTGTATCCGAATCAGAGGAGATAATGTTGCCCTGAGTCTCCAAATCTATCAGCTTATCTAATGTAAGCTTGGATATTTTGAAATAGTTGCCGTTGATTTGGAATTTTTTGTTGAATTTTTGGTCCTTAAATTTAATATTATATTTTGAAATATTAAACTTAGTATTTTTTACTTTTAAGTTAAAGATTTTTTCTTTTGATTGAGGAGCTAATTTCTCAACGTTAAAAGTTCCGTTTTTAAACCTTTCAATGTCCGCATATAGTGACTTGGCGGACAGATTTTTTACGGAAATGTTTTTAAGAAGCAATGGTAATATATTTATCCTGACAAAAACATCATTTGCTTCTATGACCTTTCTGTTGTCAGGAGTTACAGCTGTAAAATTTTCTGACCTTAAACCTATTGAAAAGTCTGCATAAGTGGTCAGTTTGACATTTTTTATGTCTATTTTCGACCCTGTTTTTTCGTTATAAATCTTTTCTATCAAAGGAATTCTTTTGTTTAAATCAAAAAAATTAGGCAGCACATATAAGTATATACCCTCAATCATCAAAAATATAAATAAAAGAATTATTATAACTATGGAATGTTTATTTTTTATTTGCATAGTAGGTTAATCAGGTGGAGATAATTCCATTTTTTAATTATAGTATTTAAAAGTTAAAAGTTCAAATATAATACGGCAAGTTGCAAATAAAATTGAAAGTTGTAGAATGTTATGATAGATAAATATAATTTAATGGGTAATATATGAAAAAACCTAAACTTACTGTAGTGTTGGCGGATTTGTATTCATCTTCTAAGATAATGAATATTCTTATATTGATTCTTTTCGCGACCCTTTTTACGGCGCTATTGGCATCTAAATACTTTTTCTTTCAAAGCATAATTAATGATGACAACACAAGCAGGTCTGACATCACCGCCCCGAAAACCATTGAGGTAATCGATACTTTTAGGACAGAGCAAAGAAAAAATGAAGTTTCCCAGAAAATCGAACCCATTCTTACTCCGGCTGAAGACACATACATAAAGAATAACCTTGATAATTTACTAAACTCAATTGAGACAATCAGAACTAAAAATACAAGCAGAGTGTTAAAAGAAAACCAGCTTAATTCCCTTCTTGATATTTCTGAAATTGACAGAAAAAAAATCATAGTAACTTACTTTTTAAATGTTGATGACACTTCTTTCCAGCTTATTTCTACAAATGCAAAGAAAACACTGGATGGTGTTTTAAGAGAAGGTATTACAGAAAAAGATTTTGAGAAGAATACTATATTTAAAATAGTATCAAGGAATGTAGAGCCTACAACCACAAGAAATCAGATTAAGGTTATATCAGGAGTTATCGAACAAGTGATTATGCCTAATATGGTGGTGGATGAGGTCGCTACAGAACTTGCACGCAAAAACGCTATGGCTTCCGTTTCTCCCACGATGGTTACCTTTAAAAAAGGCGAAAAGATTGTTTTTGAAGGTGAACCAATAACAAAGCTCAAGAGAGACGCTTTAAACAAAGCAGGATATAACATATTACAAATTAATTATAAAGGTGTAATAGGGATTTTCTGCCTTGTATTGATAGGCATTTGTTCTTTAATGTATTATTTGCAGTTTTTTGAAAAGCAGTACCTTAACAGGAAATTTCTTTCTATTGTTGCATTATCTTCTGTTGCCGTCGCGGCAGCTGCCGTTATACGGCCTGATACCTGGTCCATTTATTTACTGCCGTTCCCTGCTTTCGCAATAATAATATCTATTTTTTCAAATTCCAGGGCATCATTTCTTATTACGATAACTTTAATAACCGTAGTGGCGCTTTCACTTCAGTTCCCGGCTCCACCGATGTCTGTTTTTATAATATCTGCCTTGGTTTCAACAATTAATACGGCCAAAATAAAATATTCCAGAAGATTTGACCTTATTAAAATCGGCTTTGAAATAGCAGGCGTATTGGTTGTGAGTATAGCAAGTATTTATCTTTTAGAATTATGCATTGTGGATATACAGCCGCAAATAATTATAAGAGATATCGAGGCAGGACTTCTTAACGGGATATTCTGCGGCGTAGTAGTTCTCGGCATTTTACCTTTATTCGAGAGCGTTTTTGGGGTTATAAGCCCATATGGCCTTGCAGAACTTGCCGATCACAATCAGCCTTTATTGAAAAGGCTCCAATTTGAAGCACCGGGGACTTTCTCACATTCACTTATGGTTTCGACATTGTGTGAGGCAGCAGCTGAAGCTGTTGGAGCTGATCCTGTTTTGGCAAGGGTTGGCGCTATGTACCACGACATCGGAAAAATAAAAAGACCATTATTCTTTATTGAAAATCAGACATATTTCGGCATTGAAAATCCCCATACCAAACTTAATCCAAGGTTAAGTAAAATGGTAATTACAGCTCATTCTAAGGATGGTATAGACCTTGCCAAAGAATATGGTGTTCCTGCTGTTATTCAAAATTTTATTTCCCAGCACCACGGGGACTCTTTGGCCAGTTATTTTTACTCTCAGGCTCTTCAGCAAGAAGGTGAAGAAAACGTAAAAGAAGAACAGTTTAGGTATACAGGGCCAAAACCAAGCACAAAAGAGACCGCAATACTTATGATTGCAGATGCCGTTGAGTCAGCTTCAAGAACTTTAAAAAATCACTCTCAGGAAGAAGTTGAGGCGATGATAGATAAACTAATTACCGAAAGACTTAATGACGGGCAACTGTCAGACAGCCCTCTTACATTGAAGGATTTGAAGACCATATCCGCAACATTTAGCAGGATTCTGAGAGCCGCTCATCACCAAAGAATTAAATATCACGAAAATATTTTAGACGAACTCGAAAACAAGGTAAAATCAAAGCCTCTTATCACAAGTAAACTTGCTGATACAGAGCTTGCAGAAAAAATTGAGAAAAAAATTCAGAAAAGACACCAAAAACACGGAAATGAAAACGCTTAACATATTTATTGAGAATATTTATCCCGATTTTAAAATAAACGAAGTTGAAGTATTGGATAATCTGAAAAAAATTACTTCATACTTTCTTGGGAAACAAGAAATCATGAATAATTCCTGTTTCATAGGTTATAAGTTCGAGACTTTGTGTTTTGATGTTGTGCTTTGCGATAACCATAAAATACACGAAATTAACAAGGATTATCGCCACAAAGACAGGCCTACAGATGTTATAAGTTTTGCGATATTTGCGGATTCTCCTGAGGAAGAGCGTTTCATATTCGATGAAGAGATAAACCTGGGCGAGATTATTGTATCGCTTGACAAAGTCAAAGAACAGTCTGAAGAGCATAATCAGTCGTTTGAAGAAGAACTTTATTTTTTGCTTTCACATGGGGTTTTGCACCTTTTTGGTTTTGACCATTTAACAGATGAGGATTATAATTTTATGGTGAAGGCTCAAAATGAAGTTAAGGCGGTATTAGGTGTCTAAGTTCACATCAGAAAGTTTTAAAAAAAGTTTAGCTTATGCAACAAAAGGTATAAGAATCGCGTATAAATCTCAAAGAAATTTCAGGATGCAGATTTTTATAGGCTCTTTCGCTCTTGTGTTGGCTATAGGCCTTAAATTTTCGATGGTGGAATTTTGCCTTTTGTTTTTTGTAATAGCTATGGTTCTTATCTGTGAACTTATAAATTCAGTGATAGAATTCGTTCTTGATGCCACATACAGAAATAAATATTCAAAACTTGTTGAAATGGCAAAAGATATGTCCGCAGGAGCCGTTTTAATAGCTACTCTTTTAAGTATTATTATCGGGTGCCTTTTGTTTATAGGCAAAATCTATGAAATCACAGCCTGGAGGTTTCTCGCATGAATATAGAATCACTGGGTGTTGGCATTGATATAGAAGATATAGCGCGCTTTGAGAAGTATTCCAAAGATAGAGAAAACTCTTTTCTTAAAAAAGTCTATACTCCCACCGAAATTGAGTATTGTTTTAAAAGCAAAAGCCCTGCTAAACATTTAGCTGCAAGATTTTGTGCAAAAGAAGCAGTATATAAGGCTTTTTGTTCTCTGGGTGTTTTCGGATTGGGTTTTCAAGATGTTGAAATAGTTAACGATTCAAGCAGGGTGCCGTCGGTTAAATTTCTTACGGAAAGGCTCAAAGACTACTCTTGTAAAATAAGCCTCTCTCACAGTAAAGACAAGGCAGCGGCAAGTGTAATTGTTGTAAAGAACTCATAGTATACAGAAGTTTTTTTATTTAAACATTCTGGCTCACCTCGAAATTACTATTTAAAACTCTTTTTATTATCTAGGTTTTGTGCGGCTTCGTGATTACATTTTCTACGGCATATACTCCGCCATAGCTTATTAAGAAAAGAAGCACTCACTATTTACTTATTTAGAATTTATTTATACGATATTGGTTTTCTCGTGAGGACATTTTCTTTAGCTCGCCCTAGCTCGCTAAGAAAAGAAGTCAAAAAAAAGACCGATAGAATCGGTCGGTTGAAAACAGTTTACGAGTGAGAGTGGAATATGTATAGATTAATATTACAAAATGAAACCCTGTTTCGTATATTATCCACTTGTATAAATATTTTTATTTATTAGGATTAGTTATATACAATTTATTAATTTGGAATCTAATTGTTATGATTTTATTTATTATATCTTTAATACTTATTTGTATATCTTCTTACTTTATAGCTTCAATCTTCGCCGAAAAAACCTCTAAAACCCTTAGTAGGCAGGTGCTTGGTTTTTTGTATTTTTTACTTTCTGCTTTTTCACAAATAATTTTATCTTTCGAGATTTTATCTTTATTTAGCCTGATAAACCCAAATAGCTTCATTTTACTTAACTTAATATTTTTTACAATTAGTTTCTGTTTTTGGCTTAAAAACGGAAAACCGCTGTACAGACCGACTTTCAGAAACGAGATAGAAAAGATAAAAAAGGCATTACTTAAAGACAAGTCCTTGATTATACTTGCTCTTTCATTCCTGTTTTTTATTGTAATCACTCTGATTATTGGTGTGTTTGTATCTGCAAATTCTTATGATGCTTTGGTATACCATATAGCCAGGGTTCCATTCTGGCTTTCTAACGGTAATTTAAACCATTTTGATTATCCTGACTTGAGAATGAATGTTATGCCGATAAACTCAGAGCTTTTATATGCTTGGGTGCTTTTGTTTTTCAAAAAGGATTGGTTTGTAGGTTGTTTTTCTTTTGTGAGCTATTTGGCATCTGTTCTTGTATTGTATAATTTCTTGGGGGAACTCAAATTTTCTACAAGAAAAAAGCTCTGGACAGTTTTTATGTTTTCTTCAATGGCTTCAATTTTGGCTGAAGCATCGGGCACAGAAACGGAAATCATTATAGGAGCTCTTGCTTTTACCAGCTTATATATGTGGTGTTTGGCCGTTAGAAACGAATCAAAAATTTTGATATATTTTTCTGCTCTTTCTTATGCTCTTGCAATAGGCACGAAAACGCCTTCTATAATTTCTTTTGTCCCCTGCTTAATATTTATGGCAATGATAGCTTGGACCTATAAAAAGAACCAAATCGTAAAGCCGTTTTTATACTTTTTCAGCTTTTTGATTATAAATTTTATAATTTTCTCTTCATTCAATTATGTATTAAATTTCATAACTTATGCAAACCCTGTCGGATCAAGAAGCGCTATAGAAATACACGCTTTTTACGGTGGGTTCAAAGCATTTTTTGCTAATTTGGTAAGATATTTCTTTTTGATGATTGATTTTTCAGGCTTTAATTATGCCGATAAGCTCGGTCCTTATGTAATTGCTTTGCAGAACAAGATTTTCGCATTTTTACATATTCCGAAAGACTGGGGGGTTTTGATTCCTGCAGGCGATAAAGTCAACAATTCTCTCTTGGATCCTCTGATGGGCCCGGGATTGCTTGGTTTTCTTGTGTTTTTGCCTTGCGTTTTTTATTCTCTGCTTTCCTTGTTCAAAATAAAACAGGGAAATGACTTCGTTAAGCACAAAAAAATGACCTTTATGATTTGCTGTGCAGGATTGTTCATTCTGAATGTGATTGTACTTTCTTGCTCTCTTGGGTTTATGGTTTTTAGCGTAAGATTTTTAACCTATTTTATAATTATTTCGTCGCCGGTGCTGGTTCTTTCTTATATAAGAAGCAACAAAAACATATTTAAATGGCTGTTAATTTTTTATTCTTTTTCTTATATGGTTGTAATTTCATCTCACCTTAGCGCGAGACCGTTTTTCAAACTTGCTAAAATTTACACAATGGAGAAGAGTTTAGATACTTTTAGAGAAAGGCTTACCTGTTCTGATACTTTTGGTTATACAAACGATATGCCTGTTTGCCTTTTAAAAAGAGAATTAGAAAGGTATAACAAGCCGAAAAACATCGCCGTTTTTATTGACCCTAATTTCAGGGCATATCCTTTAAAAATGAAGGAAAAAGACGGATGGAAAGTCGATTTCTTGCTTCTTGAAAACCTTAATCCCGATGATTTGGATAAATATAACTACATAGTGACAAATTATGTATTTCAAGATAGTGAGCTTGTTAAACATCCGGAAAGAACGCAAGATTACATTCTGACAAAAGATTATCTTAAATTCTTGAAAAAGCGCCCCGTTAACTGTTTCTACCTTGATCAATACAACGTTTTGATTGAAAAAGGAAGCAAATCAAAACCTATAGTTTCCCTGTGTTATATTCCTACTGAGCTTTTCAAGGCCAAGGGCTTCAGAGAAATTATAAGAATAAAAGTTCACGGAAAAGACCAAACTCCTCAGGGTTACAAAGATATAATCGTGTATGAAAGAATGTGAGTTTCTTTTTGGAGTAAATGAAGAAGAACCTTTTCGCCTCTGTACGTGATATTTGATTGTGGTATAATTCGCATATGTCTAAAAAAACTATATCCGTTAACAGAAAAGCATTTCATGAGTATCATATCTTCGACAAATTTACAGCAGGTATGGTGCTGACCGGTACTGAAATAAAATCCATTAGAAAAGGTGCTATAAATTTAAAAGACAGTTTTGCCAAAATCGAGGATTCTCAGGTCTTTTTGTATAATTGTCACATAAGCCCTTATGAACAGGGAAACAGGTACAACGTTAATCCTGAAAGGGTTAGAAAGCTCCTTTTAAATAAAAAAGAGATAGAAAAAATGCTCGGTAAAATAAAAAAAGAAGGTTATACCATAGTTCCTACAGAAATTTTTATCCAAGACGGCTGGGCAAAACTAGAGATAGCTCTTGCAAAAGGTAAAAAACTTCACGACAAACGAGATGATATCGCAAAAAAAGACCAAAACAGAGATATCCAAAGAGCCTTAAAATCGCATTAATATAAGTTCAAGTACGAGAGCGTATATCAAGCTAACTATTAATGGTACACTTACAAGTGGATACATTAATTTTGTTTTTGGTTTATACAAGCCAGGTGTTTGACCTGTTAATTCGTAATTATATACTATCTCTTGTAAATCTGCGCCATCTACACCATAGTCTTGTGAGAATCTTATCGGGACTATGCCTTTTAAGTTTTTATAGATTGACAAAAAACCTTCCCAAGAGGATATTTCGCTTGTTATCACATAGCCGTTGTTTAATATGATTCTTAATTTTAGTAATGACCAAAAATGCATATCCCCTTTTTGTCCAAAATCAGTATCTAGTGTTATTTCCTTTATATCACTGAAATTTAGGACCTGATAAATTGCGGTATTTGTAAATGAAACAAATCTTATGGACAACTCCTGGAATTTTCTGTTTATTGTCATATAACGGACATATTCTTTGCTTAATTTACGGTGCAAGATAACGCCTAGAGATAATAACACTAGTAGTCCCATCGCGATATAATGGACAGATAATTCAAAAATTATTGGCAGAGGCTCACCGGCAAAGGTAAACGCTGAATGAGAGTGTCTGCTGAAACTGCTAATAGCATATTCGCTTGTAAGCAATATGGGTAATAACGCCGATAAAATCGCTTGTTTTATAAGATATTTTGGATTTTTTCCAATCTCTATCGTGACGTTGTCTTCTAAATCGTCTTCTCCAATGACCGGAATGTCTTCAATTTGATCCATATATATTGCCTCCAATTTTATTTTTATAATTTATGGAGCAGTTTTAATCGATGTATTTTCCATCAAACAGCTGCATTATCATTTTGGCTTGGTCTGAGTCATTGATTTTGAGAGTTTTTTCTTCTGGCTTTTTTAGAAGCTCCGAGTAATATTCATCTTCTTCTACTTGAGTATTTTGTTGTGGTTTAGGGGCTATTTCAGGTTTTTTTTTAGCAGTAGCTGTTGGTGCTGCTTGAATTTCTGCTTCATCAATTAAGTTAACCTGGATGTTTATATCTTTCACGCAAAAGTATGATATGGCTGCATTTTTAAGAGGCAATTTCTTTGTATCTTCTTTTGCCTGTTTTACAAAAATCTCTTTTGCAAAAGCTATTACAATCTTTTCTCGGGTAAGTTCTATCGGCTTAGCTAAGCTTAAATAAAATGCTCTTGACGGCATGCTTTCGATGTTTTGTATAAGAGAATGCCATATTGCAGATAAGTCGCTGTTTGGGGCATCTGAGAGAATCTGAGTTTCTTGTTTAACTTCTTGAATTGGTTCTGTTTTGGCAGGTTCTTCGATTTTGTTATCGATCTTGTGCGCTATAGGTTTTATTGGTTCTTTTTCAACTGAGTGGATAGGCTGAGTTACTTTTGTTTCGGTTTTCGGCGCAATTACAGGCGCTTTAGGCTGGTAAGAAGCCGCCGTTTGAGAAATTGTACCCGAGCTTAGTTGAGATTCTAAAATATCTACTCTTTTCGCCAAATCCGTAAGTTTAGGGATGCTTTGGGTATTTGAAATATCAATGATACAAAGTTCAAGCCAAAGATACTTATTTGTTGTTTCTTTTATTTGGGTTGCGTAGTATGAAAGTTTATCTATAAGTGCAATTATTTGTTCTGTTTCAAAATTATCCGCCTGCGGTTTTATTTTCTCAAGATAACTCTCATTTAATTGTGTCATATTTAAGATTAATTCTTTGTCAGAGCAGTTTTTAAGTACAAGTATATCTCTTAAATACTGGATGAGGTTGTTTATTATCTGTATAGGTTCATTACCTTTGTTGTAAATCTTATCGATAATCATTATGGATTTGTCAGTGTCAGATTCAATTACGCACTGAGCTATTTCAAAAAGCATATCGTATGAAATTTTGCCTAAAAGTTCATTGATATCATCTACATCAATCTGTTTTGATTGGCCGAGAACGCTTATCTGATCTAACAATGCAAGAGCGTCTCTCATCCCGCCTGCTGAATTTTTCGCAATCGAATAAAGAGCTTCTTTTGAGATATTTATATCTTCTTCTTTTGAAATGAATTCAAGCCTTTTGACGATATCTTCGGTTGTGATTCTTCTGAAATCAAATCTTTGACATCTTGAAATGATTGTCTCAAGGACCTTATGAGGTTCTGTTGTCGCTAGGATAAAGATAACATTTTCAGGAGGTTCTTCCAGTGTCTTTAAAAGAGCGTTAAATGCGTGATTTGAAAGCATATGGACTTCATCTATCACGTATATTTTGTATCTGCCGTTTACAGGAACATATTGTATTTTTTCTAAAATTGCCTGAGTGTCCTCTACAGAACGGTTGCTGGCAGCATCTATTTCTATTACGTCCACTGGGACTGAATTAATTATATCCAGGCAGCTGGGGCAGGTTCCGCAGGGTTTAAGAGTCGGCCCTTCCTTGCAGTTTAAAGATTTAGCCAAAATCCTTGCTGATGAAGTTTTTCCTGTCCCTCTAGGGCCACAAAGCAAATAGGCATGAGCGATTCTGTTAAGGTTAATCGCATTACTTAAAGCCTTAACTATATTTTCTTGGCCAATAAGATCATAAAAGTTCTGCGGTCTATATTTTCTGTATAGAGGAATGTATTTATTTGTCAATTATTTGCTCCACTCACAAAGGATTTTAATTTAAGGTCGTATTATGCCGATGGTTCTTCTCTTTCGCCATAATAGTTCGCTTTTTCATGATGTTACTAGCGAAAATCACTCGAACATAATATAATTATATACGAATTTATTATTTAAAAGAGCATTTATGAACTTAATTAAACCTAAGAAATTAAAAACAGGTGATACAATAGGTCTTCTTTCCGTTTCGGGGGATATCAGAGAGCCGGAAAGAATAGAAAAAGCAAAGAAATATTTTGAAAATAAAGGTTTTAACACCGTAGTTTCGGATACGACCTATAAACAAAACAGGTATCTTGCGGGCACGGACGAAGAGAGGCTGAATGCGCTGCATGGGTTCTTCTTAGACAAAAATATAAAGGCTATCGTATGCACCAGAGGCGGTTATGGAGTTATAAGGATTCTGGATTCCATAGATTATGATGTCATAGCTCAAAACCCAAAGATTTTAGTCGGTTATTCTGATATAACAGCTCTTTTGGCTATGGTATATAAAAAAACGGGTCTTGTTACGTTCCACGGGGCAATGGCTAACGGCGATTTTGGAGAAGACAAAATAAGTGAATGTACCGAAAAAAGTTTCTTTGAAACGCTTCAAAATTATAAAAAAGGCTTTGAGATAAAATCAGAAGGAAACTTTAAAAGTTATTTTAAAGGAAAAGCGCAGGGGATATTGTGGGGAGGGAACCTGGCTACTCTCTCATCATTGGCGGGGCAGGATTTTGTGCCTGATGAAAAATTCATTTTGTTTTTAGAAGATATAAATGAACCCGCTTATAAAATAGATAGAATGCTCACTCAGCTTTTAAATTTATCTAAATTCAAGGAAAATCTCGCAGGGATGGCTCTTGGCAAATTCACCAATGTCGATAGAAAAGATTATCTGGAGGGATTTTTAAAAGAGTTTTCGAGTCAGTTACAAATACCTGTTTGTAACGGATTTTTGATTTCACATGAAAAAGATAAATTAACATTGCCGGTGGGCGCTCAGGTTGAATTTGATGCTGATAATGCCTGTATAAAAGCGTTAGAGGATATTTTTGCATAATAGACTTATTCTTTATGCCGTCAAATATAAGACAAAAGTGGAGCTTTATTTTGCTCAAAATGGAGTATAATGAATCCTATGCAAGAACTCGTAGATGTAAAAAAATTAAATAAGTATTTCCCCGTTAACAAGGGTTTTATGGGTAAAGCGGAAGGCTGTGTTTACGCTTTAAATAATGTGGATTTACAGATTTACAAAAACGAGATTCTGGGTCTTGTGGGAGAATCGGGCTGCGGGAAATCTACTCTCGGCAAATGCATTCTGAAATTGATTGAGCCTACTTGCGGCAAAGTCTGCTACAAAGGGCAGAATGTGCTTTGCAAGAAAGGAAAGGAGCTGAAAGAATTCAGAAAAAGCGCACAGCTTATCTTTCAAAATCCATATGCAAGCCTTGATCCTAAAATGACAATCTTTGAAACCTTGGAAGAGCCCCTTATCATCCACGGGATAAAAAATAAAAATGAGATAAATCAAAAAATCAATAAAATAGCAGAGCTCGTAGGTATTGAAAAATCAGCTCTCAACAGATATCCACATGAATTTTCCGGAGGGCAACGGCAAAGAATAGCTATCGCAAGAGCTATTATATTAAACCCAGAATTTATTGTGGCGGACGAGCCTGTAAGTGCCTTGGATGTTAGTATTCAAGCTCAAATAATAAATTTGCTTTTGGAACTGAAAAAAGAATTAAATTTAACGATACTTTTTGTTTCTCACGATTTAAGCATTATTAAATACGTTTCAGACAGGGTTGCTGTTATGTATCTGGGAGAAATTGTAGAAATCGGAGAAAAATACGAAGTGTTTGATTCTCCAAAGCATCCTTATACAATGGCGCTTTTATCCGCCATACCTACAATAAAAAAAGAAGACAGAACTAAAAAAATATTGCTGTCGGGAGATTTGCCTTCTCCTCAAAATCCACCCAGCGGCTGTAAATTTCATACCAGATGTCCTTATGTAATGGAGGTGTGCAAAACCGTTCACCCCAAAGAATACTGTATAAGCCAGACACATTATGCAAAATGTCATTTACTTGATGTATAAAATTTAAAAAAATAGCCCAGAGCCCGCTTTTATTGTAAAATGGGTTCTATGGGCAATTTGAGAATATATTTTAAACAGACGGCAACGTATCATCTTTCAAGATTGATTTACAAGCAAATGGAAGATTTCTTTGAAACCCTTGGTGAGATTGGATTGCGTTTTGTTGCTGTAATGAGATATGTTTTTTCTATGCAGTTTAGATGGAGTCAGGTGGTTGAACAGGCTTCAAGATTTTCTGTTGATTCTTTGCCTATAACGCTTTCTATTGTTTCAATGACGGCAATCATAGTATCTATGCAGGTCGCTCCAGAGATGGTTAAGCAAGGCGGAAAAGATTATATCGGAATGCTTGTATCACTTGTTATGGTTAGAGAAGTAGGAGCTATAATGTCGGGATTCGCTATCATTTCAATGATAGGGTCTGCTATCGCTTCAGAAATAGCTACTATGAGGGTTACGGAGCAGATAGACGCTTTGAGAGTTTTGAAAGTTGATCCTTTTAAATACCTGTTCGTTCCAAGAGTTATAGCCGGGACAATCATGATGCCATTTATAGTTGTTATTGCCTCTTTTGTAGGGGTTGTTGCCGGTGGTTACGCATCTACACTTGCCAGTCCTGAAGTCAGCGGGCTTTCTTTTATGAATTCTGTCTGGTACGGACTTTATATAAGAGATATAAAGATTTGTCTTTTAAAATCAGCTTTTTTCGGTATGGCAATCACTCTTGTCAGTGCCAGCTGCGGATATGATGCGAGCGGCGGTGCTAAAGGCGTTGGTATTGCTACAACGAAGGCCGTAGTCTGGTCGTTCGTTGCCATTGTAATAATAGATTACGTATTTGCTTTATTGTTTTACTTTTAAGAAGGTCAATATGAGTGTAAAAATAGAAAATTTAACAAAAATATTTGATGATAAAAAAGTTTTAGATAACATTTCTTTCGATGTCAAAACAGGTGAAGTGCTTGCGATAGTGGGATTCAGTGGCTCAGGAAAGAGCACCATATTGAAGCTTATCTGTGGGCTTATCAAGCCTGATTCAGGGAAAATTATAACGGGAGATGCCGATATAGCTATGGTGTTTCAATATTCCGCCCTGTTTGATTCGTTAAATGTCTTTGATAATATTTCGTTTGCTTTGCATGAAAGAACAGAATTCAGAGGCAAATATAGTGAAAAACAAATAAAGGAAATTGTTTCTAAAAATCTTAAAACAGTAGGTTTGGAAGGGATTGAAGACAAGTTCCCCCATGAGCTTTCAGGTGGTATGCAGAAGAGAGTAAGCTTTGCAAGGGCCATAGTCACAGAACCAGACATTATTCTTTACGACGAACCTACAGCAGGTCTTGACCCTGTTGCCTCTACTATCATAGAGGACTATATGTTAAGGCTGAGAGACGAAACTAAAGCGACTTCAATTATAGTTACGCACCAGATGTCAACAATAACGAGGTGCGCAGACAGAGTGATAATGTTATATGACGGAAAGATAGTGTTTGAAGGCACTCCACAAGAGATGTTAGCAAAGACCAACCCATATACAAAACAGTTTGTATCGGCAGAAATAGAGGGACCAATGAAAATTGCTTCTTCAAGTTTTTAAGAATTTGTTGTAAAATTAACTAAGAAAAGGATTTATAATGAGGTTTTCATCATCGTTTAAAGTAGGAATATTAACCCTTATATCTATAATAATACTGGTATTCACGGTTTTATGGGTGAAAGGAAGAGCCTTCTCAGGAGGGGAAAGAGTTACTGTTATGTTTAAAGACATCAACGGTATGAGAGCCGGCTCAGGCGTCCAAATGATGGGTGTTAGAATCGGGCAGGTTGAAGAGCTTGTGCCTAAAATCGACGGTTCTGACAGCGGGGTTCTTGTTAAGTTTGTCATAACAGAGCCTAACATATCTATTCCCAAGGCTTCAACAATTTCTATCCAGCAATCCGGACTTATAGGAGAACAGTTCTTAGAGATTACTCCTCCTCAGATCAAGAATATATATATTCCTGTAAGCCAGCAGTCTCTTATATTGCATGTTGATGATAAAGTTCAAATGCTCTTAAGTAAAAAGAAATATGATGTTGGCGTTATAAAGAAAATAGAAATCATCGATACTGATACACTTCCTTTGACGGTCAGGCAGAATTTAAAAACAAAACTTGCTTATAAAATAGGTTATGTAATAAACCTGCCAGGTCTTGTTCTCCCGGATGCAGTTGAGGGCAAAATCGTTATGGATAATTCTGCCGAGAAATTAAGGCTTTCACCGAAGAATAACGTTGAGATTCCTTACCCACAGACTGATTCGATTTATACGGTTGTAGAACCAATGAGGCTTTCTGATTTTATGGAGCTTCAATATAGAGCGGCAGATTCTCTGGCTGAGACAAATGAAAGAATATCTTTACTTCTCTCTGATGATGTAATTACGGACTTGAAGGAAAGTGCTAAAAATATGAAAGAGCTTACGGTAAGTGCCAACACGACTATCGAAAAAGCTCAAGTCCTTATTGATACATCTAAAGATGAACTTTTGGTATTGTCTGATAACGCCAACAATCTGGCTGTGGACCTTAATGAACTGACAAACAATATCAATAAAATAGTATCTGATAAAGAATTTATGGCGAATATATCTAATACGTCAAAATCAGTAAACAGATTGTCCACTAATTTAAACAAGGTTCTTGAGGATCCTACAACAAAAGCTACTTTGGATAATTTAAACGCTACTTCCAAAAATGTTGCAGAACTTTCAACTTTTGTTAATGATATGACAAAGGATGCTAAACTTAAAGCGGAAGTCGCTAATTCAGTCAACAAGCTTAATGCAGCACTTGATAAATTGACTGTCACTTTAGATACAGTCAATTATGCAACCGCAGGTGATAAAGATAAAATCAGATGTGCACTTAAAGATGTTTACAAAACATCTGAAAATGCAAGAAAATTCTCTGACAGGTTAAATAAAAGATTCTTATTATTCAGATTATTGTTCTAGAACATGAAATTATTTATATCAAAACTTCATTATAAAAAAGCAACAGGATTTTTAGAATTAATCGTTCTAAATTTTCTGTTGTTGTGTTCCGTTTTCTACAGAATAGCGGTATGGATCAGAAATTTCCTTTATGATTTTAAAATTATAAAACCTTATAGGCCGAAGGCTCTGGTTGTTTCTGTGGGTAATATCACGACGGGTGGGGTCGGCAAGACTCCTGTTGTCGCTGAATTAGCCAATTATTATACCCGTAAAGGCAAGAAAACAGTCATTTTGTCGAGAGGATACGGCGGAAAGCTTTCGGTCGTAACTCCTAACGTTATTTCAAACGGCAGCGAGGTTCTTTTTGATGCTGATATGGCAGGGGATGAACCATTTTGGCTGGCTCAAAATTGTGTAAATGTCCCTGTTGTTACTTGTTCAAGCCGTGTTAAAGCCGCTAAATATTGTGAGGACAAGTTTAAGCCTGATGTTTTCATTTTAGATGACGGTTTTCAGCATAGAAAAATGGAAAGAGACCTAAACTTACTTCTGGTAGACAACAGCAATAGGTTCGGCAATGAAAAAATATTGCCCGCGGGTCCATTGAGAGAGTCTCTTAAAAACATTAAAAGAGCGGATAAGATAGTGCTTGTCAATAAAAGTTATGATGACGAGAAGGCTATAGCTTACTGCACTGAGCTTGAAAGACGTTTCAATAAAAAAGTTTATTTGTGTAAGATGATCCCGGATGAGATTTATAACATCGTCACCAACGAACCACTTCAAAAGCAAGAAAAAATCATTGCATTCTGCGCTATAGGGCAGCCCAGGGAGTTTTATGATTTTCTTAAAGATGATTATAATCTTGCTGTTACCGTTGATTTTGAAGACCACCATTCTTATGATGAAACAAACTTGAAAGAACTTATGGAAATTGCAAATAAAGAAGAGATAACGGATTTGGTAACCACAGAAAAAGACGCTGTGAAAATGAAAGAATTACTTATAAAATACAAGCCGAATCTCAACATTTATGCCTTAAAACTCAAGCCTTACCTGGATATTGAGGAAATTTGCAATGGTTAAAAAAATATTGGTAGTCAGATACCGCTTTATTGGCGATACTATTTTAACAATTCCTTTTCTTCGTAATTTAAGGGCAGCTTATCCTGATGCCCAAATAGATATGCTGGTCGCGCCAAAATCAGGAGAAGTTATTGAAAATTGCCCTTATGTCGATCATTTTATTTATTTTGACACAACGAGAAAACATAAGTATGAGAATGTTAATGCTGAAAAGAAAAGTTTTTTTAGCTATGTTAAAAAATTAAAAGAAGAAAAATATGATAAGGCATATGTTTTAAAAAGATCGCTTTCAAGCGCTTTATTGGTGTTTTTTGCCCAAATAAAAGAAAGAATTGGTTTTGACACTGAGAAAAGAGGCTTTCTTTTGACCAAAAAAGTTGAATATGACAGCAATAAACATGAAGCAGAGTGTTTTCTGGATGTTTTAAGGGCTGATGGTATAGAGGTAAAAGATTCTTATCTGGAGAACTGGGTTTCAGAAGCAGCTTCTATGAAGGTAGATGAAATTTTTGAAATGAATTCAATAATCAATCAGAAAAAAGTAATTGTGCACGCTACTGCCACAAATGAGGGCAAGTTATGGCCTTTAGAAAACTTTGCAGAAGTTGTAGAATATCTTTCAAACGAAAAAGAAGCGCAAGTTATATATGTCGGCACAGATTTTGATAAAACCACTTACGAAAAACTTGAAGGATTATTGAAAACAGAGCTCAAGATTAAGCCTCTTAACCTATGCGGCGAGCTG
Organism: Cyanobacteria bacterium OH_PDB_230; assembly: GCA_023421795.1. Classification (GTDB taxonomy): domain Bacteria; phylum Cyanobacteriota; class Vampirovibrionia; order Gastranaerophilales; family Gastranaerophilaceae; genus JAEZOG01. The sequence continues at coordinate 216,810 of JAEZSO010000001.1, forward strand.
AATATCCAAGAAAGCCTGGCGTTGATTTCAAAAGCGGATTTGCTTGTTGGGAATGATTCCGGCAATCTCCATATGGCTGCATCTGTTGGGACTAAGGTCATAGGGATATATGGTCCGATGCCTTTCGATAAATGGTATGCGCTCGGGGAGGACAATATTTTGTTGAAAGCAGACCTCAATTGCATGCCTTGTTTACTTAAAAAACCTTGCCCAAGAGACAAAGAATGTTTAAGAGCCATACTGCCTGAAATGGTTATAGATGCAATTAATAAAAGTTTAAATTAAAAAACAGTTCGTTTTTGAAGGTATTTTAACTTTTCTGTTGAGTAAATTTTTGACTTGCATTGAAATAAAAATTCCTTCGTGTTATAAACTTAATACTGCGAGAAATTCCTTAACCAAGAGTTCTTGCTAGTTCAACGAATGGAAATCATATACTCTGAATAAGAATATTAAATTGGCCAAACACGCTGGGTTCTGCTACGGTGTAAAAAGGGCGGTTGAGACAACAAAAAGATTAAAGAGCGAAAATGATTCTAATAAGATTTGGGTATTAGGAGAACTTATACACAACTCTCAAGTAATTAAAGAATTGGAAGCGCTTGGAATAAAGACGGTGGATGTATTACCTGAGAATGAAACGGGCGTATGCATAATTAGAAGCCACGGAGCTTCGCCTGAAATTTTTGAAGACGTTAAAGAAAAAGGCTATGAAATAATCGATTTGACCTGTCCTGACGTTAAGAAAGTTCAGCAAAAAGCCATCCAGCTTGTTCAGGAAGGATTTTTGCTTATTATTCTTGGTAAACCGGAACATCCTGAGGTTTTGGCAATTAAAGCAAATGCGCAAAAGCACGGAGAAAACGTATACGTAATCCCGGATTTGGCAGCTTTAAAGGAAATAGAATCAAAAGTAAAAGAACACAATAAAATTGGGGTTGTTGTTCAAACAACACAAAGGATTGAGATACTTCAGGAAGTTGAAAATTATCTTATTCCGTTAGCAAAAGAACTTAAAATCTTTAATACAATTTGCGCTTCGACTTCCATGAGACAGGCAGAAGCCAAATCATTGGCTCAGGAATCTGATCTTATGATCGTTGTGGGCAGCAAAAAAAGCGCGAATACCACTCACTTGGCGGAAATACTGACAGGTATAACAACAACCGTCCATATCGAAACTGATGAGGAGCTGCTTGCGTATAAAGATTTGATTAAAACAGCAAAAAATATCGGAGTGACGGCAGGTGCTTCCACTCCTGAAGAGATAATCCAAAAAGTATTGGATGAAATTAACAGATATTAAAATAAACGAAAGGAAAACATATTAATGGCAAACACAGTTGAAAAAACACAAACAGACGATTTCGTAAAACTTTTAGAAGAAAGCTATAATTATAAATATACAGTAGCTGACGTTGTAAAAGGTATTGTAGTAAAGCAGGAAAACGATGGCTTTTTAGTAGACATCGGAGCTAAAACAGAAGCTTTCTTGCCAAACAGAGAAATCTCGAATGCTCCTGAGAAAGATTATTCTGAAATCTTAAAAGCAGGTGAAGTAAAAGAATTTTACGTATTGAGAGAAGATTCTTCAGATGAAGACGTTAAAATCGTTTTATCATTGAAAAAATTGTCTTGCGCTAAAGCTTGGCAAGCACTTCAAGAAGCTAAACTTAACAATGAAACAGTCACTGCTAAAGTTGCGTCACTTGTTAGAGGCGGTGTAATTGTTGAAGTTATGGACTTGAGAGGATTTATCCCTGCAAGCCAATTGAGAACAGGCAGCCCATTTGACGGATTAGTCGGTCAAAATGTTGAGGCTAAAGTTCTAGAAGCTGATGCAAGAAGAAATAAATTAATTCTTTCTCAAAGACAAGCTATAGCTGAACAAAGAGAAGCTGTCGTAGATGATATCATTGCGCAACTTGAAGTTGATCAAGTTGTAAAAGGTGAAGTTGTCAGAATAGCTGACTTTGGTGCATTTATTGATGTTAACGGAGTAGACGGACTTCTTCCTATTTCTGAAATATCTTGGCAAAGAATCAAACATCCTTCAGATATCATTACATTAGGCCAACAGGTTGAAGTTAAAGTATTGAAAATAGATACTGAACTAAAACGTATAAGCTTGAGCTTAAAGAGAATGGGCGACAATCCTTGGGAAGAAATCGAAAACCAATTCCAAGAAGGTCAGATTGTAAAAGGGACTGTTAATAAAGTAACTTCATTCGGTGCTTTTATAAACATATTCCCTGGCGTTGAGGCTTTATTGCCATCTGCAGAAATGGATCCTGTAAATGCTAATCCATTTACTGTTTATAACATAGGTGATGAGGTTGAAGTTCTAATCAAGAAATTCACTCCTCAAGAACACAGAATAGCTTTAAGTGTTAGAGATATTCAAAAAGACTAAAAATTTATAAAGTCAGATAATTAATAAAAGCCGCTTTAACTTCAGGTTTAAGGCGGCTTTTAGTTTGGCTGCAAATTCCTTTTTGTCCGCCGAAATATTTTGATCTGTTGTTTAAGCCGTATTTTCCTATGAAAAATCTTCTCTAATCTCTTGTTTGGTCTTCGTAAGAGATTATATGTTAGTATATTGATATGTTTAAGAAAATTTTATTGTGCTTGATAAAAATATATCAAAAATTGTCCTCGTTAAAACCTCCTGTTTGTAGGTTTTACCCGACTTGTTCTCAATATATGAAAGAGGCAATAATAAAATACGGAGTAATAAAAGGTGTTTGGTTGGGTTTGAAAAGGATTATAAGATGTCATCCTTTCAATCCAGGAGGATATGACCCTGTGCCATAGTGCTGAACCTTCTGGTGGGTCAGTATTTACTGAATAATTTTATTCTGAAGCCGGTTATACAGCGAATTTATAATTATAAATTTTTAAGATACATTTTAAGCAATTGAACCTATAATAAAGAACAGTATAAAAATTAACTTCCTTTATTTAACTTTTTCTTTGATTTCATTAAATGCTTGCTTTAGTATGTTTAAATCGTGTTCATATTGTTTAATTCTATCTTCATTTTGCTTGATAACTGACTCAAATTTATTGTTAATGTATTGATATATTTTATGCTGCTCTTCGTAATAAATTTGATCTTGCCTGGAAAATTTTATATTAGAAATATTAAGCAAGTCTTGATACTTAGAATCTATAAATTCATAGACTTTCTTTTGTTCCGTGAAATATTTTTCATCTGTTTCGGCAGCTTGTATTTCAAGAATAGCCAATAAATCTTTGCATTTAGAGTCAATGAATTCATAGACTTTTTTTTGTTCTGTGAAATATTTTTCGTCGGTTTCTGCTGTTTTTATTTCAGAAACAGCCATTAAATCCTTGCATTTAGAGTCAATAAATTCATAGACTTTTTTTTGTTCAGCGAAATATTTTTCGTCTGTTTCTGCTGTTTTTATTTCGGAAACAGCCATTAAGTCCTTGCATTTAGAGTCAATAAATTCATAGACTTTTCTTTGTTCAGCGAAATATTTTTCGTCTGTTTCCGCTGTTTTTATTTCGGAAATAGCCAATAAATCCTTGCATTTAGAGTCAATAAATTCATAGACCTTTCTTTGTTCTGTGAAATATTTTTCGTCTGTTTCCGCTGTTTTTATTTCAGAAATAGCCAATAAATCCTTGTATTTATTTTCAACAAATTCATATATCTTTTTTTGCTCTGTAAAATATTTTTTATTTAATGCATGGATTTCATCATATATTTTTCTGGTTTCTTGCGCGATTTTGCCTTTATATATTTCTTTTTCAAGAATATATGATATTTGTTTGTATTTGCAGTTGTACATATTATCAAGCCAAGCTATTCTTATCAAGTAGGCATAATATAGTTCAAATGCAGGGCATCCATTGTAATTTAGCAAAGAGGGCTTATGACGACCTGAAAAATGCAGTATTTTGATGGTTTGGTACTCTTCATTTAAAACATCTGAATGGAGAGTATGGTCTATTTGGAAATTCCAAATATTTTCAAGGTCTAATATTTTTTCTTTAAAAACCAGATTAAACACATCTTGATCTTGCCATAGGAGGGTATCTTCATTTTGTTTTGTAAATTTAAACAATTCCTGCTCTATGTTACACTCTCTCCATTTTTTAAGATTTATGAGCATGACTCCAGCATTGAAATAAGCAGATAAACTCAATCTCTTACTTTCTTTTTCATTATCTATGTCGCGGGTCATTGCAACGTAGTTATCGTTTAAATTCAATGTATACAGCTCTTTTAAAGAAGACAAGGCAATAATGTCGCAATCCATATACAAAACTTTATCTAATTCAGGCAAAAATGAGGATATTTTATATCTAAAGTAAGTCGGCTTAGTAACATGGTAGTTTGAATAAGCGCTATTTTTGTCCTTTAGCATAGGGCAATCAATGAATTCATCGTAATCTACACCAATAAAAGTAATATTAAAATCTTTAATCTTTTTTAACTTTAAGAATCTACTTTTATTATATTCTGATATTCCACCGTCCAAGATGTAGAAGTTAAAGGCTTCATCGCTTTCACTGTTTTCGATAATCGAAGCTATTGCCACTGCCAACTGCTCGCAATAAGCATTATCACAGCTGAAACATATATCATATACTAGCATTCTTAGTCCTTTTAAAGCTATTATTCATTAATCCATACAATTTATTGCTATTATACAATAGTTAAGTACATTAAAGGCAAAATTGTAATAATTTTTGTCAAATATGATAATTAACAGCTTGTATTCAAGTCTAATATTATATAGACTAAAGGTGTCCAAAGAATTTAGTGATCGCAAATATTAAGTTGAACCTTTGCAAAAAAGGTTTTCAAAATAACACAAATAGAAACGCGCGATAGACTACTATAATGGAATAGCTATAAAACGGATATGTAATAAATGCCTGATATTTCTGTAATAATACCAATATATAAAGAGAAAAAAGAGTACTTTGAGCAGGCAATCGAATCTGTTCTCAACCAATCAATTAAAAATATAGAAATTCTATGCATAATAGATGGGGCAGCTCCTGAAATAACACCTTTAATAGAGACTTTCTGTAAATCCGACAAAAGAATAAAGTTTTTTAAAAATAGTCACAAAGGCCCCGGGAAAACAAGAAATTTTGGGATAAAAAAAGCCAGAGGCAAATACATAGCATTTATGGATTCTGATGACTATTATCCTTCTCAAGATGTATTAGAGTCTTTATTCTCTGTTGCTGAAGAAACAAAGATAAAAGTAGTTGGCGGAAAAACGCTATTTGAAAGTCCAGCGGGATTAGAACCGCCACATTGGTTTTTCAAAAATTATGAAAAACTGTTTTCTGATAAGGCTGTACAATTAAAAGATTATCAATTATGTTGGGGGTATTGGTGCTTTATATATGAGAGAGAATTTATTCTGAAAAACAGAATTTATTTTCCCGATTATATGAGATATCAGGATCCTCCGTGGTTTCTAAAAGCATTGAACAAAGCAGGTGTTTTTTATGCTATGGATAAAGTAACTTACATACATAGAGAACAAGAAGGCAGAAATTGGCTTAATTCTAACAGGAAAGTAAAAGACCACTTCAAGGGCATTTCTGACGTTCTGCAATATAGTGCGAAAAACCATCTGGATGACTTACATAATTTTATATACAAAAAATTTCTTACAAATGATGAAAATATACTAAAAAATATAAAGACAACTTTTTTTATATCAAAAGCCGGAATCATAAACCATATATTGAAATCAATAGACCCTTCTATTATAAATAAGAGCGATGAGGAATTGCCTTATTTCAAAAATTATAAAGACTATAAAAATAGACGCTCTTTATACAACTTAATAGATCATTAGAATAAATAATTCTTATAAATTAATCGAAAGATCAAACCGTCAGTAGCAAACACTCAGGCTGAATGCTCAGCGCAATCGGAAATAAAAGGCATTATCAATAATAAATGCTGAAGATTATGGCCTTACTTCTTTTTTGTTTAGTATTTTGATATACTAGAAATTAATTATTTTGGCGAATTTAGAGGGAGTTTAATACTAATATGAAAAAAGGTCTGTTTTTGTTAATTGCAGTAACAATTGCTGGTTCAAGTTGTTTTGCGGATAATCTTTATGATTCAGGAAAAGTCGTGCCTGCTATCACAAAAACACCAAAAATAATTCATACCATAGAAATCGACGAACTAAGAAAAAAATATTTTATAACACCTGATGATTTTAACTTGTCATTACAAATTGCCGCATTACTTTATAAAGATGACAAATACAATGAATCAATGAATCAACTCGACTCCGATTTAAGAATGGCCAAAGATAATCCTGACAAGTTAAATGAATTTAAAGAAATTGTTTTTAAAAGAATAGAATCCGATCCTGAGTTTGAATTTAATTACATAGCATTGGGTAAGTTTTATAGACAACAAGGTGATCATGAGGCTTCTTTCATTCAATATCAAAAAGCCGCGAAACTAGCACCTTCAAATGTGATATTACAAATAGAAGTGGCAAAAAAGCATCAAAGAAATGGTGAATATACAAAAGCTATAGCTATTTATGACAAGGTTTTAAGAAAAAACCCCTACTTCAAAGGAATTATAGCTTTTAGAGGAGATTGCTATTATGAATTAGGAGAGATAGAAAAAGCTGAAGCTGACTACAGAGCAGGATTAGCAATGGAACCTGAATTCTCTAATTCTGCAATAGGTTTATATAAATGTTTAAAAAATAACAGAAGTGTATCCGCAATTTTCAAAGAAATTTACCCAATTTATAAAACAAAACCAATAACCTCACAAAATTATATTGATTTTGTAGCAGGTGCAAAATATTATGTGAATGTTTCAACAGATTATAAAGATGCTCGATTTGACGTAAAAGAAATAATTAGAATATATAATGAGGTGCTTAAAATAGACCCGTTGAACACCGTTGCATATGGGGATTTGGAGTATTTTTATAAAGAACAAAATGATTACAAAAATATGAAAAATCTTCTTTATAAATGCATGACCCCGGTTAAAGATAAAAAGACAGGTGAATTAAAAACCGTTGATTATCCGTCTGTTCAAATTGCTTCAACATTGGCAAATATGTCTCCCAACCTTCTTATAGATGCACAAGAATTGATAAAAACAAACCATAAAAAGGAAGCAGCAGAGCTACTTGACCGAATAAAAGAAGAGACTCCTGAAATATGCCTTTTGAAAGCCCAGGTATTTTCTGATTTAGAATACCAAGATAATTCAATCTTCTGGCATAAAAAGGCTCTAGAATTTTCACCTAATAATACAGAATTGCTGTATTCAATCGCAAAAGAATACGAAAAGATGATGGAATATGATCCGGCTAAAGAATACATTAGACAGGCCTTAATAATCGATCCTAAAAATAAAAAATATACAAAATTACAGGAAAATATTATCATAGCTCAAAATGATGAATTAATTAAAATGGCACATGATCATTTAGGCGATGAGGACAATCAAGTTTTGTCAGAAACGATTGATAAACTTTTTTCTAATCCTTATTTGAATGCTGAAGCTTACATCATAGGGGGATTGGTAAAACAAAAATTCGGTGATGAAAATGAGGCACTTCTATATTTCGTGAAAGCAATCGAATTGGATTCTAAAAACGTTTTAGCTCTTCGTTTAGCAGCGGAAAGATATGAAGCGCAAGATCAAAATCAGGCAGTAAAATATTATAAACAATGCGTATTAGCAGCAAAAGACCCCAATGATCCTGATGCTCAGTATGCTGCAAGCAAGTTGTTGGAGCTTAATCAGGTTGTGCCGGTTAACTATATAAAAAAATAGTTAAAACAAACTGCTGTATAAAAGTCTATGGGGCAGTCAAATAAAGCGTTAATATACCTTTTTAGCTTTGTTTGAATATCTGCCATTTTCGTAAAACTAAGATATGTTAGTTTATATTAAGCATATTGCCGAGAAGTAGGTCATATTCGGATTTATTAAAAATCATAAATCCACTTGAGGGGGTAAATGTTAATTCGGCAAAGTAGAGTTTTTTATCTACTTCATAAAAATCGACCCTTACGAACTTAAAGTCCTTAGCAAGTATTTCGGCTGTTTCTAACATTGAATCGAAATTATGCGGTTTTGGGATTTCTCCCTCGTAGATGTTTTTTGTATGCCCAAAATTTTGCTTTTCCCATTTTGTGTTATAAATAATAATCTTATCGTCAATTATTTGATCTTTGAAAAATGTAAATTTATAATATTCTATAAAAACAGGCTTTCCGTTCATGCATAGAACTTTGTAGTCAGAGAGTCTTCCTTTTGTCTCTTCAAATAATTGTTCTTCAGCATATATTTTGGGCGAAATTCCATTATATTGAAGCTCAAATCCTGATACAAAGGCAAAATTTGTTTTTAGCCATTTATCAAAAATTTTAGAAACCTGTTTTTTTCCTTTTTTAAGGAAATTATCCTTGTTTTCAACTCTTATATTCATCGCGCAACCGTGGTTGGCCTTCAGAAAGAAATTTGATGGCAAAATGTCAAAATCGATTTCATCAAAAGAGTTCCATACGCCATAGATATAGGGATAATTTAAGCTATTGACCTTTTCTTGGCACCATTTTCTGGCTTGTAATTTGTCTGTTAATCTTGTTTTTAAAGGTATATTGTCATATAACTTAAGCCACTGAATTTTTTCAGTGAATGTTTTTGGGTTTTTTAGGTTTAATTTTTTTCCGGTTTTTTGTTTATAAATTTTTTCGAGAAACCAAGGATAGAAATGTTCTGGCAAGCTTTTGTATAATAAATAAGAAAAATATTCTAGTGTGTTTTTATACATAAATCTAAAGATTAATAATTTCTAAAAAGCAGAATTACTTTGTTGCATAACCACTCCATGACGTATCAATTAGTTCGTCATAGAAGTTTTGTGTACTCATTAGGTCATGATCGCTTTGAGTTGTGTTATTTACATTAAATAAGTTTTTTAAAAAAGTTAAAAAATTATTCAAAATAAACCTCCTTTAGTACATTGCGTGAAATTTATTATACAATATTCACTAAAACATTATATCAAATAATAACAAATTCTTCAATCCTCTTGCAATTTAATGCTTTTACCTCAATAATCTAATTAGGATAAAAAGGAATTCATTATTAAAAATGTGCGGCATATTTGGCATTAAAGGAATAAATGTAAACATAGAAACAGTGCGGCAAGAGCTAGAGCACAGAGGTCCTGATTTCTTTGCTTCAAAGACAGCCTCGGATTGGACTTTCGCTCATTCAAGGTTGTCAATAATCGATTTGTCTGAAAAAGGCAATCAACCAATTGAAATCGATGGAGATTTGTTGATTTTCAATGGCGAAATCTATAATTACATTGAACTAAAACAAGAATATTTAAATAATGTTGAAACTTTTTCTTGTTCTGATGCCGAAATTTTGCTTCTTCTTTTGCAAAGATACGGTCTCAATATATTAAATAAATTAAATGGAATGTTTGCTTTTGCTTTTTTTGATAATAAAAACAAATCGGTGCATTTAGTAAGAGACCGTTATGGGGTTAAGCCGCTGTATTATTGGGCAAAAGACGGTAAATTTGCTTTTTGCTCAGAAGACTCTGCTTTAATAAATATCTTAAAACTGCCTTATATCTTTAATGATGAATATAAGGATTTATTAATTGAAAAAGCTATTTCTGATTTTGATGAAAATACTTGCATAAGAGACATTTATCAGGTTTGCCCGGGAGAATATCTAAAAATCAATGATGATTGCAGCATTGAAAAGACAAAATGGTATAACTATTCGGATTATGATTGCGGTTGTGTTGACTATGAAAAAGATTCTGAAGTAATCGAACACTTTGAATACTTGTTGACAGATTCCATAAAGCTCAGACATAGATCAGATGTTCCTGTTGCCATAACATTGTCAGGTGGCTTGGATTCTTCTTTAATATATGTTTTGTCAAAAGAAAATCTAGGAACAGACTATGGGGTTTTTACCTATTCCAATAAAAATAAAAATTTAGATGAATTTGAAAAAGTGAAACGACTTACATCTGAATATGGCGATAGGGTTACGAGAATTGATTATGGTGATGAAACATTGGAAATATTTTCAAAATCCTTACAGGCACTGAATTCTCCTATTTGGACACCTGCACATACAGCTTATTACAGTGTCTATAAAAAAATAAACGAAAATAATTATAAAGTTGTAATAGAAGGCCACGGCTCAGATGAAATCCTTGGCGGATGGGCTTATACCTTCCCATTTGCCATAAAAGAATCTTTAGCTAATTTCAAATTTAAATTAAGTTATGATATTTATAAAGCTTATAAATATTGTGATTTGGCAGAAAAATCAAATTCGGGTTTGGATTTTTTTCAGTTGTTTAAATTTAATAAAAAAGATAAAAACTGTTTTGAAGGATTGTTGGAATACATATTTACAAAAAAAGTTTTGCCCATAAATCTAAGATGCTGGGACAGGCTGTCTATGGCGCATTCCGTGGAGTCCAGAAGTCCATTTTTGGATTTTAGGTTGGTTGAATTCACAAAAAAACTGCCTCTCAGGTATAAAATCAATAAAATCGGAAATAAAGCGATATTGAGGAAAATATTATACAAGTATGGCAAAAACTATATTGCGGATAATAAGCTTAAACAGCCTTATCTTGCTTCAGAAGGGGATTTTTTATCAGAAAACTGCCGTTTTTTGCTGAAATATTATGATAATAATAAGTTTAATTATGACATTTTAAACTGGGAACAAGGCAATTTTTCTAATGGCTATGACCCCAGAATATATAGAGCTATTGCTTTTGAAATGTTAAGAGAACATTATAGCAAGGAGTCTCTAAGTAATAGCTGTATTTTTTGAAAAGGTATAATTTTTACTTTTTCTTTACTTTTTATGTAATTAACATTTTGTACACAATCCAATGAATCTTTTAAAAATTTTAATGATTGGCTTCTTGAATTTGATAAAATATTTTCTGCCATATCATAATTTATAGTGGAATTGTAGACTGCTGAGATATCAACGTCAGCGAACGAGTTATAAATTCTATCTTGTAAGTTCAGCAAATTTAGTAGGTTTTTAGCTCTTGTTCCCCCAAGCTTGTTTATATAAATGAAATTTTTTCTGAAAATAACAGAAAAACAAACACCGTGAAAAGAATCTGTAACAACTATTGAAGCGTTTTTTATATAATTCAGCCATTTAGCTACTGAAGTGATTTTGACAACCGGTTCCTCTATGAATGTTGATTTCTCTCTTGCGATGTTGATGAGAGGGATATTTAGTTTTTTTGAAAAATTTTCTAAACAGATTGTGTTTTCTGCTTCTTGTTTCAAATAATCGTTTGATAGCATATAAAACGCAATATAATCACCATTATTTTCTACAGGTTCTGTATCAATAATTTTTTGGTAGTGCTCTTTGGTTAAAAGCAATGTCGGATCAAGTGTTTCGGTGCAGTTGATATCATCACCGAATATATTATGGATGACTTCTTTGGCGCTACTTTCTCGAACCGAAATAAAATCAAATCTTTTTAATAACGTTCTGGCTTTCTTTATCGCCTTTTGGGTTCCAACAAAAGTCTCCATCCCAAAGCTTGCAGCATAGGCAATTATGCCTTTATCTTCTTTTGCGAAGTCAAGGAAATATTGTGTAGAAAATTTTCTTGTGTTTATCGTGTTCCAAACCTGATCAGAGCCGACAACAAAAATTGAAAAATCCTTGTTCAATTCGTAAAATTGACTTGGTTTCCAGAGCCTTTCAGTAAGAGGAATAAATTGCTTTCTGAAATTCACGATTCCTGAGGTTATGTGTTGATACTTGGGGGATAAGTTGGTTTTTGTATTCAAATTTATGACAGTTGGGTTTAAGCCAAATTCTTTAATTATTTGGCACATCGCATAAGGGACCAAATTCGCGCCGAAATTTGTGTCGTCAGAAGCAAAACACAATATGCCTACATTTTTTGAAATATCTTTTGGGTTCGATTTTCCAAATTTTCCGAATATTTTCGAGAAGTATTTGTGATACGCCTTGAGTACCTCAAGCTTTTTCTTCGAATTGTTTGCAGAAAGATACCAAAATCGTAAATCCTTTAGAAACACATTTTTTATAAGAGTTTTTGTCTTTTTATCCGCATTTATAAAATATTCTTGAGATTCTAAATATTGACAAGCTTTTATCATATTTTCAAACACAAATTTATAGTTTTTATGACTTAAACTTTTCTCTCGGATCTGATAGTTATACAACACTTTATTTATAAATGATATTTTAGGCTTTTTTATAAATACATCAATACAAAAAACTCGATCTTCACTTATTTCGAGAGTTTCACAAAATCTTATATTGTGCTCTTTCAAATATCCTGTCCTATAAGCTTTGTTCCATACAACCAGCTCTAAATTGAAAGGGTTGTTTTGCGGTTTTTTTGATATTTTATACGTTTTGCTCTTATCTTTGTGATGAAATTGAAAATTAAAAAAGATAATGTCAGAAGATTCCTCATCGGCTGTTTTTTGATTAATAATTTCAATCATATTTTCTTCAAGCCAATCATCAGAGTCTAAAAATAATAAGTAATCTCCTGAAACTATTTCTAAAGCAGCATTTCTTGCCGAGGAAACTCCCTTTTTGTTTTGTTTTATGATTTTTATTCTTTCGTCATTATATTTTTTGAGTATTTCAGAAGATCCGTCAGTAGACCCATCGTCAACACAAATGATTTCTATGTCTTGGAATGTTTGGTTAATTACACTGTCGAGACACCTTTGTAAGTATTTTTCCGTATTATAGACGGGAATAACTATGGATATTTTTGGCATGATATAATCATTATATGATAAAAAATCTTTTGATATTAATTAACAGGAATATTGTTTTAATCGAAAATTACAGATTAAAAAGTGCTTTCAATATTAAACATCACTTTATTGATTATATTTTTGCTTTTAACGAATTCACTCAAAAAATTTTTAGGATTTATTTTCGCCTGTTTTCCGTGTTCGGTTATCTTTTAAATAAAAAAGTCTCGATAAGAAGTATGGATTTTAATTTGACTACCGAGTGTTCCTTAAAATGCAAAGAATGTGCTTCCATGATGCCTTTTTATGATAGAGAGCACCAATATACAATAACGTTTGACCAGTTCAAATGTGACTTGGACAAGTTGATGCAAGGAGTAGACAAAATATATCGTCTTAAATTGATTGGTGGAGAGCCTCTTTTGGTTAATGATTTGGACAAAATGCTTGATTATACCTGCAAGAAAAAGAAAGTTGTTTCTGTCGAGATAATTACAAATGGTACTCTTATCCTCTCAGATACTCTATGCTCTGTTCTTGAAAAATATAAGCACAAAGCTCTGGTCGTAATTTCAGACTATACCGAAAATAAAGAACTTAAATCCATAAAAATCAATGAAATCATAGATAAGCTCAATGCATACGGAGCAAGCTGGCACATCTCAGACTACAGGTGGTTTGAAAAAGGCGATGTTTACAAAAGAAACAGAAGCGCTGATGAGATAAAAAAAGTTTTTGAAAACTGTTGGCAAAAAGACTGTATTGCTCTAATGGACGGGAAATTTCACACTTGTACTCGTTCAGTTGCCATAGAGCGTTTGACTGATTATGAATTTTTAGAAGGTGAATTTATAAATATAAGGGCAGAATCTAATAAGGAATTAACGAAAAAAATGAGACAGTTCTTCGTTAGAGACTATTTTAGCGTATGTGACTTCTGTATGTCCTGTTCTGACATAAGGCTTTCACCGGCTGTTCAAACTTCAGAAGTTTTAACAATTAAATAACTTTTTAATGATTGATTTAAACAGATACTTCAAAGAATTATATTTTTTCAATTCTTTTTTTAAATTTCTAACATCAACGATAAGGTTATTAAGATAAATTGAAGCGTAGTACTCTGGAGCCACATATGCCGTGTAAAACCCGTCATTTTCAGCCAATGTGGGGATTAATCTCTCAATAGCGTGGGTTAATAGTCCATCCGAAGAAGCCAGCGGCTCTTGGGGAAAATCTTCAAAGCTAAGATTTGCAGATAAAAGAGTTGAAAAAGCCTTGCTTTTGAACCAGAACATCCCGCCAAAAGCCCCTATTGGGTTGTTGGTTTCAAGTTCAATATTTAAGTTCAATCTATTCTTAATGAACTTTTGGGCATTTTTGTAGTTATCCATCCATTCGTTGCCTATAACATGATAAGGCGAAATTGTTGGAGGGAAGGGAATTAATAAACCCAGTAATTCATTTTCTTCAAAAGTTGAAAGAATCTTTTCAACGTAGTTCTTGCTTGCAAGAAGTGATTCAACGCAATGGTTTCTAAAGTCATCCCCTACTATATTTGTATTCATGTGGGAGCTTGTTTTGGAGTGTACAAAACAAATGTAGTCATATCTCTCTATTACATCTTTGCAGGTTACAAGAAGAGCTGTGTTGTCGCGTCCTCTGTTCTCTTGAATTCGATATTCAATTCTGTTTTTATGGTTACAAAAAGCCAACCTGCATTTTTCTTCGACACTGTTTGAGGTGGTAATAATATATATATCAGCGTTTTCAGGCATGAGATTTATGTACTTTGAAAAATATTCTATCAAATCTTGCTCAAATATATAAACAATGAGTGCTGTTTTTTTCCTGCTTGCTATCTTGGTCGTAGAATAATTAGACGGTAATATATAATTGAAATGCAGGTTATCATTTAAAAGGCTCGATTTGTTTTCTGAAATTAGATCCTTCAATATCAGATTAGTGTCATATGGCGTTTCGGTTTTTATATAGTCAAAAGCATATTTGATTCTGTAATTATAGAATGTGAGATTTTCAATAAAGTTTCTCTTAGGTAAAAGCGGGCATTTCTTATGGATTATGTTGCTATCTATCTCAAGCTGATTATCCAGATATTTCCCATATTTAAAGCCTTTTCTTTCAAGAATTTTGATAAAATCATTCTTGTTAAATATTGATAAAAAATCTTTGAGCTTAAATACTTCTCTTTTAAAAACCATCCAACATTTACTGTTGTCCAATGACCAAAAATCATATTCTGACATATGAGAAAATACCTTGTCAAAAGAGAAAAAAGGACCGTAGCAGGAATCATTTGTGAAAATTATTTCTTCATAATCCTCATAATCGATTGATGATAGTTGAGAATTTTCAATAATTTTTATATTGTTATCAAATTTACCCGATAGGTCTCTTCCACTTATTATTACAATGTTAGAGGTTATATTCATCAGTTCTTTTATGGAATATAGAACATACTCAGGCACGTTCGCATCACCTGAATATGTATAAATAATAAGTCTTTTTATTGTTTCCAATAGGAATAAATTCCTTTCTCTATTTCATAATTCATCATTTTAACTTCTCTTTTAGGCTGAGATAAAGCCCATTCAAACATTTCATTGACTGTGTTTTCAAGAATTGTATTGTCGACAAAACCCAATAATTCTTTTGCTTTTGCATGATTGCAATATGCGAATTGGGCTTCTTTTCTTTTTTCTAAATATTGAATGTCAGGATTAAATCCAAAATTATGAGCGCAGGTTTTTACAATTTCGGCGGCATTTTTTATTGTAATCGGATTATCAGATCCAATGTTAATAATTTCTTTGCTGCATTGATTCATTAGTTTTTCCATCGGCTGATTATAAGAACGGATGTCAGTAAATGCTCTTTTTTGAGAACCGTCACCGAATATTGTAATCGGCTTATTGTCTATGATTTGTCTAACCCAAATCCCTATAACATTTCTATATTTATCCCAGATATTTTGGTACTTTCCGATAACGTTATGGGGCCTTATGATTGTGTAATCAAGGTCAAAGTATGAATTTGCGGTTTTTAAATCAAGCTCTGTCGCGTATTTAGATATGCCATAAGGATCAATAGGGTTTGGCAACATTTCTTCGGTGAAAGGAGGAGAATAAAAATCCCCATAAACAGCCATTGAAGAGGTAAAAATTATTTTTTTACATCCTGCATTAACGCAGGCAGAGATTACATTTGTTGAAGCAAGAGTGTTGTTTTGATAGTTAAAATATCTGGCATGATGGCTCAAACCTTCCGCCGCATAAGCCGCAAAGTGGTAAACATAATCAGGTTTTATCCGGCAAAAAATATTATTGATTGTTTCTCGGTCTGTAAGATCGACATTTATGAAATCTACTCCATCAGGCAAGTTTTCCTTGTAGCCACCAGAAAAGTTATCTATACCAACTATATTATAGTTTTTTCCCAGTAAATATCTGGCAAAATTGTTTCCGAATAATCCTGCTATACCTGTAATTAAAATCGTGTATCGCACTGAATCCCTTTTGCTATTATTGATATACTTTTGCTGTATTATAACATTCTACAACCTTAAATAATACTTATTTTGGTTTTTTTATACAATATTTACTGCGAATTGAGTGAAATTTATTTATCAGTTTATATAAATTGTTTCCATATTTCAGAATATATAAGAAATCAATCTCTACAATCGGAAAATTATCATATATAAGTTTCAGCCTTCTGTTTATTTCTTCTTCGCTAATATTTGTGCTTTTATATTCTTTGCAGAAAGAAAATTCTTCATTTATATTTTCTGTTATGCCAAACTGCTCTTGCATGGTATATATTGCGCTGTGTGCTTGCAATCCGAACTTGCCTGCCCCATAAGAATCAATATATTTTCTGTTAGCTTCACAAAAATCATATGTATGTCGGAAATCTTCTTCTGATTCCGACGGAAAACCGATTATAAGAGATGCATGGTTATAAATCCCTGCATCATGTGAATTTTTAAGAACTTGGGATGCATATTTAATGTCTATTCCTTTGTTCATCTGCTTTAAAATTCGTTCTGAACCTGATTCCAACCCCCAAAATATAAACCTAAGACCCGATTTGTATAATTTTTTCAGAAGCTTTTTGGTAAAGCCCTTGTCTAGTCTGCCAAATGAACTGTATTTGATATCAAGTTTCCTCTTTATTATTTCATCTGCTAATTTCTCGTAAAAAGCAGGAGGAATGCAATCATCGTGGAATCTAAAGAATTTTAATTTATGCTTTTTATTGAGTTCTTCAATCTCATCAATTATTTTATCAACTTTCTTAATGCAATAAACCTGCCTGTCGTGCGGAAAACTGCAAAATATGCATTTTCCCCAAGGGCAGCCTTTTGAAAATATAATAGGCATAAGAATATCAGGAGTATAGTATTTGTCTAAATTTAAGCCATCCAAAGAAATATTGGCAATATTATCCATACTTGTTATTTGTTTTACAGGATTTTTTTTAATATCATCCTGTCCGGTTTTATAAATTAGCCCGGAAACATTTTCGATATCGGTTTTGTTTTCAATGTAATTTGCAAGTTCAACAATTGAAGATTCTCCGGCCCCTGTAAGTACGGAGTCACAAAAAATATCGAAGAACTCAGGATATTTTAATATAGCATCGCTATTGTATGAAATAGCTTGTCCACCTATTGTTATATGAGCATTCGTTTTTTCTTTTAATAATCTTGAGAGAGTCAGGGCTATAGGTATAAAACTGTCAAATGGCACCGATATTCCAATTAAATCAAGGTCGTTAGCGATAATTTCATCAATTTTCTTTTCAAAGTATTCGATGAAAATATTTTGATTTTTATCAAAACAATAATCTTTGATTTCTTTATAGTTAAGTTTAAAATTGTATGTAATAGGATCTGACGTGCATTTGCTTGGATAATAGGGCAGCGAGAGGAATATAACTACTTGGTTGATTATTTCGTGCGCGTTTCTCAACAGTTGTGGATTATAGAAATCCTTTTTGCTTTTCAAAGTTTTTACAGCAACATCAACCTGTGTAATTAACTTGTCTATATATTCAGGATGCTCAAGGTACTTTTTAATTATTTCCTGTTTTTGCAAAAAGCCATCAGGCATATCGTTATGATCGGTAATTTTTGCTATGTTTTCCATAAGAAGTTTTGTTTTAAGGATATATTCTTTGGAAAGGATGTCAGAATAAAATTCAAGATTCAAATCTAATCCAGCCGCATCAAAACCTTTGTTTTTAAGCTGTCCTACCAGCAGGGGAATCGATAAATAAGGCCTGTTTGGCCTAATGCTTGGAGGAAATATTAAAAGAATCTTGCTGTTCATCGATAAATTATATCAAAAACTGCCTAGGTATTCAAACAGTTTCGCCTTGTTGATAGGAAGGGCTTTCTCTTCAAATGCCTTGAGTCTGGCTGTTTTTTCTTCATCAGTTAAATTTTGGTCTATAAAGCTTTGATATGCCATAAACTCGGCTGACATAGTGAGTTCTAAGCTGAATTCTTCTATTTTTGTATTTATTGGTGAATTTTTATAGAGTACAAATTTTTGATAAAGATATGAATGGATATAATCTTCACACTTCAAGCACAAATCAACTGTTTTGTTGAAGTCATCTTCTGTCTCAGATGGAAATCCAAACATAACCGATATGACATTAGAGATACCTGCCTCATAAGAATCTTTAAGAATTGTGGGGACGTTGTTTGGATCTATTCCTTTATTCATAAGTTTTAAAATTCTATCTGAACCTGATTCTAGCCCCCAAAAGATTCTCCTTACACCTGATTCATGCATTTTTTTTAAAAGTGTTTTGGTAAAGCCTGATTCCAGTCTGGCGTAAGAATTATACGTTATTTTTAGATTCCTCTTAATTATTTCATCTGATAACTTATCGTAAAAATGAGGAGAAATAGCATAATCACAAAATGAAAATCGATTGATATTATATAGTTGTTGCAATTCTTGAATTTCAGAAACGATTTGTTCTACCGTTTTATCAATAGAATTGTAACTTTCAGTCTGTTTTCTGGGAAGGTCGCAGAACATGCATTGGCCATAATAGCATCCCTTTGAAAACGCAATTGGAGCTACCATATCAGCTGTGAGGTAACTCGTTAAGTCCATACCGTCAAGAGATATTTTTGTTACGCTATCCATATTTAAGAGAGGTTTTACAGAATTTACTTTAACCTTATTTTCATTATCTTTGTAGATAATCCCGGAAACATCCTCTAAGCCTGTTTTGTTTTCTATGCAATCCGCGAGTTCAAGGATTGAAGATTCCTCATTATGAACCAGTATCGAATCACAAAAAATATCAAAAAACTCAGGATATTCACTAACAGAATCTTTATGATAGGTAAAAGCCTCACCATAAAGAACAATATGAGCGTTAGTTTTTTCTTTTAAAAGCCTTGCCAGCGTTAAAGTAGGGCAGATATTGCTGTGTTTAGTGCAGGCAATCCCGATTAAGTCAAAGTTTTTATCAACAATTTTTGTTTCTATCTTTTCGTTGAAATAATCTATGAAAATATTTTGATTTTTGTCGAAGCAAAATCGTTTTATTTCATCGTAATTTAGACAATAATCATACTCAATTCTTCTGTATTTAATTCGGGTCGGAAAATATGGCAATGATATAAACTTCATGGTTTCGTTTATTATATAAGAAGCTTTTTGTAATTCATTAAGTTCAATGTGCTTTTCTGATTTTATGCTTTTTACGGCTTTATCTATAAGAGTCAGAAGACTGTTTATTTTTTTAGAATCAGCCAAATTTTCTTTGATTGTTTGCAGCTTTTGTGAAGGGATATCAATAGGATTTTTAATCATCTTTTCAAGAATCTTTTTTGTTTTCAAAATATATTTTGAAGTAAGAACGTCATTATAAAATTCAATATTTAAATCTAATCCTGTTGCATCAAAGCCGTTATTTTGTAACTGCCCTACCAATACAGGTACCGGCAAATAAAAAGTTACAGGCAACATCAGAGGCGTTAAAACAAATAAACTTTTGATGCTTTTGTTCTGATTTTTTACAGGAAAGTTGTCTATTTGGTTATGTGTTGAATTAAACATTTTCAAAATTTCATAAATTTTTTTAGAACACTGTCTTTATAATACTATAAAAAACGGGGTTTAGGATATTGGATACAAGATGCCGGCTTGTTATAACTTATATTTTGGTTTTATCAGATATCTTTTTTGTTGTTTTGTCGAAACGTTAGCGTTATTTTCTTATCAGCTTTTGTTGTGAAGCGCTTAAATTAATGTATAATAAGTAACTGTAATGATTCGTAATACTCGAAATAAATGTAAGAAAAGAAGTAAGAAAACTGATTATATTTGTAAATCGTTTATGCCGAATCTTTTATATAAATTAAAAATCAGCTAGGAAAGAAGTTTGTTTGACGTATCAATAATTTTGGTGAATTACAACACAAAAGAAATAACCAAAAAATGTATTGAATCTATTTATGAAAAAACTCAAGATGTGAGTTTTGATGTCTGGGTTGTAGACAATGCCTCTCAGGATGGCTCTTGTGAAATGATTGAGGAATGTTTCCCCTGTATTAACCTGATAAAAAATGACAGGAATTTGGGTTTTGGTGTTGCAAATAATATTGCGATTGAAAAAAGCAATTCAAAATATGTCTTTCTTTTAAATACAGATACCGTTTTGATAAATAATGCCATAAAAATCATGTTGGACTTTATGAACTCCAACGAGGATGCTGCCGCTTGCGGCGGAAGCCTTTTTAATTTGGAAGGGGATTTTGTTTATTCTTTCGGGATGTTACCGAGGTTAAAAAGCTATACATTTAACAGATTGGGGTTGAGTTTTTTGAATAAACCCGAAAAAAAAGACCGTAAAAAGTCACAGCAGACAGAACATATAATAGGTGCAGACCTTATGCTCAGAAGATCCGTGCTTAATTCCGTGGGCTTGTTTGACCCTAGATTTTTTCTCTACAACGAAGAGTTAGAACTTCAATTCAGAATCAATCAGGCGGGTTTTAAGATATATTTTCTCCCTGAAGCCAAAATTATTCATCTAGTAGGACAATCCAGCAAAGATAAAACCCTAAGGCTGCAATATATGAGAAAAGGTGAATATTTATATTTTGAATTAACACAAAAAAATCTGCCAAAATTTCTTTTGAAAATTCTTTTTAAGTTTCTTGATTTATTTGGGCTTTAATCGTGCTCTTTTTGCTTTTTATCGCTTTTGCGACTATAATTTGAATGGCGAGTTTTCAGGTTCTTAATTTACGATATAAGATTGTAAGCAGGTAAATATGAGTGGAAAAGGCAAAATTTCTTTTTACCCTAAAAACAGAGGGGATATAAAGTGGAAAGTGCCTTCATTATTTAATAATGATAATCTGGTTTTGACCCTTACCGATTATTGTAAGGAATTAGGCGTTAAGCAACCTGTAAATTCAGTCTATGGAGGCGTTAAGTCGGCCTGGAGCGGCGGCAGGGTTTCCCAGCTTGATGAAGTGGAGGAAACTAAGATATATGATATTCTTTCTGAATACAATCAAAGAGATATCTCTTGCGGTTTCACTTTCAGCAATTACAGAATAAAAGAAGAAGACCTGGAAGATAAATCAGCTAACTTGTTATTAAAAATAGCTTCCGATGTCTCTGATCAAAATTATGCTATTGTTTCTTCAGATATTCTGGCTGATTATATCAGGTCTAAATATCCCAGAATAAAGTTGATTTCTTCAATAATAAAACCAGTGTATGAACATAAAAATTACGACGAAACACCCGATTATTATAATAAACTCTGCGAAAGATACGATAAAGTGGTTGTCAGACCTGAATTTTATTTTGAAAAAGGGTTTATGAAAAAACTAAAGCACAAAAAAAAGATTGAAATAATGGCTAATTTAGGCTGCCTGCAAAGATGCCCTTTGGCCTCAAAACATTATGATCTCACTGTGGAATGGGATGCCGGCAGAGAAGCGCAATATACGAAATTCTGCCATGTCGAGATGAATAATGTCCAATCTGTTTATAAAACTACAACGATTTGTAGTGAAGACATAGAGGACTTGATAAAATTAGGATTTGAAAATTTTAAACTGAAAGGAAGAGGCATATCAGACATCCAGCTTATGGATTCTATAGGCAATTTTATATTTCATCCTACGGGTTATTTTTTGCATTTAGAGATTATGGTTTTTAAAAAATTGGGCATTTATTAAAGTATATGAAAGAAAATAAAATCACCTCGTATAGAAAATATTTGGCACTCCTGATTCTGCCTTTATACCTTTTGATTAGCTGTGTTTGCTTTGATTTTAATCGGGCCAATGCGGAAATTTCGACAAGTATTGCTGCTAATCAGATAAAAAATACTATCGTTAAAGCTGAAAACGATTATCTTTATGATGCTATAGGACCTTCAGGCAAGGTAGTACGCTGGTCCAAAAAACCTATAATAATTTATATTCCTCAAAATAATTACTCTAAAACAATAGAATCGGCTTTTAAAGAATGGGAAAGGGCAAGCGGTGAAACCGTAACTTTCAAGAAAACCGATTTGAAATCCAAGGCCGATATCCAGATAATTTTTACCGAGAAAATAGGCTCCAACTATGGAGGGCTTACAAAAACATATCACCAGAAAAATAATTTGATAAAAGCTGAAATATTCCTTACTGAAAAAAATAAAAATCAAAAACCTATAGAAAAACCTAAAATGTACATACTTGCGCTCCATGAGATAGGGCATTCTCTAGGGATCGTAGGACACAGTTCTGACTTGAATGATGTAATGTCGTCAGAAGATATTATGCAGCTACAGTCACTGAGCGCAAATGATATTAACACATTGAGAATCATATATTCTGACGAGGCCGGCAAACTGGAAATGCAAAAAGATATATTTGCTAAAAAACTTATAGAACAAGAACAAAAAGTAAAAAATGACCCTGATAATAAAGTTCAGTTGTTGCTTTTGGCCGGCATGTACAAGAACATGAATCAGTATCCAGAGGCAATGGAAACGTATGAGAAAATAATAAAACTCGACCCTGATTTTGCCCAAGCGTATTATTCTCTTGGCTCTTGCTATTATAAAAAGGGGGAGAAACAAAAGTCGCTTGAATTTTTTAAACAGGCTGTAGATAAAGAACCCGACAACTCCATTTTTTTAAAGGTATTAATTAAAGTCTCCTGCGAAACGAACAATAAAGAGATGGCTAAAAAATACCTTCTGGAATATGTTGCAAAGCACCCTGAAGCTAAAAATGATCCTGTGATAAAAGATTGTTTTAAAAAGTTTTAAGTTTATATTTGTCTTTTATAAGACATCAAGGCCTTCAAACCTTTTATCGGTTTTAAACATTTCATAAACAGCGAGCACGCTTTTTTCTTTGTCTTTTGTTTCAAAAATTATATCAAAATCCAGGTGATAGAATTTAAGGAAAAATTCTGCAAAAGATTCTGTATCTATGGATTCAGAATGGCTGCCCGCTCTCGCATTCGGTTTTTGATTTGAATAATGTATGTCTGGAAGGCCTTTTTCTTTTTCCCAAGTCGAAAAAAACTTTTTTAAAATAGATTCAATATCTTTATCTTTTGCTTTATGGGTGTTCAGAACTTGATGATGGAGATTGTCAAAAACAAGTGGAATGCCTGTTGATTCATTTATTTTGATTAGATCCCAAACGTTGAATATTCTGTCGTCATTTTCCAGGGTCAGCCTGTTTTTGAACCCATCCGGCAGCTGATTATATACTTTTATAAATCTTTTTATTGCTTCAGGCTTGTTTCCATACGCTCCGCCCGCGTGGAACACAATTTTGTGAGAAGAATCCAAGTTCAAACAGTCAAGAAATTTTACGTGCCATTCTAATTCCTCTATAGAACGTCTCACGATGTCTGAATCAAGGGAGTTAAGATAAACGATAGGGTTAGGATGCATATATACCCTAATATTCTTATTTTGGATTGAACGCCCGATTTCATCAAGTTCTTCCCTGTAGTCTTCCCACCATTTAACCTTGTTCACAGGGTGAGAAGCAAACGGAATTGTGTCTGAGCTAATTCTAAAAAGCCTTATATTGTTATCTTTGTTCCATTCAAGAACTTCCTTTAAGCCGGAAAGGTTCGTCTGAATAAGCTCTCTTAGTTTTTCTTCGCTGGCATTAGCAAGTCTGCAAGTTTTGTTTAAGGGTGTGGCGGTTGTGAGATTTATGCAAGCATATCCAATTCTATGTTTCATTTGTTTTTTATAAAACCTCTCAATAATTTTGTAAATTGATACTGTCTATCGATTAAGAATATACAAAGAAAAATTTAAAATTGATGCAAAGCTGACCCATAATAAGTACGGAATTAATAGATAAGCTGCATTTTTAGAAACATTAAAAAACTTTAATATAGATAAAAGTATGAATAACAACAAGAAAATTATTACGATAAATGCCAATAAAATATTATGTAAGCCGAAAAATACTATGGACCATAAGCCGTTCAAAACGAGTTGGATACCAAAAAATATTGTACCTTGAATTTTATCTTTGCTGTTTTCTGCTTTCAATACGAGAAATAAGGATACTCCCATCAATATATAAAGCATTGTCCACACAGGAGAAAATACCCAGCTTGGAGGGCTGAAAAATGGTTTTTTCAGAAAACTAAACCACGGATAAATATTTTTCGCCGTTATAAAACCGCCAATTATCCCAGGTAGGAAACAAACAAATATTGAACCAGTTAATTTGAAAAAGTTTTTCATAATCGCCCCTGAATGTGAGATTTTTATAAAGTTTATAACTTAAATGTATGTAAAACAAGTACCCGGAGGGGTTTGTATAAGACTTACTTTCTGATTGAAACCGGAATAATGCAAGATTTTTAGCAGATAAAAAAGTAAAATTGTTTATGATTTTGTAGAATGCACTAAAAAAGCCCCTAATAGTGGGGCTTTTAAATGGTGCCGCGTCTCGGAATCGAACCAAGGACACAGGGATTTTGTTTCTTGATTTCTCAAAACAGAATGCCAGGTTTTGAATTAATATGCAAAACAACCGAGAATAGAACTTTATCTATTCAATGGATTGAGATGAATAATAAAATTTAACTAAATTAAGCCTTTCATTTCTTAACACGCCTTGAGAGCCCTTTTTAGATTAGAAAATTTATATAAGCAAATCCTTATATTCCATAAGGTACCAAACTAATTTACAAATAATGATAATTTATACCATTAATGCTTGAGATTCATCAGCTAATAATGTATTCAATTCACTTGGTAATATTTCTTCAATTCTTATTGCTAAGTTATTTAAAAATTCCTTACTAGTAATCAAGCTTCTCATTGCAACATCTCCGGCTTGTTGTTGATTTTTGATTCTTCTTACTTCGCTAATAACAAACCTTTCCACTTTCTCAAAATAGCTATTAAAGCTTTTTTCTTTATTTTGATGCACTTTTTCATTCAGGTAGTAACCTTTATCAACCATTTGTTTAAAAATACGAGATAACTGATCTTCGCTATATTTTATACTCATTAATTTGTTAACTCCCCATAGTATATGGTACTTAAAATAGTAAGGAATATAATCTTCTTTAGGCGTGGTTTTAATGACTCCTTTAATGTTCTTATCAATATAATTAAAAATATAATAGCTAGCAAAAAGTTTATAAAACTCTTGATCAGTTATTGAATCAATTTTCTCTTCATTCATTCCGAAAACTTTATAATAAAAACCAGTTGGACTAATATCCCAAAGTTTTCGTGAGTTTAAATAAATATCATATGGATTAACAAACATGCTGTAGTATGTTTTTGCAATATTTTCCATAGAAATTGTTTTAACTTTCGATTCATTTAGTCGTCGTTTTCGTTTATATGCTACTTGTTGGGAAACAGGATAGTCTAATGGATACTTTAATTTATAATCTTTAACTTTATTTTCAATTGAAACCTGTATAAAGTCATTACTTCTAAAATCTATTGATTTAATTACATTTTGACTATTATTATTCTTAACTATATTTGCAGCTAAACTACTTTCTCTATCTCCACTTGTATATTTATCTGCTTTTACTATTTTTATTAAGACCTTGATTTGAGTTATATCTATACTATCAGGTTGCTTAGCTATAGTTGTTAACGTTTGAGCTCCATTGACAACTTGAAATTTATGACATGTTAATGTATTTGTTTTTTCATCCAGTATATAGTTTTCACAAATAGCAGTGATACCATTGTTATAATAAAAGAACTTATTTGGTTCATTTTCAATAGTTTCAATCATTCCTCTATTGACTGAATTTTTTCCTAACCACTGCCTAATATTTAAGTTAAATAATCTTTCTCTACATTCTGGCTTTTGATATAATGACCTTATTTTTGAACCCTTTTGCGTTACAACAATAGTTTCATTTGGTTCTATAGATAGCCGCATATAATCTTCTTGCCCCAAATTAAAAATGACTGTGTCTGGGGGATTATCACCCATCGTCTTTACTGTCTCGTATTCTATGCGCAATTTAGAAAAGTCTATTATTGAAAACTGGACATTATTTGATTTTGCTTTGTCTTCATAGTGTTTTTGTTCATCTTCTACAACTCTTTCAGTTGTTACGTATAACAAATTATATTCAGGGTTTTTAATATGCTGTATGTCTTTAATGAAAGCTCTTAATTCCGCATTAGCAGTATTTTTATATAAATCAGTCTTCAGATTTTGTGGTAAGTTTATAAAATCTTCAAGCTGTTTAACATCCTTAGTGCCATATTTTGTTTGAATAATATATATCTTTTCTTCATCGATAGCTATAAAATCAATGCCTTTATCACCCGCATTATCTATCATGCCTTGTTCTATGATATCAGAATCAATTCTGTAGTAATGTTTAAAAATTTTATCCAAATAAAATTTTAAAAAAGCTCTTCCTTTTGCTTTTGTATCAAGATTATTGATGTCATTAGGATTTTTTAGTGCTGCAAACCCAAGCTCTTCTGTAAGTATTTTAAACATCTCTTCAAGCATACTTTGTTTAAACACATCTTTTTTAAGTCAGTCTTAGCCATAAAGTTATTCTTCCTTCCCTCTTGTTTTCAAACTACCTATCATAATAGCATTTTTATTATTAAAACGGGTTAATTTTATACTTTTGTTACCAAAAATGCCGAAGCAGATAATAAAGAATTTTTTATCATTAACAAAACTTATTCACAATTTGAAACAGCCTCTGTCAGTTTTTCTTAATATTCCAGCCTGGAGAAAAATACAAATCGAAATTGTATATCAGTTAATAATTATTTTTTACATCTTACTCCGACAATTCTACGACAATTTTTAAAAACAAGAATTTTTGCAAAATTGTAAAGTACTAAAAAAGCCCCTCATAGTGGGGCTTTTAAATGGTGCCGCGTCTCGGAATCGAACCAAGGACACAGGGATTTTCAGTCCCTTGCTCTACCAACTGAGCTAACGCGGCAAAGTGTTTACGCTCTCATAAGCTAGTTTGTATTACTATAATATCAACTAAAAACTTTTAGTCAATAATTTTCTGGGAATAATAGTAAATTAACACTTATGTCTCGTAGAACAATAAATATGGATGTGGTTTTGCCTGTGCACTATGAAGCGCTTGTTGTGAAGATTGAAGGCTTGACTGGGCCTTACTTTATTGAATCGTTTCTTGAGTCTAAGAATTCTGAAAGGCTTAAAACATCTACATTAGAGGCTTTAGCTAATAAACCTGCTTTAATTCCTATTTTACAGGAGTGACATGATGTGATAACTATGTCCGGATTGTTTTTTATAATTTCTTTTGCTGATTTTTTAGAAATTTCTTCAGCTATTTCATTGTACTTGAGAGATAAAGCACTTGAAAATCCGCAACAATTAGTATTTTCAATGAGGCAACCTATGTTTTTTAGACTTTTTAATAAAGAAAGATGATTGTCGTCAGAATTGCAGGGCTTATGATAAATTATATTTGTTTTCTTGCTTGAAGCTATCTCAAATTCATTTTCTTTTAAAAGCTTACTTAAACTTGTTATTTTGAAGCTAATTTTATGCTCAGAGTTTAAGAAATCATCATAAAGTTTAAGTGCTGAGGAGCAGCTGTCGCAGTCAGACGTTATATAATCTATGTCTTCAGGGATTTTTTTAAAATTTGATTCGGCATTTTTCTCGAAATCATCGAAGTATCCGGAGTAATAACTGTGCACTCCGCAGCAGTTTGTTTTTTTCTTTATTACTTCATAGCCTAACTCTTCTAATAAGTTAAGCGATGCGTTTTTGGATCCAGGGTTAATATATTTACTGTAACAGCTTTCAAAAAAGAGTATCTTTCCTTTTGGTGGATTTGTTTTTTTAAGCTTTCTGTATTTCGATTTTTCTTCTATTAAATAATTGAACAAAAGAATAAAGTTGCTAACTTTGCTCTTGGATTCTGTTTTTTTAAGTAAGCCGTTTGTGAGTTTATCCAGCCGCAAGAATTTGTACACGAAGATTAATATAGATATGGATTTCAATTTAAATTCGTGTAATTTAACTGAGTTTATAAATTTTATCGCATTTTTTTGTTTGTTGTATTCATTTTTAGCGCAGGCAAAAATTTCTCTGGAATTTATATCGCTTGGACAAAAATCTCTGCAAGCATTGCAATTTAAGCATGAATTTAGATTATTTATGATTGAATTGTTAAGTTTTAATTCATTTTGTATAATTCCATTCAGCAAAATAAATTTGCCTCTTGAGACTGAACTTTCATTTTTCGTGGTTTCGTAAACAGGGCAAACTGATTGGCATAAGCCGCATTTTGAACATTTATATATTTCTTCTTTGTAGTCATTTAAACTTTTCATAATATAATTATGCATCAAAAATAATGTATTTAATAATCTTGGAATTGCCCTGAATTTTATCTGATTATATAATTAGATTGGAACTTACGCCCGATGAAAAAACATTATAATAATACTATTAATCATGATTCTTACGCTTTCACCTTATCAGAGGTTCTTATAACGCTAGTTATAATCGGTATAATTGCCGCTTTAACAGTCCCAACCTTGCTTGACAGGTTTCATAAAGATGCGATGGGTATTGCTCTTTCAAAGGCATATTCTACAATCAATCAGACACTTTTAAGGATGGCAAGAGAAAACGATGTTAACGGAAATTTCGCTAGAACAACACTTTTTAATAGCACGGACGTTGTTTTAGGGGATGAATTGGTTAAGTATATAAAAGTATCGAAAAATTGCAAAATGAGCAGCGGCTGTTTTACGACCCAGATGGGGACCGAGTTTCCGTCTCTATCCTCGAAAGTTTCTACTAGCGGGGTTATAGGCAATCATTATTCGTTTGTCGGAAACGACAGCGTCTCATATATGGTTCAATCAACAGGTTCAGGCTGTATCCCTTCATTTAATGGAGCATCTTCCACTATGTTTTCCGGACAGATGAAGCAAATTTGCGGTCTTATCTGGATGGATTTAAACGGTTTTAAAGAACCGAACACATGGGGTAATGATATTTTTCTCTTTTATATAACAAACGGTACAAACCCAATGTTGTATCCCGCCGGTGGAAGAGATGACAGCAGAATGCAATGGTCCAGTGACGGTGTGACGCCTATAAATTGTACAAAATCAAACCCCAACGGATACGCCTGTTCTGGTAGAATTGTGGAACAAAGTTGGCAAGTTAACTATTAGTCTGTCAAATTTAACATTTTTATGATAATATTTCAATAAAAACGCTATGAAAAAAAGAAATATCGGATATATAATTGTTTTTGTTGTAATTCTTGGAGCTTGCTTGTGGGCTTTTATTTCTGCCGGAATAATTACCAAAAATTTTAAAAATAAGATTAAAAACGACGACATGTCCAAAAAAGAAGTGGATATAGAAAACCTTTTGGTAACAGAAACAAAGAATGGCCAAAAACTTTGGGAACTTTTTGCCGAAAACGGGCATTACGACAATAAAAACAATGTTGTAATACTGAATAATATTATAGGAAATTTCTATGACGATCAGAGCGTAGTTGCCAGTTTTAAATCTGCCCAGGGAACATATAACGCCGAGTCAAAAAAAATTGTATTATACAATGACACGGTTATTGTTTATAAAGACGGATCAAATGTAAGAGCTAACAGGATTGTTTGGGCCGGCCGTGATGAAGATATTATGGCTCAGGGAAAAATTAGACTTGAAAAGCCAAATCAAGCTATTATATATGGTACAAGCGCCCGTTTAAAGCATGACTTGTCAGATTTTGAAATACAAGGAAGAACTCGTACCGAACTTTATGGTGAAGGGAAAATGATATTATGAAAAAGCTTATTACTTTAATTCTTATTATATTTGGTTTTGCAAATATTTGTTATGCTGCAAATTTAACTATAGAGTCTAATAAGCAATCTTTCAGCGACCAACAGAATAAAATATTGCTTGATGGTAATGTCAGAGTTCAAATGGATGATATCCATGTTACAAGCCCTAAAGCTGAAGTGAATTTAGACCCGGATACTAAGCAAATCAAGGATGTGAATTTTCTGGACAGCGCGTATTCTTATCAGGTCAAAGGAAACAAAAAACATGAAATTAAAGCTAACATACTAAGGATGTCCCTTTTAAATAAAGTTATTACCGCAGAAGGTAATGCGCAATCTTCAGTTACAGAGAAGAAAAAGCCATTGATAGTTATCACGGCTGATAGACAAGAATATAACAATAATACCAATGTTGTGAAAGCTGATGGCTCTGTTATTGTTTATTATAAAGATGTGGAAACATTCTCAAACAATGCAATTGTTGATTTGACAAAGAAAAACGAGATAAAACGCATCCAGCTTATCGGAAATGGTGTAATCAAACAGAAAAACAGCGTAATCAAAGCAAACAAATTCAGTTATGATACGTTAAGACAAGAAGCTGTTGGGACAGGCAATGTATTTACTGATGTAAATACAGAAACAACAGCTATAAAAGTCTGGTCAAATTATCAGATGTATGATCAAAAACATAATGTTTTGGTTGCAAGCGGCGACACCATAATAAAGTATAAAGATTATACAGCCACAGGACCCAAAGCAACAGTATTCCCAGATAAAAAGACAAATAAACTGAATGAAGTCGTTTTCCTCGGAAGATCAAAAATTGAAGAAATGGGACGAACAATCGAGGCTGACAGGATAAGAATGACTTTGAGCCCAAAAGATTTTTCAGCTGAGGGTAACGTAAAAACGTTTATTCCTAATGTAAAAGATGTTCAATAGCATATAAAAACACTTTAATCCCTTTGCTACAGCTATACCTGAGTGAATCGTTAAATTGACAATGAAATTTACAAAAGCTATAATTTAGTATGTTTATGTCGAGTTAGGGTTCAGTACTGAAAATCAAAGTTTATAAGAAGTTAAAAATTATATTTATTAATTTCTTTTTGTTTTTAATATTTGTTGGGCTTCTGGAAATTATTGCTTATGGGGTCTTGATAAAATCTTATTGGTTTGCTTTTGAAGCAGCCGCCGCAAACAATCAAAAAATTGTAGATCTCTTTAAAGTCGAGCATTTTGATAAAAAAAATTACAATAAATATTTTCGCACTCCAACAATAAAAAAAGACAGCAAAAAAGGCGATATCCTTGTATTCGGCTGTTCATATGCTGAAGGCCATGGGCTGAAAAATGAAGAGACATTCGAGTATAAGCTGGCAAATTACACAAACAGAACGGTATACAATAGAGGTCTTGGCGGGCAAGGGCCTCAATTAATGCTTTATCAGCTGAGAGATCCAAATTTCAAAAATGTAGTTCCAAATGCTGATTATATAATTTATATCTTTATAGAAGACCATTTCAATAGACTTTATAAACATAGAAATTGGCCATTTCTGAATTTGGTTTCTGTTAAATATGATCTTGTTGGCGATAAATTAATTGAGAATGAGTTAAATTATCCTTGGGGTTATTCCGCGATAATCAGATTCTATGAAGAACAAAGGACTAATAACTATTCTCAAGAAGAAAAAGAGGAATTGTTGCTAAAAATACTTGAAGAATCCCATAAAAAATCCAAAGAGTTATACCCTAATTCTAAGTTTTTTATTCTGAACTATCCTCAAGGAGTGTTTATCACAGACAAAACTTCCCCCGTGAGGCATCAGTACATGTTTTCAGAAAACTTTAAAACGGGGATAAATAAGATAGGAATAAAAACAATAAATGCAGATGAATTAACAAGCGGAAAAATCATAGACAAAAAATATCAAATATCCGGTTATGACGATCATCCTAATTCGCAAGCCTGGGATCTTATTGTGCCGTTGATAGCCAAGAAGATAAATTTGTAGGGGTTACGCTCAGAGATTAAAAAAACGCCGGACTTTAAATCCGGCATTTCTTTTTTATTATTGTGTTTATTCAACGTCTGTTAATTTTGTTTGGGAAGCATTTTCAATCGCTTCTTCTATATGAGCATCGATATTAACTTCGCATTCATCATCAGGAACAACGATTTTGTTTACTGCCATTACACAGTCATTATCCATTAGATTTTGGATTTTAACGCCTGTAGCCGGTCTTCCTTGTCTTGAAATATCGCCTGCTTTGATTCTTGAAACGATTCCATTTGCCGTAACAACCATAATCTCATCACATTCATTTACGATAGTTAAAGCCACCAATCTTGATGCTGCTGTCTTGAATTTGGTTGCAATTAATCCGATACCGCCTCTATTTTGTGGTCTGAATTCAGATAATTTAGAGCGTTTACCGAATCCGTCAGAAGTAACAACAAGAAGGTCTGCGTCGTAGTCTCTTGGAACAATGTCTGAACCTATGATTGTATCACCGGTTCTCAGTTTCATTGAGTTAACGCCTCTTGCGCTTCTTCCCAAAGGTCTTAGGTCACTTACGCCGAATCTTATTGCCATACCGCAGCTTGTTCCGATGAGGATTTCATCGTTATCTTCTGCTTGATTAACCCAGTTTAGAGTGTCTCCATCTTCAAGACCTATAGCGATAATACCGTTTCTTCTTATGTGAGCGAAGTTATCAAGGGCTATTCTCTTGATGTAACCGCCTTTTGTAAGCATAATCAGGTTTGAATTTTTAGAAAAATCGCTTACAGGAACAACAGCGGTTATTTGTTCATCCTGCTCTATAGGAAGGACGTTTACGATAGGTAATCCTTTTGCCTGTCTTGAGCCTTCCGGGAAGTCATAAACGTTTAAGCTGTATACCGTACCTCTGTTCGAGAAGAACAATACCTTGTCATGCATCATTGCCGTAAAGAAGTGTCCGACATCATCATCCTCTTTGGTCTTGATTCCGCCTTTGCCTCTTGTTGCTCTGTTTTGACGCTCAAAAGTGTCTAAAGAAATACGCTTGATATAGCCTTGACGAGTAATGAATACTGCCATCGGGATGTTTGGAGTCAAGTCTTCAATAGTCATTTCGTCCATTTGAGGAAGAATTTGAGTTCTTCTTTCATCGCCGTATTTTTCTTTGTCTTCTAAAAGTTCTTCTTTGATTATATTTAATACTTTTTGTCTGTCAGCTAAAATTGCTTCGTATTCAGCTATTTTTAGCTTTAAGTCATCATATTCTGCTTTAATTTTGTCTTGTTCTAAGCCTGTCAATCTTCTTAATTGCATTTCAAGAATTGCGTTAGCTTGATCCGCGTCTAGCCCGAATCTGGACATCAAGCCGTTTCTTGCTTCTTCGGTTGTAGATGATTTTTTGATAAGTTCAATAACTTCATCCAAGCTTCCAAGAGCAATCAACAAGCCTGCTAAAATATGAGCTCTCATTTTTGCTTTTTTCAAGAAGAAAACAGTTCTTCTTGTTATTATTTCAACCCTGTGCTCTACGAATTCACTTAAAACTTCAAGTAAATTCATAAGTCTTGGCTGTTTTCCTACAAGTGCCAGCATATTTACACCAAATGAAGTTGCTAATTGGGTCTGTTTATAGAGATTATTTTTTACAACTTCAGGCTTGGCGTCACGCTTGAGTTCTATAACTACACGCATGCCGTCTCTGTCGGATTCATCTCTTATATCTGAAATACCTTCGATTTTTTTATCTCTTACAAGTTCTGCTATTTTTTCAATAAGCATTGCTTTGTTTACTTGATAAGGGAGTTCGGTTATAACAATGGCTGTTCTTGCCTGACGTCCTGCTCCTCCAGGGATTTCTTCAAAGGTAGAAATCGCTGACATTTTTATAGAACCTCTACCGGTTAAGTATGCCTGTCTTATTTCTGAAACACCGATAATACTTGCCGCAGTTGGGAAATCCGGCCCTTTTATGTATTGCATCAAGCCTTCAACCGTTATTTGAGGGTTATCAATAAGAGCTATTGTTCCATCAACTATTTCGCATAAGTTATGAGGCGGAATATTTGTCGCCATACCTACTGCGATACCGCTAACGCCGTTTAATAGCATCATCGGCAGTCTTACAGGAAGAACGGAAGGTTCATCTAAAGATCCGTCAAAGTTAGGTACAAAATCAACGGTTTCACAATCGATATCAGAAAGCATAGAAGTCGTAATCTTATGCATTCTTGCCTCTGTATAACGCATTGCAGCTGCTGAGTCTCCGTCAACAGAACCGAAGTTTCCGTGCCCATCTATCGTTTGATATCTTGTTGAAAAGTCTTGCGCCATTCTCACCAAAGATTCGTACACGGCACTGTCTCCGTGAGGGTGATATTTACCCAGTACTTCCCCGACTATTCTTGCGCATTTTTTGTAAGGCTTGTCAGGCGTCATTCCCAGTTCGTTCATAGCAAAAAGTATTCTTCTGTGAACCGGTTTTAGCCCGTCTCTTACATCAGGAAGCGCTCTACCAACGATTACTGACATCGCGTAGTCAATGTATGAGCGTTTCATTTCATCTCTTATATTAATAGGAACTATTTTCCCGTCTTCGAACAAATTTTGTTGACTCAAAATCCTACCCCTCTTCTAAACTGTTTAGACATTCCATGTCCTAATTATATTGTAGCACAAACCGCGACAAGGGCAAGAATTAGTTGGCTTTGTTACTTTCTGAACCGAATGTGAATTAATGTAACAAAAAAACTCTCTTTTGAAATAATATACATCGTATATACTTTATATATATGTAAGTATTAGATAAGGTGATCGAAAAGATGGGCGCTCAAGCGTGTGTTAACTTAGATAAAAAATTAACTGAGATTTACTCAGAAAAAGTTACCGTAAATCTTGATCAAAAGTCAACAATATCACCTGACGATTTCTGGAAAACAATGCAGGTAATAGCAGTCAACAACAGAGCGATACTAAACATAGCGAAATAATAAAAATTTTATAAACAAACGGAGTCAACGGAGTTTAAAACTTTCCCCCCTTCACCCCCTATTTTAATCAAAAGTGCCTAAGATAAAACTTAGGTTTTTTTTTGCTTTTTTTTCTTGACTAAATTATCCTAATAGTATGAGAAGACTTCCGCAATATTTGAAAAGAGGAATAATCGACACAGACGCTACAAAAGCAGTAAGGGGTGTTCTAAAGGACAAATGCCTTAATACTGTTTGCGAATCTGCAAGATGCCCTAATAAAAATGAATGTTATACAAGAAATACCGCTACATTTTTGATTATGGGAACAGTCTGTACAAGAAATTGCCGGTTCTGTAATATTTCTGCCGGCAAGCCGTCTTCGTTGGATCCGGAAGAACCTAAAAACATCTCAAAAGCAGTAAAAGAATTGGGGTTGAGATATGTGGTCATCACTTCTGTGACCAGAGATGACTTAAAAGATCAGGGAGCTTCGCATTTTTCTAATGTCATTTCTGAAATCAGAAAATCTTCGCCCAATGTAAGGATAGAGGTTTTGACCCCTGATTTTCAAGGAAATAAAGAGCTTATAGATATTGTTGCGGAAGCCTTGCCGGATGTATTTAATCATAACATCGAAACTGTACCTTCATTGTATAAAAAAGCAAGACCGCAGGCTATTTATCAAAGGTCATTGGACTTTCTTGAGCATATTAAAAAAAACAACCCTAAAATATTGACCAAGACGGGTTTAATGGTTGGGCTTGGCGAAACGAAAGAAGAGCTTATTGAAGTTTTCAAGGATTTAAAAGCTGTAAATTGCGATATTGTTACGATAGGGCAATATATCCAGCCAAGCAAAAATCATCTTGAAGTCGAAAGATATTATGAGCCGATTGAGTATGATGAACTTACTTCTATTGCGAAAGAAATCGGCATAAAATATACATTCTTTTCACCGCTTACAAGAAGTTCTTATAAGGCTCTTGAAGTCTTTGAAGCCGAAGTTTAAATTTACTAAAGATCTTCACCCATAAGGTCATCATATAGCTTTTTTGCTTCCTCATGGCTTATGGTTTCGCCCGATTCGTCATCTTCTTCAACAAAGAAGGAATCGACGTCATCAAGGTTGAAAAACTTATCTGCTTTAAGATTTTCTATTTCTTCTGAATAAGTTTCAGGCAGAGTGCTTAAGATGTGTTCTTTGTTTTTGGAAAATTCTTCTTCAGTACAACTGAGCTTTTCTCCTACTTCAAACTTTGTGCAATACAAATATCTTAAAAGCTCCGGATCTGGCTGATGAATATAAGTTTCAGGTACCTTTTTTGCCAGCTCTTCATCTTTGCCAGTGATATCTTCGTTTTTAAAAGGGTGGTAAACGTATGAAACATCCCAGACATATCCAAGACCCGCAACGTTCATGTCAGTATTTTTGACTTCCCATAGGCCTTTAAAATTTGGCGATGTATGTATAGGCATAACTCTCATGATACTCTCCTTTACTTATGGATAAAATAAGAAAAAGAGGCAAAAAGCCTCTTTTATATTTGTTTTTCTCTTCTGTAGTTTTCAGTATAAACTTTTAACTTGTCGTGGAATATTGCGAAAAATATCCCAACACCTGTTAGTAATATTAAATTTAATAGCATAAATTGTGCCATTTTGTCGTTTGCAATAATTTTTATCAAGCTTACTTGTGATGTAAAAATGGTCAACGTCAAAGTAAGTAATAACAATATTACTGCAAATACTGTTGCATATTTCCTCATGCAAAAACCTGCCTTTTCTCTTTTAAAACATAGTAATCTGTTACCTAAAGTGTTGAACTCACTTCAGGTGTCAGATGAAAAAGAATTTATGCATGTTAATAATATTTTTATCATGTTTCTATGATAACATATTTATGTTGATATTTAAACCCCCGGTTTTAGAAGTAGGTGGATTTTATGAAAAATATAAAAAAACTTGTTTCAATATTTACTATAATAGCAGCTCTAAGTACAGCAGCGTTTGCTCACTCGGAGCCTAATCTTAGCGCCAATCAGGCTATAAAAAAGTTGAAAGAAGGAAATAATCGTTTTGTTTCTTCAAAAATGGTTCATCCTGATGAAACAGTTCAAAGAAGAAAAGAACTTCAGTCTGGCCAACATCCTTTTGTTGCTATACTTTCCTGCTCTGATTCAAGGGTTCCTCCGGAAATAATTTTCGATCAGGGATTGGGAGATCTTTTTGAAATAAGAAACGCCGGCAATGTCCTGGACGATCATGTTATCGGAAGCATTGAGTATGCCGTGGTCCACGCAGGAGTCAATCTTGTTGTGGTAATGGGGCATGAAGATTGTGGAGCCGTCAAAGCAACGATAGCAAATGCGCATGACTCTGTTTTTATAGAAAGTTTGGTACAATCTATAGAGCCTGCTTTGAAAGTATCTTGCGGGAACGGGAAAGAATTAATTGATAATGTGGTTAAAAACCATGTAGAAATGACCGTAAAAAAGATTGTCAGTTCGGACCCTATTATCGCTGATGCTGTCAAAAACAAAGGTCTGAAGGTGATTCCTGCGATTTATCATTTAGGTAGCGGCAAGGTCGAGTTTTTATAATTTTAAACATATACAATAATGCAGATTATAATTTCGTATTTACTGCCTTTGAAGGTTAAAATATTTGGTATGTTATAATTTTGTATGATGAGTCAGATTTTTAAAAATAATAAAAATTTCTTAGGTAAGTTAAAACAGTTTTTGAAAGTAAGAAAAAGAAAACCTGTCTTACATTATTTGGAAACCCATGTTGTGGATCATTGCAATTTGAACTGCAAAGCCTGCTCGCATTTCAGCCCTCTTGCCAATGAGAATTTTGTTGATATTGAAAAATACAAAAAAAATATAATAGAGCTTTCAGGAAAGTTAAGATTCAAGAATATCAGGCTTCTTGGAGGAGAACCATTGTTGCATCCTGATATTGTTAAATTTATACAAACTACTAAAAATGCATTCCCAAAAGCACATCTGTCAATCGTTACAAATGGAAGCTTGCTTTTTAATATGAGCGATGATTTCTGGGATGCGTGCAGAAAAAATAATGTTGCGATAGATGTATCAAAATATCCCCCGTTAAAAGATAAATTTAAAGAAATGCTGACGCTTATTAAATCAAAAGAGGTTGAGGTGGGCGATGTCCACGATTGCAACGAGATGTATATCTTTCACAATCCTAACGGCGATTCTGACATCGATATTTCCTATAAATATTGCGCCATAAAACGTTATAAGATATTAAAAGAGGACAAACTCTACGCTTGCCCCAAGTCAGCATATATTCATCTTTTTGATACGTATTACAATTTAAAAAGCCAAAAAGATACAGGTGTTAAAATCAAATCAGCTTCGTCAAAGAAACTTGTAAATGCTATAAATAAACCTATTTGTACTTGTGGATTCTGCTCTTATGCCCCCAGAATGATTGATTGGGAACTGTCTCAAAAAAACAAATCTGACTGGGATGTGATTGAAGATCCCAGTAAAATAAAGCAGTTTAATAACTTTGTTTTAAAAGAGATGGAAAAGAACAGTAAAAACAGGTAACCGCCTGGGATTAGGTCCATTCACTTATGTCTTTTTTAGAAAGTTCCCAAGGGTTGTTGATTGTTCTTTTATCTATGTCGCAGTATTTGCAAAAAGGAATCGGTTTGGATATAAAATCAAGGATTTCCTTCCCGCTTTTTGCTTTATAAATATCGATACTGTCTTTTTCAGTTATTTCCATATTTATGTTGAAGTATTCACTAAAATTTTTTGAATTTGGGGCAACAGTGCAGGGATAAAAATTACCTTCTCTTAGGAAGTAGCATCCTTGGAGCCTATTTTTGCAGTTTGAAAATGAATATTCGATATTTTGCTTGCCTTCTATATCAAAGACTTGTTTGTGGAAAGTAGCCATAACAGCATTAGTACCGCTGGAAAAGTCGATTTTAACTCCTTTTTCTTTGGCCAATTCTTCGATTTTTTTAAAGTCCAAATCTATAGGGTATTTTGTGAGGTTTATTATTATTTTGTTTTCTTTACAGGTTTCCCAAAATTCTTGAGATTGTTTCTCCAGCAAGATGCCGTTGGTGAATATTACGATGTGGCTTTCGGTGAAAATACTTCTCGTAATTCTCAGGAATTCTGATAAACCGCGGTGTAGCAAGGGCTCTCCGCCCATAAGTCCTATAACCTTCACCCTATTGAAAAGTTCAGACATTCTTTTAATATCTTTTTCAAAAATATTTATGTCGGTGAATCCGGTTTTTGCGAGCGGCACACAGTGATCACAGCCTTTGCAGTTGAGATTACAGTGTTCGACAAGATGCACCGCAAAAAAAGATAAATCAGGTTTTTGCTCTTTTTTGTTCTTTTTTATCTCGAATTTAAAAAGATTCAAAATGTTTCTTTTAAAGCCTTTTTCAATTTCTTCTTTTTTAACTATTTTCAAAAAGGAATCCTCTGATTATAATTCATTAAAAAAGCAATCTCTACTTGAATAAAGGGATGTCTTTTTACAATTTGAGATTACTTTTTTAATGTTAAAAGTTATTTTTTGCTTTCTGCAGAGTCTTGCTCTGTTTTCACATTTTCGCTTACAAAGATAATTTTTTTATCTTCAAGTTTCAATATGATTTTCTGGCCGGCAGAGTATTGTCCGGCAAGAATTTCTTCTGCAAGACCATCTTCGATTTTCTTTTGGATAAGCCTTCTTAAAGGTCTTGCACCGTAAGCTTCAGAATATCCGTCTTCTGCAAGGTAGTCTTTAACCTCATCGGTGACTTCTATCTGTAGGTTTTGTGCTTCAAGACGCTTAAATAAATCGTTAAACATCAAGTCAACAATCTCTCTGATTTCAGGCTTGCTCAAGTGTGCAAATACTATGATATCGTCTATTCTGTTTAAGAATTCCGGACGGAATGCTTTTTTCATTTCTTCCATAACGGTATCTTTTAATTTTTCGTATTTGTCTTTTGCAGCATCATCAGCAACCGTGAAGCCAAGTTTTGATGTACTTGTAATCATACTTGCACCGACGTTACTTGTCATAATGATGATAGTATTTTTGAAGTTAATGTGTCTTCCTTTAGAGTCTGTCAACCTACCGTCATCAAGTATTTGAAGCATTATGTTAAATACGTCAGGGTGTGCTTTTTCGATTTCATCGAAAAGGATTACTGAATATGGTTTCTTTCTGATAATTTCAGTTAAATGTCCGCCTTCATCGTAACCAACGTATCCCGGAGGAGAGCCGATTAATTTAGAAGTAGAGTGTTTTTCCATAAATTCAGACATATCAACACGAACCATGTTTTCTTCTGAACCGAAAACCGCTTCAGCCAGAGCTTTTGCAAGTTCTGTTTTACCAACCCCTGTAGGACCTGAGAAGATAAAACTTCCGATAGGTCTGTTAGGACTTTTTAAGCCTACTCTGGCACGTCTTATTGCTTTTGAAATCGCAACTACCGCCTGATCTTGTCCTATTACTCTTGCATGAAGTGTTTCTTCTAATTTAAGTAATCTTTGACCTTCGCCTTCAGTTATTTTTGTAGTCGGTATGCCTGTCATAACACTTACCACCTGGGCAACGTTTTCTGACGTTACAACAGGTTTATTTGCATCGTTCTCATCTCTCCATTTTTGAGAAAGTTCACGAATTTTTTCTTTTAGTTCCGCTTCTTCATCTCTTAAATTTGATGCGTGCTCAAATTCTTGATTTCTGATGGCGTCTTCTTTTTGTTTGATGACCGTTTTTAAGTCTTTTTCAAGGTCTTTTCCTTCCGGAGGAAGTGCGCTTGTTTGAATTCTTACTTTAGAACTTGCTTCATCGATGATATCGATAGCTTTATCCGGCAAGAATCTGTCAGTTATATACTTGTAAGAAAGTTCTGTAGCTGAAACAATCGCGTCGTCAGATATTTTTAGTTTGTGATGCTCTTCATATTTTGGTCTTAAACCTTTGATGATTTCGATAGTATCATCGACAGAAGGCTCTTCTATGATTATCGGTTGGAACCTTCTTTCAAGAGCAGAATCTTTTTCAACGTGTTTTCTGTATTCATCAAGCGTTGTGGCACCTATAACCTGGATTTCGCCTCTTGATAAAGCCGGTTTTAATATATTTGCAGCATCGATTGCACCTTCTGCTGCTCCAGCACCTATCAAGGTGTGCATTTCATCGATTATAAGAATTACGTTTCCTGCTTGACGGATTTCGTCCATTATTTTCTTTAAACGTTCTTCAAATTCACCTCTGTATTTAGTACCTGCAACGAGTAAACCCATATCCAGCTGGATTACTTTTTTGCCTTCTAAAATATCTGGAACTTCAGAATTTACTATTCTGATAGCTAAACCTTCTGCCACCGCTGTTTTACCAACACCGGGTTCACCGATTAAAACAGGGTTATTTTTTGTTCTTCTTGCCAAAATTTGGATTACACGTTCGATTTCTTTTTCTCTTCCAACGACTGGATCAAGACGCTGTTCTTGCGCTGCTAAAGTTAAATCTGTACCAAATTCATCAAGGCTAGGTGTTTTCGTTTTCCCACCTGATGAAGAGGTTGAAGATGATTGTGTTTGAGCTGGTTTTGTTTCTCCAAGCATCTTAACAACGTTACTTCTTACTTTGTTTAAGTCAACGCCAAGGTTTTCAAGAACTCTTGCCGCAACGCCTTCACCTTCTCTGATTAAGCCTAAAAGAAGATGTTCCGTGCCTATATAGTTATGTCCAAGCTGTCTTGCTTCATCCCAAGATAGTTCTAATACTCTTTTTGCTCTTGGGGTAAAGGGTATTTCTACCGCGACAAAACCTGAGCCGCGTCCAATTATTTTTTCAACTTCTGCTCTGGCATCTTTTAAAGTTACGCCCATTGATTTAAGTGTTTTAGCTGCAACTCCCGTTCCTTCCCCGATAAGGCCAAGCAGAACCTGTTCCGTTCCGACAAAATTATGTCCAAGTCTTCTTGCTTCTTCTTGCGCAAGCATAATGACTTTTATTGCTTTTTCCGTAAAACGTTCGAACATTTAGTATCTCTCCTAATAAGATTTTTTATATTATATATATATATATTACAACAGAATGACGATTATACCAATAACTATTTTATTTTTAGCAGAAGATTTCTCGCAGGAAAATAATCCTCATTTACTTCGATAGCGGTCTCAAGCGCCTTTTTTGCTTCTTTAGGCTCATTTTTCTCTAAATGTATTTTAGCAAGCAAAAAGTGAGTTTCGGGATCCTTGTAGTATATATCTTTGCTCTGCTCCAGAAAATTTTTGGATATATCATAATAGCTGTGATTGAATAGGACTCTGGCCATATATTTGTACGATTCAGAGTTTATCTGGGCGAGTACGTCTATGGAATTGATTAGATTTTCTGCATACGAAGTCAGGTTTGCAGTCAAAAGGGCGTCTAAATCCTGTTCCAGAAAATTTCTTATTTGAAAATAGGTAGGGAGCTGCTCCGGTTTTTTTTCAATGAACCCAAGCAATGATTTTCCCCAAAGGTATATTGGCTTTGAATCATCCAATTTGTCCCAAAGTCTTTTTGTGTTGAATAAATCACCTTGCATAAGAAGACAATAGCCGGATTCATAGAACATTTTCATATGATAAAAAAGTTTGGCCGCATCTGTATATTTTTGCTCATTGAAAAATACTTTTGCAAGTATATTTTTGTGCCAGCTGTCTTCGTGCTTTGAGCATATTTTTTTTAATTTTGAATAGTCCTTGGATACGTATAGAAGTTTTAATATTTCATTTTTCTTCATTTTTGATAATTTTTACGCTCAATGATTTCAATTTGTTGTCTATTTGCATTATTGGAAGTTCTTTGTTGAAATCACTTAGAGAATTTATTTGAGTTTCTTGACTGTCCAGGTTTGCTTTTTTAAGTTCTTTATATATCTCTTCTCTATAAATTCCAATGCTTTTGGGCGCATTTACTCCTAATTTTACTACACCATTATCAGAGTCGATGACTACAACTTCAATATTATCATTGATAATAAGTTTTTGTCCTTTTTTTCTGGAAAGAATTAGCATAAATTAATCTTCCTTTGCTGGTTTTTCTGAAGGCTGTTGGACAAAAATCGGATGTTTGATTTTTAATTTGTCATCCTGCAATATAATTTGCATAGATTTTAATGTTTTTGCATTGGTTATAATAGGAGCTTTAAGATTGATAGTTGTATTTTTAGGGTTTCCGGTCGGAATCGACGCAATATTTAATACAAGAAGATCTTCTGTGCTTTTAATTCCTAAAGTCTCTGCTTCTTCGTCTTGTATTTCAAAACTGTAGTCTATTCCAAAGTATGCCGTCGAAGTGACGGGGAATGCTATTTCAGGGTCTTCAATAGATTGAAGCCATTTAAAACATGAATTTTCATCATGTTCTATAAGCATATATTTTTTAAGTTCGTTAAATCCGATAATTGGGCTTTCAAAGTCGAAAACCAATTCCTCAATTACCTCTACTTCTCCAAATCTAGTTGTGTTAATTTTCATTTTTATTTCCTATGTACTAGTTTTTATCGTTATTGCTGAAATTGAAATCAGGCATCATTTGAGACATCATCATCGCCTGAACCATTTCTGAATTTACCCTTTGATTACCGTTTTGTTGTACCAAAAAAGGAAGCATATTCATAAAATTGTTTTGTTGATTGTTTTGATTATTGCCAAGCATTGACGATAGGTAAGCATATTCATTGTTGTTTTGGCCGAAGTTTCCGTATGGCGAAATCATCGGGCTTTGTTGGATAGGGTTTATTCCTGCCCTTGCTAAAACTTTTACGGCATTGGCAATTTCGTCATTTGTCGGGCCTTCTAATTTTGGATTTTCTGCACTTGCAATTCTGTTT
Organism: Cyanobacteria bacterium OH_PDB_230; assembly: GCA_023421795.1. Classification (GTDB taxonomy): domain Bacteria; phylum Cyanobacteriota; class Vampirovibrionia; order Gastranaerophilales; family Gastranaerophilaceae; genus JAEZOG01. The sequence continues at coordinate 260,864 of JAEZSO010000001.1, forward strand.
TCGTCTGAAGCTTCTGATTTGAATTTTTCAGCATTGACGTTCATATCGTGTTTTTCTTGTTTTAGAAGAGTGTCAATGATTATTCTGTTCGCTTGAGGATGGATACTTGAATTGTATCTTCCTTTTATTAATCTTTCTATTTCAACATTATCAGGCGTCATCCCGCTTTGTCTTTCAGCTTTTACCTTGCCTAAGTAGTTTTCAGGATCTTTAACCAGTTCTTGAACCTGATCGTCGTTTAATTTTATGTATTCGCATTTGTCAGTGCCGTTCATACAGCTTTTTGCCTGGATTGCGTAAGATGTCAACGATGGAACCGAATTTAGAGCGATTACTTTATCGAATTGAGCGATAGCTTTATTTTTATCGCCGATTTTCATATAAGCACTTCCCATATAATAATAGGCAACAACATTGGAAGGATCTTTTTTGACAACCAGCGTCATATCTTGGATACAGCCAACGTAATTCTTTATTTTGTATTTGTTTATCGCAGCCTTCACCTGAGTAGTGTTGTTTTTGGCGTATTGTGCTGAAGGTATCGCGATTGAAGGCAAGCTATACAAACCTAATAAGCAAAAAATCATTATAAAACTAAATAGTCTTTTTTTCATACCAGATACTTTCCCGTTACTTTTAATATAATAAGATAACTAAAAAAATCAATTATCTCCTTACTTATTATAAACAAATTTGTATAAAATTTCTCTAATTTAAATAGATTATAAAAGGGTTTTGTTGTAAGCCATTTGATGGATAGATTGAAATGTTTTTCTTAATAATTTCCAGTTTATCAAAATATATTAATATTTTTAATTTATTCTTCTAAAAAATACTCATTCAAAAGAATGAAAATTCCGTGTGGTTAGTATATTAATTTATATTACACATGTATAATGATATATGTGATTGTTGAGTAATTTATTTGTTAACGAGGAATTTATAAATTATGAAAATCAAAATCAAAGACGCAGTAAGGAAATTTAAAGGTTGGAGCTTGTATAAACTCGCGAAAGTTTTACAACTGCCTCAACAAACCATTTATTCATGGGCAAGCGGAAGAACTCAGCCTTCCTATGAAAACATGGACAGACTATGTGAAGTTCTTGGCTGTAATGTTGAAGATTTATTTGAAGCAGAACCTGTTCAACATAAATTAAACCTGATAGTTAATAAGTAACTATTGTTTTAATTCGTATTGTTCTTCTTTCTTAAGTTTTCTGTTCATTAGTTTGTCTAAAACCTGGTCTGGTGTTATATCCGTATAAACTGCTTCATAAATGGCGCTTGAAACAGGGACTTCCAATCCCAATTTTTCAGCCAGTTCGCATACTGCTTTTGACGTTTTTACACCTTCTGCAACCGAACCCAATTCGCTCAGGATATCATTTATTTTCTTTCCTTGTCCAAGCATAGAGCCTACTGTGTAGTTTCTGCTCATAGGGCTTGAGCAAGTCGCGATTAAGTCACCCATTCCGGATAAACCGTATAATGTTGATGGGTTAGCGCCAAGAGCCATACTTACTCTTACTATTTCAGCCATTCCTCTTGTTAAAAGAGCGCCCCTGCAGTTGTCGCCAAGTTTCATGGCATCTGCAAACCCGGAGGCTATTGCTATTACGTTCTTTAAACTTCCGCCGAGTTCCACACCTATCATATCAGGATTAGTGTATAGTCTGAATTTACTTGGTACGGTTAATTTTTCTTGGACAAGTTCTCCAACTTGCGCGTCGTCACTTGCGACAGAAGCTGCAGTCGGCAAGCCCATAAGAACCTCTTTAGCCAAGGTTGGGCCTGATAATACGGCAAGTTTAGATTCAGGCAGCTCTTCTTTTATTACTTCGGACATTCTCATAAGAGAAGGTAATTCGAGACCTTTTGATGTGTTAACAATGATTTGCTCGTTTTTGAGTCCTGCTTCTTTTAATCTGATACAAACATCTCTTATGCCTGATGTTGCTATTACAATAAGTATTATGTCAGCATCTTTGATTGCAAGGTTTAGGTCAGAAGTTATTTGAACCTTATCTTGAAGCTGAACTTCTAAAGGCCTGGTCGCCCTCTTGTTGTTTTTTAATTCATCAGAGATGTCTTGGTCTCTTCCCCAAACGCATACTTCGTCAAAATTATCTGTTAATAACCATGCTAAAGTAAGTCCCCAGCAACCTGCTCCTAAAACCGTTAATTTCATAATAACTCCTTTGTCCCAACAATAATCGTTGCAATATAATTATAGTCTATACAGCGCTATTTGCAAAAACTTTTCTTGCTTCTTCCCTATCATCAAAATGTATGGTTGCATCTTTGAGAATTTGGTAATCTTCGTGGCCTTTTCCTGCAAGGACTATGACATCATTCTTGTTGGCAATTGTTTTTGTAAATTTTATCGCTTCACTTCTGTCAGATTCTACAAAAATTCTTTGCGTATTTACAGATTTAATCCCTGTCATTATGTCAGATATTATGAGTTGAGGATCTTCACTTCTTGGGTTGTCTGAAGTTACTATTATTTTGTCTGCAAATTCATCTGCAATTTTGCCCATTTTTGGCCTTTTTGTCGCATCCCTGTCCCCGCCGCAACCGAATAAGCAAATCAGATTACTGCCTTCCGGGGTAATTTCTCTTGCCGCTTTAAGAACGTTTTCAAGCCCGTCGGGTGTGTGGGCGTAATCTACTATTACAAGAGGTTCTTTATTTACTATTTCAAACCTTCCTGCAACACTTGGAGTTCTTTCAAGAGCAACTATACAGATTTCAGGGTTTATATCCATCGCAAGTCCTGTTGCAAAAGCAGCTAATGCGTTGTAGATGCTGAACATCCCGTTTAATTGAAGTTCAATCGGCTTTTCTTGATTTTTAAATGTAAAAGTACATTTTGCACCGTGGATAGAAAAATTAATATTTTTTGCCATAACATCTGAATCGTTTTTAACGCCGTAGGTGAATATTTTTACGCCTTCTGGAACAGTTTCGATAAATCTTTGGGCGTATTCATCATCCGCATTTATTACGGCAAAGTCGCCTTTTTTGAGGTTTCTGAAAAGCATCGCTTTGGATTCAAAATAATTGTTCATTGTTATGTGATAGTCCAAATGGTCTTGGGTTAAGTTAGTGAATACTGCGCCATTAAATTCGCAGCCTCCGACTCTGTTCTGTTCAAGCGCATGAGAGCTTACTTCCATGACTATATTTGCTATAGAATTGTTTGCCATCATTCTTAAAGCCGCTTGCAGTTCAGGCGCCTGAGGCGTTGTGTGTTTTGCCTCTTTATATTCACTGTTGCTGTCTGTTTTATAACCCAATGTTCCTATAAGAGCACATTTTTGCCCGTTTTCTTCAATTATTCTTTGAACAAGGTGGGTGACGGTAGTTTTCCCGTTTGTCCCTGTTATACCTATTAAATTAATCTCTTTTGATGGGTAAGAATAAAATGCAGCAGCAACATCTGCGATTGTTGTTCTTGATGATTCTACAATTACCTGAGGAATTTTTATGTCCAGTTCTTTTTCGCATAAAAGAGCTTTAGCCCCTTTTTCTACGGCCATTTTCGCGAATTGATGCCCGTCAGAATGCTCCCCTTTTAAACAAATAAATAAATCGGAATCCTTTGTCGTTTTAGAATTGTAAGATAATCCTAAAATTTCCACATCTTCAAAATTCACTGTTTTATAGTTTGTTAACCCTTTTAGAATCTCACTCAATAACATAAATTTATCCCTTTTTTTCTTTTATTTTTATAGGCGCTTTTTTATCCGGTGTAATGTTTAAAATTCTTGCTGTCTGAAGTGCAACTTCTCTAAAAATAGGAGCTGCAATTGTGCTTCCCCATACATCATATCCTGAAGCTGAGTCAACCACTACGTAAATAAGCACTTGAGGATTAGACGCCGGGAAAAAGCCGACTACAGATGTATATAATTTATTTGTATAGCCGATGCCGTTTTCCATTGTTTTTCTGGATGTCCCTGTTTTTGCGGCTACTGTGTAGTTATCAAGTTTTACAGGCGACTTTGATGATTCAATACTTTGTGTCATCAATTTTGTTAAAGCCTGAGCCTTGTCTATTGAAATAACAGGAGTGGTTTTTATTTTTTCTAAAGCTTCTTCCTCTGAATATTTGATTACGTGAGGAGTCACCCTGTTGCCGTTATTTGCGAGGGCTGATACCGCTGAAGCCATTTGCATCACTGTAACTGATGCGCCGTATCCATAGCCCATGGTTGCTTTTCTTGATTTGTCCCAAGTTTTTGGAGGCGGTAAAATACCGACAGATTCTCCAGGCAGATCTATTCCTGTTTTTTCACCGATACCGAACTTTTTCAATGTGTTATAATATTCGGTCGCAGTCATTGTCATTGCTACTTTTAAGCTTCCTACGTTACTTGAATGTTCCAGCAGATATTGTAAGTCAATCCAGCCAGGGAACGGTTTTTTGGCGTAATCGTAGTTTTTGATTTCCCAATTGTCTATTTTGATTTTACCGGTATCTAAAATCTTGGATTCAGGCGTTATTCTGTTATTTTCTAGCGCTGATGCAACAGTCAAAACTTTAAATGTAGAACCAGGAGGGAATACATCGGTCAATGTCCAGTTTTTAATTTGGAGTGGGCTTGCTTCCTTGTATTTATTTGGGTTGTACGTAGGGTATACAGCATAGCCTAAGATTTCCCCGTTTCTGGGGTTCATCACTACAACAGCGCCTCTAAGCGCTTTTTTCTCCCTGATTACTTTTAAAAGTTCTGATTCGCAAGAATGTTGAATCGCCGAATCGATTGTGAGCGTTACGGTCTTGCCTTTTAGTGGCGATGTTGTCATTGCAGGATCCGTCATGACATCATAGATAATGTCGCCGCTTGGTGTTTTTTCAAAATTTATGTCTTTTTCAACCTGTTCCAGCTTGTCTTTTGCAACCAACTCGACGCCTGCTGCAGTGTCGGCATCAGGGTTATAATACCCTAAAATATGAGCCGCCATGCTTTCCTGGGGATAAACTCTTTCATTTTTCTTATCTAAGCTTATTTCTCTTAATCCAATCCCTTGGATTTTTTCAGCAGTTACTCTGTCTATATCTTTTTTCAACAAGATAATGCTTTGGTTTTTGGAAATGGTTTTTTCCAGGGTTTTAGCATTTATTTTAAGGTAAGGGGCAAGCAGTTCCGCCAATTCTTTTGGGGTATGGTCAAAATATTCTTTGTGCGCATAGATATTGTAAGAGGTTTGATCAGAAGCCAATTTTATGCCGTTTCGGTCAAGAATCGCGCCTCTCATAACAAAACTCTTGGCGCTTCTTTGTCTTTTGGCTTTCTTGCGATAGTGTTTTATGTCTACAACTTGTATTAGAAATAGGTGAGCTATAAGTAAAAAGGATAGAAATACGCAAAATGCTTGCCATCCCCTTAATCTTCTGTCAAATTCCTTAAATTTCTCTTTTTCTGCGTCGCTTTTCATTATTTAAATTACTTCCGTATGTATAAAGAATAGCACAAGAAAAATGTGAAATAAATTATGTAATCATTCTTAAAAAGATACTAATTAATAACCGATAGACCACTTGTATGGAAGGTCGTTGTTGTTTGATATCAGTGTTTTTGAATCTTTGATTGTTGATGTGGCCGCAGGAACTTCAATAACTTGTTTGGCTGTGTTTAAAAGGTTGCTTCTTCTTACAGCAAGATCAACATTATTATATGAATGCATATTATCTAATTTATTTTGTAGTTCAACATTTTCATTGTTCAATTTTATTGTTTCTTTTCCTATTTTGTTAAGCTCCATCTCGCTTGATGTAGCAAAATAGTAGCTTATAATAGAAACCAAGATTAACAGACCTAAAAGTAAGCTTAAGGTTCTGTTTATTCTGTTAATTGCAAGTTCATTATATGTTTTATGAGGAAAATAGCCATAGATAATAGGATTTGTTTGTTTAACATATCTATTTTGATTTAGGTTTAATCCCCTTTTATCTAAAGTAGTTCTGCTCAATTATGTCTCCTTGATATCTACTATATCCGTCTTGCGATTCTTAGCTTAGCTGATCTTGAAGGCGGATTTTCGACGATCTCCTGATGGCTTGCCGTTAGTGGCTTTTTGTTGATTATCTCTAATTTTGGTGGTGAGCAATTACATATCGGTTGATTCGGCTCACAATTGCATTTGTTAGAATGATATCTAAAAAACTGTTTCACAATCCTGTCTTCAAGAGAGTGAAAAGTCACTACAGATAGTATAGCATCAAAAGACAATAATGTGAGCACTTCATTTAAAGTATTTTTTATATTTCTTAACTCATCATTAACTTCGATTCTTATGGCTTGAAACACCCTTGTTGCTGGGTGTACATTAGATTTTATCTTCGGGGTTGCAGATATAATAAGGTCAGCCAATTCTTTTGTGGTCTGAATGCTATTTAATCTACGGGTTTCGACAATTTTTCTGGCTATTCTCTTAGAAAATCTTTCTTCACCATACTCGCTGAATATTTTTACAAGCTCGTCTTCTTTGTAAGAGTTGACTATATCGTATGCGGAAAAGTCAGAAGACTGGTTAAATCTCATGTCCAGCCTTGCGTCTTTTGAAAAACTGAAACCTCTAGTGTCAGAGGTTAACTGATGATAAGAAGCCCCAAGGTCAAAAACTACGCCTCCGGTTATTTCTTTTATATTATTTTCTAGTAAATAATTCTTAATATTTGTGTATGAATCATTAACAATTGTTAAATTTTGATAGTCTTTCAGCTTCTCTTTCGCGGCATTTATTGCGTCGATATCCACGTCAAAAGCAATAAGCTTGCCGTTCGGCTGGATTCTTTTTAGGATAAGCTCACTGTATCCGCCGCCGCCAAGAGTCGCGTCTATGTATAATTTTTCGCTTTGGCAGTTAAGCGCATCAACCGCTTCTTTTGCCATCACGGGATAATGAATGAATTTACCCATAATAAATTAATCAATCTGTGCTAATTTTTCAAGTTTGATTTTTTGGTCATATTCTACTAACAATTTAAGAAGGTCATCGAGTTCTCCTTCAATAACCGTCCAAACATTTAAATTTACGCCGATTCTATGATCTGTTAATCTTCCTTGAGGGAAATTGTAAGTTCTGATTCTTTCGCTTCTGTCACCGGTACCTACTTGAGAGCGTCTTAAGTCAGTAACTTCTTGCATCTGCTTTTGAACTTCCATATCGTATAGTCTTGTTTTTATGATTTGGAGTGCTCTTTCTTTGTTTTGAAGCTGTGAACGCTCTTCTGTACAAAATACCATCAGGCCTGAAGGTTTGTGAACAACCCTTACTGCTGTTTCAACTTTGTTTACGTTTTGGCCGCCTGCTCCACCGGAACGGGCTGTTGATATTTCTAAGTCTTCCGGTCTTAATTCTACTTCAACATCATCAATCTCTGGCATTACAGCTACAGTTGCTGTAGAAGTATGAACCCTTCCTTGAGATTCTGTAGCAGGAACTCTTTGAACCCTGTGTACGCCGGATTCATATTTTAATTTGCTGTAAATGCTATCACCTTTCATTGAAATGATAACTTCAGATACACCACCTGCTTCACATTCAGTTTTACTTAAAATTTCAGTTTTCCAACCTTGTTTGTCTGCAAATCTTAAGTACATTCTCATAAGATCGCCCGCAAAAATGTTTGCTTCATCACCACCTGCAGATCCTCTGATTTCAAGCATGATATCTTTATCATCCATAGGGTCTCTGGGAAGAAGAAGAACTTTCATTTTTTCGTTGTATTCTTCAATCTTTTTTTCGTTTTCTTCTATTTCCGCATGGAGAAATTCTCTCATAGAACTGTCAGTTTCGCCTTTTAAAAGCTCTTCGGCTTCTTTTACAGCTTCATCAGATGCTTTCCAGGCATGATAAACTTCAACGGTTTCTTCCATTGCTTTTCTTTGCTTAGATAAGTCCCTAAATTTATTGTAGTCCTGTATGACTTCGGGTTTGCTTAAAATCTCCCCGAGCTCAACATATTTTTCTTCTATTTGTAAGATTTTATCTAACATGTCTTTCATAAAAACGGTTTCCTTAATTTAATCTGGAGTTGTAATAAACTTGAAGCTTACTGCTTTTGCTTATTACTCAATTTGTATTGTCTTAGTTTGATGTGCCTTGAAGACAGGGTTTTCTTCCGCAGGATTTATCTTCGTCACAGAATCCCAATCTTTCACATTTTGGAACCAGGTATCCGGCAAGCCAAGGTTCTTGTTTCATCAATTCTTCGCACATTCTTTTTACCAGAACCCTAATCTCGTATTGGGCTCTTGTGCATAATCTTAAATTAGCAAGGTGGATAAGCTCTCTAAGGTTCAAACTCGCCACCATTGAAGTAGATGTTGCGTTCGGTAATATGAATCTTGCATCTTCCGCCGGAATCCCTGCTTCAGTCAGTTCAAGGTAAAAATCAGAAATGACCTTCATAAAATCATCGTATTTTTTTGTTAATTCGTCATTTCTTTCTATTGTAGGCGGAACGATATAGTCAAATTGGCCTTTTTCTTTTACATATCTTTGAGATTTTTGAGAAAAAGACATGTGTCTGTGTCTTACCAATTGATGTGAGCATGCCCTTGAAATGTTGTTTATTGCAAAGCTTACCTGAATGTGTTCAATTGTACTGTAGTGGCCTGAAGAAATTACTCTTGTTATGAGTTTAAGCATTTTTTCCTGGTCTTGAGCGGACTCAGAGCCAAATATATTTATTGGAGAATCTGCACTATAGCATGTCCTGCAAGCAGTATAAACCGTTTTTAGCATGTCATCAGGTTTAGATATTAATTTAACTTCTACAGTTTTTTTGTTCTCCATCGCAATACCCCTTCAATCATACAAATACCCGCCTATATGCGGGTATATTTAAAAAGAGCTATGCTGGCGCATAACTCTCTTCTATAGTTACTTTTTCTCTTGTTGATAACGTTTTTTGAATCTTTCGATACGACCTTCTGTATCCATGATTTTTTGTGTTCCTGTGTAGAATGGGTGGCAGTTGTTGCAAATCTCAACTGTGATATCCCCTGTTACGGAACCTGTTTCGATTTCATTGCCGCATACACATTTTATTGTAGTTTTTTTATAATCTGGATGAATTTCTTTTTTCATGACTTAGCCTTTATTTTTTATTACTGAACTAGTAAATATTATAGTCAGCTGAAAATTTTATATCAAGTACCTGTTTAAAATTGCCTATTAATTAGTTATAAATTGCACCCAGGAATTTTTGGTTTACTTCGTTTTGGAACCATTTAGCGGCATCAGAGGTATCAAAGACATTGTAGTAATGGCTTGAAGGAGAGCCGTCAGTGCTTTTGGACATACTTTTTAACATTTCATCATGAGTGTTTGTGTAAGGTGTCAAAGGGAATATGTCATGCATTTGCATGTATGTTGGGAGTTTGTCATAAGAGCTGCTATAGCCAAAGAGGCAATTATCAAGCCTTTTTATTCTTTCGTTGAAATTGTACCAGCCTGGATCATTGTCGTTAGAAACCTCAGGACCCGCTCCATATTTTCGGTTCCAGCTTTGATCTCTTCCTTCGTATTCGATGCTTCCTCTGTCAGAGGCATTTCCTCTGTCGGTTCCTGCTGTAAATCCCATTTCTTCAAATCTTGGGTTTTTATCGCATTTTTCTCCAATGAGCGCTATGTCGTTTCTTCCGGTTCTTCGTCTGATTTGGTCTGTAATATATTGCATTTGTTTATAGTTAGGAAGGCTTCCTACTCCGCAATAGTGTTCTGATTCGTAGCCGTCTATGTGTTTTGCGCTGTCAAAATATATAGCATCAAAGCCCATGTCGATGCCCTTGCAACAAGCTTCTATAAAATCGTTTTCGTTTTTATGCCAGCTGAAGGATTTACCGTTTACCCACATTTGTCCATCGGATAAAAGCATTCTGAAGCCGGTTTTGAGCCCTCTCATATGAGCCAGGTCGTTGAATGATTTTACGAGTTCTTCGTCTTTCATCCTCACGCCGTCTCTTTCAAGCCAATCTGAGGTTAGATTTTTGCTTATTCCGGCATCTAAATTCATTGTGTATAAGCTTGATCCGTCATCCACGTAAGATTCTCCCCAAATTGTAGGGTAAAGTTGAGACAGAACGACGCAGTTCGCAAAATTGTCGCTGGAAGGCGGAATCGCAGGCAGTAATTTAATAGCACCTAAAAGCCCTTCAGATACTCTGTTGTTTTCATGTTTTGCTACGGTTCTCGGATTAATCTCTATATAATTAGCTTTTCGGCCCCAATTATCACCATAATTAGGCGTTTTAATATAGTCTGGGATGTTAGGGCAACTGTTATCAGGTTTTGTAATTGTACATACTGATTGAATAGCTTGCTCGGGGCTTCTGTTTAAAAGTTCATATGCCGGTGCATTTACCCATTTTTTATAGCCGGTATTGCCGCCGTTAACATAATTTTGTTTTGTGTAATCGTCTTCGTATACGGAATTTCTGCCTGTTAAAATCCAAAAAAGTTTTTTTGCAGGATTGGAATCATGATCGTAGCCTTTAAAAGCTATTCCGGCTTTATTTACAGTTGCAAGATAGTTTGCGTAAATATTATGGCTTAGTATATTTTTTTGAGGTTTCGTTTCTTTCGGAGCTGGAGCTGTATTTGTTTTAGCAATACTGCTGGGATAAGAATTGCTTACCATTCCAAATGAGACGGAGTTAATTGCCATTAAAAAATCCTTTAAATAAACACATATTCCATTGTTATAATAGCTGACAAGCAAATAAGTTGCTGAATTCAAACAGAAACTTTATAAAAATATACATCGGTAATTTTGTTTTTATTAATAAGGGTATAGAAATAATGGTAATCATAGTTTTGATTTTATAAACTTTTGAAAATCATCTACCTTATGGAAGTTAAAAAAAAGTGAAATGTGGTACTATACATGTAGTCGACTTAAAAGTAATAAAGGATATTGAAATGAAAAAAGGGTTTACGCTCTCTGAATCATTGATTACTCTGGCCATAATCGGAGTAATTTCGGCTATCTTGATTCCCCTTTTAAATAATGTTAGACCCGACAAAGATAGAGTATTATATAAAAAAGCTATGTATGCAATGCAAAACGCGGTTTCTAGCGCAGTTAATGATGTTTCAAGTAATGCTACTAATTCAGATGCCTATTGGGCTGATGAGAACGTGAAACCTACTGATTTTTGTTCAAATATAGCTAATCAGATGAATATAGTTGGCGGTACTAATTGTTCTGTGCCAGGTGATGCCGATGCTCCTAACTTTACTACTACAAACGGTGCAAAATGGTGGGGCTTAGGTAATAAGACCTTTACTGCCGATAAAACAGACCCAACTAATTCTTCAGCGCTCGTATATGTTGACGTAAACGGCAACGGCGGCGATAATGCTGATAAGGTTGACCGATTGAAAATGAGAGTTTGGTATGATGGTCAGGTCACAACGGATAGTACATCTGACTGGAATACAGAAAACGGTTATTTAAAAGATTCAATCAAATTTAACAAATAACCCAACTGCATAATGATTTAAATGAAAAGGTATAATGCTCAGGTGTTGTACCTTTTCTCTATTTCGGTTTCTAAACTTGTTCAACTGTCTTTGGTGTGTTAGTATGTTTGATAGTTACAGACAAGAGAGAGTGGATTTAAATGACAAAAGAAACAGCAACAATAGGAATTATTGGCGGATCTGGTTTTTATAAGTTTTTTGAAGAGGCCGGAACTGATGTCCATGAGATTACCGTTCAGACCCCATACGGTGAACCAAGCGATAAAATTACCATAGGAAAAATCGCAGGTCACAGCGTGGCATTTATTCCAAGACACGGTAAGGATCACAGATTTTTGCCTCATACGATTAATTACAGAGCAAACATATGGGCATTACATTCATTAGGTGTTAGAAGAGTGATTTCTCCGTGTGCAGCCGGAAGTTTACAGACTCATATTGAACCGGGACATTTTGTCGTTTGCGATCAATTTGTTGATTGGACCGATGGTAGAAAAGGAACTTTCTTTGAGGGTCCTACTTGCGTTCATCCAAGCGCGGCCGATCCTTATTGTCCGGAGCTGAAAGAAATTGCAATTGAAGCAGGCAAGAGAAACGGCATTAAACTCCATGAAACAGGTACTGTCGTTGTAATAAACGGACCTCGTTTTTCTACAAAAGCTGAATCTCAATTTTTCACCAAACAAGGCTGGGAAGTTATTAACATGAGTCAATATCCGGAAGTACATCTTGTAAGAGAAATGGATATGTGTCCTATTACAATTGCTTTAATTACAGATTACGATGCGGGCTTGGTAGGCGATGTTCCACCTGTTACGCACAGTGAAGTTATGCAGGTATTTAAATCAAACATTGAGAACTTAAAGAAAATGCTCTTAACAATGATTGAAATGATACCTAATGATAGAGAATGTTGTGATTGTCACAAGACAACTTCTACATCGTAAATTTTTTAAGGGGCTAGAAACCACTAGCCCCACTCGTTTTAAGTTATTTTATAACCGGAGGTTTTAAGTTGATTTCTAGATTGGTAGATTCGTTATTTGATATTTATTGGTGGCTAATTATAGTCAGAATATTTTTAACCTGGGTTCCTTCTGTTAATTGGGAGTCTCAGCCATACTGTTCGCTAAGAACCATAGTGGATCCGCTTTTAGCGCCTTTTAGAGCTTTAATACCTTCTTTTTCGGGACTCGATTTTTCCCCGATTGTTGCAATACTATTTATACAGTTTGCTCAGGCCGCGATAGTCCATCTTTTAAGAAATTTTGGGTTATAAAATTATCCCATTATTATCCAGAGAACTTTTTTTGTAATTCTGGCCAGGATTATTGCAAAAAAGCTGAAGATATAGTCATAAACCATTTTTATGGTGCTTTGAGTTGCAATCCAGTCAAGCATGAATGAGTAAGATTCTCTTTTGATTAGTCCCACGATTATTGTGTATAAGATACCTGTGATATGTATTGTTAACACACCGAAAAAAGCCGCTTTGGCCATTGATTTGTATGTGTATTTGTTTCTCAAAGTTTTGCATATTACTATGACAGCCGGTAGGTACGCTAAAATATATCCGAAATTATACTGTGTGATATAGGTTATACCGCCTCCCACTGCAAATATCGGGAAGTAGGCAAGCCCCAGGATTATATAGAGCCCAACAGTAATCGAAGCGAACAAGGATCCTAATAATGTAGAAATAAAGAAAATAACCGGTATTTGCGGGATGTACTCATAATATTTTGTTGTGATTAAATGGTGTAAAGGATTTTCAAAATATTTTATCGGGTGAAAAATTGCATCCATAGGGATTATATAATGGAAAAAAGATAGCTGAGAAAAGGTTCCTACAATTATTAGCAACAAACAGAACGCAATTAGAGAAAGAGTTCCCAGGTTAAATCTGATTTTTTCCCTGGAACGCTTTATTTGTCTGACTTGAGATTCAATCCTTTTGCTCATAATAATAATTTACCTTGTTTATGCTTTTTATTATTTTTTCGTATATGCTTTTGAACTTATCGTACCAGATATTTTCCGTAAACATAATAATAGCATTTTCGCCGTTGTCCTGATAATAATTTTTTCTTTGTCCTATTGAAGTAAACCCTAATTTTTCATATAAAGAAATAGCCGCTACGTTGCTCTCTCTTACTTCCAATGTAATGTATTTTATCATTTGTTTGTAACAATCTTCAATAAGAGTTACAAGAAGTATCTGAGCGAGCTGTTTATTTCTGTAGTCGGGATGCACGGCAAGCGTGGTTATATGAGCTTCTTCAAGGATTTGCCAGTAGCCTATGTAAGCTAATAACTTATTTGTTTTTGTTTCAAAAACGCAATAATAATGAGCCAATTTGTTGGAAAGTTCGTTATAAAAAGAATTTTTCGACCAGTGGTGGTTAGGATAGGCTACTTCTTCTATCTTCATAACCTCATCCACGTCATCAGGTGTCATTTCTCTTATTTTTACGCATAGGACTTTTTTCATATTTGAAAATTGTAGCAAAGACGTAATTAAGATTCAATTCGTGAAATTTAAGCATTTTTTAAAAATACAATGTTTGGTGTATTTCTGTGTTTTTTATCGTCTGAAAACATGCTTTTAAAAGTAAAAATACAAAAAATGGAGGATATAACACTATCAATAAATATATTATTATTCTGATAGTGTTTTACTAAAATACTAGACTTTTATTTATTGAGGTAGGTTTGAAAAAATTCGCATTTAGACTTGAAACAGTCTTGAAGCTCAAAGAAAAAGCTTTGGACGACAAGATGTTAGAGATGGCAAAAATTACAAAAATATTGCAAGAAGAAGAAGAAAAACTAAACAACCTGATAAATAAAAAAGCCAATATTAACGACCATCTTATTTCTATTTATCAGAGCCGTGAATGTCTTGATTTGCAAGAAGTTCATAACCACAAAGAATATTTGATACAGCTGGCTGTTAATATTACGAATAAGGAGAACCTGTTAAAGCAAATTAATGCAGCGCTAAAAGAAAAACAGATGGAAGTCCAAGAAGCGCTAAAAGAAAAAAACATCCTGGAAAAACTAAAAGAAAAACAAGCTGAAAAGCATTATGTCGAAATAATGCAAAAACAAATGACAGAACTGGATGACATAACAATAAGTAGATACAAAGCTGTATAACAGTACATCGGGGAGATTATGGCAAACTCTATAAACGAATTTATTTTAAATAACGCTAATACCCAGGCGGTAAAAGATACCGCTAAAAACTCAAATCAATATATGACTAAAGAAGCAGACAAGTCATTTGATATGGTTTTTAAAGACGTTAATAAATATTCAAATTCTAATAATTACGAAAATAAATACAACGATAAACAAACTACAGGTTATAAAAATAACCAAAATGCATTTGGTGAGCAGAATCAATCCCTGAAAAAAGATGAATACGCTTTTGGTAAGACAGCAGAATCTGTTGTTGACGAGCGCAAAAGGTCAGAAAGTGCAGTCAAAGAAAAATATCAAGAGAAAACAAAAAATACAGATTATATAGAATCTAAAGAATCCAAGCAGGTAGATAATTCCAGAAAAGAAGAGTCTTCCTCAAAATCTTCGACCGACAAAAAAGATGGAGCAACGGATTCGTACGAAACTCAAGCTAAAGAAGTCGTCAAAAATGCTGATACCCAGAAGGATAACACTGTAAAGCCTGACTCTGAAGAGAAACAACAAGCCGTAAAGGATGATAATTCTAATCAAAACCAATCTCAAAAAGATAATGATAATAATCCTAAAAATAATGTTTTATCCCAAAATTCTGAAACAAATCAGCAAAAGCAAAATATCGTAGAACAAGCAGTTGGTTCAACTCAGAATCAGATAACAGATACAGCTTCTGTTAATCAGCCTGGGTTAGCGGTTTTGGCTGACATAGCTGCAGAAACGACTGCATCAAGCCCAAGCAATCTGGCAGGGAGCGAAACAGTATCTAATCAAACTGCTGCTAATGACGTAGTGATTAATAACTTAGCATCAAATAATACGGCATCATCCAATGCCGCAATAGATGCAGCTTCTAAGGCTCAAACAGAAATAAATTCAGCAACGCAGCCACAGAATACAGCGCCGACTTCTGAAAATTCATCTAAAATTGCAGCAGCTATAGAAGATTCTATTAATCTAACTGTAGATGTTGATGCTCAAATGGATGCAGGTTCTGACGTTAAGAATACTTCTTTGAATGCCAATCCAGAAGCCGCTGACGCGTCTAAAGATAAAACTCATGTAACGATAACAGCTCAAGACAATACTGCCAATAATAAATCCGTGGAACCTGATAAAATTACTGCGGCAAAACCAAATACGACAGACATCGTGGACAATGCTCCTAAAACTGAGATTTTAGATACAAATGCTTCTTTAGATGAATCTCAAAATCAAACACAAATAAAAGCTTCTGAAAACGTCAAGTCGCTGGAAACGGCGAAAGCCGATGCAAAAGATGCAAGGCCTCAAACAGCTGTTTCACAGGCTGTTATAGACAGACTGAATGCAGAAGTGGTTAACAACAATAATTCGTCTAATACTGGCAGTAATTTTTCAAGACAACAGAATGCTGCTGAACAAATAGTTAAACTTTCAATTGAATCAATGACTTTAAAATCTGAGGCTCCTGATTTTACTCATCTTATGAATCAGGACAAGGTTCAGCTTGCGCAAGATAAAATCCAGGTAAACATCCCTCAAACACCTGCAAAAGAGCTAAGTAAATTTGATATTTTAAATCAGATCGCGGAAAAATTGCCAAACTTAAAAGCAGGTTCAGAGAAAGTGGAAATAATTCTAAAGCCTGAACGTTTAGGTAAAGTTAACGTAGAACTTCAAAGTACGCGAGGTTTAATCAATGCTACTTTGATTGCGGAAAACAAGCAGGTAAAAGAACTGTTAGAAAAAAATATTGATACTTTGAGAAATAATCTTACTTCTCAAGGAGTTAACGTAAATAACATTACTGTAAAAGTGGATGAATCCGCTAAATCACAGTTTAACACTTTTGATTTTAACCAGGGACAATTCGGATCAGAGGCTCAGGATCAGCAACAAGGTTCTCAACGTGCTTACGATTCCGACAATTCAAATGATATAAAGGGACAAAATATCGCAATAGAAACAGAAGAAGGGGCTGTTTCTATGAATGAACCGACTGAGAAGGGTTCATTACACGATGGAATGGTTGATTACAAGGTTTAAGAGGAGGAACTATGAGTACAATACAGAGTCAACTGGTAAATATGCAAAATATCACGGCACAAGCCCAAGCTGCCGCGCAAAAAGAAACTGGCGCAACTAAAGAACTCGGACAGGACGCCTTTTTGATGCTAATGCTTGAACAATTAAAAAATCAGGATCCTTTGAGTCCTATGGATAACAAAGAGTTTCTTTCTCAACAAGCTCAATTTACCCAATTAAATGAAATACAAAAATTGAATCAAAATATGTCGGTAAACAATCAGATTATGCAAGCAAGTTCTCTGATTGGTAAAGAAGTATCGATTGTAGACCCTGATGATTCGTCTAAACGTATAACAGGTGTCGTTTCGGCTGCAAACTTCAGCGGATCTGAGTCTACAGTTATAGTAAACGGCAAAGACTATCCTTTAGGCTATGTGGTTAAGGTGTCTAACCCTAGCACAGAGACCCCAGGCAATCAGGATACACCAGAAACATCAACATAATATAAACTAGACAAAATAATAGAAATTAAAAATAATCGGGAGGAAAAATGGGTCAATCTTTTTACACATCTATTGGTGGTATTAAGGCCGCACAAAGTCAAATTAACGTTGTCTCAGACAACTTAGCAAACATGAACACGATAGGCTTTAAAGAGTCTAATATCACGTTCTCTGACGTATACTATAATACGTTATCTTCTGGTTCTGCAGCGGGTAAAAGTTCAGGTGGTACAAACCCAAGGCAAATCGGTCTCGGCACGCAGGTAAGTTCTATAGATAGAAACTTCACCAACGGTGCTACACAAACTACAGGTAAAGCAACAGATATGAAAATTCAAGGTAATGGTTTCTTCACATTAATAAACCAGAACGATGAAATTTTATATTCAAGAGCAGGAAATTTTTCATTGGATTCGGATGGTAATTTAGTTCTTCCAAATGGTTGCAGACTACTTGGTACTGCATCCACATTCGGAACTCAAAGCGGTAATATCCCCGTGAAAATTCCACCGATTATTAATCCGACAACCATACCGAATACGGTTGATTTAGGTATAAAAAACCGTTCGGATTTAAACAATGTAGATATTACTTCAGGTACTTTCAGTATTGAATATACTTACACATCAGGCGGGGTGTCTCATACAACAACCGCAGGTGTTAGTATATCCGCTACTGATAATATGAACGACATCGTGGACAAAATCCAAGATGCTTTAGATGCCAGCAACCCTGGTTGTACGGTCAGCCTTGCTAACGGTAGGTTAAATATATCCAACCCTGCAGGCTCCACATTATCTTTTGTTTCAGGAACTTCTAACTTCGTTGGGGTTACAGAAATCGGTTCTTCTCCTGTTGGTGGTCCTTACGCAACAAAAGAGCTGGATTATAAACAAACCGTTGCAATGCCTGATAGCTTGGCATCAGCCGTGAAATATTCCGGCATGGACATATATGAAAACGGTACAATAGAAGTTAAATATTCCAACGGTGATAAGCTTACGGTAGTGCAGGATGACAAAGGTCAAACGACATTCAAATATACCACATCAAACGGTGTTGTAATTAAAGGTAATGACGTAACTGTTGATTCTGCGGTTGCCGTTCCTGCAAATTTCCAAATGCAGTTGGCAAGTTTTATCAACCCTAATGGCTTGATTGCTCAGGGTGGTAATACTTACTCAAAAGGTGCTAACTGTGGCGATGCCTTCTTTGGAACGCCAGGTACAAACGGATTCGGGACTATGCAGTCCGGAGCTCTTGAATCTTCTAACGTTGATATGACAAAGCAGTTCGCCGATATGATAGTTGCGCAAAGAGCGATAGAAGCTAACAGCCGTGTGTTCGATTCTCAAAACCAAATTATGAGAACACTGGTTAACTTAGGACAATAATTATAAATAGTTGATTCTCTTAAACAGCGGTTTGGATAACTCTGAGCCGCTTTTTGTTGTACAATGGAGTTATGATTAGCAGCGTTTATATTCATATACCTTTTTGTAACAGAAAATGCAACTATTGTTCTTTTGTGTCATATGATACATTGACTTTGAAAAATGTGTATATAGATTCTTTGCTGAAAGAAATAAGATCCAATTATAACTTTGAGCCCCTGGATACTCTTTATTTTGGAGGGGGAACCCCGTCTATTCTTTCTACTTCGGATTTTAAACAGATATTTGATCTTCTTAATCTGAAAAATGCTGCGGAAATCACTGTTGAAATCAATCCGGAAACAGTAAACAAAGAATATTTGGCGGAACTGAAATCTTTAGGAGTGAATAGGTTAAGCATAGGGGTGCAGGCTTTCGATGACAAAATCTTAAAAGCCATAGGCAGAAATCATACGGTGCTTGACGTTGAAAAAACAGTAAAAAACGCAAAAAATGTAGGCTTTGAAAATATAAGCATAGATTTAATTTATGGTTTGCCGTCGCAAGACCTTAAATCTCTTGAAAAAACATTGCAAAAAGCCATAAATCTTGATGCCCAGCATATTTCATTATACGGGTTGAAAATCGAAGAAGGTTGCCATTTTTACAATAATAAGCCGGACTTTTTGCCGGATAACGATGAACAAGCCCAGATGTATATTGAGTCAATAAAGACTCTTATGACTTCAGGTTTTGAGCATTATGAAATAAGTAATTTTGCACAAAAAGGGTATGAATCCAAGCATAATCTTAAATACTGGCACAATGAGAATTATTACGGCTTTGGGGTGGCAGCTTGCGGTTATGAAAATGGGGTAAGGTACAACAATCAGACCTCTATAGAAAAATATTTGCAGAATCCTAATCTAAAAATATCAAAAGATACCCTTACCTTTGAAGAAAAGCTGGAAGAGGAAATTTTTCTGGGGTTTAGGTTGTTAAAAGGGATTGATGTTGGATTTATCAATCAGAAATATTCAATAGATTTTGAGGATAAATACAAGCAAATCATTGATAAATACACTGAAACAGGTCATTTAACAGCAACAGAAAAGGGGTATAAACTTAGCCTGAATGGAATTTTACTGAGTAATAATATATTATCCGAATTTATCGATTAATCTTTTGTTTTTGTTCCTGTTTCCATTCCCGCGATCAAGAAGGTCGCCGGAAGGATTTTTGACATTACAGATTTTATTGCAGGGTTTTTGAAGAAGAAAGTTGACGCAAAACAAAGATCATCAATGTGTGCGCTAAAGTCAGAGGGTTTTACTTCTCTTTTTGATTTTTCATTGAAAATCTTTTCATTGACTTTATTCATTATTTTATTTCCAAGACTTAGTCCTGCTGTTAAACTTGCTATAGTTATTGCTATTCTTGGCACGCCCTTTAAGAGAGAATTTACTTTAACTAATCCTTTTGCTTTTGTTAATTTGGAACCTAGTTTTGCTATCTCATCTGCGTTCATTTGCGAACTTTGTTTTACCAGTTCTGCTGCCTTTTTGAATTGAGGCATTTTAATTGAATCAGGTTTGAAAATTTTGTTATTTAACATAAGCACAGAAACAGGCGTTAAAATATTTCCGAAGAATTGGATGTTTGCTTCTTTTAATTTTGCAGTAATATTTTCTTTTTTATCAGCTTGAATGCCGCCGGTAAGTCCTCCAAGAACGGATGCCGCGCCTATTTTTAGAACATCTTTTTCTGCAAATTGCAGGTTGCTGAATTTAATATTCGGATCGCCCTTTTTAAGTTTATGGAGCAATAAAGCAATAGATGCTACTATGCCGATAGAGCTTCCTACGAATGTTGCAACTGCTGTTTTTGTATTAGTTTTTCCTTTTTGTACAGGTTGCTGTACAGGTTGTTGTACAGGTTTTTTTTCAAGTTCTTTTTTTGTTTCGTTTTTTTGAACATTGTACTGCTGTGCTGCGGATGCTAAATTTGTAATTTTTGCCATGTTGGAACTTTGCCTTATATGACTATTACCGTACCTACTTAATACTTAAGAACAATAAAAATTGCTAGTAAAGATTGAATTGTTAATAAAAAGAAACAAATATTCAAAGTTCTCTGTTTAAATTGTCTTCCTGTTGTACTAAGATTAAATTATAAATGAAGGAATAAAAATATGATAGACACACATGCACATATTGATTTTGAGAGTTATGACAATAGACTTAAAGATGTTCTGTCTAATGCTGAGAAGCAGGGTGTCGAGAAAATTATAATCCCTGGTGTGACACCCAAAGATTATCACAGAATCGTTACATTAATCGAACAATATGATTTTTTATTCGGTGCAATCGGTGTTCATCCTTCAGATGTAGAAGAATATAATGAGGAAGTTCAAGACCAAATTTTAGAACTTGCCAAACATCCTAAAATAGTAGCAATTGGGGAGGTCGGTCTCGATTATTATTGGGATAAATCAAAGGTTGACAGGCAAAAAGAAATATTTAGAGCCCAAATCGATATCGCAAAACAGGTAATAAAGCCCGTAATAGTGCATGATAGAGACGCACATGAGGACACTTTAAAGATATTAAAAGAAACATCAGCTTCCGAGGTAGGGGTTGTCATGCACTGCTTTTCAGGAAGTGTAGAATTCGCTCAACAATGTGTGAGAGAAGGTTTTTACATAGCACTTGGCGGGGTCGTGACTTTTAAGAATGCAAAGAAACCTAAAGAAGTCGGCGCAAAAATACCTTTGGAACATCTTCTTTTGGAGACAGATTCCCCGTTTTTGACACCTGTTCCTCATAGAGGAGAAGAAAATGAGCCTGCATACGTGAAATACGTTGCTCAGGAAATTGCAAAATTAAAAAATATTTCTGTTGAAGAAGTGGTTAATCAGACAACAAAGAACGCATATGATTTGTTTAAATTCGGCGGGCTAAAAAATGGCTAAAAAAGAGAGACTTGATAAAATACTTGTTGAAAATAACTACTTTGACACTAAAAATAGGGCGCAAGCGGCCATTATGGCAGGAGATGTGAAGGTCAACGGCGAAACCATTACAAAAGCAGGCTTTCAAATGGAACTAAAAGATAATACCGTTATTGAGGTAAAATCCATGCCTTTTGTTTCAAGAGGCGGTTTTAAGCTTGATAAAGCAATCAAGGTATTTGAAATAGATTTAAAAGATAAAATATGTCTTGATGCGGGAGCGTCAACAGGCGGATTTACTGATTGTATGCTTCAAAACGGTGCTAAAAAGGTATACGCGGTAGACGTCGGTTACGGCCAGCTTGCCTGGAAACTCAGAAATGACGACAGAGTCAAGGTTTTAGAAAGAGTGAACATAAGAAATTGCGAGATGTCTGAGATTTATTCTGAAGCCGAAGAGAAGGCAAGTTTTTGCAGCATGGATCTTTCATTTATTTCTATCACTAAGGTGTTTGAAAACATCAGAAAACTTATGAGAGACAGTAATATCCAAATTATGGCCTTAATAAAACCTCAGTTTGAAGCCGGTAAAGACCAGGTCGGTAAAAACGGTGTTGTTAAAGATAAGAATGTGCATTTTGAAGTAATACAAAATGTTGTTGCTTGCGCCGGCAGTCTTGGGTTATTCCCTGTGAATTTGAGCTATTCTCCAATCAAAGGACCCGCCGGCAACATTGAGTATTTGATATATTTATCTGATTCAGAAAGCAAAAAAACCACTTTTTCTATTGAAGAAGTGGTCTCTAATGCTTTTAATAGTCTATAAGTTACTTTTTAACCTTTATGATGAAGTTCCTGTAGACCAGCTGTTTAGATATTTTGTCTGCTCTTCGGTTAATGAATCAATCTCAATACCCATAGATGCCAGTTTTATTCTTGCAATTTCTATGTCTGTTGATTCAGGAAGCGTGTATACTTTATTTTCCAAGTTTCCTTGATTTTTTATGATAAATTCAGCGCCTAGAGCCTGGTTAGCAAAACTCATATCCATAACAGATGCAGGGTGACCTTCAGCTGCTATTAGGTTAACAAGTCTTCCTTCTGCAAGAACGTATACTGATTTACCGTTGTTTAATTTGTATTCGTCTAAGAACGGTCTTATTCTCTTGATTTCAGTGGTTTCTTTTTTCAATCCTTTTATGTTGATTTCAACATCAAAGTGACCAGCATTACAAACCATAGCTCCATCTTTCATTGACATTAAATGTGGAACGTCGATAACGTTGATGTCGCCTGTGATAGATAAGAAAATATCTCCGATTTTTGCAGCTTCAGATATAGGCATCACTTTATAGCCTTCCATTGCTGCTTCTAAAGCTTTTAACGGATCTACTTCTGTAACCACTACATTTGAGCCAAGTCCTTTAGCTCTCATAGCAGCGCCTTTTCCGCACCAGCCATAACCGCAAACCACGAATGTTTTACCGGCTAATAGAATGTTGCTGGCTCTTATGATACCGTCTATTGCGCTTTGGCCTGTGCCGTATCTGTTGTCGTATAAGTATTTTGTTAAGCTGCTGTTAACCGCAAGAGCTGGCCATTTAAGGCTTCCATCTTGTTCCATCGCATTTAGTCTTATTATACCTGTTGTTGTTTCT
Source organism: Cyanobacteria bacterium OH_PDB_230 (assembly GCA_023421795.1). Taxonomy (GTDB): domain Bacteria; phylum Cyanobacteriota; class Vampirovibrionia; order Gastranaerophilales; family Gastranaerophilaceae; genus JAEZOG01. Next base: position 284,064 of record JAEZSO010000001.1, read on the forward strand.
TCGCAAGAACCGATTATGTCAGGTATTAATTCTTGTCTTCTTGATGTTATTGTTGCAACGATGTCACATCCATCATCGATGATGAAGTGTGGTTTGTGGTCTAAGATAATGTCCACGTGTTTTGAATAAGTTTCAGTATCTTCGCCAGCGTATCCATAAACAGGGATGCCCCAGTATTTTACAAGAGCTGCAGCAACATCATCTTGAGTTGAAAGTGGGTTAGAGGCAGCCAAAACAGCGTCTGCTCCTCCTTCTTTCATTGTGATGACAAGGTTTGCTGTTTCTTTTGTTACGTGAACACAGCTTGATATTCTAAGTCCTTTAAAAGGCTTCTCTTTTTTGTATCTTTCTCTTATTTGAGCAAGTACCGGCATGTCTTTATATGCCCATTCAATGTTATTTTTGCCTTGTTCAGCAAGGTTAATGTCTTTAATGTCATAGTTTACAGTCATAGTAGTCATTTTATCTCCTTTTTAATAATAAAAGTTTAACATAAATAGAAAAAATATATGTATAATGGAAGGATGAATAAGACAATTTTTGAAATTAAAAAAGGGCGATTTTTTAAATTTATACTGGGATTAGGCAACAGTGATGCTGAAAACATAAAAAAACTTTCAGCAATATATGCTTCATCAGGTGTTGATATGTTTGATTTAACTCCTTCAGAAGTAGTTTATGACGCCGTGTACGAAGGAATAAAAAGCCAAAATCTCGATGTCGAAGATTTTTCCTATTGCATAAGTTTTTCTTTAGGAGAAGACAAGCACGGAAGAAAAGCGCAGATAAATCCTTCCGAGTGCTCCAGATGCTTCAAATGCCTGAAAAAATGCCCTCAAAATGCAATTGAGTACGACAAAATATCTAAAATCATTTTTGTTAAACAAGAAAAATGCATCGGTTGCTCTAAATGCAGTTTTTGTTCAGCTATAAAGTTTTCAAAAGAAAACCCGGATATTATAAAAAAAACAAAAGAGTTAAAATCAAAATATAAAGTGGATTGTATAGAGCTTCATATATCAGGTTTAAAGGCAAAAAATTTAAAAGAGATTTTAAAAAAAATAAAACAAGAATTCCCTGATATTGTCGTGAGCATTTGTACTCCGAGAGAAAGATTGTCAGATAACGATTTGAAAAAACTTTTGGAAAAAGCTGTAAAAATAATAGGAAAAGATAATTTCATTTTTCAAGCGGACGGGCTTGCTATGAGCGGTGAAAAAGATGATTATTCATCAACGCTTCAATCGATTGCTACTGCCCAAGTCGTGGAAGATTTAGGATTAAATATTATTCTATCAGGCGGAACAAACTCCAAAACGTATGAATTAGCGCAAAAATGTAACGTCAAAATAAACGGAGTCTCTATTGGTTCATATGGTCGAAATTTGGTAAAAGAAGAGATACAAAATCCTGAAATTTGGTATAATATTGAAGTGTTAAATTCTGCTCTTAAGAAGGCAAAATTACTTGTTGATTCGGTGAAAAAATGAAACAAACCGTAAAAAATATACTCTCCAAATACATCTCTTTAAACGATAAAACGACAGTTATTGTTGGATTTTCAGGAGGATGGGACTCTATGTGCCTTTTGGATATTGTTAATACTTTGTCCAAAGAAATCGGTTTTACGGTAATTGCCGCGCATATGAATCACAATTGGCGAGGGGCAGAATCAGAAGCGGAAGAAGAAAATTGCAGGCAGTTTTGTAAAAGTAACGACATTAAATTGGTTTCAAAAAGATTAACCGGGGACATAAAACAGTCTGAAGCAATTGCAAGAGAATTCAGGTATGCATTTTTCAAAGACTGCGCCGTAGAATACAAGGCAGCAGCCATTTTGACAGCTCATACCAGATCTGATAACGCCGAGACGATTTTATATCGTATCGTTAAAGGTACAGGACTCAACGGGCTGGAAGGTATAAAAGAATGCAGAAATGTTGATTCTTTTAAGATAGTTCGCCCTATACTTGATTTTTCAAGAAGTGACATCGAAAAATACTGTATCCAACGTGAGTTTTCGCCAAACAATGATTCAAGCAATTTAAATACAAAATATGCAAGAAATTACATTAGGCACGATATAATGCCGCTCTTGAAGATTTTAAATTCCAATATCGAAAGCTCGCTGATAACTCTTGCAGATATTGCGATCGGAAACAATAAGGTAATAAACGAACTCATCAAAAATATCGAAAAACAGATTTGCATAGGCGAAAAGTGGCTTACACAAAACTTTTTGCTTCTTGATATTCCAATAAGGCAGCATTTTATCTACAATATGCTTCAAAAAAATGACATTGAACCCAGTTTCGCAAAGGTAAACGAGATTTTAGATTTTATTTATGACAATCAGTTTTCTAAATCAGGTAAAACGTATTCCTTAACAAGTGATAACTGGCTTTTTACTTCTCACAAATATACATACGTAATACACAAAGAAGAAGAAGTTAAAATTAACGAAGAAGTTGAAATAGCAGTAGAAGGGCAATATGAATTTTCGTCTCTTTATAAGTTTTCAATAGAAAAATTTCAGGGCGAAATAAAAACATTCCCTAAATCACACATCAATTCAGCATATGTTAACCTCTCTGAAATCGATGCTCCTATGACCCTAAGGACAAGAAGAAACGGGGATATAATTCAACCGTTTGGAATGAATGGAAGAATGAAGTTGAAAAAATATTTTATAAATAAAAATATTCCGAGCCATGACCGTGATAAAATAATGTTATTATGTAAAGGTAACGAAGTCTTGTGGGCAATTGGTGTCGGACTGAGCGAAAAGCTTAGGGTAACTACAGCTCCAACTCATAAATTAAAATTAGAAAACATATAGGTGAAACATGAAAGTTTTAGATAGAAAAGTAACTGATTTGAAATTGTTGATCTCTGAACAAGAAATCCATGATCGGTTAAAAGTCTTAGGTAAAAAAATAGATGAAGAGTTCTGTGAAACCGACGAAATCTATGTAATTTGCGTCCTTAAAGGAGCGGCAATGTTCTGTTGTGACTTCACTAAATATGTTAAGACTCCAGTACAAATTGAATTTGTAAGAATATCAAGCTACGGCAACGAATCTCGATCCACAAACAATCTCAAGGCTATTGATCTTACGCTTCCGGATATGCATGAAAAAGATGTCTTGATTATAGAAGACATCGTCGATACAGGTTTAACAGCCAAGTTTCTTCTTGACTTGATTAATATGGAACACCAGCCAAGAAAACTTAAATTTTTATCTTTGCTGAACAAGAAATGTGCAAGAAAAATCGACCTCGAACCTGATTACTACGGCTTTGAAATAGACGATAAGTTCGTGGTTGGTTACGGATTAGACTACAAAGGATATTACAGAAATCTTCCTTATATAGGCTATTTCCCCTGCTAGGTTAAATTCCTGAGCCCGGTGTTTCAATATGCTTTAATTTCTTTTCAAGCTTTTTGTACCAGGGCAGTTTCTGTTTAAATAAATATCTATAGCCTTCGATTTCGCCGTTACATATTTCAGAAAGCTGTCTATCGCATATTTTTGTAAAATCTTGTTGAAGTTTTTTTGTGAATTCATGCCTGTCAAAATTAGCGTTTGCTTTCTCAATAATGATTGGCTCATTGACTTCTACAATAACTTCGGGCTTATCTTCTCGTAAGAAGACATAGTTCACTGCCAGCGGAATTAAGTTGACGCCGCCATGTTTTTTAGCGACATTTTGAGCTATGTATGCCAAGCCTGATTGGAGTTCTATCGGCCTGTGGTTTGGAGGCTTGATAATTCCTTGCGGAAAAATCCAAAGTCCCAAATCAGGGTTTTTTAAATCATCAACTATGTATTTCAATGATTTCATTGCTTCTTGTGGTGATTTTTTGTTTACCGGAAACGCGCCCACTTGCGTAAGTATTGGGAAACGATTCAACTCTTCAATCATTATTCGGAGCTTTAAATTAAATACTTTTCTAATTAAGTTGTAGCCGACGATGCCATCCCACCAATTGCTGTGTGGTGCATAAAATACACACGGATAGTTTGGGTTTCTGTTTTCAAATAAATTTTCATTTTTGATTCTTAAAGAATAGAATCTGTGCTCAAGCATGTTAAAGAAAAATATATCTCCTACCCAATTCCAAAATGGATGGTTTTGGGCTTTTCTGAATTTTTCTTTTCTGTTTCTAAGTTTGGTTGGGGGTACGTCTGAATACAAAACCTCTGCTTTTGTCATATCCTCTTCCTCTATTGTGCTTTTTATTATAACATTTTTTTGTTAGGAGTAAAATCTCTACTCCTGTTTAATCTTTCGGTATTAAAAATTCACCTATTAAAGTTCTTTTCAATCGTTCGTTTCTCTTAACGGAGACCACGACTTTTATATCAGGAGATGTTATAAATTCATCTTTGTTGAAAAAAGCCACTTTCATTCTTATTTTTTCTGTCGAACGGCCTTTTCTTAGTGGTGAAGATGGTGTGGCGATTCTTCTTTCAATTGTTTGCATTTGTTTGTAGTTGTTGTATATTTTGATTTGCACATATAGTTTTGAGACATCTGTACTGGAGTTATTTCTTATTGCAAATTCAAAATCCCCGACGCTTCTTATCTTAAAGGGGTCTGTATGGCAACTTTTACTTAGCACTTCCAACTGAAAATCATTCGGGTAAATAATATTATTTTCAGCAAACCTTGTAATCAATTTAAGTTTTTGGGTATAAAACTTTGTAAGTGTCGGATCAGCGACCGTTTCTGGCTTGTTGATCAATTTTAAAAGTACCTGCTTGTATACGTCATAATTGATAATGGTAGGGTCAATCCTTGCCACTTCTTCAAATAACTGAAGCGAATTTTCAGGGTCTGCGTTTTGACCTATCACTCCTAGTCTGTACATTAAGTCAGGGGAATCAGTGACCCTTATTCCTTCCGCCAAAATAAACATTGCCTTCGGGATTTTTCCTGCTTTTATGTATTCATCTGCCAAAGCGGAGTAGGCCTTAGGAAGTTCATTTATTACATTGGTTTTTTTGTAGGTGGTTTTTTCTTCATAATAAAGTGAATTTAAGTATTGTCTGATACTTTCTTCGTAAAGTTTGTTTTTGTAGAGTTGATCGGCAATTTTTGAATAAAAAACAGCTTTAGATGTAATCAAAGAAGGATCAGCATATTCTTTTATATTATTTATAAGATACAGTGCCTCATTAAATTTACGCTCTTTTGTATATAAATCAGCCAATAGAAAAGTAGGTTCAAAAATCATATAAGGCGCTTTATCTATAGCCTTTTTATATTCTTTTTCTGCTTCTTTAAACTTACCCTGGCTTTCAAAAATCAAACCTAATTTTACGTTTATAATGTAGTTTTTGGTGTTTATTTTTTCCTGATACTTATATTTTTCGATTAATATTTCAATTTGACTCTCTTTGAATTCTTTTATTTTTTCAGGAGTTGGGATTTTTTCCGCATTATTTTTTGTAACCCAAGCTATAATAGCAACTGCTAAAGTTATAAGCAGCAGGGTCATAAAAAATGTTCTGAAGTATGATGCTAATTCTCTTTTACTCATAAATTTCTTGAACCGAAATAGACTTAATATGGCTTATTTCGTTAAACTTTTCATGTACGCATTCAATCGGGTTTTTGCAGTTAATGCCAAGCTTTATTATCAGCTTTAGCATATTTTCGTCTTCTGTTTTCTTTTTGTTGAATTCATATATATCAGGGAATAATGAATATATTTTTTTGCTTATGTAAGTATACATATCTTCATCGCAATGCAAAACAACTTTTAATCTTTTTTGGTTTTTAAGGTTGTTGGGCATTATTTCTCTTTCAAAAATTCTTATTAAAACAAGAACGGCAATTGATAGAGCGGCAGAAACTATTGCCCATTGAAATTTTCCGCAGCCACATGCCATACCTATACTTGCAACCATCCATAACGTAGCTGCTGTTGTGAGCCCGTATACCGTGCTTCCTTGTCTTAATACTGTTCCGCCACCTATAAAACCTATGCCGGTAAGGATTTGTGCTGCTACTCTTCCAGGATCTCCCATAGGGTATAGACTTAAAGCCGTTGAGAAACCATATAAAGATAATATAGTAAACAAGCAAGAACCCAAAGATACCAAGATGTGCGTTCTCAATCCTGCCCATTTATTTGTGATCTCTCTTTCAAAACCTATTCCAAACCCAAGTATTATTGACAATAAAATTCTTGATAAGATATTCATATCAGGAAGATGAAAATAACTTATAATCTCTTGCATTCTCTGCTTATCTCACTTTGCTTTTAGGATCCAATACGTCTCTTATTGTATCACCAATCAGGTTAAATGATAAGACTGCAACAAAAATTAAAAAACCCGGAGTCAATAACCAAGGGCGAGAAATGATGTTGGCAAATTCCTGAGCTTCTTTTAACATATTCCCCCAACTTGCGTCTGGCTGCTGAATACCCAAGCCTAAAAAGCTTAACCCCGATTCCGCCAGTATATATGAAGGTACGCTTAATGTCATTGCGATTATTACATAGCTTATTGTTTGAGGAAGAATATGTCTAACTATCACTCTCAAATTAGAAGCTCCAAGTGATTCTGTTGCTTGAACGAATTCTTGCTTTTTGATGGATAAAACCATACCTCTTACAACACGCGAGAACCCCGCCCATCCTATTAGTGCCAAGATCATGATTATGAGGGTGAATCTTTGGATACTTGTCATATTAGCAGGCAGTATGGATGCTAATATGATTAAAAGATAAAAGCTCGGTATGGACATGATTGCTTCGGCAACCCGCATCATCATAAAATCAAGCCTTCCGCCGAAATATCCGGAAATGCCCCCGTATATCATTCCAAGAGGGAACGATACAAACAGTGCCAAAAAACCAATGGTTAAGGAGATTCTGCCCCCAAATAAAAGCCTTGAGAAATTATCTCTTCCGTTTATGTCGGTTCCTAAAAGATAAACGTTTCCGCCTTTTTCCACGCCGTAAAAGTGTCTGTCAAAGGGGATTAAGCCAAGAATTTTATATTTTTCGCCTTTTGCAAAATACCTCATGTAATATTTTTTTGAACGGTCTTGCTTGAATGTGATTTTATAGCTCTGGTTATCAAATTCTCTTATGTAGTTATAAGTATATGGCCAGGAGATTCTGCCTTTTTCGTTTATTATATAGAGTTTTGAAGGTGGTGCATATGCCATCCTTCTGTTTGAATAGTCTTTTGAATATGGAGATATGAAATCCGCCAGAAACACAGCAGCATAGAGGGCCACAAGTATAAAAAACGCTATCTGCGCAAATCTGTCTTTTAACATGGATTTGAGCAAATTTTCTTTTACTGATTCATCTAAAACCGGAATGTTCGACATTAGCTTATCTCCACTCTAGGATCAACCAGTTTGAGCAAGATGTCTGCGAGCAGGTTCCCCAAAACTAACATCACTGTACCTATCGTCAAAGAAGCCATAACGAGATTTATGTCTGATTTTAAAACAGCTTCCAGTATCAATCTTCCGAGCCCCGGGTATTGAAACACATATTCCGTAAGGGCAGCCCCGCTTAAAAGAGATGCAAATTCAAATCCCAAAAGAGTCACCATCGGGTTGATTGCGTTTCTGAGCGCATGTTTATAGACGACTTTAGTTTCGCTTAAACCTTTTGCTCTCGCGAATTTTACATAGTCAGATTCAAGAACGTCCAGAAGATTTCCTCTCATTTGTCTTTGAAGAGATGACAATGAAATGGTGAAAAGGACAATCACGGGCAACACTAAATGGTGCAAAATATCAATTATCTTGCCGCCGAGCCCGTATGTGGAAAATTTATAACTTGTTAAGCCTCCTGTCGGAAACCATCCCGTCTTAACGGCAAATATTAACAGCAGTAAAGCAAAGAAGAATGACGGTATCGCCATCCCGATACTGGACAATATGGTTAATACCCGGTCGACAGGCTTTTTCCAGTTTAGTGCAGCCATTATTCCCAAGGGTATTCCGACCATCCAGGTGAAAAGAATTACAAAAGTCGTCAAAAGAAGGGTGTTCGGAATTCTTTCCATTAATTTTGTAGAGACTTTTTCTCCTGTGGTGCAAATGCCAAAGTTTCCTTTAAGAATGCTTTTTAGCCACAGTCCGTATTGAACTGCTATAGGTTTATCCAGCCCCAGTCTTTTTGTTTCCTGGTTCAAGGTTTCTTGAGAGATTGCAGGGTTTAATTTCAGTTCTGCTAATGGGTCAACAGGACTTAATCTTATTAAAAAGAAACTTATCAATGTGACTATAAAAAGCAAAGGTATAGTCTGTATCAGTCTTTTTAGTATGTATGTTAATAAATTCATAGAATAAGTTTAGTAGATTTTTGTGAATTTGCCAATTACACAACTTAACTTATCCGTGCGAAAATTAAACCTTGCTAACTTTTTATGTACATAAAAATGCGATGAGTTCTATTTCTGGTCTTGGTATGCTTCATTTATGTTTTCAACCAAATTTAATTCTTTGAAAAATTCTTTAACCCTATCAAGGCACCATTCGTTAGAATTATGTGAACCTTCTTCTGATAAGAACAGGGTAGAGTTTTTATTCAGCTTGTGAAGCTCTTTGGCTATATTATACGGTATTTTTTTATCTTCTTTACTGTGTAATATCAAAATCGGGCACTCGATTTTTTCTATTTTTTTATTGTTCTCAAAATTTTGTATGAAGCGGTTTTGTTCAAAAAGTTTTTCTACAAAAGGTTTTAAATTTTGTAATTTAATTCTTTTTAGGTACATATCGCTTATGGTTATTGCTGCTGTTTTTATGTCATAAATGGCGCTTTCTAAAATGACCGCTTTAAGCTTGTATTTTAAAGCAATTTCGCACGCAACACACGAGCCTAATGAACGCCCCCAGAATATAATATTTTCTGATTTTATGCCTTTTTTATGCAGAAACTCTATTGCACATTCGGCATCGGTGTAAATACCTTGCTCGGATGGCAATCCGGCGCTTCTATAGTGTCCTCTGTAAGAGAGAAATAAAGAACCGATTCCTGCCTTTTTCAAGAACAATACTGTGTTTTGCCATTTTGAAATATTCTCCGATTGTCCGTGGCAAAATACGGCAACTGTACTTTCATTGTTAGGGTTGACATACCAGCCGTAAATTTTTACACAATCTCGAGTGATAAGTTTTATGGCTTCTATTTCATTTTTTAGTTCGGGAATAACAGGATAGATTTTTTTTATCCTGGGCGAAAAAAATATTCTATTTTCTAATTTAAGCCTGAGTTTATTCCAAAATGCGCCTTTTTTCGGTATTAAAGCATAGCATAGCAAGAATATCAGTTTACTTAAAATATAGTATAAGCAGAAAACCGTTGTCATAATGACATTATAACAAATCTGAGCAAAATATGTAATTAACTGCTTCTTTGTGATAAAATAACGTTGAACTTTTAAAAGAAGGAGAAGTTAAAAAATGAGTACATCAGCGAATTTAAAAATTTACACGGACAAAGATATCAATAAGGATATGATCCTGTCTAAAAAAGTAGCTGTCATAGGCTATGGATCTCAAGGTTACGGACAAATTACCAATCTGAGAGACTCCGGGTGTAATGTCGCTGTGGGTTTAAGACTTGATGGACCTTCCGCTAAAAAAGCTCAAGCCGAAGGCTTAAAAGTTATGAGTATTGAAGAAGCCGTTGAGTGGGCTGATGTTATTCAAATTCTTATTCCTGATGAAATTCAGGCTAAGGTTTATGAATCTCAAATAAAACCTCATTTGACAGCAGGCAAATATTTAATGTTTGCGCATGGTTTCAATATTCACTTCAACAAAATCGTTCCTCCAAAAGATGTTAACGTTATAATGGTTGCCCCAAAAGGACCGGGACACACAGTTAGAAGCGAATACTTAGCCGGAAGAGGCGTTCCTGCTTTGATTGCTGTATATCAAGATCCATCAGGAGACTCAAAAGAAGTTGCTCTTGCATATGCTTCTTGTATAGGTTCAGGCAGATCAGGCATAATCGAAACTACTTTCAGGGAAGAAACAGAAACAGATTTGTTCGGTGAACAAGCTGTTCTTTGTGGAGGCACTGCATCACTTATCCAGGCAGGTTTTGAAACCCTTGTTGAAGCAGGATATTCTCCTTACATGGCTTACTTTGAATGTTTACACGAATTAAAATTAATAGTTGATTTGATTTTCCAAGGCGGAATTTCAGATATGAGATATTCAATCTCTAATACGGCTGAATACGGCGATGTTACAAGAGGCCCTAGAGTCGTCACAGCTGAAACTAAAAAAGAAATGAAAAAGATATTAACTGAAATTCAAGACGGTACATTTGCTTCAGAATGGCTGAATGAATACAATTCAGGCATGCCAAACTTCAACAAATTGAGAAAAGAAGGCGAAGAGCACCAAATTGAAAAAGTCGGTAAAGAACTTCGTTCTTTGTTCACTTGGGGCGGCCAAGACAGAATTATTGACAGAGACAAAAACTAGTAAATAATTCAAGATTGAAACTAAAAACAAAAAGCTCCTTTTTTAAGGAGCTTTTTAATGTTTATAGAATTTGATTTTTATTCTGCTATGAACATATTACCTATTGCATCTGTTACGTTCATTGCTGTTTTAAACGATTCAAAGTTATTTCTTGCTTTTTTAGACTGGTAAACAATGCTTGTATCAATATCAACATTGGAACGGAAGTCGTTAAGGATAAAGGTAGGTACGCCATAGAATTTATTTTCTTTTCCTGTACCTTTTTCTTCTGTTTCATAAGCAACGTCTTTGATAACTTTTAAGTATGCTTCAGCTGTTCCGATATCATCCCAGAAAGCAGGTTTTCCATCCGCTCTTTCAAGAGGAAGAGTATAAACTTTCATCGGTTTACCTTCTGAATTTAATAGTTTACCTTCATTACAAAGCCTTACGATTTCCGGCATTACATCTCCGCCTAATCCGGCTTTATCTTTCATTTCTTTTAGTACGTCAACTGCTTCCTTGCTCATTACGTATATGCCTGGATTGGAATAGAACATGCCTGTTTTAGGATCTTTTGCAGTTTGTACGGCATTGAATTTGTCCATGTTTTCAATATATTTGTCCATTGCACTGCTGTATTCTTCATCCGAACCGAATTCTGCAGGTTGCGGTGATACAGGTGGGGTTGTCGTATATGGAGATTTTTCGACAAAGTCTTTTATCTGTATGTTTCCGTTTTGGTCTTTTTCATATCCTAGTAATCCAAACGATTTTGCTCTGTTTCCGTCTACAGGGTAGTATGGAATTACTAAAGCTGCATCAGGAAGGGTTTTTAGAGCGTGGTATGTTCTTGTGATATCAGCGTTTGTGAAGATGTCGGCATTTAATATGATTAGGTCTTTATCTTCAGGAATGATGCCTTTATGTATAGCTTCTGAAATAGCTCCGCCATCAGTTTTGTATTTGTTTGTATGAACAACGTTATCACCTTCTATGCTGTGGTTTTGGCTTAAATATGTTATGTTGTCTTCTCCGTTGCCTTGTATTATTCCTGCTGAGGCAGCCATATTAAGCGAAGTACCGATAATTCTGCATTTATCAGTTGTTGGAAGGAAGTATGACGGTTTGTTTTCATTTTCTCTTGTAAGGTTAAATATCCTTTCGCCAAAGCCTCCTGCTGGAATTGCCACAAAAGGTTTATGTGTTTCGATATCTTCAACAAAAGCGCCTTTTGTCATTTGCTGAGGAAGATCAGAGTTCATATATAAATCCACTGCATTTTGCGTTCTTGATTCAAGGTTTAAGGTAGAAATTGCCAAGTTCCCTTTAAAAGAAATTCCATTTTGTTTTTTAATGGTGCTGACTTCTCCATCGGATTCGTAAATTTCTCCGGGCATTATCAAGCTGAAATCTTTGCTTATGATTTTGCTTCCTGCAAGCATTTTTATTCTTGACTCACCAAGAGAAGGGTGTTTAACAGTAACTTCAGGCATAAACTTACCTTGTTTATATGTTAAAACAGGCGGTTTAGCTCCTTTTTTTATCGTAGCTATAAATAACTCTTTTTTATGGTCGTTAGAAACTACATATTGAGTTGTTTCCGCGCCGACTTTTTTTGTTACGTTAAGTCCATCGGCATTTAAGTGTTTTTTGCCTTCCGGCATGTCTTTTAAAGCGATATGAATGTCTTTATCAATAGAAACTATGTCTTCTATTCTCATTTCTTTTGCGCCAATGTATTTTTCAATATCATCTTTACCTTTGAAACCAACTAAATAAGAATTTGAGTTTGGCATTTTGTTTAAATCTAAAGCTTTAGATTCTGGTTGGGGCATCGGTTCAGGCTGTTTTACAGGTCCTGTTGATGCTGGTTTTGAAATTTCATTGAAGCTTTGCAGTTTGGAAATTTTCATATGTTACCCCGTATTAAACTAATAAACTGTATACACATGCTTTAAAGCCCGTAAAAATAAAAAATGTCGCTTTGTTAATTAATGTAACAAAAAGCATAAAATATTCCCTTTTTTCCTAAAGCACATTAAATAAATAACCGATAAGTATCATGTAGCGAGAATACTTTATAAGATTAGGAGAAAAAAATGGCAAACAATATCAATCCAATCAACATTAATACTCAGGCCATCAAGTACGCTCAATTGAGTCATCCTGAGAAAAAAGAAGATGCAATAAAAGATGCATCAAAAGAATCTAAACCAGCAATCGGACAAAAAGAAGTCCCTGCTAGTGACGTTTTAAGTTATATGGCTGCTCAAAGCGTTGATGTACAGCCAAAAGTAAAGAAAACAGTTGACGTTTCAAAATATGTAACTCCGGAGCAAGCGCAAAGAATAGCCGGCTTTGTTCAGGGGTTTGAAAAAGAAGTAGAAAAAGGGTTACTGAACTTTAACAAAGAGTTCCCCGGCAATGGTCTTTCAGAAGCTGCTAAGTTGGGAATAGCAGCACAAATCTACGATAAAGACCAAATCTAATAGATTTATACTCCTCCGACTCCATATTATTGTTTGTTATTTTTTTTCAGGCCGTGTCAAAACGGCCTTTATTTTTTGTTTAAATATTGTTTTCATTGTTGTTGAAAGCTTTATTTTTAAGATTGTTTTTAATTTTCAGCCAAAATAAATTTTCTGTTATAATATTTATAATAAAAAACTAGCAAATTGGAGAAAAAAGTGGGTTATAAAATCTTAGCTAAAACAGAATTATGTCCTAATCAATATGAAATAAGAATCGATGCGCCTTACATAACAAGAAACGCAAAAGCAGGGCAATTTATAATATTAAGAGTAGATAAAAAAGGCGAAAGAGTGCCTTTAACTATTGCTGATGTTGACAAAGAAAAAGGCGAATTAACTATAGTCTATATGGCTGTTGGGTTTTCTACAAAAAAACTTGCGCTTTTAAATGTCGGCGATGAAATAGCAGACATAGTAGGACCTTTAGGGAAGCCAACACATATAGAAAAATATGGCACAGTTGTTTGTTTGGCAGGCGGCTACGGAGCTGCACCTTGTTATCTTATTGCAAAAGCTTTTAAAGAGGCGGGAAATAAGGTTTATATGATCATGGGCGCCAGAAATAAAGACCTTATCTTCTGGGAAGACAAAATGAAAGATGCCTGCACTGAGCTGTTTATAACTACTGACGACGGTTCGTTAGGTACAAAAGGTTTTGTAACAAACATTCTTTCAGACCTTATGGAAAAAGAAAAAATCGATTACGCCATTGCTGTCGGGCCAATGCCTATGATGAGGGCGGTTGCAGAACTTACCAGAGGTAAAGGCATTAAAACAGAAGCAAGCATGAACCCTATTATGGTTGATGGTACAGGCATGTGTGGTGCTTGCAGGGTAACCGTAGGAAACGAAGTGAAGTTCGCTTGTGTTGATGGGCCTGATTTTGATGCTCATTTGATTGATTTTGATGAAGTTATAAACAGAAGCAGAATCTATAAAGATCAGGAAACATCAAGAGAGGCGAACTGTAATTTGTTAAAACAGGCAGATTCTTTAAAAAAGTAGGAGAATAAAATGAGTATACCTATTTGTCCATTAATGAGTGCTGGAAACAACATCGAGATTATTTGTGCACAGGAAAAATGCGCCTGGTATGTAAAAAGCTACAAAACTTGTTCTATGTACCTGTTAGGGCATAATGCAGTGTTAGACATCAAGCAAAAACAGTCTCCAAAAGGAAAGTAATTATTTTACAACAGCAATTTCTTTTGTTTTGTATTGGCTGATAAGTGTTTTCGCGTCATTTACAGGAATCGCAAAGCCTATACCTATGTTTGATTTGTTGTTGTCGGGATTGAAGATTGATTGGCTTATTCCTATGACTTCTCCGCTTGTATTTACAATCGGACCGCCTGAACTACCGGGGTTTATGGCAGCATCGGTTTGGATTTTGTTTCTGCTGTAATCTATTCTGGAAACGATTCCGGTTGTTAGTGTTCCGTTAAAGCCAAAAGGGTTTCCGATTGCCAGAACTTTTTGGCCAACTTTTACATTTGAAGAGTCACCCAGTGCAATTGTAGGTAGAGGTGATTTAGGTTTTATTTTTAAAAGAGCAAGATCGTTGTTTTTGCCAAGAATCGAAGATAAAGTGGCTTTATATACTTCCCCTTTTGCGGTTGTGATTTCGATTGTTTTTGCGCCGTCTATTACATGAGAACTTGTCAGAATCAAGCCGTTAGATTCAATTACGGAGCCGGTTCCGCTGGAAACACCTTCTTCAAGCTGTGCGTCTACAGCTACTATTGCAGGATTTATTTTCTCATAGACCGTGACGTTAATCAGCTCGTCCTGATCAAAATTATTCTGGCTAAAAGCAAGTGCAGCGTTGCTTGTCGCTACAGTTAAAAGCATAAAGATGCTGGTATAAGCATTTAATAATAATTTCCCCATTTTTCACCACTCGTATTTTTACCTTAACATTAAACAGTTTTTTTAGATCTGTTTCATTCCCGACGTGTTCAATAGTTGGATATATTAAAATTGTTATTATAACTTCAAATTTTATGAAAAAATGTACTGAGATTTCGTGTTTTGAACTATAATTGTTTTATAGGAGTGTATCTTGAAGACTATTGATTCTATAGATAAAAGCTTAATCCAGCAGCTTGAAAAAATTGTAGGCAAGGGAAACGTTTTATCTTCCTACGAAGAGAGATATTGTTATTCTTTTGATTCTACTAATATTTCAGAAGGTGCAACATTGGCGGATGCTGTTGTCTTCCCTGAAAATACCAATCAGGTAAGTGAAATAGTAAAATATGCGAATAAAAATAATATTCCAGTTATTGCAAGAGCTGCCGCTACAAATCTTGTAGGGGGCTGTATTCCGAAAAAGGGCGGTATAGTTGTCCATTTTTCCAAGATGAACAAAATCTTGGAAATTAACAGAAATAACCTTTATTGTAAGGTAGAGCCGGGTGTTGTCATTAAACATTTGCAAGAAGCTGTTGAAGAATTTGGGTTGTATTATCCTCCTGATCCTTCTAACCTTGCGGTTTCTATGGTGGGTGGCAGTATAGGGCTTTCATCGGGAGGTCCCAGAAGTTTTAAGTACGGTACGACTAAAGATTATGTGATTGATTTGGAGGTTGTTCTTGCTGACGGAACGGTCATAAATACAGGTTCATCCTGTTCAAAAAACGTCACCGGATACAATCTGACGCAGTTGTTTGTAGGGTCAGAAGGAACTTTGGGGATAGTAACTAAAGCCACAATGAGGCTTATTCCGCGCCCTGAGGCTAAAAAAGTCATGCTAGCATATTTTAACAACTTAGAAGATGCCTCAAGTTCAGTGAATGCAATAATTTCCAATTTGATAACTCCATCTGTCATTGATTTGATTGATAAAAACACCCTGGCTACAATAGAAAAATTCTATCCTGCAGGGCTTTTGACGGACAAAGAAGCGGCTCTTCTTATTGAAATAGACGGTTTTAAAAATGATTTGGAATCTCAATATGAAAAAATAATCTCTGTTTGCAAAGACAACGGAGCGGACTATGTTCAAACAGCAAAAGATGAATTAGAAGCGCAAAGAATCTGGACTGCAAGGCGTTCTTCTTTTGGCGCTACGGCTAAATTGGCTCCAAATGTCGTAACTGAAGATGTTGTTGTTCCAAGAGAAAACATTGTGCCTCTGGTAAAGGGGATTCAAAACATTTGCGAAAAATATTCTTTAACAGCCTGCATAATGGGGCATATCGGCGATGGCAATATCCATCCTAATATAGCGCTTGATTTAAGAAACAAAACAGAGCTTGAAAATTATAAAGCAGCCAAAACAGAGCTTTTTGACCTTGCTATTTCTCTGGGCGGCACTTTATCGGGTGAACATGGAATTGGCTGCGAAAAATCAGCGTTTTTGCCTAAAGCATTATCTAAAGAGACTATTGGATGTATGAAACAGATAAAAGTGCTATTCGATCCAAAGAACCTATTGAATCCGGGGAAGATTTTTTGATTTAGAACAGTAAAGGAGGCAAAATGTCTTATTGTGTAATTAATTGCACGACATCAAACAAAAAAAATGCGGTTGAAATTGCAAAAGATTTGATTGAGAAAAAATTAGCTGCATGCGTGAATATTGTCCCTCATGTTGTTTCCATTTATAACTGGGAAAATAATCTTATTGAAGGTGAAGAATTTTTACTTGTTATAAAAACCAGAAAAAGACTGTTTAAAAAGGTAGAAGAAGCTATTTTGGCTAAACATGAGTATGAGGTCCCTGAAATCATAGCAACTTCTATAGACAAGGGAAACGACAAATATTTAAAATGGATTAAATCAGAGACTAAATAATGCCAACGCAGACGCTTGAAGAAAAAAGGATTGATAAAAAAACTTTACTTAGGTTTTTAAAAAGCCTTGATATAGAAGTTAAAACGAATACCAAAGCCAGGGGGCATCAAGGATTTTATTTCAAAAACAGGATTGATGTTTCAAGGCACCTTAACGATGATAGGGCTGTCGAGGTTTTGGTGCACGAGTTTGCCCATTATATTCATTCCAAAATCGAACCAGACATTTATAAAAACGGCGGTTCTTTAGAAAAACTTTTTTTAGTTTCTGACTGTTCCTTTATCGAAAAGGAGTTGATTAGGGTCACTGATTTTGTGGATAAAAATTCAAGGATGATTACCCTGAAAAAGTATAAGCAGCAGTTCAGTAGCCAAATAAAGGAGTATCAAAAGCTCATACAGGAGGAGTTCCCTGATTTTCAAAGATCGAAAAAGTTTAAGGAATTTGATAAATATATAAAAAAATCAAATGCCAGATACCTTTTAAAATATGACAGAGTAAAAATTGTTTCTCGTTTTTTAAGGCGTGAAACCCTTCTTAGTATTGATAATTTGGAAACTGATTTCAGGGATATGCCAGATAGCTTTGCTATGTATATAAAATTAAAATCACTCCAAAGAAAACAGGCAAAGGTTTCAGCCAGGATAAATAGGCTTTCAAAATACTACAAGAAACCGTCTGAGTTGTTCGCAAGATTTGTTGAAGGTTATTTTTTCTCGAAAGATAATATTCTCTCGATTGCTCCTGTTTTTTCCAATCGTTTCGATGAACTTTTAAATGAAGGCTACTATTTTGAGCTTGAAGATTTGTTCAGGCTTAAGTAACCTGTATGATTCTTTGCGAAAAATCTGGCATTTTTTCAAAAAATAATCTAAAATTGATTTAATATGAAAAAAGTAATTGCATACGTACATTCTCATTGGGATCGAGAATGGTATAGAGAATTTGAAGATTTCAGGCTGCGTTTGATAGAAGTCTTTGATAAGGTTATAGAAGACTTAGACAGCAAGCAAATTCCAGCCTTTTATTTTGACGGGCAAACCGCCGCAATTGACGATTATTTGGAAATATTTCCGCAAAAATTAGAAAAAGTTAAGCAGCTTATAAAAGATAAAAAACTTTTTGTAGGGCCGTTTTATTGTTCCAGTGATTCTTTTTTAACATCAGCGGAAAGCTTTATCAGAAACCTTTGTATAGGCATCAAAAGGTCTAAGGAGCTTGGCTGTTCTGATTATATAGGTTATTTATCAGATGCTTTCGGGCACAGTAAGTCTGTTCCTGCTCTTTTAAAATCTTTTGGTATTGATAAAGCTATCTTATGGAGAGGTCTTGGCAATTTACAGGCGGATCTTGAATGGGACGGAATCGCGGCTACATATTTGATTCAGGGCTATTTTCAGGATTTTCTGAACCTTAATGTTTCGTTGAAAGATAAGGCAAAATTTTTAACCTGTTATCTTGATAAAATAGCGGCCAGAAGCACAGATACCATTTTGCTTCCGATAGGGGCCGATCACTTGGCGACGCCTTTTGATTTGGAGTCTCAGATAAAAGGGATAAATAAATACCTCGTGGGCTATGAAATAGAATTGAAAACGCCGTTTGAATATTTCAAAGAGATTAAAAATTCGGACAGGAAAAAAGTAAGCGGTGAATTTCTGGATAATTCAACAAACTTCATTTTGCCCGGCGTCTATTCTTCAAGAATTTATTTAAAGCAGGAAAATGCTAATTTGCAGTGGCAGCTTACAAGGATTTCTGAACCTCTGCAGGCTTTCTGCAATCTTGTTTTCGGGAAGGATAACAGGCAAAATCAAATAGATTATGCCTATAAAACTTTAATTCAAAACCACGCTCACGATAGCATTTATGGGTGCAGTGTCGATGCAGTTCATCAGGAAATGATGACAAGATTTGAAAAAGTGAGATCCGTTTCTAACGGCATAATTAAAAGGTGCATCAGGGACTTGACCACCGCTACTAATGAACTTTCCGTAATTAATTTATCAAATTATGAATATTCGGGCCTTGTTAAAATCAGAACACATAAAGAATTGTCTTGTGACTGTGACGCTGTTGTTATAAGTAAAGAGAACTTTTTTACCGATGAAAAAATCTATGATATCCAACAAATTCCTGTCACAGAAGATATTACAGAAATAAAAGAATATTTGGTTGATGTTAAGAATATACCTGCATTTTCGATGAAAAAAATTACAAAAGAGGATATTTTTACAGAGAAATATCTTGTAACCTCTGAAAACAGCATTGAAAACAACAATATCAAGCTTTCGGTAGAAAATAACAAGGTTGTGATAACTGACAAACAGAAAAATGTTTTATACAAAGATTTCATAAACATCGTTGATAGAGCGGATATTGGAGATAGCTACAACTTTGGGGCTTTAAAAAATGATAAAGCGTTAAAAGCCGTTATAAAATCAGTCAAACTCGTTGAAAGCAATGATAAAAGAGCTATTTTAAGAATGCAATACGAGATAAAAATTCCGGCATCATCAGCTGACAATGGAAGAAGCAAAAAAGAAGTGTCCCATCAAATAGCCTTAAATGCAATATTGTCTAACCAGTCCCAGCTTATTGAATTTGAGGCAGATTGGATAAATAAATCAGAAAATCACATTCTTCAAATTGAATTCAATCTGGCAGAACCTATTACAAAAACACTTAATGAAGATGCTCTAGGCGTTGTCGCTAGAGAGTTTAACCCTGATTATGATATTTATAAAAAAATACCTGCTCCTAAAGGTATAGAGCTTAAACCCAATACGTCTGTATTCCAGAGATTTGTTTGGACTCAGGGATTTGGCCTTGTCACAGAAGGGTTAAATGAGTACGAAGTACATAAAAACAAATTAAGGCTTACCATTTTAAGAGCAGTAGGGGTCATTTCTAACCATAAAAATCCAACAAGAGGAACCCCTGCAGGACCTCCATTAGCTACTCCTGATCTTCAATGCATCGGACAGAACAAGGCAAGGTTTGCATTTGCTTTTAAAGAAAATTCTGATGAGATGTTCAGGCTGGCTGAGGAATTCTATATTTCTCAAATGCCTTTATTTTCTTGTGAATGCAGTTGCAATTTGTTGAAAATAAACAACGACAAAGTCCTGGCTTACGCGGTAAAACTTTCTGAGGATGGACTCGTTGTTAGATTATTTAACACTTCAAATAAGGTTCAAACAATAAATCTGTATTCAGATGTTAAATTCGATAAGATATTTGAAGTATCACCGCTTCAGGAAGTCAAAGCCGAAATAGCCTCCAAAATAGAGTTTCAGCCAAATGAACTTAAAACTATAATGTTGATTAAATAAAGCTAGACTAAATTTATTTAAATATTAAAATAGGTTGTATAAATAATACGTTTAAATAACAAAGTATAATTGAAAGAGATATGTTTTGGAAAAGATCAAAGTATTAACAGTATTTGGGACAAGACCTGAAGCTATAAAAATGGCTCCACTTGTAAAAGAGCTTGAGAAAAACAGCGACATTTTTGAAAGCGTTGTATGTGTTACAGCTCAGCACAGGCAAATGTTAGATCAGGTGCTTGAACTATTTGATATTAAAGCTGACTATGATCTTGATATTATGAAGACTAATCAAGACCTGTGGACGTTAACTTGTGATGTGATTTTGAAAACCAAAGAAGTTTTTGAATCCGTTAAACCTGATATAGTTTTGGTCCATGGCGATACCACGACATCTATGGCGGCGGGACTATCCGCGTTTTATGCCAAAATTCCCGTAGGACACGTTGAAGCCGGGCTTAGAACTTTCGATAAATATTATCCCTTCCCGGAAGAAATAAACAGAGTCTTTGCCGATGCTGTTTCTACATATCACTTCGCTCCGACTGATACTTCTTGCGAAAACTTAATCAAGTCTCAAATTCCAAAAGATCACATATATAAAACAGGAAATACAGTAATAGATGCTCTTTTATATACAGTTAACAACCATACTGCCGAAATAGAAGGGCTTAATCTTGATAAGAACCTAAAAACAATTCTTCTTACATCTCATAGAAGAGAAAATTTCGGAGAACCGATTAAACAGATTTGTAGAGCGATTCTGGAACTTGTCGAGAAAAACAAAGATATCCAAGTCGTTTATCCTGTCCACTTGAACCCGAATGTTCAAAAACCAGTATATGAATTATTAGAAGGCAAAGAAAGAATCCATTTGATTAAGCCTCTTGATTATGCGCCTTTTGCCTCACTAATGAAAAAATCATATATTATTCTTACCGACTCTGGCGGAGTTCAAGAAGAAGCGCCATCTTTGGGCAAGCCTGTACTGGTTTTAAGAGATACTACCGAAAGACCTGAAGCTATAGATTACGGTACTGTTAAACTTGTAGGTACCGACAAAGAAAAAATAATTTCTGAAACGCAAAAACTCCTTGATTCACAAGAAGAATACAGCAAAATGTCTGAAGCAATAAATCCATATGGCGACGGCAAAGCTTGTTCAAGGATAGTAGAAATTTTAAAAACTATCAAGAAATAATCAAGGCTTTTGGACGCTTAATAAGTCTTTAGGTTCAACAGGCTTTTGGGTGTTTTTTACGTATATGATTTTTTTGTGTTTGAAAAGATGGTTGTTGTAGAATTTTTCAGGATGTTTATAAAAATATCCTCCGGAAGTAGTCACAAGAAAGAGCGTAAATACCGCTGCGATTTTTATGAAATATCTGTCAGGAGCAGTATAATTTTCTTCTTTTATTACTTTTATGATTTTTTTTGATAAATTAACGTTAGAATTTTCAATGCAACTTGAGACCGAATCTCTTATATTGCTTTCAAGGGCATAAATGCTTTTTAAATCAGCTCTTGCCGATTTTGATTTTAGCAGGTATTTTCTGAATTCTACACCCTCTTCATAAGACAGTTCGTTATCAATGTAAGCAGAAATGTTGTTGTAAAATTTTTCGTATTCTCTTATGTTGAAGAGGCTTATGGTTTCGATGTCTTCGACTTTATTGATAATTTTTTCATAAGACAGTTTAAGGTTTTCGATAATGTTTTTCATTTCCTTATATTTCTGATAGCAGCTAGGACAATTTTTGAAATGTTCTTCTACAAAGGCCTTATGTTCTTCATTTAGCCTGTCATCTATGTATAATGACATCATCGATGTTACTTTTTTACAAATCAAATCTTTCAAAACCTGTCTCCTTATATGATATATGGCTTCAAACATTCTTGAAGCTTGTTTCTGGCTCTGGCAATTCTGGATTTTACCGTTCCCACATTGGTGTGTGTTATTTTTGCAATTTCTTCATAGCTTAAACCTTGGATTTCTCTTAGAACTATAACGAATTTAAAGTGGTCAGGGAGTTTTGAAATCATTTCGACAATGATATCATTCAGTTCATTTCCCATTGTGTGTTCTTCGGGCTTGGCTTTGCTGTCGTGTAATTCGAGAATAGGGCAGCCTTTGTGGTTTTCTTCCCAGCTTACGTCAATGGATACCATATCAGGGCTTCTTTTTTTCTTTCTTAACTGGTCATAAAAAAGGTTAGAGACTATTTGTCCCAGCCAGGATTTAAACATTTTAGGGTTTCTTAATGATTTTATTCCTCTGGACATCTTCAGAAGGACCTCTTGAGTAAGGTCCAACAGGTCTTCCCTATGAGGATCAAGGTAGTAGAAAGATGCGTATACGTTTTTTTGTTCTCTTCTTATGAGTTCTTCAAGAGCATTGTAATCATCGTGTTGTGAAAGTTTCACGAGTTCTTGAATGTCCATATCTTTATACTTTTTTTTGATTAAAGCTTTCAACGGCAATACTCCTATTTAGGCTGGTTAGCTCAAATATCTGCTACTCTCTCGAAAATTAAGCACAGTTTTCTACAAATACAAAAAATATTTAATGCATTAATTAGAAAATAATTTATTTTAGTGGAAGTTCCCACACCCTTTGCTATATAATCAGGTAGGTATTTAAAAAAATGAAAAGAATTACAGAAGTGAAAGCACTCCGTTTTTTCTTTTATGTTAAAGGTTTTCAGGAAAATCAGAAGCGCCAGAAAAATTATCAATGAACATCAACAAGTTAAGATTGAAAGATAAAAAATTATATTTAACAGTAAATTCAGACACTTTTGGAAGTGATGAAGCTTTTTTAGATGCAGTTGCAGCTTCTTTGGAAGCAGGAGTCGAGATATTGCAGCTTAGCGAGAAAAATTCAAGCGCACAAAGGATAATCAATCTTGGGAAAAGGATCAGGGAGCTTTGTTCTATCTACGATGTCTTATTCATTGTTGGTGAGAGGGCTGATATTGCCAAAATAGTCGATGCCGACGGTGTTCATTTGTCTCAAGACGATATAGGGATTGAATCAGCAAGAGACATACTTGATTTAAACGCAATAGTTGGCGTTTCCGCTCACACTCCTGAACAAGCGCTTAAAGCTCAAGTGGGTGGTGCCGATTATGTCGCTTTTGGTCCTGTGATTGGAGAAGGCGCTGTAGGACTGCAATATTTGAAATGGGCTTCAGAGAATATTAATGTTCCGCTTTTCGCCTTTGGTGCGATTGATAAGGAGAATGTCCAAGATGTCTTAAATACAGGTGCCACAAGAGTTGCTATAGATATGCCTGGCATAAACAACACAGGTATAGAATGTTCAATGAAATCAATACTTGAAAAATTGAAATAAAAGTTAACGCACAAATATGTTGACATCGAATTATGCTTTAGATATATTATCTATACAGTCTTAAGCCCCCATCGTCTAGAGGCCTAGGACAACACCCTTTCACGGTGTAGACGGGGATTCGAATTCCCCTGGGGGTACCATTTTTAAAAGATAAGAGCCGATAAGGCTCTTTTTTAGTGCGTTTGTACAAAATATTCGACATTGTTAATGTACCCATTTGGTTTTATTTATGGGATAAGTGTTGCAATTATTTAGCTAGAATCTGTTATAATTTTTTAAGTTAAACTAGTGAGAGTTAAAATATGAATTTAGATATCAAAAAAGCTTTTTTGTCGCCTTTTTCTGAGAGAAAATGGTATGTCAAATTAATTTTTCCAATTATTATGACTTTTTTAATTTCTCTCAACAACCATAAGCTTTTACATTTGTCTCATCCCTACAATGCCATTATAGGGATAATTTCGTTTACTTCTTTTTTGCTTTTAGCTGGCTTTTATATTCAATTCCAACATAATGAAATACGCAATGAGTTTCATCTTCTTCCTGGTCTAAAATTTAAAGTTTCTCAATATTTTGAGTATGGGTTTTTTAGTACCTTTATTATTTTCTTTTATGTTGTACCAATTTTTTTATTATCAATCATTCCTCAAACTGTAGCCTCAATTGCAATGCTAATATTACGTTTTTCACATTTAGCTTCAGTATTAAATATGCTTATAACCTCAATTAGCGTATTGGTTGGTGTATTTATATTATTAATTGATATGTTTTTATTGATCGCGTGCATATTTGCACTTAATGCATATGCAGATGATTTGAAAATGAATATAAATGTCAATTTTAAAGAAACATTTAAATTTATGTCGAAAGTTAAAGCTGAAGTTTTTATTTATGCATTAATTGCGATTCCTCTTGATGCTATAACTGTATTTATGACTACTTTTTTCATACACATACCAATATTACTAATTCGTTCAAATTTAATATTCATTATTGCTCCTATTTTTATTACTTTTATGCAGTTAATGAAATTTAATTTAGGTGCTCAGCTCTATAAAGTAGCCAAGTCTAAATAACTAGGCATATATTTTAACAGCTAAATATATTCTTGATTTGTTTTATTCTACATCCTAAAGTTGAGTCAAAACTTGTGTTTACAATCTTATAAAACTTCTCTGATAAAGTTCTGATGTTGTAACCACAGGTGTACCATTTAAAACATAAGAGCCGATAAGGCTCTTTTTTAGTGTATGTTATAATCATCAAATGAAAAATATAGTTAAATTCCTCTTGGCATTTTTTGCTGTTATTCTATCTTTAGTTGTTTGCTTTTATTTTACCGATAAGAAAGATAGTTGTCTTGATATCGGCATTTGCTCGGAAGGTCTGGAAATAAATACTGAATACGGTAAAATCAAGGTCAATGAGGAAAATTGCCTAAAATACTATTGGATATGGAATAAAGATAAACGATGGTGCGATTTTAGAACTCAAAATAACTGAACATTTATTTGTTTATAGCTCTAGTCTATGTTTTCGCTTGTTTTATCATAGTAAAAATCGCGCTATTGAATCAAAGGAAAATTTATTCAAGAGGGTTTGGTAAGTTTTTACTTTTTTCTATAAGTATGGGGGGCTCGCCTTTTGGGACTTCGTTAGAGAGAAAAGCGTGTGTATCAAAGTATCTTTCGTGGATTAATTTATAAAAATTTTCTCGTGGAAGAATTCCTACTTCGTTGTATATATAGTAAGGGTCAACGAATCTGCCTGTTTTGTCATATCTTTTGACAGCGCGCTCTGCTGCCACTTCCGGTGAAACATCCAAAAGCCTCAAGTGAA
Source organism: Cyanobacteria bacterium OH_PDB_230 (assembly GCA_023421795.1). Lineage (GTDB taxonomy): Bacteria > Cyanobacteriota > Vampirovibrionia > Gastranaerophilales > Gastranaerophilaceae > JAEZOG01. The sequence continues at coordinate 309,383 of JAEZSO010000001.1, forward strand.
TTTTGTAGTCTGCAGAGTCAAATTTATTGCAAATTTCCAGAATCTCTTCAGGATAGCTTCCTACTATTGGCAATACAATGTTGTCGTTATTTTCAATCGCTTTATCAAGTACGTTGTGGGTTATAATCCAGGATTCTTCGTGCACTGCGGCGGCAAATTTCCCTCCGGCATATTCCGGGATGTGTTCTTTAGCCATGTCGGGGTCTATAATCATCGCACCTTTTTTCTTTGCAAGAGGTTCACTAAGAGCCGTAGATTTTCCGGATGTCGGGGGACCCATAATTATGAAAACCTGTTTTTCTTTTTTTTCTGAACCCTTGTCGTAAAGTATATTTGCAATATTTTCTCTTAAAATATTCCTTTCTGGAGTATTGATTAAGTGGGTTAAAGGTGCTTTTGCAAGGTCTTCTCTGGCTTTTATGATTTCGGGGGTGTCAAAGCGTGTAAAGAAATCTTCTGAAGAAGCGGCAACTTCTTGAAGAACTTCTTCATAGTGCTTATACTCAAGCTTGGATTTATGGACGTAGTCTTTAAGTGTTTTTATAAAATCTTCAGTATTAATCTCAATGGAATTGTTGATTAAAGTTTTTTCGGCTTCTCCTGTTTTTTCAAACACATCTTTAGTCAAGCGAGGTTTTCCTGCAAAACTTATAGCAGGAGAATTTGACTGTATATTGTTCAGGCTAGAAACTTTTTTGTATCTGAAGCAATCGATTAAGTTAATCATTATAGAGAATCCTTATGCCCTTTTTTAAAACACTTCAATCTTTTAAATTGATACTTTGTTAATTATTTGCAAAGCTTTTTTAACAATAATTTAGGATTTTTTATTGTTTAGTGTTGATTTTTCGCGTTTCGTATTCAACATATATCTACTACCCGATTGTCCTACCCTATTTTAAATACTTGTTTTATATTTATGGAGTAGTTTTATAGTTTAGGAGTGGGTATGAGAAGCTTTTTTAAATTTTTAAGTTTATTTTTAGTACTTGTCTTGTCAACAACTATGGCATTTGCTGACACTGTTTTCTTCAATACCAAAACCCGTAAAATGCACAAACAAAGCTGTTCATATGCGCAGGCTTGCACAGTAAATTGTATAAAAATTGAAAAATCGCTAGCCGTTAAAAAAGGCGGAATTCCTTGTAAAAAATGCGGTGGATAAGAATAATTCAGGAAAAAGTTAAATAAAAAAGAGCCATAGAGGCTCTTTTAAATGTTAAATTAGTTTTCATCAATTACTCTTGATATTAGTTCCCCGTAACTGTCGAAATGCCCTGTTGTTTCTTCTATTACATATTTGAAGTCTTTAGTTTTAGCCAGTTCGGCTTCTACTTTTTCATTTGCTTTATCGTAGTCTTTGTATTCTCCGATTTTTCTTTTTGAGCCAAGAGCCGTTTCTTTCTTTTCATAAACCTGATACATAAAATTCCCCCTGTTTTTTTTATAATAATATAACAGAATCAGTAAATAGTGTTAATTATTTTATGTTAGAGAAAGATTATAGCAAAGGCAATTTTTTAGGGCTTTGTTATGCGCTTGTATATATTTTATCAGGGTTTCCTTGGGGATGAATGGCTCTGTCTTTTACTATGTTTTTTTTGTACTCATTAAACTTAGAAAGATCCAGATTTATCATACCTTCTGACTCTTCAAAAATGGCTCTTTTAACGGCATTCGGATAGAAATTAAATGCTGTAATTGATCCGTCTATGATTTTGCTTGTAACTGCGTCCATATATATTTGGGAGTTTTTAATCATCTCTGGATGAATTTTCAGCCACTCGACATATGTCATGTTACCTCTGTCGTTGTTGCATTTTTTACATTCGGAAAGATAATTTTCAGCTCCGTCGTGACCGTTTTTTGAATGAGGTTTTATGTGTTCTGCCGTGGCTTGAGAAGGTTCAATGAGCCTTCTTGCGATTTCAGGGGTTGTTCTTCTGCTGTACTTTACGATAAATGCGTTTGCGTCTGTACTTGATGTCGGCATGTCCATTGTTTTTTCAACAATCTTGTTTAAAATGAACCTGTTTTGAGGGTCTGTTTCATTGTTTCGTACTTTTTCCATGCCTTGAATCAACGTTTTTCGTTTAAAAGGTTTTCCGTTTTTACCTTCAAGTATGATTTTGTTTATTTGGTCAATGTCTTTTTTTATGACATTGTAAGTGTTTCCGTTTAATTCTTTTGAAAGTTCTTGCATTTCATTTAAAATTTCTTTTTGTTTGCGCTCCAATTCTTTTCTTGGTTCGTTCTGAATTTTTTTTAAAAGACCGTGTAAGTCCAGATTTTGGTATTCTTCTGCCGCAATTTTTAATCTGTTTGTAACCGATCTTTCTACTTCAGGAAGTCTGTCTTCGTATTTTTCAATGTTTTCAATTATTCTTTGCCCTCTGGCGTTGACCATTTTGTTTGTAAAGCTGCGTATTTCATCGTTTGTAGACATAGTTATCCCGCAACATGGGCAGGGGAGTCCTTCTACTGATTTGAGCATAAAGTCGTAGCCAAAAGACACAAGTGCATGTGTATAAGGCTTATATCCGCTTAAACGCAGTTGGCTTTCTTTTAAAGGTTGGCTGTTACCACAGGTAGACTGGTTCTGCTGTGTTGGCTCTGTTTTTGGCTTGCTTATAAAGACATAAGGCTGCGTTCTTAATCCTGTGATCATACTTCCCTCAACTTTCAGATATACTAAAACCAAAAATAGAAAAAATTTGTTAGCTGGATGCTAGAAAATATCTATTTTAAATATGGTTTTAGGCTGCTATCTCTAGGTAAGGAAATAGCTATTGCCGAAGGATAGGGATTTGTAGGCGCAAAATCGTTTATAACAACTCTCGCTGAGTGATTTAGTCCCATTAGAATAGCTGAGTATTCTATCCCGATTTCTTTTAGGGTTTTTTCTAATTCGTTTCTGTATTCTTCACTTCGAGAAGTCGTAATTATTATTTGCCCTCCTTTTGATTGGAGTTCTTTGATTTTTTCTATGTTATTTTCCAAGAATACTGTATTGTTACTCCAGTTTGTCTTGCCGTATTTACCGCAATTTTTGTAAATTACCCCATCTAAGTCTATGAAATAGGTTCTGTGTTTTTCTTGAACTTTTTGCCATTCTTTTATTGTTCCCCAGTCTTCATATCCTTCTGCCATAAGGGCTTCAAAAATGATATTGTGTTTGGACAAAAGATAAGAGATTATGTGACTTATAAAGAGTTCTCCCTGAATATTTTTGCCTATAAGTTCTAAATAAGTGTTTTTAAATACTTCCGCATTTTCAAAAGCGTATACGCCGACACTTATGATGTTTGATACAACTTTTTTTTCAATGATATCTTGGATCATATTTTGTTCGTTGAGAATCAGGAAACTCTTAGCGAAAACATTTGATATTTCGGGATAATCGTTTAAATTGCAGCCTATTACATAGTTTTTTATTTTGTCTGGCAATTCTGTTTTTACATAATTGTCTGAATCTTTTATTACAAAATGACCTTCTATATTCATTTTTTTAAGTGTCAAATATATGGTTTCGCTTGCACTTTTTGTAAAGTCATCGAGTATACATAGTTCAACTTTTTTGTTGTTTTCAAAAGCTTGACCAAGGATAATATGGGCATCGTATTCGTCGCAATGAGGCTTTACTATTGTAATTACTATGCGGTCAAAAATTTCCAGATTTAGTCCTGACAATGATTTTTGTATCATTAAATTGCCGTCTGGATGAGTCAGCATCCATTTTGGCTTCATATTTGGGAAATGGCTTGATTTTCCTGCGCATGGGACTATCAATGTATTCATCTGAAAACTCCTATTGGTCTGTTTTCTATTATAGTAGAAATTTTGTCTAATGATTTGTTCAAGAGGTCGAATGTCTCGTCATCTTTTGTATAGGGGTAGATTCTTAGGGTGTTTAATAAAAGTAAATGATATATTGAATTTAAAACAATTTCAGGATTGTCGAGGCTACCGATTTCTTCAAGAAGTGCTTCTTTTGCAATCAGCAGCCTTAAATTCAGGTTGGTATTGTTTTCTTCTTTTCTGAATGACCAGCCAAGCTCCAAGTCCTGCATTAATTTTGCAACATCAATCATCCAGGAATTGTAAAAAGAATCCAGAAAATCAATCAAATAAATTTTTTTATCAGGAGTGATTAATATATTTTCCAGAGTTAAATCACCGTGGCAGGGGCTTTCATACACATTTCCCCAATTGTAATTGTTCAATAGAAAGAATGCTTTTTTCGTGCTTTCGTTCTCTTTTATATGATTTTCTAATTCTTTTATTTTGTTTTTAAAAATCAAATTTGATTCAGAATTTGAATTTGAATTTTTCTTGTATATATTTTTAAATAAAAATTTTATTATCCCTGATATCTCTGTTGTCAAAGTGGTTGAGAGATATTCTGCCAATGTTTTTGAATTTATAAACTGCATATCAAAATAAAACAGGTTATCTTTTAAGCCTGCACTAAAAACCTCTGGCGCAAATATGGTATCAGAACGAAACGCTTTTTGCTTTGCGAACTGGTTTTCCAATCTTTTATTGTAGCTGCCGGAGTATGAAATTTTTCTAACTAAAAAATTATTGTCTGTTTCCAGCAATTCCAGCTCGCATCCTGAGTGTCCGACCAGTTTTTTGATTAAAAAATCCATATTCTACTTGCTTATCTTACTTTTTAATAGTATTAAATGGCTATTTCTTATATATTATAACATTTTTCTCATAAATTATAAGCAGAACTACTACTTGTTTAACTTTTGTCTTACAATATCAGAATGATAAATTTAAATGATGAAATAATTGTTGATATTGAAAAAATGCTCTATGAGGGCTTAGCACTTGCGAGGGTTAACAATTTCCCTGTATTCGTGGAGAACGCATGTGTTGGAGATAGGGTGAAGGTCAAAGTTTCTAAGGTGAAGAAGAATTTTGCGAATGCTGAGTTGGTTGAGATTATTGAGCCCTCAAAGCATAGGGTCAAACCTCCATGCGCACTTCATAATGTTTGCGGCGGCTGCCAGTGGCAATACATAGACTATCAAGAGCAGTTGAGGCAAAAACAGAATATTGTTAAAGAAACAATCAGAAAATTTACCGGACAAGATATTGAGGTTCTTCCTACGGTTGCAAGTCCAAAACAACTTGAATACAGGCATAAAATCCAATATCCTGTTTCTCAAACCAAGGTTTCTAAAAGAATTTTAGCCGGCTATTACAAAAAACATACCCATGAGCTTGTCAATATAAAGCATTGCCCGATTCAACCAAAAGTAATAGATGATTTAGTTGAAGGTATCAAAGAAAAGGCGCAGGAGCTTAATATAACAGCTTATGATGAAAAAAAACATACAGGAATATTGAGACACATCGTTTTTAAGCATTCAAAAGATACCCAAAAAACTCTTGTAACTTTTGTCATTAATTCTGATAAAGTAATTGATTCAGTTGATGATTTGGCATCATATGTCTATAAAAGTTTTGACAATATAATTGGTGTTTGCGCTAATTTCAACACAGCAAAAAATAACGTGATTTTCGGAAGAGAAACAACTTGCTTAATCGGCGAAGACTATTATACGGAAAAACTTGGCGAAATTACTTATAAAATAAGTGCTAACAGTTTCTTTCAGGTGAACCCTTACAGTGCGGAAAAAATATTTGATATAGCGAAAGGCATGATTTCTAAAAATTTAGAAAAACCAACGATACTGGATGCCTATTCGGGTGTTTCGAGCTTCGGAATCTGGATGAGCGATATTTCATCTAAAGTTGTTTGTGTGGAAGAATCCAAATCAGCTTCAGATGATGCTGTATCCAACATCCATTTAAATAATATTGAAAATGTTGAAGTTATAAATGGGGATGCTTCTGAAATATTTAAAAAATTAGTTGAAGAAAACAAAAAGTTCGATGCAATAATCTTAGACCCTCCTCGAAAAGGCTGTACCCAAGAAGCGCTTGATTACGTAATAAATCTTGCAGGCGATTTAATTGTCTATGTCAGCTGCAACCCTTCATCATTGGCAAGGGATTTGAAATACCTGCATGAAAACGGTTTTGAAACAGAATACATTCAGCCGGTTGATATGTTTCCGCATACGTATCACATTGAATCTGTTGCATTGATCAAGAAAAAAGCAGGATAGATTATGGAAATAAAAGTATCTTTAGAAGATTTGATTGCGCTTGTAAAAAGTACGAAAGAACTTATACTCGGGCAAGATGTAACCCATGATTATACTGCTAAAGGCAAGGCCGATTATGTAACTAAAGTAGATATTTCAGTTCAAAGCTACCTTCAGGATAAGCTTTTAAAAATGTATCCTGAAATAAAATTTATGGGTGAAGAAAGCTCTGACAACAATATTGACTTGGATTTGCCTACCTGGATTTTGGACCCGATCGATGGTACCACAAATTTAATCCACCAATACCAGATGAGTGCTGTTTCTTTAAGCTTAATGATAGACAAAAAACCTTATTTAGGAATTGTTTATAATCCTTTTACCGATGAAATGTTTTACGCTCAAAAAGGTAAAGCGGCGTTTTTAAATGGGAAACCGATTAAGGTAGCGCCGGTTGAAACAATCTCTGAGTGCCTTGTTTCAATAGGGACATCCCCATATGAAAAATATAGGGCGGATGAAATCTTTGAAACCTTTAAAAAAATCTTTGTATCGGCTCAAGACATAAGACGCTCGGGTTCAGCTGCATTGGATTTGTGTTATGTTGCGGCGGGAAGACTCGGCGGCTACTTGGAGCGCGGTTTAAAACCATGGGACTATATGGCAGGTGCTGTTATAATCCAAGAAGCAGGCGGATCTGTTAGCGATTGGGACGACAACGAAATCAAATACGGCGAATACAGTGATGTTTTATCTTCAAACAAGAATATTCACAAAGAATTATTAGAATTAGCAAAATAAAAACTCCCAAAGAATAGTCTTCAGGAGTTTTTTACGGATTTTAACTCTACACGGCAGCTAAGGTTTTAATAGCCGGAGGAGTGAATGGTACAGGATTCTCAACAACTTCAGTTGGTAATCCCATATTATCCAGCAAATTGATAAATGGAGCCGGGTTTAATTCCTCAACATTCATCATTTGTTTTACATCCCATTCCCCTTTAGCGACAAGAATAGCGGCCGCTACAGGGGGCACGCCAGCCGTGTAGCTTATTGCCTGGGATTCCACTTCTTGATAGCATTTCGCATGATCACATGAGTTATAAATAAAGATTTCTCTTTGCTTCCCGTCTTTTGTACCTTTAATATAATTGCCGATACAGGTTTTGCCGGTATAACCAGGAGCTAAAGAAGAAGGATCGGGAAGAAGCGCTTTTAAAACTTTTAAAGGCACAACTTCTCTACCGTCATCAAGTTTTACGGGTTTTTCTGATGTTAATCCGATATTTGTAAGGACGGAAAATACATTCAAATAGTGATCGCCAAATCCCATCCAAAAACGAATAGAATTAGCGTCAATATTTTTAGATAATGAGTGAAGTTCATCGTGTCCGTTTAAATACACAGGGCAGTTTCCAACAACAGGAAAATCATAGTCCATTCTTATTGAATGCACATCTTGAAGCACCCATTGCCTATCAATCCATGTCCACACTTTTTTAAATTCTCTGAAGTTAATTTCAGGGTCAAAGTTAGTCGCAAAATACTTACCATGGTTACCCGCATTAACGTCTAATATATCAATTGTATCAATTTTGTCGAAGTAATCTTTCTGCGCCAAAGCACACCAGGCATTAACAACGCCAGGATCAAAACCGACCCCTAAAATTGCCGTAATACCTTCTTGTGCGCATCTTTCTTTTCTTTTCCACTCGTAATTTGCATACCAAGGTGGATTCTCGCACACTTTATCAGGCTCTTCGTGGATAGCTGTATCTAAATATGCAGCCCCTGTTTGAATGCAAGCCTCTAAAACAGACATGTTAATATATGCCTGACCTACGTTAATAACGATTTCGGATTCAGTTTCTTGAATAAGTTCAACCATCTCTTGAACATTCAGTGCGTTAACTTGCCTTGAATAGAGCTTTTTTGACGCATCTTTAAGATGGTTTTTTCTGATAATACTTTCGATGATTGCATCACATTTGCTTTGTGTTCTGGAAGCGATGCAGATATTCCCTAGAATATCGTTGTTCATGGCGGATTTGTGTGCTACTACGTGCGCAACTCCGCCGGCACCTACAATTAAGACGTTGTTTCTCATGTTTTTTCCTCCTTTTTCTTTGCTAAACGAGATAGGCTACTTTTAAAGTCATCGTAGCCAAATTGTCTTAGAATTTGTGTTTCTCCATTCAGCCTTTTGACTAAAATGGACGGCATTTGCAAGCCGTTAAACCAGTTTTTCTTTACCATAGTGTATCCTGCTGTATCTTGAAACCTAATTTCACTACCTATTTTTAATTCTTCGTTGAATTTATATGTCCCAAATACATCTCCTGCCAGGCATGAACGCCCTGCTACAACGTATTCGTGTTTGTAATTTTTTGTTTGATTTATTTTTGCGTTTTCTCCGTAAATCAATAAATCAAGCATATGAGCTTCAATCGAAGCATCAACTATAGCTATATTTTTTTCGTTTTCAACTATATCAACAACGCTTGTAACAAGTTCACAGGCTTGAGTTATAGAGCTTTCACCGGGTTCTAAATATATTTGAACATTAAATTCTTTTGAAAAATCAAAAAGTTTTTTGCAGAATTTTTCTATAGGATAGCCTTCTTTTGTAAAATATATTCCGCCGCCGAGGCTTATCCAGTCAACTTTTTTTATAAAATTACCGTATTTTTTTGTTATTGAATCAAGCTGCTTAGAAAACGCTTCAAAATTATCGTTCTCGCAGTTATAGTGGAACATTAAGCCGCTTAATTTGTCTAAGTGTTTTTCAATAGATTCTTTTTTAGTAACGCCTAATCTGGAATGTTTTCTTGCGGGATTTGCCAAGTCAAAATGAGAATAGCTGAACCCTGGATTTATTCTTAATCCTATTTTCTTATTTTTTACAATCTCATAATACATTTCAAGCTGAGAAACGGAATTGAAGATAATTTTATCTGAATAATTAGTTATTTCTTCAATATCTTCTTTTGAATATCCAACGCAAAAAGCATGGGTTTCCTTTCCGAATTCTTCAAAGCCCAAACGCGCTTCATACAAAGAACTGGATGTTGTTCCATCCATATATTGTTTCATTAAATCAAATACACCCCAAGTGGCAAAACACTTCAATGCCAAAACGAGCTTCGCACCCGAAAGTTCACGTACTTTTCGGATGAGCTCTAAATTTCGCAATAACTTGCGCTCATCTATCAGGTAATATGGTGTATTGATTTCCAATTACTAACAAATCGCCTCCAAATAATGAAATTAGGTGCCACAATCAATCTAACCAGTCATATAATCGATTTCGTTTATTGTTCACCTTTTGCGTTTTTCAAAGTTTTCTCTGTATGAAAACCTCTCAAATAACATTGCGCTTAATGTATCAAAAAAAACTTATGCTGTCTATAAAAAATTTTATATTATTTTCGTCAAAACCTTTATTTTAGGGTTTAATATTGGTATAGTTAATTTGTGAGAGAAATTTTACTGGAAGTGCAAATTTGAATCACATTTTAAAAAGTATACGGGTTGTGAAGATTAAAGGAATTTGAGAATTTATGGAAAAAAATATCTGTGTTTATTGTTCATCAAGTAATTATTTAGATGAAAAATATTATAAACTAGCTCAGGAATTAGGACATAAAATGGCGCAAAAAGGCTATGGCCTCGTATACGGCGGAACTAAAGTCGGTTGCATGGGGCAAGTGGCAAGCGCTGTTTTACACAATAGCGGCACAGTAATAGGCGTTATACCTCAATTGATTTATGACAAAGGCTTATGTAACCCCCATCTTGCGCAGACAATAATCACAAAAGATATGAGGGAAAGAAAAGCTACAATGGAAGAACATTCCGATGTGTTTATTGCGATTCCGGGCGGTTTTGGAACTTTTGAAGAAATATTTGAAATAATGGTTGCCAAACAATTAGGCTACCATAAAAAAGCAGTAATATTCTTGAATCTGGACGATTATTACACTCCTTTATTTCAAATGTTTGAGAATGTTTATAAAGAAAAATTTGCGAAAGAAGAGACAAGAGAGCTTTACTATATCGCAAATACGGTGGATGAAGTGTTCCAGTATCTTGAAAATTATCAGGAAAAAGAATATGTGATGAAATGGTAAACATTACTTTGTAACCTTTTGCGCTTTAAAGACAACTCAGGTAAAATATAGAGATATGGACAGAAAACAAGAAAAAATATTAGGTTTTGGTGTAGATTTATTTGATTTTAAAGATGCACTTTCATATATAGAAGAAAAAACGGAATCATCCCAACCAGCTCAGGTGGTTACGATTAATCCTGAAATGATTGAGCTTGCTGAAAAGAATCCTCAATTTGCCAATGTTCTTAGAAATGCTGAACTTGTTATCCCCGATGGCGTGGGCATAAAGATAGCTTTAAAGATAAACGGTATAAATCAGGAGCAGATTCCGGGGATTGAATTTTCTAAAGAAGTAATCTCTATGTGCGCAAAAAAAGGGTACCCTGTCTCTTTAATAGGAGCCAGAGAGGACATCCTTGTTAAAGCTTGCGATAACCTTGTTCAAGAGTTCTCGGGGCTAAATATTGCATATAAGAGAAATGGGTTTTTTAATGAAAACGAAGAGATGGAAATAATCGCTGAAATCTCTAATATCAAGCCAAAATTGGTGTTGGTTGCTCTTGGTGCTCCAAAACAAGAATTTTTTATAAATAAATTAAGAGAACAGCTCCAAGATGCTGTTTATATAGGAGTAGGCGGAAGTTTCGATGTATGGTCAGGAGAAGTTCAAAGAGCTCCTGTAATTTACAGAAAGTTAGGCTGTGAATGGCTTTATCGCTTGCTTATGCAGCCTTCAAGGTTCAAAAGGATATTCCCGACACTTCCTTTGTTTTTAATAAAAGTTATTATGGTCAGATTTAAAGAGCTTATTTTTGGGAAAGCTCAAGTGTAGAAATAGGTGGTTTATGTCAAAAACATTAACAGATCAAGAAATTCAAGAAATTAAAGAAGCAGCAAAAAAATTAAGAAGAGAAATTGTATCGATGATACACAACGCCAAGTCTGGACACCCCGGCGGAAGCTTGTCTACAGTCGATATTCTAACTGTTTTATACACAAAATGCATGAAGCATTTCCCTGAAGGAGATAAAAATCCTGATTACAACAAAAGAGACAGATTTATTCTCTCTAAAGGGCACGCTTCAGCCGCCTTATATACTATCTTGGCTCATTGCGGTTATTTTCCGGAGTCTGAGCTTATGGGATACAGAAAGATTGGAACTAAACTTCAAGGGCATCCTTCTTGCAAATTGTTAAACGGTGTTGAAGTTTCGACAGGCTCATTGGGGCAGGGTCTTTCTATGGCCTGCGGTATGGCTTTAGGCCTCCAGTTGGACAACATAGACAGCAAAATCTTTGTTTATATGGGTGATGGAGAGCTCCAAGAAGGAAGTGTTTGGGAAGCTGCTATGAACGCGTCTCATCATAACCTTAAAAATATAATCGGAATAGTAGACAGAAACAAGCTTCAGATCGATGGATGTACGGAAAAAGTAAAAGCTGTGGGTTGTGTAGCTTCTAAATTCAAAGCATTTGGTTGGGATACCATCGAAATAGACGGACACGACATTGTCCAGATATATGATGCCATCGAAAAAGCTAAATTGGCCGAAAAACCTACCGTTATAGTCGCAAGTACGGTTAAAGGTAAAGGTGTTTCGTTTATGGAAAATGTTGCCGGCTGGCATGGGAAATTCCCAAATGATGAACAGTTGGAACTTGCGTTAAAAGAATTAGCTTAGGAGTTGTGTTATGTCAGATAATAAAGTATTAAAATCAGTTAGAACAGAATATGGAAAAGCCCTTGTCGAGTTGGGGAAAGAAAATAAAAATGTAGTGGTTGTTGATGCGGATCTTTCTTGCTCAACCCAAACCCAATTTTTTGCTAAAGAATTCCCTGAAAGGTTTTTCAACGTGGGAATAGCAGAACAAGATGCCATGACAACGGCGGCAGGACTTTCTGTTGTGGGTAAAATTCCTTTTGTCTCCACTTTTGCAGTTTTCGCGTCAGGTAGAGCTTGGGAGCAGATAAGAAATTCAATTTGTTACCCTCAGTTCAATGTAAAAATAGTAGCAACCCACGGCGGGATTACGGTAGGAGAGGACGGTGCAAGCCATCAGGCACTTGAAGATATTGCTTTGATGAGAGCTATCCCTAATATGACAGTTATCGTGCCTGCTGATGCTGAAGAGACAAGACAAGCTGTTAAATACGCTGCAGAGCACAAAGGCCCTGTATATGTGAGAGTTTCTCGTTCAAATCTTCCTGATGTGTTTGATGAAAAATATAAGTTTAATCCCTTAAAAGCACAAGTAGTAAGAGAAGGTACCGATTTGACAATAGTCACAAACGGTGAAACTTTGATTGAAGCTATTGAATGTGCTAAAATTTTAGAGGAAAAAAACATAAGTACAGAAGTGATCAGTGTGCCGGTCGTAAAACCTTTGGATTCTGAAACAATAGTGAAATCGGCGCAGAAAACAAACAAGGTTGTTACAATAGAAAACCATTCTGTGATAGGTGGTTTAGGATCAGCCGTTTGTGAAACATTAAGCGAAAAATATCCTGTGAAAGTCCTTAGAATAGGTACATACGATGAATTCGGACAAAGCGGAGATGCAGGAGAGCTAATGGAACTTTATGGCTTAACCTCTGATAAATTAGCAGAAAAGATTATAGGATTTGTAAAATAAAATGATTCAATTACGCGGTGTTACTAAAAGATATAAAAATGCTTACGCATTAAAGAACGTTAATCTTGACATAATGTCAGGCGAGTTCGTGTTTTTAACCGGTTCCAGCGGAGCCGGTAAGTCTACTCTAATGAAGCTTTTATACAGGGAAGAAACTCCTACAAGTGGAACTGTTATGGTAGGCGGTATAAATATCGCTAATTTGCCTAATGATAAGATACCTAACTTAAGAAGATGTATGGGCATAGTTTTTCAGGATTATAAACTTCTTCAAAACCAGAGCGTATATGACAATATTGCATATGTTATAAGAACTCTCGGAATGAGCTCCAGAGAAATAGAAGCCAGAGTTACAGGTGCTTTAAAAGTCGTTGGCTTGATAGATAAGATGAAAGCCAAGCCGTCAGAGCTTTCTGGTGGTGAACAGCAAAGGGTAAGTATCGCAAGAGCTATTGTTAATGGTCCTCCATTACTTATAGCGGACGAGCCTACAGGTAATTTGGATCCAAAGAACTCCATGGAAGTCATGCAGATTCTTGAACAAATTAACCAGAAGGGCATTACAATTCTGGTATCAACCCATGACCACGCGATGGTTGATTATTTCAGAAAAAGAGTTATTACGCTGGATCAAGGTCAAGTGGTAAGAGATATTCAAGCAGGTACATATGAGTAACGAAAATAGAACAAGGATAAAGAAAAAAGTAAAAGCTCACATTCCAAAAGATTGGCTTGGTGAGTTAAGAATCATATACAGGATGGCAATGGAGACTATAAGCGGTATCCGCAGAACAGGTCTTATCAATATAGCTATTATAACAACAATGGCCGCCATTTTGACGATTTTTGGAGCGTTGTTCAGAACAACGTTGTCTTTGAGCTCATTTGTTCATGAACTAGGTAATGCTCTGGAAATTTCAGTTTACTTGAAATCAAATGCTAATCCGTCTCATATACAGGGCCGAATTAGAGAGCTTACGCATGTCGAAGCAGTTAAAATTATTCCTAAAGAAAAAGCCTGGAATGATATGAAAAAAGAAATTGAGGTTTCAGATATTCAAAATCCTCTTCCCGATACATTGCATGTTAAGGTGGATAAGCCTGAAAATATAAATGATGTATATGAAAAAATAAAAAGAATGCAAGGCATCGAAGACCTGAATTATGCCAAAGACATTGCTAAAAAAATGGAAGTTTTCAACAAAGTTATCAATACGATGACTGTGTTGGTCGTTATAGTTGTAGCAATCTTGACAATTGCTATAATAAACAATACAATTCAACTTGTAATCCAATCCAGAAAAGAAGAGATTGAGATAATGCGCCTTATGGGAGTTAGTAACTGGTATATTAAGATACCTCTTATCTTGCAAGGTGCAATATACGGATTTATAGGAGCGTTGCTTTCATTATTCCCTCTTAACGCAGTCCAAAACGGATTACAAAAAGCCCATGAATTCTTCATGGTTCCATCGCCTTTATTAGCAAACAACATAGTTATAATTACCCTTTTTATCATTGCAATAGGGTTTGGAGCCGGTGGAAGTTTACTTTCAATAAAAAAACACTTACAGGTATAAATGAGTTTAAATGAGTTCCTGATAGAACCGACACAAATTCCGGCGATGCCGCATGTGATTGTTAAAGCCCTGAACATAATAAAAGATGAAGGGGCGGGATTAAACACGCTTGCAAACATAATTTCCTATGACCAGGCTCTTTCAACTCAGGTTTTGAAATTGGTAAATTCGGCCTATTATGGTCTTTCTCAGCAGATTACATCTATCAGCAAGGCTATAGCTCTTATAGGGATGAACCAGACCAAAAATATAATATTAACGGTCGCGATGAAATCAATGTTGTCGACGTCAGGTGGCAAAGAGCTTTGGGAGCATTCTGTAAAATGTGCTATTGCCTGTGAACAGCTGGCGAAAGATTTCAAGCTTATGAATCCTGATGAAGCCTTCATTCTTGGATTTTTACATGATATAGGCAAAATTTTGCTGTATAAAAAAAGTTCAGTGTTGTTTGCCAAAGCTAATGAGCTTGCTAACCGTGGGTTAAACGTTATTGAAGCAGAAAAAATATTTTTCAAAACAAACCATTCAGAGGTAGGTTTTTTCCTTGCAACCCAATGGAAGCTTTCGATTATAATTGCAAATGCGATAAAATATCACCATGATCCTTTGAAATCTTCGATGCTAAATGTCGCGTCGTTAGTGTATTTTGCGGACAATTTGGTGAAAGAGAACATGAGAAAACCTTATTTTGATCCTGAGATTGAAAAAAGGACTAACATTAAGATTGCAGACCCCCTTGCATATAATGAAGCAATTGCGGAAAAAAGCAGTATATTGCTGTCAGAACTTATAAAATAAGTGCTTGTGTTCATCAAAAGGTTTATGTTAGACTATTAGCAAGAAATTAATACATGGAGAAGTGGCCGAGTGGCTGAAGGCGGCACCCTGCTAAGGTGTTATGTGGGCAACTGCATCCCGGGTTCGAATCCCGGCTTCTCCGATTTTACATAATAAAAAGCTTATTCTATCACTAGAAAGTGTATAAAAGAATGGAAAATCTTATTACTTTTTCATCTGTAGTGACTGCTTTTGCTACCGTTTGCTATACACTTTTAACATTCTTGATGATTAATCAAATGAAAAAAAGTAACAGGTTGTTGGACGAACCTTTGGTGTATGTTTATGTCCAAGATAAAAATTGGACGGAATTTTATTTAAAGATAGAGAATATTGGCCGAGGAGTTGCTTATAATATTTCATTTGATTTCGATCAAGATTTTGAATATATTTGGCATGAAATTCCAATCTCAGAAATGCCTTTATTTAAATTTACGAAAAATCTTAAACCTAGAGAAACTAATGAAACAATGTTAGAATGTGAAGGCTTTTTCGAAAATCCTAAAATGCCAAAAAACTTTAATATTACAGTTAATTACGAAGATAGATATGGAAATAAATTTACAAATATTTGGTTTATTACGTCAGAAATGTATAAAAAAAGATTGCATGTTAATACTAAATAGTAATTGAGTAAATGCGTGAATATATAGAGAAAATTGCTGTCTAGACTACAATACCGAACTTAAATCCATCATTCTGAGAGTGGTGGATTTTTTATTTTGTATAAGCTTTATAAAAACTGTAGAATAATCAACAGTTTTTATGATACTATCTTTACGAAGGATAAACTATGCAAATTAATCGCTATACTGAAAGCTTAGAATACAATTTAGAAGCTACTGCAAGGGTTTTGCAAGAAGCTGTTACGGCTAAATTTAAAGAATTGAATTTTGGTATTTCTTATGATGAATTTATAATTTTAGATGAAATTTTGCACGAACCGGGGATTTTGCAAATTGAACTGGCCAAAAGAATTCTTAAAGGTCGGGCTTATACAGGAAAGTTCCTAATTGATTTAGAAGAAAAAGGTTATATAGAAAGAAGAACTGCAATAAAAGGTAAAAGACAAGTTATTATGCCAAACTTTATAACTGAAGAAGGCAAAAAAGTTCACAAAATTGCAGTGCAAACTGTTAAAAATTTCGATACTGACATTTTCGGTGCAACTAAAGAAGGCTTGCAACCAATTATGTTTTTTTTAAAGACCCTAAAGAACGATATAGAAGAAAAATACTCCGTTAAATTTCTTTAAATTCATCATTATTAAAATATGTTGTATTGGACTAATTAATATTAGTTTTGTTTTGCTGTTTAAAAATTTTTGTAGTATATTATAATTGTAGAATTTTCTACAAGTGAATAAAGTACAATATGAGATAGGATTTATAGTAATGGAAGAAAAAGAAAAAATTAATGAACAAAAGAAAAATCAACCAAATAAAAAATTAATAATTGTTTTGGCCATTTTGGTTCTAATATTTGGTGTGAAGTTTATATATGATGAATTAGGCTATGTCTCAACCGACGACGCTTATGTTGAAACCACTACCGTTCAAGTTTCAACTAAAGTGTCAGGGCAGCTTGTTGATGTTTTAATTGAGGATAATCAACAAGTCAAAAAAGGTGATTTAATTGCTGTAATTGAAGATAACGATTACAAAATCAAACTTGCCCAAGCAACAGCTAAGTACGAGCAAGCAATACAAAACCAAAAAAATGCAAAAGCAAATCATTCAGCAATGGAGACTCAAATTGAAACAGCTAAGGCTAACTATGAAAGATATAAACATTCATATGAAGCAGGTGCGGTTTCAAAACAAGTTTATGATGATGCAAAAACAAAATATGATAATGTAAAAGCAGGTTTAACAAATACCTCTCAAGCTTTAATCACAAAAGAAGGTAAGAGCGTTGCTGATGCACAAATTGCTGAGTTAAGAGCATTGAAAGATCAAGCGGAATTATATTTGTCTTATACAAGAATTTATGCTCCTCAAGATGGAACTGTAGCAGGTAAAAAGGCCTCAGTAGGCATGTTGGTTCAACCCGGGACTCCATTATTAACTATTGTTCCAAACAATGTATGGATTGTGGCAAATTATAAAGAAAACCAACTTGAACATATGGAGATAGGGCAAGATGTAGAAATCAAAGTTGATGCATATCCTCACGAAAAATTTGTTGGTAAAATTGATAGCTTTCAAAGAGCATCTGGCGCAAAATCTTCCATGTTCCCACCAGAAAATGCGGTTGGTTCATTTGTAAAAATCGTTCAGAGAATTCCTGTAAAAATTGTCTTTACTAATCTTACACAAGAACAAATGCAAAAAATTATTCCAGGAATGAGTGTTGAACCTAAAGTTAATATTAGAAAAGCTATTTAGGTGAATTAATGTCAAGTGATATAACAATAGAAGACTGGAAGCCTAAGTATAGCCCTTGGACAATTGCATTACCGGTGTTAATGGCGGTGTTTATTTTTGCACTTAATGAAACAATTTCAAATGTTGCATTAGTAAATATCGCAGGTGCACTTTCAATTAGTATGAATGAATCGACTTGGATAATTACAAGCTATCTTATGGCAAGTGGTATAGCAATTGCTATGGTGGGTTTTCTATCAAGAATTTTAGGTAGAAAGAAATTATTTATTTATGCGGTAATTTTATTTACTATTTCATCATTTACGTGTGCAATTTCAAATTCAATGTTTATGATGGTTGTTTCCAGGTTCTTTCAAGGGATTGGCGGTGGGGCTCTGTTACCGCTAGGACAAGCAATAATTTTAGAAACATTTCCACCACATGAACGCCAAAAAGCGATGGCTATTTTTGGGTTAGTATTTATTTTAGCACCTGTAATTGGCCCGATTTTAGGAGGATGGATTACTGAAAACTGGTGTTGGCAATGGATTTTCTTGATTGATATTCCATTAGGGATAATTTGTGCTTTATGGCTAAAAAAAATACTTGAGGATCCGCCTTATGCACGCAAAGAAAAAAATGTAAAAGTAGATACTGTAGGAATCACGTTTCTTTCACTTTGGCTAATTTCAATGCAAATTATACTTGATAAAGGTAATGATGCAGATTGGTTCGGTTCAAGCTGGGTTTGTTGGTTGAGTGCGTTTTCTTTAACCTGCGCAATAATTTTCTTTGTATCTCAATTTAGAAACAAAGAACCACTTTTAAACTTGCGTATTTTAAAGGACCCGACTTATTTTTGGGGAACTTTTATTCAAGTAATTTTGATGGCAGTCTTCCTTGCTTCTGCGTCTCTTTTGCCATCAATGCTTCAGAACTTGATGGGATACACTTCATATTTAAGCGGACTTTCTATGGGAATAAGAGGAGCTGGAAATCTAATAGCATTATTTGCTTATTTTATTATTGCGAAACACATTGGCGATAGAAGAATTGCAGCCATAGGCTTGTTTTTCTTAGGTTTAGGCAGCTGGTATTTTGGGATGATTAACCTTCAAATTAACTTAAACTCAATTGCAATCCCAAATATATTTTATGGAGCAGGTATTTTCTTTTCCTTAACCCCATTGGTTCCATTGTCTTGTGCGACAATCGATAATAAGGATTTGACAAATGCATCAGGAATCCAAAATTTGTTAAAAAATACAGGAGGAGCAATCGGTACATCGATCTCCGTAACGATGATTTCAAGGTTTGCACAGATGCATCAAATGATGATGACAAGAAACTTAAATTATACAAATGATGCTTTTGTAGCAAAAGTAACTGCAGCAACTGCAAATTTTTCTAGTACAGTTGATCCTATTACTGCGCAAGGAATGGCTCACGGGGTAGTTTATGGAGAATTACTTAAACAAGCACATTTGTGGGGATATATAGACACATTCAGGTGGTTTGCCTTCATAACCTTTCTTTTAATCCCATTATTATTATTTATAAAAAAGCCGAAAAAACTAATAAACAGAAGAGGTCAGTCATGAAAAACAAAAAATTAATATCAACAATTTTAAGTATAAATATTCTAGCATTGAATATAATGCCGGCGAGTGCGAGCATTTTTGCACAAAAAAATAACGTAATCCAATCGCAAGTAACGGAATACAAATTCGAAAATATTAATTTGGATTGGTGGAAAAGCTATAATGACGAATATTTAGAAGGATATATTGTAAAAGCATTAAATGAAAATCAGGATTTGAAAATAGCGACATTAAAAGTAGAACAAGCAAAACAAAATGTAAAATTACAGTTTGCACAAGAGCTTCCAAGTGCTCAAATCGGAGTTTCTCCATTAATTTATAAAACTCCTTATACAACAAATACAGATAGTTCTTTTTCTATTCCAATGCTTGTAAACTACGAAGCTGACATATTTTTGAAAAATCACGATAAAACAAAATCAGCAAAAAAACTGCACGAAATGGCAAAATTCAATGAAAAAGCAATTAATATTTCTATTTCATCTCAAATCGGAGCAACTTATTTTCATATAGTGAAATTAGATAAATTAATCTTTCTTCAAGATGCAATTATAAAGGACAGAAAAAAAATATATGAATTAAATAAAATTACAAATACACAAGGTTTAACCTCAACTGCAGATTTAGTGAGAGCTGAAAAAAATTATGTATTAGCTGTTGCTGATATGTCTGATTTTAAAAAAGCACGAGAAATTTTCTTAAATTCATTAGCAGTCATGATTGGTGAAAGCCCAAATAATATAAACGAATTTAAAAGATTATCTTATGATGAACTAGCGGCAATGAAATCTATTCCTGATATTATTTCATCTGAAGTTATTACAAATCGTCCTGACTATCAAGTAGCGGAAAAAATGGTAGAAAAATCGGGATTAGATGTAAGAATTGCCAAGAAAGAATTTTTGCCAAATATTAATCTTTTAGGTTTATTTACTTTTAATTCCTTTGCAAATGCAAGTTCTATGAACTGGGAAAACATTCTTGCAGCTTTTGGCGGGTCGGCAATGCTGGATGTTTTCAAAGGCGGAGCTAAAATGGCTAATTTAAGATTAAAGAAAAATTATTATGAACAGACTTTGCAAAATTATTACAAAACCAATTTAATAGCAATGCAGGAAGTTAATGATGCCATCTGTGCTCTAAAATTTGATTATGACAAATATTTAAAAAATTTGAATTCTTATAATATGCAGAAAAAAGATTTTAAATACTCTGAAATTAAATATCATGACGGATTAATTTCAAATCTCGATTTACTTCAGCAAAAAGAAATGCTTTTGATGATGAACAAAATGGTTGTTAACAGTAAAACTGATTGCTATATAAACCAAATAAGCTTATATAAAGCTGTTGGAGGCAAATTATAAAGAATGCACTTTATTGATAATATATCAGAATTTAATATAAGAAATGATAATAACAAAATATTTTATAGAGTTGGGCAATATTTGAATAATAATCCAAAGCTTATAACCGAGGGCGAAATAAAAGAAATGCTGAATGTTGGTGTATCTGCCGAATATGCTTTCACTTCTCTGTTATCTTCTTATTTTCAGCTGGACATAATAAATAATTCAGAAGACAAAGATTTATTTTATGATTATTTAATCAACATGGTTGAAAAACTTGATATGAAAACATATCAAAAGAATCCATATTATAAGAATATAAAATTCACTGAACAAAAGATTGGTAATTGTGAGTTTAAAATGGGGAAATACCAAGCTTATGAAGGCTTTGTCTGTAATGATATTGTCAAACTCAAAAATGGAAGACAAATCCCACAACTTGGTTTTTTTGAAACAGAATTCTTGTATCCTGCAATATTTGAAAATGACAGACTTTGGATGAGTGTTACTCCAAATGAAATAAATACTATGAAAGAACCTATCGAAAGAGCATTTGGCAACGTTTTAACCTTCGGGCTTGGACTAGGTTATTATGCTTACATGGTTTCAGAAAAAAACAATGTAGAAAGCGTCACTATCATTGAAAACAATGACAATATAATAAATTTATTTAAAGAATATATTTTACCGCAATTTAAAAATGTTCAAAAAATTAATATAATTAAAACAGATGCGTTTGAATATGCAGAAAGTTTTTTATCAGGGTCAAAATATGATTTTGTCTTTGTTGATTTATGGCACGATGTTTCCGATGGAATTGAAATGTATTTAAAAATGAAAGAATATGAAATACAAAATTCTAATATTGAATTTACATATTGGATTGAAAAATCTATTAAATGTTATTTGTAAAAATTCTTATATAGAAAGTTTTACAACATTGCCCAAACTAATTTTAATTTTATTAAGTATTTTTTCTAATGTTTCAATTTCTTCTTCGCTGATATTTTCAAAAAATTGATAGAAAGAATTGGTTAATTCAACCTTGTTTTTTTCTAAAATTTGTTTCCCTTTTTCTGTAACAAAAACTTTTTTAACTAATCTGTTTTTCTTTGCTCCGACTGTTCGTTTGACAAATCCTTTATCTTCTAATGATTCTAAAAGTCTTGTAGTACAAGGACGATCTTTAAGAATTAACTTTGACAAATCACGTTGGCAAACATTTTCATTGCAATTAATAGTGTCTAATGCAATAAACTGATCAACAGAAATATCAATATTCAATTTTTTAAAAAGCTGAGAACTAACTAATCTTAAATAAGTTACGGCTTGTTCCATTGAATAAAATACACTATCTTTGTAATGTTTTTTCTCTTTCATTCTGAAGCCCTTTATGTCTCTTCTTCCCCGTCTTCCTCAATTTTGAGAGGATTGAGGTTTGATGTTTTAATAATATTTGTAATAATTTTTTCAAGATTATTTAAATAAAAAGTCGTTTTTTCAACGTCATCTTCTTTTAGATTGGCAATAATTTTTTTTTCAAGTTCATCTAGTGTAGCAACGCCTATTCTGTAAACAATCAAACCTCTTTCAGTTATGCTATAGCCTGTTGAAGTTTTGCCATCATTATTGATAAATCTATGCTTAATATATTTATATTTTTCGAATATTTTTAAACATTTACTTATATACATCTGATTTTTAAATAATTTTGTACATAAATTTCCTTGGGTAATATCTGGATTTTTGACTATCGCTTCAAGAATTTGAAATTGAGTAAAATTAACTTTATTTTTATGGATTTCGTTTTTAGATGCAAATATTTTGGTAACTAGTTCTCTTCCAACTCTTGCTGTTGTTTCCATTAAGGTAAATACCTCAGCAATTTTTTCTTCTTTTTCCATTTTATACCCGCCTATTGTTTAATATTAATCTGTATTTTTTTCTACAACAATATTGTAACTCGAAAGATATTTAATTTCTAACGCAAAGCTTAATAAAACTTGATTAAAGTGTTAATTTTACCTTAATAAGATTTGTATCAAATCTCTTTTATCTTGCAGGATTTCAGTTATAAAAAGAGTTAAACTATAAATAGTTAAAGTACTGTTCAGAAATTAATATCGCAGTTTATTAGTACAGGGATATAATTATCATGAATAAAATTTTAACACTATCGGTATTGGTCGCATCGTTAGTGGCTGTATATGCTTATTTTATATATTCTGACGCATATAATACGTTAAGCCTCATAATAGTAATGACGGCATTGTCATCTATGATTTTTATATTTATCCAAGATTCTGAAGAAGATTCAGTCCATAATTACAAATGATATCTTCTCCTAATTTACATGAATTTATTTAGAGAATTTTGCTGTCTGAACTCAGATATCCGAACTTAAATCCATCATTCTAAGAGTGGTGGATTTTTTAATGCAAAAAATGCTGCACACGTTTTGGAGGTTTTATCAGAGCTCTTTTTGCAAGAAGGAATGCCTGATTACATCAGAAGTGATAACGGTAGTGAGTTTACAGCACAGAAAGTTCAAAAATGGTTAGAAATACTGGAAGTTAAAACGGCAGATATTACACCTGGAAGTCCTTGGGAGAACGGCTACAATGAAAGGTTTAACGGAAGACTAAGAGATGAATTACTAAATGGAGAAATATTCTATACTTTAAAAGAGGCAAAAGTAATAGTTGAAAGTTGGAGAAACCACTACAATCAAGTCAGACCTCATAGTTCTTTAGGTTATAGGCCGCCTGCTCCAAAAGCTAAGATACTAACTTTAAACTATGGACTAATTATGCGGGGGAAGGACAGCAAGACAATTAATGAGTATGAAATTTATAATTCATATTTATAATTTAGGTTAACATTGTCGATATTTACATAGTCTTTGTATTCGGGGGGAATTTCTATAATAAAATTTTCAGAATTACTTTCCGGTACTAGTTTATAAATATCTTGGAGCTCTTTATCTATTGAGATAATATATTTTCCAGGACTAAGCCCAGAGAACGAAAAGGTTCCATCTTCGTTTAAGTTAGTATAGTTAACTTCTTTTCCTTGAAGGTCTAAAACGCTAACAACCAAATCATTAAGTCTTAATGAATTATTGAATTCGTCTTTGATTGTCACAGACCCGTTAATATTGCCAACAGAGCTTATCAATCCGAAATCTACAGTTGTTTTAGAATTATTATTTATTTTTATATATCTGGAAGGCTTAGTTTTTTTATGGCAAGAAAGTAATGTAGGCAGTTCATCTTCAAAAATTTGTACATTATGAATTCCTGCGTCTTCTGCTTTGAGTTTTGTTGTTCCATCTTTAGTTGTCAGTAATACTTCTGAGCTATTTTCAACTTTTATTGGAATATTGTCTATCATCGGTTCGTCTTTGTCTTTAATCCCATTTTGGTTTATATCCAAAAATGCACTGACTTGCAAGTATCCTTTGTTTTCATTTCCAGTACCGATTGCTTCAGGTCCTTTACTCCCTATCCCGTATAATTCCGAAAAATCTATAGTTATTGAGTGTCTTGTACTTGATGGAAGATACATGTTATCGATTATATAATAAGGTGTTTGACTGTAACGGTAATTTAAGCTGATGTTAGAACCTGATTTGAGCCTTTTGGATATGCCCATTCCTAGGTCATTACCTTTAGTTGTTCCAGTATAACGAAAACCACCTGATAAATTTATATTAAATCCTTTAAAAGAAGGTGTAGAATAGCTAACGTTGCAAGAGTTATAGTTGTTAATCATTGTATCCGAAGTTGTTTCGACAATATTATGACTTAAGTTTGTATAACCAAATTTTTTGCCTACTGGAAAACTTACTTCTGAAAAAGTATCTGAATACTCAGAAGAATAGCTCGAGTATCCTTTTGCTTGATAATTGTTTGAATAACTGTTTTTTCTTATTCCACTGTTTAATGTGAAACATTTTATTCTTTTTAATGCTGATAGTTCGCAGGAGCTTGATTTTATTTCTCCGATTTGATTCATTCCTTTTTTATTATTTATTTTTAAACTTAGTACTGGAAATTTTTTAAAATTTGCTCTTGCCATCAAGTTATATTCGTCAAAATCAAGTAGTCCGCCTTCATAATAATTTCCAAAATTAGATTTGTATTTAGAATAACCTCCTGAAAAAGAAAAAAGTTTATAACGAGTTCCCCCGCTTATGCTTGCACCTATTTTATCAGCCATTGTTCCTCCCATCCCGGTAGAAGATCCTGCCATATAAAAATTTGGTGAACCAGCAAAAAGACTTCCTTTTAAGGAGGTATCTTTGTTAGCATAGTAATTGTTTTCATATTTTAAAAAATATCCCAAACCACTTGGGACTGTACTTTCTTGTGAAAGTGAGTTGCTCGCACCAAAAAATAATTTTGAATCCATCTTGTCATTATTTTTGTAAGTCAATGCACCCATATAAGTTTCCCCCTCTAGGGAATTGGGATTTCTCATTGTTGTGTAGTTTAGATATCTTTTATTGCCTAAAATACTCCTGTTCCAATTGCCATTTAATGTTGTAGAGATGATTTTATCTGCAATAAGAAAGTTCTCAAAACTTAGTTTTTCCGAGATTTCCTTTTTATGTTTATAGCCCAATATGAATTTTTTTGAGGTCGACTGATAAATATAACCATTATTTGCCCAAAGTCTGTTTTGTAAGCCATTTATTCCCATTATAAAATCATCTTTAGGGGTTTTTTGTTGATTTATAACGTTCTTATAATCTTTGTAAAAAATTTCTTTAGATGTGCCATCTGCTAAAATTTCATCGATTTTTATTTTTGTAACTTCATTGCCGTAATATAAGTCTTTAAGAGAGTAGTAACCACCGTATGTGCTTAGTTCTTTTTCAAAATCATTGTTGATATATACCTTTACAATGCTTGTGGGAGACACCGTTCCTTCAATATTTTTATAATTAGTATTAATATTTTCTAGGTGCTCTTTTATTTGTATACCCATCATTTCTGTACTTATTCCCATTCCTGCAAAATCCCACGAGTCAGCTTTTCCAATTATATAATCTTTGTCTTTTACTTGATTTTTATATTGGATTCCCATCCCAGAAAAGGCAAGCATATTATTGCTATAGCTGTTAGTTCCCATATCTATTTTGTACTGCCCGGAGTGTAATCTCCCTGTTAATAATACCTGTAAGTTATTATTCATTGAACAATTATTGTTTTGTGTATCTTTATACATCTGAGAATAACTGTCAGAAAGCACGTTGTTTCTGACTCCAATAGTATCAATGCTTATCCACCCTTTTTGTTCCGGAAGGGTGATTTCTTCGTAAGCTTTTGTTTTTGAAATGCCATTTTTGACAGCAAAAGGATTTTTATTTTGTTCTTCACTTTCAAGAAAAGGGTCTATTGTTCTGATAAAAGCAATAAGTTGTTTAGTATCGCTTGATACATTTTTTCCTGTTGCTTTGGATAAAGCTTCTGCCGAGACAAAAAATTCGTTTTGTATGCCTGTCATCCCATTTTTTATAAAATAAACAGGATAATTTTCTTTTTTTCCGTTAAGTATGAATGTATTTGTTTTTATTACTACGTTTTTAAATGACAAGCTTTTCTCTGCGTGGCTTTCTTTGTAAGGAATTTCAAGATAATCTAAAATGTATTTGCAAGGCAAATACATTTTGTCTTTTTCCATTACAATTTCAATTTCTCTTTCATCATTATCGTTAATTAATAAAGAAGAAATAATACTTTCTGTCGCAAAAGCGTATTGTGTACAAATTAGCAGTATGCCAATCAGTATTTTTTTTATCATGGAATATTATCCAGGAAAATCTCTACCAAATATAACCCTGCTTCGTCTAAAGAGGATACGGAATCAAAAGTGCCTGCTTTTGCTGTTGTTGTTAAAGCCATGTGTAAATCACTTGTTCCTGATCTTACAGCACACGAAAAATATCCATTGCTCGTGCTGTAACTTAACTGACCATTATTGTTGATGCTGATAGTCCCTGGGTACGCAATAGCGCAAGGATTATTTGCTGGGGTTGATGTTACCAGTTTGCAGTCATTGATAGCTGCTAAAGTTGGAGATTCTA
This sequence comes from Cyanobacteria bacterium OH_PDB_230, assembly GCA_023421795.1. Taxonomy (GTDB): domain Bacteria; phylum Cyanobacteriota; class Vampirovibrionia; order Gastranaerophilales; family Gastranaerophilaceae; genus JAEZOG01. The sequence goes on from JAEZSO010000001.1 coordinate 336,078, forward strand.
CGTTGCTACCAAATACTAAGTTAATGTTTTTACTGCTTACTTCACTTGCATCTGTTGCTGCAAAAGCACTTTGTTTTATGCTGTTCGAGTCTGTTACAAGCGCTTTTAAGTGTATATTTTCAAGATCTTCGTTTGTCGCTATATTGAAGTTTATGTTTAAAGCATTCCCCAGGTTTCCAGAAGAGCTATCAATAGGCGACGATAATGTTCCGGAAACTACGACTGTAACCGTGTTAGAAACATTTACAACAAAAGTTTCCGTAGCAATATAATCTGCTTTTGCTGGAAGGTTTAAACAAAAGACAAGTGAAAATATTAAAAATAATAAATAATGTTTCATATATGCTATTTTTCTTTATAAAAAACGATTTTGTTATGTTGATATCAAATTAATCCATATCGTTTTTGGTATTGAAATGTTTAATTGAAAGACAAGGTTATTATTGCTTGATACGAGCCGGTTTCATCGTCCGTAGAAAAGGTCCCGTTTAAAGGTGTATTTACCGGTACTGTTACGGAAGTTGGGGTTTGGCCTCTGTTTGTTAATGTCAAATCCCAATTTTTGTTTGTTGAGTTATAAGTTACACTCAATTTACCGGCGGTGGCGGCTGGATTATTTATTTGATACGCAATAGCATTTGGATTGTTTGCTGCTGTTGGAGTTCCGCTTTTTATATCGGTTAGTGAAGAAATTGGAGGTAAGGTTGTTGAATTAGTTAAAATAATATAATTGGTTGAACTGATATTGAAGACAGAATTCTGTAAGCCTCCTTGTGTATTTGCTTTTGCGGATAAAGTTAATGACTGTGAGTTTTTAGAATTTGTTGTTATCATAAACGCAGGAGTGAAGGCAGCAGAAAGAGCCCCTGTATCAACGTTTATTGTTGCAGAAGTATTTCCTCCGTTTGTAGTGACAGAGTTTGTTTGTGGACAAGTTGTAGAGAAATAATAGGTCGCGGTTTGTGCTGCATATACTCCTTGATAACAAGATAGAAGCGCACACACGATCATAACAATAAGTTTTTTATTCATTTTTTCTCTCTGCTTAAGGAAAAGGGCGAGGCTTACCTTGCCCTTTTCCTTAACTATTTAAACGAATGATAAAGTTACAACTGCTTGATATGAACCGACTTCATCGTCTGCTGAAAAAGTATTTGCAGCAGGAAGTCCGATTGGTACAGTTAATGACGTATTTGTATTTCCTTTGTGAGTTAATGTTGCATCCCAATATTGTCCCGGGTTATTCCAAGTATAAGTTAGTTGCCCTCCAATATTAGATGGTGTGGTTACTGTGTACGAAATGGCATTAGAGTTATTTGCAGGATCAGTACTACCTGCTTTAATGTCTGCTATAGCTGCTGCTGTCGGGATAGAACCTGCTGCTGTGTTTGCGAGAATAATGTGGTTTGTTGTTCCATCGCCGTAGAGAGCATTAACTAATGGACCTGCTTGGTCGGTCAATGTGGCTTTCAATGTTAGTGATTGTGATGCTGATGAGTTGCACTTAATCGTAAATCCAGGGGTAAGTGCAGTGTTTAGGTTTCCCGTATCAGGATCAATTACCGATGTAAGGTTACCACCGTTAGTAACTATGGACCTTGATAGCGCCAAAGTTCCAGTGATGGTTTGCGATGCAGTAGTTGCCGCATTAACTTCGTGTTGCAGACTCAGGCTAATAGCTCCAATCGCCAACATCGCTGACAGTAGTTTTAGTTTTTTCATTTTGATTCCTCCTTCGACTAATTTTCTTAAATTTTATTTAATGCTGTTTTGTCAGGGACAAAAAATATTTCCTTTTTTAAAATTTTTTCTTTGCCGTGTTCGTCTTTATATGTCAGTATAAATTTTACTTTGTATTCTTGACCGTCTATAATATCTTCTTTGGGGATGTCAATTTGCTGTACTCGTTCTAAAAATTTGCCGCCTTCAACAGTTGAGCCATTTACATCAAATTGTTTTATTAATTTATCTCCTTGAGAGATGCAACCGTATCCTCCATAACGAATTTTACTATTTCCTAGCGATGATACTTTGTATTCACAAGCAAACTTATCTTCGATTTTTTTGAAAACAACAGAATCAAGGGTTCCCTTTTTTGTATAATTTCCTTTATCTAGATAAATCGGGACTCCTACTCTTGTCTTAACAATTATTTTTCCACCTGCTTGTCCATTTGCTTTTCTTATAACAATTTCTTTTGTGTCAACATCTTCTAAAAACAATACTAATCTTGACTCTCCATTTGGCAGAGTTTTTAAGTCAGTGACAGTAAATCTGATTTTTTGTTCAATGCCGTCTTTACAAGTAAACTCAGTCGGATAAAACTTTATGTTGCCTAAAAGTGAATTTGTTTGATTTTTATCTTCTAATTCAACGAAGTGTCCTTTGTTGTCGTACTCAAAAAATACAGGATAAACTTTGAATCTTATTGTTTCATCTTTACCTCCTTCTACGCTGAAAGATCCTGTAATATAATCTTTATTTGTTTTATTTGCATCAAGTTCAAGATAGCTAGGAGAAACTCTTACAGCTGCATTTGCAATATTTATCGAAAACATTAATAAAAGGAGTAAAATTACTTTTTTTATCATTAATTCTCCGTTTCTAACCTATATTCAAATTCTTCTGATCTTGAACCAGCGGGAATAAAATGGTCATCTGGACCTTTGACTAAATAATCAATGTTTATTATTTTTTTATCTAAACAATTTAATGAGTCATTTACCGTTGCTTTTCCAGAAGCAAGCAGAATTTGATTTTCACTTAGATTCATGTATTCATTTGTCAAATTGCAAATTACAGAACTATCTCCTCCTAAAACTTTGACAAAGTAAGTAAGTTTTGCATCTTTAGATACAGAACTTTTTCTTATGAATAGTTTCCAATTTTTGTTAGAACTTACATATAAACTTACAGGTACAGAAAGGTTTTGAGAACTACCTTTCCTTAATATTTTATCTTTATCGATTGAAAGATTTACTACCTTATTTGAAAAAGTAATAGAAGCTATTTCGTCCTGTTTAAATCTGAGGCTGTAAATATCCTCTGCCTCAACCGTATTCCCCCCGACTAAAGTGAATTTAAAATCTGCCAAATAAACTCCCGGCCTGTCAGAGTCACAAGTTTTAAGATTTAGTGAAAGATTTAAATTGTTGACCCCATTTGTATTTCCTGTTTTTATGTCAATAACTTTGCCAGACTCAAAATTTGAAATTGGAGTTCCCCCAAGCTCCGTTATCTCTAATCTCGAAATAGGGATAGAATAATTCGGGTCATCTTGGTTTCTTACAGCATAATCAAGCGGTTCTACTCGCAGTTTCCAGTGGCCCGTTGTAGTAAATGACAAGTTTATTGGTTGAGAAATTTTATTAGCAAATTTTACAGGGTTGGAGAATTTTTCAACTTTTAAAGTTTCAGAATGCCCAGCAGTGGGAAATAATAAGACAATAGCTAAAATATAAAATAGTAAATTTCTTCTGAATAAAGGCATATAGATCCTCATTACGGAGAGTATTTTTGCTCTTAATATAAAAATTTAATATAGTTCTGTTGATTATTTTTTTTGATAATTATTTTTTGCCATAGCATATAACTTGAATTTTTATTATTTAACTTTAAAGTATATAAGATGAGCAAAAGAGGATCTAATGAAAAAATTTTTTAGTATGGTATTTTTATTTGTGTGTGCAATGTCCCTTGAAAAAGCTTATTGCGCAACAACTGCATCTCAAACTATTAATGCAACCTTAACTAGAGTGACACCCCCAGGTCCAGGACCAGGTCCAGGCCCTGTCATTCCGGGAGGAGCCGTTGTCGGCATTGTTGGCGGAGGTGTTGCGGCAGGATCCAGTGCGTTAGCATTTGCGCCTTTATTGTTGGCAGGACTCACCCCTGATGGAGTTATTAGTGCTGCTGCTCCTATTGACTGTGTTCCTTGTCAGCAAGATCTTTTACAAAAGGCGATAATGCATTTTTTTTGTACAACAGATTACTGTTCTGCTTTGGAAAAAATGAAATGTAATGGAAAGTTCTACATAGTTCAGAATAATGAAACTATCAGAAATGGATCTTTTGATGTGCAAAAAATTATTTTGCCTATCGATTTTAAGAATGCTAAAAAAATAAAAATAAATGTGACTATAGCTTCTGAAAATTACAAAGAAGTCAACGGAGAGCCTGAATTAGCTCTAGGAATATATAAAGACATAAGCACATGTGATTTAAATAAAAAATTCGAGACTCAACAGTTTTTGCATGGCTATTTAATGAAAAAATATACAATACCATTAAAAATAACTGATAAGACTTACAGTTGCGGTATTCAAAAACTTACCGGGGAGATAAATCTTAAAGATATTAAATTAACAGAATATCCATTTCATACTGTTGTCACGTTCACAGAAAATGGGTTTCACCGTAACCAACTTCAACAGAATCCTAAAGTTAAAATGTATGCATATGTCATAGAATTTGAAAAAATAAGCTAAATTTAAAACTATAGATTATCAACCACCAGCTCCAAGAGTTAAGCTACAAAAATCTAACTTACTAAATTTAAAACTGGACCAAAAACTGGGGACTTGACATTTGCAGACTTTCCTCTCTGATATATCTGGTTTTTGAACGATATGTATTACTGACTGTCATTGACGTTGAGGGCTTAATAGTTCCCCGATAAAGCTTCATTTAAAATGAGTTTTTCAAGAGTTAACTCAGCTATTGCTTTTTTCAGGCGAGCATTTTCTAGTTGAAGATTTTTAAGTTCTTTTTCTCGCGGAATCTGCATTCCACCATATTGTTTTCTCCATATTTAATAGGTGTTCAGTGATATCCAAATCTTAGCAAGCGATTGGGACAGTTTTTCCCTGACTTATCATTACCTCAATTTGGCAGAGCGTCGCAATAATCTCTTCCGGTTTAACTTTAACGCCTTTTTTCATGCTTTTTAGTTCTTTCTTGTTGTCAATATTTTACCAAAATACTAATTCTATTTCCGGATCAATTATACGGGGGCAGGACAATTATGTGTGAAATATGTTAGAATGGACAGAAATTAATATAAAATAAATCTGGCGGTAGTTAACTTATGAATGCATGCAATAAATACAAAAGTACAACTTCATTTTTAATAAATAAAAACTTTGTTTCAGAAGACTATAAATATCACGACATTCTCAGCTTAGAAAACTTTAAAAAAGTTCAAAAGGAAATTATCGATTGGCAAAACTACAAAGCCACGCCTCTTCATTCTTTAGACAGCCTTGCTCTGAAGGTTGGTGTCAATAAAATATATTACAAAGATGAACACCACAGGTTTGGGTTAAAAAGCTTTAAAGCTCTTGGTGGAGCGTATGCAGTGGCTAGATTGTTAATTGAAGAATTAAAGAAAAAAGGAATCGATGCAAATTCAAAAGATTTAATCGATAGAACATATTATCCAATCACCAAAGAAATAACGGTATCGTGCGCAACCGACGGGAACCACGGCAAATCGGTCGCCTGGGGAGCTAATATGTTCGGATGCAAATGCGAAATCTTTATACACTCATTAGTGAGTGAAAACAGAAAAAATGAAATAGAAAAATTCGGAGCTAACGTAACCAGAATAGACGGAAATTATGATGATTCTGTAAAAATAGCTTCTGAAACGGCTAAAGAAAAAAAATATTTTGTGATTTCTGACACTTCATATGAAGGTTACACCGAAATTCCAAAAAACGTTATGCAAGGATATACCGTTATGGTAAATGAGGCGCTTGAACAAATGAAAGAAAAACCAACTCATATATTTTTGCAAGGCGGAGTCGGAGGAATGGCAGCTGCTGTAGTATCTTTTTGCCAAGAAATTTACGGTAAAGATTCTCCTAAATTTATCATTGTAGAACCAAAAAATGCGGATTGTCTTTTTCAAAGCGCGAAACAGGGGAAACCTGCGGTTGTTGAAGGACAGCTGGAAACAATAATGGCAGGCTTGTCTTGCGGTGAAGTTTCGCTTTTAGCTTGGGATATACTTAAAAACAGCATATTCGCCTTTGTTACTGTTGAAGATGACTGTATAGCTCCAACTATGCAATTGCTCGCGAATAACGAGACCCCCATAATAGCTGGAGAATCAGGGGTCGCGGGACTCGCAGGGTTTTTAATTATTGCAAACGATGAAGAAAATAGAAAACAACTAGGCATAGATAAAAATTCTAAAATATTATTTTTTGGAACGGAAGGCGATACTGACACTCAGATGTATAAAAAACTAATCTCGCAGTCTTAAAACGCTTTCTGAAAAAATGAAACAAGACAAAGTACTAGAAGAAGGGCGCTGAAAAGTAAGAATCTCCTCAAGCAGATAAGTTTTATCTACCAATCGTCAAAATATCAATTTACATAATAAAAAACCGATTCTATAAGAACCGGTTTTTTATGGTGGAGGATACAAGATTCGAACTTGCGACATCCTGCGTGCAAGGCAGGCGCTCTACCAACTGAGCTAATCCCCCTCAGTGATTATTATAATATCATAACAATAAAAAAAATCAACAAGCTTTTTTATATAATTCTTTCTATACTTCAAAAAATAAAGAAGGCATCAAGAATCTTTTTCTTGTATAAAATAGAATCTACCTTGAATGTTTTGTTTTATTTTATTTTGCCAGATAATCATTGCTTCTAAAGGTTCTAAGAATCAATTACAGACTTAGATGCCGCATATAATTGCATAATAAAAGACCGACTCTAATGAATCGGTCTTTTATGGTGGTGGATGTAGTCTGCTCAGCAATAGTCTCCTTCTGAAATCCTTGTTTATGGGAATTAACAGGGATTTTTTCCGTTTTTTAGGTGTTTTGATGTGATTTTTGACATTTAAAGCTGAGTGATAATAGGTATTTCCGATACTAATTCCCTAAAGAAATAACAGGGATTTATCAGGGAACACTAAATGATTTGCTGCCTATTTTTAGCAGAAATACTTGCCTATTTTTTTGTGCATTTTTGAAAATACTAATATAAGGCAACGCTCAGTGCCTATTTAAAACGTTAATTAATCTTCTCTGGCAACATAAGATTACCAATTAAATTACATTAGAAGCCCATATTGCTTCTAATGTAATTACTTAACAAAAGGAGAAACATCATGGCAGATGTAAGCAAAAACACCGGGGATCAGATTAATGTAGTTTTGAAAAATGAAACTGAACTAAAAGCTAACCCCAAAAACGCTAGAACACATAGCAAAAAGCAAATTTACAAAGTTGCCCAAAGCATTGAAAAGTTTGGTTTTACAACACCAGTCTTAATTGACAAAGAAGGTATGATTGTTGCCGGACATTGTCGATACCTTGCGGCTAAGCAACTTGGAATAAAAGAAATACCGACTATATGTTTAGAACATTTGTCACCAGAAGAGATTAGGGCCTACGCTATAGCAGATAATAAACTTGCGTTAGAAGCTGGTTGGGACGAGGAAGTCTTAAAAATTGAATTAGAAGAATTGATGAACTTGGACTTCGATATTGAGTTAACCGGATTCGATATACCTGAAATTGACATGATAGTTCTTGATCCGTCTGATGAAAAACAGAAAAAGACAGATAAGTGTGACGAAATAGATGATGCGGTTAATGTTCCTAAAGTGGTTGAACCCGGTGATATTTATCAACTGGGTAAGCATAGGTTAATTTGTGCAGACAGTACAAAATCCGAAACTTATGAACGTCTTCTTCAGGGGGAAAAAGCAAACATAGTGTTTAATGACAGCCCTTTTAATGTTAAGGTAAATGGTCATGTCTGTGAAAGTGGGAAACATCAAGAATTTGCCATGGCATCTGGAGAGATGACTAATGATGAGTTTACAAACTTCTTGCGTATATCAATGCAAAATTTAGTTAAAAATTCAACAGAGGGCTCAATCCACTTTGAATGTATGGACTGGAGACATAGTAAAAATATGCTTGATGCAGCCGATGGTGTGTATTCAGAGTTAAAAAACATTTGTGTTTGGGATAAAGGTTCAGGAGGAATGGGGTCTTTGTATCGAAGTCAACATGAATTTGTTTTTGTCTTTAAAAATGGCATTGGTAAACATCAAAACAATGTCGAATTAGGAAAACATGGACGTTACAGGACCAATATCTGGCAATACCCAGGGGTTAGAGCGTCAAATCCCAATTCGCTTGAAGATTTAAAGCTTCATCCGACAGTAAAACCTGTTTCTATGATTATGGACGCAATTTTAGATTGTTCTAAACCAAATGACATAATCCTTGATAATTTTGCCGGTTCCGGTAGTACATTACTTGCTGCAGAAAGAACAAAGCGCAGAGCATATGTTATTGAATATGAACCTCATTACTGTGATGTGATTATTTATCGCTACAAACAGCTATTTCCCAAAAATGAAGTTAAATTAATTTCAAAGCAGAAAGTAGAGGCATAAGATGACAGTTAATGACAACTTCAATGAGAAACAAAATCAAGTTTCATATGAACCTCAGACAAATGAAGAAGAAAAGGTGGGCTATAAAAGCCCACCAAAAGCTTCTCAATTTAAAAAAGGACAATCAGGGAATCCAAAAGGCAGACCTAAACACCCCAAAACTTTTGCAGAAGCATTAAACAAAGAATTGGGTGAAACAGTAACAATTACTGAAAACGGAAAAAAACGAAAAGTAAAAATGCTCGAAGTTATTGCAAAAAAATATATTAAATATGTGGTCAACAATGAAGATAAGTTAATGAGGTTATTTATAAAAGAAAATGCGCCATTTATTAACATAGAAGAAAATGAACTTGATGAAGCCCCACCGGCTAATTGGGATATGACCCCAGAAAGAATAGCAAAAAGGATTGAATTAAAACAGGTGATAACAGAAGTACTCGATGAGCGTTATTAAAAATCAAACTGCTCAGATGATGATATTGTTTGAAGATAGGTTAGGAAATTGTTTCTTCTGGTTCGCAGTTTGAAATGTATTTAGTGTCTATTGATCGGTTGGTTTGTAAACCTAGTTCTTTGAATTTATCAATTTGTCCAATTAGTCCACCCCTGCCGTTTAAAGATCTAAAGACACCTTCAAAACCATTTTGAACTGATCTAAAATTCCCATTTAAATCTTCCATTTTTTTTAAAAAAATTGTGAATTTATCATATATACTAGTAGCTTGTTTTAAGACTTCATTCATACTTGTTTCATGGTTTTTGTGGACCCAAGATTGTTTAACTACTTTTAAGGTAGCAAGTAATGTTGAAGGTCCAACTATGATAATGTTGTTCTTGCTAGCTTGTAAAATTAAGTTTTGATTAGAATATAAGTAGGTGATACAGGCCTCAATAGGAATAAACATCAATTTAAATTCTGGGGTGTTTAAATCTTCTAGGTTGTTATATTTATTGCTAAGTTCAGATATCATTTTATCAACTGATGAATAAAATTCTTTTAAATAAGTTTGTTTAATTTGATCATCCGCTGAATTAATAAAATCTTGAAAATTATTCAAAGGACACTTCGAGTCAATAATAATATGTTTGTTGTCAGGGAAATACACAACCGCATCAGGCTTAGGCTTTGCGGATGAATCAATCAAGTCCTTAAATTGTTTTTGGATGATGTAATTTCCTTTTTCAAAATCATCATTTTTATTTATTAAACCAGAATTAATTAAGATATTCTCTAATATAATTTCTCCAAAATGACCTCTAGCTTGAGAGTTTAATCGAAGCGAATTAGTAAGCTCATCAGCTGAGGATTTAATAGAGCTGTTTTGTTTAGTTAACAAATCAATTTGTGTTCTTATTTCCTGAGTGTTTGTTTGACCTTGGGTATTAAACTCCTCTAATCTTTTTCTAAATTGTTCAAGATTTTCTGTTAAAGGCTTAATTTTTAATTCCAACACTTCCTTATTTTGTTCTCTAAGGTCGCTTTGCTCTTCTTTTATTATTTTATTAGCGATGCTAGTAAAGTCATCACTAATGACTTTTCTTAGATCAGTAACTAAATCTAGTCTTTGATTTACAAGTGCAAAATCCGTTTTCAACTGTTGATTTTCAGTAATTAATTCTTCGTTTTTAGCTTCTATACTTATTTTCTCTGACTCTAATCGATCTTTTTCTAATTTTAAGAGTTCTAATTCTCTAAGCTCTTTTTCGAAATTTTGACCTTTATTAAAAAATTTTGCAGCTCCAAAACCAACAAATAATGCCAATGCTGCAATTAAGATAGTTTCCATCAGAAGTCCTTTCTTTTTTAAATACCATAATCATTATTGCTCTAAAATACGACAGATCTGGGCTTATAAAAATTATGATTTTTTATATAGATTTAAAACGGAGGATAATTCATTTATGTAATCTAATCGAAGCTTTTTAGGAGACAATATTTCAAGACTATTTCCCCATTTAAATAAATGCCAAAGAATTTCTTTTTCACCACTAGCTTTGAATTTAACAGTCACAGTGCCATCTTCATTTTGTTTAATTTTCTGAGTTGGATGAAAAAAGTAACACAAGACTTCACTTGCAACTTCATTGGAGAACTTTAACTCCACATTAAGGATTTCTCCTTGAAAAACACCAAACGATCTTTCTGAATATTCTTTTAAGTCAAAGTTGTCTCTTTCAAATGTATCTTCTAAAACGAGAATATCGGATAACTTATGGAATATATAAGTTCTTGGCTCACTACTTTTTATTTCTTCTATTGCGATTAAATATATTTTTTCGCCATAAATAAAACCCAAAGGAGAAAGAATCCGTTTTGTATCTTTATAAACGGCAGAAACTTTTTTATTCTTTTTTATTGCTTCTCTTATTTTTGACAAATCAGATATATCTATCTTATACCTTGGTGTTTGTTTTACTGCATAGCCTTCAGTTTGAAGCAATATTTCCAAATCGTTTTCTAATTTATAAAAAGTTTTTCGACTTAAAGCTTTTAGTTTATCTATAGTCGATTCTAGTAAAACTTCACTGTTCTCCAGGTTATTTTTATTCTGTAATTCTTTAAGTTTCTCAAGATTTGCAAGTTCTTCTGGTGTAAATGTAATTAATTCATTAATGAATCCATTAACAAAACCCCATCGTTTTTGTCTATCAACTATATGCTCAATTTCATCTATTTGAGGAAAGATAGCAAGAACACTATCTCTCATTCTTTCTGCCGTCCTTCTTGAGATATTAAATTTCTCTTGAATTTCACCCAAAGTTACTCCCTGAGTCTTTGATTGCATAAAGGTTAAAAGCTCTAAAATGTCGCTCAATCTTGAATATCTAGGTTTATTTTCCATAGTTATAACTCACTCAAATACACGTCCGATTATGACACTAAACTCAAAATATCCTATTTAAACAAAAAGTGCAACTAAGAGAAAGAACTTAATATCCTACCAGTGCTTTTTTTTGGTCTTGCTTTATCTTAACAACCATTCGCAGTCAAAACCTTTTTTATTTTTTATAACTTCCTTGATATGAGCCATACTTATCATATATTTTTGTTGTACTTCCAGCTTGTTTATAATAGCCTTGGCAACTACCATATTTATCATATTGTTTAATAGTATTACCCTTTTTTGAATATGATCCTTGATAACTTCCGTATTTATCATATTGTTTTACTTTTTGCCCATCTTTCATATCAAAAAGATTTTGAGTACAAAATCCAGGTGATGAAAGAATCATTAATGCAAATATAATCGCCAAATATTTCATTTGCTCTCCTAACTTTTAATATCTTCTTTGAACTTGCCCTACTAAGCTGCTTACGGAATTGACTAATCTAATGGCATTTTCTATAGAATTATCCTGTTCAGAGTAGTGATTATTTGAATAAGCCGGCTGAAAAGGTTGCTTATAATAATAGTTATTGGCATATTGATAAGGATTATATTGCTGATAATTTTGCTGTACCTCTTGTTGGGTTTGATATGAAGCCTGATAAGAATTATTATCAAATTGTGGATATACCGGTATGTAAACGGGGACATATTTTACTACTTCTTTAACGGGTTGATTTTTTGTCACAGCAGCAACTCCTGGTAAAGAAAAAATACTCATAAACATTAACAATAAACATATGTTTTTCACTTTCAACCTTCTTTCAATTTGTTAACGTCAAAATTATGGACTTTAATTTATAAATACATAATAAAGGATTTGCACGTCAGAAACGGACTTATTTAATGTCTTACTAGTCGTTTTTCAAACAAAAATTAACAATCGGACAATAGCCTTAAAGAGTATGACAAATATGAAAACTCTAATAGCAGATAAACAAAATGATGGTACTACATATGGAAATCCGGAAGAATACTATAAAAAATAAAAAAATGAGAAAACTTAAAAAATATATTTTATAAGTTTGAATTCTGATTTGTGGCATTTTTCAATACATTTTTCTGTAAAGTCTTTTATCCTACCTGGGTGTTTTGGGTATTTGTTTTTTAATTGTTTACATTCACCATCTTCTTTTTTGCAAAATGTATATATATTTTTAGTTTTCAAAATCTCTATTAATTCTTTTACTTGTTTATGTCGAGTTGTGTTTTTAAATTTTTCTCCCCAAGCAATTAAAATCGGATTTTCAATAGAATTTAATAAGTTTTTTAGAAATGAATTGTTGGTTTTATTAATTTCATAATATTTATTTTTCTGCGTGAAATATTCCTTTTTTGTTACTTTTTTTGAATCGCCTTCTATGTAGGAAAACAAATTTATAACTTCTAGCGCTGAATATTTTGTTTCTTGAGCAATTTTAATTACATTTGAAACTGTTGCATCAAACTCGCCAAGCGTGTTCTTCTCTCTATCAGGGAAAGTGTTGGATGGATTAAGCATAAGAACCGTAAGAATCTTATCTGTGTCATTACCTTTTAGTTTTATATATAAGTAGTAACGGTGCAGCTCATTAGATTGAGTATTATATAAACCCCAACCTACAACGTTCTTATCCTTTATTAATTTATTAGAAAATTCATGTTCTTCAGCTTGTTTTCTTATATTTAAGTCAATATGCCCTAAAACATCTTGTATTCTTTTTTTCGCTTTACTATTCAATGAGCACCTCTTTTTATGCTTTACTAAACCCTACAACACATTCAGTTCACAAAAATCCTTGTAATTACAGTATTCGCAAACTTTTTCGTCATCTCGTTTAGGCTCAAAGTTGAGTAATTGAAGATTATTGTATATTCCAGTTATCTTTTGTTCTATCAAGGTATTATCTTCATCATTCAAGCAAACATTATAATTATTTTCACAATCATCAGGGAATAAAAACCCAGTTTTACTTACCTTATTACCGGTACTCTTCTCAAAACAATATTTGTATATTCTTAGCTGATTTAAATAATCTTCATGAGCCCCACCATCTTTTATATCTTTAGCCTTGCTTTTACCTGTTTTGTAATCATATAAAGAATAAGTTCCATCTTCATTTTTTTCAATTCTATCAATAGCACCAGTTATTGGAGCATTGATAACTTTAAAGTTTCTTATTTCATGTTCTGCTTCATAGAGATTTTTTACTGGGGTATTGGTTAGCTGTACATAGAATTTTGAAAGATTGTTTATTCCTCTTTCTAAAAAATCTTTTCTAACCTTAGGATCTGATAATTCTTTGTTTGATAAACTTTCTTCAAACCAACCAATAAATTCATCTTTAGTTGGATATTTATTATTTTCTTTCGCTTTATCAAACAGTTTTTCGCAAGCAAAATGCACTGACGTACCGTAATTCAAAGAGTTTTTATTAGAATCTTTTGAATCTAGTTTAAGCACATTTGAATACAGAAATTGTCTGGGGCATTTTATATAGGTATTTATTGATGTAGCACTAAGAATCACATCTTCTACTCTGGCTTTAAAATATGAATTCAGTTCCTTTTTGTAGTCAAACTGTTTTTTAGTAACAAGTTTAATCATATTAGAAACAAAGTCCTCACCAGAGGCTTTATGTTCTACTACTTCTAATAAAGGATTATTCATAAAAGGTAAAACTAACTTGGATAATTGTTTATCTTTTCCATTGATTTTATCAGGGAAAGAAAGTGTTAACGAATATTTGGCTCTCGTTATGCCTACGAATAAAAGCTTTACTCTTTCGGAAAATTTGAGTGCCTTCTTCTCTTCTTCTGTATAAACGGCCGAAATTGGAATAGAAGTTGTAATAGCAGATTTATTATCACTTTCCCATTTTCTGGTTTCTAACGTAGGCATATAAACATATTCAAATTCTCGCCCTTTTGATGAATGATAAGTAACAAGCTGAATGGCATTCAATGGAACTGGGTTTTTATCAGTTAGAATATCGATATCACTCTCAAAAGCCATATTAAGATAAGCAGCAAAATCTTCCAAAGAAACAGTTGGGTCATTTTCTTGTAAATTTTTTGCCTCATCTATAATCTTTTTTATGCCGGAGATATTTTCGGCTTTGTTGATGTCTGAATTTATAAAGTACTTTAAGATACCTGTTCTATTTGCTATTTCAAGAACAATATTTTTAAGAGATTCATTATTTTTATATTTTTGCAGTTCTTCATACGTATTTAAAATATTATCAATTCTCTCTTTATTAACCCAAGAATAATCAGTCATTTGTTTTATATCATCAATAAAGAAGTTATTCTTATGAAGTCTTTTTCTTTTAAGTAACTCTTCATAGTCTTTTATGTCTATATTAAAGGGTTCATTTAACAACAACTGAAAGATCTTCTCTGAATATAAGCCAGGATTAACCAACATTTTTATATAGAAGAATATAAGGATAGAAGATTTAATTGTAAATATACTTTTTCCATCCTTTAATTCATAAGGAATATTTCTGGCTTTAAACATTTCTGAAAATATTTCCAGTTCTTTATTTGTTTTTGCCAATATAACCATTTCTGAAAGTTTTTTATTTCCGTTCTCATCTACTGGACAAGCGACAGAATTAATAATGCTTTCGATCTCTTCTACTATTGAAATGTATTCTTGATCAATATCTGCGTATCTATTAAATTTAACCTTCTTATCTTTCAATGTTATTGAGTCATTTTTAGCTTCTAACTTTTTGTCTATCAAATACTGTTTGAATCTAGTATTTGACTCAAGTCTTTTAGGATCAAGTTTTGATACTTCATAGCTAAAATCCAGTATTGATTGTGTTGACCTCATATTTTCTTTTAAACAAATGACATTAGTTTCAGTAAATTCATCTAAGAATTTTTCAATATTATCTATTTGAGCTCCCTGAAAACCATATATGATCTGATCATCATCTCCAACTACAAATATGTTTTTCTTATTCGATGCCTTAACAAGATTAAAAACAATCGCATTTTGGGACTTATTCGTATCCTGATATTCATCAACTAAAAAATAATCATAACTATTTGCCACTTTTTCTAAGAATGCAGGTTTATGTTTAAAGGCCTCAAGAACGAGGTTTATCATATCATTAAAGTCAATTAGTCCTTGCTTTTGCATCATCGACTTATATATTTCATAAAAACTCCAAAGTTCTTTTGCTTTTCCGATTCTTTCTTCTTGGCTTTCTATATTTGCCAAAAGTGTTTTTACTCTGCCATCACCTTTCTTGATTTTTTCCTCGAGTTTTTCTTTAAATTCATTTAATTTTGGCATCCAGTCAGGATGCTGTTCTATATTACAAAAATACTCTTCTTGAGTAATTAGATTTTTCTTAATTTCTTCAATTCCTTCAATAATTTTTGGAATAAAATGATAAGAATCATACATTTCGGTTCTATAATGTTTAGGATTTAATTCGTCAATACATTTTTTTACAAAAGTTCTTTTTGTAGCTTCATCTATGATTTTGGTATCTTTTGGGAAATCAAATTCATCAGAATAGTTATTTAAAAGCTCATTACAAAAACTGTGGTAGGTATAGACATTTGTTTCTGCGGCTAATTCACCAACTTCTTTTATCAATCTTTTTTTCATTTCTGCAGCAGCGGCATCTGAGAATGTTAAACATAATATTTTTTCAGCAGGTATAGCTTTATTTAAAAGCATATTTTTTACCCTTTGGATAAGGGTATAAGTTTTACCGGTTCCTGGGCCCGCCAAAACCATTATCTGCCCATCTATATTTTCAATACATTCCTGTTGTTTTTTATTCGGCTTTAATACTTTTTCTAATACCACTTATATGTCTCCTGTTTAAGCAAAGAATATCATGCAATCACTAGTTTTATCCAATTTTTAATACTTTTATCAACTCCAACTTTCATAATAAGCAGGGTTTGATAATACGTTGTATTCTTTATATATTTCTTCAAGTTCTTCAACTATAACCGTATCATCATCCAATAGGCCCAATTCTTCTCTGGTATCTTCTAAAAACAAGAAGAAAACCTCTAAAAGTCTTTTATCATTTATTTTTTCATAGTATTCATCTATTACTTTTTTCCTACTAATTTTGTCAACATCATCTCTTAATTTGACTGACCATTCTTTGATTTGGTTAAAATCTACTTTAAAATCATTGTTACTTTTTAAAAATTTTTCTAATTTATTTAATGCCTTTTCTGTTATCTCTTTGTTTTCGGCATCCTCGTTGTCTCCAAAATAACTTTCGCCATAGTACTCTAGCAGCTTATTTTTGCTTATTTCTTCTAAGGAAATCTCATCTTTATCAGGATATAAATCACATTCTTCTAAAATAGTGTAACCGAAGAAACTTTTAGGTTTAAAGTGTAGCTGTTTTGAAAAGAAATAAGGGCTTTTCAAAGTTTCTCTTGTTAATCTCTTTTCGCTTTTATCTTTTTTCACTAATGACATTATTATATCAGCGTGATTTTCAAGATTTGGTACAAGGGAATCATTTGCTTTAAAATTGTTTTTTAAACGCAAATGCGTAACCAATTTTACGCGAGGAGTGATTATTATTGATAAGTTTAAATTTGTTGCTAAACGTTTAAAATCTTCAGCAAAAGCATTAATTGATGAGTCCTCAAAAGATAAGTAAGGGTTATCCAAACCAAAAACAATCAATAAATCTAAATCTGGTATTTGCTTAAGTTCTTCATATAAGTGTTTAAAGGAATAGATATTATCAATTAATTTTAATTGTTTATCAGTTAAAAAATTGATAAAGCTCTGACCTTTTTTGGAATTTAAAAAAGTTTTAATCTCAAAACTTCTTAATTCAGTGTCTTCATTGGAGTAATAATTTTTACTAGTATCTTTATCTTCTAAATAAAAATCTTCGTCATAATATGCTTTTGTCAACATTTCCAATGTAGATAAATTACCATTTTGAGCCAAATTAAGTATTGAAATTTTCTTGTTATCCTCAAAGCTTTTTAATAAAATGCTTAGTATAAAATTATTGCAGTCCAAGGAAGATTCTCCGAGAATAGCAATAAGATCCTTTTTATTAAACTGCCACCAAGCATCAGGTTCTTCTTGGTAAGTTTTGGCTTTTAGTTTTTCACTAATTTCATAAATTGTCTGCATTAAAGTACTCCTATAGCTAGAACATATTAGCCTTAAAGTTTGAAGTTATTCAAGCTTATCAGCCTATTTGTGTCTTTATTTTACACTATACTTATGTCATATTTGGACGCGACCCAATCAGTTGTTTATAGATTTTAATAAGGATCGAAAATGTGGATATTCGACGATATATTCCCAATTCTCGGCACTTACCGAAGCTTTTGCTTTAAGTTTTTTACCATTATCATATTCTGCTAAATTTATTATCTCATCAGCAAATTTTTGAAATTTTGAATAAATATACTTTTTATAAATTGCTTCTTCTTTTTTTATGACTCTTTTATATGGTGATATACTCAATGGAATTAGTATTGAACAGTCTTTTTCTGTAGCAATTAACTTTATTCTTTTAAAGAAGTCCTCAATATCAAAATCCGCTACATTTAATTTTGCTTTTTCTATACCTTTTATGATTACCAGGTCGACATCTTCTTGAAGTAAAAGTTTTATTCGAAGCTCTTCCAAAGACGAAATATTGTCAATTAAAGAAAAATCCTTTTCTTCTAACCAACTTATCAATGCCTTAACTTTGCTGAATTTTAATAATTCTAAACTGTAATGCCTATGATTATCAAATTCATACTTTGGAAATTGTCCAATATCCTGTAAATAAAAATCTTCAGGATGATAAATGTATATTAAATCTAATAAGGTTTTTTCATTACCATCCTGATCAAAATTAACAACAGCTACTTTTTTATCTCGCAACAAATATGAAGCAATAACAGTTGCAACATAATTGTCAATGTTAATAAAGGTGTCAGAGGTTAACCCAATAACCTTAGCTTTCTGGTATTTATGATTTTTCACTTCTAAATTCATTGTTTGACACCTTATAGTTATTATCTATTTATTAGAAATCTAATATTTGCAACTTTCGAATACATGTTCTTTTAGTATTTGTTGAATTTTTTTAATACTTTCTTTATATCCTATCGAGTTAAATACTTTTTCATTCAAGCAAGTTTCGATTTGTTGTTTGCGATCATTATCTTCATCATTGAGAAGTTCATCATACTCTTTTGACTTAAATAAAGGATCACTGTATAAAACAATCCAATCTTTGACCTGCCTGTGTTTTGGGAAATTATTTATTAATTTATTATTTATCGAATTACTTTTATAACCACTTACTATTTGGAAAGTCACTTCATTTCCACGATTGGTAATTTCCAAGAAGATTCCGTATTTTTTTTCATTTTTTGTTTTTTTTGTTGACCATGCATTGTTGTTATCGCTAGTTTGTAAACTGCTAGATAGTTCTTGTAATAATAAATCTTTAGGTAAGAATCTTATAACTGTTTTACTGGAATATGGTGAAATTTCAATATTGTTTTTGTCTTTATTTGTATCTAAATTCTCAGCTATATCCACTAATAATTTTGTTTCAGCAGGAATAAATTCATCAATTATTTTTTTTAATAATTCATTTTGATTATTCATAAGCTCTATTATTTCTTTATTACCTCCTTTTTTATTTTTTATAAGATTTATAATTTCTTTATGTTTATCACAAACTTCTCTTATTTCATCTAGCGAAGTATTCTGCCCTAATAAGTCCGTTTCGATAACTCTTTTGTAGTTTTCAATAAATCCCATCAAGTAGGGAGATAAACTTGTTTGTTTATATGTGAGTATTTTATTAATCATTTCTAAAATTTGTTGGTAACCAACACATATGTATTTTTCTTCGTGGTCTCCTTGAACGAGTGGACAATCTCCCTCGGGTGTTAGATATATATATTTTTTTATGTATTCTTTTTCGCTATATTTGCCTTCAATATCCTCATAATATTTATCTAATTGATTATGATGATTATGAGTGCGAGTTTTATTTTCGATGACACAAACAATACCTTTATCTTTATGCTTGTCGTTATTTATGATTAGAATGTCAATTCTGCCGGTTTTGTCATTGCTGTCTGTTGTTATTTCTGTTGAGATTGCACTATTGTAAAAATGCGAAAACCTGATATCCGTGACAGATAGTTCCGGACTTTCATTTTTTTTAAGATCATAATATTTCGTAGAAAATATTTCTTCAAAAAATAATTTCAAGAAAGCATCACCGAAATTGTGATTTTCGTTTGGATCCAATAACCAAGCTAAAACTTTTGAATGTAATTCTTCTTTTGTTCCTTTTGTTAGGATTTTAATTGGATTAAACGTTCGAAGATCGTTTTCAATTTTGATAATATTTTCATCTTTTAAAAAATTTTCTATTAGTTTTAATTCCTTCATTTCTTCCCCTTTAGACTGTTTATACCTTTAAATACGCTATTTCACCATAAACTTTCAATGCAAAATTATCTGTCATTCCTGAAATATAATCGATAATTGCTTGTTGATAATCTCGTTCATTACTTATGTCATATACGATTTTGTTGTTGTATTTTAAATGAGCCCTTTGTTCCTCATCAATATTTGAATATTTGATTAACCAAGACTCAAAACACTCTATTAATTGAGGATAGTATCTCTTATCTGCCTGCATTGAGGTTATAGTTTTCTCAGCAGCATAATAACTATTTAGAACATAAAATATTGTGTTTAATGCTAATTTTGCTTGCGCCCTGAAAGGATCAAGTTTTGGATGTCGATAAATATTTTTATAATTAAAATCTTTTACTGCTTTAATTATCTCGAAGTATTGATGCGAGAATGTAAGCCCATTTTCAGGGTTGGAATTTTTACAAAGATCTATTATTAATTCATGAATTAACGCTGAAGTATTTATGTCAGATAATCTAGTATTTGGGAAAATATTTTGGATTATAGATTCTAATTCATCAGTTTGGGTCCCAGTTAATATTTTATATTTCAATGCATCTTCAATATCTCTGCCTAAGTACGCTATTTTATCTGATATTTTTACAACACAGCCTTCATAAGTATAAGCATTGTATTCACTTGCCTTTTGAATAGTTTCAAGATCAATAAACTTATCCCTTGGTTTTAAGCCATTTTCATCGACTTCACCGCAGTGGCACACTATACCGTCTCTTACAGCATAGGTTAAGTTCATATTGGTTTCGTATCCATTGAAGTCAGGTAAAGTTTCGATTTTGTCTATAAACCTTAAGCTATTTCCTTCGTGCCAAAACGTTGCAGAAAGATTGTTTTCGCTCATTATATTTTTTAATATTACTTCTCCCTCATGCCCAAAAGGTGCATGCCCAAGATCATGTCCAAGTGCAATTGCACTTACCAACTCGCTATTCAGTCCCATAAAAGAAGCTATTGTGTTAGAAATAGACGATACATGATTAACGTGTTCAATCCTAGTGCAAATGTGATCATCAGAAGTATTGAAAAATACTTGTGTTTTATGTTTTAGCCTTCTATAAGCCATTGAATGCAATATTCGGTTTGTATCCCTACTAAATTCTGTCCTTATTTCATCGGGTTTCGGTGGCATAGTATCCATTCTTGATATAGAATTCTGCCATCTCTTCGAACCTGATTTGCTTGAATAATCTTTAAATAATTCTCTTTGTTCAATAGTAGTTTTCATAAATCCTTCAATCTTATTTTTATCCACTTTTGGTTATGATAACACATATTATCTTAAACCATAAATGCGTCAATATTGGACATACAAATCTTTTATTCTATAATTTATGCTACTCTTTTGTGTATAGATCACTTGCAACTAAAGATTTGTCAAGTTACCTTGTCTATGTTTAACAATGAATTTTTAATATATTTCTATATTATTTGTAATATATATTACCTTAAATATGGATTAAATAGAAATTTACCAATTTTCCACATTGTTTTAAGCAATCTCTTTATAACCTAAAGTTGTAAAGAGGAAAAAATATGTCTATAAAATTACAACTAGGATTAAGAATAAAAGAATTGAGAAAGAAGGCCGGACTTACTCAAGCTAAACTTGCTGAACTTGTTTCTGTTGATGCGAAACATCAAAGTTGTATAGAAAACGGTAAAAACTTTCCCTCAGCAGATTTGATTGAAAAATATGCAAAAGCATTTGGTATAGAATCTTCTGAATTGTTGATTCTTTCTCATAATAAAAAACGTAATACTTTAATAAAAGAAATTACAGAGCTATTAAAATCGGCTACTGATGAGGAAGTTCAGCTAGCTTATAGAGTTTTGATGGATATTTTAAAGTAAACTTAAAAATCTTTTACATTCCTGATTAATCGTTTAATCAGGATAATTTTTGTGTCCAATAGCTTGATCTTATCTATGGAAAGAGTGACTAATGTTATGACACATTAAGGACTATAGTTATGAATAATATCGAATCGTTAAAAAAGTTATCTACAAAAGAACTTAGAGTATTGTGGGAAAAGTTTTTTAAATCCGAATTTCCGGATTATCTTCACCATTCGTATCTTATAAAACATATTGCCTGGCAACAAAAATATGGAGGACTGAACGCTTCAACTCAAAAGCAACTTGATAAATTAGTTGAACAATATGTAAAGAATAAAACCCTTGCATCAGCGGACATTAAAAAATCCAAGCAGTTTATCATATCTCAAGGTACAAAATTACTTCGTGAATTCAAAGGGGAAAAACACGAAGTCCTTGCTCTTGAAAAAGGATTTAGCTACAAGGGGCAATATTACAAAAGCTTATCTGCAATCGCAAATGAAATAACAGGCACACGCTGGAATGGCAAAAAATTCTTTGGAGTTGCATAGATGAAAGAAAATATTAGAAAAATAATCAAATGTGCTGTATACACAAGAAAATCAACAGAAGATGGACTGGAGCAAGATTTTAACTCACTTGATGCCCAACGAGAAGCCTGTGAAGCTTACATAAAATCACAAAAGAATGAAGGCTGGATGCTAGTTGAAAAACAATACAATGATGGCGGCTACTCCGGAGGTACACTTGAAAGACCAGCTATCAAAGCTCTGTTCAGTGATATTGAAGCGGGAGAGATTGATATTATCGTTGTTTATAAAGTTGACCGGTTAACGCGTTCTTTAATGGATTTCGCTAAAATTGTTGAACTATTTGACAAAAATAATGCCAGTTTCGTCTCAGTTACCCAATCATTTAACACCACAACAAGTATGGGTCGTCTTACCTTAAATATGCTTCTATCGTTTGCTCAATTCGAAAGAGAGGTAACTGGAGAAAGAATTAGAGACAAAATCGCGGCATCAAAGAAGCGAGGAATGTGGATGGGGGGATGCGTTCCGATCGGATATCATAGAGTTGACAAAAAGCTTGTTGTTGAAGAGAATAGCTGCAAAATCGTTAAGCTGATTTTTAAAAAATATCTTGAGCTAAAAAGCGTTCACAAGTTAAAGAACTATCTTGATGAAACTGGTGTCAAAACTCGCTCAAACAAAATTTTTTCTAAAGGCCAACTTTATCATATGCTTTCCAATAAAGTTTATATAGGAAAAATCATTCATAAAGAATATATTTATGACGGCGAACATGAATTAATAATTGACGATGATACTTTTGATGAGGTTCAAAAACAATTATTAAGGAATCGCTCTGATTCAAATTGCAATACTAAATCAGCATCAAATTCTTTATTGGTCGGGAAAATTTATGACGACAAAAACAACAGAATGACCACTAGCCACAGTAACACTAGGAAACGGAAATATCGTTATTATGTTAGTATGGCGGTACAAAAGCTTAAAAAAGGACAGGAAGGAAGTTTGTCTAAGATCTCTGCGGGAGAGATTGAAAAATTTGTTGTCAACACGATAAAAGAATTTTTATTAGACAAAACGGAAATACAAAAATACATAACTGATTTTGACATCGCAAAGCAACAGTCAATTTTAAATGCAATCAAAGAAATCGATGATTTTTATAATCCAAAATTAATAAGGGGCATTTTAAGCAAAGTCGTTGTCTCTAAAGAACTTGTTGAAATTACTCTTTGTGAAAAAAGATTGGTTAAAGTACTTGAAAATCTTGTACTAAATAAAGATTTGATCATTGAATCAAAAGAAGAGACAAATTATCCGATAGTTCTACATGAAAAAGTTAAAATACTACAGCCATCAAGAACTGGTAATATTTTAATCATAAATGCAAATGAAAAAGTTGATACAACTCCAAATCCATTTTTAGTGAGAGCCATAGTAAAAAGCCATTACTGGAACAAACTATTTCTAGATGGTACAGTGAAAAATGTAGCAGATATACTAAAACTTGAAGGACTAAACGATAAATCATATGCCAGAGATATTTTACGATTAAAGTTTTTCCCACCTAGCTTAACAGAACAAATTCTAAACGGAACTCAACCAACAGATTTGACAGTTAAAAAATTATTTACAAGTTCTTAAATAACATTCAAATAATATTTTACAATCTTTTAAAGCTCTATGCACTCCTAAGCTGTTTACTCCTAAATAATCTGCGATCGTTACTAGTTTGTAATTATTTAATGTCAATTTACTTTTTGCAATGGATAAAAAGTCAACATAATCATTACAAAAATTTTTATCATATATTTGTAAGCAATAATCATAAATAAAATTAATATCAAAATTAATATTATGACCAAATAAAACATCATCACCAACAAAATTCAGAAACGCATTTAATACAATTTCCAAATCGGGTGCCATTTTAACCATTTCATTTGTAATATTTGTTGTTGAGATGATAAAAGGGGGCATTTGAATGTGAGGATTAACCAGAGTAGAGAACTCTTCGACAATTTTATTGTTGCGTATTCTTAGAGATGCTAGCTCAATGATGGCATCATTTTGTGAATCAAATCCCGTTGTTTCAATATCTATTATACAAAATTCCGAGGGCAATACCTTTAAATGGCTTCCTTTGCGTCTTTCTTGAGTTTTCTTTTTAGTATCTAATGTATAGCCACCACTTAATTTTATTTCCATTCAGCAGCTTCCTCTTTTTTATTTCTTTCTTTCTGAACAATAGATAATCCTAAAGATTTCAAAAGAGATCCGAATTTTTCAATATCCGGTTCTGATAAATATTTACCTAAAACAACTTTATATTCATCAATATTATTTGATGGAATATGATACAAAGTTAAATCCATACCCCACAAAGCATCCATATATTTTTTGTAATCCGGTTCAGATAATAGAATTTCTATTTCAGCTCTTAATCTTTCATGGGCTATAGTTTTGATATGATATTGAGGTTCACTATCAATATGCTGCAGATTTTTAGTGGCAATACCTGATATTGTTGCATCTAAGTAAATAATTTGAGCACTTAATTCTTTTACAAGTTCCTTTTTCTCTTTTGAATCAAGAGATTTGTCATTTTTTATTTTAATTAATTCGCTTAGTTTGCCATATAATTTCGGTGCTTTATCATCGATAAGTTCAAAATTGTCTTTTAAAGTTGTTATAATATGTTTGCATAGCTGCTTTCTTCCTCCGGCTGGGCAAGTACAAGCAACACAATTTGTAAAAAATAATACATCATAAACATTATCAGATGAAGTGCTTTCGATTTGTTTTTGTAAAATTAATACTTCAGGAATTAATTTTTGATCCATTTTTATACCCCTTTTATTTTTAACATATTCGTTGTGATTTCGTTTTCAGCTTGCTACCTAATGAAATACTACACAATGATAAAGGTTTTAGCATCAGAGCGTGATTTTAAATTAGCCTCTAAATATTATTTTACCTTTAAAAATTTCCATTTGTGTAAATTTTTATATATTATTGAGTTTATTATGGACAAATATCTTTGATTTTAAAGAACGTGAGTAATAAACTGGATAATGTAAATTGTAAAGCAATATTTTTTATTAGTTATAAGAAAATACGTTACACAATTAATAAAGAAAATAGGACTATAAGGTGAAAGATTCAAAAAATATTTTAGGTTGCTTAGGACTTTTGTTTTTCCTTTCTCTAGGATATCCTCCGTTTGCTTTTATTTTATTGATTATTATTATAGCTGCCTTTGCATCATCAAAACTTGATGAAAATACAACTAATTATAGCTGCAATTTACGCCATTCGAGACCCGCAAAAAATAATTATTCTTCTAATGCCAATTCTACAGTAACTTATTCTAATAGTAACCATGCAACTGATAAAATTAAAGTTGAATCTTCCCCAAACGCATACACTAGAGCTACTTCTTCAAGTGGCAATTATCAGGCTAGTAATAATAAACATTCAATAAATTTTTATTCGATTGGTTCTAACATAAATCTTTTTGGTTATGAATTAACTTCACCTTTTATCTATGTTTCTAATTCGAAATATACAGATTTACCATTTCTAATATCAACAAAAGATATACCAAATTTTGTTGGTACTGATACACAAGAATTAGGTTACTGGCCAAATTATTCACAATTAAATTCAATTCAAAAAGGAATATATATAAAATGGCTCGCATCTGGAAAAAATGATCCAAATATTGATTTGGGATATGTGTATATATATTATTACGGTTTAGAGTATCGTGCATTGGTTGAAAAACAAGATATAAAAATTATTCTATTTGAAGTTATTAACTTAGTTTCAAAGTACAATAGATTAAGATATGGCTTTGATTTTATAGCCTATTTAATTTTGAAAAATGATTTTAATGATGAAGAAAAAGCGAAACTTCTCCAATTTATAGAGAATAATTCACAACATTATTTATATAATGAATGTACAAATGCTATTATTAAAAAATTAAGTCCGAACAATTTTGAAGAAAAACTTAAATTCTCTCCATACCAATTTATGATAGGTAATGAATCCTACGGATTAAGTGATAGAAAAACGGAATTATTAGACTTCTACTTTAAAGAACTTCTTAAAAATATACCAATAGCTCAGCAATACACAGTTAGACAACAAAAATATAGTTATTATATAGCAATGGGATATGGATATCACAATGATAATCAAGTAAGTTATGAATGTTTGGTGCCTTCTCAACAGATTAAGCAAATTTGGAATAAGGGAAGAAAAGCGTTAAAGAACCTTAAATTTACAATTAAAAAATTTGATAATAGTGGAAATGAACTCACTGATATTGAGAAATATGTTTACTTACCAGAAATACTCAGAAAAGATTTTACGTCATTAAATGAAACTGTTCAATTGGAAAATGATTCGGTAAAAACTATTTCGGAGTTAATTAAAAGTCTTAATTTATCAATACCAGAAAATATCACTCAAAGACAATCAGAATTCATTGCCGAAACTTGTGAAGCTTTTGGATATTGCATCGAGCCCGATGCTAGACATATACAAAAAGCTTATAAAAAAGATTCCAAGGTAATTATATTCGAAAAAAAATTTAAAACTATAGATGTCAATCTTCAAACTTATATTGTTCCAAGTGTTTTGTTAGATTTAGGTTTTAGAATAGCACTTGAGGATGAAGAATTATTAGATGTCGAAACAAAATATATCCTGGACTTTATTTTTGGAAAATTTCCTCTTAATCAACTAGAAAGACAGAGATTACAATATAGAGCAAAATTAATTAAAGAAACTTCTGACGCGGGGACAACTGACTTAATTAAAAAACTTTTAGAAAAATCAACTTCTGATAACCTAGATATGATTTGTAAGTTCTTGGTTTCTGTTGCAGCTGCAGACGGGATAATAAAATCAAAAGAATTTTCTTTATTGAAAAAATGTTTTAGTCAGCTTGGATTAGCGGAAGAATATTTAAATAATTTATTATCCGAATTAAGTATAAGTGATGATCCAATTATTATTCAAAAAGCGAGCGAACCGAAGAAAAAAGGTTCAAAAATTCAAAAACAAGATATTGAAATTGAACCAAAAGAAGAAATAAAATTTGTTTTAAATAAAGAAAAGGTTTCTAATATTTTAATTGATACAAGTCAAGTTCAAAAGACTTTGAATGAAATCTTTACGGATGAAATTGCCCATACACCAGAGGAAGAAGATAGTGGAGAAACCAATACTAAATTTGAAGGCGATTTGGAGCCAGCTTATTTCAACATATTAAAAATTGTTGTCGAAAAACCACAGTGGTCAAGCAGAGAATTAATGACATTAGTCCAAAATTTAGGATTAATGTTAAATAGCACAATAGATAAAATTAATGAATGGTCGGATGAAGAATTCGGAGATTTTTTAATAGAAGAAGAAGATAATCTTTATCTCATAAATCAAGACATATTAACAATTATGAATAAAAATAAAGGAGAACTGGAATGGAAAAAATAAAAATAAAACCGAAAGAAAAGAGTGCAATAATTGAATCTTTAAGAGCAGGCATAGTTCCAAGAATCGGTTTACAACACATTCAAGTTGGAAGAAAACAAGAAATTGAAGAATTAATTAATGATTATAATCTAGTATGCCAAGGTGGTGCGAAGGCTAGATTTATTATTGGAGAATATGGTTCTGGTAAAACTTTCTTTTTAACCTTATCAAAGTTAATTGCACACGAGAAAAATTTGGTAGTAGTTTCCGCGGATATTACAATAGAAAAAGTTTTATGTTCCTCTGATGGAAAATCTCAGGCCTTATTTTCTGAATTAATAAATAATATGTCAACAAAAACAAAACCTGACGGAAGTGCATTAAAATCAATTATTGAGAGATGGGCATCAGGAGTTTTACAAAATAATGAAGATATTAACGAGGAGCAAATCCATAAATTATTACTTCCGCTTGAAAAATATTGCTCAAGTTATGATTTTAGCAAAGTAATTGCAAGTTATTTAAATGCATATAGAAATTGTGATGAAATAAAAATGTCTCAGGCTTTAAGATGGATAAGGGCCGAATACACAACGAAAACAGATGCAAGAAATGATTTAGGCGTTAGAACAATTATTGATGATACAAATTTCTATGATTACTTAAAATTATTCGCTGGATTTATAAGACTCGCTGGTTATGGAGGACTTATCGTAAACATAGATGAATTAGCAATACTTGCAAGATTAAAATCGAACATAAGAAATAAAAACTTTGAAAGAATTTTAAATATAATTAATGACTCATTACAAGGAGCCACAGAATATATTGAATTTATCTTCGGGGGAACTCCAGAATTTTTAGAGGATAAATACAAAGGAATGTACAGCTATGGTGCCCTTGAAACAAGACTTGCTGATAATCCTTTTTCTAAAGATGGGCTTAAAGATTTAACTGGACCAGTAATTCGTTTAGATAATTTATCACAAGAAGAATTATATGTCCTTTTTCATAATATTAGAAATGTATTTGCAGAATATAATGAATCAAAATATTTAGTTGAAGAAAATGGGATTCAAATATTTATGCAATGGATATTAAATAGACTTGGTGCTAAAGCTTATTTATCACCAAGAGAATCTATCAAAAATTTTGTTGGATTGTTAAGTCAATTACAAAATTATCCTGATACATCTATTGATGATTTTTTAGGCAATATAAAGATAGAAGAAGCGGTTGATCCAAGTGACGAAGAATCTGAATTAGTTAGTCTTCGCTTAAATTAAAGGAAAATAATGGGAACATTTGAATTATTAAATAAGAACATTCAGAAAGCTATCTTTGACCTAAAATGGGAAAATTTTAGACCCATCCAAGATGAAGCGATTGAGCATTTAATTAAAACTCCCAGTGATTTAATTATTTCTGCTCCAACAGCCAGTGGAAAAACAGAAGCTGCATTTTTACCAATCCTATCCAAAGTTGCAGATACTGCAAAAACTTCTATAAAAATTTTATATATTTCGCCATTAAAGGCTTTGATTAACGATCAATTTGAAAGGGTTACAAAGCTTTGTAATTATATAGATTTTCCTATTACAAAATGGCATGGAGATGCTAATGCAACTAAAAAAGCAAATCTTATAAAAAATCCAAAAGGAATTTTATTA
Organism: Cyanobacteria bacterium OH_PDB_230; assembly: GCA_023421795.1. GTDB lineage: Bacteria > Cyanobacteriota > Vampirovibrionia > Gastranaerophilales > Gastranaerophilaceae > JAEZOG01. The sequence continues at coordinate 365,381 of JAEZSO010000001.1, forward strand.
ATTACACCTGAATCAATTGAAGCATTGCTATTAAATAAAACTCAAGAGGTAGGGAATTTACTAGGCAAACTTGATTATATTGTTATAGACGAAATACACAGTTTTATAGGCACAGAAAGAGGAACACATCTTAAAAGTCTAATCCGAAGAATTGAGAATGGACTGTACATTCAACCATTAAAAGTTGGACTTTCTGCGACAATAAATAATGTAGAAGATGTTGCAAGATGGCTTAATCCTGCTGATTCTAAGAGCGTAAAAATCATTAAAGACTCTGATGATGAAAAAGAAATAATGGGATTGATAAAAGGTTATAAAATTCCTGCGGAAGATATTGATAATGATTTTACTCAGTTAGAAAAAGAATTGTTTGATATTCTTAAAAAAGATAAGAATTTGATTTTTGCTAATAGCAAAATGACTTTAGAAACATACTGCGACACAATGCAACAAATAGCAAAAGAAAGCGTATTTCCAAACAATTTCTTAATTCACCACGGTTCTTTATCTAAAGAAATAAGAGAACACGCGGAAAAAAGCTTAAAAACAAGCACAAATTTGTCCGTATTTTGTACTAATACACTAGAACTTGGCATTGATATTGGGAACATTGATAGAATTATATTTTTAGACCCACCTTTTTCTGTGGCATCTATGACACAACGGTTGGGAAGAAGCGGAAGAAGAGAAAATGCGGCTAAAGAATTTAGATTTTTAATTAATACTAGAGAAATAGATAATAAGTCAACTTGGGATGATAAATTTAGAATTAATTTAGTGCAAAGCATTGCAATAGTTGAATTAATGCTTGAAAAATGGTGTGAACCATTAGATATCGATAATGTTGATTACTCAACTTTTATCCATCAAATTCTATCATATTTAGGTCAGACAGGCGGAGCTACAGCCCAAAAGATATATGACAAAATTGGAATTGTGGCATTTGATAAACATTTTAATGAGAATGAATTTATTCAAATTTTAAGAAGCTTAAAAGAAAACGAAATTATTTATCAAACGTCTAATGACATTATTACACTTGATAAAAAAGGTGAAAAGATTGTAGAAAATTATGAATTCTATGCTGCGTTTTTTGCAGCTTCAGAGTGGAGAGTTATTTTTGATGGCAAAGAAGTAGGGCAAATTTCACCATCTAGCCTTATGTTTTTGGATGTTGGTTCTCATATATTGCTTGCTGGTAAAAGATGGGAAATTTTAGAAATCAAACCAAAAACGGAAACCATCATTGTAAGAAAAGGATATGGAAAGAAACCTATTAAATTTCCAGGTGGTGGACAAAATATCCATAGACGAATTCATCAAAAAATGCTTGAAATTTATGAGAATAAATTTATTCCACCGTATATTTCGAAGAATACTGTTCCTATACTTGAAGAAGCTTTTGAGTTTTATGATATATATGCAAAACCCGAAGAAGGAAATATACTTGTCGTTTTAGAGGGTAGCAAAATACAAGCAACAACTAAATTACTTCTCAATTATCTAGGATTTGCAGTTGAGGATGCAGGAATTGGCTTTTCATGCACTGATGGTAAAAAAGCTGTAATTAGATCACTACAAGACTTTAATTTTGATGATTTTAATTCACTAGAATTAGTCAAAGATATTGATGCAAATTTAAAAATACTCAAAAAATTTGATTATTTATTACCAGAAGATCTTTTAACTAACTCTTTTATTAATCAGGCTCTAGATATTGAAGGTTGTAAGAAATTTTGCAAATATCTAACTGATGCAAAACTGCTACTATAACACTATTATACGTCAGATATGGGCGACTAAGCTATTATATTAAATTAGTGTAAAATTAATTTATTAAAGTTCATACTTTTAACCTATATGAGTGCTTTTATGGTATTGTTTATGTTAATTGGTGATATTTTATTGCGGAATCTGATAATTATTGTTCCGTCTTAAGAATAAGTGTTGAAGAAGGGAATTTTAGTATGGATTTAATATTATCTTTTTTAGGATACCCAATAGGTATTGCACCATTGATCGTTTGGTTGATTATTATAGCTGTAATTATCGGAACAGTTCTGGTTGTTTTAGAAATTAAAAAAGACTATAAAGGATTATACATATCTTTAGAAGATATATCTAAAGACCTAAAGCAATATAAGTCACAATTATCAATTGAAAATATTGAAGATGTTGAAGATCTATTTGTTAATGCAAAATTCAAAAACAAGTCTTATTTAAAAGATTTATGGATGGAGTTTGATGAAACACTTGAAAAAGATAAAAGAAACAACAAAGTGTATAATACTCTTCAATCTGAAGACTTCTTTAATAAAACATCTATAATTTCAACTAATATTAAACATTTAGACTTAATTAAAGCCACACCTAGTATTTTAACGGCGGTTGGTTTGCTAGGTACCTTTTTGGCAATTTTGATTGGGTTACATCACGTCCAAGTTTTGCAAGGTGGACAAGTTAAAGGTATTGAGGGTTTAATTAATGGCTTATCAGGTAAGTTTTTATCTTCTATTATCGCTTTATTATGTTCAATTGGGCTAACAATATATGAGAAGACTAGATTCGGCAAATTAACCCGTATTTGTAGTGAAATTCAAAGAACGTTAAACAGAATTTTCCCTAGAAAATCTACCGAGAAATTGCTAATTGAAGTGTTGAGACATAATGAAGAGCAGTCTGCGGCTTTGAAAAGTTTTAACACAGATTTGTCTGGGCATTTAAAAGCTGGCGTTCAAGAAGGTATAGCACCTTTAGTTGATAATTTAATGGGGACACTTGAACAAATAAAAAAAGAAAAACAAGAAAGCTCGACAGATGCGATTGGGCAAATGATCGGAGAATTCAAATCAAGCTTGACTGGTGTCGCTGGAAAAGAAATGGAATCAATGGCGACAGTAATGGCAAATATTACATCGACTTTATCTAACTTTGACACAAATAATAAAGAATTTGAAAACAGAGTTAATTTCATGATCGACAACCTAGATAGAGTGACAACTACTCAGCAACAGCAATTCTTAACTCATGTAAATCAAGTCAATGAAATTATTACTTCACAGGCAAATAATTTTGACAGCATAATGAATGAGTTTGAAGCTAAAGTTAATAACTACAAGGATTTAGTAGAGAAAAATGCTCAGATGCAAAACGAATTACAACAAATATCAAGCGTTATGGCACATGCCGGAGAACAATTTAATGAATCAGCAAATGGTTTTGGTGAGATAAATACTTCAATTGACAAATTACTTGATTTATCAGAACAAGACCAAGAACGATTTAAACAGTCTATTGAGCAATGGAATTATCAAACTGAAGCAATCCAAAATCTTGAAAAAAGTATTGCAAACATACTAGAAAATGTGCATCAATCCCTTGTCAGCTATTCGCAACAAACAAATAATAGCTTAAAAGAGTATTTAGCACAGTATGATGAACAAATGGTAAATTCAACGCGTAGGTTATCTTCAAACATCCAGGATATGGATGAACGATTGGAGGAATTGAATAGTGTATTAGGACAAAGAGTTGAACAAATCAAGCGAGGGACTGAAGAAGGAACGGTTGTAAATGGATAATCATGAACAAGATGATAATTCAGCTTTAGGATCTGCCCTAACAGATTTAATGACCTCCCTAACGGTAATTTTTATTCTGTTATTGGTTGTTTATTTGAATCACTCTTATAACGAAGTTTATAAGGGAAGTGCAAGCAGAAGAGAAAGAATTCTAAAAGAGTTAACATTATCAAATATTAAGGTTAAAAAAGATAAAACAGATCCATTATCGATTATTTTTGAAGTTAAAGATAATGAACTCCAATTTGATACAGACAAAGATATTATAAAACCTAAAGGGCAAACCTATTTGAAGTCATTTTTCCCAAAACTTACTTCATCAATTTGTTCACCTAAAAATATAAATGAAATACAAGCATTGCAAATTATTGGATATACTGATTCCGCCGGAGATGATGAGCATAATCTAAAATTGAGTCAAGACAGAGCATTATCAATTCTGAAATTTGGATTAAATAATGCAAGCTTAAACTCGACGCAACGTGAGTGCTTATTAAATCTGTCTTCTATAAATGGAAGAGGCGAAAGAAATTTAATCCCTGCAAAATCAAAACCAGGGAAAGAAAATAAGTTTTTAAGTCGTAGGGTTGAATTCCAAATAAGAGTTAAGTCTTATGAGCAAATAAAGCAATTACAAGAAGGTGCTTTAAAAAACAATAAATAGGAATGTTTATGGGTGAATTACAACAAGTTTTAAATAAATTTAGAATAATAGATGAAACCTTATCTTCTATTCCCACCTTTGCTGATTATACTTGGAGTAATAATCAAAAGAAATTCATAACCAAACTTGCAGAATTTAATTCCAAGCAGGAAATGGGCCTTAATTCTATATCAAAATCTAAAAGTGAAAAAATACTTGAAAAATGGAATTTATATATTAATTCCGATAACAAATCTCATATAATATTTACTCTAAAAGAGATTGAATATTTGTCTACACAGTCAAATGCCTTCTTAAATGATTTCTTTTGGGATTTGCTTATAGACCTACCTGACGTATCTCATAAAATAATAATTGGATTAGTTTATAACGTACATATTTTGTGGAGAGAAATAGTAGATTTAAATAAAATAATTGATTCTATCACTTTTATGATTTTGGAATATAAGCAAGAAAACAAAATAATGCAATTCTGGAAAGAAAACATTAGATTGGTTTTAAGCGATAAAAGTCCTATTAATTTAGCTACAAAATTAGTTGACGAAAGTTTAAATTTAACGACTTTATCTGACAAATATTATTTAAGTCTGAATAATACAAACTTAGGTAAAGAGGTAGAAAAATGTGTGCTAGAAGCAAAATTAAATAAATTCAAGCGTGAAAAAAATATAAAACCTACGGATTTAAATTATATATTTATTACACTTAGTGGTGGGCTTTTTTCAAAACAAGAAGGAAATAAAATACTTTCATTAGCACTTCAGATTGTAGATGAATGTTCAAACCAGACGAAAGCACATTGTATTGATACATTTAGGGATTATTTATTAAATAACATAGACTACAAAGATCCAAGAGAGTATCCTGAAAAGTGGATAACCTTTGAAGATAGTGGAAAAAATATTTTTATTAAATGGCTAAATGAAAGAGATATTCGGGTTTTCTTTGACCTATTTATTGATTTTGATCCACATCGAAGAAAAGATTTTTGGCTTAAATACGCAGGAAAAGTTAAAAAGACGACTATTTTAAGAGGTAACAGTGTTAGCCAGAATTTTAAAAATAAAGATGAAATTGAAAAATTAAAATTACAAGGTAACAACTTTATCCCTTTAATTGCTCCAACAAATGCTTTTATACTAGAATTTGATAACATTGTTGCCGTTGAATTTAGTGAAGCTGGAAATGCTTGTTATATATATAATAAAGAAAGTTTTTTACAACAAATCAATTATAGAAATAATTATTCAATTGAAGATTTAAAAAATAAAGCGATCTCAATGAATATTGTTCCACACCATCAAGGATGGCAAGCAAAGCTTCTAGGTTGGTTAGCAATGAGAGGGATTAGGGCATGAGTGAAAGAGTATTACTAGAAGAATTAGCGCCAACAACACAATTATTTCTTGAAGAAGATGCGGCATATATAGAATCTTCCAAGCTTTTTAGTGATGATAATCTTCAGATAGATAAGCAAGAATGCTTATTCGCTACGGACTTAGGTAGAGAACTTAATTCTTTTTTGCCCCAATTGTTCGAGCAAGAATTAATTACAATTTCTGATGGAAAAATTAAAATTCCATATAATACATTTAGGCATTTATATAACAATGAGGATTCAAGTGATAACGGAGATATAGCTGGTTTCAACATGAGCAATGTATTACCCGGATATTCTCCGCTTTTAATTAATATTGATAGCTATCGAGATTTGGGATCTCCAGATTTTCAATACGAGTGTAAATATAGTTGGGGAGTAAAAGAGGTTTTCCCAAGAAGATATGGTTGCTTTTTAAAGTTACGACAAAAGTTTTATTATTTAGAAGATAATTTATTTAATTTATTATCTAAAATTGATACATTTAATGCCCTTGACACTTCAAAAAAAGATAAAAAAACGAATCTTACATATTTTGCAGAAATAAAAGAATTAATAAATAAAATTAATACGACTGTAAAAACTGATACTTATATCAATAATGAAAATGTTATTATTCCAAATAAAATTAAGCTGAATATTATCGAAGATGGAGATAATATATCGGTTATGCCACTTATTGATGGAGTTGAATTCGAATCATTTAAAACTCAATTTGAGGGAATAGACGAAATTCAAGATATTTATGATACTGCCAACAATGGTGCCCGTGTTAGGGCAATTTTATCTGATGATATTAAAGAAGTAGCGAAGAAAATAAAAACTGAATTTTCAAATGTATCGGGGAATCAAAAAGATAAAATCTTGTTAGACCCAAGAAAAGTTATTAGTGAAATTGAAGGTATTGACCAAGACATAGTAGACTATGAAGGCTATGGAGAGAGAGTTAAAGGAATTGGAGAATATGCATTTAAACCAAAGATGCAATTTAGAAGTAGTGGCGTTGGTTTTTTAGAAGCAATTAACAATTTTAATAAAGCTGATACTGATTTTGAGCTCAAAAATGATGTTATGCCCGTAGTCATCGCTGAAAATTCTGATGGTGAAGATATAGAAATTGCCTTAACTGCTGAAACAATTTCTAAAATTAATGAAGCAATCGCTGAAGATAAAGTTGCCGTTGAAATATCAGATAAAGAGCAAACTGTTAAAATTCCAATCACAAATGAAGTTAAGGAATTTGTAAAAGATCATAATGACATTTTTTCAAATAAAATAACCAAAGAAGAGAAGCAAAAGAAAATTTGTAAATATCTCATCATTCACGATAATTTCGATGAGCAAACTTATTCAGAATTTATAAATAAATGCGAAACTAAAAAATTATGTTATGAAAGACCTCTATCTTTAAAAGATTTTATAACAGATAAAAACAATAACGAAAATCTACTTGAACTATATGATTACCAAAAGGAAGGTATAGCTTGGCTACAAGCAAATTATGAACCTAATACAAAAAGGGGAGTTCTTCTTGCAGATGACATGGGCTTGGGAAAAACTCTTCAAGTCTTATCTTTTTTAGCTTGGTTAATAGAAAAAAAAGAACAATACAGTGAAGAAATAAAACCTATTTTAGTCGTAGCACCTCCGATTTTATTGCAAAACTGGCGAGATGAAATCAAAAAGTTTTTCAAAAATGATGGAAGTATATTCGAACCCGTTTCAATCTTGCATGGAAGCAATATAAATAACTTTAAAAAATATAATGTATCGGGGAAAGAGCAATACAGTTGTGAATCTTCACTATGTATCGATTGTTCTGGCTGTGAGTGCTGGAATAATAATTCCTGTAAAATAAATAAAATAAGTCTTGCTAATAATCGAATTATTATAACTAATTATGATACGGCAAAAAATTATCAATTTTCTTTAGGAAAAATTAAATGGTCAGCGGTTTTACTCGACGAAGCACAATACATAAAAGAACCTGAAACCTCTGTTGCACTTGCCGTTAAAACGTTAGATGCCGACTTTAAACTCACAATAACAGGGACTCCAGTTGAAAATAAGTTACTTGATTTATGGAGTATTATGGACTTTGCGTATCCTGGGATTCTTGGGACAAAGAAAGAATTTAGTAAAACCTATGATATAGACCCACAAAAGACGTCCCTCGAAGAAAGGGGTAATCGCCTTGATTTGTTAAAACGTAAACTTAAATTATCTAAATTCAATGGATTAAATCATAAATGTGAGATGCCATACGTTGTAAGAAGAGACAAAGCAGAATATTTGGCAGATAAGCTACCTAAAAAATATGATGGAGAAGATGCTATTCGAATAACTTGTCCAATGCCTGCCGAAATGGAAACCATGCATAAAATGATTGTTGATCAGTTAATTAGTGAAACAAATAAGAAGCATCACTTAGTATTACTTCAACAGTTAGTGAAACTGTATCAGCACCCTCTACTTCTAAACAAAAGCAAATTAAATCAACCACTTGATGCGCATGAGTATATTAAAACATCCCCGAAATTGCGAGCAACATTAGAGCAATTAAGGAAAATTAGAGAAAAGGGAGAAAAAGTTCTTATATTTGTGACTTCAAGAACTATGCAAAACATTTTAAAAACAGTCATCGATACTGAATTTGATTTAAATATTGGAATTATAAATGGAACCGTTAACAATAATATTTCCAAATCAGGAGATAACTCTAGTGGTAGGTTTAAAATTTTAAAAGACTTTGAAAACAAAGATGGATTTAATGTTTTACTATTATCACCTCATGTTGCTGGGGTTGGACTTACAATTTTAGGAGCTAATCACGTAATACATTATGGAAGATGGTGGAACCCCGCAAAAGAAGCTCAAGCTACTGATAGAGCTTACAGAATAGGACAAAAAAAAGAGGTTTTTGTTTATTATCCAGTCTATCAGAGTCCAAATTTTGAAACATTTGATGAAAAACTTGATAGGTTAATTGAATCAAAAAAGGCCTTGGCTAGAGATTTCTTAACTCCAATCGAAAACTTAACAATTACTTCGGACGATATTTTATTTGATAAACCGACTACTATAAATTTTTCTAGTAAAAAAACAAGTGCTATAAACATGGATGAGTTATGCAATTTGGATTTTAAGAAATTGGTTTATTTGCTGCTCAAAAAAGATATGGACAGGGTTGATTATTTTGATGAGAAACAAAATATGAGCATAGATCTTGTTGCCTATAAAGGTATAGAGAAGTCTCTAATACAAGTTTTATCTAGTAACATTAATGAAAAATCTATTGAAGAATTTACTTATGTAATTGATAAATATAATCGAAATGGCATAAGTTATTTATATACTAACTCTATGGCCTCAAGAGAATTATTAAAATATGCTCAAGATAACAAAATTGAGATAATTGATAAATTGAAAATTTTAGAACAATTTAAAAAAACAGACCTATCAGAAGAAAATATTATCTCTGCTATTGTTGATATTGTGCCATTCAATCTTTAATTATCCTGAATGGACACTTTACTACGAAGATAAAGGAAATAAGAAGTGAATGATAGACACAAGCAATTTCAAATATACCTTAAAGGTAAGGATGAAACTTGGAGAGTCCGTGGATATAAACGTGTTGGCAATAAATATGATATAACATTCACCAACGGAAAAATATTCACATATAATGCCCGTAATGTTAGAGTAATAGAATCTGCTTTAAAATCACAAAAGTCTCGAGATTGCTTTGATTATCTAAAAGAAATAGCTGGCTCAGTCGGGTTAAATACGGTGGTGGCAAAAGGGAAAATTGTAAATATTTTATCCTATAACTACTCTAAAATAAAATTTATTTTACCAGAGAGTATGCTAGGTTCTTTTCTTTTTGGAGAATTATCCGAGGCAAAGTTATCAAATCCTAAAGTCGCTTATTGTGGTGCTTTTTTTAGAGAAGTTAGTCCTCGAAAACTTGAAATTGTCGAGGAAAACATATATCCGTTTGGCTTCAATGCAAGTCAAAAAGCTGCGGTTGATAAAGCATTAACAAACAAGCTCAGCATAATAGAAGGTCCACCCGGGACGGGAAAAACCCAAACTATTCTCAATATCATTGCCAATGCTGTAATTAAAGGAGAGAGCGTCGCTGTTGTTTCAAGTAATAATTCAGCAACCAAAAATGTTCTTGATAAACTGAAAAAACATGATGTTGATTTTATAGCTGCCTATTTAGGAAATACCGTTAACAAAAAAGATTTCATCAATGCTCAAAAAGCCTTACCAAATATGTATGGTTGGCAGATTAAACCTGAAGAGGCTACTACAATACAACAAGAACTAAAGCTACGCGATAACGCATTACAAGAAAAACTAGCACAACAAAATGAATTATCAGTTTTAAAGCAAGAATTGTCTGCTATTAAAACTGAAGAAAAATATTTTTCACAATACATTGATAGTTTTGGCGCTCAGTTAGAACCGCAAGAGGTTCTAAAAATTAAATCTTCACAAGCTGCATTAGAAATGTGGTTAACGTGTGAAACTTTTGAAGAATCAACCAAAGACAGCGGTATAATAGCTCTATTTAAACGAATTTTTGAATATTTAAGATTTTGGAATAAGAAAAAATCAACAATTCAAAAATTACTTAATACCTATTCCCGTGAGTATCTAATAGCAGCCTTCCAACAGAAATTTTACGACCTTAAGATATCTGAGCTGAATCAGCGAATTTCCAATTTAACAAATGATCTTAAGCATTTTAATTTCAAGTCAAAAATGAAAGAATACTCAGAACTTTCTGCTAAATTTTTCCGTGCGAAGCTAGTTGAACGCTATGCACATAAAAATCGCACTATTTATGATATTGATGATCTTTGGAAAAAATCGATTGAATTCATTGATGATTATCCAGTAATTCTAAGCACAACATATTCTCTTCGTAGTAGCTTATCCAAAGATGTAATGTATGATTATGTAATTATAGATGAATCATCTCAAGTTGATTTGTGCACCGGTGCTCTTGCTTTATCTTGTGCTAAAAAGGCAGTTGTTGTGGGGGATTTAAAACAGCTTCCAAATGTAGTCGATTCAGAAGATGCCAAAGCTACAGATTCAATTTTCAATAAATATAGTTTACCTGAAGTGTATCGATACAAAAACCATAGTTTACTTTCTGCGATGACTGAAATGTTTCCGGACGCACCAAGCACTCTTTTAAGAGAACATTATAGATGCCATCCAAAAATTATAGAATTCTGCAATAAAAAATTCTATGATGACCAACTTATTGTTTTGACTGAGCAAAAGTCTAAACGAGATCCACTGGTTTTATATAAAACAACTGAGGGTAATCACGCGCGTGACAGAATAAATCAAAGACAGATTGATGTTATCAAAAGTGAGATTATTCCTCAGCAGAAATTAAATACAAAAGATGGGTCTCTAGGAATTGTAACACCTTATCGAAACCAAACAAATGCTTTGCAGAAATCCTTTGATGGAATGAATGTTAAAGCAGATACCGTAGATAAATTCCAAGGTCAAGAAAACAAAGTTGTTATTCTTTCAACTGTGGATAATGAAATCTCAAAATTTACAGACAATGCAAACCGATTAAATGTTGCTATATCAAGAGCAGCTGAACAATTAATAGTAGTTGTAAATGAGGATGCATCATTAAAAGATTCAAACATAGGCGACCTTGTTCGATATATCGAATACAATAACTTCGCTGTTGTAGATAGTAAAGTCTATTCGGTTTTTGACTATCTGTATAAGTGTTACGCTCAACGTAGAAAGAAATTCCTTGCGAAAAAGAAAAGAGTATCTCAATATGATAGTGAAAACTTAATGCACGACCTCATAACAAAATTATTGAAAACAAAGGATGGAAATCGTTTTGATGTATCTGTTCATGTTCCTTTAAAAATGATAATTCGCGATGCTAGTTTATTGACACCTACAGAAGAAAAATATGCGATGAATATTTTAACACATGTGGATTTTCTTATATTTGATTCAATAGATAAATCGCCACGGCTTGTAATAGAAGTCGATGGTGTAAAATACCACTCAGAAGGAACAAGGCAATCAGAACGTGATGCAATGAAAAATTCAATTCTAAACAAATATGGTTTACCATTGCTAAGATTTAGAACTGATGGAAGTAATGAACGGAAACAATTAGAAGATACTTTTGATAAGGTTTTAAATTTAAAAAACTAATACAAAAGTGGGGGTTCCTAAAATGAGAAAAGAGAATTTTGGCATTATTTCGCTGAAATTCTCTTTTATTTTACTCTATATAAATTCTCTTTTTGCATCCGAGCCCGAGAGATCTGCGACCGGCGGGATTTTTTTAAATTAAAAAAGAGGGTTCAAAGTGAACTCTCTTCTTTAATATGGGCCATCCTGGACTCGAACCAGGGACCTCACGCTTATCAGGCGTGCGCTCTAGCCACCTGAGCTAATAGCCCTTAGCTGTTTTACTCTATCTATTGAATCATAGACAATATTCAAAATCAAGTATTTTTTTGTGTCTATTATTCTTCACCAACAGGTCTTAACAATATGATTGAATTGAGATTCAGCTGAATAAAGTCATGTTGTTCAGTCTTACGGTTTGGGAATTCTCTATGCTTGATTTCGCAATCTTTAATCGCGACGAACCTTTTCCCGCCATTTAAGATATCTGATAAAAGCCTGTTTTTTCTGCCTGTTTTAGGCATGAATACTTTGCCTTTTACCTCATAGTCTTTTGTTATGACCAGTACCTTTTCTGACCAGATACCTGTTATAAAATTTTCTTCTAAAAGTTGCTCTATATCCATTTATACCTCTTTCTTAACTCATTTGATAAGATTGGAATAGCGGTAAATATAGAGATAGGGCCAAGAAACATACGATACCGCCTATAAATATTAACAACAACGGCTCTATCATCTTTGTCAGCATATCGACAACTCTTTCTAACTCTTGATCTATGAATATAACCGATTGTTTCATTAGTTCACCCAATCTTCCGGATTGTTCTCCGGTTGCCACCATAAATAATATCATTTTTGGGAATATTTTGGCAGTTCTTAAAGCCGCCGATAAGTGAGCACCCTCTTGCACTTTTTTAATCGAAATATTAACCGCTTTGTGCATTTCACCGTTTGTAAACGTAAGGTTAGACAGGTATAAACAGTCTACAATAGGGATACCTGCTTCATATGCCACTTGAAGTACTGAAAGGAAATTAGAAAAACACGAATATTTTATTAAGTCCGACAAAAACGGAACTTTCAATATCAATCTGTCTATTTCTTTTCTTGAAGGCCCCCAATTCAGCAGATAGATTGTTCCCCAAGCCAAAGTCACGATTGCTATTGGGATAACGAACCATCTGTCTTTCAGGTATTCGCCTGCTGACATACAGATTTTAGTAAAAATAGGGAGTTCTTTCCCTAAAGTGTCAAACATTTCTTTGAATGCAGGAAATACAAACATCAACATTATCAAAACTACTGCCGTGGCAAGACATATAACAAAAGCCGGATAAGCAAGAGCAGATACAACCTTGTTTTTGATATCATTTTCTTTTTTTAAGAGTTCTATAATCCTGTCAAAAGTCTTTTCCATTTCCCCCGAGTCTTCACCTGCTTTGGCGAGACCGATATAAACGTGTCCGAATATTTCAGGGTATCTGGCTAAAGTATCAGAGAATGTGTAACCGGAGATAATTTGCTTACGGATTTCTCTCGCGAGCAAACGAATCCTTCTACTTCCGGCGTCATTTTCCAAGAATATTAAACTTTCGATAACCGGTAATCCCGCTCTATGAAGAGTTTGAAACGTTGTCGTAAAATCTATTTTTTCTTTTAGGGTAAGCGCTTGAAGCTTTGCTACAGCTTCCATTTGCTTTGATTCTTTTTTCTTGCTTGTATCGATAACTTTTGTCGGCACATATCCTAATTCACGCAGCTGTTGGCGAGCGTGGCGCACGTCATCCGCATCAATTTTACCCTTGATTACTTCGGTATTATTTTTTAACGCTATATACTCAAAAATCGGCATAGTTAAAAAACCTCGTTACTCATTAACCGGACCTAATACACGGACAAATTCGCTTATCGTCGTTTCGCCCCTGATGATATGGCCTAAGCAAGCTTGTTGAAGAGTTTTCATTCCTGATCCTACGGCAGCCTCTTCTATTTGGATATCGTGGGCTCCTTGCGCAATTAATCTTTTTATTTCCTTTGTTACCTGTAAAATCTCATAGACCCCAAGTCTTCCGCTAAAGCCTTGGAAACTGCATAAGTCGCAGCCTTTTTGTCTGTAGATAGGCAATTTCATAAACTTATCAACTTCGCTTGGGTTGATGACAACCAATTCAGCTTCTTCTTTAGAAGCATGGTATTGTTCTTTACAGTGAGGGCAGAGTTTTCTTACAAGTCTTTGAGCCACAACACCTGCAATGGTTGAGGAAACAAGATAATCTTTAGCTCCCATTTCAATAAGCCTTGTGATTGTAGAAGCGGCCGAATTTGTGTGAAGTGTGCTCAAAACCAAGTGGCCTGTTAAAGCAGCTGATATTGCAACTTCTAAGGTTTCATAGTCCCTAATCTCACCAACCAAGATAACGTCAGGATCTTGTCTTAATATTGCTCTCAAACAAGACGCAAAAGTAATGCCTGCTTTGGTGTTGATTTGTGACTGGTTAATGCCTTCAATCCTTATTTCGACAGGATCCTCAATTGTTGTGATATTTATTTTTTCATCATTTATACTGTTAATCAAAGCATATAGAGTGGTTGTTTTACCGCTTCCTGTAGGTCCTGTTGCCAGGATGATACCGTTTGGAACCGATTTGATTCTTGAGATTCTTTCGAGATCTTCCGCTGTTGCCCCGATTAATTCCACCTGCTGTTTTGCGGAGGCAAGTGATATCGCAGGAGTTAAAATCCTGATAACCATCTTTTCTTTTCCGGCGACCGGAAGAGTGTTTATCCTGAAGTCATAATTCTGGTTTTTATATTTAATTGTAAAAGATCCGTCCTGAGGTCTTCTGTGTTCCGCAATGTTCATCTTGGAAATAACTTTAAGACGTGTAAGTATTGCAGATTCAGTCTTTTGAGGCAATTGCAATACTTCTTGCAAAATGCCGTCGATCCTATACCTTACGACAAAATACGCTAGTCTTGGCTCAATGTGAATATCACTCGCTTTTATTTCTATAGCATCTGTAATGATTTTATTAACGAATTTTACTACAGTACTTGAATTTTCTTGAAGCTCTCTTTCCGCTTGTTCCCATAGAGTTTCTTCAGCGCCGTAATCAACAGACTCTTGCTCAATGGTTTTAATGATTTGAGACGTTTCTTTCTTTGATTCATTATAATAAGTCTCAATACACATCATAAATTCGTAATGTGTAATAATCATTACAAGAGGTCTAAGCCCTGTCAGGTAAACTATATCGTTTAGTACTTGTTTCTCATGAGGGTTAACCATCCCTACAACCAGAGTCTTGCCATCAAAACTTAGAGGTAACACCTTATTTAACTTGATAAAATCTTCAGGTAATATATTCAAGACGTTAACGTCAATTTTTAATTGTTCGGCATTTACGGTTTCAAATCCCTGTTGCATCGTAAGCGCAGTCTTTAAGTCAGTTATTGATATAAAGCCTTTTTTGATTAATACGGTACCAATCGGTATCGAAGATTTTTTGGAATCCACCAATGCATCGAATAATTGTTCTTCGGTTAAAAGCCCCATTTCTATAAGGATTTCCCCTAATTTCTTTTTGGGAACTTCATTTGCTTTTTTGCTGTCAAACGGCGAAGAGCCTTTTGAAACCGCTTGCTTCACATCGTGTTTTTTGGGTTGATGCACAGACTTTTGGACAAACGTTGCAAGATCATTAAACGTGTTATCATCTACCGTAACAAATTTGTTGTGCACAGTATCAACAGGTGTATCCGCATTTGTTTTAATTTTAGATTTGTCGGTATTTTTTAATACGACAAAATAATATTGATTATCTCTTTTATTTATTGGAATAAATCCATGCTGAACAAAGTCTTCAGCCCTAAATTCCTTTAGAGCTGAAAAATCTATACATTGTTTAAATTTATCCGTTAAATTATTGGTCATTTTCTAAAGACGAGTAACGTCCTCCGTATCTACTACAATTCTTGGAGTAATCATTATAACTAACTCTGATTTGTTTGTTTTTTTCTGTTGGTTTCTGAAGAAAACCCCAACAACCGGAAGATCCCCTAATATAGGCATTTTAGTCACCGACTGTTGTTCCGTTTCTTGTATTAAACCACCTATCACAAGTGTTTCGCCATCTTTAATTCTAACGTTAGATAAATCTAAATTTCTTCTTTGAAGTAAAGTGGCTGCTATGATTGGAGTTTTACCGTCAGCACCTACATCCGGGACTTGTTCTTTGATTGTTGAATATTCTGGTTTTAAGTTTAAAGAAACATATCCGTCAGGGCTTATGAATGGTGTAAGTTCAATCTTCATACCGTTATCTTTGGCTATTGTATAAGTCTTTTGAACAGCACCAGCTACCCCATTGTTTTGTATAATTTGGCTTGTTGTACTTTGGATATAATCCGATGTTAAATCGATTGTTGATTTTTTACCGTTAGTAACCATAACTTTTGGGTTGGCTAATACTCTACCTTTTCCGTTTGTTATCAGGTAAGAAATACTTTGAGCCACAGTGAATGCTCCGGTATATTTACTTGCGTTTAGAATTGAAGTTCCATCGCTGATATTTACCGAATTACCTTTCCACATTATAGGGTGAGAAGGTACAGTTTGTAATCCGTTACTTCCAAAAGAAGCCGTGAAACTGTTGCTTGCAATACCCCAGTTGTTGTTGAAGGTTTTAGAACCATCTTCACTAAGTTCGATTACTGAGAATTCAATATATGCTTGCGGCTGTTTTCTATCATTTTTTGTAATAAAATCACTAATCATTTTTATTTGTTCAACAGAACCGCCGACAACACTAACCGCGCCAAGACCTGATTGATAGACGACTGATAGTCCTGTATTTAGCAAAGATGCCATTCTGTCAGTTTTGACATTGACAGCTGCTTTACAGGCAACTACGCCTCCTCCTAAAATTAATCCGGCAGTTGAGCTGGATGAACCGGAAGTATCAGCAGCGGCCGCTGTACTGGCAGCATCTGCACCTCCTGCATTGTTGTTGACCAAAGCTTGGCAGATTAAATTTGCCATTTCTTTAGGAGTAGTGTGGTTAACTTTAAATGTTGTTACCTCAGGCTTAACATCTAGTTTATCCACAATTCTTTTTGCCATTTTATAATCGTTATCAGTACCAAAAATCAATATTTCATTCTTCGCCGGGTTAATAACAGCTATCTGATCATTTGATAAGCCGGGTCTGTTTGTTGTAAATATGTTTGTGTTTAGGAATTGAGCAACTGTCCCTGCGTCAAGGTATTTGACTGGTATTATGCTCATATTTTCTTTTGACACGTCAACTTTTTTACTAGCATCGGTAGACATAACAAGTATTGTGTCATTTTGAATTATGTATGTTAATTCACTCATCTGCATTATCATCTTAAATGCGTCGTTTAAAGTGACATTAACCAAATCTAGAGTGATTTTTCCCGCAACAGAACTGTGGAAAATGATATTCAAGCCCGCTTTATCAGCAAACATCCTTAAAGCTTGCTTCACATCAGAATCTCTTAAGCTTACGCTAATTATCTGTTTCCCTCTTGCCAGTGAGACATCACCCTCCAATTTTACATTGTTTGGATTCTGATAGGCCCCTCTAAGAGATGGTGAGGATACAGATGCATTAACCTTTGCATTCTGGGCCGCGGCTGTTGCGATTCCTAGAATACTAAATGATACACAGAAGGATATCATTAGAAGATTAAATATTTTTTTACCAGTTCGTTTTGTCATTTATATAAAACTCCACTTAATTTGCATTAAAATTTAAATAGTTGCTTGGTACAGGTGAGTATGCACCGCCAAATTTATGTCTAAGATTTGAAACACTGTTAAATCCCGAATCGTCACTTGCTATCGTTTGCCCCACAGAGGCTCTATAAATATTTGTTCCTGATTTTATTACAACTTTGTCTTTCGTAATATCTAAAATCGTGTAATTGCCAAGTTTATCGGACTTTCTGACTAGTTGATCAGTGCCGTTTATGTTTATTATCGCAGACGGATTTCTTGTATCATACATAATCCCGGAAATTACGGTTTGCAACATTTGGGTTGCTTGAGGGTCTGGTATTACTGATGGAGGAGGTTCTATTATGTCGAAATTGACATTACCGCCGCCCGGGTAACTAATCCCTGTGTGCTTTTTCTCTTTAAATGGGAAAAATGGGTTAGGTCTTCCTTCATTTCCGACCGAAACTACAACCGTTCCTTTATTAAGACCTTTTTCTATGGCCTGTTTGTTAAAATCATATTTGTCGGTATTTGTGATTTGTTTTGATGCGATAACAAGTTCTCCTGATCCTCCAGCTGCTGGCATTGGTGCTGCCGCTATCGGGATTGTGCCATTCGCAGGGTTCATTTGTTGGCTGTCAATCTCTATTCCTCCAGGGGAGTCGTTCAAGTTAACATCAACGACAGCCATAGGTTCTTGCCCTGTAGAATCGTCATAAATCGGTGAACTCATTGGAGAGCTTGTCGGATTTATAGATGCCAGTTCCGAATTTTTTGAGCCCATTTGTTTAGCTATTGCAATGGCCGCAATTAAAATCAAACCAAGTATAAGCAACCCAATTTTTATTTTTGAATTGTTTGCATTCTGTGCTCCTTCAGGTTGCACACTCTTTTCTACGGCAATTTCCTCATTGCCGCTATTTTCCAAATCTTCCTCGATGTTGTGCCACTCATTCGGGTTGTTTAGCATTTATAACTCTCACTTAAAACCTTATTTAGATTTTATACCTTATATTTACAAGAAATATCATACATTAAGCGTAATTAATTATTATTTTACTTGCTTCTGTAAAAAATGGCAAATATTTACAAGACTATAATTCAATGATGTAGCAACTCTTCCATTAAGATAAGAATCCTCTACATCAAATAGATGATTTTTTTGTTTTTTTGCGTTTTTTTGAATTTTATTAAGGATTGTTGAAAAAAAACTCTTAAAAATGTAAGATGATTTAATCTAGTGTTAAGCATTTAACGAAAATTGTTTTAACAGGTGCTGAGGAATAAAAATCTGAAAAATATTTTTATAATATCTCCAATAAAAACGCCCAATGACATCGAAACTTTTGTCGCAAATTCAAGTTGCAGAGATTTTTACGTTTATCATCACAAATTTTTGAATGATAACTTTAATTACGTAAATGAATTCATTGAGGTTGCTAAAAAAAATAATTCTAAAATATATGTTAACTTTAAGCACAACATAACTGAAGAAGATTTGACCCAGATAAAAAAATTCATAACATACCTGAAAAAGACGAATATAGATGGAATTTTTATAAACAGTTTTGCAATATTAGAAGCCATAAAAACTTATTCGCTTCCGTTTGAGATAATCGCAGATTCTTATTTTGACATTCATAATCTTTCGGGAATAGATTTTATCAACACATTTCACAAAGTAAGCAAAATCATAATAACTGAAGAAATCTATATGAAAAATATAGCGAAGATAAAGCAGTATACCAATTTGTCTCTTGCTATTGATAGCGACAATCTTCCTTGGTGCGCTGAAGAAATAAAAAAACTCAAGGCAATAGATTCGGTCGTAATAAAAGGAAAATTTGCGAGTTCTGAAGAAATCTTGGATGGCATAAATTTGGTTGAAAAAATTATTGAAAAACCAAAAGTTTTCAAAAATCAAAAATTGCCGTTTAAACATATAAGAAAAAGTTTTTACCAAACAAACCATTTTTCGGGAGAAATTTTAAGTGCGGAAGGAAAAGACTTTAAGTTCAGCAGGTATATTAAAGCTTTTGAATGGGAGACAAAAAAAACAAGATTAAGAAACAAGTATGATTATTCAAAATTAAACATCCCAAAAATTAATTTAAGGCTTTCTTCTCTGGCCCAGCTAAAAGAAATAAAAAAATTCACGGATAAAATCGGTTTTAATCCCATATATTCGATTGAATACGGCGAAATCCTCAGCACAGGCGACCTAGCCACAAGTAGTTTCAACGACATAATAAATAAAGTAAAAACCTTTTGCAAAAATCAAAAAATATTATTCCAGTTAAGCACTCCGAGAATTTTGATAGAAAGAGACTTTGACAGGGTTTTTGAATACGTTAAAAATATTTGCAGAGAAGAACCTCACCCATCCAGTATCATTGCAAACAATATCGGTTATTTGTGGGCATTCATAAATGATGAGGATTTGCACAAATATCCTATAGAAATAGGGCAGGGCATAAACCTCTTAAATAGCATGTCTATAAATTGTATAAACAATTTGCACCCTTTAGAAGCTATAGATTTTACAACGTTTAAAGATATAAATAATATAAAAAACTGTGTAAAAAAAATCAAAAATTCTATTCCGAACAGAAAAATTACGATAGCAGGCAATATAAGAGTGCCAAGTCTCGGGTTGTGCCCTTTAAACAATGATTCGGCCATTATTTCGAGGTTATCGTGTAAAGCCCCCTGCCACCACGGCAATTATGCACTTAAAGACCCTTCTTTAAATAAGACGTATCCTTTTGTCGTAGACGGTTTTTGCAGAATGCATATGTTTAAAGACGAAATTCTCCAAATGTTTGATTATATCAGACCACTTGAAGAAATAGGGATAAATGAATTCGTAATAGATTTAAGCAGTTTAAATTCAAAATTTGTGCCGATACTGCTTACAAATTTATTAAACTCTCTTGCAGAAACAGTAGAAACAAAAAATGCTAAAACATTCTTGATCGATAATTTCTCTCAATATATTCAATAGTTTTATTGTTTCTTGGGCTTAGCTCAATACTCACAGTCTTTAACTTTAATTGCTTTATGCTGAGAAGAGTCTGTATATCATTTACCTTCCAGGTAATATTGCCCTGAGGATACTTTGAGAAATGGAATGTAGAACACATTACTCCGACTTTTGACGCATCAATAAGATTGAGATTGGTTATATCAACAACTAAAAAAGGGCATTCCACAGACAAGATATATTCTTTTACCCTGTCCACTATTTCAAATATGTCTCTTTCGTAACCATCAATTTTTAAATAAAGATCCTGTTTTGGAGGAATTTTCATACGTTCTTTCTCTTATGTGGCTATGTTTGATATGTCGGAATTTTTTAAAAAAAATAAAGCGATAAGAATAAAACTACATTATTTGTATTAGATTGTCGTATAATTAATTTATACAGAAAGAATCTGAAGGTAGTTTATGATTGAAATATTAGGAAAATCAAGCGTTATAACCGATGTTGCAAAGGCTGTCTTAAAAATCGAAGCAGATTCGATTATGAAACTTCAAGACAGAATTAACGGCAATCTTCAAGAAACAATCAACATAATTTTGAAATCCAAAGGAAGAGTTATTGTTACAGGAATGGGTAAATCAGGACTTATTGGCCGTAAAATAGCCGCAACTCTTTCTTCGACAGGAACTCCATCCTACTTCTTGCATCCTGCAGAGAGTACCCACGGGGATTCCGGGATAATAACAAGAGAAGACGTTGTAATTGCTATTTCAAACAGTGGCGAAACTTCAGAATTGTTAAATTTGTTGCCTCTTATAAAAAGATTTGAAGTGCCTCTTATCAGTTTTGTAGGCAAAATGAACTCCACATTGGCTCAGAAAGCTGATGTTGTATTTGACGTCTCTGTTGAAAAAGAAGCATGCCCGTTAGGGAAAGCGCCTACCGCCAGTACCACAGCGACTTTAGCAATGGGTGATGCCCTTGCTATATGCTTGTTAAAGCAAAGAGGGTTTTCCGAAGAAGATTTTCTGCTTTATCATCCATCAGGCGCCCTCGGGAAAGGCATTCTCTATAGCGTGAAAGAGCTTATGGTTCAAGGAGATAGCCTTCCAATAGCAAACGAAGACGATTCATTCCTCTCTGTAGTCGAGTTTATCTCTCAAAAGAAATTAGGCTGTGCAATCATAGTCAATTCAGAGAATAAGCTAACAGGGATTTTGACGGATGGTGATATAAGAAGAACATTATTAAAACACTCAAATGTTTCCAACCTTGTTACAAAAGATGTTATGACTAAAAATCCGAAAACTATTTCTAAAGATGACCTTGCAGTAAAAGCACTCGCTATAATGGAAAAATATTCAATAACTTCCATAGCTGTTTGCTCAGAAGATTTAACTCCCGCAGGGCTGATACATATACATGACCTATTGAAAGCAGGGGTTGCATAAAATGACGAATGTGGATTTAAAATATAAAGCAAGTAAAATCAAAATTATTGCATTCGATGTGGACGGCGTAATGACCGATGGTAGTTTGACTTTTGACGAAGACGGCAAAGAATATAAAACTTTTAATGCCAAAGACGGCCAAGGGATTGTTATGCTGAATAAAGCCGGCTACACAACCGCAATAATAACAGCAAGAACGAATGGAACCGTTGTTCACAGATTTAACATTCTCGGCATGCATAAACTTTACCAGGGTCAGAAAAACAAAGAAAATGCCCTAGATGAACTTGTTAAAGAATATAACGTTGATTATTCTGAAGTTGCATATATGGGAGACGATTTGCCCGATCTTTGCGTACTCAGAAAAGTTGGACTGCCATGTTGCCCCGCAGATGCCGTTGATGAGGTAAAAGACATATGTGAATTTGTTTCTGCAAAAAACGGCGGCAGAGGAGCGGTAAGAGAGCTTTGCAATTTTATTTTGAAAAACAAAAGTAATTTTTAGGAATTATAAATCGTATTTTTAAACAAAAAAAAGCGCCTCGTTGGAAGCGCTTTTTTATTTCTTTTATTTAGTTGATTAAACACCAACTTTTTTCTGTTGAGCTGCACCTGGAACTGATTGCCAGTTAGCTGCCATGATTTTTTTGAATGATTTTAGAGCTGTATCTTCAAGTTCGCCAAGCTCTTCAGCTACCATAATCAATTCTCTTAAAGGTAGTAAAGCTCTTTGATCTCTAAGAACACCTAGAGCAGCTGCTGCACCAGCTCTTACAAGATCATTTTCTTGTTTGTTTTGCATAACTTCGATTAAAGCCGGAACTGCTTTTGTATCGCTTAATTTACCTAATGAAGTAACTGCATATATTCTTACGTTTACCCATTCGTCTTTAAGCATTGTGATAATTTTATCAACTGCTTTAGCATTTCCGATTTCGCCAAGTGCTCTAGTAGCATCACATCTAACATTAACTTTTTCGTGATCCAATGATTCTATTAAAGCATCTGTAGCAACGTCGCCGATTTCAATTAAAGCGTCTGTAGCAGTGATGCAAACTTGTGGGTTTTCATCATTTAATGCTTCTACAAGCGGTTCAACAACTTCTTTTCCACCCAAACGACCTAAAGCGCGGGCTGCACGGACTCTAACGTCAACGTTTCTGTCTTCTCTTAAAGATTCTATAAGAGGAGTAGTTGCTGAAATGTCGCCAAGCTCACCTAAAGCTCTTGCAGCATATAAACGTACTGATCCGTTTTTATCATTTTTTAGCACATCGATAAGCGGTTCTACAGCAGTGCTGTCGCCCATCTCGCCAAGGATTCTTGCAGCGTTATATCTAACTTTTTCAGAATTACTTGTTCTTAAATCATTCAATAGTTCTTCAAATGTTTTTTTCGGCTGTTTTTTTCTTGAGTTCACACTAATTGTCATGTCTTTCCTCCGACAAATTAACTTTTCCTTCACACTTACTAATTTAAAAAAAAGATATCTCTAACAATTGACTTTTTTAAAAATAAGATTACAAATTATTTACATTTCCTTTTACAATTTAGTTAAGTATTTGATAAAACGTATACTGAACACTTAATATATTCGGTTCTGATATTATAACATATTTTTTGAGCGTCTGTCTAGCTTCTTTGAATTATTGCCCTATAGTATTATTAATTGTTTTTTTATGCATAGAGTTGTTTGATAGGGTAGAGACTTTTTATTTTGTTTACAAAACTTAATATGTTGAAATCGATAAATCTACAAAAATTTGTAAAATAAGCATATGCAACATGATAAACCATAAAAGATAAAATGACAAAACTTCAAATGCGCCGATTGTGAGTATTTTCGATGTTTTTTTATTGTATAACATAGATTCTTTCATATTTAGCAGACTACAAACGGTTCTTTCTTCTTGTTGTATTCTTGTTGTTTTTGTATAAAACAATTAAAATAAAGGCGTATAATCATTTTAGGATTTTCTTTATGAATAAATTTGTTCAAGTATTGCAATTCTGGTTTAACTCAGCGAGGGGATATTCTATACCAATATCAATTATGTCCTGGTCTGTACCGTTTATTTTCGGTTTAACTGACGGAGGCAATCTCTTTTATGGAATACTCGCATTCTTTGGCATCGTTTCCGTACATCTCGGGGTAAATTTATTTGACGATGTGATTGATTATTATTTGGAAAAACGTCAAATATCCAAGGGCTTGAAAGAATCATTTGACTTTCAAAAAGGCAAATGCAAATACATAGTAGACGGCAAGGCTAGCGCTTTAAAGACTTTGTTCGTTTCATTGGGTTTGTTTGCGTTTTCTTCTGCTATAGGGTTGTTTCTGGCTTATGAATGCGGAATTCAGGTAATAATTCTGATCGCGTTAGCTGCAATTCTGTGTCTTTTATACCCGGTTTTGACTTACTTTGCAATGGGAGAGGTAATCGTAGGGATTCTATTCGCTCCAATGCTATACTATGGAACCTATTTTGTCATGACAAAATCCTTTTCTCCTGAGATTATGGTGATTTCCATATCTACAGGTCTGTTGACAATAGGTCTTTTGCATACACATACGTTGATGGATTATGATTTTGATGTCAAAAACAACAAAAAAACGTTGAGTTCACTGGCAGGAAGCAAGAAAAACGCTGTGATTGTTCAAGGAGTCATTATGTTTTTGGCTTATTTGAACATTCTCGCTGGAATATACTTCAATTTCCTTCCTATGATAATGCTTTTAAGTCTTTTGAGTATTCCAACCTCTGTAAGTTTGTATAATTTACTCATGCTCCATGCAAAAGATCCTAATATAGTCGTCCCCAGAAGATTTTGGATGGGACCTATGGAAAATTGGGAAACTTTCGTTAAAAATAATACTGAAAGCTTTATGATTAAATTTTTATTGGCAAGAAATGTCATGCTGGTTTTCACTGTCTTAATTTGTATAGCAAAAATAGCATCAGAATTTATAGGTTAAAATGTATATTCTTGAACTTATATCAGAATTAATTAAAAAGAATAAAACAAAAGATAAAGACAAAATCGTTGATTTTGCTCTTAATCAAGAAATAAATGACAGCGACGAAAACGAAGAAGATTGCAACCATATATTTATACCTATAGACAGCACAAAACAGACGTTGGCATGTTCAAAATGCGGCTATGTAATAAAAGCTTCAGACATACCAAAAAACAAGAATTTTTTTGTTAAGGATTAGGAGAAACCGATGTACAAAGAAATAAATATAAATGATTATTTTAATGAAATATTAAAACAGTTGAATAAAGGCTTGCTTTTAACAACAAAAAAAGATAGCAAAGTAAATACAATGACAATTTCCTGGGGGACGATAGGAATTGAATGGAATAAATTATTGTTTACGGTGTTTGTAAGAAAAGGTCGTCACACTCATAAAATGCTTGAAAGCGGCGAATTCACAATTAATGTACCTTTGGATAAAAATGCAGTAAAAATATTAGGTTACTGCGGAACAAAAAGCGGAAGAGACACCGACAAAATAAAAGATATGAATTTAACCCTCATAAAAGGAAGAAAAGTCGATGTTCCTGCAATTAAAGAATTGCCTTTGACGCTTGAGTGCAAGGTTCTTTATAAACAAGAGCAAGACGCAAGCAGAATTCCGCAAGATATAAAAGAGCTCTGTTATCCTCAGGATGTTTCAAGCGATTATCATAGCGCCAATAAGGATTTTCATACAATGTTCTTTGGTGAAATAGTTGATGCTTACATAGTAGAATAAACAAAATCAAAAGGCTTACATAAGTAAGCCTTTTAAAATTCCCCAAATATTAACCTATTTCTACCTGAACAATTCGCTCCCCAGCGAGAGTCAGGTGTGCCAATTCCTTGTTGCCTCTATCTAATCCCCATTAGATATTTATTAAGGCAT
>JAEZSO010000002.1 GCA_023421795.1 Cyanobacteria bacterium OH_PDB_230
CCATGGTGTGACGGGCGGTGTGTACAAGACCCGGGAACGTATTCAACGCAGCGTGCTGATCTGCGTTTACTAGCGATTCCGACTTCACGTAGTCGAGTTGCAGACTACGATCCGAACTGAGACTAGGTTTAAGAGATTTGCTCACTCTCGCGAGTTGGCTGCTCGTTGTCCTAGCCATTGTAACACGTGTGTAGCCCAGAGCATAAGGGGCATGATGATTTGACGTCGTCCCCACCTTCCTCCGGTTTATCACCGGCAGTCTTATCAGAGAGCTCAATGCCAGTATACCGACATTAGCAACTAATAACGAGGGTTGCGCTCGTTGCGGGACTTAACCCAACATCTCACGACACGAGCTGACGACAACCGTGCACCACCTGTCTTGACGTTCTCCGAGGAGCACCCTCTGCTTTCGCAAAGGTTCGTCAGATGTCAAGCCCTGGTAAGGTTTTTCGCGTTGCTTCGAATTAAACCACATGTTCCACCGCTTGTGCGGGTCCCCGTCAATTCCTTTGAGTTTCACACTTGCGTGCGTACTCCCCAGGCGGGATACTTATCGCGTTAGCTACGGCACTGTAGGGGTCGATACCCACAACACCTAGTATCCATCGTTTACGGCCGGGACTACTGGGGTATCTAATCCCATTTGCTCCCCCGGCTTTCGTTCCTCAGCGTCAATTATGGCCCAGTAAAGCGCTTACGCCACCGGTGTTCCTCCTGATATCTACGCATTTCACCGCTACACCAGGAATTCCCTTTACCTCTACCACATTCTAGCTTGCCAGTATCCAGTGCCGAACTGGGGTTGAGCCCCAGGCTTTAACACCAGACTTGACATGCCGCCTACGAACGCTTTACGCCCAATGATTCCGGACAACGCTTGCACCCTCCGTATTACCGCGGCTGCTGGCACGGAGTTAGCCGGTGCTTCCTCTGTGGGTACCGTCAAATTTCGTCCCCACTGACAGAACTTTACACCCCGAAGGGCTTCATCATTCACGCGGCGTTGCTGCGTCAGGCTTTCGCCCATTGCGCAAAATTCCCTCCTGCTGCCTCCCGTAGGAGTATGGGCCGTGTCTCAGTCCCATTGTGGCTGATCATCCTCTCAAACCAGCTACTGATCGTCGCCTTGGTAGTCCATTACACCACCAACAAGCTAATCAGGCGCAGGCTCATCCTTTGGCACCGGAGTTTTCAAGATAAGTATTTCAACTTAGCTCATATGGGGTATTAGCAGTCGTTTCCAACTGTTGTCCCCCTCCAAAGGGCAGATTTCCTACGTGTTACTCACCCGTCCGCCACTTTCCACTGACCGAAGTCAGCTTCTCGTTCGACTTGCATGTATGAAGCACGCCGCCAGCGTTCGTCCTGAGCCAGGATCAAACTCTCCATTGTCAGAAAAGTTTATGTCCATCGTTACGTCTCGCTAAAAGACATAACTGCTCGACTTGCTTCTATTTTTGTCCGTTTCATTAATTTATAAATCAACAGGTATATATTCGTTTTCAGCTATTCTGTTTTCAAAGTTCAATTTTTATCAGACAGCAAACTAAGCTTTTTAGCTTACTTATGCCATTCCTTCTTAAGATTTTTTGTCGTTTCAGCGACGTTTTTAATCTTATCACTACAAGGTTCAATGTCAAGGTATTTTTTTATTTTCTTTGACCGTCTCATTCCGAAGAATTTAAACAACCTTGAGTTACTTATCTTAGCGACAATTTCTATAGTATCACTACAAAATTTAATGTCAAGCCTTCTTTTAAAAATTTATTTAGTTATCAAAGTTGACTAGTTTTTTCTTATTTGAAGGTTTAACTCGCTTCGTAAGTTGTGGCTGTCATCCACAATTAATAATGTATCGCAAAGGATTTTTTTTTACAATACCTTTTTTAAAATTTTTTTTAACGTTTAAAAACATCAATAAAATCAATACTTTTGAGATTTACAAAACTTTATAGTGTTGTATATGAGCGAGTTATTGAGTACTATATACATGTATAATTATTATTATAGACATGTATATAGAAAGGATTTTATATGGCAAGAATTATTAGACCTACTTGGGCTATAAGATGTGTTCAATCAAGCTGTAGAGCTCTTTTTGAAGTGGTTGTTTTAGAAGACGGAAGACAACAAGAAGTTGTATGCCCTGAATGCGGCGAACACTACCTTTACCCACCTCTAAAAACTGACGAGCAGTAATATATAATTAATGTATTTCTACGGAACTAAAAAAAGATACAACCAATTTAGTGAACATTTAAGAGACCGTTTTGGGGAAAAAGTATATAAAGTCACGCTGGATGCCGGCTTTACATGCCCCAACCGTGACGGCCTTTTGTCTACTAAAGGTTGTATTTTTTGCGATGATAGCGGCAGTTTTTCACAACTCTATTCCAATGATTTGAGCGTGAAAGAACAGCTGGACATAGGAATTTCAAAGATAAAAAAGCGCTTCAAGGCCAACAAATTTTTATCTTATTTTCAAGCATATTCCAATACCTATAAAAGTGTAGAAGAATTGAAAGAAATATATGACATGGCGCTTAACGATGAAACTGTAGGGCTTTCAATCGGCACCCGCCCTGATTGTGTAGATGATGAAAAGCTGGATTTGATCTCTCAATATACCCATGACAACTATGTCTGGATAGAATACGGCATGCAAAGTATCCATGACAAATCTCTTATATATATAAATAGGGGGCATGACTTTAAATGTTTTGAAAAAGCATGCCAAAAAACAAGAGAAAGAAATATAAATGTGTGCGCGCATGTCATCTTGGGCATGCCGACAGAAACAAAAGAAGAAATGCTCGAAACGGCAAAAACCATAGCGGGCATGGATATCCAAGGGGTTAAAATCCACCAGCTTTGTGTTCTGAAAAACACTAAACTCGCTGAATTATACGAAAACAATAAATTCCAAATAATGGAAGAGGATGAATACATTGAACTCGTATGTGATTTTTTAGAGCTTCTTCCAAAAAGCATGACCATTCAACGTCTGGCCGGAAACGGCTTGAAATCTATTATGATTGCGCCGGCATGGCTCAGCAAAAAGTGGGATATATTAAATAAAATCGATAAAGAACTTGAAAGAAGAAATTCTTTCCAAGGTTCAAGGCATCATTCGCTTCTTTAAGGAGATCAATTCTGTAACTTCTTCATCCCCCAATAAAACTTCTTTTCCCAAGAGTTTGGAATACAGACAAACTTTTGCATAAACTTCTGCCGTTTCAATTTTATAAAAGGCATGGGTTAAATTTTTGTCTCCTGCGATAATCCCATGGTTTGCCATAAGAACTACATCATAATCATCGAAATGTTTTGCGGTGTTTTCGACAAGTTTTTTGGAAGAAGGCATGGCATATTCTGCCAAAGGAATTTTTCCGAAATATAAAATATTTTCTGCCATATTGGGCCTATCCAGTTCAAGATGAGCAACCGCAAACGTAGAAGCAGCAGGCGGATGGCAATGCACAATCGCATTTATATCTTTTCTTCTGTTATATACATCAATATGAAGCATTTTTTCAGATGAAGCCTTTTTTGAAGAATCTAATTCTACGCCTTTTTCATCAACAAGGACTATATCTTCTTCTTTAAGGTCAGCCAGTGATGTCCCTGATGCAGTGATTAAAAAATTATCACCTGTTCTTAAACTTATATTCCCGGAAGTTCCATATGTAAGATCTTTAGAATAAAGTCTCTTGCCAATTTCAATAATTTCTTTTTTTAAGCTGATTACATCCATCTTTAAACCCTTTTATTCAATTCTACCAAATTTTTATAATTTTTGCATTTAGTTTAATTTTGATATAATTGTTTTATGTTTTTGAACCACATAGAATTAAATAATTTTAGAAATTACACAGAATTAAAACTAGATTTCAAATCTAATAAAATTTTACTCGTAGGAAAAAATGCTCAAGGTAAAACAAATTTACTTGAAGCTATTTATTATTTATCCTCATTGAATTCAATAAAAGCAAAAAATGATTCTGAACTCATAAAGTGGGGATCTGATTTCGCAGTGGCTAAAGGCAAGCTCAATAAAGGTGACGTCGAACTTGATTTAGAAGTGCAGATAAATCCTCCAAAAAGGAAAGTATTAAAAGTAAACGGCATTAAAAAATCAAAAACGGCTGAATTTATTTCAAATATTTGTGCCGTTAGCTTCTCAAGTTCAGACTTGCTTCTTTTAAGAGGCTCGCCAGAAGACAGAAGAAGCTGGCTTGATTTAGCAATAGGTCAAATATATCCTGCTTATTTTGACAGATTGTCAAAATATAATAAAATCAGAACGCAAAAAAATAACTATTTAAAAGAATTAAAAGGAATTTTCTCTTCAGGGACAGAACTCCTCGATGTGTGGAATGAGCAGCTCGCCGTCTCAGGAAGCAATATAATCTATATCAGGCTAAACTTTTTAAAAGAAATTCAAAAGATTGCAGCAGAAAAACACGCTCAAATTTCAAATTTAGAAGATCTTACAATTTCATATAACTCATCGATTCTTGGAGATATCACCCACAGTGATTTTTCCAACTATACAAGCGATCAAATCGCATCATCTTTCCTTGCTAAATTATCAGAAAAAAAGGCAGAAGAAATAATTAGAGGCCAATCGGTAGTCGGCCCCCATAGAGACGATTTGTCATTTTTTATAAACAAAATTGAATCAAAGAAGTTCGCCTCTCAAGGGCAGCAAAGAACAATCGTTTTGGCACTAAAACTGGCAGAACTTGAAATAATTAACGATAAACTGGATGAAAAAGCAATTCTGCTCCTCGATGATGTACTCGCAGAACTCGATAACACAAGACAAAATTTTCTTCTGAATGCAATTGGGGAAGAAACCCAAACAATAATAACTTCTGTCGACACACTTCACTTTGATGAAGAATATCTTAAAGATGTTGAAATATTTAAAATATCGGCAGACGAAAAAAATACAAATATATTAAAACAATAACACCTGTTGTTTATGATTCAAAAAGTGTTTGATTAAGCAAATAAAAAAGACCTGCTAAATTACAGGTCTTTTATTATTAAAGTTATAAATTTTAGAAATTTAATCCAGCTTCTCTTGCCGCATCAGCCAAAGCTGCAACTCTACCGTGATATAAGAAACCGCCTCTGTCAAAAACTACATCGTTGATTTTTTTAGCTAGTGCTTTTTTAGCAATTGCTTCACCAACTGCTTTTGCAGAATCGATATTTCCACCGTGAGATAACTTTTCTCTTAAGTCTTTATCGATTGAAGAAGCAGATGCTAATGTTACTCCGTTTACGTCATCGATAATTTGCGCATAAATATGTTTAGTGCTTCTGTATACTGCCAATCTCGGAGATTCAGGAGTACCTGCTAATTTGATTCTTATGCGTCTATGTCTTTTTTGTGCTTGTTCTTTTCTGTTTTTTGATTTAATCATTTTTCTTTCCTTTCACCTAAACCTTCTTACCTTTGTAAGGGTTTATTGGGCGTTATTTATGTTCTCTTAAAAGCTGGAAATTGAAGCTTTTTGTCTTGCTCAGGGCGATCCACTCTGCCTCAACTCGCTTTATTATTTTTTACCTGTTTTTCCGGCTTTTCTTCTGATGTATTCGCCTTCGTATTTAATACCTTTACCTTTGTATACTTCAGGTGGACGTTTGCTTCTGATTGCAGCAGCTACATCTCCAACAGCTTGTTTATTTGCTCCTGAAACTTTTATTTTTGTGTTGGCTTCTACTTCTATTTTGATTCCTGCAGGAGCTTCAACATTTACCGGGTGAGAATAACCTAATTGAAGGTTTAATGTATTACCTTGCATATTTGCACGGTAACCAACACCAACTATTTCAAGCTTCTTCTCAAATCCTGTTTTTACACCATTAATAGCATTAGCTATCAATGTTCTTGAAAGACCGTGAAGAGATCTTGTTGTTCTTGATTCATCAGCTCTTTCAACTACTATTTTATTATCTTCTTTTTTTATTAAAATCTCAGAACGAACTGTAACTTCTTCTGTACCTAAAGGTCCTTTTGCAGTAACTTTTTGTCCGTTAACTGTTACTTCAACTCCTTCTGGGATTATAATAGGTAATTTGCCTATACGTGACATTTCTTTTCTCCTTATGCGGTATGCCTATTTTGAATTCAAGGGTGTTTCTACCAATTAAACCCTTTGTTATATGTACTTAAATAAAAAGAATCTTACTACCAAACGTAGCAAAGGATTTCTCCACCAACGTTTTCTTTTTTGGCTTTTCTATCTGTTAAAAGGCCTTTGCTCGTACTTACGATAGCGATTCCCATTCCGCCTAAAACTTGTGGTAAGTTTTTAGCTTTGCAGTAATTTCTTAGACCAGGCTTTGAAATTCTTTTTAAGTTAGAAATAACCGGTTTAGATTTTTCGTCGTATTTTAATTCTACTTTTAAAGTTTTGAAGCAACCGTTTTCAGTAACTTCATAACCAGAAATGTATCCTTCTTCTTTTAAAAGTTTTGCTAATTCAACTTTTAGAGTTGAAGATGGCATTTCTACTTCTTTATGAGAAACGATGTTAGCGTTTCTGATTCTTGTTAGCATATCTGCTATTGGATCTGTATACATTATTTTATTCCTCTTTTTCGGGATAAATCCCTATCTACTTACTAAAATCTATCTAGCAGTATAGAAAAAGTTTATTGAAATCAAATTTAAAATTCAATTACCAACTAGCTTTAACTACACCTGGCAATAAGCCTCTGTGTGCCATCTCTCTTAAGTGGATTCTGCACAAACCGAAATCTCTGTGAAAACCGTGAGGTCTTCCGCAGATTGAGCATCTGTTGTGCAATCTCACTTTAGGATATTTTCCTTTTGCTGCGAGTTCGGCTCTTCTGGCTTCTTTATTTATCATTGCTTTATTTGCCACGTTTTACTCCTTTATTACTTTTTGAAAGGCATACCAAGCTCTCTTAGTAGAGCTCTTGCTTCTTCATCTGTGTTTGCTGTTGTGATTATTGAAATATTCATCCCTAAAACCGTATCGATTTCATCATAAGAAATTTCAGGGAATAATGATTGCTCTTTAAGTCCTAAAGTATAGTTGCCTCTACCGTCAAAACTTTTTGCGCTTACGCCTCTGAAGTCACGGATTCTTGGAAGAACTACACAAATTAGTTTTTGCAAAAAGTCATACATTCTCTCGCCTCTAAGAGTAACCATACACCCAACCGGCATACCTTCTCTTAATTTATATGAAGCGATTGATTTTTTAGCTTTTGTAGCTACTGCTTTTTGTCCTGAAATTTTTGTTAACTGTTTAACAATTGTTTCAGCTAATTTTGAGTTTTTTGACGCTTCACCAACACCCATGTTTATAACAACTTTGTTTAAAGTAGGGATTTGGTGATCGTTTTCGTACTTAAACTGCTCTTTTAGAGCTTTTTTAACATCTTCTTGATATTTTTTTCTTAGTTCTTTAGTTATTGCCATTTTTCTTTCCTTTTCGTAGAATACATCTTCATTTTACAACGAAAATAAGATGTCCATACCTATACGTCTATTTGTTCTCCGCATTTTTTACAAACACGAACTTTTTTGTCACCTGACTCATCATGTTTAATACGGGTAGCTTTTTCACAAGCTGGGCAGTAAAGCATAACTTTTGAAGAATCCATTGGAGCCTCCATTTTAACAAGTCCGCCTTGAACGCCGGCCATTGGATTTGCTTTTACTGCTTTTGTTATCATGTTAGCGCCTTCAACAACTACTTTGTTTTCAGAGCTGATAACTTGTTTTACATTACCAACTTTACCTCTGTCTTTGCCGGCAACAACAACTACTTTGTCACCAGTTTTAACGTGTAAATTATGTGGTTCTACTTTTTTTTGTTTTCTTCTCATTGTATTTCTCCTAAATTACCTCTGGAGCAAGAGAGATGATTTTCATATAATTTTTATCTCTTAACTCACGGGCAACAGGTCCGAATACACGGGTTCCTCTCGGGTTGCCATCCTTATTGATAATAACTGCTGCGTTTTCATCAAATCTGATTACAGAACCGTCTTCTCTTTTTATATCAGCCTTAGTTCTTACAACTACTGCTTTAACAACATCAGATTTTTTTACAGCCATGTTTGGTGTAGCGTCTTTAACTGTTGCTACAATAACATCACCGACGTGTGCGTATTTTTTGTTAGAACTTCCAAGTACGCGAATACATAAAAGCTCTTTGGCACCTGTATTGTCTGCTACTTGTAATCTAGTTTCCTGTTGTATCATCTTACTTCTTCCTTTGGAGTTTTCTTAAATTAGTCTAATTACTTAGCTTTTTCAACTATAGAAGCAACTTGCCAACGCTTACCGCCAGAAATAGGTTTTGATTCCACTATTCTAACAATATCGCCTTCTTGACAGATATTTTCAGCATCATGTGCTTTGTATCTTTTCGTTGTTTCCATAATTTTTTTATACTTAGGGTGTTGAT
The DNA here is from genome assembly GCA_023421795.1 of Cyanobacteria bacterium OH_PDB_230. Classification (GTDB taxonomy): domain Bacteria; phylum Cyanobacteriota; class Vampirovibrionia; order Gastranaerophilales; family Gastranaerophilaceae; genus JAEZOG01. Next base: position 8,463 of record JAEZSO010000002.1, read on the forward strand.
CGTATTCAGCAACTTTGACTACTGCTGTCTTGTCCATTTTGTTGCTTACCACAACGCCTTGTTTTTCTTTTTTAGGCATGTTTCTATAACCTCTTTTTATTATTTACTTGATTTTTCTTTTATAACAGTTTTCGCTTGAGCTATTTGAACTTTTAGCTGACCTATTTGAGCCGTGTTCTCAAGTTTGTGAAGTGACTTTTGAACTCTTAAATCAAATAGTTGTTTTTTGAAATCAACTATTGCTTCATTTAATTCTTCGACTGTTTTTTCTCTCATTTCTTGTAATTTCATTGTCTATCACCTATTTCTCAACAATTCTTACTTTGATAGGAAGTTTTTGAGCAGCTAGTTGAAGAGCTTCGATTGCAGTCTCTCTGTTAGAATATTCCAATTCAAAAAGAATTCTGCCCGGCTTAACTACAGCTACCCAATACTCTGGGTTACCTTTACCTTTACCCATACGAGTTTCGGCAGGTTTTGCAGTAATCGGTTTATCTGGGAATATTTTAATCCAAACGTTCCCGCCTCTTTTTATTTGACGAGTCATCGCTCTTCTAGCGGCTTCAATCTGTCTACTTGTTATCCAAGCCGGATCACAAGCTTGCAGCCCGAAGCTTCCGAACTCAAGTTCTGTACCTCTGGTCTCAGAACCATTCATTCTTCCTTTCATCTTTTTACGATATTTTGTTTTTTTGGGCATTAACATTGTTGTTTTTCGCTCCTAATTGTTTGTTACTATTAATTTTCTTCAGTTTGGGCTTGAGCGCCTCTTTTTTGTCTTCTTCTGCCAACAGGTTTTTCTTCGCTGTTACCTGATGAAGGTTTTTTGAATTTGATGTTTTGATCTGCAGTTTCGCCTGGCATTAAGTTGCCTTTGAAAACCCAAACTTTAACACCGATTTTACCCATAACTGTATCAGCTTCAGCAAAACCGTAGTCAACATCTGCTCTTAAAGTTTGAAGAGGTATTCTTCCTTCTTTAACCCATTCAGATCTAGCGATTTCAGCACCGCCCAATCTGCCTGACACCATGATTTTTATACCTTGAACGCCGGCTCTCATTGTTCTTTGAATAGCTTGTTTCATAGCTCTTCTGAAAGCGATACGTTTTTCAAGTTGTAATGCAATTGATTCTGATACTAATTGAGCATCTGCATCTATTCTTGCAACTTCAACAACATCTATTGATACTGTTTTATTTATTAATTTAGAAACAGCAACTCTTAACTCTTCGATACCTTGTCCGCCTCTACCTACTACGATACCAGGTTTTGCAGTAACTACAGTAACGATTACGTTTTGAGCTTTTCTGGCGATCAATATTCTTGAAATACCAGCTGTATATAATTTTTTCTTAATAAACTTTCTGATTTTCGCATCTTCTGCCAAGAACTCAGGATAATTCTTTTTAGCAAACCAGGTGCTTAACCAGGGTTGTATTATTCCTACTCTAAATCCGGTTGGATGTGTCTTCTGTCCCAAAGTTATAGCCTCCTATTTTGTTTCTGTAACTTTAATTGTCAAATGAGATGAACGTCTAAGTCTTTTGTAGATTCTACCTTGAGCTCTTGGTTTACCTCTTTTGAGTGTGGTACTTTCATCAGCATATATTTCAGAAACTTTTAAAGTTTCAGCTTTGCCGCCAAATTTCTCTGACGCATTAGCTATAGCTGCTGTCAAATTTTTCTCAACAACTCTAGCTGCAAAGTATGGCATAAATTTTAGGATTTTTATTGCTTCTACTGCTGATTTGCCTCTTACTTCGTTTATTACTCTGCGTAATTTACGAGCAGGCATTCTTATATCTGTTTGTTTTGCCTTAGCTTCCATATTTTACTTCCTTTTCGCAGTTTTATCTTGACCAGCGTGACCTCTATATAATCTCGTTGGCGCAAATTCGCCTAACCTGTGGCCAACCATTTGTTCTGTTAAATATACTGGAACATGTGTTTTGCCGTTATGAACAGCTATTGTATGTCCTAACATATCAGGAACAATCATAGATGCTCTAGACCAAGTTTTTATTACCTTTTTCTCTCCAGCGGCATTCATCTTGTCAATTTTTGACTGAAGAGCGTCTTGTACATATGGGCCTTTTTTTAGTGAACGAGCCATCAATTATCTCCTTTATTTGTTGCGTTTTCTGCCTCTGACTATGTACTTGTCAGAAGTCTTGTTAACTTTTCTTGTCTTTCTACCAAGTGCTGGTTTGCCCCAAGGTGTTTTTGGGTGTCCACCAGGACCTGTTTTCCCTTCACCACCACCGTGTGGGTGATCGCATGGGTTCATTGTAACCCCTCTTACGGTTGGTTTAATGCCCATATTACGTTTACGTCCGGCTTTACCGATTTTCATGTTTTTGAATTCAGCATTGCCTAATGAACCGATTGTTGCTAAACATTCTTTTCTTACCATTCTCATTTCTGAACTTGGTAATTTTATAGTAACGTAATTGCCTTCTTTAGCCATTAACTGAGCGCTTCCGCCAGCTGTTCTAACTAATTGTCCGCCTTGTCCGGGAACCATTTCGATATTGTGAATTATAGTACCTAGAGGAATCAATTCCAATGGAACTGCATTACCAACTTGGATTTCAGCTTCAGGGCCAGATACGATTCTGTCACCAACGTTTAATCCGTGTGGAGTTAAGATATATCTTTTTTCACCGTCAGCATATACCACTAGAGAAATTCTAGCGTTTCTGTTTGGATCGTACTCAACAGTTTTAACAACTGCAGGAACGCCAAATTTATTACGTTTAAAATCAATTATACGGTAAGCTCTTTTATGACCGCCACCTTTATGACGACAAGTTATTCTTCCTGTATTATTTCTTCCAGCTTTTTTTCTAAGAGGCATCAATAATGATTTTTCCGGAGTTGATGTTGTGATTTCAGCGAAATCACTTTTTGTCATTCCTCTTTGTCCTGGAGATGTTGGATTTATTATTCTAATACCCATTGTTATGCTCCTATTAGTTCTTCTATTGGTTCGCCCTCAATAGTAACAATTGCTTTTTTACTAGATTGAGTTCTACCGTAAGAATAGCCGACTCTTTTTTCGTGAGATGGCATATATACTGTTCTTACTTTCTTAACTTTTCTTCCAGGAAAAGCTAATTCTACAGCTTGCGCTATTTCCACTTTTGTAGCGTCTTTAAGAACTTCAAAAGTGTACTGACCTAATGTTGTAGCAGTCATTGACTTTTCTGTAATCATTGGTCTTTTTAAGATATCGTATAATCTCTCTTTGTTTTGTTTCATTGTACTCATTATTTTGATAACCTCTCAGTTATTTCGTTTATAGCTGCTTCTGTGATGATAACTTTATCAGCTTCAAGTAAATCTTTTACGTTTAAGTTAGAAGGTAAAATGATTCTTACGTTTGGCATGTTTCTTGCTGCCAATTCTAAAGAAGCATTTTCTGCTGCTTTAACATCAGCGATTACCAATACTTTTCCTTCAACGTTTAATGCTTTTAAAGTATTAACCATCAATTTTGTTTTTGGTTCATTAATCTCTGAAAAGTCTTTAACTAAAACTGTATCAGCGATTCTAGCAGATAAAGCTGATCTTAACGCTAATCTTCTAGCTTTTTGCGGCATAGAGAAACTGTAATCTCTTGGTTTTGGACCAAATGAAACACCACCACCGGCAAACAAAGGTGATCTTATAGAACCAGCTCTGGCTCTACCTGTACCTTTTTGTTTCCAAGGTTTTCTTCCGCCGCCTGCAACTTCTGCTCTTGTTTTAGAATTTGCAGTGCCTGCTCTGCCATTATTTAATTGTCTTCTTAAAGCCATATGCATGATATGTAGGTTTGGTTCTACTCCAAAGACTTTCTCATCAAGAGTGATTTGACCTACTTGTTTTCCGCTTGTGCTTAATATTGAAACTTCTTTTGTCATTTTCTCATTTCCTTATTAATTGTTTTGGAGTTAGTTCCACTTAACTCTTGATGGGACAACTGTTACTAATTTACCTTCAGGTCCTGGAACAGAACCTTTTACTAACAATAGGCTGTTGTCGTTATCAACTTTAACTACTGTTAATTTAGTAATAGTAACTTTTTCGTTACCCATGTTACCAGGCATTTTTTTGCCTTTGATTACACGGCCAGGTGTTGTACCTGCACCGATTGAACCAGGTTGTCTATGGTTTTTAGAACCGTGAGCCATAGGTCCTCTTGAAAAGTTCCATCTTTTCACTGTACCTTGGAAGCCTTTACCTATAGACTTAGCTGTAACATCAACTTTTGCGATACCTTCCAAAACTGTTAAATCAATTTTTTGACCAACAGAAAACTCTTCAGGATTATCCAATTTAAATTCCTGAAGATGTCTGAAAGCATCCAGTTTATTTTTATTAAAGTGTCCTAATTGAGCTTTTGTCAAATGCTTTTCTTTTGCCGGTACAACACCGACTTGAATCGCATTATAACCGTCAGTGTCAACTGTTTTAACTTGTGTAACGGTTAAAGGATCAACTTTTATTACTGTGACAGGAATAGCAAGACCTTGTTCATCAAAGACTTGAGTCATTCCAAGTTTTTTTCCAATTACTCCTAGAGTCATCTTTTACCTTTCTTCTTGTGAGCGCTACGTTCTCTTCTTGTGTGCCTCGTAGATCACATTCAATTAATTGGGGGAGTTCCCACTATTAAATTGTAATGTGCAAGTTATTTATTATAACTTTACTTCGATATCTACCCCAGCGGGTAAATCCATTCTACTAAGCTCTTCTGTTGTTTGTGCTGTCGGATCATAAATATCGATAATACGTTTATGAGTTCTCATTTCAAAGTGCTCTCTCGACTTCTTATCAACGTGTGGTGATCTTAGCACACAATAAATGCGTCTTTTTGTAGGTAGAGGTATAGGTCCAGCAACTTTTGCATCTGTTCTTTTTGCTGTTTCTACAATTTTACCTGCAGATACATCTATTAATTTATGGTCATAAGCTTTTAAGCAAACTCTTATTCTTTGTCTTGTGCCATTGCTCATATTTTTCTACTTTCCTTTTTACTTTTTTGTAACTCAATACACTGTTCTTTATATTTCTTAAGTCTCTTTAAAGACTTAGAACTGTTTGCCATTAAGATAATTTACTCTAATTTTTAACCTTAGCTAGTGCATTCAGTATTATTAAATTTATATTAAACATGATTCAACGTCAATCACTAATTTTTTAATTTGTGTTATTTTCTTAATATTTCTTTATTGAAAGCAAAAAAGGCTTATATCAAGCCTATTACTTAAATATACATGAATGCGGAAAAGTCTTTTTTTAGAAAAAAATTACATATTAAATAGACACATCTTGACAGATTTCAAAAACTGATTCAAAAACTTCTATTTTTAAAAAATTAGAATACGTTTGTTTTGTTTGCGTTTTTGAATTTTGTGATGTTTGACTGGAACAATAAATCTACGGTACCAACCGGGCCGTTTCTGTGTTTTGCGATAAGAAGTTCAGCCTTGCCTCTATTGTCTGTATCTTCTTTGTTGTAGTATTCGTCACGGTAAATAAACATAACTATATCGGCATCCTGCTCTATTGCACCGGAATCTCTCAAGTCTGATAGCATAGGACGCTTATCTGAACGGCTTTCTACCGCACGCGAGAGCTGAGACAACGCAATTATAGGAACATCAAGCTCTCTGGCTAAAGTCTTTAAGCCCCTTGAAATAGCAGAAATCTGTTGGTTTCTGTCGTCACTGGAGCCGCCATCCATAAGTTGAAGATAGTCGATTATAATCAAACCGAGATTTTTCTCTTCCATTGCAAGTCTTCTGCATTTAGCCCTAATATCAAGAACCGTAACGCTTCCTGTATCATCAATATAAATAGGAGCATCCGCAAAACTATTCATGGCATTGGTGAGTTTTTCCCAATCCTTTGGCTGCATATGCCCGGAATTTAATCTTTGTGTATCTACTTCCGCTTCAGAGCAAAGCATCCTTTTTACAAGCTGCTGCTTAGGCATCTCAAGCGAGAATACAGCTACTGCCTTGTTTGCTCTCAACGCAACATTCTGGGCAAGGTTAAGCACAAATGCCGTTTTACCCATTGAAGGTCTCGCCGCAAGTATAATCAAATCTGATTTTTGTAACCCTGAAGTCATCTGATCAAGGTCATAAAATCCCGTAGCAACCCCGATAAGCTCATCTCTGTGATTATATCTGTATTCTATCTGCTCAAAACTTGTCAAAACAAGGTCTTTTACAGGGGTTAAATCTGTTGTATTTTTCTGAGATGCTATCTGGAAAATTAATTTTTCCGCATTATCAAGAGTGGATTCGGTTGAAAAATTGTCATAAGCCATCGTGACGATTTCAGAACCTGCGTTAATCAATGCTCTTTTTATTTCTTTTTCCTGAATTATTTTTGCATAAAATTCAATGTTCGCTGTAGTAACGACATTAAGGGCAAGGTCGTTAATATACGCACGGCCGCCGATTATTTCCAACTTTTCATTTTCTCTTAAAAATTCCGAAACCGTAACTATATCAATAGCATCGTTACGTGCAAATAAACTTAAAATCGCCTCATACACAATTTTATGTGCAGGCTTATAAAAACTTTCAGGTTTAATATATTCTACAATTCTGTTAAGCACCATCGGGTTTGTAAGAATCGCACCCAAAACTGCTTCTTCTGCTTCTATACTCTGAGGTGGAAGTTTTGTAAGTTTACCTTCATGAGCTTTTACAAGTTTTGTAGACAAAATCTCTCCTTAAACCAACATCAAAAGATATTCCTCTGTATAAGACATTTATAGTCTAATCTATGGTCACTCTTAATTTCCGTTAGCACGAAAATTATTCGGGCAATCTTTTTGAAAGGTTATTCGCATGTACTGTTTTAATCATTCTATTATAATTAATTATTTTTTAAAAGACATTGTTTGTTAAGAATTTTTTAATAAGACGCAAAAAAACTGACCTTTAAAGTCAGTTTTGATGCTTAAACTTCTACAAACAATCTTCTTCCGACGACATTCGGTTTATTGTTATAATAACCTGCGAAATACCCTCCTTTAACGGGCGAATTCTTGCCGTAATATTGGCTTGTCGTACTTTTTTGCATAAAAGGATTGGCAAACGGATTGTTCGATACCGATGTAGTGACTGAAGTTGTTGCTACATTTGGGGTATAGAATACTTTTGAAATCAAATTTTGCAAATTGCCTATCATGCCAAGCCTTTCTTGTTCATACAATATTTTATTAATAATTTTTATAGCTATGTCATTATTATAGTATTTTAAATTAAAATTTTTAATATTTTTTAATAAAAATCATATTTTTGAATTAGTTGTGGCTACAACCCAAGTTGTTTTATCAGCAAAGGAACAACGGTAGCCCATGCCTTTTCGTTTGGATGACTGTCTTTTTCAGAAATACAATATCTAAGGTCTTCTCTTTCAAAATTTATCAATTCGTTTTTATCGACAATTACAATGCCTTCTTTAGTCAAATCATTTTTTATGCTGTCAAAAGTTCTTTCATTTTCGTACTCAAGAATTACAAACTTTGTATTTTTCCAATGTTTTTTTATCTCTTTTTGCGACTCAATAAAATGCATTTTGAGAAACTCTTTTTTTACTTCATCACTATACATGTTTAAAAAATTACAGGAATAAAGCCATGATTTTACAACGAATACCAAGGCAAAACGCTCCCATACGGTTCTTTTTTTTAATTCCAAATGATCGTTGTTTTTTCTATAATAAACACCATAGTAATTTTTTATGTAAGAACCTACCGGAATCCACATCCTGGATATATGCGCATCTATAAATGTATAAATAACATACTCCGGCTCAGGAATAATTCTATAAAATTCTTCGCTTTGAAGCTGATACAACATATGTTGCACGCTCCATCCAAAAGAGGCCCTGTTATAAATCGGTCGCCCGGTATAAGAACCTAACACTCCCGCAAGATTTTTATCCAATGGCAATTTATGCCCCCAAGCGAAGGAACATCCAAATAACAATATCGGTTTTTTTGAAGATGAAGGATTAACCACCGGACGATAACAAAAATTTTTCCCCAAAACATTTTCTTCATATGTACGTTTTTGGCTTGTATCTCTTGTTAAATTTTCAATATAGTCTTTTAAACCGGGATGATTAAAAGTGTTGCATACGCTTTTGTCAACATAGTAAGCAACAAAATCTAATATGAAAAACAAAAAAACAAATATAAATATATTACATAAAATAATCTTTAAACTTTTTCTCATGCGTATCTGTCAAATATAAAATGATCCAAAATCCATTATAAACAAGAATAAAAAATGCGCAAAATTTTAAACAGTTTAAAAGCTTGAATAAACCGGCAATAATTACAACTCTAGGCAGTATCTTATAAGCAAAATATTCATCAAAAGATTTACATATTCACTATTGATCGTACATGACTCCTTGGGAAACAGAATTATACGGGATAACTCTTTGTGAATAAAGTATTGCCGTGTATACGTCTTTTGGGGAAGTCACGACTGTAGTTGCAGTATTCGGTCCTTTATTCCCGTTCACGTCGATATAGACAGTGTAACAGGGGCTTGTACCTGCTGAATCACAAGTACTGCCAGCGGGTCCTGCTGCTAGACCGAATTTCATACCGTCAGCTGTATAAAAATTTGCTGTCGAAGTGTTACCGGCAACACCGTATGTAGTCGAAGTGTTGTCTGTCTGCAAAATATTCAACCTTTGCGCGAAAACTTGGTCCCTGACTATTGTAGGAGTATAAGTACCTCCAAAAAAGTCCGACAGCATAGTTCCGTTCAGAGCATACTGCATTGTCAAAGCTTGATTTAAAGAGGAAATAGACTTTTTAAAAGCCGATCTATATTCCTGAGAGTTAGTGTTTGTCATTAGGGTGGGAACGGTCATGGCCGCTATTATCCCTATAATTACAAGAGTAATGAGGACTTCTGCCAGAGTAAAACCCAATTTCTTTTTCATATGCTATACCTTCCAATTCCAAGACCAAAAAAAATATACGAATTTGTTCGATACTACATGTATAGCATGTTTTTTAGAAAATTTTTACAACCTCAAAACTTTATTGTTAACTATTGAGCATAAATAAATTAACGACACATAACTGCTGATTGCTCTTTATGTGCAGCAGATATATTTGCAGTACTTTTAATTGTGTATACAGAATAAATATTTTTAAATTTCGCTTATGCAAGGCTATTAAATGGATTAGAAGCCTCTGTTTGAATTACAGGTTCTGTTTCAGACTCTGAAGAAAGCCCGTTAGCTGATGGTGCAATCACTGCAGCTGTATTAGACTGTTTATTGAAGAACCCTGAAATAAATCCTGCAATACCTTTTTTATTTTCCAATAGCTCGGCTTTTTGTATGCAATCTTGTGCAATTTTTTGATATTGATTAATCAAAGCGCTTGAATTATTAATTTGGGTTTGGACAGATTGCAATTTTTGTCTTGTATCAGATATCTGTTCTTTTACTGACTGGATTTCGCTGTTAATATCTTGGATTTCTTGGTTTAGTTCATCAATTTCATTTTGAAGAACTTGCGCTTCTTGTCTTAATTTAGCTGCTTCTTTTTCTTTTTTTTGAGCTTCTGCCATCATTTGTTGGCCTTGCGCTCTTTTTTCTTCATCCGGAACCACTTGCGTACTGGTAGTTCCATCTGCATTAGTAACGGTTATGGTTTTTGTTGCATTTAAAAGAGATTGCGCTTGTGATTTAAGATTTTTTGCCTCTGACTCTAATTTTGCCGCATTATCCAATTTTTGTTGTCTTAGGACCGTTTTTTCTTCTACTTGTTGTTGCTTGTTTTCTCTTTCAGCTTCCAATGAATTTTTTTGACTTTTTAGTGAATTTAATTGAGAGACTAATTGTGCTTTTTTTGCATTTAAAGAATTAAGCTTTTGCTGTTCTTGATTAGCTTTTGTTGTGAACATTTTTGCTAATTCTCTAAGTTGTTTTGGGTCATTGATATTGGCTATCATGGGATCTGAATTATTTATATCCTTGATTTGTTGTTCATCTCTTGCCAAAATTTGCTGCATTATTTTAACGATATCATTTGCTTGCTGAGTTGTTTGAGGATCTGTCTGTGAATTCACTTGTGCAGCTTTGTTTGAAGTAAATATTGAAGAGTTAGACTCAATAGCTCCTTGTGAAGAAGCATTATTTTGGTTTGAAAAGATAGATGCTAATTGTTTCTCAATTGAGGCAACCAATGAAGAATCACCTGATTGTTGGGCTTTTACTAATTGTGCTTGTAAATTAGATATTTTTATTAAATCAGTGGATGTAGTTACCATCATCATTTCCTTTATTATTAACTAAGTTTTTCGTACCGTAATATAATAAAAAAAACAGATGGGGAATAATTGACATAATTAGTATATACTTTATATATACGTTTACCTTTCTTAACATGTTTTCTCGCACTAATTTTTCTTTTTGATAAAGAAAAAACAGGCAGTTAAATTTAAACTTCCTGTTCTTTTATATTATTTATTTTGATTATGTTTTTATATTATTGAGATAGAACTTTTTGAATCTAATTCTTCGATATATTTAACTGCACTACATGCTGCCACTGCTCCGTCCGCTGCTGCCGTGATTACCTGTCTAAGAGGAGTATTCCTCACATCACCTATTGCATATACGCCTGCTATTGATGTTTGCATCGTCACATCTGTTTCCACAAAACCTACTTCTGTCTGACGAAGTTGTCCGTTAAATTTGTCAACATTAGGAGTAAAACCAATATAAGGGAAAACCCCGTCTAATTCTAATGATTTGATTTCATCTGTTTTAGTGTCAACAATTATTAATTCTTCAACTGTATCATTCCCTATAACTTCTTTAGGAACTACATTCCAAACAAATTCGATTTTTTCATTTTTAAATGCTCTTTCCTGAATTATTCTATCTGCTCTTAGAGTATCTCTTCTATGAAGAACATATACTTTCTTGGCAAATTTTGTTAAATACATCGCTTCTTCGACGGCTGAATTTCCCCCGCCTACAACGGCAACAACTTTATCTTTATAAAAAGCCCCGTCGCATACAGCGCAATAACTTACGCCTCTACCTATATATTCTTTTTCTCCGGGTATACCCATTTTCTTTGCCTGAGCCCCTGTTGCTATTATCACTGTTTTAGCTTTAAAAATAGCCTCATGCGTATCAATTACCTTTGTTTCCGAAACCAAATCTATTGTAGAAATTTCTTGCATCGGGAATTTTTCTACTCCGAATTTATCGGCATGTTCTTCAAACTTTTCCATTAATTCAAACCCGCCTATTACAGGAAACCCCGGGTAATTTTCAAGCTCGAGATAATTACTTGGCTGTCCTCCGAACATTGATATATCTACCATTGCCGTCTTTAAAGCACCTCTACAGGAATATATTGCTGCTGAAAAGCCAGCCGGACCCGAACCTAAAATTATTGTATCAAATATCAATTCCTTTTTACCTGACATGTGTCTCTCCTCTTCCTCTTATTTAATCCTAAATAAATCCGGCAAATTTGCACCGGAAATCTTTACTGCCTTTACTTTATACTCTACCTTATCTTCCCTAAAAAGGCTACCATTTTTAAAGTTTTTGACAACAATTCTGTCGATTCCGTAAAAATTATTACCTTCAAGAGTTATGATCGGAGTTTCTATAGACTCCGTATCTTTATCCTTCGATACTTTTTGGAATCTTACAGTATCCCCATTTACCTCACTCACCAGTATAGATGCTTTTGCTCCAGAAACCGGGTTCATTAAAGTAATGACGTCACCGGTTCTTGATAAGTTCCATATATCTACCCCGGATTCTCCAAAATCTTCTGTATTATTTGTTTTTCCCCTGACGGAGAAAACTTTCCAGGTTCCAAAGAATCCCTCAGGAACTTGATTGGCCATAGAGACTCCGCCCTGAAGAACACTGGAAGACTGCTGTGCAAAAACCATTTGCGAGATTTCTACTTTTACAGACAGAACTAAAATAACAAAAATAAAAAAATATCTAACACTACTCATATAAATATTAATTTAATGGGGTTTTAAAATAAATCAAACTGGTCAGTAAACTAGATTATTTACATTGCCAAAAAGTATGTATATTTAACTTTAATTAGACTTTGGCCTAATCATTAATCGTAATTGACGGCTTGAGCAGCTCTCACGAAGTAGCTTGCCCATTCGTTGCATTTATCCTCATCAAGGGTAAGGATTCTTCCTCCGCCTCTGTTAGAATGTCCTCCCGCGGTCAAACCCGGGTAGATGTTTTTCTTGATGTAGTCTTGATACCTTGATACGTAATCTTTTTTAGAATGCAAGCTGACTTTATATATTTCTTCATCGTAATCAGGATAAAAAATCCCGGCTGCTTTTATATTTTTCAAATTTTCTCTTAAAGGTTTTGAGATTAGTGGATCCTTGAACTTGTTTTTTATTAGCCTCATCCTGAAGTCTCTTATCATCGCACTTGTGCGGTTGGTATCACCGCCGAATTTTATCCAGTCTTCATCATTAACATCTATAATACAATATGCGAATTTACCGTTTTCACTGAATTTCACTCCATCAAAAAGTTTTTTCATGAAAGCATTTTCTTCATCCGATAAATTCCCCAAAATATCCAGATGTTCTAAAATTTCATTTTTACGAAAATCTGTTAATGAAGAACTGACTTTTGTAAAAACCTCTTTTGTGTTTTTATCAAGATTTTTATTTTCGGTAAGCTTGCATTCATATGTATCGTCCGGTCTTTTTTTGGAGTTTACTATATCAAATTTTTGAATGTCATCCACCATCCCGCAGAAGATTGAAGACAGCTGCTGTTTAGTCATTTTAGCGCCTAAAGCTTCAAAAAATCTGAATATTACGGCAGAACATGATTTTGACGTCGAATCTATATAGTAATTGCTTGGCTCTAATTCAGGCATGTTTTTTATGGAATCATACTTTTTAGTGATTCTGTTCGTGTCTTTAATTAAAAATTCTGATTCAGAATGATGGTCAAAACCGACGATTCTATCCTCCGGGAATTTTTCCAAGTATTCTAAAGCTTTTGCACTCAATCGCTCTTTTTTGCTGAAATCAACACATAAAGCCAGATCAGCGTTTTTGGTGCTATGGCTGAGCTCTTTTGCAAGGGTAATATTATATTTTTGTCTGTCAAAGTTATACAAATCAGGGTTGTTAGAAGCAATTATTCTCGGTTTTTTTCCTAGTTGCTCTAAATATAAATACATTGCTTTTGCGCTGTTAAATGCGTCTTCATCGGTTGAGGCATGGCAAAAAATATCGACGGAATCGGCATCTCTCAGCCTCTTGTCTATGTAGGAAGCTTGATTTTGAGGCATCGGATTTGCCTTAAAGCTTGGTATGTATTGATTGATATTTATGCCTGATAGCGTTATCAAATTTATTTAACCTCTCATCTTAATGTTTTTACAAAAAAGATTGACCGAACTATTTCCTCAATCAATCTAATTGTATATTATTCACTTTCATAATCAATGTTTTTGGCAGCATCTATGAAATAATTGAAAAATTCTTTACATTTTTCCTGATCATCATTCGGGATACTCCAGCCGCCTCTGTTGGAATGGCCCATAACCCTTAAATTCGGATAAAAATTATCTCTTATGTGGTCTGCGTATCTTTTAACATAATCGGCTTTAGATGTTAAACTTACCTGAAATTCATTGCTTGCCTGATCGGAGTCTACGGTTGCCACAACCTGTACATTGTTTAATTTAGATCTTAGCTCATCAGATATAAGTTCATCGGCGGGGTTATCCTGAATAAGTCTTGCGCGGTAGTCTTTAACTATACGTCTTGTTGAAGAATTATCCCCACCCAGAGCAATCCAGGAAGGATCGTCTTTATCAATAACTACGTAGGCAAATTTGCCGTTTTCATTTACCTGAACGTTCTTGAATAAACTTTTTTGGAATTTTCTTTCTTCAGGAGTCAAATCCGACATAGGGTCTACATGTTTTATTATGTCCACTTTATCCTGCTCTTGGATTTCTTTCATGATTTTGTTATAGACATATTGGGAATTCTTATCGTCTTTGCCTACTCTTGAAAATTCAATTTTTGGGCTCTTCAAGAAATTGATATATCCTGATTTTCTCATATCATCAGACATCCCGCAAAACAGAGAAAGTTTTTCATCGTAAGGAATATTTCTTTTTATGGCTTCAAAGAATCTGTAAATCACTGCCGCGCAAGATTTAGAAGAAGAATCTATATAAAAATTCTTTGGTTTTCTAACAGGCATATCCTTAATAGACTCGTAACTTTTTATTACTTTGTAGGTATCAGCCTGAGGAAGAATCAAAGAATCCTCTGAATGATGATCAAACCCTACTATATTGTTATTAGAATATCTATTTAAATATTTTTGGACCTCAGGATTCAACCTTTCATCTTTGGACAAATCGACACAAACAGCCAAATCGGCTTTCTTTGTTGATTCATCAACCTTATCCTCCGCCAAGATGTTATATTTATTAGCATCGAACTGGTACAGGGCGGTATTTTCGGTAGAAATGATTCTTACGTTTTTGCCCTGGCTTTCTAAATATGAATACAGCGCTTTTGCTGAATTAAAAGAATCTTCATCGGTTTTTTTATGGCAGAAAATATCTATCGAATCTGCTTCCAACAATTTGTTATTAATATGCTGAGCTTGTTCATTCGGCATCGGGTTGGCTTTAAATGCCGGAGAAGTAGTGTAAATTTTATTTATGTTCATTTTCTCTTTTCATTTATATTTGGTAGATTATAATTATCAAAACAGAACAAGATAAATATTGCCAAAACGTATTTGCCGTTTCAGGTAATATTTATAAATTTTAACAATTATAAAATTAAAGGGGCAATCATGAAAATATCAATTATAGGGACAGGTGCCGTCGGTGGATATTTCGGCGCAAAACTTGTAGAAGCAGGGCTTGACGTGACTTTTATAGGTTCAAAAGAATCTGTTCCGATAATAAAAGAAAAAGGATTTCATATTAAAAGTCCTAAAGGCGATATGAAAATCGAAAAACCTAATATATTTTATGAATTAGAAAACATAAAAGAATCGGACATCGTGCTTCTATGCACCAAGGCCTATGACACAAAAGGGATAGCAAAAGCACTTAAAGACAAAATATCAGATAAAACCTTGGTTATTTCTCTTCAAAACGGTATCGATAACGAAGAAATTCTAGCTGATATCTTAGGAGAAGAAAGAGTAATAGCAGCATCAATATACCTTTCTGCTGCATCCATAAGCCCGGGGAAAATAACACACGCCGGCTCAGGCAAAATAATATTAGGGGAACTAAACAAACAAATAACCACAAGATTAAAACAGCTGGAAGAACTGTTCCTGAACGCGAAAATCCCTTGTTCTGTAAGTACAGACCTAAAAAAAGACATGTGGAAAAAACTTCTTGTAAATTCAGCTTATAACGGCTTTACGGCACTTATCGGCAAAAGTTTAAAAGACATACATTCTGTTGAAAAAGCAAAAAAGGCGTACTTAGACGTACTAAAAGAGGGGCAAGCAATCGCTCAGGCGGAAGGAATCGAAATAAGTGATGAAGAAATAGAAAAATTATTTGAAATGCTCAATCAAGATGTATTTATCAATTTTAAATCTTCAACGCTGCAGGATTTAGAAAAAGGCAAAAAACTTGAAATAGATTCTATACAAGGAGAAATCGTAAGAATAGCAGAAAAGCACGGACTAAAAGCCCCTTTAAATAATTTAATGTATTCTCTATTAAAATTAAAAGAAGCATAAGGAAAGAAATTATGAAAAGCGAAAAAGAAAAAATGCTCTCAGGAGAACTATATACAGCCTCAGACGCAGAACTCACCAGGTTAAGGGAAAACGCAAGACATATTTTTAGGAAATACAACACAAACCCCAAAAAAGAGCTTTTAGAAAAACTGTTCCAAAAAAAATTCAAAAAAATAACAATTGAACCGCCTTTTTACTGTGACTACGGAATAAATATCGAACTCGGCGAAAATATTTACATGAATTTTAACTGCACTATCCTTGACTGCGCAAAAGTGAAAATAGGTGACAATACACTGTTAGCGCCGAATGTGCAAATATATACGGCAACCCATACCCTTGACTATCAAACAAGAATCGAAGAACTTGAATACGCAAAACCCATTACAATCGGCAGAAATTGCTGGCTGGGTGGAGGCGTGATAGTGCTTCCCGGAGTTGAAATCGGCGATAATTCTGTAATCGGAGCAGGAAGCGTTGTGGCAAAATCAATACCGCCAAATTCTTTGGCAGTGGGTAATCCCTGCAAAGTAATAAAGAAAATATAATTAAAAATCAGCAATCATTTTTATGATATAATTTTTGAAGAAAATATTAATTGAGGATACATAATGTCAGCAACAATGGAAGAATTAAGAAAAAAATATGAAGTAGTTATTGGTCTTGAAGTTCACGCTCAGTTGAAAACAAAATCAAAGATTTTTGCTTGT
Source organism: Cyanobacteria bacterium OH_PDB_230 (assembly GCA_023421795.1). Lineage (GTDB taxonomy): Bacteria > Cyanobacteriota > Vampirovibrionia > Gastranaerophilales > Gastranaerophilaceae > JAEZOG01. Next base: position 24,979 of record JAEZSO010000002.1, read on the forward strand.
GACTCAACAGAATTCGGCAACGAACAAAATTCTCAAATAAGCACAATCACTTTAGGTATGCCGGGAGTACTCCCAGTTTTAAATAAAGAAGTCGTTAACATGGCAATATTAACAGGCTTAGCACTAAGCTGCGAAATTCCGAAAAACTGCAAATTCGACAGAAAACAATATTTTTACCCCGATCTTCCAAAAGGCTATCAAATTTCCCAATATGATCAACCAATCTGCGTTGGCGGTCACATAGATATCGCCGGCAAAAGAATCGGAATCACAAGAGCTCACCTTGAAGAAGACGCTGGCAAATTAGTCCACGCAGGCGCTGACGGACTTTACGGCTCAAGCTACTCTTTAGTCGACTTAAACAGAGCCGGTACCCCATTATTAGAAATCGTATCTGAACCTGATATGAGATCTTCCGATGAAGCAAAAGCATATATGGAAGAATTAAGAACAACTTTAAGATATATAGGTGTTTGTGATGGCAACCTTGAAGAAGGTTCTATGAGATGCGATGCAAACATTTCTGTAAGACCCATTGGGCAAAAAGAGTTCGGAACAAGAGCGGAAATCAAAAACGTAAACAGCTTCAGAGCTCTTCAAAGAGCAATAGAATATGAAATAGACAGACAAATAGAACTGGTTGAAGAAGGCGAAAAAGTAGTCCAAGAAACAAGACTTTGGGACGATAATTTAGGCATAACAAAATCAATGAGAGGAAAAGAAGACGCTCACGATTACAGATATTTTCCTGAACCTGACTTGATGCCTCTTGAAATTTCACGAGAATGGATTGACCGTGTAAAAGAAAAAATGCCTGAACTTCCCGCGCAAAAAAGAGCAAGATATGAATCTTTAGGCCTATCCGCCTATGATGCCAACGTAATGGTAGAGCAAATGGAAACGGCATTGTTCTTTGATAAAGCTTTGGCTTTAGGAGCAGATGTAAGAATCACAAATAACTTCCTGATGAAAGAAGTTACTGCATTCTTAAAAGAAGAAAAAATTGACATAACCCAAACTAAATTAACGCCGGAATCCTTAACAGAACTTGTTACACTCATCCACAACGAGACTATTTCAAATAATATCGGCAAACAAATCATTATGACTCTTCTAAAAGAAGGCGGAAGCGCAAAAGAAATAGTTGAAAAACAAGGTTTGAGCGTGATTTCAGATGAAGGCGCACTAAAAGACATAATAAAATCAGTGATAGACAACAATCCTGAACAAACACAAGCTTATAGAAACGGAAAAGATAAGTTATTCGGTTTCTTTGTGGGTCAGGTTATGAAACAGACTCAGGGAAGAGCCAACCCTCAATCGCTGAACAAACTGCTTAAAGAGGCTTTAGACGCTTAATGTCAGAAATTTTTGCCAGAAACAAACTTATCTGGGGAGAAGATTTCCAAAAGTTACTGAACGAAAAGCACATTGCCGTATTCGGACTTGGCGGAGTCGGAGGCTTTGCGGCAGAAGCGCTTGCAAGATCAGGAATTGGGGAACTCACCCTTATTGACTTTGACAAAGTATCTTTGAGTAATATCAACAGGCAATTAATTGCGCTTCATTCCAAAGTCGGGGAAAGCAAGGCCTTATTATTTCAAGAGAGATTAAAAGAAATAAATCCAAATATAAAAATTAATTTATATGATTCATTTTATACAGCAGAATCAAACGAAACGATTTTTTCCAAGAAAATCGATTTCGTAATTGATGCAATAGATACATTAAAATCCAAAGTACAATTGTTGGAATACTGCCATACAAATAGGCTTCAGGTAATAACATCGTTGGGCGCAGGCAATAGGATAGATCCTACAAAATTAAAAATAATGGACATCTCAGAAATGCCAAAACAAAGATGTAGTTTTATTAAGAATCTTATACGTATTTTGGATAAGAAAAATATACATGAGGGAATAATAGTAGTAGTAAGTGAAGAAGCTCCTCACTCCCTCTCAAGCGTAAAAAATCAAGAAACAATCATCACTAAATCAGGCGATACAATAGAGTTTACCAAAATTTCGCCTGGGTCAGTTCCGTTTGTACCCTCTGTGGCGGGGTATTATATGGCTTATTATGCTGTGAATAATTTTCTTGAAAAAGCTAAATCCCACAAAGATTTGCGTATATTGCGTTAATGTTATTTTAAGGATATAATTTCAGTATAAGAATAGCTATGAAAAGGAAAGAACAATGTACTCAAGACACCTGGTGCCGACCCAAACAACTTTAACAAATACTATACTAAACAACAAGCATATTTTACACACAAGAACAGGGTTTACGTTAGCGGAAGTTCTAATTACGCTTGTTATAATTGGTATCATAGCAGCTATGACCGTTCCGACATTGATGACAAATACCAATTCTCAAGAATACAGATCAGGTCTAAAAAAAGCAATTTCTACATTAAACCAGGGTCTAAAAATGCAATATGCTCTAAATGGGACATTAATCTCAGACTTCTTCGGCGGCACCTTCACGCCTACAATAGTAAGAGACCAGGTATTTGTACAAAGACTTAACGTTCTTCAAACAGACAACGTTTCAACTACATATGGTGCAGGCAACACTTCAACAGCAAACTTCTACACAGCTGACGGTATGAAATTCGGCATAGCAGCAGGTCCTGCAGGTAGCACATGTGATGTTGCTGGTTCAAGTCCTTGTTATACTATTTACATCGATGTAAACGGAAACAAAGGCCCAAATCTACCTACTACAGCAACAACTCATCCGAATGATATATATACAGCAGCCATATATGCACAGAAAGTTATGCCGTATAACGCTATTTCTCAAGGTGTAATGTACGAACAATAATCAATATTTTACAAAATAGTAATGATTGATTTTTCTTAAGAATAATATATAATATAATAGAAATTAGATTGTAATAATCATCGAAAGGTATATTCTATGAATAAGAAAACAGGGTTTACGTTAGCGGAAGTTCTCATCACGCTTGTCATCATCGGTATCATAGCAGCTATGACTGTTCCAACATTGATGACAAATACCAACTCTCAAGAATACAGATCAGGTCTTAAAAAAGCGATTGCTTCTTTAAACCAAGGTCTTACAATGCAATATGCATTGAATGGAACTATGTTATCTGACTTCTTTGGCGGTACTTATACCCCCACAATAGTCAGAGATCAAGTGTTTGTTCAAAGACTTAACGTTCTTCAGACAGACAACGTTTCAACCACATATGGTGCCGGCAACACTTCAACAGCTAACTTCTACACAGCTGACGGCATGAAATTCGGCTTAGCAGCAGGTCCTGCAGGTAGCACATGCGATGCAGCTGGTGTTAACCCTTGTTATACTGTTTACATTGACGTAAACGGAAACAAAGGTCCAAATATGCCGACTACAGCTACAACTCACCCGAATGACATTTATACGGCAATACTTTTTGCCCAAAGAGTTATTCCTTATAACGGAATTTCTCAAGGTGTAATGTACGATCAATAATTTATTGAAATAAAAAAATATTACATTTCAAACATAAACTGCTCTACAGGGGCAGTTTTTGTTATATAATTATCTCATCTTTTAGAAGGATGAGATTTCATTTCTAATTTTAAATAATATTTATATGAGACATCAACGAGGGGAATTTGATGGGAAATCATTTTGAAATAATAATCGGACCTATGAGCTGCGGAAAAACAGAAGAGCTTTTAAGAAGAATCAGAAGACATATAATTGCTAAAAGGAAGGTAAAAGTCATTTCTCCTGAAATAGATACAAGAGCGAAAGGTGATTATATTGAATCACGAAACGGTCTTTGGCTTGATGCATATAAAATAAAAAATTCTATTGAAATACTTGATTTAATTGAAAAAGAAGACGATATAATTGCTATCGATGAATTACAATTCTTTGACGACAAAATAGTGGAAGTAGTAAATAAACTTATTTCACTCGGAAAAAAAGTAATAGGCACAGGGCTAGAATTGGATTTTAAGGCTGAACCTTTCGGCCAGATGCCGGCTTTGTTGTGTTATGCGGATAAAGTAGACAAATTGACTGCCATCTGTATGAAATGCGGCAGCGAACATGCAACAAGAACGCAACGTTTAATCGATGGCAAACCGGCAGATAAAAATTCAGCGCTAATTATGATAGGGGCGGATGAAACCTATGAAGCAAGATGCATCCACTGTTATGAACTCCCTGATTCAAACAAAGAAAGAAGAAAAAGCGGGTTTAAATTACTAAGTTTTAATAAAGAAAAAAGTGGAGTTTAAAACTCCACTTTTTTTATCAACCAATTGTTCGTTATTCCAATATATAGTTAAGAAGTGTTCTGACTCCGACTCCTGTTGCAGCTTTGATGCCAAGCTTATTACATTTCTCCAAATAAGCAGTCCCTGCGATATCGATATGCGCCCAGGGTGTTTTGTTTAAAACAAAGTTCTGTAAAAAAGTTCCTGCGATAGAAGCGCCGCCGTACCTTGAGCCTGTATTTTTCATGTCCGCAATATCGCTTTTCAATGAGTCTTTATACTCTTCATATAAAGGAAGTTGCCATAAATTCTCACCGGCTTGTTCTCCGCATTTTACAAGTTTATCAATCATTTGTTGATCATTACCCATGATTGCGCTTGCCGCAGAGCCCAATGCCACCATGCACGCTCCTGTTAATGTAGCCATATCAATGATTTCATCAACTTTTAATTCTTCCGCATACGTGATAACATCAGCCAAAGTAATCCTTCCTTCAGCATCCGTATTATCAACCTCGATTGTTTTGCCGTTTTTAGCCGTTAAAACATCCCCCGGCTTATAAGCGTTATTTCCCGGCATGTTTTCACAAGCTGCAACCAACCCATGGACTTCGATATCAGGTTTAAATTTAGAAATGAAATGCATAATAGAGATTATCGCTGCCGCCGCTGACATATCGTCTTTCATATTGAGCATAGAAGATGGAGGTTTTATGTCTAACCCTCCACTGTCAAACGTAACGCCTTTGCCGATTATTGCAATTTTTTTCTTTGGCTTGTTGCAGGTATATTTCATATGAATGAACTTTGGAGGTTCAGAACTTCCCTTACCCACTGCCAAAAAGGCTTTCATACCCATCGATTCTATTTCATCTTTATCATATATCTCAACGTCAACACCTTCAGCATCCAAAGCCGTTTTAGCTAATTCTGCGGGTGTAGCAAACATAGCAGGTTCATTTGACAAATTTCTTGCAAAGTTGACCGCTTCAGCCATCAATTTACCTTTTTTATAGCCTTTTAGTGCTTTTTCATATTTTGCTTCGTCCATTTCAAGAATTTTAAATTCTTCAAGCTCCGATTTATCTTTTTCAGATTTGTATTTATCAAAACTATAATGACCTATTAAAGCGCCCTCTGTAATCATTTGAGCGCAATCAAAAGCATCAAACCCTGCAATCCCGGCTCCATGGAGTATGCTTGTGACGGTTTTTACGTTTTTCAATGATTTCACTTTCTGAACGATTTTAGAAGAGATTTCTCTTATCTTATTCAAAGAAAATTCTTCCTGCTTGCCGAGCCCGACAATTAATACTTTAGAAAAATTCTTGCAATCGGCCAGGGGCAAAAGATACATATTGCCAAACTTTCCTTCAAATTTCTCTTTTTTAATAACAAAATTTGAAATGGCTCCTTTTATAAACTCATCTACAGCACCTGTAGCACCTGCCGGCTTTTCGACGCCTTCAAACAAGTTCACCACAACCAAATCAGATTTTACTTCGGTCAAAGAACCTTTTTTTACATTAAAATTCACGTTATTCTCCTTTTCAATAATTATATTTTTTTACAAATTTTTCTATCCAAGACAGTATAGTCGAAAGTTCGTAGGGCTTGGGCAAATATAAATCTGCACCTGCACTCAGAATTTTCTGCTTGTTATGAATATTTGTTGAAAGTATCACACTTGCTTTTTCAAACCTTTTGTCCAGTTTTAGAAGACGGCAAATTTCTATTCCTTTTAAATCTTCTTTGTTGCCGGCATCCAAAATTATAACCGAAGGAGTAAAATCCAAAGGCAGATTGAAAACATCGTCGTATTCATTTATCACAACAGGCTCGTATCCTTGTATTGCAATAGTAGCGTCCAACAACAGCGACAATGCTTCGTCTGGTTCTATAATAAGTATTCTGGAATTAAATTCTACTTCTTCAATCGCATCTTTAGCACTTATTTTAGGCCTTTCAAAAACATAACCGGAACCCGCTTTGAGCTTTGCAAGTTTAAGTACCGAATACAAAGAATTTATGACCTGTTTAAGACTGTTGTATTTTTTGTATTCATTTGAAATTATCCCGATGCTCGTTGACACGAGAGAAACCCTATTACCTGCTTTTTCATCGCCGTGGAGGATTATGTAACCCTGTTTTGCATCTTTGTCGGAATAAAATCTTTGAACAACCGTATTAAAAGCGTGCACAAGATAATTTGCGATTCTTTCAGCTTTGATAGGCTTTGTGACAATTAAAAAGCTCTTATCCCCCATCAACCCCAAATAATCGTCGACCTCTAATGCTGTTTTTATGATTGCAGTGTATGTTTGGAGCATTTTATCAGCGGCAAGCTCCCCGTATATTTCTTTGTAAAAGTCGAAATTATCCACTTCTATTAACAATGCGGACCACGAAGCTTCATTGTTAATTGCCCTTTTCAATGTCTTGTGAGAAATTTTATAATCCAACAGCGAGGTTTTTTCATCGATATTGTTTTCAAAATGTCTTCTTAAATGAGCAGAAATTCTTGCCTTGAATTCATCTTGGTCTATAGGTTCACTTAAAAAGTCATCCGCTCCTGCATCTAAGGCATCTATTCTGTCTTGCATGTGGTCTGATTTAGATAAAGCAATCAGAACCGGTCTTGTATGATAACTTAAAATCCTTATTTTTCTAACAGTATCTTGAATATTGTCGTCGATTGAATCAGAAAGAAGAATCAAATCAGGCTCAAAGTCATTGATCAAGCCTATTGCCTCCGGCATGTCTGATGCGGTAAAGACAACAGTAGCTTTGGCCTCAAATATTTTTTTATACTTTGTGGACTGTTCTTTTCTTTTATCAATAATCAATATAACTTTTGACAACATCACAACTGCTCTTTAAGTTTTAGTATACAAGTATCATCGATTCCCGCTATAGGAAATTCAACAGCAAATATGGATCCTTTTTCATCGCTCGATACGGTTATTTTTCCATTCATTTTTTCGACCAAACTTTTAGTTATGAACAATCCTAAGCCGCTGCCCTGGATTTTTCTCGTTAACGGCGAATCAATTCTGGAAAATTTTTCAAATATCTTATCAATATGAGCCTGAGAAATCCCGATACCTTCATCCTTGATTTTTATTGTTACCATATTTGTTGCCGTATTTTGCTTTATGGAAACTTTTATTTGCGAATTTTCAGGCGAATATTTAGCTGCATTATCAAGAAGATTCAAAACGATCTGCTGAAATTTATCGGTATCAACCAGAACAAAAGGTAAACATTGTTCACTTTCAACAGAAAAAACGTGAGTTTTATACTGGGATTTTATTATTTGAATACAGCTTTCCACTATAGGTTCAATATTTATCGACTTATATATTAAAACCTCTTTTTCTGACTGCATCTTAGAGACCGTCAAAAGATTTTCAACAAGTTTTATCAGGCGGTTTGACTGTTCCTTTATTGTACACAGGAATTTCTGTCTCTGCTCGGGAGAAAGTTTATCATAAGAAGTCATAAGAGTATCGGCAAATCCTCTGATGCTTGTCAAGGGAGTCCTAAGTTCATGACTTACAGTAGAAATAAAGTCTAAATGAGCTTGCTCCAAATTATTATTGGGATCATTTGAATTATTCATAAAACAATTATAGCAATTTTACAAGTTATATCAAGGATTGCTCTGAAGGTTTAACAGGCGCACCGATAACTCTCTCAATATTTGCGGCCGCAACGTTATAATTCAACAAAGTATTATAATAATCCAATTGGGCATTTCTATAAGTATTCTCGGCATCTTTAAGCTCTATAGCATCACCAAGACCCACCTTATATCTGCCGCTAGCCAAATCATACTGTTCCTTTGCTCTTTTTACAGACATCCTTGCAACAGGAATACTGTCTTGAGCGTTATAAAGCTGTATGTAGGCCTGTTTAACTTCCAAATACACTTTCTGCTTTTGGTTCTGATAGTCTGCAAAATCTCTTTTGTATGTCGCTTTTGATTCATCAACCTGTTTTTTCAACAAGAATAAATTTGTAGATTTATAAGTAAGGCCGGCACCCAATTGATAACCGTAATCTTTAGCAATAGCGGTTCCACCCAGAGTGTAATTGCCAAATGCCACAACGTCAGGCGCAAAAGCTCTTACAGAAGCTTTTATCAATATTTCTGATGCTTCCGCTTTTTTCTTGGCGGCTAAAAGCTCGGGTCTTGTGCTATAAGCTGTTTCTAAGATTTCGTTAAAGTCTATGTTATAAGCTTTAGATTCCAATTTATCTACAATAGTATAGTTTGCGAATTCAGGAATCCCAAGAGCAGCACTAACCTGAGCATATGCAAGTGCAACGTTGTTTTTTGCTTTTATATAATCAAGTTTTGCTTTGCCTAAATTATATTCAGCCGTCATAACATCTATTTTCGCTTTTGTACCAATAGTATAAAAGGCTTGAGCCTGTTTTAAATGAATTTCAAAATTTCTTACCGTTTCAGCAATTACTTCCTGCTGCTGAATGGCAAACAATAGGTTGAAGTACTCTTTTTTGACGTTAAATATGACTTCATTTATACTCATTTGAAGGTTGTTTTTTGATGCTTCAAATATTTTTTCTGATATATTTGCCGAAGATTTCGCCTTGCCGAAGTCAAATAAAAGAGTCTCTGCCGTTAGTTTTGGAAGAGCGTATGACCCGTATTTCTGGTTTGGAAAAGCAAAGTTATTAATCAACATATCGTTTCTTGAATAGTTTGCATCTAATCCAAGCTTAGGAAAATATGCAGACCATGCCTGAGCGATTTTAGATTTATAAATATCAGTAGAACTCATCGCCGATTGAATTGCGGGATGGTTTTCCAAAGCAATTTTTATACAGTCATCTATAGAAATTATTCTGTTTGTGGCAACAGCGCCTTCAACCGTTTTAGAGTCTTTTATATTTATTTCGTCTTTGGAATTAACTTTTTTATTTTCATCTTTTACTTTTTGAAGTTTTGTTTTTTTGATAGGTGCGTTGTCCTCTTTGGTTTTAACAACCTCTTCTTTTTTAACTTCTACGTTTGGAGCGGCTTTTTCTGAGATATTTTTTTTCTTGAAATGCTCCAGAAAATTTTTCTTCTCTTTTATTTTTTCTTCTTTTTTAGCAATAGCAGAAGGCGTGAAGACGGTGTCGTTATCACTTGTTTTATCAATTGCTTCAGCTTGAGAATTTTTATCTGTATTATTTTTTTTAAATACGAATATGGATTTTACTGTCTTTTTGGGTTCATTGGCCTTATCAGTTTGGACAGAATCTGCAAAGACCTGCGTGGCACTGAGCACCAAAACCAAAAATATTATATATATATTTATCTTCTTTTTCATATCTTAACTCGTTTCAAAATGATTCCACCAATATTATACTGTTTTTTTTGTTTTAGACTTTCTGTCCTTTAACTTATCCACCACAGATTGAACGATTACATAAAACGCAGGCGTTAACAAAGTACCAATCGTACCGGCTGCCATCATACCTCCAAAAACGGTATTACCTACTGACATCCTGCTTTGGGCTCCTGCTCCGCTTGCTAAAACAAGAGGAAGAACCCCTATAACAAATGCCACAACCGTCATCATTACTGCCCTAAATCTTATTTGGGCAGCTTGTATTGCAGCTTCTTGGATTGATAAACCTTGTTCTTCATGTAAAACCTTGGCGAATTCAACAATAAGTATTGCTTGTTTAGTAGCAAGGCCGATAAGCATAACCATACCTACCTGAGAATATAGGTCAAATGCCTGCCCTCTCATAAGCTGGAAGATTAATGCACCGACCGCCGCAACAGGAGAAATAAGCATAACCGCAAAAGGAATCGCCCAGCTCTCATATAATGCAACCAAAAACAGGTACACAAACAACAAGGATAATCCTATGATATATAAAGTCTGGCCTGAAGCCTCCCGTTCTTGAGCGGAAGAACCTGACCACTCATAGGAAATATCTTTTGGAAACACTTTATCCGCGACTTTTTCCATAGCGCTCATAGCATCACCGGAACTTTTCCCCATAGCCGGAGCACCATTTATTGCAACAGAACGGTACTGGTTATACCTTGTAATAGATGATGCACCCAGTGACTGCTCTAATCTGACCATTGTTAATATGGGAACCATTTTCCCCTTCATGTTTTTAACGTATATGCCTGAAAGGTCTGTTGCTTTTCTTCTGAAATTCTCATCAGCCTGAAGCTGAACGCGGAAAACCCTTCCCAGTTTATTAAAGTCATTAACATAATAAGTTCCCAATGTAGCACCCAAAGTTGCATAAAGTTCCTGTAAGTCTACGCTTTGAGCAAGAGCTTTTTGATAATCTATATCAACAATGTATTGAGGAACATTAGCCTGATATGTCGTGAAAACATTAGACAAGCTCTTATTGCTGTTAGCAGCCATTAAAAGCATATTAGAATATTTTTCCAAATCTTGAGGAGAATACTCGCCTTTAGATAGCATCTGGAACTCAAAACCGCCAAGCATACCCATTCCTGAAATTGCAGGAGGAGAAAATACACCAATAGAGGCTTCATTGATTTTGGAAGTATTTCTTCTGATCTGGCCTAAAATAGCGTTATGGGACAAATTGGTAGGTCTTCCTTGAATTTTTCTGATAACCCAATCTATAGGATCAACTTTTCTCTCTTCCCAAGACTTGAGCCTTATAACAGAGAAAGCCTGGTTTGTAGGCCCCATGCCAGCAAATGTAATTATATTTTCGACGCCATCCAGATTGTCAACGTAACTTTCAAATCGAGTTGCAACATCTGAAGTTCTTGAAATAGAAGCACCAGCCGGTAAAGAAATCTGCGCCATCAGAACGGCCTGGTCCTCATCCGGGATAAATCCTGCAGGGATAATATTAAAAAGGAAAACCATAAGAAATAAAATCGAGCCGTAGAATTTTAAAGTAAGTTTTTCGTTGTAAACAAACTTTTTAACATAATGTATATAGAATTCCGTTAAACGCGTAAAATCTTCATTGAATTTTTCAAATGTAACTTTTATAAGAGCCGTAAACCAATTGCTTGGCTTTCTGTCAGGATCTTCTTCTCTTAAAATCATCGCGCATAAAGCAGGCGACAAGGTTAACGCGCAAATTGCCGAAAGAGCTATAGAAACTGCTATACAAACACCAAACTGCTTATACATCAAGCCCGACAAACCGGGTATAAAAGCAACCGGCACAAATACAGCCATTAAAACAAGTGCCATCGCGACTAAAGCCCCACCAACCTCTTGCATAGTGATTTGCGTAGCTTCAACCGGAGTTTTACCTTCCTCCAAATGCCGTTTTACGTTCTCAATAACAACAATAGCGTCATCCACAACTATGGCCACCGCCAGAACCATCGCAAACAGGGTAAGCAAGTTTATCGACATATTTAAAGGCGGCAATGCCATGAATGTACCGATAAGCGAAACCGGAATAACAATACAAGGTATTAACGTCGCTCTCCAATCACCCAAAAATACAAAGATAATTAAAACCACTATCAAAGAAGTGATTAATATAGTAAGCTCAACTTCTTTCATAGATTCACGGATAAACAATGTATCATCGTGAAGCATAGAAAGTTTTAAGCCTTTTGGAAGGGTTTTATTTATCTGAACAATTTTTTTATCTATCTGCTTGACGGTTTCTATTGAATTTGCACCGGGGATTTGCACCACCTGTATCAAAGCTGCAGGGTGCCCGTTAACTCTACCGATTGTCCCATATGTTTGAGCGCCCAGCTCTACTCTTGCAATATCACCTATATTAATATCGGAACCCTCTGGATTCGCTCTGACTATAATGTTTTCAAACTCACTAGGAGTTAGAAGCCTGCCTTTTGTTCTCAATGTAATTTTTAAATCCTGCTTATCCACACCCGGCTCTTGGCCCAATGCGCCTGCAGAAACCTGTACGTTCTGGGTCTGTATGGCTTTTATGACTTCAGAAGTAGAAACGCTTAAATTCGCCATTTTTTGCGGATTAAGCCATATTCTCATACTGTAATCACCTGCACCGTATATATTTACATCACCGACCCCGGTTACCCTCTTAATTTCATCTTTAATAAATATCGAAGCATAATTTGTAAGATCAAGCTGGCTCCAGGATCCATCTTCAGAAATTATATTTAATATACATACACCCGCGCCGCTTACCTTGTTTTGGGCAGTAAGGCCAAGCCTCTTAACATCCTCAGGAAGTTTCGGGGTAATTTGCTGCAACCTGTTTTGAACATTGACCAGGTTTATATCTTTATTTGTGCCGACCTTAAAAAATAACTGCAGCTGATATGATTCGTCACCACTTGTCGAAGTCATATACAGCATATTTTCAACACCGTTGACTTGAGATTCAATAACAGAAGCCACTGCAGATTCTATAACACTTGCACTTGCTCCCGGGTATGACGCACTTACAACTACCTGCGGAGGGGTTATGTCAGGATATTTTTCCAGTTTTAAACCCAAAATAGAAATAATACCAACAAGTACTATAAATATTGATATTACCATCGCAAATCTTGGTTTAGTTATAAAAAAGTATAAATTCTTTTTATCCGGCTTTTTGCTGTCTTCCATTATTATTTATGTTCCTTTTTCTCACCCTCTTCAGATGACCCATCATCTATTTTAACCTTTATTCCAGGCTTTAACATCTGTAGGCCTTTAGTTATGATTATTTCATTAGGCTTTAAGCCTTCTTCCACAATCCAACAATTGCGGACAGGATCAGAAATTTTTATAAATTTCTGCTGCGCTTTGCTTTCTTTATCGATTATCCAAACAAAATATCCGTTTGTACTGTTGGTAACAGCTGATTGCGGAACCAAAGTAACCTTTCTTGCTTTGTTTGAAGAAGCTACAACTTTTATATAATCTCCGGGAACAAGCAAATTGTCCTTATTCGGGAAAGTAGCTCTTAAATCTATTGTTCCTGCTGAAGGATCAACCACATTGCTTATAAATTCGATTTTGCCTGTAACAGGGTATATGGAACCGTCTGCTAATTGCAGTTCCACTTTCATATTGGACAAATCTGATTTCTCGTCCGATTTTTTGAACTTCAAGAAATCTTCACTTTTTAAATTGAAATATGCATATACGGGATTGACGCTGACGATTTTTGCCAAAGCCCCGGCTTGAGGGTTAACAAGGTTGCCTTCTGTTATCATAATTTTACCGATTTTACCGTCAATCGGCGACACCACTCTTGTATAACTCAAATTTAGCCTTGCTTTTGCAAGATTGGATCTGTTTACATCTAGCATTGCTCTATTTTGATCTCTGGTTGCAACAGCCTGATCATAATAAGATTTACTCACATAATCGCCTTTTACAAGTTCTTGAGCTCTTTTAAGCTCTTTATCGGCATTTGTCAGCGCTGCCTGAGACTGTCTGACAGCAGCCTGTGCATTCTGAACTGCGATTTGGTATTCGTTGGGCTCTATCAAAAATAAGGTTTGACCTTTTTTGACGTAAGCGCCTTCTTCAAAATATCTTTTCTGTAGCCAACCGTTAACTCTAGCTACAACATCGACTGAATACTTGGGCTCTAATCTGCCCGCAGATTCTGCTTGATCATATATCTCGTTTTCTATAACAGGTGCAACTTCAACAACCGGCGGTTTAGATCTCATTTTCATCATCATCTGAACCCCAACTGCTGACATTATCTTATTAAATGCTATAGGAACAACAATTACTAATATTAAAAATATAAATATCAGCTTTTTATTCTTTTCTGCCATATCAAATCCTCTTGCCGTCTTTAGTATGATTAAAACGTTATGTTGTAATCACAACACAATAATACCACGATAGGTTTTATTAATGCAAGCACTATGCTTACCAGAAAATTGTAATAAAACATTCGTTAAATACAATACGGAACCCTGGCTATTTTGCTTTTTGTTCTGACGATATGTATCTGTCTAATTCTCTTCTTAGAAGATCGATGTTGTCATAATAAGCATTGTCTATATGTATTCTTGTATTGTTTTTCCTGTCCGATATGTAAAGTGTCGGATATACCGAAATATAGTAATCGTCAACTATTTTTTTATTCATTGGATCTTCGCAATTTATCATAACGATGCTGTAAGCATTTTTATAAATTGCATCGATTAATTTCAGTTTTGGCATAAACCTCTGGCAATAAGTGCACCAGTCGGCATAGAAAAACAAAAGCATAGGTTTATTGGCAGACTGGGCCATTGTATATGAAACACCGAGTCTTGTATGGCTTGGCGCCTTCATATCATTTGCAGAACAGCCTGTCCCTGCCAATGTTACTATCATAATCAGCGAAACAATTAGTTTTCTCATAGTTTTGTACCTTTCGGAACAACTGTGACTCCTCCTGCTGAAACGACAAAACCTCTGGCTTCATCTTCTTCTCTGTTAAAACCGATTCTGGTATATGGAGGGATTTTCACATTTTTGTCTATGATGGCTTTTTTTATTTCAGCGTGCCTTCCTACGTTAACATTTTCCATAAGTATAGAATGAGAAACATTAGAGAAACTGTTGATTCTTACTTTTGGAGAAAGAACGCATCTTGAGATGCTTCCTCCTGAAATGATACATCCTTCTGACACCATCGAATTCGTTGCCATACCTATTCTTTCGCCCTCTTCCCAAATAAATTTGGCAGGAGGATAATTATAGTTATAGGTTCTTAACGGCCATTCTTTAGAGTACAAATCCAACTCAGGTTCATAATCCAATAAGTCCATATTAGCTTCCCAATAGCTGTCGATATTTCCCACATCACGCCAATAAACTCTTTCAGATTCTGTCATTCCGGCTATATCGTTTCTTGCAAAATCATAAATATAAATCCTTTTGCCTTCTGCAAGCATTTTAGGGATTATATTTCTGCCAAAGTCATGATTTGAATTTTCAATCACAGAATCTTTTTTAACTTCGTCAACAAGCACTCCTCTTTCAAAGATATAATTACCCATTGAAGCAAGACACAGATCCTCTCTTCCCGGAAGGCATTTTGGTTTTTCTTTAGGTTTTTCAACAAACCCTGTGAGCTTCCAGTTGTCATCTACTTCAATGATACCGAATTCACCCGCATTCTCTATTGGAATCGGAATCGCGGAAATAGTCAGGTCAGCTTTCTTTTTTTTGTGAAAATCAAGCATAAGTCTTACATCCATTTTATAGATGTGGTCTCCGCCAAAAACACAAACTTTTTCAGGGTCTTCATCATAAATATGGGTTAAATTTTGGAACACCGCATCGGCCGTTCCTTTATACCAGTGACCATCGGTCCTCATTTGCGCCGGCACCAAGTCAATGTATTGACCTATGATAGGAGAAAGAGGCCACCCTCTAGCTATGTGCTGGTTAAGAGAATCTGATTTGTACTGTGTAAGAATTTTTAGCTTGTAAAAACCCGAATTGATAAAGTTGTTGATAACAAAATCAATAATTCTGTACCTGCCGCCAAACGGCACGGCTGGTTTTGCCCTGTCTCTTGTTAAAGGATAAAGTCTTTTGCCTTCGCCACCGGCCAGAATCATAACCAAAGTTTTATCTATTGACATATAAACCCCTTTGTTTGTGAATTATCTTCTAATCTTCATCTAAGCTTAACACCGCCATAAATGCTTCTTGAGGAACTTCTACCCTTCCAACAGATTTCATACGTTTTTTACCTTTTTTCTGTTTTTCAAGCAGTTTTCTTTTACGGGAAATATCCCCGCCGTAACATTTATCAAGAACGTTCTTACGCATAGCTTTTATATTGGTTCTGGCAACTATTCTTCCGCCGATAGCCGCCTGTATTGGAACTTCAAACATTTGACGAGGTATAATATCTTTCAACTTTGTTGTTAGTTTTTGGCCTACATAATAGGCGCTGTCTTTATGAACGATTACGCTAAGGGCATCCACAACTTCTCCTGCAAGTAAAACATCTAACTTAACAAGATCGGAACGTTTGTAATCGCTGAATTCGTAGTCCATACTCGCATATCCCTTGGAACGCGATTTTAGCTGGTCATAGAAGTCTGTAATAACTTCACTCAACGGTATTTCATACTCAAGATTTACCCTGATTTTGTCAAGATAAGACATATTTTTAAATATGCCCCTCTTGCTCTGGGCAAGATCCATCAACGAACCCACATAATCATTAGGGGTAATTACATTTACTTTAACATAAGGCTCTTCAATATATTCTCTTACCTGAGCATCCGGCAGCTTGGCTGGGTTATCGATTTCAACCATTTCGCCGTTTGTCTTATAAACCTTATAAATTACACTGGGAGCCGTTGTAACAAGAGACAGGTCATATTCTCTTTCCAACCTTTCCTGTGCGATTTCCATATGGAGCATACCCAAAAAGCCGCATCTGAAACCAAAACCAAGAGCTGAAGATGTTTCAGGCTCAAAGGTGATACTTGAATCGTTTAACTTGAGTTTTTCCAACGATTCTTTTAAATCAGCATATTGATCGTTATCTACAGGATACATCCCGGAGAATACCATAGGGAGGGCTTCTTTATAACCTTCCAAAGCTTTTGAAGCACCGTCTTCAAGGGTGGTAACAGTATCTCCCACAAACCTTGCAATCTCTTTGATAGAACAAGCCATATAGCCTACATCACCTGTTTTAAGCTCTTTTACAGGTACCCTGCTCGGGTTCATATAACCTAATTCCACTACATCGTATTTTTTTCCGGTAGCCATGAATTTAATTTTGTCGCCAACTTTTATGCTGCCGTCGACAACTTTCAAGAAGCATATAGTCCCCAGATATTGATCATAAGCACTATCAAAAACCATCGCTCTCAAAGGCTTATTTGAGGTATCGATTGGAGGCGGCACGAATTCGACTATAGCTTCTAAAACATCCGGGATTCCAACGCCTTCTTTGGCGCTGACCGGTATTGCCATAGAGGCATCAATTCCTAAGATTTCCTCGATTTCGCCTTTCACTCTTTCGACATCGGCAGAAGGCAAATCAATTTTGTTTATAACCGGTATTATTTCAAGATTTTGCTCGATAGCCAAATAAACGTTGGCGAGAGTTTGAGCCTCAACCCCTTGAGTAGCGTCTACAATGAGCAATGCTCCTTCACAAGCAGCTAAAGACCTTGAAACTTCATAAGAAAAATCAACGTGACCCGGTGTATCAATAAGATTCAAAATATAATCTTTACCGTTTTTTGCCTTATAATTCATCCTTGCAGCATTAAGCTTGATTGTGATTCCACGCTCTCTTTCAATATCCATTGTGTCAAGAAGCTGCGCCTGCATATCCCTTGCGGCAATTGTTTCTGTGGCCTCCAGAAGTCTATCGGCCAAAGTGGATTTACCGTGGTCAATATGAGCTATAATACAAAAATTTCGTACGTTTTCAATATGTTTCATTTATTTTTTTCTTATTTACCAGTCTCAAAACTATAACTATATTACTATTTAAAGAATTATTATCTTTAACTAGTATATCTAATAAGTATTTATTTGCCAATAATTAAAACTAGGGATTTTTTTGAAAAACTTCAATCCCTCTTCCGAAATCGCAATTTAACAGATCACTAAAAACTGATGGTTCTTCTGACGCTTTCTTCGTGGTAAAGGCCTCCGCCACATATAGTTTCTATTACTTTTAACAGGAACTCTCTCGATGAGTCCATCTGATTTATATAAAATTCTTTGTTTCCAAGGTGTTTTATTTTTATAATCGAACTTTGTGCTTTTTCAGCCGGAACATATAAAGAAGCAACTTCGTGCTCCAGTAAAGCCTGCATTTTGTCTTCGGAATTCTCTCTTAAAATCTCTTGGTAATCACCTTTTAAAGCCATAATCCTTCCTGCAAAAAGCGGAAGTTCGTTTTCTCTATATAGCGCCTGCGGCTTGTCGTTTTGGCTTGTGGTAAAGCTTATTGTATGCCATAAAATATTAAGCGTGGCAATCGTTTTAGAAGCATCAACCGCATAATAAATGTTCTGGGTAGGGATTCCCCTTGCAGCAAAAGATTGTTTGAGATACTCAACTGTTGTCTGCATATTTTCCATCATTTTAATAAAAACTTCAGACATATTGACATTAGAATGCTGATATTCCAAAAACTGCTTATACATGTGAGTGGACACCAAGTTCATCCTCTCCTGTATAACAGAAGACTTTCTTACCGAAAGTTCTAAATTATCTAAGCTGTCAAAACTGTTGGTCAAAGATTCACGCTCTTTTTTAAATTGTAACCTTATTTTATTCTAAAATCCCTTTTTATAAAAGCATTTTACAATTTATTTTTACAAAATTGAATACTTATTACAGATTATTTAGTTCAAAAACAAATAATATTTTGATTTTTTCTGGAATTTAATATATCATTGTGATAAAGCTGAAGGAATTTTAAAATGTCTCAATTGATTAACTGCTCTAGATGCGGAACATTATTCATAAAAAAACAAAGGGATATTTGTGACGCTTGCATCAAAGAGATTCAAAACCTTCAGGAAAACATTATTGAATACGTCGAGAAATCTCCCCTTGAAAAAGTCCATATAAACACAATTATCGAACATTTTAAAATATCGATGAAAGAGATGGAACCGTTTCTCATTGGCAGAAAACTTGCTCCTATTGAAAACAAAATAGTCTTCACTTGTATTAAATGTAACTCAGTATTGCCTTTAGAGATTCCATTTTCTTTTGTGTGCAAAAAATGCACCCAGGAGATGAAACAAGAAGTTTTAAAAATACTTACTTAACAAGGTTATTAAAATGAAAGTCGTTGTAGCAGGCTACGGACAAATGTTTGCAAACCTAATCCAAGGGTGTCTCGAATCAGGACATCAAGTAGTAGGTGTCTTCAGGCATGATCGGGTTGTATATGATTCTTTAAGCTTAAAAATAAAGGATTTGTTTGCTCCAAGTGTCGACAAATCCTTTATTAACGCATATAAACTAAACGAAATAACCTCAAAGAGCATAAATAGCGAACATTTTAAAAAAGAACTTTTGAAGCTCAACCCTGATATTTTATTAATAGGTTCATGGAGCGAAAAATTAAAAAAACCGATTATAGACCTGCCTAAAATCGGCTGCATAAACTGTCACCCTTCGCTGCTACCTAAATACAGAGGGCCAAACCCATACGCACAAGTAATCATAAATGGCGAAGAAAAAACCGGCATAACTTTTCACCTCATAGACACTAGATTTGACAGTGGAGCGATACTTCACCAGGAGGAAGTTCCTATACTTCAATACGATACAGGTGACACACTGAAAGCAAGATGCGCAAGCAAAGCCAAAACAGCAATCGGTACACTTTTAAACAATCTGGAATCTGAAATCATAATTCCAATACCCCAGAATGAAAGCTTGGCCACCTATCAAAAACAGCTAGATGCAAAAGACATAATACTGGATTTCAACAAAAGCTCTGTTGAAATAGACAGGAAAATAAGAGGGCTAACCCCATGGCTAAAATCCTATATTCCATATAAAAACAGCTTCTTTAGGGTCAGCAAATATAAGATATCAGAAAACACCACCAATCAAAAAGAAGCAGGAACTATCGTAAGAAAAGAAGGTAACAGCCTTCATATCTTGTGTGCAGATAATAAAATAATCGAATTTTCAAACTTAAAACTTCTCGGATCCACTTTCTTGGGAACGAGTTTATATATAAAATTATTTGTAAAAACCGCAAGTAAGGCGATTTAAGCCTATGAAAGAATTGAACTCATTTGTGACTGTTGAGATTTCAGCTTCGATATCGCAGCATCCATTGCCTGGAACTGAGCTGTCAAACTTGTTTTATAAGTCTGTAAAGAAGTCTTTTTGCGAGTGATTTGATCGTTCAAAGACGTAACTTGAGATTTAATACTAGCTGTTCTTGATGCAAAATAACCGTTTGTAGCATCCAAAGAACCCTCAACTATGGCCTTCATATTGGTTATTACACCTTTGGTTCCTTTAGAAGTACTGCCAACAAGTATTTCTTTTACTGCATCAGGATTTTCCTGAAGAGCCTTTGTAAATTTCTCTTCGTCAATCTGAAGCTTGTTTGTGTCAGCAGAAAGGCTTGTAGAACCTATAGTTCCTGTTGTAATACCAATATCTGCCAATGTTTTGTAGTTTGAACCTGTCTCAACTTTGCCTGAAACAGCAAACCTTAAGTTGTTTCTTAACGATGTAAGCGAAGTTTCGTATTTTAAACCGCTGTCGCTCTTAGAAATCGAATCTGTTTTTGAAATAACGTTATTAAATTCCGAAATAAAGTCCTTTACGGCATTTATAGCTGGGCTGGAATCTTGTTCGACTTTCACTTTTACACTTTTATCTGTTTCGGTCACTTTATTCAAATTGAACACAAGACCCGTGAGGCCTGTTGTATCGCTTGTAATTGTGTTGCTAAAAGATTCGTATTCTTTTCCGTTTATCTTGATTTTCGCGTTATCGCCAAGCTTTTGCGTGCCATCAACCAATTTATTTCCATTGGTAAGGCCCACTGACTCCAAGAAATTACTTGTGCCGTTTTCAAGACTTATATTGAAAGCGCCCGTATTTTTTGATGTTAAAGATAACTTCCCTGTAGTAGAATCAAAACTTGCTACTACTCCTGCATCTGTTGTTGAATTTATCTTGCCGATAAGGGAATTTAAAGTAGTGTTTTCATCAATTGTAAAAGTGGCTTTTCCGATTTTAAATGTTCCTGCACTGACTTGAGGGGTAAAACCTGAAGCTGCATCGGTAATCTTAGTGCTTGTATTAACATCTATTATCGTACGTGAACTTGAATATACATTTAACGCAGGATCTTTTTTCAACGCCAAAATAGAAGAAAAATTGCTTGTATCCTGAGAAGAACCAATATTAAGAGATTTAGCTCCGGCATCTATTTTGAATGCCCCATCTGAAATAGTAATATTTATCAAACCGTCAGGATTATCATCTGATTTGGTCGCATCTATCATTTTTGTTTTTATGTCATCGAGAGTATCTGTTTTTGTGATATCTACCGAGAATTTTTGGTTATCAACATAAAAAGTAAGAGAACCTTCGGTTGCGGCACCGTTGCCCAAACTTTTAAATACGCTGTTTTCTGATATTGAATTACCTATGACCTTGGAACCTTTAGCGACTGTAGTTGTCGCAAGCTTTTCCACTTCAACATCAAGAGTTTGAAGCGCTGAATAGGCGGTACTAGTTACTGTCAAAATATCTTTATCAGAAGATGAAACCTTGCTTTGGGAAAACAGATTGGCAGTAGTGTTTAAATTAGAATCCGTAAGTTTAAGGATTTTTGTATCTAAACTGCTGTATACGTTTTTTAAGTTTAATAAGTTTGTAGAAGTCGTATTAAGACTTGAAACTTTAGTTTGCAAATTAGTCAGAGGTATTTGCTTGGATTGCATTATTGCGTCTATCCAACTTGAATAGTCCAATCCTGAACCTAAACCGCTAAATGATATTCCTGATGACATTTGCTTCTCCTTGAATCTAGCAATAAACCTTTTTGTGGAAACTACCTATCCTATTAAGCAGAAACTCGGTTTATTTATGTTAATATCCTTATTCTATAATAAATTTTATAACTAACCTATTATAAATATATAATATGCCCGTATTCCATTTTTTTTATCCTTTATTCATATTAAAAATTTATTTTTCTAAATATTTTTTCATACTTTATCTTTTAGTGATATAATTCAATTGTTAGTGTAACAAAGGTTTCTAAATGCTAGATTTATCAGCCATCTACGAAGTAGTTATTTTCTCAATAGGGGATACAAAGGCAGGCACAAAAATGGGTAAGCTTCAGTTGAAAAATACTGACACTTCCACCATACTAAACTGCATTTTGTGGGAAGAAGCTCTATCCAGAATAGATAACAAAGTATTCAGAACCGGCAATTTAGTAAAAGTATTAAGCGGCTCTTTTAATGAGAAATACAACAATTGTCTTGTTGCGAACTTGGAACTGGTTAAAGAAGCGGAACTGGGATTGAGCGAAGAAAAAAGAGAAGAACTTTTTTCAGAAATAATTAAATATGTCAACGATATGAAAGACAAAAAGCTTAAAGAATTTTTGTCAGGGCTTTTATTTGAACATGAAGAAAAATTCAAAATAGCTCCGGCAGCTAAACTTATGCACCACAATTACATAGGGGGCCTGCTTCAACATACTCTGGAATGCCTTCAAATAGCTGACAAAATGACAGAAATGTTTTCAGATAAAATTGAAAAAGACACGGCAAGAGCTGCCTGTATAATGCATGATTTCGGCAAGATTTTTGAATATACCATAGATACCGAAACCGGTCTTATCGATTACGAGGAAAATTTCAGAAAAGACTGGCTTTCACATTCACAGTGGGGATTTTCAATCTGTATGCAAAACGGATTTAAAGATATAGCAAGAATGGTAGCCGCACACCACGGGAGAACCGAATGGGGGTCAATGATTGACCTGAATGAAAGAGATTTAGACCCAAATGTATATCTCATTCACCATATAGATGATTTGTCTGCGAAATACGGTAAAACTTCGATTCTCGAATTGTAGTAGTACCAAAGGAGGAAAAATAAAATGATAAAAAAACTTTGTATACTGGTATTAAGTTTATTAACCATAAACTGTTGCAATCTGTTCTCCTCGGCACAAACCAACAGGATAATAAATGCCGACATAGGTACCAGAAGGGTTCCTCAGGGCACTTTGCTGAAACTCAAACTAATCGACCCTCTCGGCACATCCGAGATGTCTTTGGGAGATCAATTCGACCTTATGACAACGGAAGATATCAGAATAGACAAATCGGTGATAATTCCTACCGGAAGCGTAATCAGAGGATCTATAGACAAAATTTCTCCTAAAAAAATGCTTTCTAAAGGTGCTGTTATGTACCTTGATTTTGACCATATAGTGAGCCCCACAGGTAAACAAGTTCCTTTAAGTGTCGGGATAGTAGAATGCCGAAGCTTAACTTATGACGGCGGTCTTGGAAGCAAGACAAACTATGGCACCGCTACAGTTCAAAATTTAAAAAACACAAGCAAAATAGTAAAAGTTTCAACAAAATGGGGCTGGGATACCGGCAATCAATTCCTGGAAGGCTATCCAAAATATGTTCTTGGACCAATGGGAGCTATGGTTTCAGCACCGGTTGCAGGAATGTATTTTATAGGTGACTCCATCGTTGATTTATTTAGAAAAGGTGACGACCTTCAACTAAATCAAGGTGAAACAATCAATTTGATGTTACTAAAACCATTAGATATGCCTCTATACTAAATGAAATTTATAAGAAAAATTCTGACCAATCTATTGAATATCATTGCTTTAATAGGATTAACGCCTAGTTTTTTCAGCCTGGGGCTCGAAAAAAAAATTGCAAGATTTTTAATAAACAATAATTTGAAAATCTCTGTCGCGGAATCCTGTACAGGAGGGCTTCTTAGCTCAAGGTTGACAGATACCTCCGGCAGTTCTGATTTTATAGAAGAGAACTTTATAACGTATTCAAACAAAGCAAAAGAGATTTATCTTGGAGTTTCCGAGATTTCACTTATAGAAAATGGTGCAGTAAGCGAAGAAGTGGCATCTGAAATGTCTGAAGGCCTTATAAATAAAGGTAAATGCGACATAGCAATCGCAACAACCGGAATAGCAGGACCTACCGGAGGGAGCAAAGAAAAACCCGTCGGGTTGGTTTTTATAAGCGTTTCTAACAGAGAAAAAACAACTACCATAAGCTATTCAGCCAATTCTTTCCTATCAAGAAGAATAATAAAATATATTTTTTCGCAAGCCGCACTAAAATTCTTATACAAATTTTTAAAAGAAAACTACGAAAGGTAAAACAATGAAAACTATCACTCTTATACCAGGTGACGGAATAGGTCCTGAAATAAGTTCTGCTGTAACAAAAATAATCGAGGCATCCGGATTAAAAATCCAATGGGAAATACAAGAAGCCGGAGCAGAAGTAGCAGAGACAGAAGGAACTCCTCTTCCTCAAAGAGTGATTGATTCAATCAAAAAAAATAAAATTGCACTTAAAGCCCCCGTGACAACTCCTATAGGAAAAGGGTTCAGAAGCGTCAATGTAGCCTTGAGAAAAGAGCTTGACTTGTATGCCAATTTAAGGCCTTCAAAGAACTTACCCGGCGTAAAAACCCGTTTTGACAATGTAGACCTTATTATAGTGAGAGAAAATACAGAGGATTTATACGCAGGCATAGAAAGACAAATAGATAAAGACACGGCAGAATCAATCAAGATAATAACAAGGCCCGCTTCTATAAGGATAGCCGAATTTGCTTTTGAATATGCTGTAAAAAATAACAGAAAAACAGTTTGGGCTGTTTCAAAAGCGAATATATGCAAACTTACCGACGGACTTTTCCTTGAATGCGCAAGAGAAGTTTCTGAAAAATATCCAAACATTGAGTACAAAGAAATCCTTGTAGACAATTTATGTATGCAATTGGTTCAAAATCCTCAAAACTTTGACGTATTACTTTTACCGAACTTATACGGGGACATTGTTTCAGATCTCGCTGCAGGTCTTATCGGAGGGCTTGGAGTGGCTCAAGGCGCTAACATAGGAAAAGATTATGCTGTTTTTGAACCAGTTCACGGTTCAGCACCCGATATAAAAGGACAAAACAAAGCAAACCCCACGGCTCTTTTATTATCAGCCATAGAAATGCTTAAATACATAGATGAAAGTTCTTATGCCGAAAAAATCGAAAAAGCTTTATTCTCGGTTTTAAAAGCAGGGGCTGTATTAACACCCGATCTTGGCGGCAACTCCACCACAGAAGAATTCACAAACGAGATAATCAAAAAACTGTAATTTAATAAATTTGCTTGCCGAAATAATTTGCATGGTTTACAGGCCAGAATAAAAACGTAGCTTTACCTATGAATCTTTCTTTCGGAAGGAATCCCCAGAATCTGGAGTCTTGGGAATTGCCTCTGTTATCTCCCATAAGGAAGTATTTACCTTGCGGGATAATAAACGGACCGCAGTACATGCGAGGATTACAAGGAATATAATCCATTGAGTTCTGAACATATGGCTCCGTCAATGGCTTTCCGTTAATAACCACCTGATATACACCATCGGGCTTTTGGACAACTTCAAATTTATCTCCGGGAAGTCCCACAACTCTTTTTATGTAGGCTATATCTTTACAATTAAAACCTGTTAAACGTTTGAATACAGACATAAAATCTGTCGGAAGGCTTTCTCCAGGAGGATAAAAGACCATTATATCCCCCCTGTTGGGAGAGGAATAAAATCTTGAGAACCTCTCTACAAAAACCCTGTCACCTTCTACTAATGTAGGATGCATAGAAGCTGAAGGAATCCATCTTATTTCACCGACAAAAAATCTTATAACAATGACCATTACAACAACAAAAACGATTGTCTCAAGTGTTTCGCGCAATATTGCCTTTATCTTATCTCTGTTTATATTCACTTTATTCAACCTCTGCCAAATACTTACTTAAATTTATTATTGCCTCTTTGTACAGATTATCGTTTATAAAATCTAAAGAAGCAATAGCTAAATTGACATGTTTTTGAATTAACGCTTTTGTTTTTTCAAAAGCAATTGAATTCCTGAAACTAATTGATAGCTGTTCTATATCGATATCAGACAAATTATTTTCTTCCATGAAATAAAGAACAGGCGCGGTATAAATGCCGTTTTTAATATCATTGTATACAGGTTTGGTCTTATCCAGCTCCAGTATATTAATTAAATCATCTCTTACCTGAAACGCAATTCCAAAATTTCGGGCAAAATCAGAAATTTTATCTGCCTGTTGAAATCCGTTTAAAGCATCAAGGCTAAGCAAAGACGCTTTGAAAAGCATAGCGGTTTTACGCTCTGACTTCAATAAATAATTGTCTATAGATATAATTTTGTTTTTACTGAAATATTGGTTAATTTCTCCTTCACACAATTGTCTTAGAGAAGTGGCGAATATTTTTATTATTTCAGGATTTCCTGTCGAAATAAGCTCTTCTAAAGCAAGTGAAAGCAAAAAATCTCCGGCGACAACAGCTAAGTCATTGCTGAATTCAAAATTAATGGTCGACTCGCCTCTTCTGATATCAGAATCATCAATAATGTCATCATGGATAAGGCTTGCATTGTGAATCAACTCTGTTGCAGCGGCAATCTTATAATCATCTTTGGAAACAGAATTTAAAATAGCTCTTGAAAACAGGAAAATCAAAACGGAACGTATTCTTTTTGACTTTGAGAACAAATATTTTTCAAGCTTGATAGTAAGTTCGTTCTTCTTTTCTTTAAGGATTTTATCCAGGTTCTCGTCTAAAAGGGTCAAATCAGGTTGAACAAGAACTATAATATTTTGATAAGAACTCAACAGAAATCTCTTCCTTATTAAATGTCGAAATTATTATATCATAAATCAATTTATCAATTTAATTGGATTTTGCTAGCAAATTTTTTTATATTTAGCCATTATAAAAGTAAAAGACGGAGAAAAAAATGACAATGCCTGTATCGAACCTAACGGATAATAGTTTTAACAATCTTATATCATCTTCACAAAAATCAGCTTCTCAACCAAGTGTTCAAAATATACAAGAACCTGTTAAAGAAGCCCCTATTGCTAAAAAGCAATCTATGCAAGATGATATTTTTGACAAAATAAACAACAAAGTTATAAATTCTAAAGACGTGACAGACACTGTAACTCTTCCCAGAGCTATTTTTAAAGGATATTTAAGTTTCTTCCTTTCTTCGACGCTTTTAGGCCTCACTGCAATAAATCCTGCAAAAACAGCAAAAATAAACAATCCTTTAAGGGTAGCAAGCAGTCTTCTTGCAATTGTCGGTACTTTTGAATTTTTAAAACCCTTGCTCTTAAAGCAAAAATCTGAAGATAAAAAAGCTTAATTTATATTTGATTGAAGCTTTTTTTCCCACTCATAAGCTGTTTTGATAGAGTAGTCCAACCTTCTTTTAGATTGCCAACCTAAAAGTTCATTTGCTTTTTTTGTCTCTGCAAAAAGCTTGTCAGGATCTCCAAGCCTTCTGGGGCAAATCTCATAATCAATATTATGCCCTAATATGTTTTCGCAAAGAT
Source organism: Cyanobacteria bacterium OH_PDB_230 (assembly GCA_023421795.1). Lineage (GTDB taxonomy): Bacteria > Cyanobacteriota > Vampirovibrionia > Gastranaerophilales > Gastranaerophilaceae > JAEZOG01. The sequence goes on from JAEZSO010000002.1 coordinate 52,341, forward strand.
CAAAAACTTCTTTAACACTGTTGCCAAAGGAAGTTCCTATATTGAACACATCTGATTGGTTTTTCTTATTTAAATATTCCAATGCAAGGATATGCGCATCGACGAGGTCTTCTATATTTACGTAATCCCTTATGCAAGTGCCGTCTTTTGTATCGTAGTCGTCTCCATAAATTTGAAATTTATCTGATTTTTTGAAAGTGGATTTTAAAATATTCGGAATCAAATGTGTCTCATTGTCGTGCCATTCCCCTACTCTGGCATTTTTATCGGCACCGGCAACATTAAAATACCTTAATCTTACTGATTTCAATGCATAGGCAGAATCATAATCCTCTAAAATTCTTTCTATCATTAGTTTTGATGCTCCATAAGGATTCACAGGATTTTTAGGATGAAGTTCATCAATCGGAACATACTCAGGTTCGCCGTAAACAGCGCAGGTAGATGAAAACACAAGTTTTTTAACGTTATTTTCAATCATTGATTTAAAAAGGTTCATAGAGCCAAAAACATTATTGTAATAGTATTTTTGAGGATCCAATACTGATTCACCTACAATAGAATTCGCCGCAAAATGCATTACAGAATCTATTTCAAAATCCTTGAACACCTTATTAATTTCTTCAAAGTTTCTTAAATCTCCCTTTACAAACTTTACAGCAGGAAAAACTTGCTGAATAGCTGTTATGACTTCAATATGACCAGTCTCGAGATTGTCAAAAACCACAACATCATAATTGTTTTCTGACAACTCTAAAACCGCTTGAGAACCTATATAACCCGCCCCGCCAGTAACTAAAATCATTTGTTATTCCTTTTTTCTATCTATTATACTAAAATAGAATATAAATTCACGCAATTTAACGATTGATTACAATTGCTCCTAAAATAGGCGAGGGAAAATGAAAAGAATACTGATTACAGGCGGTGCCGGCTTTATTGGAAGCCATTTATGCGAAAAATTACTTGAACAGGGCAATGACATCATTTGTCTTGACAACTTTTTCACAGGATCCAAAGATAATATCAGACATCTTCTGGATAATCGACATTTTGAACTTGTAAGACACGATATTACAAAAGAATATTATGCCGAAATAGACCAGATATACAATTTCGCCTGTCCTGCAAGCCCTATTCATTATCAATATAACCCCATAAAAACAATGAAAACATCTATTCTTGGAGCAACCAACATGCTGGGGCTTGCTAAAAGATGTAAAGCCACAATTCTACAAGCCTCAACTTCAGAGGTCTATGGAGATCCTGAAAGACATCCTCAAAAAGAAGACTATTGGGGCAATGTAAATCCAATAGGATTAAGAAGCTGTTATGATGAAGGCAAAAGAGCCGCCGAAACACTCATGATGGACTATAAAAGACAAAATAACGTAGACAGTAAAATAATAAGAATTTTTAACACCTATGGGCCTAAAATGGCGGAAAACGACGGAAGAGTAGTATCAAACTTCATCGTGCAAGCTTTAAAAAATGAAGATATAACAATTTACGGTGACGGAAGCCAAACCCGTTCTTTCTGCTATATAGATGATCTTGTTGACGGCATTATAAAAATGATGGAAACAAAAAACTTTTCAGGCCCTGTAAACTTAGGGAATGACACAGAAACACCTATTATTGATTTTGCAAATATAATAATCGGACTCACAAATTCAAAATCCAAAATAGTATACAGACCTTTACCTTCAGACGATCCTATCAAAAGGAAGCCTGATTTGGCTCTCGCGAAGGAAAGATTAAACTGGCACCCAAAAACATCCATAAAAGAAGGTCTTATAAAAACAATTGAATACTTTGAAAATAGACTTAAGGAAAACAAATAATGAAACTTTGTGTTATCGGAACAGGATATGTAGGATTAGTGGCCGGTACATGCCTGGCCGAAATGGGAAATACCGTATTTTGCGTAGATAAAAACACAGAAAAACTGGAATCCCTGAAAAAAGGAATTATTCCAATATACGAGCCAGGACTCGAAGATTTAATAAACACAAATATAAAAGAAAACCGATTATTCTTTACACAAAACATAGATGAAGCGGTGAAAGCAAGTGAAGTTTGTTTTATTGCCGTCGGAACCCCGCAGAATGGCGATGGGAATGCGGATTTAACTGCTGTTTTTGCGGTAGCGGAAAGTATAGCAAAATCTCTGAACAGTTACAAAGTAATTGTAAACAAATCAACCGTTCCTGTTGGAACAGGAGAGAAATTAGCTGAATCTATGAAAAAAATCACAAAATACGATTTTGACGTGGTCTCAAACCCTGAATTCTTAAAACAGGGCGCTGCTGTAGAAGACTTCATGAAGCCCGACAGAATTATAATTGGTTCAGACACAGAGCGTGCAACCAAAATAATGCAAGAAATATACGCACCTTTTGTAAGAACGGGCAACCCGGTGATTACAATGGATGTAAAATCTGCCGAAATGACAAAATATGCCGCTAACGCCTTTTTAGCTGTAAAAATCTCTTATGCCAACGAAATCGCAAACATCTGCGGAAAAGTAGGGGCAAATGTTGAAATGGTAAGAAAAGGAATGTGCGCAGACCAAAGAATAGGAAGCAAATTCTTATTCCCCGGGCTTGGTTACGGTGGAAGCTGTTTCCCTAAAGATGTACAGGCTTTAATTCATCTTTCAAAAGAACACAACTACGACGCAAATCTTTTAAAATCAACCGATAAAATAAATCAAAACCAAAGACAAATTTTCGTTAAAAAAATTACAGACAGGTTTGGAGAAAATTTATCCGGCAAAAAGTTCGCATTATGGGGGCTGGCGTTTAAGCCCAGAACCAATGACATGAGAGAGGCCCCATCAATTACAATAATACAAGAATTATTGAAAAGAGGAGCAAAAATATCGGCATTCGACCCAAAGGCAATCCCGACAGCAAAAACTATTTTTGCGGATGAAATTGAATATTCAAAAACCGGTTACGAAGCGTTAAATAATGCCGATGCGTTAATTATTGCGACTGAATGGAACGAATTCAGAAATCCTGATTTTGAGATAATTAAAAAAAGATTGAAATCCCCTATTATATTTGATGGAAGGAATCAATACGATCCCGAAAAATTAAAAGAATACGGATTTGAATACTTTTTTATAGGTCAACATCAATAAAAGTATTATTAAAGGCATTTTTAAAAAGATACTTGAAAAAATAAATTTGCCATGTATAATAAGGAAACAAGAGCGAATGCGGGAGTAGTTCAGTGGTAGAACACTTCCTTGCCAAGGAAGGGGTCGCGAGTTCGAGCCTCGTCTCCCGCTAATAAAAAAGACTTGCTATAATGCAGGTCTTTTTTATTTTTGAACAGATTTTCAAATTTTATCTAATATATTTGTTAAAAGCCACGGTCCATTAGATAAGCATCCTCAGAGCTTGAAACAGGTAAAGAATTGATTTTGTTATTTCTGTTTGTTAAAGAGAGACTTGAAGATGAGGTAACCGTACTCACTCCCTCCACTAATAATGCCAGAGAATTTACGATTCCTTTCACGCTTTCTGCCTGAGAAAATAGCTCTTCTGAAGCATCAGCACTCTGTTGAGCGCTGGCAGCATTGAACTGAATAACATGTTCCATCTGTGAAATCGCAATGTTTATTTGGGAAATACCTTGTGCTTGTTCCTCCGTAGCCACTGAGATTTCATCAATTAATTCGCTTACCTTTTGGGCATGCGAGCTAATTTCATTCAATGAACCATAAATATCCTGAGACATATTAACGCCTTTTGCTGAAAGCTGTATATTGCCTTCTATTATTGCAGCAGTGTCTTTTGCAGCTTTCGCACTTTTTTGGGCAAGGTTTCTCACTTCTTCTGCGACTACCGCAAAACCTTTGCCGGCTTCCCCCGCTCTTGCAGCTTCAACCGCGGCATTTAAAGATAAAAGGTTTGTCTGGAAAGCAATTTCATCTATGACTTTGATAATTTTCGCTATTTCATCAGAAGATTTTTTAAGCTGCTCCATCGATGTCATCATCTCTGACATTTCGGCATTGCCTCTTATCGAAGCTTCCTTCGCTTGCTTAGCCAAAATTGCTGCCTCTTTTGTATTTTCCGCATTCTGTTTAACCATAGAATCAGATTCTTCGAGCGTGGCTGAAGTCTCTTGTATTGAAGCAGCTTGTTCTGCCGTTGCTTCTGCAAGAGTTTGACTTGCTGCAGCAACCTCACTTGAAGCGGAAGTCAAATTATCCGATCCTTCGTTTAGTGACTTAACGGCAAAAGATATAGGATCCGTAATCATTTTAGCTATCATAACACTGAAGAAATACAAACAAAAAGCAGACAACAAATTAACTATTATTATTGTCATATTGGAAATTGTAGCCATTTTTTGATTTTCAATACTTATTTCTTCGGCAATTTTACAGCTATGTTCCGATAAGGCATTTATGGCAGAGACCACTTTCTCAAAGTTCGCATCATCTGACCTGAATTTAGCAAGAGCCAAAGAAGAATGCCCGGCCATGGCATACTGAACCGCTTCTGATCTTATCGGACGATAGTCGGAAAATGCTCGTTTTAATTTATTTAAATATTTTGTTTCTTCCGCATCTCTTTTGCCGCTGGCAAATTCTGCCAAAATTCTATCGTTTTCGGCTGTCCTTTTTGCGATATCATTTTTTTCTTTCAATTTGATTGAATGATCTGTTGAAGTTATTAAAACGTAAGTACTTGCTTGATTGGCGGCTACATTCGATTTTACTATGCCTAGCTGTTTGATGGGAACAGTTCTGTCTTTATATAATGAATTCATTGCCTTACAAGCTTTACTGGTATGATAAAAACCCATAATGCCTACCAAAATGGTAAATGATATACCGATACAAATGAGAACCCTGATTTTTCCCTCTACTTTTAGGTTTTTCAACCACTTCATAAGCAACTCCTTTATTATGAATAAATTAATTATATAATTAGGTCAGCTTGTACAAGATGGATAAACGCATAACTTAATATGGAATTATTGTAAATAGATTATAATTTTTTTCCATAAATAGCAAATTTTTATATTTGTTAATGTTAATAAAGTAAATATGAGAATTCAAAATACAAAGACATCTTTTAAATATACAGATTACAGTTGTTCAACAAAGGATAAAACGCAGTCCCCATCAAACAAACAAGGGTGCAAAAAGGGTAAAACTACTGTTTTATCTTCTGATATTAAAAATTATTATCCGAATAACTATTATGTTAGAAAACCTTTCGGGCAAAATCCGTCTCGAGATGATTTAACTTCCTGGTTTAAAAAAAATGATATAGATATTTTTAACAATGCTCAATTATCAGAATTTATTTTAGAATCAATACAGAAAAAAAATTTTATAAATTCAGGGACAACTCAAAGTGTTTATTCAATAAATAACAATGATTTATTTGTGTTAAAAATTCCAAATCACTCTATAAAACCAGGTAACTTCAAATTCACAGATGACGAATTTCCTGAACTAAATATAGGACAGGAAGTCGCTTCCATAGGGGATATCAAAATCTGTAAAAAACAAAATGGAATCCAATGCTCTATACCTTATATCGACAGGATAAATCCGGCAAAAAACAGCAAAAAAGCATATTTAGAACATTTATCCAGAGTTCAAAAAATGCCCCAAAAAGCATACGATGAACTGGCATATACATTCGCTAAATTAAACAAAAAAGACAAAATATTCGACTGCTATAATCCAAACAATATATTAATAAGCGTAAGCGAAAATAAATTCAATCTTGTGGATGATCTTCAAGAAGCAATGAACGACGAAGAAAAGAACACCCTTATAAGCATACTGAATCCCCTTATAGATATTAGATACATGCCAAATTTAAAAGACGATAACAACGCCGTAAAAATCTGGAGAGAAATAATAATAAAAAGCTACATAGCAAGCGAAAAAGCAAACCTGCCCATGCCGACAAAAGATTTAGCATCCCTAAATCAACTATTTAAACTCGCAGATTTCAATCCATATGTAAAATTAAAACAAACCAAAGAACCGGCATAATAGCTTTGAATAAAGGTTTTTAGAGAAAATAAAAATATAAGGTTGACAAATTGTTCGGCGCGCCGTACAATAATTTTTATAAAAGGAAGGTAAAGAATTTGTCAGTCATTAAAACAAAAATTTCAGCAAGCCTTGAAGATTACTTGGAAGCTATTTACGAAATAATAGAAGAAAAGCATTCGGTAAAAGCTGTTGAAGTATCAAGAAAACTTGGAGTCGGCAGATCTTCGGTAACAGAAGCTCTTAAACACTTAGCTGATAAAGATTTGATAAATTACAACAGGTATGAGGCGATTTCCTTAACTGAAGAAGGGAAAACAGCGGCAAGAAATGTTATTTTGAGACACAGCACACTCTTTGCCTTTTTTAACAAAATATTAGGATTAAATACTGAAGAATCGGATTACAATGCTTGCAAAGTAGAACATGTAATTTCTGATGCTGCGCTTCAGAGACTGATAGAATTTGTTGAGTTCGCAAAAACATCTAATTGTATAGAAAAATTTAAAAACAGCTAATTTAAAATTTTTTATTCAATTTGTTCGGCGCAACTAACAAAATAGCTTAAACCAGACAATAGAGTTAAAAAGGGACATAAAATGAACGTAATCAGAGCAATAGGCAAATATGTGGATCAACCGTTGGTTGTATCAAAATGCTCAAAAGCAATACCTGCGGTGTTATGTGGCGGCGCGGCCTTATATGGTTTCAAAGAAGTGAAAAACTCCAAAGAGGACAAGAAAAAGGCAACAATCAAAACCCTATGTGTATTAACAGGCACGGTAGGCACTGCTTTATTGGCTACAAGAGGCTGTAAGGGAATTGAAAAAATCCCTCAATTATTCAAAAAAATATCCGTAAAAAACAATAACTTCGGTGATAAAACGCAAAAAATGCACAAGCTTCTTGAAAAAATATTCAAAGGCTTTGAAGGGCTATCTCCAAAATATGATTCAAAAGAGATAATCAAATCAAACACACAAGCCATCTCACGTTTCTTGAAAGAAAACAAGGTCAGTTCTGAAATTCAAGAGATTCTTGAAGAAGGCAAATCAAAAATCTTAAACCCTAAAAAAATCAAACAATTATTCTCGGAATTAAGCACAAACCCTAAAGGGAAAGCTCTTTTAGAAGACCTTATCCCCGATCCTGAACCCGCAACATCAAAAAAAATTCTCTCAGAAATAGGAAGACTATCTTTACTAGGGCTTGTTCCTGTCCTCGGCGGGATAAGCGGGGGGATTATAGGAGACAGGATTACTGAAAAAGATTGGAAGCAAAGAATCCCAAACAAGATTAAAGAGGGCTCATACCAATATCTTGCAAACATTGCTCTATGTAACGTTGGAGCAGGTGCGGCGCTTGGAATAATGGAAAAAATGCACGTGAAATCAAAAAGCGTCAAAGCCGCGGGAATGGTAGCAGGAATCCTTGCTATCGGAGTCATAGGCGGAAGCGCGATTGCAAATATAATCGGTAAAAAATTTATTGACCCCTTGCTCGGAATTAAACATACAAAAGAAGACAATATATATGACGAAAGAAAGCCTGAGGCAATTGATGTAGGGCTTCACGTAGACGATATAGCAACCGTGTCGGTGATGTCTGGTTTACGATGGATTGAACCGGCTCTACCTATCCTCTATTCTATTTCAGGCTACAGAGCCGGAATAGGATATAGAAACGGCGAACAAAATGAACAACCTCTTGTTCACACGAGAAGTTATAATCATAAAACAGAATTGGAAGGGTTCTTTTTAGGACAAAAATTAGACCTGGGTCACAATTTTTCTAAAGAAACTTTCAAAGCATTCTCCTAAACCAATCCACCTCGGCCCTTTCTTAGCAGGAAGGGCTTTTTTAAATGTTATTTTTTTAAAAAAAATGGTATTATAAAATTAAGGAAGAAGAAAGATCTATAACAATGGAAAAACCTGAATTATATGAGCTCGAAACTTCGCTCAAAAATTATTTTTTAAATACAAACGAAGACAACAGAGGACCTGTAAGTCATTCAAGTCAGATGAAATACAGGGGGCTATCCATAACTTTGGACAGTTCTGACAAAAATGAACCTGCGTTCAAGGTCAGGATAGGCGCTTTTGAGGCTTCTTTCAGAACTCGTGACGGCTTAAAAATCAACGGCAGCCTTTGCGGGGATGAAAAAGTCGTGATTAAGTGGTTCTACAGAGGAAATAATCAACAAACATTGAGAAGCCTTATGAAAAGTTCTGAAGGCTCAAATCCTCAAATGGTTCAGACAAATTACGTTCAGACAGATTTAAAATTGGAATAATAAATATTAATATACCTCTTGACTATATATGAATATTCGTATATACTAATATAATTATATAGAGGTATGTTGTATGGAATTTGAAAATTATTCAGAACTATTAAAAGCTTTAGCACATCCTTTAAGGCTCAAAATTGCTTGCGGCCTTATGAAAAAGGATGAGTGCTGCGTATCTGTTATGGTAGAAAAACTCAAAGTAGCTCAACCAACCGTATCCCAGCATCTGAACATTCTCAAAAATGCGGGGGTGATTGAGGGTTACAGAAAAGGAAACCAAATTTGCTACAAAATAACAAATACCAAGGTAAAAAAAATTATTGAAGCGATGGAGATAGATTTATGCGAACAATAATAGTTGGCGGCGGTGCTGCAGGCGCAAGTTGTGCTGCAAGATTAAGAAGATTAGACGAAAATTCAGAAATTATTATTCTTGAAAAAACAAACGAAATATCAATAGCAAACTGCGGTTTGCCATATTACTGCTCTGACGTGATAAGCGACAAAGAAAAAATGCTTGTATCAAACCCTAAAGTATTTAAAAATTTGTTGAATGTAGAGGTGAGATTGAATTCGGAAGCGACTTCCATAAACAGGGAGGCAAAAACCGTCACTGTCAACAATGAATACAGCTTAACCTATGACAAACTTGTTCTGGCCCAAGGCGCCAACCCTATTAAACCGCCTATTCAAGGCATCGAAAATAAAAATCTTTTTACTATAAGAACCTTGTCCGATGCAGATAACATCAAAAACCACATTAAAGATAATAACGTGAAAAATGCTGTCGTAGTAGGCGGCGGGTTTATTTCTGTTGAAATGTCCGAAAACCTTGTGCATATGGGATTGAATACAACCCTCGTGGAGCTTGCGGATCAAATCCTTTCTCCTTATGACGAGGAGATTGTTGCGTTCGTTCAAAATGAAATGAGAGACAAGGGAGTAAACTTAATTCTTCAAGACGCGGTTAGTGTTTTTGAAAACAAAGATGTAATCTTAAATTCAGGCAAAAAAATCCCTTATGACATAGCTGTTTTAGCAATCGGGGTAAGGCCCGAAACTTCCTTGGCAAAAAATTGCGATTTAGAAATAGGCAAAACAGGCGGCATAAAAGTAAATGAACACATGCAAACATCTGACCCGAACATTTATGCAGCAGGTGACAGCGTCGAAATAATCGATTTTGTAACGGGAAAAGAAACTCTTATTCCTCTGGCAGGACCAGCGAACAGGCAGGGAAGAATTATTGCCGACAACATTTATGGTTTAGGGTCAACTTACAAAAAGTCTCAAGGAACTTCTATTTTAAAGGTGTTTGATCTGGCTATAGCCGGGGTAGGAAAAAACGAAAAGCAACTTATAAAACAAAACATTGAATACAAAAAAATTCACATCTGGGGAAACTCACATGCCGGATACTACCCAAAAGCCCTTCCATTACTGTTGAAAGTTTTATTTGACGGCGAAGGGAAAATACTGGGTGCTCAGTCAGTTGGGGCTGAAGGAGTTGATAAAAGAATCGATGTTATTTCTTCTGTTATGAGACAAGGCGGCAAAATTCAAGATTTGATTGATTCAGAGCTTTGTTACGCGCCACCGTATTCTTCAGCAAAAGATCCTGTAAACATAATAGGGATGGCTGCTGACAATATCCTCAAGAACCTTTCAAAACCGGCTTTTTATGAAGATTTAAAAGACTCTTATCTGATTGATGTGAGACCTAAAGAAGCTTTTGAAATGAGTACTATTGAAGGTGCAATAAATATAGATGCAAACAGTTTAAGGGAAAATATCGAGAAGATTCCAAAAGATAAAAAAGTCATATTATTTTGCACAAAAGGATTTACGAGCTATGTAGCGGCAAGAGTATTGCTGCAAGAAGGATTTGACAATATTTACAATCTCTCAGGCGGAATCCTTTTATATAAAGAAATAGTTAAAGATAAACAAGGAGCTTTCTCTCAAATTATGGAAAAACAAACAACATCAGCCAATATAAACGGAGCAATAAAAATAGATGCCTGCGGAATGCAGTGCCCGGGACCAATTATGAAGCTTTCAAAAACCTTGAAAGAAATAAATGAAGGCGAAATAGTTGAAATATCAACCACAGATTCAGGGTTCAAATCCGACATAGAAAGTTGGTGTAAATCGACTAATAACACCCTTTTAGGAATAACAACAGAAAATAAGATTATCAAAGCGATTATTCAAAAAGGTACCGGCAAAGAAGTTCCATTACCAGAGACATCTGATAAAAACGGACAGACTATGGTTGTTTTCTCAAATGACCTCGACAAAGCTCTGGCCGCTATGATAATAGCTAATGGCGCTGCTGCAAGCGGCAAAAAAGTGACTTTGTTTTTCACCTTCTGGGGCTTAAATATCCTTAGAAAATCAAACAATCAACCGGTTAAAAAAGGCCTTATAGACAAAATGTTCTCTCTTATGATGCCAAAAGGGGCAGAAAAGCTAATTCTTTCAAAGATGCATATGGGAGGATTGGGGACTTTGATGATGAAATGGGTAATGAAAAACAAAAACGTATCATCATTAACTGAACTTATAAAAAGTGCAAAAGAAAACGGCGTAAAGTTCATAGCCTGCAATATGTCTATGGATGTAATGGGAATAAAACAGGAAGAACTTATAGATGGCGTTGAAATAGCCGGGGTAGCCAAATATATTTCTGAATCAAGCGATTCAAATTCAAACTTGTTTATATAACAAAAAAAATCATGTGGGCATTTTATAAGAATATTGCACCTAATATTTGGAAAAATGCCCATGATTATTAATTTTTTGCCTGTTTATTCACACAACACGGAATTTAAAAACAATAAAAACCACAGAAATCTCCAGATGAGACCTCCTCTTCGTAAGGATAATTTTGAAAAAAATATCGCATTTATGGGCTTAACAAGAGATTTGGGCAAAAAACTTTACGATGACGAATCTTCAATAAAAGAAGCTTCAATAAAGCATCCTCGATCAAGAAGCGTAGCAGGGAGCATTCCTCCTGAATGGGTGGAGAAAATTCCTAAAGAACAGCGTAAAGAAAAAATTCCTGAACTATACACTGATTTCAAAGACGTAATCTATACCATAAGAAAATACGAATACTCAAAAAAAGCCGAGAAAAAAGCATCCAAAAAGCTTACTAAGGCCTTTGTTCAAGCAGGGATAATAAACAAAAAAGAAATAGTAACTTTAGAGAAGCTTGGCAGAGGATCTTCGGGCTATGGCTATCTAATTAAAGGCTTGTCCGAAAAACCAAATTATGTTTTAAAAGTTTACCATGACAATACTGAATCACGCCAGACAGGTCGCTTTATAGAAACGAACAGGGCAATGTATTGGAAAAAGAATGCCGGCCAGAACACACAAAGAGTCGAATTTTTCTTTGCCGATATGGCTTCAGGGTATATGGTCACAAAGTACATCAATGAAGAAACAAAGCCTCCTAAAAAACACGTAAACCCTCTTTTGTTAGGGATAATTGCAAGTGATGATATGGGCGACAACAGGATAGGAAAGCATTATATAGATTATGGTTATCTTGATAAATGCGGATTAACCGTCGATAAAGATGATTTGATTGAATTAAACGGAATATTGGCTGAAAACAAAGACGCAAGGTTCGTCTTTAAAAAGATTTATAAATCAGAAGATAAAGAGAAAACCTGGACAGAGTTCTTCAACGATCCAAAATATAAAAACAGCACGGGAATTAAAGTCGGTCTTTTATTGACACTCGGGTTTGTTGAGAATCCAAATGAAAAATACCAGGCCATATATGAAACGTCCCAAAAAACAATAAACGTTAAAGATTATTACATAATAAAAAAAGCTTTGGCGGATAAAATTGAATTTGCTCCTCAAGATAAAGTTCAAGATTATTGCAGCAACCTTCTTATGGCCGGAGAAGAAATCGTAAAGATTTTGAGAACAAAAACACACCAAATAAAAAATCCGGACACGAAATCTGAAATAAATAACACTTTGGACAATTATTATAAAATGTTTATCCCTTATCAATATTAAAATATTTGATATACACTTTGGCATAATTTTTGTGGGTGTAGACTTGTGTGGGGTTTTGTATTTTTAATATTTAGTGCTATATTTGAGAAAAAGAGAACATCCATGCCAAAACGTATTTTATTTATAATCGACGAAATTGAGCTTAAACATTTTGAATTCAATGATCTGGTAACAGATTTCTGGCTTATAAAAGAATTTTTATTAAGAGACTATGCCGTTTCGGTAACAACAAAAAACAGGCTGTTTATTGAAGAAAACAAAGGTTCATCTCTGGCTTTTGAATCTTATTTAAAAGATAACGACATTTTTTACAAAAAAGAAGAGAAAAAAGAATTTATCAACAATTTTGACGTGGTCTTTTTCAGGCCCGATCCTCCTGTCGATATTGACTATATAAATGCATGTTATGTTTTTGATTTCGTGGATAAAACGAAAACATTGATAATAAATGACCCTCAAAGCGTTGTGAATTTCAACGAAAAAACACATATAAATTACTTCCCCGATTACGTTCCTCAAAACATGGTAACGAGTTCAAAAAAACTCATAAAAGAATTTGTCGAAGAGCATAAAGAAGCAATAATTAAGCCTCTTAACAGATGCTTCGGAAACGGCGTGTATTATCTTAACCATAAAGACAAAAATTTAAATTCAATAATCTCAGCGTCGACCAACGGCGAAAAAACCTCTGTTATGGTTCAAAAATATCTCGACAAAGCACAATATGGGGATAAAAGGGTTCTCATAATAGGCGAAAAAGTTTATTCTCAGTGTATAACCAAATTGCCGGGAGAAAATGACTTTAAGTTCAACACCCACAACGACAAGTTTTTTGCTCCCGCGGAACTTACAGAAAAAGAACGAAAAATTGCAACCGATATTGCAAAAATTATGAATCAAAAAGGGCTATATATGATTGGCCTGGACGTGATTGACGAAAAAGTCATCGAAATAAACGTAACCAGCCCCTGTTACTTCATAAGAGAAATAAATAAACAATATAATATCCATTTTGAAGAAGAAATAATGGAAGATTTAATACTGCTTATAGGGAAATTACACCCCTCAAAACCTGACAAACTATATTCTTCCAAATAAGACCTTCAAATCAGGTTAATAATAATTAATAAAAATAAAGAAACCTAGCAATTGACAAAATGTTCGGGTTTATATTTAATGTAAGTAGAAAAGAGAAAAATGAATAATCCGCAACAAAATAAAAATTTAAACCAAAATTGGTGGAGCTTGCATCTAAGTGCAGGCACGTTTTGTTGGCGTTAAATATTTGCTTTCAATAATAAAAATTAGCCTGTACTACTTTAAAGTCAGGCTATTTTTAGCAGTATTTAACATAAGGATTATTAAAAATCATGAAAACCAGTAATATATCGTTTAAGGCAAACCCAGCTGAACTAATAAATACACTACCAAAAAAAATGAAACCTCTTGTAAAGCTAATCTCAATGCAAGAAGGAAGCTCCGGCATGTCTCATTCAAGATTCGTCCAAGACACTGCCGTAAACTGGGCTCCTAAAGCAATTTTCTCAAGAAGCATTCCTGATTTTGCCGAAATGTCGATGCTTGAATTTGCCGAAAGCATAATAGTATATTATTTTCCTAAACTTTTAGGTGAAAATGTTTTCAGAAAAATGTACGGCAAAAAGCTTGAAAAACCTGTTGAAAAACTAATATCAAAACCGGCTGCCGATCTATTTAAAGAAAAAAATATAAAAACAGAAGATATAAAAAAATTAATCCCGGTTAAAGCGGCAATTTCCATTTCAGCTCTAGCTATTCCTATAGCCGAGTACTCTTTAAGCTATCTTAAAAACCTATTCACTTTAAAACTTTTTAAACAAGCAGATTTCAATAACATTGCGAATTTAAGCAAAGTTAAGACTGAAGATGAAAAAAAACAAGATGAAGTTAGAAAGAGCGCATTTAAACATATTAAAATAGCAGGCGCAGTATTTGCAGGTTGTTTGGGGCTTTCGGCCCTATTAATAACCCGAGGAAAAAATTCCAAAATGCTTCAATCAATAAGTGAAGCAGTGCTTATTCCCGGGAACAAACTTTTCCCTAAAAACGAAAAGAAAGCCGCTGTAATAAACAAATATTTAAGCCTGGATTTTAAAGACAGCAACGGCAAACTCGGCCTTTCACACGGACAATTGACTGCTTGTGTCGCTGCCGGATTTTTAGGTTATGCAGGCGCTGCCAAAGACAGAGGCAAACAAAATCTGTTAGAGGTTCTCTTTAGATTCCCTCTTGTAGGATTCTATGTAATAACCGGGGATGAACTCTTTAAAAATGGCTTCTTGAAAATATTGAAAAAAGCCGGGAAATGCAAAGAAGTAATAGCAGAAAACCTTAAAGTACCTACACTAAAAGAACTTCCTGAACTGGCTGAAAAACTTGCAAAAGAGAATGGAACCAAAGTTGAAGATGAATTCAAAAAAATCTTCAAACAAAAATCTTTGATAACAACAGTTCCTTTCTTATTCAGTATAGGCTTTATGGGAATGTTTGTAGCGGGAGTCTCGCGTCTTTTTACCCAGTACAGATACAACCAGGAACAGAAGAAAAATCTTGCAAATCAATCCATCAGCTTCGGCAAAACAAGCATGGAAGAATTTCAAAAACAAATCAGCAGCAAAAAAAAATAAAAATTCCCTAAGCTATAACGCAAGATTAAATTAGATTGTAGCGCAATATACTTTCTTTTAAAGGATGCTATAATTCATCTGTTAACATGCTCAGGGGGAATTTTATGTCAGCAAAGCTAGTATTAATGATAGTAGGCGACTTTGTAGAAGATTATGAAGCAATGGTTCCTTACCAAATTCTGACAATGGTCGGGCATCAGGTTTCTGTTGTATGCCCCGGCAAAAAAGCAGGGGAGACAGTAAAAACAGCTGTACATGATTTTGAAGGCGATCAGACATATACGGAAAAAAGAGGGCATAATTTTATGCTTAATGGTACTTTTAGCGAAATTAACCCTGAAGAATATGATGCTTTGGTCATCCCCGGAGGAAGGGCGCCTGAATATTTAAGATTGAATCCTAAAGTAATAAAAATGGTTGAACACTTCAACAAAGCAAAAAAACCAATTGCTTCAATATGCCATGGCCCTCAAATACTTGTCGCGGCAAATATACTCCAGCACAAAAAATGTACTGCATACCCAACTCTCAAACCGGATATAGAAATGGCCGGCGCTCACTGGGTAGAAGAAAATTCAACGTTCACCAATGCAGTGACCAGCGAAAACATAGTTACAGCTCCGGCATGGCCTGCACATCCCGAATGGATGAAACAATTCTTACACTTACTTGGCTCAAAAATCGAAGCTTAATTAATCAATTAAAAATTCAAAATAATTTTTATCGAATCTTATAATGCCGTCATCTCTCATTTTGCAGAGTTCTCTTGACATCGCGCTCCTATCAACGCAAAGAAAGTCCGCAAGCTCATTTCTGTTAAACGGAATGTAAAATTTGTTGTTTTCATTTTCTTTTTTCACGGTTCTTAAATACGTAAGAAGCTTATCTCTGGTTGTCTTCTTGCCGAGTAAATCTATCTGGGAATTTAATAGAAGATTCTTTTTTGCAATTATCTTGACCATGTTCTGCACAAGTGTCTTATGAAAATTGCAGGCGTTTGAACAAGTCGATAAAACCTTTTCAAAAGAAAGAAACAAGACTTCACAATTGCTTGTAGCCATAACGGCAACAGGGCTTTTTTCAACTCCAGCGCAGACAATGGTTTCAGCAAAAACGTCATTTTCTGAAAGCTTAGATAAAATTATTTTGTTTCCGTTTATATCCTCTTTTATAACTTCAACATTACCTGACAGGACTATACCAATAGATGTGATTTTAGTTTCAAATGGAATAATAATAGAATTTTTCTTATAAGATTTTGTGCTGAGCCCCAAACATCTTAATAAAGAAAGCATATCTTCTTCACTTATACCTGAAAACAATTCAATATTTAACATATTCACTCCAAGTTGCAAATGCAACAGACTTTATGAAATAAGTTTAATACAATCGGATAGAAAAAGAAACAGGATTGGTCCACAACAAACAAAAGGAGAAAAAAATGAAAGAAATGTTTTGCTTTCAATGTGAACAAACAGCAGGAGGAAAAGGCTGTGAGGCATCAATGGGCGTATGCGGCAAAAAAGCCGACACCGCAAACCTTCAAGACGATCTTACTCAATCTCTGATTGAGCTGGCATGCGCAGCGGATAGTCACACCGAAGAAATCGACAAACTCATCATAGACGGACTCTTTATTACTATTACAAATGTAAATTATGACAACCCTGCAATTATAGCTTTTACAGAAAAAATTGAAAAAGCACTCGAAGGATTAAATGCAAAAAAATATGACATGGTTTCTTTGTGGGACGAAAATGAAGATATTCGTTCTTTGAAATCTTTAATTTTATTTGGACTAAAAGGCATGGCCGCATATGCACACCACGCGGCGACATTAGGCTATACAGACAGGGCAGTAAACGACTTCTTCTACGAAGGGCTTTGCGCCATATCAAAAGATTTGAGTGCAGAAGAGCTTCTTCCAATGGTATTAAAAACAGGTGAGGTTAATTTAAGATGCATGGAACTTCTTGATGCCGCTAACACCGAAACCTACGGAACTCCTGAACCTACTCAGGTAACCACAAACATCGAAAAAGGTCCATTTATAGTAGTGACAGGCCATGATTTAAGAGATTTACACCTTCTTCTTGAACAGACAAAAGACAAAGGTATAAATATTTATACTCACGGCGAAATGCTGCCTTGCCATTCTTATCCGAAATTAAAAGCATATCCTCACTTAAAAGGAAACTTCGGAACCGCTTGGCAAAACCAGCAAAAAGAATTTGACAATTTACCGGGCGCTATACTGTTTACAACAAACTGCATAATGCCTGTAAAAGACAGCTATAGAGACCGCGTGTTCACCACTTCAGTAGTTGACTTTCCAGGAACTGTCCACATCTCAGAAGAAAAAGACTTCACCCCTGTTATCCAAAAGGCATTAGAGCTTGGAGGATATCCTGAAGGAAGAAAAATGACAGGAATAAATGGTGGAGATGTCTTAACCGTGGGATTTGGCAGAGGAACCGTGCTATCTGTCGCAGATAAGGTAATTGAAGGCGTAAAAAGCGGAGCTATAAAACACTTCTTCTTGGTAGGAGGATGTGACGGAGCTAAACCGGGCAGAAATTACTATACTGAATTTGTAAAACAAACACCCGAGGATACAATTATTTTGACTCTTGCCTGCGGAAAATTCAGATTCAACGACCTTGATCTTGGAACAATCGGAGGAATCCCAAGGATTCTTGACATGGGTCAATGTAACGATGCCTACAGCGCGATAAGAGTGGCTCTAGCATTGGCAGATGCATTTAACTGTTCGGTGAACGATTTGCCTCTTACTTTGGTTCTTTCGTGGTATGAACAAAAAGCTGTATGCATTTTGCTTACACTATTATATCTGGGAATCAAAAACATCTACATCGGGCCAACACTTCCAGCTTTCGTATCAGAAAATGTGTTAAACATACTCGTTTCTAAATACAGATTAAAACCGATTTCTACCCCTGAAAAAGACCTTAAACAGATCTTAGGTCAATAAAATAAAAGCCGCCTTATCCAGGGCGGCTTTTTTCATTATAACTATGCTACTTGAGTCTGTACTTTTTTCTCTACCGGCTGAGAAAATCCTATAGGATTTTTCTTCGGTTTGTCTCCGTCGGCAAGTTTCGTCTGTTCTTTAAAGTCATCGAGAGCTTTGTAGAAATCATCAGGTTCTATTCTAAGATTCTCTATGTCTTTGTCTGTGAAGGTATCATTTTCCATTTTTTCATAAATACCTAGCCTCTCAAAAGAATTGGCATTTGCATCATTAACAATTTTTGCGATATCGGCACCGTTGACTTTATTGGCAAACAATTCCTGGGCAAAGTCTTCCACGTTGAATTCTTCTGAAACAGGTTTTCCAGAGGAATGTATGCCAAGAATCTTTTTACATCCTGCTAAATCAGGATTGTTAACGGCAATGTGTTTTCCGAATCTGCCTGACCTTAAAATAGCATCATCTAAAAGATTCAATCTGTTTGTCGCAACGATAACATAAACTTCATCCTTGCTCTTTTCCAAATCACTCATTAAAGTCAAAAGCTGGTTAACGACTTTGTCGTCAAATCTTGATGTATCGCTCCCTTCACGCTTTCTTGCAACAGCATCGAATTCGTCTATGAATATGATGCTGGGCTGATTATCTTTGGCTGTCTGGAAAAGGTTTCTCCAATTTTCCTCGGATGCGCCAACCCACTTGGATTCCATCTCCAAACCATTTAGCTGCATGAAGAAAGCATCTGTCTCGTTTGCCAGAGCCTGAGCCAAAAGAGTTTTTCCCGTCCCGGGGCCGCCCGTTAAAACAATACCATGGTTTAAAATGTTGTTTTTGTAAGCTGATGGGAACTTCAAGGGATAAACTATCGATTTTTTTAATTCCTTGATTGCGGCATCTTGCCCTCCTACATCAGCAAAAGTAATCTTTTTCGGAGCTTTTTCCGGCTGTCCTTCGTACAAAATTTGATCTAAATGTTTTGTATTAATCTTGGTTAAAGAGGTTTTGTCTTTTGTTGAGAAATCAAAAACCTTTACCCCAAGTGTTTTATAGCTTTGAGTAGTGGCATTTTCATCTTCAGAAAAGGAATACCTTCTCCCGTCTATCCTGACTTTGTCATCTTTAAGCAAGAAGACTGACTCTCCTTGTTTAACCGAGTACGTTTTTCCGCCTGACTCTAAGAATATAGGCGGTGCACTAAGGTTCATTATCTCTAACATGGATTTATCGTTTTGTTTAAGCGCAAATGAAGTTTTTAAGCTGGAATCTTCAATCGCAAACATTTTTGAAATAACTTCATCTATTACGCTAATAGAATTTTTTAACGCTCCATTGGCAGATTTAAGATTTGGTCCGACCAAAATTATATCGTTTTTTGACATAAGAGGGATTACAGCACCAACTTTCTTCTCCAAAGGGGAAGGTCCTACAGGAACCGGCAGGCTTTCACCAAAACTTATGCTTTTCGCGCCAATAAGAGGTTTGCAACAAGAAGAAAGTGCCATGCTTTGTGATCGCATTTCATTATCTGTTACGGAATTTGCTTTCTCTTGGAGCCATTCCGTTTTTTTGTAATTTTTATATGCGTGACTTTTAGGTACGCACACAGAATTTTGCATAGTAACTTTCATTGCTGACCTCCTACGTATACTATTATCCATATCGAATGGATCTAAATATTATTTGTTAATAACTCTCTTATTCAAAAATTAAACAGTTGCAAATTGAAAACACATTCGGCGTATTCGCAACAAAGTAAATAAGAACAAACTAATCTCTTTTACAGAAAAAGTAACAATCACATCAAGCACACTTAACATCTATTTTACCGCCCACTTAGTTTTCTTCATTAAACTATTATGATTGTAACAATTTTTTTGAGTTTGTCAATAAGTATATTTAATACACTTATTACAAAAAGACTAATTTTATATTAGCCCATTTTGGCTAACTTGGGAGCTAAAACCCTTTACAGCAAGGTTTTTATTTTTGCATTTTATCAATTGTAAACCAAACACTTAATTTAACATTTGTTAACATTTTCCCTCTTCTTGTGCCTTTTTCTCAAGCATCACTTTCTTGGAAAGTTTAAAATCAGGGAGGTCATTACCATCAGGAATGTCCACAGGATTAGGGTTTTTCATCCAAATATCAATGGAATTTTCATGGACATAATGTTTGGACTTTTCTGAAATTATATCTATTATTTCTTCTACCGATTTATCTTCATAAGGTTCAAGCTTGCAGAAGCCCAGGACTTTTTTGAAATTTTTCTCCATCACATAAAAAGCGTTTTCGACTCCGCCTTGCTTCGGAGAATCTTTTGTTTCTTCGGGGTTAATAGGATAACCATCTTTTGGGTTTAAATTATACAGCTTGTTTTTTACATTTTGTCTTTCCAGCTTTCTGGCGTTTTCTTCTCCTATGACGGGAACCAATTCTTTCAATGCTTTGCTGGAAAGCTTATAGCCATCAAAATAATTATCAACTGCCAAAGATACCTGAGAATAAGATTTGTTGAATTTTACCCTGGAATTACACCCTTCCCTGTCTAAAGGAATATTCAGGTTTTCGACATTCCCTCCGTTCTGGAATATCAATACTTCTCTTAAAGTAAGAGGCTTCGTTTTGTCTTTTCTGTGTTCATTAAGAAAATACAAACAATACTTCATCACATCAACGGTTCCTTTTACGTCAGCAAAGGCATCATGCGCATCATCCAGGTTTTTGCAGAATAAGAACTTGTACTGTTCAGAGAGTTTCTTTCTTGCGCCTAAATATGGATGTATCCTCTGAACCAAAATAAAAGGATCCAGCACCTTGCAAGGTTTTCTCTCTTTTAAGGGCTCGTTTGAGTATGTGTTATGATCATTTATTGCGTTGTTTAAAATTGTAATGTCGAATTTGGAGTTATAAGCGACAATAATTCCGTTTCTCTTGTTCATATAATCATTCACAAAAGGTTTCAGAACTTTTTCAATAGTGGGTTGTCCTTTGACCATATCATCGGTAATACCGTGCACAGAAGTGGCTTTTTCGGGGATTGGCATTTCAGGATCTAACAGTTGATTATATTCTGAGCCTCTTACCACTTCCCCGTTTTTCACCTGAACAGCTCCGATTTGAATAATCTTATCAAGAGGGCTTGATTTATCGGACAAATTCAAACCTGTTGTTTCTGTATCAAAGACTATGCAGTCAATAGACAGTTTCCCGTTTTCATCTACTATAGGAACGTCCAGATTTTTGTGCTCATTAAATTTATATAAATCCTTTAATACAGAAGCAAAATGCTGTTGGGCCTTTTGCGAATTAAGGGTGTGGAAAACAGCCAAGGGCTTGGTTACGTTATACTGATTATACCTTCTGACCCAGGTGGTATCGTTTGTTTCTGCAAGGGCATTTGCATGGTAAAATGCATAGATTTCTTTTTCCGTTGCGGTTGTTATATCGATTGGTTCTTTGGAAAGGTTATCCCAGCCGACTTTTTTGAAATCAATGAACTTACCGCCCGGCTTATATAGCCCGGCTCCATAATATTCCCTGTCTTTAACCTCTTTTACGATGTTATTTTCAAACCATAATCCCTTAAAAGATGGGAAATATGGCTTGCTGCTGTTTAATGAACAAGAAACTAGAGCATAGTCAGAGGATTTTGACCCAAAATTTGTTCCAAAATCGATTTTTTTGGTTTTAGGATTAGAATTATTAACAATCGAAATAGCCGCTATTTTCATAATTACACCGTAACATCTAATCTATTTAACATACTGGAGGGCTCTTTTGGCATGGTGGCCATTTTATTTCTCAATTTTTCAAAATCGGATTCTGAATGCTTCCAATCTTTATCGAATTGACGGATAAAAACAGCCGCCAGAGAAGGCTTAACAAAAGCAATGGCGCATTCATTGTTGCCTCTTTTATATTTTTCTTTTGCGTTATGTCTGTCTTTGATTATTTTGTAATAACCTTGGATTGTGCATAGTGTTGATTTCTGCTCTTCCTCAAAATGATACGTATTTCCTTGAAGTTTTATCGTTGCAACTCCTGTTTTATTTAAGCTATTTAAGGCTTTTTTCAAAATTTCTCTTCTTGCCATAAGCTCTTTATAGTCAAGTTTTTTTCTTGCTATAGGAGGAATGCCGACCTGTTCTTCAAATTCTTTAACCTTAAAGAGATATTCTCTTATTTCTTCGTTTATTTTATTTGCATAAAGTTCGTAATCTTCTCTCATTCCTTTTTTCAAGTTTTGATTCAAGCCCATAGCAGACCAGTTGGTGGAGCCGATTACGACTTCTTGATCATCAAAAACCGCCCATTTTGCGTGCATCCTTTGATTTATTTTTTCGTCGAAGTTATAAAGCCTTACGGGGACGTTGTTTTCTACCAGTTCATTATAAGCTTTTCTGCAATATGGAAATTCTTCTAAAATATCAGATGAAACGATAAATTTGGCATCAAGATCGCCTTTTTTATGCCTTGAGATAATTGTTTGGATGAGCTCCTTATCTGAAAACACAAACAATTCTGCCCTTACTTTTGAACAGGTGTTCAATTTTTCCTGAAGATAGGTCCTTGTTGTCTCTTTTCCTTCTTTATCAATGAATTTGAGCTCGTTTGGTTTTGTTGCCAATATCCTCATTTGAGGGTTAGCAACAGGATGAGTTTCGACAAGATCCAATTTAGAAAGATTGTTTTTATCATATCTGGTAAGGTATTCAGGCTTATTATAAATCTCACCGACTACATTCATATAATCAACGTTTTCTTGCTTGATTTCTTTTTTCAGCCCTGTATAAAATTCTTGCTCTTCTTCTGTCAATGGACCAGCAACAATCTTGGTTCTTCCAAGCCTTTGCCAAGCAAATTTCCAATCCGTATTGAAAATCTCCTCTATTATATTGTCCACTTCTGAATTTTGATATTTAGGTAATGTCTCAATTGCAACACAAGCATCATGGTTAGCACAGGAATGGGTCCCCCAGTTCATGCCCCCAAGAATTGCTTTCTTGCCGTCAACAGCGAGTAATTTAACGTGTTGGAGCGCAGCACCATTTTGAGCCGCTCTAGGATATGGAACGACATCTATACCGTTCTCTTTCAGGTATTTTATCATCTCCATGTTGTTGTAATGGCGGTCTTTTTCCCCTTTGCCGTTAATATACCATTTGTGAACATCCAATATGACCTGGATTTTTAGCTCAGGGTTTTCTTTTTTCTTTCTTATCAATATCGGTAAAAGACTTTGTTGTTCTTGGAATCCAGGTACAACATCCGCACCGTTTGCAGGCCATTTGTGTCCGTCCACTTTAAGATTCTGGAATTCAAACATTTCAACCAAAATGGAGTCTTTTGCGCTTTTAACATATTCTACGGCTTTATTAAATATCTGTTCCCCATCTATAAGGGTTGTGACCTGAGTCCTGCCAACTTGCGCCGATTTACTCGGTTCAGGCAAAACCTGCGGCGTATAAGTAAGGTATCTAAACTGTTGTCTCACAAGCTCATCTACTGAAATCCCCTGCTTGTTTGCGCTTTCAATCATTTTTGTTGCCATAAAAAACGAAACACCCGGCAAGTTTACAGGATGCAATCTTTCGGGTGTTTTAACCTCAATTTTAGGGAGTTGTTCTTCTGTCTCGTTATTTTTCCGAGCCTGAAAAGAAACAGTATTAACATTTATAAGCCTAAAAGGTATTATGGCCAAATTACTTTTCATATAAGCTTTTACTCACAACACTTCTTATGCTTGAATTATTACATTTATAACAGATGCATGCAAATGTTTAAACAAATGTTAATTAAAATATTTTAACAAACTATAAGTCTTTATATTTTAACCTTTGTTTTTGCGAGAAAGAAAATATGCCACAATGAAACTTTTCTTACAAGCAGTATCTACCGCGGACTCTTTGTAATCATGCTCTGATGAAACATATTGTTTTTCCGGCAAATTTACTGATTTTTTACTTTTATTATATAAATATAAAGACGACGCTACTGGACACTTCTTCATTAATGCTCTTATCTTGTATTAGTACCCCAAAAAACCTCTTAGATTATGAGAGTATTATAACTTGTGAAAAAATTTGTTGATAGCCCAATCGGACTATTTTCTGCACCTATTTTTTAAATTTTTTCCAAATTAATTCCGAGATAAAATATACCAATTATGGACAAGAAAATCATCAACGAAACAAAACGTTACAAACAACTCTGACTAATACAAGATGATTAAAACCGAACCCAAAATCATCACAACGGCTCCTAAAAGCTTCTTTTTTATGTTGCTTTCCTTAAAAAATTTGTATCCAAAAAAAACGCTCACCAGAGTAGAAAGCTGGAATAATGAGAGCGCATACCCTACCTGCATATGCTTAAAAACATAACTTGTACTTAATTGCATAACTCCCATAGCAATCACAAGCCCAATAATTTTCCACAAGTCACTTTTTTTAGGGCTTACAAACTTTTGGCTGCTAAAAGCCAAAAGAAACATGAAAGCAAAAATAGCCCCAAAGATACACCACATAATAAAAGAAACCCAAAAGGAAGATTCTATGATAACTTTTTTTATGCAAACTGCTTCTATCGCGGTAAAAATCAAGGCTAAAAGCCTGTATTGAATATCTTTCCTTGCCAATAGCTTGAGCGAAAACTTTTCTTTAAGCGTGTCAAAAATAAAATAACTGCCGACTAATATAAACCCCATACCCATCAAACCTATTAATGTAGGGAATTCATGCAAAAAAAGCATTGCAATTATCATTCCCACAATGGCTTTATATGAATTTATGGGGCCCAAAACAGACAATTCACCGCCCTCTAATGCTTTTACCAGAAAAGCATTCCCCAATGCCCCTAAAAACCCGCCTGACATAGAATAGAGCCAAAAATCCTGCGAGAAATCGAACCAGTTTATTTTAAAAATAAAAAACAGACAAAAAAGACTTAAAATGAAATAAGTAAAAAAGTTAACGACCAAAGGGCACTTCCCTTTTTGAGTAAGCCTTTTTTGAAATACATTAGCCAATGGATTTGAAAATATTCTAACTAAAACTGTTGTTGTGGTATAAAGCATCTTGGTTCAATCTTTTTCTTAGCCTGAAGGCAGTCGAGCGAAGCAGGCCTCTCTCTTTTTTCAAATAATACGAAATATCTTGCCTTTCTGGCAACAGTATAAATTAAAAAAAAAGAATTTTTATACACCAAGCTGGTAAATTTTTTGTATGAGAAAAATCAAACCTTAAAAATCCCCTCTAAAAGAATGCCAAAGTGATTTTTAAATATTAACGTTTTTTACAAGGACAAGCGCATCCACAGCTGCAATCTTTATCTACAGGCTTGCCGAACATAATTCTAAACCCTGCGAAGCGTTTGTTTAGAAGCCTGCTGACCCCGTTTGTTATACATTTGGCGTTTGTAGTAGCAGCACAAGCTTCTGATACCGTACAATCGACCTTGTCCATGGTTTTATTTAAATTTTTTGTTGCTCTGTCAACGTTTTCTGTAATATTTTGTACGTTTTTTGCTGCGCATTGTATGTTCTGAGTCGACTGCTCGATATTGGAAACACTATTGGAGAGTTTTTGTTCATTCATTGATTTTTGGACCTGAGATGTCAATTTATTGACATTCTCAGCAGAATCAGCTGTGCTTTTAGTGGTTTTTTTGATGTTTGGCCTGTTCTCCTCAACAAGTTCGTTTAACTGATTGAAAAAGTCGCTTATCGCCAAAGCCGTATCCCCAAAATTCGCCAATGCTGTTGATGCATTGTCGCCAATCTCGTCAAGCTTTCCGGATTCAGAAATGGCACCTATAAAGGCATCCAAATCCATCACCGTATGTCCTTCAATAGTAGAGCCACTTTTCAGCAAATGTTTAGAAGGCTCTGAAGGATAAATTAATTCAATATATTTCTCTTTGTTGTCATCTTTATCTTTGACTTTTTTTACTTTAGCGATGGTATTATCAGGCAGGATGAGGTTGTTGGGGTAAAGCACTATCTCTACTAGCGAAGATTTGAAATCCTTGCCCAACCTTATTTTTTTCATTTTCCCTATTTTATAACCCATGTAATATACAGGCAGATTTTTGGAAACAGGCTCTAAATCGGTAAATTTAATCGTAACGACTGTATTAAAATGATTGTTGTAGTACCTGTACGAAGCAACGAGAAAAAAACTTATAATGGCGAAACCCACTACAATGAAAAAGTATTTTATAAATGCCGGAAAAAATCTGTCCATATTGTAAATCCAAAAATTATTATATTTTACATTTTATTTATTTCTTGGAAAGCTTAAAACTAGTAACTTGATTAATATAAAATTTAAAAAATATTAGCCCGACTAGAAATAATTATGACTAAAAGATATTTATGTAAGATAATATATGTAAAAATAAAACATACAGGTAAAAACTTATTATGAACATCAAATTTCAAAACAAAATACTAACACTTTCTTTAATGCTTATAGCTTCGTTTTTCATTACTCAAAGCTGCTGTTTTGGGACGGAAGATCAGCAGGCTCAAGAAGTCCAAAACAATCAGATAAAATCACAGTCTCTGATAAATGAAAAACCTGTTGAAATTGACCAAGTTCAAACAAAAAAAAATGAAACGGATTTTTCTTTTAAAAATAATAACCAAACTTCAGAAAACTTGAACCAACAAACAAAAGAAAAACCATTTGAGCTGCTTAAACAACCACAAAAACCTGTGATAAAAAATATCAGAACCATACCCAGCGGAAAATATCTAATACACTTTAAAGGAAGAACCATTGACATTGGCAAGCACCTTAATTTTACGACATTATTGGCTATTGCCGGATTATCCGGGACCTTTTTCGGCCTGTTTAGCACCTGGCTCATTTATCACTTGAACAGAAAAAACAACAACCCGGTAGCTGTAGACAAACACAACTCTATACTCAAGTATATTGATGATATTAACCATATCAAAACTTATTTTTCGATCAATGACATCAAAGACCTATACGAAAACTCTAACATGTCGAATCTTTCAGATTTAGAAAATTTAATTTTATCGTATGAAGAAATATGTAAAAACGTAAGCAAAATAGATCTGATAAAAACTCACACCCGTTATGAAAAACACCTCAAGAAAAAAAATAAACAGATTTTTAACTCATTGATTAACGGTTTTAAAATGGTAAAAATTGATGGGGACTATCTGATTAACAATCAGGAGCACCATCTGTTTGAGCTTGAAGGACTGGAAGCAAACAGCAACACAACAAACATAAAAAATAAAATAAGCTTCATTTTAACTTTTGAAAAGCAATTAGATTCCGTTTTGAAAATTTTAAGAAAAGAATTGAAAATTTAAAAGAAACCGGGCAAAATTCTTTAAACACAACACAGAAGGGATAATGCGGTTTGACTCTTATTTTTTGGAATGCTAATATTATTATATGAAGTACGTAAGTTGTGAATTAGCCCAGCACGGCATTTGTTTTATAAACGACCATATATGGTCCTGTTGTTATTCTCCGGTGGAAGGACTTGAGGGCGCCCCTGAATCTATCGTCCTAATCAAAAAATATAAAGGCGAAAAAATAGACTGGGATGCTCTTTTTAAGTTAATCGATGAAAGACGTGAAAACTTTAAAAAAGGTATAATTCCTTCTTCCTGTCAAAATTGTTATTGGCTTAAAGAACAAGAATGGTCTGATGAAAATTATATCAATCAGGTCTATATAACTCACTTTGAAAAATGCAACGCCAACTGTTTTTATTGTTCAGGCTGTCAAGGCAGAGAAAGAGACAATAAAACA
Source organism: Cyanobacteria bacterium OH_PDB_230 (assembly GCA_023421795.1). Classification (GTDB taxonomy): domain Bacteria; phylum Cyanobacteriota; class Vampirovibrionia; order Gastranaerophilales; family Gastranaerophilaceae; genus JAEZOG01. The sequence goes on from JAEZSO010000002.1 coordinate 80,173, forward strand.
AAGCCCTACAGCGTTCTTCCTATATTGAAAGACATGCAAAAACGCGGAATAATGCCCAAAGGATCTGAAATCCACATTGGAGGGGGAGAGCCCACCTTATACCATGAGCTAGATTCCATAATAAAAGAATACGCTTTAACAAATTATGTAAATAAAATTTTAATCCCGACATCAGGAATAATTTTCTCAAAAGTCATATATGAAGCTTTAAAGAAAAATATGGCCAGCATTATAATCTCTCTGGACAGCGGATGCAGGGAAACTTATAAAAAAATAAAAAGAGTTGATAAGTTCAACAACATCATTAAAAACATTTCAAAATACACAAAAATCGAACACCCTGCGAATGTTGTGCTGAAATACATTATAATTCCTAATTTCAACAGTACTAAAACCGAATTTGACTTATTTTTAAAAACAATTAAAAAAGCGGGCGTCAAAAGAATTGCTTTGGATATAGAAGCATTTTACGCAAAAAAATTCGATTATAAAGTAAATCCCAAACTGATAGATTTTGTCGCTTGGGCAGAGGATTACGCCAAAAGTCAGGGTTTTGAAACCGAAACCTACATGTTTTATAAACATATTCTCAGCTTTAAAAATGCAGAAGCAACCGAAAGCATTTAATTCGGCTTTTCTCGTAATTTGTTATATAATAAAATCGATGATTTCCCCGAGAGAGAGCACATGAAAGTTTTACTGGTTATTCCAAATTTTGATTCGTATTTAGTAGCGCCTCAGCTGGGTGTATTGTACATCTCTTCTTATTTAAAAAAACACGGTGTCGATGTTGTTGTAGTCGAAGGATTGAGAGACAATCTGACAGACCAGCAAATACTTGATAAAATTAATGAAGAGAAACCTGATGCAGTAGGGATTCACTGTTTGACTGGTTTTTATAAAACAGTTGTAAGGCTCTCAAACTTGATCAAAGAAAATGGCCACACTTGCATTATTGGAGGCGCTCATCCTACATTTATGCCTTATACAACCTTATCGGAATCAAAAGCGGATTATGTTATCTGCGGTGAAGGTGAAATTCCTTTTTTAAAATTGGCTCAAAATAACTTCGTCAATAACATGATTAAGGGTGTTTATTCATTAAGTGATTTAAAAAATGATGATTTTCAAACAGACGGCAAACCTGTTGCTAAAGCGGAGTATGTGGAAAACCTCGACGATATCCCTTTCCCTGACTGGGATCAGATACCTCCAAGCTCATATCCTCACTCTCCCCATGGGCTTTTTGCAAAAGGTTATCCTATAGGCGTCATAATTGCTTCAAGAGGATGCCCTTACCAATGCACGTTCTGTTCAAGCAAAAATTTCTACGACAAAGTACGGTTCCGCTCACCCGAAAATGTGGTTGAAGAGATAAAATATCAAATAGAAAAATTTGGCATAAAAGAACTTCAGTTCACAGACGATAATCTTACATTGAAAGAAGATTACATTATAAAAGTCTGCAACCTGATGCTGGAAAACAACATCAACATTCCATGGTCAACCCCAAACGGAGTAAGAGCAGACAGGGTAAACAAAGAAATTATTCTCTTAATGAAAAAAGCCGGCTGCTATATGCTCGATTTTGGGATAGAATCAGCGAATCCGCAAATCTTAAAAACAATAAAAAAAGGCGAAACCATTGAACAGATAGAACATTCTATCAATTTAGCCCATGAGCTTGGGATGATTACGATCGGGAACTTTATTTTCGGTTTGCCGGGAGAAACAAAAGAAACCATTGAAGAAACCATTAATTTTGCCGTAAAAAGCAAATTAGACAGAGCCGGTTTCTTTGCTTTAAGGCTTTTCCCCGGGTCCGACCTTTTCAATGAGTTAAAAACCCAATTCAAATTGGATTACAGCCATTCATTCATCGCCCAACCTGACTGGTTGACAGGGAACCTGACCCACAACGACTTAACAAGAGCCATCCAAAAAGCATACTGGAAATTTTACTTCAGACCCAAAAGACTTTTCAACGTTTTGAGAGATATTCCTTTCAGCCAATACAAATATATCTTTAGATGTATGAAAAATTATCACCTATTCAAGCTCTGGTAACGATTGAATTAGTTTTTTAATTTGTTATACGGAAGCTCGCAGCACAACTGGCATGCTTCAAAAGATTTTGCTTTTTTTAATTTCAATCGAAAATCTCTGTATTTTTCTGAATTTACAAGCTCCATAAGAGGTTTTTCCCTGACAGAGCCGATATCATAAGCAAGGCAAGGATACACTCTGCCTTCAGGATTGACGTATGTATTTGAAAACGGGTAAAGACAAGGCTTATAAAGCTCTGAAACAGAGCAATCCGTTCTTGAAAACAATTCTTGAATCTCGTTGATTGCATCTTTAGGGCTCAATTTTGGCGCCCATCTGAGTCTGGTTTTGGAATGTTTTGATATCTTCTCAAGCTCCTTATAAACCGCTTTAAATTTTTCCATATCAAAATACAGCTCAAAAGGGAGTTTGTTTTTATAAAATTCTTCCCCGAATTCTGTTCTTAAGTTAGGATTTTCTCTGACGTTACCGCTTCTTTTTATTGATATTGAAAAGAAATCGATGTTCATTTTTGTGCACAACTCATAAAGTTGGACAAAATCATCCAGATTATTCTCAAGAAGCACCGTTTTTACATCCAAAATTATGTTATGCTTGCCCTTCATCTTTGAAGAAAGCATATTTAAATTACCTATAATCTTGTCAAATGAACCTTCAGATTTTCTGTTCTCATCGTGCATTTTGCCGTAGCCATCAAGAGAAACAGAAAGACATAGCAGTTTGTTTTTAATAAAAGAATCTGCAATTTTTTCATCTATAAGGGTGCCGTTTGAATAAACGTTAACTCTATAAGGAGTCCTTTTTGAGGACTTTTCATAAATTTCCAGAAAATCTTCTCTTATTAAAGGTTCTCCGCCTATCCAGGAAATAATCCCGAATCTTGGCACTTGATCTATTACATCAAACCATTCTTTCGTTGTTAATTCATCTTTATTTCTTTCTTTGTAGCCCAAATAGCAATATGGACAAGTTAGATTGCAGCGATAAGTTATGTCAAAGGTGTATCTTAAAGGCGGAAACACTTCACCTTTAGGATTGTAATAAGATAAATAAGAATACAAATCCCTGACTTTATCAAAAATATAAGAATAATCCACAATCATCTGCAAACCCTTTTCGTAAAGGTATTAATAAACTACCTCTTCATCTCTTATTCCCTGAAATCTTGTTTTATCCTGATCCTTTAAAAAAGGTCCCTGCTTGATTTCTATCAGTTCGACATCTTCCAGACTTTTAAACCCATGACAACCTTGCATGAAAATTATTACATCATTCGCTTTAAGAACATAACTCTTTATATAGAATCTTTCTTCGTCATAAAAATCAACCCTATACTGACCTTTTTTCATCACTACAACTTCCTGGGTGCCTTTAATCGTCCTTATTGTTTCATTATGAAGATGCGCATCCACTCTTTTGCCTGTAGGATAAGAAGCTGCGGCCACCTGCAAGTTGGTATCATCTGATGTATAAAACTCTATACCTTCTTTTACCGGTTCGTTTGAAATTATAATCGCCAGAACATTGTTATTTCGGTCTTTAATATTAGTTATCATTTAAAATTACTGTTCTTTCCTTGTTTGCTTCAGCCAAATCAGCCTCGACCATCTCTTTGATAATATCTTTTATGCTATAAGTTGGTTCCCAGCCGAGTTTCAGTTTTGCCTTTGATGAATCCCCCACGGCCAATACTTCTTCAGACGGCCTGTAAAATTCTTGTTTCACTTCTACCAGAACTTTCCCCGTCTTGGAGTCTATTCCTTTTTCTGTTATGCCATTTCCTGTAAACTCTATGTCAATATCGAGTTCCTTAAAAACCTCTGTACAAAAATCCCTGATAGAAATAGTCTTACCTGTTGCCAAAACAAAATCTTCCGGCTTGTCATTTTGCAACATCAGCCACATTCCTCTTACATAATCCTTAGAATGTCCCCAGTCCCTTTGTGTCGATAAATTTCCTAAATACAACCTGTCTTGCAATCCAAGTTTTATTCTCGCAGCGGCTTTTGTTATCTTTCTTGTAACAAAAACCTCAGGCCTTCTGGGCGATTCATGCCCAAACGCAATTCCATTCACCACATACATATTGTATTTTTCCCTGAAATTTCTTGCTATCCAATATGCATATAACTTCGCGCATCCATATGGAGAAGCGGGATATAAAGGAGTCTCTTCATTTTGGGGTGTAATATCTGTATTTGCAAATATATCGGATGTTAATGCCTGATAAAATCTTGTTTTATTGCCAAGACCTAACTCTTTCACTATTTCTAATAATCTTAAAGCCCCAAGTCCGTTTGCATTAGCTGTATATTCAGAAGAATTGTTTGAAATTCCCACATGCGACTGTGCGGCTAAATTATATATTTCATCCGGCTGAATCTCTTTTAGAGGCTTGATCAGATTAGCCCCATCGGTCATATCGCCATAATAAAGCTTGATTTTGTCTTTTATATGGTCGATTTTCTTTGTATTTGCGGCAGAAGAATACCTAATCAGTCCGTATACTTCATAACCTTTTTCTAACAAAAACTCTGCAAGATAACTGCCGTCTTGTCCTGTTATTCCGGTTATAAAAGCTTTTTTTGAAGTACTCATCCGTCATTCAGTCCTTATAGTTATTACATAGCACAAAAAGCCGTAAAATTCAAATAAGAGTAGTTAATAGTCATTTTCACCATATTTTTATTAAGTTAGCTTTCTTAACTGAAACAATATCATTTTTGGTATATTATATAAGAGTAACTAAGTTCTCGGAGTGAAAAAATGGGAATAAGCGTAGTTCTACCGGCTCGAAATGAAGCATTAAATTTAGAAAGACTGCTTCCGCTTATCCAAGAACAGGTTAAGAGCCTTAATGAAGAATACGAAATAATTATAGTTGACGGATTAACACCTGAAGATAATTCTCGTGAGATTTGCGAAAAATATGGGGCTATATACATAAATCAGGAACAGCCATATTTTGGAGGCGCATACAGAACGGGAATTAAAGCTGCAAAATATGACAAATATCTTGTTTTGGATTGTGACGGGTCGCATCCTCCAGAAAAAATTCCTGAATTATACAACGTTTTTATAAAAGAAAATTGTGATCTTGTAATAGGTTCAAGGTACGTAAAAGGCGGAAAAACTTATGATTCTCCTTTTCTTATCTTGATGTCAAAACTTTTGAACAATACATACAGATTGCTTCTGGGGATAAAAGCCACAGACCTTTCAGCAGGTTTTAGAATTTACAGAACAGAACTTTTAAAAAATATTGATTTAGAATGCAAAAACTTTGACTTGATGCAGGAAATCATAGTCAAGATGAGACTTTTAAAACCAGACTTAAAAATAAGAGAAATTCCTATTACTTTTAAAAAAAGAGACTACGGCGAATCAAAAAGAAATTTACCTGTATTCATTTACAGCTTTGTTTCAACTTTGATAAAACTGTTTTTTATAAACGCTTTTCAACTTAAAAAAGCTAGATTGAGCGAATAAAATGAACATAATCCAAACTCCTTTGAGGATGTCATTTTTAGGTGGGGGTACCGACGTACCTGAATTTTACCAAGAATATGGCGGCTCAACGATTGCATCATCGATTGACAAATATGTTTATCTTGGAATAAGGACTCTGCCGCCGTTTTTTGAACACAAAAACCAATTTACAAGCTCCACTGTTGAAAAATTTAACACCCCGGAAGAAGTCAAAAATCCGGTAGTAAGAGAATCCTTAAAATTTTTGAACATCCAAAACATCCATATAGTATATGACTCTGACCTTCCCGCAAGATCCGGCTTGGCAACCAGCTCTGCATTTTCAGTAGGACTTTTAAACGGGCTCCATCGAATTAAAAATGAAATACTATCTAAAGAAAAACTTGCAGAAGAAGCTGTTTTCTTGGAAAGAACATTATGCAATGAACCCGGAGGAGTGCAAGATCAATATGCCGTTTCAATAGGCGGTTTCAACCGCATGTATTTTGACAAATCAGGAGTAAAGGTTGTTCCCCTTAAAATGTCAGAGCAAAGAAAAGAAGAACTAAACAATTCTTTGCTGCTGTACTTCACAGGATTTTCAAGAAACAGCTTCGACATAATGAGAGAACAAATACAGAACATAAAATCAATAACGCCGATGCTAAAAGAGATGTCCATTCTTCCCGAAGAAGGTGAAAAAATCTTAGTATCAGGAAACCTAAATGATTTTGGAAGATTGCTTGATACAGACTGGAAAATAAAAAGAACTTTTTCTACAAAAACAACAAATTCTTATATCGATAATCTTTATGAAAAAGCCATAAAATCAGGCGCTCTTGGAGGCAAAGTGCTGGGTGCAGGCGGCGGAGGGTGCATTCTTTTCTATGTTGAACCGGACAAGCAAGAATATTTCAAAAACAACTTCTCAGATCTTCTTCACATAGATTTTAAGTTTGAAAACAAAGGCACAAACGCCATATTTGAACGCATTTAGTTTGAAAACAGCGAAGAAACGAAACTTTTTAAATTTTTAAATCGAGGAACTTCTTCATATCCTTTTAGCTTATCATTTGAAACCAAAATTGCCTTGCAACCGGCGGCTAATCCTGCTCCGACATCTATATCGGCATCCCCGACCATATAAGAAGCTGAAAGGTCTATATTAAAATTTTTTGCGGCTTGTAATATCAACCCGGGAGCCGGCTTTCTGCAGGTGCATTTTATCTTGAGTTCTTTTATTTCCCCCTCAAAACCGCTATCGGGATGATGAGGACAATAATAGATGCCGTCCAGGTAAGCATTTTCCTTGCCTAAAAGCGTTTCCATCTTATCGTGTATGTTTTGAAGCTCTTTTTCGCCGCAAAACCCTTTAGCGATCATCGGCTGATTTGTTATGACAATAGCCAAAAACTTTGACTTATTTATCATTTTTACTGCTTCAGCAACACCTTCTATAAGTTCAAAATCATCGGCATCACAGAGTTGGCCCTTGTATTTATTTATAGTGCCGTCTCTATCTATAAAAATGGCTTTTTGTTTGTTCAAATAATTTCTTTCTTTAACCTTCCCCGAAAGAATATCTTTTTTTACTTCTTTAAACCTTTGTTCAGTCCCTGCGTCTTTCACGTACTCTGATGATACATAAGCAAAAGAAACACCTTCTTTAACTGAATCCATCAGGATATCTCTGTCAAAATCAAGTTTTTCTCCTGGCTTGTAAAAATTTAATACTTTTGGCGAAACTATATGAAGTCCTGCATTTACAAGGTTCTTATAGTAAGTTCTTTTTGATTCTTTTGGGATTACTTTTTCAATTTTTGAATCTTTATCGACTTTTATCAAAGTGCTGTCGTATGGATGGTCGTTGGGATGTACAAACAGTGAAATAGAAGCTTTTTTATTCAGATGGAAAGAAATAAACTTTTCAAAATCAATATCAAAAATAATATCTGCGAATATAAAAAGAAAATCCTCTTTTAAAACATCTTTTAACTTAATCAAGGCTCCTGCAGTACCGAAAGGCTCGGTTTCTTTAAAGTATGAAATATTAACGCCAAAAGAGGTTCCATCTGAAAAATACTCTTCTATTTGCTCTTTAAGATACCCTGTTATGATTATAAAATCGTCAAATCCCTGCCGTTTCAAGCATTCTATCTGATGCTCCAAGATGGGTTTGTTGTTTATTTTTATCATAGGTTTTGGAACATCCGGCGCAAATGAACTAATCCTTGTTCCTAGTCCACCGGCGTTTATTACGACTTTCATTTTGGTCAAAATTAATTTCCTATGTTTCTGGATGATTCTATTATATATGTTATACTTGGAATATCAAAGAGATTGAGGTCCAAAATAATGAACGGCTTTATACCCGTAAACGAACCATTGCTGAACGGCAACGAAAAAAAATATTTATGCGAATGCATTGATACCGGTTGGATAAGCTCTGAAGGCCCTTTTGTAAACAAGCTTGAAAAAGAATTTTCCTCATACACAGGCCAAAAATACGGAAATTGCGTTTCTAACGGCTCTGTTGCGCTTGAACTTGCTATAAGAGCAATGAAAGAAGTCTATAACTGGCAGAAAAACGATGAAATAATTCTGCCAAGTTTTACAATAATATCTTCAGCTCAAGGTATTGTCTACAATAAATTGAAGCCTGTTTTTGTAGACTCAGAAACTTTAACTTGGAATATGGATACTTCAAAAATCGAAGAATTGATAACCCCAAAAACCAAAGCCATAATGGCCATTCACATATATGGGCTTCCCTGTGATATGCGCCCTATTTTTGAACTTGCCGAAAAATATAATCTTAAAATAATAGAAGATGCAGCCCAAGCACACGGGCAAAATTATCTGGATAAAAAATGCGGAGGAATGAGCGACATCTCGACATTCTCTTTCTACGCAAATAAACACATAACGGCAGGAGAAGGCGGCATGGTGATGACTTCTTCTGATGAACTTAATGAAAAAATTAAGTACTATAGAAATCTTTGTTTTTCCAAACAAAGATTTGTCCATGAAGAACTCGGATGGAATTTCAGAATGTCTAATATTCAAGCTGCGGTTGCTTATGCTCAATTTGAACAGCTGGAATTTTTTATAGAAAAAAAGAAAAAAATGGGAGCAATCTACAACGAAGCTTTCAAGAATTTACCTGTTCAACTGCCTTGCGAAAAAACAGACTACAGCGAAAACAATTATTGGACATATGGAATCGTTTTAAATGATGATGTGAAATTTGATGCAAAAGAAGCAATAGAAAAATTATCCAACCTAAAAATAGGAACAAGGCCATTCTTCTACCCACTTCACAAGCAACCGGTATTTGAAAAAATGGGTTTAACAGATAAAATTATTCGTCCTGTTTCTGGAAAACTTTATGAAAGAGGGTTTTACATACCATCAGGCTTAGGATTGAGCGAAAATCAGCAGGAAATTGTCATAGAAAATTTAAAAAAGATTTTTTAACAAAAGCCCCAAAACAAGGGGCTTTGTCTTTATTTTATCTTTATAAATACTTAATCGTGTTTTAACATAGTATAAGCGTACTCAATACCCATACCATAAGCCCCGCCGTGCTCGCGGATAATACTACAGGTCTGATCATAAGTCTCTTTATTCGCCCAGTCGCGCTGAAATTCTAATAACATTTGCATTGAAGTAACAGGAACAGCTCCTGCTTGCACCATTCTTTTCATAGCCGCTTTGTGCACAACTTTAGAAACGCCGCCGCAGGCATCTTCTACAACATAGACATTGTATCCCTCGTCTATCATTGAAAGAGTCGGCCAGCACACACAAACCTCCGTCCACATGCCACTCACCAAAATATTCTTTTTACCTGTTGCTATAACAGCTTTTCTGAACTCCGCAAAATCCCAAGAATTCATTCCGCTTCTTTCAATCGGCTTTTTACCCGGGAATAATTTCAACAGATCCTCCCACATATAACCGCTAAAACTTTTAGCTTCAACGGTTGTAAGTATCGTCGGGATATCAAATACTTTTGCTCCCTTTGCAAGCATCAATACATTATTTATCAAAAGTTGCCTGTCGATACTTCCTACTCCAAATATCATCTGAGGCTGATGATCTATAAATGCCAACGCACAATTATCTTTTGTAATAAGACCTTTATCTGTTTCATCTAAAATCATTTTATTCTCCTGTCTTAAAATTTACCCTTACATACTTTTCGAAACAAGAACACTAAACATCCGACAAAATTCTTATCCAAAATAACAATAATTCTTTAAAATTTAAATTAAACCCGTAATCATGCCTGTCGAAATGCCTAAAAGCATAACTAATACTATTATTCTAACCGAGCCGATAGTAACTTTGTGCAAATACTTTTTTGAAAAATATGAACCCGAAAACGCAGAAAATATTGCCACAAAAAGCAGAGGGAAGTCGTTCAGAAGATCTTTGCTAAAAAAATTGACCCCGTATACAAAAATTCTCGCAAAATCAACCAAACAAGCAATAATAACTCCTGTAGCTATAAATTCTTCCTTGCTTAAATTGCATTTTAAAAGAAATATACTCCTAAAAGCCCCTTGATTTCCCGAAAGCCCTCCAAAGAAACCGCTTAAAAGACCACCTAAAAATAAAAACTTTTTGTTGAAAGATATTTTGCTTCGATCAGATAATACTTCAACAAAAACAAAAAATAAAATGATAAACCCGATTACAAAATTTATAAATTCAACACTAAGCTTATGATTGAAAAGGCTGTAGCTGATAATAAAATTTCTTTTCGCCATCAAAGAAAGGGTTAATCCTCCTAATATGGCAGCAAATACGGCAGGAATGCCAAATTTTATCAGTACTTCTTTATTGCCGTGTTTGCCAAGCAAGAAAAATTTGAAAATGTTATTCAAAAAATGCACTATTGCAGTTAAGCCTACAGCAACAGGGGCAGGGAAAAACAGGATGAAAACAGGAGTGAGAACGGTTGCGAGTCCGAACCCTGAAAAAAGAGTGATGCCTGAAGCAAAAAAGGCAGTTATTGCAATAACCAAATAAATCATGGATAGACTCCCCAATTAAATTCATTTTACAAAAAAGATAAAAAGATTCATCCGCCTGAATAAAAGATGAAAGTATCTTAAAAAGATGGCTTTACGTAACAATCATTTAAAATGCATAAAGTATTACTGAAAAATGATAATAATAGGCATAAAAAATTAATACTTTATAATATGCAATAATATATGCCTTCTTGTTATAGTTACATTCAAAAAAGATTATTTTAAAAACAGGAATTATATATGAAAAAAATAATTTTATGCCTCTTGCTCTTTGTTGCGAATATAACTGTTGCATTTTCTGAAGATTTAGAAGACACAGACGTTGTATCAGAGTTAAAAGAAAATAAAGCAGAAGAGAACCCGATCTTAGATAAAGTAACTCAAATAAACCTATTAAAAGACGATGAACAAAAAGTAAAAGAATGGGTAAAATTTAGCTCTAAGGAAAATTATCTGATCATAAACAAAAAAGATTGTTCTGCAACCGTATACGACAAAGACGGAAACGAACTGGCGAGTTTTGAAGTCGGAATCGGTAAAGAAAGAGGAGACGACTTTAACGACACCTCAGGCTTGGCAGGAAAAGCTAAAAACACAACCCCCGCAGGGGAATTCACTCTTATAAAAAACCTCTACAACAAATCTGCATACGGAGATTGGACTCTTTCTCTCGGAGGCAAAGCAAGTAAAATTAAAAATACCAAAAAAGTTGTAGCGATACATAAAGTGCCAAAATTCAGAGAAAAAGACAGACTTAAAAAATTTTATGACGGAAACATAGACAACAACAGAATGTCTCATGGGTGCATAAACTTGCTTGAAGATGACTTTAAAGAACTTATAAAACATATCCATGGCGGACTCAAGGTGTATATTTTGCCTGAAGAACCAGATAACGGACTAATACTAACCCTAAATGATGATAATAAATATGAGCTTGTTCAAATGAAATATTAACCGCCGTTTAAGGAATAATTATTAAATTATTTTGAAAAATTTATCATAGTGCTTGTCTGCTTCATAAGAATTTATACCTAGCCTAAGCGTCTACCCCATTTTTTATAAAACTGTCTGTTTAGAGAGCGATTTTTATATTTTATACGCTTAGAATGATAAGGTCCTTGAATCAGAGAAAAAGAAATTCCTCAAGTACACAGTTAATAATTGAAAAGGAGAACCTTATCATGAAAAAACAATTAATAGCTTTAGGAGCGTTCTTAGCATTATCGATTGGTGCATTACCGAGTTTAGCTGCCTGTCATTGCGGTTGCCAACCTAAATGCTGTCCTGCACCAGTATTAAGCCCTTGTTGCCCTGCGGCTCCAATAGCAAGCCCATGTTGTCCAGCGCAACCTATGTGTTGTCCTGCAGCACCAATAATGAATCCTTGCTGCCCATGTAAACCTGCTTGTTGTCCTGCACCATGTGTTGAACCTTGCCCATGTCCTGCTGCTCCAATCATGCCAACTTGTAACGATTGTTGTGATTAGTTTATGAGGCTGATTTTCAGGTTTTAAGACACTAGTTTGGGAGAGCGCGTCGAAAATTCGACGCGCTCTTTCTGTTTAAGTTAACAAAAAATGTTAAAAATTTACAGTTTTAAGAAAACATCCTATAATTTTAAGTATTCATTTATATGAGGATTTTCTATAGTGTTAGTATGGTCAAAAAACTTAGAACTGAAAATAGGGATAATAGACAATCAGCATAAAGAAATCTTTGATGTAATAAATAAACTAATAATTGCCTTCGATGAACAGAATGAATTAGAAGAAGCATACGACGCCCTATGCTTTGTAGAAGAATATGTCCAAAAACACTTCCAAACCGAAGAATTTTATTTAAGAAAGTTTGAATATAAAGAACTGGAGGCACATATTAAATTGCACAAGGCATTTTCTGACCAACTGAAAGAATTCAAAACCTCCTGGAGAAGATCAGGAATAACCAGAATGGCCGCAATTCAAATGGCTGACTTCCTCGTAATCTGGTGGAACCGACACATTTTAGAAGTGGATAGCAAGTATGTAAGCTGGATTGCTGATAAAATCAAAACCACTAAACCTCAAGAAAATTTTGATAACATACAAGGTATTTAATTCCATAAACAATAAAAAAGGAGCTTTAAAACTCCTTTTTAAAATGAGGTCTATTGTTGTAAAAATCTAAGATCCAATTTTATAAATATAAATTATTGATTGTTATCAAGGACTCTTCAAATCTATTTTGCGAAATCGAAACGTCAACGAGCTTTTCCCCCTTTTTACACAAAGGACGTATCCCTATTGCAAATCCATTTAACTCTTTTGTTTTTTTAATCAATGTTTTGTCATCACCGGCATATATAGACTTGAAAGAAGGATTATTCTGAACAATTTCTTCTAATAACTCTTCTTTTTTTGTATATGTTTTTCCTTCTTCGTTTTGAAACTTTTTGTCTGAATAACCGTAAACATCAATTTCCTTCAAATCAATTTTAAATTCTTTTTTGAATTCTTTTATTGACCTATCGGTTATTATTGCTATTTTTACATACTCTTTACGGGAAAAATTTTCTAAAACCCTTTTGAATGTGGTATTAGACAACGGTGAATTTAATTTAGGCTCAGTTGGGGCAATAGTTCCGTTATAGTCAAGAATTAGTAAAACCTCTGTTTTATATTTAAACAGTTCTTCAAAATGTGAAATGTTGTTCATTTGTATTTCCTTTTTTTAACTTGTGCGTAAAAATTGACAATATAAATAATTGTCAATGAAGTATATCTAAGCGAGACAGGATAAAAAGAATCCGCCTCGCATTAAAAAACTAATTTTTCACACTCTAAAACATATAAATTATTAATTTGTTTTTTTATAGAAACTAAATTCAATGCACGGTTTTTGAAAAATATTAAAAATACAATATTTTTTAGCAAAAAATAATATTTATTAAAAATAAATTTCATAACTAACCTATAACTTATAAAAACAAAATCCGAAGAATTATAATATTATAGCAGAGAATTTCATTTAAAACAAACTTTTATCCCGACATGTAAAGGTCAAATACAAAGTTGAATTTGCTGAACAGTTAAGTTTTAGAGAATAAAAACAAAAAAGACCTAAATAAGGTCTTATTATTGTTAATCGGGCGGATAATTGAAAGAAATTAGATTTGTACCTAAGATTATTTTGTAATTATTTATAGCTTTTACCTATAATTACTATTTCTTTCTTAGGACAAAATTTTTATCACGCAATTTCTTAAACTCTAACTTTGCAAGCTCTTCAGGGGTAAAGAGACCTCCGGCTTGATCAAAATTATATAATATTTTTTCGGAATCCAGCCAGGTTATATCTTCTTTTTTTATTTTAATATTATAAACCTTCTTAAAATAGTCAGGATATATCTCAAAATATTCTTTCCAAGGCTCTGGGTAATAAATTTCTATCTTTTTATTGTTTAAATAATAGTATAATGCGATTTTATCCAGTTTATACAACGAAATTCTATAATCTCTTGTCTCATTTTTAAAGTGTGTTATGTTTTGCTTGTAATCTCCTATAAAAAAGGCCACCACCACCAAAACAACACTTGCTATAAAAAATAACAAATTATATTTTTCAACTTTTTTTATAATTGGAAAAAGGGTAAGCATAATAACTAATAAAAGTTCTAAACGTATAATTACCGGAAAATCATGGTGAACAAGCCAAAAGCTCTTATAATAGTAGCTAAAAAGTTCATCTGGAATTTCATGTGTAACACTTCCTTTTGAAGCAATAAAGGTCAAGAAAAAAGCTAAAAGGCCAGTTGTAAGGAAAAAAGAAAGCAGAGAAGTTCTTCTACTTTCATTGTTGTCTAATGGCAAAAAGAAGGATATTGTACCCAAAACAAGTATCAATAAATAATAAGTCCAATGCTGCAAAATTATTTTTTGAAGAAAGATATGTAAAAAAGCCTTGTATGACTTTAATCCATCGATTATCGAAATTACAGAAATATTGCCTGTATGATAATTAGAACATTCTATATAATTAGGATTAAAAAACATTAACATACCGCCAATAAAAATAAAAATGAGAGGCATCATAATTGTTTTATTGGAAAGGACTTTTCTTTTACTGATGTTGTTATAAGCTAATATCAACAATAATGTAATCGCTGACGATACTGCCAGTAGTTCTGACACATTCCCCAAGATTAAACCCAAAAAACAAAGAGTTATCATCATCTTTTTATCAGGTTCACTTTGAGTTATAAATAGCTTTGCAAATCTGAGCCAAAAGATTAACATGAAAATGTTTGAAATAACAAATCTGCCAAATCCTTCCGCGCATTTTAACTGCCAACCGGTAACCAAAAGAACGAAAAGAACACCTAAATAACAACCGGCAAAAATAACAGGATGCAAAATATTTTTCTTTAAATTAATAAAAGCAAACGAAGATAAAAGATAGGACACTAAAACAATTACAAAAGCTCTAAACCAAGGCACAACAGAACTTGCCCAGTCCAAAATATGAATGCCTAAATGGGCGGGAATCGTATAAGTAACAAGCCTATCGATAGAACTTATAAGATAATTGCCATGATCGACAAAACTGAAAAATGGTTGAAAATCATCCATTATCTGATCTGGCTGAATACTCAAATAGGACAATATATTTGCAGTAATTACTGTCAAACATAAAAATAATGAAATATTTAAGATTTTTATTCCATTATTTTTTATTTTTATCATAATTTCACTTTGAGTATGTTTCTTTTACTACAAATTGGAAAAAATGGGGCGGATGATGGGACTCGAACCCACGAATATCGGAACCACAAACCGAGGTCTTAACCACTTGACGACACCCGCCATCTTCGTACCATGAAATATACAATAAAAAAACCTATTTTACAATATGATTCTTCACCTTTTTTAAATTCTGATGACAAATTATCTTTTTACAGGCTTTATATAGGTATGTGTGTTAATGGTTGTAGAAATGTATCTTTTGGTTCCGGTTCCTTGCAGTTAAGACAACTTGATAAGCTTAACCGCCAGTTTTGCCTTGAAATGAAAGACATACCTTCTTCAACCAAACTGGATTTTAAATTCGATACAAAATACAAAAATTATACTGGAAGGGTTTTTTCGCAAGAAACTTACCTTGAAAAAAGCAAAAATATTTATAAAAGAATTACTAAATTGAGAGAAGATTTCAACAAAATTTTCACCTTCAACGAAGATAAAAATTACAAACTCCTTAATGACCTGATTAAAAAGCACAAAGGTGCAAATTGCAGAGAACTAGTGGAGCTTATGAGATATAAACTGCTGGAAAAAGGCATAGAGTGTCAAAAGGTCGGAATGTTTGTAAAAAGCAAAGATTATACAAAACAAAGAATGGCAAGCGATCATATGTTTCTGGTCGTAAATATGAAAAAAAATGCAAAATTCGAGAACCCTTCAACTTGGGGTTCACAGGCAATAATAGTGGATCCGTGGGCCCAAACCGTATCATATGCGCATGAAGGCATAAAAAAGATGGAAACATCCTTTGGGCTGGACAAATCTTTTGAATACTTCAGCTTTTTCAGAATATTCTAAAAGCAAAAAAGGCCATTAATAAACAGCCTTCTCTTCTTAATCAAGATTCTATTTTTCTATCGCATCCTTTGCGGCGGTCCTTCTACGTTAATATGACGGATCCAAGCATTTAAAATTTTCTTTTCCATCATTTTAACTTCTTCCTCAGTATACTTTTCTCTATGTCTTTTGTCATGAATAGAGTCCCAAGCGCTTTTAATATTCTCTGGGGTATCTATAGGAAGTTTTTTGTGAAAGGAATCAGCAAATTTAATCTTGTTAAACTTACGATCTCCACAATGAGGACAGCCACCATCTTTCCTGAACATAATGTACTCCTTTCTCAACCCGCCTTTCGACTGGTTGAACCATTCTTATTTCCATACTACTAAGATAAGTTTTTTTCACTCAATTTACATCAGACTAAATATTAATTATTTTTTATGATGAAAAGCTTATAAACATTGAAGTTAATGTTTAATAGCTGCAAAATTAGTCCCAAAGTCTTATAATTTAGACACAAGAAGCACAGCGGTGAATTTAAAAATCAGAAAAATTTGTGTTTAAACGTATATTTTAAATCGAAACTTTTTGTTGTTACAAGTTCAAACGGCTATAAATCAAGTTTATAGCCGTTTATGTATTAATTTTTATTTTTTTATTTTACTAAACTAGAGGTTGTTGAATATTTTTTTAGATTTTCAATAACCTTTGATACAGTTTCGGGGATGTCCATTTTATCTGTAAAAAGCTCTATATAGCAAAGTTTTTCTTTCTGTTCTTTTTCTGCTTTTATTAAAGCATCTTTAAGTTCAGAATTTGTTCTTACCTGCATAGACCAATACTCACCTTTGAATAAGCTTGGCAGCTTTGAATAGTCCCAATCTGTAATATCATTGAAGCTGTCCATAGGATCATCTGAAAGAGCTCTTTCTACTGTGTAACCTGAGTTATTTAATACAAATATAACAGGTTTTATATCGTAATGAAGCATATTGGCTACTTCTTGCATAGTAAGCTGATGAGAGCCTTCACCCGTAAAAAGAATGGTTCGTCTTGAACGATCCGCCATCGCCCCGCCAAACATAGCGGGTGTCGCCCAGCCGATAGAGCCCCAGAGAGTCTGAGTATTGAAAGAAACATTCTTTGGAAGTTTCATTAAACCTGACGGAAAACTGATAATTCCTGTTTCAATAAAAACGATGTCATCTTCTTTGATAAAACTTTGTAAATAATCAAAAATGTCTGATGTAACAAGAGGTTTTGACTCTTCTGATTCATTGAGGGAATAACCGAATTTGCCGATATTTGAATGAGCATTTTCGCCAAGCCTTACGGTTAATTCTTTTATTACATCTTTCATCCATGCATTCGGATAATTTAAGCCCTCGACAACACAGTAATTGCTTTGAATATCGACTTTAAATGAATCATCAGGCATCACAGAAAATCCGCCTGTGTTTAAGTCAGCGTATACAGCGCCTAAGGTTATAACACAATCGGATTCATTCATTATTTGTTGCGTGGTGTCAAAAGAAACATTACCTAAATTGGAGCCCATGAAACAATCATTTGTCTCGTCAATAGCACCTTTTCCCATCATCAGGGTTGTTGAAGGAAATTTTGTTTTTTCAATCAGATTTTCTAAGTCTTTGTAGAGCCCATATCTTTTGACAGGGAAATCAGCCACTATAACAGGTTTTTTAGATTTATTTATAACCGAGCAGATATGATTTACAGCCTTTTCAAGATTGTTGCCGTCACTCTCCATTACAATTTCAGGGATAGAGTCTTCTATTTCCATTTTGCAAACATCAACAGGAATAGCCACATAGACTGGTTTTCTCGTCATGACCATCACTTCAAAAATTCTGTCCAGCTCAGCTTTAGCGTTATTCTTATCGAGAAAAGCTGTTGTTTCTACCACGTTTGAAAAAGTTCTTTCAAACGCATAATAATCGGGTTTTTGGAAGTTATGATGAAGAATAACGTTATTTTCAATCATTTTTGAAGCCGGTACGCCGACTATTTTCATAACAGGAACGCTTTCGCTATAAGAGCCTGCTATAGCGTTAATTGCGCTAAGTTCACCCACTCCAAATGTAGTTACTATTGCTCCAAAACCGTTCACTCTTGCGTATCCGTCCGCTGCATATCCGGCATTAAGCTCATTTGTGCAATTTACCCAATTCATATCGGGTGCATTTTCTATTGAATATAGTATATTGAAATTAAAATCACCGGGCAATCCAAATACATGTTGGATTCCAAGCTTGTTAAGTCTTTTTGTTAAATAATTGGCTAGTGTAATTGTCAAAATATTCTCCTTTAGTAATTTTCCAGATATAAGTTCAGCTCATACGGCGAAACATAGGTTCTATAATGTTCCCATTCTCTTCTTTTGGAATTGAGAAATTCATTATAAATGTGTTCACCAAGAGCATTTTTCACAACGCTGCTTTTTTTCATAAGCTCAAGAGCTTCAACCAAGCTGCCAGGCAAAGATTCGATTTTGGCGCGTTTTCTTTCTTTGTCGTCCATCTTATAAATGTTGCTTTCAACCTGAAGAGGCGGCTTAATTTTATTTGTTACTCCGTCCATAATAGATTCAAAAATAACAGCAAGCGCTAAATAAGGGTTACAACTGGGATCAGGCGAACGAAGCTCAAGCCTTGTGGCGTTTCCACGCTTTGCAGGCACGCGAATGAGTGCAGAGCGGTTTGCTATTGACCAGGCCAAATAAACCGGAGCCTCATATCCCTGAACCAATCTTTTATAACTGTTTATAAGAGGATTTGTGATTGCGGTAAAAGATTTAACATGTTCTAATATACCGCCAATACTGTATAAAGCCGTTTCTGTTAAACCATAGGCTCTATCTTTATCGTAAAATGCATTTTGTCCGTCTTTAAAAAGTGACAAATTGCAATGCATGCCGGACCCGTTTATCCCGAATATAGGTTTTGGCATGAAAGTAGCATGTAGACCATATTGAGATGCTACAGCTTTAACGACATACTTAAAAGTCAAAATATTATCTGCGGTTGTAAGAGCATCCGCATATTTAAAATCTATTTCGTGCTGCCCGGGAGCAACCTCATGGTGACTGGCTTCAATTTCAAAACCCATTTTAGCAAGGGTTTTTATGATATGCCTTCTTATACCTTCTCCCAAGTCATCGGGAGCAACTGAATAATAGCCTGCTTTGTCGTGTGGAGAAACCGTCGGTCTTCCGTCGGCATCTTTTTTAAAGAGGAAAAATTCTGCTTCAGGGCCGACATTCATAACAAAGCCCATTTCTTTTGCCTTTTGTACCACCTTCTTTAAATTAGACCTTGGGCAGCCTTCAAAAGGTGTTCCATCGGGGTTGTGAATATCACAAATCAACCTTGCGACATTGGATTCCTCGTCTTTGTTTTCTCTCCAGGGAAGAATCGCAAAAGTTGAAAGATCAGGAAAGAAATACATGTCAGAAGTTTCAATGTTTCTGAAGCCTTTAATAGATGAACCGTCAAGCATGCATTCGTTATTCATTGCTTTATCAAGCTGGGAAGCAGGAATAGCCATGTTTTTAAGCTGACCGTTCAGATCACAAAATTGAAGCCTAATAAACTCAACGTTTTTTTCTTCGATGATCTGTTTAATTTCTTCTTTTGTATAGGTTTTTCTTTGTTCAGGCATGTTTTACTTCCTTTTCATAATCTATAATGCCGTGCAAAAAATCCAACGTCAAACAGGGCAAAAGTATTAATAAATCTAAAGTTGTGGAAATTTCGGAGATTTTTGCTTATTCTTGACTATTTTGAAGAGATTTTTTACAGTTAGGATTACTATTTTAAATAAAAAACAAAGAGATTTCCTTCTTTTTGTAAATTTTTGGTTAAAAAAACTTAAATTTACATTTTTTAAAGCTATATCCTTTTGATTATTTTTTTTCAGGATGTAATTATAGAGTTATGATTAAAATTGTTCTGGCGCAGATAGATCCAATAGCCGCAAACATTGCGTATAATGCCAAACTTATAAAAGAAAACATAATCAAAGCAAAAGAAATAAATGCCGACCTTATTGTTTTCCCTGAGTTAGCACTTTTAGGGTATCCCTTTGGCGATATTTTTACAAGACACGTATCTCTAATTAAACACCAGTTAAAAGAATTAGAAGAAATAAAAAACCTGACGGAAGGTATTACCGCTTTAGTAGGATATGTAGAGCCTCATAATGAAAAAAACAAAAAGCCGTACTACAATTCAGTCGCAATATTGCAAAACGGCAAGCACATAGATAACGCAAGAAAAATCTTGCTTCCTAATTACAGCGAATTTAATGATTACCGTTATTTTGAATCAGCGGATAAAACAGCGGATTTGTTCGAGATTAAAGGGCAAAAATTCGGTCTTATCGTATGTGAAGACAGTTTCAACGACAAAGATTTCTTTGGCAGCCCCATATATAAGAGAGACCCCGTAGAAGAAATCGCCAAAAAAGGCCCGGATACTATCTTAAACTGCTCGTATTCGCCTTCAAGAACAAGAAAAGAAAAATTGAAACATAACCTTTTCTCTTCTCTTGCTAAAAAATACAGCGTAAACTATGTATACGTAAATCAAGCAGGCTACGGAGATAACCTCTCTTTTGAAGGCGCTTCCAGAATTTATAATCCTAAGGGCGAATTAACCGTCAGGGGAAAATATTTTGAAGAAGATTTTATTGTAACAGAAGACTATAAAGGCATAATTAACGAGCTTCCCCTTGAACTTGAAAAAAGCTTCGGGGAAATCAAAAGGTTCAACTTAGATTATGAAAGCGACCTTGATAGAACTTACAAGAGCATTGTATGCGCCATAAAAGGGTATTTTAAGAAAACGGGATTTAAAAAGGCCGTTTTAGGCTTATCAGGCGGATTGGATTCTTCAGTATGTGCTGTACTTTTGGCAGATGCTCTAGGGCCTGAAAACGTCCTTGGTGTTTCGATGCCAACTAAAATCACTTCACAAGAGAGCAAAAATGACGCCAAAATTCTTGCTGATAATCTTGGGATAAACTTCATAGAATCACCCATCTCGCAAGAAGTTTCATTAATAAAAGAAGATTTAACAAACGTCTTTGGCAAAATAGACATGGATAAATTTGAAAAATCCACGACAATCGAAAACGTACAGGCAAGATTAAGAGCGACAACTCTTTGGAGCATCGCAAACGAAGTAAAAGGGATGCTTCCCATTGCAACAAGCGACAAATCCGAACTATACATAGGATATGCAACCATAAACGGCGATATGTCAGGCGGGTTCGCTCCTATAGCTGATGTCACAAAAACAAAACTATTCGCTCTTGCCGATTTTTTAAACGCCCACAGAGAAAAGAAAAACGCCATACCAAAAGAAATCCTGGCTAAACCTCCCGGGGCAGAGCTTAAATTAAGCAACGACAAAACCCGAACAGTAACAGCAGAAGAAGAGAACATGCCGTATGAATTCCTTGATGAAATAATATGGCTCACTGAAAACTTAAACTATGGCTATGAAGAACTAATCAAACATGACTTTTTATACGAAGAGACAAATCCGATTTCTTTTGAACAAAAAGACGAATGGATCAAAAAATTCTTCGACAAAGTCCAAAAGGCTATCTTTAAATGGCATATTTTACCGCCGTCTATAGTCGTGGATTCAAAATCAATCAACCTTGTGGAATACAGGCATCCAATTATTTCAAAATTTTACTAAAGATTAATTAAGGCAAAATTTGAAGTTTCTTTTTACTAATTCCCTTTTTCCTTCTTTGAAATCATTTTCATTTGAATACAGCCTTGTGTATTGATTATAGTTCATAATAAATAAAAGCAGGTTCATTTCTGCCGAAATATTGAAAAGCGAGATTTTTTTATTTAAAGAAAGAACCTTGAGCATGTCAAAAAATTCATTTTTCAATGATTTTATGTTTGCAAGATCAATTGCAATCTTTTTATAAGGCATCATTTCTTTAAGGAAAGCTTCCATGTGTTCAACTGTTGCCGTTGATAAACTTGCCTCCTCAAATGATACAATTAAATTTTTTGAATCATCTTTGACGTTATACATAAAATAATCCCAATTATAATTATTATAAAACTTTGAAATTTTATAATTAACTATATTTGGGATTGAAATGTATATAACTAAAGTATAATTTCTTCTTCTTTTGTTTCTTCAGCTAAAATGGCGTCATTCTCCAACTGAGCTTCGACTCTTCTGTTTTTATGATAGCCGTAAGCAAAATATATTGCGACACCGATTAATAACCAAAGAGGGAAAAGTATCGGCGAAGTTTTTAAGTTCAACATCGCTTTAAACATAAGATAACCGCAGGTTACAATACCGGCAATCGGTAATATCGGGCCAAATGGAACCCTGAACGGTCTGTGTCTGTCCGGATCGGTTTTTCTTAAAATAAGAACACCAACACAAACAATGATGAAAGAAGTGAACGTACCAAATATACAAAGTTCAGCAGCAACGTTCATATTCATAAATAATGAACTGATTACGACTACTATTGCAGACACCCAAGTAATCACGTAAGGTGTTTGGTATTTAGGGTGAACTTTTTTCATAATGCTAGGGAAAAAATTATCTCTTGACATTGCATATAAAATTCTTGTTGTACCGTACTGTAAAACCAACAACACAGACGTTAAACCGGCAAGAGCACCCACAGATATCAATCCGGCAACACCATTTTGATTAACGATTTTTAAAGCATCGGAGATAGGAGCATGCATATCGATATGCGATCCGAAAGGAATGATTCCTGTAAATACCAACGCAACTAAACCATAGATTATTGAACATATAATCAAAGAACCGATTAACCCGATTGGCAAATCTCTTTGAGGGTTTTTGGTTTCTTCAGCCGCAGTAGAAATTGCGTCAAAACCTATATAAGCATAGAATATTATGAAAGCGCCCATGATAACTCCTTCCATTCCGTTAGGAGCGAATGGAGCCCAGTTGTCCGGTTTAACATAAAATGCACCGACGCCGACAAAAAGAGCGATAACCGCTAACTTTATAAATACCATAGCCGTGGCCATTTTAGTAGATTCTTTTGTTCCTTTTGTCAAAACTACCGCTAAAAATAATATGATAAATATTGCGGGAAGATTTAATGAAAAAGGAACTAGTCCAAATATTTTAGGAATCTCTGCACCGGGGTCAAGTCCTAATGCAGTATACTTTTCAACAGCACTTCCATAATCATTTACAAGCCAAAGCGGAGGATGAACCATCCAATGAGGCAAATATTTTTCAAAGCCGCCCAAGAACTGGAACAAATATCCTGCCCAGCTTGAAGCAACGGTAATATTACCTATCGCATATTCAAGCATCAGAATCCATCCGATCATCCATGCGGCAAGTTCTCCCATTGTCGCAAAGGTATATGTATAAGCACTACCTGCAACTGGAATCATAGAAGCGAATTCCGCATAACATAAAGCAGGGAAAATACACGCTACAGCGGCTAATACGATAGAAAGCACAAGCGATGGGCCCGCACCGATTTGATCAGGGGTACCTAAAGCCGCAGCACCTATCATTACAAATATTCCTGAGCCGATTACAGCACTGACGCCTAAAACTATTAAGTCAAATGCCGTCAATGTCTTGTTAAGACCGCCTTCTTTCGATTGGGCTATTAAATCATCAGGGTTTTTCTTTTTCAATAATTTTGATACAAAATTTTCGACTAATCCTGCTTCGGTTACATCTCTGTTCATTTTTTATCCTTATCTTCCAGCTTTCAACAAAGGAAAACCTAGCGCTTCTCTTTGTTCTACATATAATTTGGCTACAGCAGCAGCCATTCTTCTCACTCTGTTTATATAATTAATTCTTTCGTCTTTGCTTATCACACCCCTTGCATCAAGCAAGTTGAAAGTATGAGAGCATTTTAAAACGTAGTCGTATGCAGGAAGCACCAAAGAAGCTTCACAACACGCTTCGACTTCTTCCTGGCATAAATCAAACATTTTGAACAATCTATCGGCATTTGAATATTCAAAATTGTATTTAGACTGCTCTATCTCGTTTTGCAGATAAATCTCGCCATATTTAAGTTCTTTGTTCCACATAACGTCATATACAGAATCGACGTTTTGAAGATACATCGCGATTCTTTCAAGCCCATATGTAAGCTCTAGCGCCACAGGCTTTATTTCTAAACCGCCTACTTGTTGGAAATAAGTAAACTGAGTTATTTCCATACCGTCTAGCCAGACTTCCCAACCTACACCGGCTGCACCGAGAGTCGGAGACTCCCAATTATCTTCAACAAAACGTACGTCATGTTTTGTCAAATCAATACCCATAGCTTCTAAGCTTTTTAAATAAAGCTCTTGCGCATTGTCAGGAGAAGGTTTCAAGATAACCTGGTACTGAAAATAATGACCGAGCCTGTTTGGATTCTCACCATATCTTGCATCTGTAGGTCTTCTGCATGGTTCAACCATTGCGGTATTCCAAGGTTCAGGCCCCAACGAGCGCAAGAAAGTGGCTGGGTTCATCGTACTTGCACCTTTTTCAATATCGTAAGGCTGCTGAATTATGCAACCGTAATCTGACCAAAACTTAGATAAATTTAAAATTAATTCTTGAAATGTAAGTCCCACTTTAAATATCCACTTCTTCTATAGCTAGCTTATCTATTGTATCGCAAGCAAAATATTTTTCAAAACAAAACGCATGTAATGTTAACTTTACCTTGTTTTAAACGAAACAAAAAACCGTTGTATTTACGATTATTTTATAAAAATTGATTGTAAAGTAATTATTATTTTAATTTATTTTATAAAAACCAGATTATTTTCATCTGAAAAAAACAGCAAAAACCAAAAAATCAAAAAAGAAGCCAACTTTACAAAAAGTCGGCTTCTTTAGATTTATTATAATCTCAAATTATAACTTGTTTGCAACTAACTCAAGAGTTTCAGCTAATCTAGTTGAATAACCCATTTCGTTATCGTACCAAGAAATAACTTTAACCATGTTGTCACCGATTGTCATTGTTAATGCAGCATCAACAGTTGAAGACTGTGAAGAACCGATGAAATCAGTAGAAACAAGTGGTTGCTCTTCAAAAGCAAGGATTTTGCCATCAGCAGCTTCTTTTAAAGCAGCGTTAACAGCTTCAGCTGTAACAGGTTTTTCAGTTTCAAATACAACGTCAACAACAGAAACGTCTGGAGTTGGGACTCTTAAAGCGAAACCGTTTAATTTTCCTTTTAATTGAGGAAGAACTAACGCAACAGCTTTAGCAGCACCGGTTGTTGTAGGAACTATGTTGATAGCGCCTGCTCTAGCTCTTCTTGGATCAGAGTGACCAGCATCAAGGATTCTTTGGTCGCCTGTATAAGAGTGAGTTGTAGTCATTAAGCCTTTAACGATTCCGAATTTCTCGTCAACAACTTTAGCAACAGGTGCTAAACAGTTAGTTGTACAAGAAGCCATAGAAATTACGTTGTGTTTAGAAGAATCGTATTGATCTTCGTTAACGCCTAAAACGATAGTGATGTCTTCGTTTTTAGCAGGTGCAGAAATGATAACTTTTTTAGCACCGGCAGTGATGTGAGCTTTCGCTTTTTCAGCATCTGTATAGAAACCAGTTGATTCGATAACTACATCAACACCTAATTTAGCCCAAGGTAAATTAGCTGGATCTTTTTCAGCGAAGAATAATATTTTTTTACCGTTAATTACCAAACCATCTTCTGCAGCTTCAACAGTACCGTCAAATCTACCCATAACTGAGTCGAATTTGAAAACGTGTGCCGCTGCTTTAGGTGATAATCCTGGATCGTTAATAGCAACATAGTCAAGTCTGTCAAAGATACCTTCTTTGATTGCTGCTCTTAATGTGTTACGGCCAATTCTACCAAAACCGTTTATTGCAACTTTTACCATAGTTTAAGCTCCTCTTCTTTTTTCTAATACTTTTAAACTATGAGTTATTTATAAATTAAACATGTGAGATAATCAAGCTCTAAATTTCGAGTTATTTTTAAAAGCTAAGTAAAAAGACACAACTGACGAGAGTGTAGCAATTTAAAATACCTGGTGGATAATTTTGTATTATTGTACAGAAGAACAATATTTAAAAATATCAATTTTTTGGTATAATATTATTACATAGTAATTATTTAAATTAGGGACAAAATTAAATGGCAAAAAAATTTTCCAAAAGAGCAAGTAAAGAATTTAACTTCTGGAGAGCATTCTTTCAAAGGCTTGTTTGTAACTGGACTTACGGTTTATACATAAGAATTATGTACAGACTTGAAGTTATTGGAAACAAAAATATTAAAAAAGACCAAACATTCATTGTTGCAGGCAACCACATCTCCGCGAAAGATCCTTTCGTTATGATCCAAGCTCTTAAAACCCCTATAGCATATATGGCCAAAGAAGAGTTGTTTGAAAAATTCTTCTCCAGAATTCTTCTGGACTGGTGCGGGGCATTTGCCGTTAACAGAGAAAAACTTGAAGTTTCAACAATTAAAACCGCTTTATCCATAAAAAACACCAAATGGAAATTAGGGCTTTTCCCTCAAGGAACCAGAATACAAAGCGGCAAGATAGAAAAAGTTTCTAAAGGCTTCGCTTCATTGGCAAAAGCCACGAAAGCAGATATATTGCCCGTCGCAATCATCGGGGCAGACAAAAACGTTAAAATTCCTTTTACAGGCAAAATAGTTGTAAAAATCGGAGAGTTAATACCATATAGCGACAACATAGATGAAATGGTAGAAAAATGGTGCATGGCGATTGCCGAGCTGACCGGCAATGAATATTGCCCTGCATAATTTACATATTTGTATTAAGATAAAGTGATGAGTGAGAATTATTCAAGAAGATACGCAAAAGATTTTAACTGGAAAAAATTTCTTTTCCAGCTTTTCGGGACCTATTGTGTGGGCATGCCTATTTTTTGGCTTTTTTATAAAATAGAGCTCAGAGGAACTAAAAACGTCCCTAAAAACAAGAAATTTATTTGCGCTCCCAATCACATTTCTTATTTTGATCCATTTATAGCAGCATACGCGGTCAAGTGCCCTATCGCTTTTATGGCAAAAAAAGAATTATTTGAAAACCCGAAGCTGGCAAAAACGTTAGATGGGCTTGGCGCATTTTCTGTTAACAGAGAAAAGCTCGAAGTTTCCACAATCAAAACAGCTAAAGAAATATTTAAAACCAAACACTGGATGCTTGGGATATTCCCGCAAGGCGGAATAAGAAAAAATAAAACCATAGAAAACATCAACAAGGGTTTTGCGGTGCTCGCAAAATCAGCAAAATGGGACATTCTTCCCATATCAATTGTCGGTGTTGAACAATACAATTGGATTCCGTTTAAAAGCAAAATTATTGCCGAAGTAGGTGAATTAATATCTCACGATCAGGAAATCGATGACATCATTGATGAATGGGGAGAAAAAATCTCCAAAATGTCGGGATACACATACGTTACAACAAAAGAAGAAGCAGAAAAGATTGCTGCATCTGTTTAAAACGTTATTTACTTGTATAAAATTGACGTAAAGTTACTTTTCTTGATTTCTTCATACGAAATCTCGCCTCCTCTTGCATAAAAGGCTTTTAAAGCTTCCTCGTCAGGTAAAAATTTTACTCCTACGCATTTGGACTTTTTATAGATACTTAAATAATATGGTTTAACAAACGGTTGAATCCTGTTAGAATAATTACCGATCCCAAAAATTTCATCTCTTATATAAGGTCGTTTTAGCAAGGAAATCGGCAATTTCGCTTCTTCTCCTTTATTCGCATAGAGTACATATATTTTTTCTGCAACATACATTGCTTTTCGAGAAGTCATTAACTCACTCTTGTAGCTTGGAAGGGACCAGTCATCGTTGTAGTTTAAAAATTGAACAGAAAAACACAAAAGAAAAACTGAAAAAATGAACACCGAAATATTAACAATCATTTGTTTATTCAAGGAAAATAAAAGATTAAAAATATTGCCAAGGAGAAACAAAAAAACTGTAGTTAAGACCAAAAAAGTCTCTAAATTCAGGCTTTTACAACTAACCCAAAAGTCATTAAGATAAGTCTTTGCTGATAATAACAATGAAAAATTGAAGACCGCAACGCCAAAAATTAAAATCCAGGAAAAAGATAGAACTTTAATTTTTTTTAATTTATCTTTTTCCAGAAAACCGAACAAAATACTAAATATAATTATTCCAGCAGTTAAAAAATAGTGATAATCGTTAATAAAAACCTCAAAAAACCAGGAATTAATAAATTCCGGCAAGTACCCTACAGCCGTTTTTATTACATCATCAGGAGAAGAGATTCCTCTTGTATTAGCCAAACGCACGAACGCGGGATTGGAATAAAAAACAGCCGCCCCTGCCGCAACCGCTATAAAAGTGAAAATATATTTGAAGGATTCATTTAATATACTTTTCTTTTCCAAAAATGATTTTTTTATAACAGAAAAATCGAATTTTTTTTCTGCAAAGAAAAAGCCTAAAACCAGTACAAAAAGTAACACCAGCGAAGACAGAACAGAAATATTTACAAATTCAGAAGAAAGCCCGATACAGAAACTTAGCAACACAAAAAATAAAAATTTATTACCTTTTGGAAGTTCATTAACCAAAATAGACCTAAAGAGAATAAGCCAAAATCCAAAGTAAAGAATCATCGGGAAAATATATCGAAAGTGCCTATTATAGACAAAAACCGTTTGCAGAATATTTGAATTATAAGAAGCAATATAATAAACAAAAAACATAAGCGCAGCCAAAAAATAACATATAACTCCGCTGTTTTTTTCTTTGTATCCGACTACAACAAACCTGGATATCAGATAGAACAAGATTGCAAAGTTCAATGACCTTATAAAAATACCTATGTAATTGTCATTAGGGTGAAAATTGAAAAAACCCGGGATAAATGAACCCACAAATTTCATTAAAAATGAAGAAAGAACACCGCCATGGTCACAAGTACTATAAAAATCGTAAAAGGACTTGTAAGAAAAAAATAACTGATCGATATCCTCACCAATTAACGGGGTTCCCCATAAAAGATAAGAAAAAAAAGAAACAATAAGAATAGTAATTATAGAATATAAAATTTTGTCGGTTAAATTTATATTTTGGTTCACTTAATATATCTGCACCCGATAAACTATGATAATTAAAAATAGCATACAAACATGACAAAAGGCAAAACCGTTTTAAAATAAATAAACAAAAAAAAATGCCGCTATGCGGCAATACTTTGTCATGGAGAAAAGGAGTGGAGGAAATAAGTAATAAAGAGAATTGGTTATATAATAATATTTCCACAGAGCACAGTATATAAAACGTATATACTGGTGTTTTGTAATTTTTATTTACAAACAAAATGAAAAAAGAATAAGCCGCGTATAAAACGCGGCAAACAACTCTTTATTTATAAATTTATTTAGCTCTTTAAAACATTAAATAGAAAAGAAGAACTTCTCCTATAAATATCGTTAGAAATGAGCAACTTTCTTTAAGACAGGAACTTCAAATGGGACAATTATTTTAGCTAAATCCGATGGGCAAATACCCGGATTCAAATATTTTAAGTTCTTGTCCATTATCATTCTTATCGTCTTTTTTGCTTTACTATCAGTTATAAGAAGTATTTGAATATTCTGGAATTGAGAATATTGTTTTAAAATCGAAGCTGTATTCAAGTTATACAAATCAGAATCTATTATAACGGTCGAAATAGCTTTCGTATTTAGAAACCTGATAATGTCAGAGGAATCGATTGTAGCGAAAATGTCGGTTTCATCTATCCCGGCCTCAACGCACTTTTGCGCAAATTCTACAACTTTGCACAAATCTTCTCTTACAAGCAATATATTTTTTTTATCGCGCATATTTTCTCTCTCTTCTTAACCTAATCTATTGTTGTGACTTTCAGCTAATTTTTCTAATTAATTAATCGAAAGAAAAAACAAAGAGCTTAAATATTTTGGATAAAAGTCATATATTTATACTAAAAAAGTCCTGAAAAAATCAGGACTCTTTTAATATTTGTTTTAATTAACTACTTAGCAGCTTTAGCAGCTTCTACAACCACTGAAAACGCTTCAGGCTCATTAACAGCCATATCTGCTAACATTTTTCTGTTAACTGCTATGCTTGATTTTTTAAGAGCGTTCATAAATTTAGAATAGCTCATGCCATGTTGTCTAACAGCTGCATTGATTCTGACAATCCATAAACGACGCATATTTCTTTTTAGATGACGTCTGTCTCTGTATTGATATTTAAGTTTTTTCATTACAGCAGTATTAGCAACTTTAAATATTCTGCTTCTTGCGCCTTTAAAACCTTTGGCTAATTTTAATATTTTCTTATGTCTTTTTCTTAAGACGTTTCCACGTTTAACTCTCATTGTATAATCCTTTCTTCATTCACTTAGTTATCTTGAGTACTTTTTGTAAGGTAACTCTTTTGAGATAAGGTCCAAATGCGTATCTGAAACCTCAGTCATGCCTGATAGTCTTCTTTTTCTATCAGCACTTTTGTGTTGAAGAAGGTGTTTTTTACCTGCTTGTCTTCTTAAGATTTTACCGCTGGCAGTAATTTTATACCTTTTCGCACCAGCGCGGTGTGTTTTCATTTTAGGCATAGTTTTCTCCTTTTCTTTGTACCGTTTGCCTCGTTTGAGGCGACTTTCGAGCCGACGTTATGACATGCCTCCATAACATCAAGCTTTGTCTATAAATCTAATTTAGTGTCGCAACCAATCGAAAGTTCTTCACTTACGCTTTGTTGCTCACCTTTTTAAGGTGATTCGACATTTTCGTTATCACGAAAATCTCTCATACAATCTATTTTAAATCAAACATGAACAGGCGCAAGCATGGTTACGACGTTTCTTCCTTCGAGTAAAGGTCTCTTTTCGATTGTTATAGGCTCGTTTTCAAGATCTGCAAGGAACCTGTTAGCCAAATCATAGGCTAATTTGCTGTGCTGCATCTCTCTACCTCTAAGCATAACAACTATTTTAACCTTGTTGCCGCTTGCGATAAATTTCTTAATATTCTTGATTCTAACGTTATAATCGTGAACATCAATTTTGTATCTGATTTTTATTTCTTTAATTTCAACTGTATGTTGCTTTTTCTTGGCTTCTTTGGCGCGTTTTTCAACTTCGTACTTATATTTGCCGTAATCCATAATTTTAGCAACTGGAGGTTCTTGATTTGGGGAGACTACCACAAGATCTAGGTCTTTTTCTTCTGCCATAGCCAGAGCCTTTGAGGTTAGAATAACTCCGTAGTTATTTCCTTCATCGTCAATCAATCTAAGTTCTTTTGCTCTAATATTTCTATTTAGCAGTTGGTTACCTTGGGAAAAATCTTTACTAATAATGTAGTCCTCCTATTTATTTTTACATTTAACCCGATTATTGTATCAAAGAAGTCTACTCTTTGTAAATCTTTTTTTTGTTACATAAATTAAAATTTTAAAAAATATAGTCAATTTATATTTAGGGGATGACTTTTTATAAAAAGCAAAACTCTCTCTTCTTATTTAAACGTTTGGCCCAATCGGGCCTATTTTTTTACTTCTTTTTCCGCTGAGCTATTGCGAAGCGTGAAAAATGTAATCACGAAATCACATAAGATCTATAGAAGAACATAGATTAATAAATAGTGATTGCCTTCTTTGTCGCTTGAGCTAAGGCGAAAGCTGACAAATGGCGTCACGAAATCACAAAAATCGTATAAATAACTCATAAGTAAGTAAATAGTGACTGACTTCTTGACTTCTTTTCTTAGTGAGCTGTTGCGAACTAAAGAAAATGTCCTCACGACTAAATAAAAAGCCTATAAATCAGCTTACATAAGTAAATAGTGAGTATGCGGATTATAAATAGACAAAACTATCTCTAGTCTACTTATAATATCCGACCATTGACGAAATTTAAATAATTGCTTATCGAAATAACAACAGAAGCGGACTTGTTTGAGCGAAGCGAGTTGTTCGCTTCAAATTGAGATTAGCAATAATTAAAGTGAGGAAACAGGTCAAAGTTTGCCTTCTTTTCAAGGCTCAGTGAGAGCCGTAGAAAATGGCGTCACGAACAGTGACTTGTGAAACTTTTATAAAAAAGTTTCCCTGTCTGGAAGACTCTGCGAAGCAAAATATTACCTGCAATTAAAAAGAGAAAACGAAAAACAAAACATATATTTATGCAAAATTGACAATATTTGGGCAAATATATATACTAAAAGGAAAATAAAAAGGAAAGACGATGGATTTTACAGAAAAAATTAACCAATTAAAAGAACGAGCAATTACACTAAAAGATAATTTGCAAACTGAAGAAGCTACTAAAAATGCTTTAATAATGCCTTTTATAGCTGCTTTAGGATATGATGTTTTTAATCCTTTAGAAGTTGTTCCCGAATTTATTGCAGACGTCGGAATAAAAAAAGGTGAAAAAGTTGATTACTGTATCTTGAAAGATGGTGAACCTATTATTCTAGTAGAATGCAAAAAAATTGAAGACTCAAAATTAGATGTAAAAAAACACGCTACACAATTATATCGATATTTTACGACTACTAAAGCAAAATTTATTATCCTAACAAATGGGATTGTATACAAATTCTTCTCAGATATTGAAGAAAATGGAAAATTAGACAACGATCCTTTTTTCACTTTTAACTTACTTAATTTTAAAGAAAATCAAATACAGCAATTAGGAAATTTTTCAAAAGACTCTTTTAATCTCCAAGAAGTATGCGCAAACGCCAGTGACTTAAAGTATATTTCTAAGTTTGTAGATGTTTTATTTGAAGAATATACAAATCCAAGCCCGGAATTTGTAAAATATTTTATAAATAAAGCTGATGTGTGCAGTGGAAGAATAACGCCAAACCTTTTAGAAAAACATACTCGAACAACAAAAGAAGCTTTCAACTCTTTCATTTCTAAAGTTATGAAAAATGTTCTTGAAGGGAATATTTCTCTCAACACAACAAAAGAAGAAACTAAAACAGAAACAAAAGTTCAAGTAGAAACAACTATAGAAGAACTTGAGGGTTATGCAATTGTTAAAAGCATTTTAAACGGCTCTATTGATACAACTAGAGTTGTTTATAGAGACAACGCAAGTTATTTTAATGTCATTTTGGATGATAATATTTTAAAAACTATTTGTAGATTATATTTTAATACAGCTAATAAATATATTGCTTTCTTAAATAATAAAAAAGAAGAAAAAATTAAATTAGAAAATATTAACGATATATTCAATCATTCAAATAAAATAAAAGAAAAAGTAAAAGAAATAGAACAAAATTATTCAAAAAAATAGATTTATTAACATATTTCAACATGGTTATTGATTTTAAATCATGTTTTGCATATATTAATACTTGAACCGAAGAAAACCGGGGAACTGGTAAAGAGGAAACTCAATAAAACCAAGTTCTTAAAAGAAAAACCCAGTTTAGGATCATGAAATTTTTAGACTACTAATTTGGCAGCTAGCCAATTATAGAAATTTTTGATTTTACGGTTCCATACGTAAAATTTTTTCGTATGTAAACACAAAAACTAAATCTAGTGCCGCAATATATCAAAGACTCATCGTCTTCGCTACATTGCTCACCTTTTAGAAAAATAGGTCGATACAAAAAATATACAAAGGAGCATATTATGGCAACTAAAGCCTTCAAACAAGATAAAATTGAAGCAATCAAAGAAAAAGTAAACAAAGCCAAAGTAGCTGTAGTTACTGAATACAGAGGAATGTCTGTTGAAGAAATTACTAACCTTCGTCGCGAACTTCAAAAAGAAAACGCAGACTACATGGTTACAAAAAACACATTGGCTAAATTAGCTGTAAAAGGAACTGAATTTGAAGTACTTGATCAAGTTTTCAAAGGACCAATCGCTATAGCGTTCGGTTTTGAAGATCAAGCAGCTCCAGCTAAAGTTCTGGCTAAATTCATCAAAGAAAAGAAAAAAGGCGAAATCATCGCCGCTGCTATAGAGGGTCAACTTCTAAATGCAGAAGAAGCTAAAGCACTTGCGACTATTCCTTCAAGAGAAGAACTATACGCAAAAATGCTTGGCTGCATAAATTCACCGGCAACTGGTATCGCTGGTGCAGTAAATGCTGTTATGAGCAGTTTGGTAAGAGCAGTAGATGCTGTTGCTAAACAAAAATCAGCATAAGTATATTATTTAAAAACTAACGCAATCGAACAATAAAAAAGGAGAATTAAAATGAGCGTACAAACTATTTTAGAATCAATTGAAAAATTAACATTATTAGAAGCAGCTGAATTAGTAAAAGCTATGGAAGAAAAATTCGGCGTTTCTGCAGCAGCTCCAGTAGCAGTAGCAGCAGTAGCAGCAGCTCCAGCAGAAGCAGCTGAAGAAGCAAGCGAAGTTTCTGTTATCCTAGCATCAGCTGGCGCTAACAAAATCAACGTTCTTAAAGAAGTTAGAGCTATCACTGGCCTTGGCTTAAAAGAAGCTAAAGATTTAGTAGATGCAGCTCCAAAAGCTATCAAAGAAGGCATCAAAAAAGAAGAAGCTGAAGAAATCAAGAAAAAACTTGAAGAAGCTGGCGCTACAATCGAAATCAAATAGTTTTCATAAACTATATAAAAGAAGATGGGCTATATGTCCATCTTTTTTTTTGTAAAATAACTTGTTTACATACACATAGGATTTTCATATTGTCCACCTGACTAATCTAAATATTACCTGAAACTCTATAGAAACAGACTTGAAAATTTATAATACTGATAGAGGTTAATTAAATTATTCATGCTATTTGAAGGATTAGATAAGGAGAATCGGATGAAGAAGTTATTTAGTTTAATCTGCGCCTTGTTATTTATGGGTGCATTAGCGTCTTTCGCTGCATGCCCTATTTGCGAAAAACCTCAGCCAAAATGCTGTGACGACAAATGCAGCTGCGAAACACCGGATGAAGTTGTCGTCAAAGAAGAATCCTGCTGTTACTCGTTGTCACAAACTGAATTATACAAAAAATTGTGTATGGATCAGTGCCAAATGGACAAAGCTTGCTGCCTTTATGAAAAATACAAATGTGAAACAGCTCCAATAAAAGAACAATTGAGATGCGAAAAAGCAAAACTTTGCCAATTGATTAAACAATGTGCTCCAAAATGTGAAATCGACGCACAAAAAGATAAAATCAAATGTCTTAAAGAAGAAATCAAAACAAAATTTGAATGTTATGAAGACGGCTTAAAGTGCTTATTAACAAAATGTCAGCTTAAAGAGTACAAAAAAATCAAAAAATGTGAAAACAAAAAATACAAAAAATTAAGAAAAAGTAACTGCTGCTGTAAAGGTGCAAAATAAAATACTCAAATAATTTTAAATGTCAAAGAGCCTCTGTTAATAGAGGCTTTTTGCTTTAAGGTCAATTTTATAAAAATCTAAAACGGCATGGCAAATAAACACTAGAAACAACTTAACCTTCCCTGAAGGTTAAAATCTCGCCGAAATTAATATATATAAATGGTTTACTTTCAGAAAAATATCGTTAAAATAAAAATGTAAAATTATAACCAAGGGGGTAAACCATGAGTTTGAATGGTCAAGGAATGTTAGTAGCTGCTTTATCAGGATTAACCAATACTTATTCCGCGTTTTCTACACAAATAAGCAAAAACGGAGGAATAACTCTGGAGGATTTATCAAATCCGTCTGACGAAGTAAAAGCAAAATTAGGCTATGGAAACAATAACTTTCTTCAATATCTTTCAAGCAATTTCTCTAACCTGGATTCAAACAAAGACGGTAAAATCGATTCTAATGACCTAAACAAGCTTACGCAAACAATGCAGCAAAAAGGGTTGACCTATAACGAAATCGTTCAATTATGCGCATCAGGGAATTCCGGCATGAGTAATACTTTGATGGATACTGTTTTAACTTATTTCAACAAAATAGACAAAAACGGTGACGGAAGGGTTACAACCCAAGAAATAAGCGAATTTGGATTTGAATCCGACAGACAAAAAATGGATACCCAATATAACGGATTTAAAGCGTCAAGCATGAGTATGTTCTATACTGATTCAGAGTCAGACAAAGAACCTTCAAGCATTTTGGACAGCATGTATCCTTCAGCAAATAAACAATCTTAGTAAAATAAACTTAAAAAAAGAGGGTGCCAAAGCACTCTCTTTTTTGTTGAAACTTGTTATTTACTTGGCATCTTCTTTTATAATAATTAAATTGTGAGCTATTTTCATAACACAAGTAGGCAAAATCACTTCTTCAAGCCCATTTGCAATACTTATAATACTTTTAGCTTTAAGAACCACATCTTCGCCTTTATAAGTAAAGGTATAATCCGTGTCTCTGTCTGATCTGATTGTAATTTTGTCCATAATGCACCTGTCTTTTCTATATTTAACTTTTATACTATTTCTCTTCTTCCCTCGATTGCTCTTGCAAGTGTTATCTCATCGGCGTATTCGAGGTCTGAACCTATTGGAATACCAAAAGCAATTCTTGAGATTTTAATGTTAAAAGGTTTTATTAGTTTGTTGAGATACAAGCTCGTTGCCTCTCCTTCAACAGAAGGGCTCAGTGCCAGAATAATTTCCTTCACTTCGTCATTTGTAATCCTATGAAGAAGTTCTTTTATTCTTATATCTTCGGCGCCGATGCCGTCTATGGGCGATAAAACGCCCTGAAGCACATGGTATAAACCTTGATATTCTCTTGTTTTTTCAATAGCAATAAGGTCCTTGGTTTCGGCAACCACACAGATAATAGAGCGGTCCCTTTTAGAGCTCTGGCAAATCTCGCAAGGATTTGAAGCTGAAAGATTAAAACATGTTTCACAGTAATGAATTGTTTTCTTTGATTCTACAATCATCGATGCAAATTTTTCAATCTCGCTTAGAGGCATCTTCAGAAGATGAAAAGCCATCCTTTGCGCTGATTTTGGCCCTATCCCGGGAAACTTTTGAAAAAACTCTATTAGATTAGCCAGCGGCTTAGTATACTGCATTAAAATAACCCTGGGATATTGATTCCGCCAGTGATACTTTTCATTTTAGATTCCATTTGGTTTGAAGCATCTTTGCTGGCTTGGCTCATCGCTGTAGAAATCAAATCTTCAAGCATTTCTATTGTATCTTCATCGACAGATGCCGGGTTTTCAGGATTGATTGCTTGTGCAGACAGCTTGATAGACTTGAATTTACCTTGTCCGTCACAAACCACCTTAACCGCTCCGTTTCCAGCTTCAGCTGAAATTTCGACATTGGAAAGTTCTGCCTGAGCATCTTGTAATTTTTTTTGCATTTGCTGAGCTTGCTTCATCATGCTTGCTATGTTCATTATAACTCCTCCATAATGTTTTATTTTAGAAAATAATTAGGAATTTCTGCAGATCAAAAATTCCTAACTTAAATTATAGGACAACTACACTTTTAGAACAAGTCATTTCTGAACCTGATGCTACAACAGAGATTTTATCTTTTGTATTATGAACGTCTCATCAAATCAGAAAGTTTGACTTCGGATTTTTTTACGGGAGGTTTTTGCTCTCTTACGGGTGCTTTTGAGTATTTAAACTGAGAAAGTCCGACAAAAATCTTTTCTTCTTTTTTTATCATTAATATATCTTTTAAAAAATCAATAAACTCTTTCACTGGTTTACCTCTCTCTCTCTTTTTATTTTAGCTTTAAACTAATTTTTTATATCCTTTATTAAAACCATTTTTAAAATATTTTTAATCCCCAATTATGCTATATTTAATATATGAATAATAATTTAGACATTGTAGTATCAGGTGACACTGAACTTATACAAAAAGCCTATGAATATTGCTGTTTTAACTTTTCTCATAATGAGATTATTGAAGAACTAAAAAAAGATGATGAAATAAAAAAACAGCTGTGCATAATAAATTTAAAATCAGTGAACAATCAAAAAGAAGCTGACCTATTGGTTTCCAACCTTATAAACAAAGGCGGGCCAATAAGGGAAGTCACTTCTATGAAAATAAACGAGCTGATCAATAAAGAAGAATATGTTCAATTCTTTCAAACAACTGGCACCATCGATATATTCATAAAAGCAATTAACGACGTAAATCCGAACGTTTCCAGAAATATAGTTGAGTTTATAAATTTAATAGAAAACAAAAATTACTTGAAATCACAAATTTATAAAAAAATATTTACTCTTTTCGATGAACTTGAAGATTTAAATAAATTTAAAAAATTAAAAAGCCACGTAATCAACAAAAAATCGTTTAACCTTTACTGGAGCCTTGAAACTATAATCCAGATTCTACCTGGGCTGGATTTGGACGAGAATCTTGAAGAAATACTGTTGAAGGCATCTGAATACGAAGAATACCCAATAAGAGAAAAAGCGGCAAAAATCCTTTCAGGGCTAAACAAAAAAACTAATACCATTATAAAATTGATTGAAACTCTAAAAGAGGATTGTAATATGTACGTACGAAGATATTTGTAGCAATTATGATATACTTAATTTTATAATCAGAGAAAGTTTACGCAACAATGTTTATAATACAGTTTATCCAATTTTTAAAATATTTTGGTAAGGGGTACTATTTTAAACTTTTTAATATGCTGTTTCTGGCATTTATGACTAGTTTATTGGATTTTTTAAGCGTAACTTTGATAATACCGATTATTGTGGCAATAATGAACCCCGACCTGCTCATGAAAAATCCTTACGTAAAGGAACTCGGAAAACACTTCCACATACCAACCAGCAGAGACCTTCTGATTTTAATGGGCTCTATTTTTATCGCCATTATTATCTTTAAAAATTTCTATATGATTTTTAACATGTACTGGCAAAATAAAATCATGAAAGACTGGTCTTTGGAAGTAAACAAAAAATTCATGAGATATTTTCTATATGCACCGTACGAAGAAAACTTGGAGCAATCAAACTCTCAAAGGATATTCCAAATGACCGGCCAAGTAGAGCAGGTTTTCGACAATTTTGTCTTCAGGGTGATAACTTTTATCTCCAACACAATAGTTGTAGGTATGATTTTCGCCTGGCTCATATACCTTCTTCCTATATATACAACCTTTGCGATGTTCTTCTTTATTTTCTCAGCTTCCATCCAAAATAATTTTTTCAGGATCATGGGCAGGAATATTGCTGATGAAAAATACAAATTAACCACAGGAGCCTTTTCTACTCTTATGTCGAGTTTATCTTGCATAAAAGATATCAAAATAAATGGCTGCGAAGATTATTTTTATAATGTTTACAAAAAAATCGCAACCAAACTGGTTCCATTATCGGAAAAAATCAATTTGATCCCCATCATCCCCCAATATTTAATTGAAATAAACTTTGTAATCACTATTGTTATAATGCTTGTGGGAATCTATATACAATACAAAGGAAGCCCTACACACATTATGGCGGCATACGCAGTTGTAGCAATGGCTCTGTACAGAATGGCTCCACTAATATACAAAAGCCAAGTTTGCATCAACTATATAAATATTTTCAAAGACGATTTGTATAAATTGTTTGAAGTTTGCGACAAATACAAAAAATATGAAAACTATATGAGCGCATCCACAAAAGAAAAAATGAGTTTCACCGATTACATTGCTCTTAAAAACCTTTATTATTCCTATGACAAAAATGTTGACGTTCTTCACGATATAAATCTTGAAATTAGAAAAGGTGAATTTATAGGAATAATAGGACTTTCAGGAGCAGGGAAAACAACACTTGTTGATACTTTAATGGGTTTATTGATTCCAAAAGGAGAAATCCTTGTCGATGATATACCCATAACCCCTCAAAACGTAAGAAAATTTCAAAATATTGTAGGTTATGTATCACAAAACATAAATACAGTTGAAGGAACCGTAGTTCAGAATGTGGCCTGGGGGATAGACGAAAAAGAAATAGACCAGGAAAGAATAATCCAATCTTTAAAACAAGCTCAATTATTTGACCAGTTAATAACAATGCCTGACGGCCTAAACACAAAAATAAACCAAGACGGAACAGGCATCTCGCAGGGGCAAAAACAAAGAATAGGAATCGCAAGAGCACTATACAGAAACCCTGAAATAATAATCTTAGATGAAGCTACTTCTTCTTTAGATGTAAAAGTTGAAAACGGTTTAGCAGAAACCTTAAACAGCTTAAAAGGCACAAAAACAATAATTGCGATAGCTCACAGGCTCAGCACATTGAAAAACTGTGACAGAATAATCTATCTTCACGAAGGTCAGTTAGTAGACGTTGGTACATTTGATGAGTTATCCAAAAAACATCCTCAATTTGAAGAAATTATAAAATTATCAAGGATTAAGCTTAACGAAGAAACGCTTTAGTCAGGAACTGTAATTTTCAAACCTATAATGCCAATCAGGATTAACATTATGAAGGTTATTCTCATAACATCCACAGGTTCTTTAAACAAGATTATTCCGAAGATGACGGTTCCAACCGTACCAATACCTGTCCAAATAGCATAAGCTGTTCCTAAAGGCAGATTTTTCAATGCCAACGACAAAAGATAAAAACTTATTATCATTCCAAAAACCGTTAACACGCTCGGAAATACTTTTGTAAAACCTTCTGAATATTTTAAACCTATGGCCCAAAAAATCTCAAACAGCCCGGCCACAAACAGAATTATCCATCTCATATCTTTCCCTTTCAGCAATTCATAACATGATATTACAACAAACCCGATTGCTCAAGATAGTCTCTGCTTATTTTTATAAGCAATTTATGAGATTGGGTTTTATTTCAAGAAAAAGCAAACGAATAGCCTTGAGAGCTTTTTATAAAGCAGTTATAAAAACTGCTTTACGACTTTTACATATACAAGTCTCTTTCGCCTTTGAGAACTTTTTCAACCATAGATTTAGTAATTTCTTGAAGTTTTTCGTCTTCGGTTTCTGAAATTTCTTTCTGGATATATTTTAAGCCTATCTCTTTGGTTTCAGGGCTTGCATAATCTTGCAAATACTCTGCTAAAGTTGTTAGAGCGTTAGGCGCGCAAAAACGTTTGATAAGACCGGGTTTTGCCAAATCCATGAAATCTTTTCCGACTCTGCCTTTTCTGTAGCAGCTTGTACAAAAACTTGGATGATAATCATTAAGCATAAGCTCTTTAGTTATCTCGTCCAATGTTCTGTTATCAGCCATTTCAAACTGTTCTGTCGCATTTTTATGAATTTTGTATCCGCCCGGATTAGTTTTTGATTCGGCGCTCATTTGAGAAATACCTAGTTCCAAAAGTTCTTTTCTTAATTCGGGATTTTCTCTTGTTGAAAGGATTAACCCTGTATAAGGTACTGACAACCTTAAAACAGCTATTATCTTTTTAAATTCTTTATCTGAAAACTGTGAAGGCGGATTGTCCGAGAACGCAACTCCTTCAGCGTGTTCAATCCTCGGAACAGATATTGTATGAGGACCAACACCGTATTTTTTATCCAGATGGTGTGAATGCATCAATGTTGCAAGCGTTTCAAATTTATAGTCGGCCAAGCCAAAAAGAGGTCCGATTCCCACATCGTCTATGCCTGCCTCAATAGCCCTGTCCATAGCTTCTAAACGCCATTCATAATTAGCTTTTTTTCCGCTCGGATGAACCTGATTGTACGTTTCTCTGTGATAAGTTTCTTGAAACAACTGGTATGTACCGATTCCGAATGATTTTAACCTTTTAAATTCGTCAATACTCAATGGAGCAATGTTTACATTTATACGTCTTATTTCTCCGTTGAATACTTTTTCCTTGTAGATTCTCTCCATAATCTCCTGAAGATAATCAAGGCCGGCATGTTTATAGTCTTCTCCCGTTAAAAGGACTATTCTTTTGTGTCCAAGCTGCATTATTGCTTTTGCTTCTTCAACAACTTCTTCGGGAGACAAATGTCTTCTTGTTATTGCTTTATTATCCGCTCTAAAAGCGCAATAGACACAATTATTCGTGCAAATATTGCTTGCGTATAACGGGGCAAAAAGGACTATTCTTTTTCCGTAAATTTTCTCTTTTAGTTCTTTTGCTGCCTTAAAAATCAGCTCTATAAGATTATCATCATCTACATTTAAAAGCACAGCCGACTCTTCTATGGTCAACCCTTTCAAATGCATCGCTTTATCAAGAATTTCTGTTACTTTGTTTTTATCTGCTTTTTTATCAATAAGATCAAAAATAATGTCTTCATTGATAATTTTATTTTCAACGGCCATGTCTTGTCCTTTTCCTGTGTTAAAGGCGTAAATAAGAATTATTATCAATATGCCTTTTATCTTTAATGGCAGGTTCAAAATTTATAATTTTAATAAACCACCTATATTAAGATTTTACAGCAAAAAAATAAGTTAAAGGTAAATTCTTAATAAAAGATTAATAAAAAAATAATATGGGAAAACAAAAATTTTGAAAATCAGACCTTCTGGCATATTCTCCAGAGGTTTGTATAAAATTGTTTGCTCTAAAAAAATTGGATCAGCACTCACGCTTAAAGCATAATTTATGAGATATACTTCTTGAGATCCTTGCTGTCAAAGACTTCTATGCTGTCTTTTCCATGGATAAATATCAAACAGCTCACAAGCGGCTTAAAGGTGACAAAATCATCATATGACAATTTCTTGTTTAAATCTGCCATGTTGTCTGTTAAAAATTCGGTAATTAAAGTTCTGTTTTTAAAAACCAAGGAACTGAAATAATCCAACCCGTCTTTTGTTGTTATCCCTTCAAAGTAAACAACATCCGGAGATTGAAATTCTATAAATCTCATGGCCTTATCTATGTTGAAACCTATATTTTCGTTTAATTCTGTTTGATGGATATTTTCAATGCTGTACTTTGAAATGGATTCAATAGTCATGATATTTTTATGTATTGAAGCAAATTCAGACAGCACCGAGTAAATAACATGGGTTTTCCCGCTTAAAGAAGAGCCGCAAACAAGAATTATTCCGGGTTTTCTGAAGGCCTCCTGGATAGTATTTATTTGTGTTTCATTAAATCCAATTTCTTTGAGTTTCTTTGGAGGTTTATAGATTTTTAAAGATATTCTTTCTCCATGGATGGTGGGGAAAGCAGAAATACTTGCCACTAAAGTCGTTTCGTCAACTTTGAATATAAGTTTTCCGAGCTGCGGAATTTCACAAACGTTAGGATCAAGTGCTGAAAGTGTTTTCAGCTTGGAGATGAAAGGAGCAACAAGCAAGCTTGGGATTTGACCTGTTGAAACCACCTGAGAATTGCTTCTGAAATTTACACTCAAGCCGTTTGGAACATGCTCAAAAAATAATTCGTGTATATCTTCAGAGATAGCCTGTTTCAAGATAGCACGAATCAATAATTGTATATGTTCATCAGACAATGAATCCGCATGGAGTTCTTCACGCCAGTCGTAGCGATTGCGATTGTCTTCTATAAATATTTGTCCTACGGTATTTTCACTTTTATAGTATTCTTCTATCTTTTGAAGCACAAGATGTTCAGCGGAAATAACAGGCTCTATGTCGCACCCTGACTTTTCCACAATTTTGTCTATAGCAAACAAATCCAACGGGTCTGCCATCGCAACAGTTAAAACATTTTCGATTTTAAACAATGGAATTATTTTATATTTTTGAGCGTCGTTAAAAGAAATATATTCTAGGCACCTTGTGTCTAAAGAATAATCTTTCAAATCCACATATGGAATACGAAGCTTGGACTCTAAAAATTTAAGTAAAGTTTCTTCAGAAATCAAATGCGAACTAATTAAAACCTGACCTATGTTTACGTTTTGAGCATGGGCAATCTCTTGAGCCTTCTCAATGTCGTCATAGCCTATAAGACCGTCTCTAACCAAGTCGTACTTTAATTTTTCAAGAGTTTTGTTAGTTACAAATTCCATTACTAACTTCCTAAATAACTTTTAACTCTGTTAATAACGAAATCTATCTCAAACGGTTTGGTTATATACTCATTAACCCCGGTCTCTTCACCAATCATCTTGTCTTCATCCTGAGATCTGGCGGTAATCATGATAATCGGGATATCCTTATATTTATTGTCATATTTAAGCAATCGGCTTATTTTATATCCGTTGATTTTAGGCATCATAACATCAAGAATGATTAAATCAGGTTTAAGTTCCTTTGCCAGACTCAATCCG
This sequence comes from Cyanobacteria bacterium OH_PDB_230, assembly GCA_023421795.1. Classification (GTDB taxonomy): domain Bacteria; phylum Cyanobacteriota; class Vampirovibrionia; order Gastranaerophilales; family Gastranaerophilaceae; genus JAEZOG01. The sequence goes on from JAEZSO010000002.1 coordinate 124,536, forward strand.
GATTCTCCGTTAAAAGCAGCATGACACTCATAGCCTTCTGCCTCAAGCATAAATTGAAGCGTCTCAACTATATCCTGTTCATCATCAACTATCAATATCTTCTTCATAACCCACCTCTTTAAATGATAATTTTGCTTTTTTAATCAATTCTTCTGCACTAGTTGCATCGTTCGGGTAAAGAGCCGTTGAATACAATATAGCACAATCACTAAATTCTTTTCCACAAATCTTCAAATACCCCTGGAGTTTCTTCTTAACAAAATCAAGGGCATATGAATCCATATCAACAGAATAGAAAAAGTAAAACTTCTGATCATCATCGATACAACTAAAATCTTTTGATGTCGCGGTTTTTCTTATTAACCCTTCTTCCACTATTTTATCCACAAAAGATTTTTTGGCAAAAGCGTTTTCTTTGATTGCCAATAAACCTACTGTTGTATGGTTCTGTTTGGCTTTGGAAATATCCTGTCCCAACTGAACCAAAAAAGTTTCTTCATCGCTTAAAACAGGAATGGCAATATAAAAACTTGAGCCATGGTTGACCTTGCTTTCAACCCAAATCAGGCCCTTATGTGTTTCCACAAGCTGTTTTGCGATTGGCAGCCCGAGTCCTGTGCCTCCTATTTTTCTGCTTAATGAATTTTCAATCTGCTCGAACTTATCAAAAATCTTGTTTACATCTTCTTCGGCAATTCCGATTCCGCTGTCTTTGACCTCAATTTTCACATATTCTTTGCTTAAATATTTAGGAAACTCCCCAAAGAATTTTACTTCTTTAAGTTCTTCTTTTGTCATTTTTGAGGTGATGATCTTTATTTTTCCGTTTTCCGGCGTAAACTTGACGGCATTTGAGATTAAGTTAGCCAAAACCTGCTCTATTCTTTGAGAATCTATATATACAAGGTCCAAATCCTTACCTAAATCCATTTGGATATCTATATTTTTGTCTTTAGCCAAGTTTTCAAGAGTATTTTTTACAAATTCTATCGGCACATTGATATTGGCTTTTTCAAATCTAAATTCCATTTTACCGGCTTCAATCTTGGATAAATCGAGTAAATCATTGATAATCGCAGAAAGTCTGGTGACATTCCTTTTTGCCATATTTAAAAATTTATCCATGTTCTCCGTAACATCACCTGATTTGCCGCTTAAAACAATATCCAGGGAATTTTTTATTGCGGTTAAAGGAGTTCTCAATTCGTGCGACACGATCGAAATAAATTCTGATTTAAGCCTTTCGAGCTTCTCTAATTTAATGTTTGTATCTTTAATTTCTTCGTATAGAATCGCACTCTCCAAAGGAAGAGAAGCCTGCTTTACAAGTGTTTGGAAACAAGTAGTGTCTTCCTGCCCAAAATCTTGAGCTCTAAATACTTCGATAATACCAAAAAATTTATCTTTAATATTTATTGGGGCAAAAAGATTATCAAACCCGAATACATTCAAATCGTATTCCTCAAACTGGTGCTTTATATTTTTGATAACCTTAATATCGGCAACAGCGGGGTTTATAGAAAAAAGCGTCTTATAGCTTAAAATAGCCCTGACTTTAATTGCATCTTCAAGCCTTGTTGAGATAGGATACAAAGAATTAATCAGAAGGGTTATGTCGCTAGGATCATTAAATACAAGCGAATAACAAAGAGAAAAGCTTAAACTCTTCTCCAATCCATCCATCATAATGTCAATAAGTTTGGTCTTATCTAAAGAACCGGCTAACTGGGTACTTGTGTTGTATAAAACATTCAACTGATACAGGCTTTTTGCCAAATCCGCGTTGTTTCTGGACAAGGCCTCCAAGGACTGTTTCGATTGAAGCGAAGAATTAACGGTAGCTGTAAAAAGGTTGTCATCCAAAGGCACGGGGACATAAGAGCTTGTATATTTTAAAAGTTCTGAATCAACAGTATCGGGACTAAACAAAAGAACAACCCCAATATTTTTTGTCTGGGCTCTGATTTTAATTCTTCTGCACAGACTGTGGATATCTATTTTTTTAATAGAAGAATCCACAATAACAACATCTATGGAATCGGATTTTAACGCTTTTAACACTTCTTCATCGCTCTCTTTGACCACCGGCTTGAGAGGAATACAAGCTAATAACTCGCTGATTCTTTCAATAATCTTTTTATTATCAGATATTAATAATGCTTTTGTCATTTTAAATATATTCTAGCTAGACAAGCTCATAACAAGGATTTCAAACCTTCGCTATCGCTGTTGCCCTTTTAAACTACTCAACAATCAATATTCTATCAGCTTTTGACAAATATTTTTATGATTAAACAATTCTTAACTTATCGGATTCGGTTTTTAAAAATCAGGTTATTGTTGAGATTGGGCCTTGTTAATTAAGATATGTTAAGAAATGATATACAATTTATATAAAAAATAGCAATTTTTTATATCACAAATACTTTATTATAGTACGAGGATGACAGAGAGAAACAAAGACAGACAACGGTTAAGACCACATTAGAGAGAAAATTAAAGAGAAATCAAAATTTTATAAACCACCTACCATAAACACTAACCATTTACTTACACACACGAGGAATCAAAAAGATTCTAGAGACTTTATCCAAAGTCTCATTTTTTTTTATACAAATAGATTAATCTTCTGTTTAATATGCTATTTCTAAACAAGGAATATAATTAAGGAAATTAAAAATTGTACTCCTCAGAAAATAGTAAAGGATCTATCTATGAAAAAACTTTTAGTGTCGTTATTTGCATTAACCGTTGCCTTGACAATTGGTATGAGCAAATCATTTGCAGACTGTGGATGTCCAGCTCCATGCCCATCTACTTGTTCAACGCCTTGTTGTCCTGCACCTTGCGTAACACCATGCCCAACTACGTGCAGCCCAGCATGCCCAACTACTTGTGCAACACCATGTCCTACAACATGCTGCCCAGACAACTGCAACAAATGTTGCTGCCCAAAAAGAACTTTTTGGGACAAATTGTTTGGATTAAACAAATGTTGCGATTGTTGTAAATGCAGATAATTTACCGTTCGTTATTGAAGAAGCACCCTACGGGGTGTTTCTTTTTGCAATCAAAATAAACCCGTAAAGTATATGATTTTTACTCTATGCTCTTGACAAAAAAAAGATATATTTATAAAATAGTACCATACCCCCGGGGGGAGGTAAGAAAAAATATGTTTTTAGTAAAGGAGCATCATATGAAAAAACTATTAGTTACATTCTGCCTTTTAACAGCCTTTTTGGCACTAGGCGTTAACCAATCTTATGCAGGCACATCGGCTTGTCCTGTTTCTTGTCATTGCAAATGCGATAAAAACTGCAAATGCGATTGTGGTTGTCACAAAAAAACAGAAAAATGTACCTGCAAAGACAACAAATGCAAATGCAACGACAATTGTTCTTGTAAAAAAGGGGTTAAATTCCGCTTTTTCCATAAAAGCGAATGCGGTGAAAAATGTAATTGCGATTCAAAATGCAAGTGCAAACAGTAAAAATATAGTAAATTTTTTAACAAAAGGCACTTGAAGAGGTGTCTTTTGTTTTATAATAAAGCTTAAAGGTAAAAGAAAATGCAAGCAGATAAAAAGAAAATTACAACTTTATTGAAAACAGCGAAAGGCCAAATTGACGGGCTTTTAAAAATGGTTGAAGAAAACCGCGACTGCGTTGAAATAAGCACCCAGCTTTCTGCAACCCAATCGATTATCAAAAAAGTAAACTTGGAAATCCTAAGCGCTCACTTAAATTGCTGTGTTAAAAGAACATTTGAAAACGGCGACGAAAAGCAAAAACAGGCGACCATCGAAGAAGTTTTGAAATTAATAAATAAAATTACCAAATAATATAATTTTCCAGACATTCACTAATCCTTTAAAAATTAATAAAAAGTACAATGTGATAATTTTTTATAGCCTATATAATACACCTTGATGGATAAATAAAAGAACGAAATTAGAAATTTCAGTTACTGCGGTTTTTTAGTTTTGTTCTTTTAAAAATTAGCAAAGGAAAAATGTTATGAAAAAACTTTTAGTAACGGCTATCGCCTTATTTGCAGTGCTAACTACAAATGTAGGCCAATCATTCGCAGCGTGCGGATGTGGTTGTGCTGTACAGCCGGCATGTCCTATTTGCCAGCCAGCATGCCCTGTTTGCGCACCAAAATGTTGTGACCCTTGTGCAACAGGATTTGCTTGTCCTTGTCAACCTAGCTGTAGCAGTTGTTGTAACAGTTGTTGTAACAGTTGTTGCAACAAATGTGATTGCGGTTACAGCTGCTGCAGAAGAACTTTCTGGGATAAATTATTTAGAAGAAACAAATGTTGTTGTGACTAATTAATTTATATTCATGAAAGTTTTTAGTTGATCATTGTGATTTATCACGGAAAACACTCTCCAATGGGGAGTGTTTTTTTATAGAAAATTTAAATTACTCACCAAACACAATTCAAGCAAATATTTGAATCCAGACAAGATAAAAACCGCCAAAAAGATATTATACTCAAGGAGTTCAATTTTCATTAAAAATTATGCGAACGTTTAATGTAATGCCATTGTATAGCTCCTATAATGGCCTTAATAATGTAAAACTAAAAGAATAAGATAATGCCTTACTGTGAGGTATTACAGATATTCTTTTAAAAATAGTAAAGGGAAAAGAATATGAAGAAATTATTATTGTCTGTTTTTGCGTTAGCAACGGCTCTAACGATGGGAATGAGCCAATCATTCGCAGCATGCGGATGCGGATGTGGATGCGCTGCACCAATGATGCAAGCGCCTTGTGGATGTGCAGCGTCAATTGACAGCTGTCCTTGTCCTTGTGACGCTTGGGCGTTTCCGTCAAACTATGCCCCTGCACCACAAAGAACTCCTTGCTGCCCTGCTGCATGCATCAAACCTTGTTGTCCAGCGCCTTGTGCGTCTCCAGCTTGTCCAGCTACTTGCTGTCCTGCAGCTCCATGTGGCTGTGCATCTCCTGCTTGCCCATGCGAACCAACTAAATGCGATTGTTGTGATTAATTTGCAATAAGATTTTATCGCATCGTAAGAAAACTCCCTTCAGGGGGTTTTCTCAACAAAACAAACAGTATGAAGACCTCAAAAAATAGGACTTTTTTCTTAAAAAAATTATACTTACGCTTAATGAATTAGCATTTTATGAAGAATATAATAAGTCCTAACTACAAATAGCGTAAATAAGGCTGTAAATGTAGAAAGTAAAATTGTTCTCTTAGAACTAGTAAAGGAAAAATGATATGAAAAAACTTTTAGTATCTGTATTTGCATTAGCAACGGCTCTGACTATGGGTATGAGCCAATCATTCGCTGCATGTGGTTGTGGATGTTCTGCACCTATTATGCAAGCGCCATGCGGATGTGCCGCACCAATCGTAGGAACTTATTGGACCGGATATGCTGCTCCAATGGATCCTTGTTGCTGTCAACAAAACACTTGTTGCCAACAAAACTCTTGTTGTTGTAAAAAAAGAGGCTATTGGTACAACTTATTCCACACAACTTATAAATGTGGTTGCGGATGTGACAACATGAACTGTGTACCTAAATGTAACAGCTGTTGTGATTAATTAATTCCAACCCGTTTTTGTCTTTGGGAAAATCCCAGCTAAAAAACACCCCATTTAGGGTGTTTTTTAGTTAACAAAAAACTAACAGCCGAGCAGATATTATTACAGAATATTCCATTTTTTATTAAAAATTGATACTATCAAATAAAGAAAATATGAAAAGGAGTCAAAATGAAGTTTCATACAAAGTATTTATGGTTCGATACAAAAAAACCAAGGGAATATATAAATATCACACAAGAAATTGAACAAGCACTTAATGAAAGCCAAATTTCAGAAGGGATGATATTAGTAAGCGCAATGCATATAACTGCAGGCGTTTATGTAAATGATGCCGAAGACGGGATAATAAGGGACATAGACAAATGGCTCGAAGAAATAGCTCCATTTAAACGAGACTATGAACACCACAGAACAGGAGAAACGAATGGAGACAGCCATCTGAAAAGCTTATTAATAGGCCATGAAGTCATTGTGCCGGTAACTAAAGGAAGATTGGATCTTGGTACCTGGCAGCAAATATATTATGCCGAATTTGACGGCCAAAGGCAAAAAAGAGTCATCATTAAAGTTATGGGTGAATAAAATGACAGTAATCAGGACCATACACAGCAAATTAAACTACCCTATAGAACTGATAAAATTGAAACCTGAACACCCTGAAAAAAGTATTCTTATAATCGGTGTTTTACACGGGGATGAACCGGACGGAGAATATTTAATACGTAAATACCTGGAATCAGACCCTGAAGTAAACAAAAACCGCTTGCTTTTTATTCCGTGCTTAAACCCGGACGGAAAGCATTTAAACACAAGACAAAATGTAAATGGCGTTGATTTAAACAGAAATTTTCCGTCCCAAAATTGGGAACTTACAGAAGACAAAGATTATTTTGGCGGAGAACATCCGAGCAGTGAAAGAGAAACAAAATTTGTTCTGAAAGTTTTTGAACAGTTTGACATTGACTGTATTTTAGCAATCCATGCCCCATATAAAATCGTGAACTATGACGGCCCCGCAAAAGAACTGGCCGAAAAAATATCAAAAATAACAGGTTATCCCGTCCAGGATTATATAGGTTATCCGACACCCGGAAGTCTCGGAACCTTTGCAGGAATAGAAAGAAACATCCCGACGATCACCCTTGAATTGCCTGAAAATGAAGCAAAAGAAGAGCTATGGGAACACAACAAAAATATTTTTGAATATCTCGCAAACAAATTCTGATACAAAAAAAATTCTTTCGCTTTCAATCTTTGTTAATAAATTAATTGAGCAAAATTCGAGATTTTACCAATTTTTACTCAGCATTGTTTTTAATTGTATTTTTGACACTAAATACTTGACAAGGCTAACCTAAAAGGATATGCTATTTTTGGGCAGTTTGCAAGGTTAAATCATGTGTAGAATCGGCGCAATAAAATCTACTAAATATTTCCACCCCTCAAAAGCATTGAAACTTATGCGCTCTCAGCAAAAAGGGCACGATAACTCTGGTTTTGCCTTTGTAATGCAGGATTTAGGCGGCGTATTTGAAAATTACAAAGATTTACCTATTCTTTCAATGGCCTGCACAAATGAAGGCATGCACATAGCCGAAGATATCCTTCACAACATAGGATTCGTGAGGATAATGCAGTGGGCGCCGGATGTGAACGTTGAAAAAGCAGCCGGGTTAAACATTGAGCCTATGCCTAACTACCTTTTTGAGGTTTTTAACTACCCAAAATCATATAAATATGCGCCTCTTGATGAAAAAGAAGAACTTTTAATAGATACAAGGTTAAAGCTCAGAAAAGCACTTGAAGACAGCCAGGAAGGATATGTCTATTCTTTCTGGCCAGACACTCTTATGCTAAAAGAAATAGGAGACCCAAAAGATATCGGTACCTATTTTGGATTATGGGAAGAAGACAATACCTTCACAGCAAAAATAATAACAGCCCAGTGCAGACAAAACACAAATTATGACATCGTAAGATATGCAGCCCATCCCTTCTTTCTACAAGGATACAGCGCCCTTGTAAACGGCGAAAACACCTTCTATGAAAAAAACAAACTTTTCCAGCAAAATTTATACAAAGGTTACATAGGTTTTGAAAGCGACTCCCAATGCTTTTTATACACCTTACACTATGTAAACAAGATTCTAAAATGGCCTTTAAAATATTTTAAACACGTAATAACACCTCTCCCTTTTGGTGAAATAAACCAAAGAACTGATAAAGAAGTGTTATTGAGGATAAAAGCATCCTTATCAAACTTGGAAATAAACGGCCCAAACACGCTGATTGCAGTAACTCCTGATGGGACGATGTTTACGACCTGCGATTCTAAAAAATTAAGACCCGTGGTCGTTGGGGTGACTGATGATACGGTTGTGATAACTTCTGAAGTCACAGGTATAAATGAAATTTTGCCTAATAGAAATATTGAAGCAGACATTTACCCTAATGAAAGAGAAATGGTTGTTATAGGAAACGATTTGAAGGTTGAAAGATGGCACCAGTAAAGGCAAACGATATATCCAAAGACGATTTGATGTGGCAAATAGAGTATAACAACAACCGATGTACTCTTTGCGGAAAATGCATTGCTGCTTGTACTTTTGGTGCTATAAAAGCTTCTGTTGAAAAGAGAAGAAAAGTATACAGCGAAGGTCCTGTGCCAACTCCTCAATCAAGGATGATTGCTGAACCCGTGATAAAACAGGTTATAAAGACAGATCAAAATTGTGTAGGATGCGGAATCTGCACAAGAGTATGCCCCAATGAAGCCATTAGACCAGTTTATAACAAAGATCACAGGATAAATGTAAAATATAGAACAGAAAACGCCGATTCTCCAAAAAGAGGAGGAAGAACAAACCTTCACACAGAAGGAAGAACCCTCGATAAAATCAAAATCGGCCGTATTTCTCAGATGACAGACCCCTCTTTAGACGCTCAGAGACACACTTTTGACATTCTATCTCCTTTCGGAAGAGTTATGCCGCCTGAAGAATTGCCTTTCAGCATAAAAGACGGAGAACTGTCTATAGATAAAAAAGTTCCCACTACCAACTGGATATACCCTATCATAATAGGCGATATGTCAATCGGGGCTTTATCAACCAGAATGTGGGAGGCAATGGCTATCGCTACAGCTTACCTGAACGAAGTCGTCGGACTGCCTGTAAGGATGTGTTCAGGTGAAGGTGGAGTCCCCATAAAGCTTTTAAAGTCAAGATATTTAAAATACATGATTCTTCAGATAGCTTCCGGGCACTTTGGATGGAACAGAATTATAAACGCAATGCCTGAAATGACAGAAGATCCTGCCGGCGTTCTTATAAAAATAGGCCAAGGAGCTAAGCCCGGCGACGGCGGATTGCTTCTAGCAAAAAAAGTGGCAAGACACATACAGGAAATAAGAGGCGTTCCAAAAGCAGATCTTTTATCTCCTCCAAACCATCAAGGGCTATATTCTATCGAAGAAAGCGTTCAAAAAATGTTTTTGTCTATGAACGCAGCCTTCAAATTCAGGGTTCCTGTCGCAATTAAAGTAGCAGCCTCTGTTACAAGCGTATCAGTATATAACAACCTATTAAGAGACCCTTATAACATCGTAGGGGGATTCTTCCTGGATGGTATCGCCGGAGGAACAGGCGCGGCCCATGAGATTTCGCTTGATCACACGGGGCATCCGATTGTATCAAGACTAAGAGATTGTTATTTGGCGGCTATTCACCAGGGTAAGCAAAGCCAAATCCCTCTGTGGGCAGGCGGCGGACTTGGTATGTTCGGCAATCTTGCAGCAGACGCTTTTAAAATGATGTGTTTGGGTGCTAACGGCGTATTCACAGGAAAATTAATCCTGCAAATGGCGGGATGCGTTGGCAATGACTTTGGCAAGTGTAACGCTTGTAACACAGGATTATGTCCGGTCGGAATAACGACGCAAAATCCTGTTCTTGTCGAAAGACTGGATGTCGATAAGGCAGCGGAAAATATTGTTAATTACTTCCTTGCGACAAATACTGAACTTAAAAAATTACTCGCGCCTATCGGCAACAGCTCATTGCCTGTAGGAAGATCCGATGCCCTCATCACCGTTGACAAACACGTTGCGGCAAGATTACAAATCCAACACGTATGTTAATTCTAAGGACATAAAATGACTAAAATAGCAGTTATAGAAACTTTGATAAACGAAAAAAGAATTTCAACACAAGAACTTCTCCAGTCAATATATGAAAAGATGGAAGAGGGTTTTAACGAGTTTCAAATAAACGCATCAGGACAGCACGATATAGGCGGTCCCCTTTGGTCAAAAGATAAAAAAAACCTGGTTTTTAAAGTTTCAAATCCCGGACAAAGAGTTGGTTCGATGGGTATGCCAGGAACAAAAATTATTGTAGAAGGACCTGCTCCTGCCGATGTTGGTTGGCTTAATGCAGGCGCTGAAATTGTCGTAAAAGGTGATGGCGGAGACACAACTGCTCATTGCGCTGCCAGCGGAAAAATTTATGTAGGGGGAAGAGTCGGCACAAGATCCGGAGCTCTTATGAAATATGACCCTAAATACCAAGCTCCTGAATTCTGGGTGTTAAAAAACACAGGGTCATTCAGTTTTGAATTTATGGGCGGAGGCACCGCTGTTGTTTGCGGCTGGGGATGTGAGGAATTTAACTCCATACTGGGTTCACGCTCTTGCGTTGGAATGGTTGGCGGCACAATATACGTAAGAGGGCCTGTAAAAGACATTTACAGCGAAGTTGTTCTGACCGGGTTAAATGATTCTGACAAAGAATTTTTACTTTCCGGGTTGGAAAAATTTTTAGAAAACATCGAAAAACCTGAAATAATAGATAGCTTAACCGATTGGAGCCAATGGACAAAAATAGTTCCTAAAATATATGGTGAAAAAGAAGTTGAATCTTTAATCTCCATCAAAGATTTTAGGGAAAAATTATGGGTTGAAAAAGGCATATTTTCAGACATCTACAAAGATGATTTTAAAGTGTCGGCACTAGTTTCAAAAGGAAACGGCAGATTAAGAACTCCAAGCTGGGAAAACCATACAAATCTTGCACCTTGTGAAAGCGGCTGCCCATTAGGAATACCAACACAAAAAAGAATCAACTTACTTAAAAACGACAAATTGGAAGAAGCTTTAGAGCTTGTTCTCGAATACACTCCTTTCCCTGCATCTGTTTGCGGCAATGTTTGCCCAAATTTATGCATGGAGCAATGCAACAGGGAACTGGTGGATGAAAAAATAAAAGTCGCAGAGCTTGGAACTTTGTCCAAAGATATAAACATCAAAAAACCTGAAATATCAAAATCTGAAAAAATCGTCGTTATAGGTTCCGGTTCCTCCGGCCTATCTTGCGCTTGGCAGCTGAAGAAACTCGGATACAATGTTGATATTTTTGAAATGGATAAAAAAATAGGTGGAAAGCTATCTCAAGTAATCCCTGAGGACAGGCTAAACAAAGATGTTTTAAACACTGAAATCCAAAGGCTTGAATCTTTTGGAATAAATGTTCATACAAACAAAAAAGTTGACAAGGAAATATTTAAAACTTTAGAAGAAAATTATGACGCTATTGTTGTTGCAATTGGCGCGCATACCCCCGTGGTAATTCCTTTTGAAGGACACGAAAAATTGATAAAGGGACTTGATTTCCTCAAAAAAATCAACAATGGCGAAAACATTTCTGTAGGCAAAAAGGTAGTTGTAATTGGCGCCGGAAATGCGGCTATGGATGTTGTAATAGGCGCTTATAAAATGGGCGCAAATGATGTTACTGCAATTGATATTCAAAAACCAGCAGCTTTTGACAAAGAAATCAAACATGCGGAAGCTTTAGGATCTAAAATTCTATGGCCTTGCTTTACAGATAAAATAACCGACAAGGGCGTTTTACTTAAAGATGGAACCTTCCTTGAGGCAGATTCTGTAATTATTTCTGTTGGAGACAGACCTGAATTTTCTTTCCTGGAAAACGAACTTCTTAATGAAAAAGGAACTGTTGAATTAAATGAATTTATGCAAACAGAAAAAAATGAAAAAATATTTGTAGCAGGTGATGCCATAAAGCAGGGATTGTTTGTGAATGCTCTGGCTGATGGCGTCAAAATAGCCAAAAACATAGACAGAATGCTTCATTCTTTGCCGCTTGAAACATTTGAAAAAGCACCGATGCTTCCAAGAGACAGGGTTAAACCTGAGTTTTACCAAGGTTATAGCTCAACAAAAGTTTCTCAATCTGAACCTACCGAAGAAAAAGGGCGTTGTTTAAGTTGCGGTTTCTGCAGAGACTGCGAATTCTGCCTAAATGCCTGCCCCGAAAACGCAATCGAAAGAATAGTCACAGAAGATAATGAAGTTGTTTATATTTCTAACGAAGAAAGATGTATAGGCTGCGGTATTTGCGAGGGAGTATGCCCATGCGGAATCTGGACTATGAAAGATAATTTTGAAAAACAGTTTGAAATTTAGCCAAATTTCTACGCTTTTTAATCATTTAATAAAACTATACTTTTAGTCTTTACAAATTCTCATTAAAATTATTTTATGATATTATTTGCAAATATAGACAAACAGAAATAAGGATAATTAGATGATTTCAGTAAACGATTTAAGAACAGGCTTGACAATCGAACTTGATAACGGACTATGGTCTGTTGTTGAATTCCTTCATGTAAAACCTGGAAAAGGTGCAGCGTTTGTAAGAACAAAATTAAAAAACGCTGAAACAGGAAACGTAATTGAAAAAACATTCAGAGCCGGTGAAAAAGTTGCAAAAGCAACACTGGACAGAAGAGATATGCAATATCTTTATAAAGAAGGTTCAGACTACGTGATGATGGATCTTGAATCATACGAACAATTAAGCCTTACAGATGCCCAAATCGGCGACGGTATAAAATACCTGAAAGAAAACATGAATTTATCAGTATTGATGCATGAATCTAAAATCATCGGTGTTGATATGCCTAACCATGTTGAATTAGAGGTTGTTGATGCCCCTCCTGCCGATAAAGGAAACACTTCTCAAGGCGGTACAAAACCTGTAAAACTAGAAACCGGCGCTATGGTAAACGTTCCTTTCTTCGTTGTAAATGGTGATGTCATCAGGGTTGATACCAGAACCAACGAATATTTAGATAGAGTATAGTAGAAATAAAAATCGTAGTAGTAGTAGTAGTAGTAAAAGGATAATAGTATGAAGTTTGATATTGAGTATATTGAAAAATTGGTGAAAATCTTATCTGACAGCGAATTGACTGAACTTACATTGGAAGATGTCGACAAAGCAATCGTTCTTAGAAAAGAAAAAGAAGTTGTAACGGCTCAGGCATATGCACCTATGGCTCCCGCTGTAATGGCAGCCCCTGCACCTGCAGCAACAGTGACTTCTCAAGTGGCAGAAGCAAAAACAGAAGCTCCAGCTCCAAAAGGAAAAGCAATTCTTTCACCTATGGTGGGAACTTTCTACAAAGCTCCGTCTCCAGACAGCAAAGCATTTGTTGCTATTGGCGAAGCCGTTGCTCCGGGCCAGGTTGTTTGTATCATTGAAGCAATGAAACTAATGAACGAAATAGAGTCAGAGCATGCAGGAAAAGTTATTGAAATCTGTGTTCAAGACGGTCAGCCTGTTGAATACGGCCAAGTTTTAATGTACGTAGAATAATTTATATTGAATAAAAGAAATTTCGCATTAGGATTTTCAAAGTCTTATGCGAAAAGCTATTATTGAAAAAAAGGAATTAGAAAACATTATGTTCAAAAAAGTATTAATAGCAAATAGAGGCGAAATCGCTGTTAGAATAATCAGAGCTTGTAGAGAAATTGGCATCCCAACAGTTGCTATTTATTCACAAGCAGACGCTGATTCACTCCACGTAAGCTTGGCGACTGAAGCATATTGTATCGGTCCTGCACCAAGCAACAAAAGTTACTTAAACATCCCTGCAATAATATCAACTGCATTAACTTGCGGTGCTGATGCCATTCACCCCGGATACGGATTTATGGCTGAAAGAGCTGATTTTGTTGATATTTGTACAGAACACGGAATCAAATTTATCGGACCATCTTCAGACGCTATGAGAAAAATGGGAGATAAAGCAACAGCAAGAAAAACAATGCAAGACAATAACGTACCGACAACTCCTGGAACGGATTTGATTGATACAGTTGAAGATGCTAAAGCTTTCGCTAAAAAAGTCGGCTATCCAATCATCATCAAGGCTACAGCAGGCGGCGGCGGAAAAGGGATGAGGATTGTGCGCAACGAATGCGAACTTGAAGACAACATGAGATTATGTAAAACAGAAGCTCAAAATGCATTCGGAAATGCAGGCGTTTATATAGAAAAATATCTTGAAAACCCTCGCCATATTGAAGTTCAAATCATAGGCGACAGTCACGGAAACGTGGTTCATTTGGGAGAAAGAGATTGCTCTATTCAAAGAAGACACCAAAAGTTAATCGAAGAAGCTCCATCTCCAGCCATAGACGAAAAAACAAGAGAAGCTATGGGTAAAGCAGCGGTAACAGCCGCTAAAGCTATCAATTACGAAGGAGCCGGAACCATAGAATTCTTGCTTGATTCAGATGGAAGCTACTATTTTATGGAAATGAATACAAGAATACAGGTTGAACACTGTGTCTCTGAAATGATTTCCAACATCGATTTGGTCAAAGAACAAATTAAAGTAGCGGCAGGAGAACCTCTTTCATTCAGACAAAATGATGTCCAACTAAGAGGCCACTCTATTGAATGTAGAATTAACGCGGAAGATCCAGACAAAGACTTTATGCCTTGCCCTGGCGAAATAAGAGGGTATATTGCTCCCGGCGGATTCGGCGTAAGAGTCGATTCTCATTCGTATCCAGGCTACAAAATCCCGCCTTATTATGATTCAATGATCGGTAAATTGATTTGTTGGGGAAGAGACAGAGAAGAAGCCAGAAGAAGAATGTACAGGGCTTTAAAAGAATATGTTATAACAGGCATCAAAACAACAATCCCTTTCCATCAAGAGATTATTGAAAACAAAACTTTTATAAGCGGAAAGTTCAATACAGGCTTTATCGCGGAATACGCGGCTGAAAAAGAACAAGCCAAAAAAGAAGCTTCTGAACCGCCAAAAGTATAACCTGTAAATTTAATGAATTATAATAAAAAATGGTGTATTATTTTAATTAATAAGCACCATTTTACGATTTAGGGAGAGTTGATTGAAAAAGATAATAGCCATTTTTATAATATTCTGTTTTAGCTATTCAAACCTGGCAAGCTTGAGGGCTTTTTCAGCCGACAATTATGATTCATCAACTGTCTTTGAAGGTCATGCTGAAAAAACAGAAACAAAAGAAGAGCAGAAAAACCCAATATTCACTGGGGAAACAGAAGTTATAAAATCCAACGACATAATCAATATGACTGTCTCACAAGTCTTGGGAGCAGGTGTAACCGAAACCGGAGACGAGTTTTTTGCGGAAATAACAAATGAAGTAGTGGGAGACAAAGGGGTTATACTTCCGTTAGGCACTATTGCCCATGGGAAAGTAAGAGACCTGTCAGCTTCAAAAAGACTGGGAAGAGACGGTTGGATCGAGCTTTCATTTGATTACCTCGTAACGCCTGACGGCAGGGAGATTCCGATAGAAGGGAAAATGACGACAAAGCTCCATCCTGTGGCCGGGGTTGCAAAAACAGTAGCAACAGATACCGCTTATACCTTAGCTGGAGGTGTAATAGGGGGATTTACAGCGTTAAATCTTCTCGGGATTGAAGCAGCCATAGCAAGTCAGGGATATACCGTGGCAGGCGGCGCCGCAATAGGGGCAGGGATCGGGCTTGGAATAAGTTTGGTCAGAAAAGGAAAAGATGTTTTAATCTCTCCGGGCGATGAAATCAAAGTAAAAATTCTCGATAACCTTAAATTGCCTGTTTTATCAAGTGATTTTATGAAACAAGAAGAAATTTCATACAAAGGACTCGATGTAAGAATTACCAACGTGGGACTCGAAAAAGACCCATTTGGGGAATTAAACACTATTATTATAGGCCTTGCAATACAGAACCATTCAAACAAAAATTTCTCCAGTTTCGACGTGTGTCTTGTTAATGACTTAAAAACAAATTTTTATCCTTCAATATTCGCGGAGAACACTTTGGCATTCACTCCTATTAAAATAGGTGACAGAGTGGGAGGAAGACTGGCTTTCTCTGTTGATAACCCAAAAAGAAAGCACTGGCTGGTATTTTATGACAGACAAACAAGAAAGCCTCTCGCTAAAATTTCTGTGGATAATGCGAAACGCGAAATCGAAATAAACAAAAAAGATAAAAAGAAACGCAAAAAACGCTCTAGCGAAAACACATAGCACAACCGTTTATTGAAACCCATCGAGTCAAGCAGAAGATAGCTTTTCGGTTTTGTTTAACTTCTTATAAAAGACCTTTGCTTTTGCTGCCTTGAATCCATATCTGGTAGCTATATATTCATTTTCTGTGCAGATTGTATTTTTGTCATAACCTCAGCAAGCTCTACGTATTGCCCGCACAGCTTTTCTGTTTCTTCGTTGGAAAGATTCATCTGCGCTATGGCATCAACCATTTTGGAATAATATTCGTCCTTATGCTCTTCTTTTATCATACTGTAATAATATAGAAGATTATGGATTTTGTACGTAATGAAATCATTTCTAAGAGGCTGCATTGTTCCTGTGCTATTCAAGATATTCTCAACAATATCAAAGATTTTTATATGATCAATCAAACGTCTGTTATTATCAGTTAAAATAGACCCTTCTCTATTAAATCTGTAGATATACAGTTTTTCCCTTACAAAGCATATTTTCTCGGCAGTCAGAAGAGAGCCGAAGATAACCTTATGATCTTCAAAATCCAGACCTTCTGCAAAGTCTATCTTGTGTTTATCAAACAATTCTTTTTTATACAACTTGTTCCAAACACACATAGGATAAGAGAAGGGGGAAATACTTCTCCAGTTGAAAATGCCGTTTTCTAATTCCGATTTGAAATTTGCATCCACAAAATACGGGAAATCTCTTTCCTGCTGGTTTTGTTCATCGAATCCACCCGGAGTACACATAACAATATCAACGTCCTTTTCTTGAATCAAAGAATAAAGACGCTCAAACATATTTTCTCTAACCCAATCATCTGGATCCACAAAGCCGATGCATTCTCCTGTCGCGATTCTGAGCCCGTCGTTTCTGGCGGCCCCCGTACCTGCATTCTTCTTGTGGATAACTTTTATCCTTGAATCCTTTTGAGAGTACTCTTCCAATATGTTGAAACAATTATCGGTAGAGCCGTCATTTACACAAATAATTTCAATATCTTTCAGGGTTTGGTTTATAAGGCTATCCAACGACTGCCTTAAATACTTGTCAACGTTATAAATTGGCAATATAACAGAAACCTTGGGCGTTTTTGTTTCAAGAACTTCTTGAGAGGTTTCAACTGGCCTTACAATGGCTTTTTTGAAGTTATTGCCTATGTTTCTGACTTTTTTAAGGGCTTTTATGGCCAATTTCAGGTATTTTGTATCCTTATCAAATTGCGCAAGCTGATCTGAAATTTGCTGCTCATAAGAGAGTCTTTGGTCTTCAATCTCTTGCTTTAACTTAGACTCAAGGTTAGAAAGCTCTGTTTCATAATATTCTTTTTGCCCTTTAAGGTGGTTCTCTAAGTTATTGTTGTGCCAAACATCTACTTCTGATATTCTTCTTTCTATCTCACCTTCAAACCATTTTTGCTGGCTTTCAAGTTTTCTTTGAATTTCGTTTTCATAATACTGTGATTGCTTTTGCAGCTCCTCTTTTAAGCAGCTTTCATGGAGTTGTGATTGCTTTTCTGACTCTTCCTTTAGCCTATTTTCATAGTATTGTGACTGTTTTTCTAATTCTTCTTTCAAATTGTTTTCATAGAACTGCGATTGTTCTTTAAGGTTATTCTCATGGTACTGCGACTGTTTAAACAACTCTTCTTTAAGATTATTCTCATGGTATTGTGATTGCTTCTCTAGCTCTTCTTTAATATAGTTTTCGTGCCATTCTCTTTGGTTTTTAAGTTCACTTTGATGATACTCTTCAAAGATTTTTTCTTGGGATATTTTTTGGTTTTCCAACTCCTGGTTATAAAACGTTTTTAAGCTATCGATTTCTTTTTGAAAAGAGATCGAATTAAGATGAATTTGCTCTTCATACTTACTTTTAAGCTCTTGATTTTTCTTTTTTGAATCAGTAAAGGTATCAAAAAATTTGCTGTTGCAGGCTTCAAATTCGTTTTCTGTTACAAGCTGAAATTCTTTGAAATAATAAATATTTTCTAATATTTTAGGATCTATGCCTTTAAAATCCAAATCCAAAAAGACTTTTTTCATTCTGTAGAAAAATTCTTTTTTGTATTTGGAACTGACCAGAGTATAGCGATGGAAAAGATCACTAATAAGCCAATCTATGATTTTGAATTTAATTTCTTCATAGTACGGCAATTCTTTAAAAAGTTTAAAAGTTTGAGACACCATCTCAATTCTGTCTAGAATCTGTTTTTCAACTTTTCTCATTGTAGAGCCGAAACGATTAATTCTGTAAAAATAAAATTTTTCTCTTGATACAGAAACCGTTTTTGCTTGCAAATAAGTTTCAAAAAAGAACAACAAATCTTCAAAAATATACCCATCACTAAATCTTATTTTGTTTTTATAAAGAAAATCTTTTTTATAAAGCTTGCTCCATATCGCAACATTGATATCAAGTATCAGTTCAGGGCAATCAAAATGGGAAAACGTTTTGTTGTCAAACGAATCATCAAAAATGCTCAGACTGTAGTATCCGGTGTCTTCGGCAAATTGCTGTTCTTGTTCGTCAAAAACTTTTGTAGCGCACATAACAATGTCAGAATCATTTTTTAGGGCATTTTCATAAAGGCTTTCAATCATCCTTACATCGACCCAATCATCCCCGTCGACAAAGGCTATATATTCACCTTTAGCCAATGCTAAAGCTCTGTTTCTCGCAGAGGCTTGGCCTTGTTGTTTTTCCTGTCTTATTATTGTTATTCTGTCATCTCTTTTCGCGAAATCGTTTAGAATTTTTGGTGAATTATCAGTAGAAGCATCATCCACGCAAATAATTTCTATTTCTTTAAAAGTCTGATTGACAACAGAATCTAAAGATTTTTCAAGATAGTTCTCTAGATTTTGAATAGGAATTATGACAGATACTTTTGGGATGTACGATTTAGACATATATTTTTCTCTACTATAATTTTAGCCTATTTTTTATATTATGTTTAATTTTCTTGAGTTTCTTTACGACTTTTAAAACAAATTTTACCTGATTTATTTCGTTTTCATAAAAAGTTTTTTGTTCGGCAACAGTATTTTCTACTTGTCTGATCTTGTTTTCATATTTATCTTTTTGACAGGTTAATTTCTGCTCCGTCTCTAAATCTTTATCTGCTTGTACTTCATTTCTTGCTTCTTCAAGTTGCTGATCGAAAAGTTGTTTTTGTTCTTCAAGCTGTTTTTGCATTTCAGCTTGCCAGAAATTATTTAATTCGGTTCTGGCTTCTTCAATTTGTTGTTCAAACCGGTTTTTCTGCTCTTTAAGCTTTTCTTCTATTTCATTTTTCCAAAAATCGTCTATTTGTTTTTTCGTTATATCGAATTTTGCCCAGGCGATATTATTTTGAGCCTGGAGCCTGTCATCAGCCTCTTTTTCCAGCAACGTTCTTTGCTGTTCTAACTCAAATGTTTTTTGGCTTTCATATACCTTTTTTTGTTTTTCGGATTCTGTTGCAAGCAGATTATTATACCAATCTTTTTGCGCTTTTACTTCAATTTCAGAAGAATTTTTGTTATTTTCTGAAAGTTCTTTTATTTTGGCTTCGTAATAATCTACTGTTTTCTGGTGTCTTATACTTTTTGTTTGTTTTGATTGTTGCTCTTTTTTCTTTAAATTTTTATATTTAAGAAACAAAAAGTGGTTATAGCTATCATATGTTGAGTTGAGAACTGCATTAAACTCTTCATAAAAATAAAACTTTTTTAGCTCTTCAGGACTGATTCCTTCTAAATCCAAGGAATTGAATATTTTTTTCATCCTGAAATAAAATTCTTTTTGATACTTGCTTTCGACAAGGGTATAAGTGTGGAAAAGATCATCGATAACCCAAAAAAGAGCATTTTGTTTTATCTTTTCAAAAAACGAAACCTTTTTCAAACATTCATAAGCGGCGCAGACCATAGCAGGCCTGTCCAGAATTCTAACGCCAGGTTTGTTGGTTGTTGAATCCAACCTGTTCGCTCTGTAAAAATATAAAAAGTCTCTTACGATACTTACCCTTTTTGCTTTTAGATAAGTCTCATAAAAAAACGGTAAATCCGAATAAATAAAGCCTTCTTTAAACTCTGCTTTAATTTGCTTTAAAAATTTTCTTTTATATATTTTATTCCAAGAGGCAGTATTTATATCTAAAAGAAAAGGTGCGGTTTCTTCAGGGCTGAACGCACTATCATTCAATGCTTCAGGAAAATTACTCAAATTATAATAAGGCAGATTATGAGTGGATTTTTGCGTAAATTCATTGTGAAAATGAACAGCGCAAATGGTTATATCTGTATCGTGCTTTTTAGCGCTTTCGTAGAGCTTATCAAACATATCAGGCTCTACCCAGTCATCTCCATCTACAAACGCTACATATTCGCCGTTTGCATTTTTTAAACCAAGGTTTCTGGCGCAAGATGTACCTTTTCTCTCAGCTTGAGACAAAACCTTAATCCTGGAATCATTACCAGCAAACTCTTGCAAAACCCTTAAAGAATTATCTGTAGAACCATCATCAATGCAAATTATCTCCAAGTCTTTAAAAGTCTGGTTGACAAGAGTTCCAAGACAACTTGGAAGATATCCCTCAACATTATTCACCGGTATAATTATTGATATTACAGGTTTTATCATTTATATTTCTTTTCTAATTCAGAATAATTAAATCTAAACTTGAGCTTTACCTTTGGAAGCCTTATATACAAAAAGTCGTCTTGATACCAAACATCCACAAGTTGTTTGGGCTCTTTTTTAATCGTTTTTATGTGCTTTTTGTATTTGAATGTATAGTGATCGGGCGTATAATACAAAATTTCCATTATTTTAAATTTAATTTTGTCCTTTAATGGAGCCCTGTGCCTGTATGCTCCTCCAGACAGGTAGAACAAGTAATCCTCATAAGTTTGATTAGCGATAATGTCCATATGCTCATGAGTCCACTTATTTTGTTCTCTTATCCTCTCCCAATCGTATAAACCCTCGCCAAATAAAGGTTCAAAACCCTTTAATCTTTTATAGAATTCTTCTTGATAATCCTTTTTCATTATTTGAAAACGGTAAGAAATATCATGGAATTTTTTCTCGACAAAGTCATACTTTATGGATTCAAAATAAGGCTGAGTCCTCATTTCTTTCCATATCATTTCGGTAACATCAAATATGTTCACAAAGTTTTTGTCGCCTTTTTGAACTATAGAATTCGCCCTGTTTATCCTGTAGTAATATAAGAAATCTCTAACCAACGAAACCCTGTCCATTTTCAAATATCCGGCAAAAAAGAAAGGACCGTCTTCAAAAATCAAGCCATCGGGATAAAAAATTTGATGCTCTTCTATAAAGCTTCTTTTATAGATTTTGTTCCAGGCCATAACACAAACATCGAACATAAAATCCAGAGTCTCATGATGGTTAAATGTCCTGTTATCAAACGATTCGTCAAAATATCCTAAGGTAAAATAAGGATCATCGTAAAGAAGTTTTTTTGTCCTGTCATCATACTTATGAACAGCGCAGATACTCATTTGTGAGTCAAATTGCTTGGCATTGTTATAAAGCTTTTCAAACATCGTTTTCTCGACCCAGTCATCTGAATCAACAAAACCAAGGTATTCGCCTCTGGCTATTTTCATGCCGACATTTCTTGCAGAGGACAACCCGCCGTTTTCTTTGTCTAAAATAATTATTCTTGGATCTTTTTTAGCATAATTTTCGATAATTTTTCTTGATTTATCGGTTGAACCATCATTTACACAAATAATTTCGATTTCTTTAAGGGTTTGGTGAATAATGGTATCCATGCACTTTTTCAGATACTTTTCAACATTGTATATGGGAACAATTACTGATACTTTTATTTCACTCATAGCTCTGTTATTTTTTGTTAGATTTTTTTCTTGCCTCTATAAAATTGATTAATTTAGAAACCGGTTTGATTTTTTCTTCATACTCTCTTGTCAACTCCTCCAGCTGGGATTGATGTTCTTCTTCCGAAGATTTCATTTGCTCCAGTTTTTGTTGGACTTCCTCATTCAAAGCAAAAATTTCATTTGTTTGCTGTTGAATTTTTTCATTCAGAGTCTCGATTTCTTTTGTTTTTTGCAAATTTACATTTTCTAGTTCATTAATAGCATTTTGGCATTCTTTTACCCTATTTTCCAGTTTCATTATGCCTTCTTCAATCGAAGAATTTTTATCTTGCAAATCCTCTATTTTTTGTTGTTTTTCCTTTAAATACTCTTCGTAGAGAGATTTTATTTCGTTGTTGCTGCTTTCATACAAAGCTTTTTGTTCTTCTTGTCTTTTGGTGAAATCAGCATTTAAAGCGCTATGTGTTTCACTTAATTGTTTTTTCAATTCTATTTCAAATTTTTGCTGCTGGTTTCTTAACTCGTTTTCGTACCAGTCTTTTTGGTTTTGCAACTTATTTTCAAATACGTTTGAATGATATTCTTTATAATTTTTGATTTCATCTTTGTAAATATTTTTCTGAGTCTCTAAAGAATCTTCATATGACTTGTTTAAGATTTCCAACTGAGTTTTAACGGCTTCTTCAAAAAAGCTTTTCAAATTGTCTGTTTTTGACTGTATCAGCCTGTTTAAGAATTCTTTTTGCTCTAAAATATCCAACTTGGCGGCTTGTTCTAGTTGGCTTATATTTTTTTCAAGCCTTCCTACATGTTCTAGCAGCTTATCGTTTGTATTTTTATCCAATAAGTGAATTCTGCCTTCGACATCACTTATTCTTTTATGGGTTTCATCCGCTCTTTGGTTGTTGTATGCATAAAGATCTGCTTCTACTTTCATAATCTTTTGCATAACGTTTTCTTCAATGTATTTATAGATGTTGGAGTCAGCCTCGTAGACTTTTTCGATTTCCGCCGCAAAGTTCTTCTCTGAATCTGAAATTCTGGAATTTAATTCTTCTACCCTTTTCCCCGTATGCTCGTATAACTCATGTTCAACTTTAAGGATTTGTTGATTAAGCTCCTGAACTTGTTTGTCTTGCAATTTAGAAAGATTTAAAAATCCTTGCTGTTGTTCCTCTAAAAGGTGCTGCTGCTCTTGCAATTGCTGATGTTGCTCTTGTATTTTCTGATTGTTTTCTTGTGTTATAGACTGATTTTCTTGTGCTTTTTGTTGATTTTCCCAGCTTTTTTGTTGTAGCTCATCTATTTTATATTGCTGATCTTGTATTTGTTGTTGGTTTTGCTGTATTTGCTGCTGCTGTTCTTGAGTTTTGCGTATATTTTCTTCAATTTTCCATTGCTGGTCTTCTATTTTTTGTCGGTTTTCAACAGGAAGATACATTTTTTCAGAAAATTCATTTAAGTTTGAAACACCAACCGCTTCATATAAGCGGTGAATTTCTGCTGCCAATTTGTTTTCCAAAAAGTTCTCGACTTTTGTCTTTTCTGTCATAGCAGGATCTGTCGACAAATCACCCAAGATGAATTTTTCAAAAATTTTCTTTTTGTATTCGGTAATTTTATTTTTCCAAGGAGATAATCTCAAATAATCAAAATACTCCTGAAATAAAGGATGTGAAATCTCGCAAGTCCAAGGTTTGAACCTTCCCGCGTAGTGAATTATTTTGTAATCAAAATATTTTTCATACAAGCCTTTGTATCTTGATGAATCATATTGGAAAAATTGGAAATTCCATTTTCGCGCGATTGTTTTGATTCCATCTTTTAACACGACGTTTAAGACATCCTGATCCTGCCACAGGATTTTTTCTTTGTTGTTTTCGGCGTAATTAAACAGTTTCTTTTCAATTTTGTCTGAACGCCATTTTTTTAAGTTGATAAGCATAACGCCTGCATTGCAGTATACAGGTAAATCTAATCTTTCCGCCTCATTTTCGCTTTCTACATCAGGAACCATCGCAGTATAATAATTCTCTATATCTGTTTCATAGAGCTTTTTTAAGCTGCCGGTTACGACTATATCACAGTCCAAATAAAGGATTTTATCAAGTTTAGAAAAAATTGACGCCATCTTGAATCGGTAATAACCGGAAACCGGAACATGATAATGGCCAAACTCCGGATTATATTCTTTTAAAAGAGGGCATTTTTTAAAATCTTCCGGATTCATTTTGATAAAATCAATAGTAAAAGATTTTATACCGTTTAAAGAACGAATCTGCTCTTTACTCTTTTCTGAAAAGCCGCCGTCTAACACATAAAAATTGAATTTTTCGTTTTTGTCAGAATTTCTGAGAATTGAAAGAATTGCAACTCCAAGTTGTTCGGTATAATTGTCATCCGCGTTAAAACAGATATTATATGTACCCATTAGCAGTGCCTTTCAGCCTTTGTGTTTGAATGTATTTTACAATAATTAAAGAAAAAGGGCAAGGATAAATTAAGCTAAAACTCTTGTTTGACAAGGTTTTATTATTATTTTTACAATCATCCTTGTTTGATTTAAAATGTTTTGGTAAAAGCAAAATTAATCCACTGTTATAATATGAATGATTTAATTCAAAAAGCAAAGAAAACACATAAACTTAATAAAGAAGAGATAGTTTCTTTGCTTTCTACAAATGAATATGACGAAGAAATTTTTTCAGCCGCTGATGAAGTAAGAAAAAAGTACGTAGGAGACTGCGTTCACTTAAGAGGGCTTATAGAATTTTCCAATATTTGCAAACAAAACTGTCTGTATTGCGGCTTGAGAAGGGACAATAAGACTGTCAACAGGTACAGGCTTTCCCCTCAAGAAATAATTGATTTTGCAAAAAAAGCACATTCTTACGGCTACAAAACTATTGTAATGCAATCAGGTGAAGATTCTTATTATACGGTAGAAAATTTATCTCCAATTTTAAAGGAAATCAAAAAGCTTGACCTTGCAATAACCTTGAGCATCGGCGAAAGAACTTATGAAGAATACCAAAAGCTAAAAGAAGCAGGCGCAGACAGGTTTTTAATAAGAATAGAAACAACCGACAAAGAACTGTACAAGAAAATGCACCCGAATATGGATTTTTCAAACAGGGAAAAATGCCTGAAAGATTTAAAAGACATATGTTTTGAAGTAGGGACAGGCTGTTTGGTAGGACTGCCGGGGCAAACCGTTGAATCATTAGCTGATGATATTTTATTTTTCCAAGAAATTGAAGCGGATATGATAGGCATAGGACCTTTTATACCCAATCCTGAAACCCCACTGAAAGACGCTGAAGGCGGAAGCTTCTCTTTGGCAAGAAAAGTAATGGCCATAACAAGACTGCTTTTGCCTGATGTAAACATTCCGGCAACAACCGCGATGGAAACTCTAAATCCAAACGGCAGAATATTGGCTCTTCAAAGCGGAGCAAACGTAGTTATGCCAAACGTAACAGAAGGTGATTATAGAAAATACTATGAACTATACCCCGGAAAAATCTGCATAAACGACACCCCTGCAAAATGCATAAATTGCATCAGCTCAAAAATAAAAGCCATAGGAAGAACCATAGGAACAGACCACGGATTTAGAAAAAGAAACAACCCGCAATAAATAGTTTCTTTTAAAATATGTGTGTAATAAAGTTAGGAAAATAATGAACAAAGGAAATATATGGCATCATTTTTTATAAACAGAATAAGGTCATCCGTATACGATATAATTAAGTCCATGGGGCTTGTCTTTGGAGATATCGGAACCAGCCCTATTTATACTTTCACCGTAATCTTTTTAACAACACAAGTTAACACCGAAAACGTAATAAGCATACTGTCTTTAATCCTCTGGACGCTGATACTGGTTGTAACCATCCAATACGCATGGCTGGCGATGAGTTTAAGTAAAAAAGGCGAAGGCGGAGAAATAGTATTAAACGAACTTTTGAAAAAACTTTTAAAATCTTCACGATCAATGGTTTTCTTCTCGTTTCTAACGTACGTTGGGATTTCCCTTTTAATAGGTGACAGCGTCATCACTCCGGCAATAAGCATGTTGTCTGCTGTAGAAGGCTTAAAGCTTATCGAGCCTTTGAGCCACATTTCACAGGCAACAATCCTCATAATTACTTTGATGATAACCTTTTTCCTGTTTTCAATTCAAAAACACGGCACAGAAAAAATCTCTAAAATCTTCGGCCCCATAATGCTTATATGGTTCTTAAGTCTTGGAGTGTCGGGAATTGCTTCTATTGCAAATTGTCCCGTTGTTTTAAAGGCTTTTGATCCTTCCCATGGGATAAACTTCATTACCAACAACGGCTTGGCAGGATTCTTCGTGCTCTCTGAAGTAATTCTTTGTGCAACCGGAGCCGAAGCTTTATATGCAGACATGGGTCATCTGGGCAGAAAACCCATAACTAAAGCGTGGGTATTGGTCGGTTTGGTTTTAATTTTAAATTATCTTGGGCAAGGTGCTTTTTTGTTGAATCATCCTGATGCAAAAAACATCTTATTTTCAATGGTATTAACGCAAAAACCTATTTTATATATTCCATTCCTGATTGTAAGTATTTTGGCGACCATCATTGCTTCACAGGCAATGATTAGCGGCTTATTCTCGGTTATTTATCAGGGAATAAACACAAGAATGTTTCCTTTGTTCAAGGTCGACTACACATCAGAAAAAATTGGTTCACAAATTTATATAGGAAGCGCTAATTGGTTCTTGCTTGTCTTTGTAGTGTTGGTGATTCTGGTCTTTAAAGAATCCTCTCATCTGGCTGCAGCATACGGCTTTGCTGTGACGGCAACAATTTCTATAACCGCAACAATGATGTGCACAATATTCTTTTTAAGAAAAAAATACATAAGCGCCATTATTTCTTTGGGTCTGTTGTTTATAGATTTGTGCTTCTTCACCGCGACATGTTCAAAAATTCCGCACGGAGCTTATTGGTCAATAATAATCGCCTCTATGCCTTTGTTGTTAACTCTTTTGTATACAAAAGGACAGCAAGCTTTATATAAATCAATGGTTCTTATGGATAAAGAAACCTTCCTTGAAAAATACAACATGTTATACCCAAATTTATCAAAAATAAAAGGAACCGCTTTGTTCTTTTCAAGAGGGGTTGATCAGGTTCCTCCATACATAATCCAAACGATGTTCACAAACAATATAATGTACACAGACAATGTTTTTGTACAGATTAATAAAACACCTGAAGCCTATGGGCTAACGTATGACCTTACGCCGGTTACCGAAGGTTTAACTATCTTAAAAATAAACGCAGGTTATATGGAAGTATTTAAACTTGAACAAATCTTGAAAAAATTGAACATAAAAGAAAAAGTTATTTTCTACGGTGTTGAAGACATAGAAACAAGCAACATCTTCTGGAATATATTTGCTCTAATTAAGAAAATCACTCCGACTTTCGTAAGTTTTTACAATATGCCGGCTCACAAAATCCACGGAGTCATAACAAAAGTAA
This sequence comes from Cyanobacteria bacterium OH_PDB_230, assembly GCA_023421795.1. Lineage (GTDB taxonomy): Bacteria > Cyanobacteriota > Vampirovibrionia > Gastranaerophilales > Gastranaerophilaceae > JAEZOG01. Next base: position 151,872 of record JAEZSO010000002.1, read on the forward strand.
AAATAAAATAAGCCCGATTGGTCTTTACATACCGCTCTGTTTAATATTTTATATTAATTATTAGAAAAGGAGAAAGTTATGTGGGAAAAAGACATCAACATTAACGACATCAAAGAAATAAGATTGAAATCTACCATTTTCTTTGGCGTCGGCGCAATCAACAAAATTGCGGACATAACAAAAGAACTTAAAGAAAAAGGCATCGACCAGGTTATTGTCCTCTCAGGCAAAAGCTCTTACAAAAAAATAGGGGCATGGGAAGTAATAGAAAAAGCATTAAAAGACAACAACGTCAGTTTCATCAACTACGATGAAGTACAGCCCAATCCAACAACCGACAACATCAATGAAGCGACCCAAAAGGCAAAAGACTTTGGCGCTCAGGCTGTTATTTGTATCGGCGGGGGTTCTCCTATAGATACAGGAAAAAGTGTTGCTATAATGCTCAAATACCCGGAACATACAGCAGAAGATTTATATGAATACAAATTTGCCCCGGACAAAGCCGTTCCGATAATCGCTATCAACACAACCCACGGCACCGGGACAGAAGCTAACAGGTTCGCTGTTGCGACAATTTCTACAAAAAATTACAAGCCAGCAATCGCATATGACTGCATTTATCCTACGTATTCAATCGATGACCCGAAACTAACTTCATTTTTACCGGAACATCAGACAGTATACGTATCTGTTGATGCAATCAACCACGTAATTGAAGCCGCAACAACAAAAATGGCTTCACCTTTGTCGATTACTTTTGCAAAAGAGACCATAAGACTTGTCGCAGAATATTTGCCGATTGCCATCAAAGAACCTCAAAACCTGGAAGCACGCTACTACTTACATTATGCCTCTCTCATAGCGGGGGCAAGCTTTGACAACGGCCTGCTTCACTACACTCACGCTCTAGAACATCCTTTAAGTGCCGTAAAACACGAGCTTTCTCACGGTCTTGGGCTGGCTATACTGCTTCCATCGGTCGTAAAATATATCTATAAAGAAAAATATAATACCCTTTCCGATATATTGTCCCCGATAATTCCTAACCTTGAAGCAAAACCTGAAAACGGCGAATTTGCTGCAAAAGAACTTGAGAAATGGCTAGTCAGCGTAGGTATCAAGACCAAATTAAAAGAAGAAGGTTTTTCTGAAGAAGATATCCCAAAACTAGTAGAACTAGCTTTTGACACCCCTTCTTTAGGGCTTTTGCTTTCCGTAGCGCCAAACGAAGCTACAAAGGAAATTGTGGAAGCGATTTATAAAGAATCTCTGACATTTTATAACTAATCGAAAAACAAATAAAAAAGCAGCAAGCTTCGGCTTGTTGTTTTTTTTATCTAAAAATGATTATTTTAAGCGTTTTAATGTGAAAATATTCACAAATAATTTTTAAACAAAAAACGGTTTTTTCATACATACCGCATTTATCAAGAAATGTTGATTTTTGTCCTTGTTTAATTTAATATTTAATTAGTGAAATAAATCACGAAAATAGGAAAAGGACACAGCGGAATGAAAATAACAGTTTGTATGGGAAGCTCTTGCTTTGCAAGAGGAAACATGGAGAACCTTGAATATATAGAAAAAGCTATAAAAGAAAATAAACTTGAAGCAAAAATCGAACTAACAGGCTCCAGATGCGAGGGAAACTGCGCAAAAGGCCCGAATATAATAATCGACGGAAAAGAATACAACAATATTAATATTGAAAAATTGGAAGAAATACTGAAACATGAATAGCTTGTACCCCGTATATACACTTAAAAACGAATGCCATGATTGTTACAAATGCGTGAGAGAATGCCATGTAAAGGCAATAAAAATCGAAAACGGCCACGCTTCTGTCATAACAAACAAGTGTATTGCCTGCGGAAACTGCGTTAAGGCTTGCCCTGCAAATGCAAAAAGAGTGAGATATGACATAGAAAAAGTCAAAGATCTTTTCAGAGCTCAAAAAAAAGTAATCGTTTCTCTAGCCCCGACATGGTCAGGGGTCTTTGATTTCTCATCATCCAAGATGATTGCCGTTCTTAAAAAACTCGGGTTTTCAGACGTGAGCGAAACAGCCCTTGGAGCTCAAGAAGTGTCAATAAAAACAGCTCAAATGCTTAAACAAGGAGATAATGAACTTTTTATCTCAAGTGCTTGCCCTGTTATTGTTGATTATATAAGGTTCTACAAGCCTCAATTCTCCAAAAACATAACACCTATAGCGTCTCCTGCAATTACGCATGCAAAAATGCTAAAAGATCTATACGGAGATGATGTTGCGGTTGTATTTATTGGCCCCTGTATAGCAAAAAAGAATGAAGCGGACAAACATCCTGAATTAATCGATGTCGCTCTTACTTTTGAAGAACTAAAATTTTGGATCAATGAAGAATTCATAGAAATAGCGGAAATAAAAAAAGACATAAACAATCGTTTCATACCGGAAACAGCCTATGAAGGTTCATTATACCCTTTAGAAGGAGGGATGAATGAAACTATTAAAAAAATAGGGGTGAATAGCGATGTTCAGCTTTTAAACATAAGCTCTATCAACACATTTGAACAATCTTTAAGGGGATTGAAACCAGAAAAGCTGAAAAACACTATTTTTATAGAAGCCTTGGCTTGTGATGGTGGCTGTATTTCAGGCCCATGCCTTGCTTCAAAAAAAGCTGGCGTAATGATAAGTTCAGACATCTTGTCAAAAGTTAAACACAGAGACACAATTCCTTCTGAGCCCAACGTAATCGTTGAAGAAAAATACAGCGAAAAACCAATAACTGACGTTGATTACCCGATTCCTGAAATTATAAGGGCTATGAAAAAAATCGGGAAACACAAAGAAAGCGACGAACTAAACTGCGGAGGCTGCGGCTATCCGACCTGCAAAGATTTGGCAAAAGCACTGATATCACAAGAAGCAGAACCTTCAATGTGCGTTTCTTATATGAGAAAAATAGCGATGAGAAAAGCGGCGGCTATGCTAAGATGCATGCCCTCAGGAATAGTAATGGTGGATCAGGATTTAAGGGTGGTCGAAACAAATAACGCCTTTTTAAAAATGTTCTGCGGCGAAATGTACGAAATCTTTTCTTCAAGACCTGATGGCATTGTAGGAGCAGCCATCGACAGGATTGTTGACTTCTCTGACATTTTCAAACTCGCTTTAAAATCAGGCAAAGACATTCATAAAGAACGTTTCCCGATAAAAAACAAGCTCTATGACATCAACGCGTTCACAATAGAAAAAAACGCCATCGTAGGAGCAATAATCACGGATGTTACCCAGACAGAAATGAACAGGGAAAAAATTTCACACAAAGCTCAGGAAGTAATAACAAAAAACATAGCAATAGTTCAAGACATTGCAAAGCTTCTAGGAGAACACATGGTCGAAACAGAGCTTCTATTAAGCTCGATAGCAACAGACTACGATAATACAGAGGAAGAAGAATAATGTTCATAGACATAGATTGTGCGCAAGAAAAAAAGTACAATCAAAATACATATGGAGACTATTTTTTATCGAAAAGATACCCGGACGAAGGGCGCCTTATCGCCGTATTGTCTGATGGTTTAGGAAGCGGAATAAAAGCAAACATTTTAGCTTGTATGACGTCTACAATGTTGTTGAAATTTATAGAAGCCGGCAGCAACATAAAAAAAGCTTGCGAAATCATAATGAACTCACTGCCTGTTTGCCAGGTAAGAAAAATCAGCTATTCTACATTTTCAGCAATCGACTGTAACGACGAAGGAGAAACAAAAATAGTAGAGGAAGGAAACCCACAATTTGTATGGATAAGAAAAGGGCAGATTCTTGAGCCCGACTACACAATAATAACCTCCAAAACCTTTACTAACAGAAAAATGCATCTTTATAAAATAAAACTGGAACAAGGCGACAGACTGATTTTTTGCTCTGACGGCGTAACTCAAGCGGGCCTTGGCGGACAAAGATTAAAACTGGGATTGAGAAGAGAGGGATTGATAACTATTCTTCTTGATAAACTTGAAAAAGATCCTGAAATTTCCAGCACCAATCTGAGCAAATACATCGTTCAACAAGCAGAAAACATTGAAACCGACAGAAAAGCTAAAGACGACATTTCCGCCTGCGTGCTTTATTGCAGAAAACCAAGAAAATCACTTGTTTTTACCGGCCCTCCATATCACAGCGAAAAAGATAATGAATATGCAAAAATATTTAATTCCTTTGAAGGGAAAAAAGCAATCTGCGGCGGAACAACAGCAAATCTTCTCTCAAGAGAACTTGGGATTCCTATCCAAAGTGATTTATCGAACATCACGGGGAAACTTCCGGGGTGCTCTCATATGAAAGGCGTTGACATTGTGACAGAAGGAATTTTAACCCTTACAAAAACGGTGGAATACCTTGAAAATAACATAAGCCACTTCCCCGAAGATCCCGCAGGAGAACTTGCAAACTTTTTGTTAAACAGCGACTGCATCGACTTTATGGTCGGGGCAAAAATCAACCAGGCACATTATGACCCAAACCTGCCTATAGAAATAGAAATCAGGAAAAATATAATAAAAAAAATGGAGAGGATTCTCCAGGATAAATTTTTTAAAAAAATTGCGGTACAATATATATAAGGAGATATTATGAAAAAGATCAATGTAAAAGTTTGTTTGGGAACAACCTGTTTTGTAATGGGTGCGGCTCATCTTCAAGAGTTAATAGAAACTGTTCCACAAAAATATGGCGAAATGGTTGAGGTTTCAGGACACCCTTGTCTTGGTTTATGCTCAATCGATTGGGAATACTCAAGAGCTCCTTATGTAAAAGTAGATGATGATGTTGTGGTTGAAGCTACTGTCGAAAAGGTTTTAAACGCAATAGAGAGAAAAATTAATAATGAACACATATAGTCAAGCCGGACATTTAAAAAAAGAAATACTGATAAGAATAGTTAGAGCATTTTTTTCTGAAAACTTTGAAAAAGAAGCAAGATTAATTCCATACGAAATGAGACCAAAAGGATGCGAAGTCCCTTACAGATGCTGTGTTTACAAAGAAAGAGCCATCATTAAGGACAGAACCATAGCGGGTCTTGGTTTTTCAATAGAAAATGATGATGAAAAAACTCTTTTGTCAGAATACGCTGAACAAGCAGTTGAAAGAGAAAAAATAGAAGAAAATCCACTTACCGTTCTAGAAGCGGCCTGCAAAGGATGCGTACCTAGCAGGATTTTCGTTACAGACTTATGTCAAGGCTGCGTTGCAAGGCCTTGCATAAACACCTGCAAATTCGGAGCTATTTCAATAGTAAACAATAAATCAATTATTGACGGCTCAAAATGCAAAAACTGTAAAATGTGCATCAACGTTTGTCCTTATAACGCAATTGTAAAGGTGAAGGTTCCTTGCGAGGATTCTTGCCCGGTTGATGCAATCGCTAAAAACGAACACGGACTTGCCAGAATTGATTTTGAAAAATGCATAAGCTGCGGAAAGTGCGTTTCAGCATGCCCTTTTGGCGCGGTCCATGAAAAAAGCCAGATTATAGACATAATGAAAAATATCAAAGCAGGTAAAAAAGTAATCGCAATGATTGCACCTTCTATAATAGGTCAATTCCCGGGATCTGCGCTTCAACTTCACAGCGCAATTCTGAAAGCAGGATTTTCAAAAGTATATGAAGTCGCCCATGGGGCAGACATTACGGCAAAACATGAAGCAAAAGATTTCAAAGAAAGAATGGAAAAAGGCGATGAATTTATGACCACATCTTGCTGCGCAGGATACAATGAATTTATCAAAAAACACCTGCCGGAGATTGAACCTTTTGTTTCAGAAACAAAAACACCTCTTTTCTATACAGCAGAAATAGCGAAAAAAGAAAATCCCGACTCTGTGACCGTTTTCATAAGCCCCTGTATGGCAAAAAGAAAAGAAGGCATGGATAATGAAAACATAGATTTTGTTATGAACTATGAGGAACTTGGAGCTCTCTTTATCGGAAGAAAAATCGACGTTATAGATTGCGAAGAAACTCCTTTTGACAGGGAAAGTTCTAAACAGGGAAGAAACTTTGGAGTCACAGGAGGGGTGGCAGAAGCTGTTAAAAAAGCAAGCAATGACAACCCCGACATTAAACCTTGTTACATAAACGGGTTAAGCAAAGAGTCCATCAAGCTTCTCAAAAAAATGGCAAAAGATAAAAAATGCGACTGCGGAAATATTGTTGAAGTTATGTGCTGTGAAGGCGGATGCATAGGAGGAAACGCAACCATAAACTCCCCAAAAACAGCCGTAAAACAACTCAATGAATTTTCAGGCAAAAGCAAAGATATAAACACTGAAACATAGAATTTTTAAAATCCCTTATTATCCAAAAGATAAGGGATTTTTTAATTATAAATTTAAGATATGATAATTTTTGACGATATTAATTATAAAAATATCCAGTTAAAACAGATACTAAAAGGTCCCTTAAAACAATGTACTCATATGAAACAGAACTCGAAGATGCAGAATTAAAAAAAGTCGGTTTGGAACTGATGTTCTTAACTCCGGAAAAATGCAGCAATGATCAAGGAATTTCCGCGGTTGAGCTATCCAAACTCCTTGAAATACCTTCAGAGACTGTAAAAAAGAAATTAAAAATTTTACAAGAAAAAAATATAGCAAGAGCAACAGGAATTAACCCTAAATACTGGAAGTTTGACGAATACAACTTTCAAAGAATGGATGAAGACGATGAAGTCTATAGATTGCTCTGCTGTTTTGATGATGTAGATTTTGACAGATTTTTTCAATATTAGTCACAAAACTAATGAAAATTTAAGAAAAATATGTCATAATCAAAATAACTCTATATGGATTCTATTTTGTTCCTTCAATTTTTAAAATTGGGAGAGTTGACTCTAATAACTTTGAAGTATACCCGCCATAGCAGCAGGAAACGGATAGGTTAAGGCGCTCACCCACCTGCGAGACCCGCAGGCAACAAAATACATCTGTATAGAGCTTTCTTTTATTTTAAAATCAGGGACAACACATAGTCATTTAAGATATGACCTTCTCCAATATCGGTTTCAACGCTTTTTTCAGTTATAAAGCCCAGTTTTTTGTAAATTTCTACAGAAGGATTTTCACGAAGTGTTTTCAGCCAGATTTTTCTGATCCCATTTTCATTTGCAACTTGAAAAATTTTATCGAATCCAAAACGCCCCAACTTTTTTCCTCTAAACTTTTCTTTTAAATAAAATTTTGAAATAAAAAGGGTGGCATCAACTGTGTCGACAATATAAGAAAAATAACCAGCTATTTCATCATTTAAATAAATAAAATAGTATATTTCACCGCTTTGAATACTTTGGATTATATTTTCTTTATTTTGATAAAGATCAACCCAATATTTCACAAAGTCTACAGGCAATATCTTTGAATAATGCTCCAGATATATTTCTTTTGCCAACTTTTCGATTTCTTCTACTTGTTCTTTTGTTGTTAAAACAACTAATTTTTTCAAAAGCTTGTTGTCCTCTTGCTATAAAATCTCTTCATATAATGTGGGTGCTTCTTGCACAGAAACATTCCCTTGTGGAACTTTAAGTATTCTTACAATAATATCTTTGTTGGCCTGGGCAATTCTTATCTCATCACCTTCTTTTAATTGTTTGGAAGGTTTCGCGACATTTCCGTTCACATAAATTCTTCCCTGCTCCGACACTTCGTTTGCAACGGTTCTTCTTTTTATTAATCTTGATACTTTTAAAAATTTATCTAGTCTCATTATTTATTACTTTTTACCCAACTTTTATAATCGAATTTTAAATCTCTTATCTCTAGGTTCAATTCTTTTGCTTTTTCTTGAATTAGTTCCAAAAAAGTAGATTTAGAAAGGAAAAGCTCATTTGCGATATATGAATTCGCGCAAGAAATTATAAGAACATTTTGAGAACTTATCCCAATGGGTTTTGTTACTTCAGCGATTTTCTTTCCTACCATCTCTTTCCAGGAATCAAAAAATGCTTGTTTGTTTGCCTCATCTGATTCATTGTGTTTAAAATCAAATTGACCCATTATTTCTTGTATAGATTCAAAGTTTGAATATTTTATTTTTCCCATATTCTTATTATAAAGTTTTTAGTTGTTTTTTAAAAGACCTATTATTTACCGATGCAGAAATTTTCAAAAATATTGTTTAAAACTTCATCGGTTATAACCTCGCCGCTTACCTCGCCAAGATACATAAGGGCCGTTTTAATGTCTATTGAAATCAAATCTTGTATTTCCTGATTATTTACAGCCGACAAGGCCTGTTCCAGGGCTTTTTTTGAATTTTCCAAACACTCTTGCTGTCTTTGGTTTGTCACAAACTCTGATTCGGTGTCGTTTTGCTCAATTACAAGTTTTTTTATTTCATGTTTCAATAAATCAATGTTTTTACCGGTTAAATTAGAAACGCAAATAAAGTCTCCCTCGGCATTTTCCACCAAATCCGCTTTTGAAGCCAGTTTTAGATAAGGTTTCTCTTGTATCAAATCAAAAATTTGCTCGTCTTCTTTGGTGTACCCTTCGCTTACATCAAACAAAAACAAGACAATGTCGGATTCTTCTATGCATTTTTTGGAAAAATCTATGCCTATAGATTCTACTTTTTCTATACCGTCACAATCTCTTATCCCGGCGGTATCGATTAATGTGGCGGAAACCCCATCTATATCAAGAGTTTCATGGATAACATCCCTTGTTGTTCCTGCTATATCTGTTACTATGGCCCTATCTAAATTTAACAAAGCATTAAACAATGAGGACTTGCCTACATTCGGCCTTCCGATTATTGCGATTTTTATTCCCTGCCTCAAAATATTAGAACTTTTTGAAAAACTTAAAACCTTGTTTATTTCTTTTAAAATAGGCATTATTTTTTCTTCGAGCAAATCATAAGAAGGTTCTTCGACATCTTCAGGAAAATCAACGGCAGCAATTATCAAAGAATATAGATTGAATAATTCATCTTTTATTTTTTTCACTTCCTGCGAAAGCTTGCCTGATAGATTTTTAGCGCTTTTCATAGCAAAATCTACCGTTTTGGCGTTTATTAAATCCAAAACCGCTTCAGCCTGAGATAAATCCATTTTATGGTTCAAAAAAGCTCTTTTGGTAAATTCGCCGCACTGTGCAAGTCTTGCCCCGTGTTCAAGAGTCAATTCCAATATTTTTTTTACAATATTCAAACCCCCATGGCATTGTATCTCTATTGTATCTTCACCCGTAAAGCTTTTAGGGCCTTTAAAAGCCAAAACAATAACTTCGTCCACAAGATTTTCGCCGTCCACAATCCAACCATGGTGAATCATTTCAGGTTTTATTTTTTTTCTCGAAAATATTTTTTGTATGATTTCATAGGATTTACTTCCCGAAATCCTGACAATTCCAACCCCGCCGGCGCCCAAAGGAGTTGCTATTGCACTAATTGTATCTAAGTCATATTTTATACCCATGAATCCATAATATAACAATCTTAAAAAGAAAACAAAAGCCGGCGAAAAACACCGGCTTTTTATCAAACAATCCTTATTTAATATTGGCTAAATAAGAAAGATAGCTTGACAGCTGATTCCAATTCAGCGAAGAATTACCTGAAGACTTTGAGTTGTTGGAGGCAACATAATTAGACAAATAATCGTTGTTTAACGATAAATTTGACTGATTAAGCTTAGAGGCATTAAGCATGTTTTGGAAGGATTGATTTTGATAACCCGTCAAGAAACTCAAATAGTTATATTGCTTTTGAAGCTCATTGTTCTCTAATTCGTTTCTTTTGCTCAAAACATCTCCGGCAAGAGCGCTTACCGCCTTGGCCCTACTGTCTTCAAGACCTTTTATGCTGTCAATGAATATTGAATTATCAAAGTTACCGAACCTTGACGCAATATCATTTTCCAGCTTTGTAATCATTGGAGTATAAACATCCTTTATCGTCTCAAGGCCTTGCTGAGTGTAGGCCTCGACTTGCCTGTTCATATTGTCTATGGTTTCAGGCAAAAAGGTGTTTAACTTTGGGACAGAAGACAATAAAGACTGCTGAATGTATTTGTTTAAAGCTTCTTCTTCAGGAGAATAATAATATTTAGAATAAATCGTATTATTCTTTATGCTTGTTGAAACCAAAGGCTTCCCGTTAATAGTTATAACGCTTTGAGAAGTGGATGGAAGATACTTTGTTTCTGTTTTTGTTGTTTTTCCCATTTTTTGTTCCTTTCTTTTAAAGTGCTTAAGGAACAATTCAAAAATGAAGTAAAAACGCATTTGGATAAATAAATTATAACATTTGGGTCTTTTTTTTGTAAACTCAGAGAATCTGTTATATAGTAAAAGTGTTAAAAAAATCGGAGGATTTATGACAAACGCCGGCAATGATTGTATATTTTGTAAAATAGCAAACAAGGAAATTCCTGTCCCTCTTCTTTATGAAACAGAAAATGTTGTTGCTTTTAATGACGTCAATCCTCAGGCTCCAATCCACATTCTGGTTATTCCAAAAAAGCATTATGAATCGTTAAACGAAACAGATGATAAAAATTTATTGGGGGACCTTTTAAGCGCAGTCAAGACGGTCACCCTAAAACAAGGAATAAAAGAATACAGGACGGTTGTTAACACGGGAAGAACAGCCGGACAGGCCGTTTTCCATACACATATTCACGTTTTATCCGGAAGAGAAATGCTTTGGCCTCCGGGATAAGCCGCATATTTATTCTAAAGGGAAAATATGATATAAATATGTTATGCAATATTTAAGATGGTACGATAAAGATCCTTCACTAAAAGAATTCATGACTCTTTTAGAAGCTTTGGATCCTCAGGTTGTTGATCTGCTGGCTCAAGATTTCATTCAAATAATTGTGAATTCGGGCTTTATAAACGTTGACTCCTCTATTGACCTTTTAAATAAAAATTCCCCCGGAAGATTCAACAGGTGGTACGACAAAAACTATCATTTGCACACTTGTATAGAGCTTTTGAAAACATTGCCGGATGAAGAAAAACATCAACTTTTAGAAACCTTCAAAGAATCTTGTTTTGAATTTATAACGAACATCTATTATGAAAAAGAATAAAAATATTTTAATAACAGGCTCCTCTCAAGGAATAGGCCTTTCAATAGCCAAAGCGCTTGCCAAAAAAGGGCACAACGTTTTTATAACAGGAAGAAATGAAGAAAAACTTCTTTCTGTTTCAAAAAAAACAGCAGTAAAAGGGTTTTTCGCCGTTGATTTGCTTAAAGAAAACAGTGAAAAAATGTTGTTTGACAAGGTAAATGATGTATTGGGCCCGATTGATGTTTTGATAAACAACGCGGGAGAATACACATATAGCCCGGTAGAGAAAACATCCAATGAAGAAATAAACCGCGTAATGAAATTGAATATGGAAGCCCCTTTTAATTTAATTAAATTATCTGTTCCTCACATGAAAAAACAAAATTGGGGAAGAATAATAAATATTGGTTCAATATCAGGAATCGTCGGAGAAGCCAATGCCTCTTTATATTCAATGACAAAATCAGGATTGGTGGGTTTATCAAAAGCTTTGGCACTTGAATTGGCACAAAACAACATAACGGTAAACACTATAAATCCAGGGTGGGTAGATACCAATCTGGTGAACAACGAAGAGTTAAGAGAAGAGTTTTCTAAAGAAGAAATCCTTGAAACAATACCCCAAAGAAGATTTGTTCACCCAGATGAAGTGGCAAACCTTTGTATTTACCTTATCTCTGAAGAAGCAAAAGGAATGACGGGGCAGTCAATAAATCTCTGTGCCGGTATTTCTTTGGGATAAAAATATCCTTGATTTTATTTTTACAGGCTGTGTTTAAACTGCCGAAAAATATAAAAGATATTTAAATCAAAACCGTATTTATCCGCCTGCTCAACAACATAATCATAAAGTTTCAAAATATGATCTTTGTTTTGCGCTTGTTTAGACAATGAATAATGAAGCTCCAAATCAAGAGCTATATGATTTATTTCAAGCTCAAGACATTCTTTTATCCACATATCAATATCTTTTAGGCTGTCATTTACCTGCGGAATTATTATATATTTTGAGCGAAAAAGAGAATTGCCTTTTTTTGCCGCCTTGTTGTATAGAAACATATTTTTTCGCACTTTATCATAACAATCTACTTGTTTTATTTTTTTATACAACTCTCTGCTTCCAGCGTCAGGAGAGATTGTAACCATGCCAGACCCGCTTTCCAAAACCTTTATTATTGATTTTTCAAACTTTATGCCGGAAGTTGGGATAAAAATACGTTTTTGATTGTTTTTAAGCAAAAAATCCACAATAGGGTTAAACTCCTTAAACAAAGAAACTTCGCCCCCTATAAAAGTAAATTCTTCATTGAATCTAATCAGGTTTTTTTTGTTTAATTCCTTCAAAATAGGCAAAACTTCATACTGCAATTTTGTTTCCCCATGGTTTTTGTTGCAATATATACAAGAAGAATTACACTGAACCCAGGTAGAAACGACGATATGGCTCATTCTTTCGTCATCTTCTTTTTCTTTCTCAACAAAGTGGCTGCAGTTTTCACAAACCTTGAAGGGGATTTCTCCTTGGCTGCATTTGTTTTTTATTTGTCTTTTTAAATCAATGAGCTTTTCCCATTTTACTTTTTGTCCTTTGTAGCCATTTATAATAATGGGGTTCTGATCAGCGGTGCAAGAACAGCAATGACTAACTCTGTTTATATCAAAAAAGAGACCGGTTTCTAAATAATGACAACTTTTATATTTCATTTATTTCCACTCTTGAGGTCAAAAGGTTATTTTATATGGTCTAGAGATACACCAACATAATAACAACTAATTTTATCATTTTGCGTTTCTTATTTCAATTAAAGCTATAAAAGAAAACATACTTGACCTAAAAAATTTATAAATAAACCTTTTTAGCAATGTTTTTTTTTTGTAAAGCCTTTATCATTTTAATGTATAGGGGTTTGTACCAATGAAAAATACTTTACTTGTAAACAAAGAGTCTGAAAACTCTAAAAAGGCAGAAAAATATATTTTTAAGTACCTAAATGAGCTTAAAATTCATTTTAACCTGTCTGACTTTCAGCTGGTTAAAATTCTCAACTCAATTATTCAAAAGCTAAAGAAAAAGTCCAACAACCAAAATTGGTGGAAGATACTTTTCAGGCCTAAGAAAAAATTTTAAATTTGCTTTGTTACCAGGGCAAAGACATCATTCAAAATTATAAGAACCATAAGAATAATTAAAGTATAAAAGAATATATTTCCAACTGCTTCCATAACTTTCTCATTCAAGGCTTTTCCTCTTATTTTTTCAACAAGAAGGAAAAACAAATGACCGCCGTCTAAAGCAGGAATAGGAAGCAAGTTTATTATTGCAAGATTTAAACTTATTAAAGCCGTAAGAAGTATACCCTTAAATAAACCCTGGTGCTGTATTACATCTGATCCTATTTTTGTTATGGCAACAATACCATGCATTTCCTGAATAGGAATTTTTCCCATAAGCAATTTGCCTAAACCGTAAGTCATAAGCCTTAAATTAGAATCGACATATTTATAAGTGTTTTTTACTAGCTCTGATGGAGTTTTTGTCGGGACAAAAATTTCTCTGACCTGTTTTTCTATTCCCATAATACCGTCTGCATCAGGATAAATTTTATTTAGTTCCACCTTTTTCCCATCTCTTAAAACGGTTATATAGACGGGCTTGTATGTATCAGAAGCGGCAATAGCAACATCTTGAAGTGAAATAGGAGTATTAACTACAAATTTTTTCTTGTTATATATAGCATCTCTTAATTTTATCTGATCCTCTGACAGTTTCACATCATTGTTTTTATACTGTTCAAAACCAATTATTTCATCGTTAGTGAATTTTATTTGTTTTTCTTCCTCAAAAGCGGGTAAATAAACGGTTTCTCCTTTTTTAATGGCTTTTGAAGGATCTATTTGAGGATTTATTTTTTCTAATTCTTTTTCCTTTTTTTCCATGGTTGATTTATCAACCATGCCGTCAAAAGATCTTGAATTATACAAATATTTAGATAAAACAATAGGAAGATCGGCTCTTGAACCGTTAACGGAATAAACGATATCTCCCGGTTTAAGGCCGGATTGTTTTGTTGTTTCAGTTGCCGTAGGAAGAACTTTTATAACAGAAACCTCATACGTGCTTGAAGGTAAATTGCCCCAAATTAACCCTGTAAGAAAAACAAGTGCGATAGCACATAAAAAGTTTGCAAAAACTCCTGCAACGATAACAATTGCTCTTTGATAAATAGGTTTATTTTTAAATCTTTGAGGAGAGTCTTTAGGAAGCTCTGAAGCTTCATCATCATCTGGGAAGGAAACATATCCTCCTAATAAAAAAGAGTGGATTAAAAACTCTGTTTCTCCTATTTGTTTTTTAAACAAAGTTGGGCCAAAAGGAAGACCAAATCCAAATTTTTCTACTTTCATTTTAAACAACTTTGCAGCAAAAAAATGTCCCGCCTCATGAACCAAGATCAACAAACTTATCAAAAGTATCATTATTATTAAATTCATTTTTTATCCTCGTATATATTATAATTATTTTATGATAAATAAGTTAAAAAAACTACTAGACTACATATATAAGAAGAAGTGCTACTTTTGTTCTAGTTCAAAAGACAATTCTATTTTTTGTTCTTCTTGTTATGAAAAAATTGATTTTATGCCGCTTAAACCTGTTGAAACAATAAATGGTTCTAGCATCTATGGTTGCTGCTATTACAAAAATCAAATCCAAAAATTAATAAGAGGCTTAAAATACCATAATAAAAAAGAATTGGCTTTTTATCAGGCAAAAATAATGAACGAATACTGGCAAAAAATAAACAACAAAAAAGAAAAATACACGGTTATTCCAGTTCCTTTACATAAAAACAGGCAAAAAAAGAGAAAATTTAACCATATGGATTTGGTATGTTATTATTTCTGCAATTTAACAGGAGATGATTTGAACATAGACTTAATAAAAAGAATAAAAGACACAAAACCTCAGTATAAACTTTCAAAAAAAGAAAGAGAAATAAATTTAAAAGAAGCTTTTAAAATAAATAAATATACAGAAATAAAAAGCCCAATACTTGTTATTGATGACATAACAACAACAGGTTCAACACTTTTAGAAATAATAAAAGAATTAAATAAAAACGATATTTTTGATATTACTGCCTTAACGACCGCTGTTCCTGAAAATAACTCTTTTTATATTTATTGATCTTTATTTTCATACCATTTTTCAAAAGTTGATAAAATTATTCTGGTTGAAGATTTTTTTCCTCTTTCAACCCTGTATATTTTATCCCAGAAAGATAGCGGAAAATATACAAAGAAGGGGTTTTTAATAAACCTTTCCATTAAAAATAATGTTTGGTTTCTTACTTTATATTTTTCTTCTTCTGTAAGCTCTATATTTTTAAAATCTTCTCTTATTATTTCATAGAACTTTTTTTTATATCTTAATTTTATTTTTTTGTACCACCAAACAAGGGTTATAATTTTATAATCAAGATACTGGTATTTCATTTCATCATACAAATCGATTTTTTTTAAGTTTTCCCCTATTAGATTAAATATTTTTAAATAATCAAAAAACGTTTTATCTCTTGTATTTGTAACAGCACCTTTTCTGTTGGTTCTGTAATAAATAAGGATTTCTCTCAATATTGATATTTTTGAAGATTTAAAAAAGGCATCATAAACAAAAACATTATCTTCAAAAAACACTCCCCCGGGGAATTTAACATCTTTTTCTATTAAAAATTCTCTTTTGTAAATCTTGTCCCAAGGAACTGAACTTTGCCAAAAAATAGCTTCTTTTATATCTCTCCAGTTAAAAGTTTTATCGTTGTAATGCTCCGGTATCTGTTTTAAAAGAGCATATACGTGTTTGTTGTTAATTTTTGATGTTTTGTCATCATAAAGAGCCCAACAACAAATTGTTATGTCTGAATAATCTTTCTTGGCTTTGTTGTACATTTTTTCTATGCAATCATTTTTTATAAAATCATCACCATCTACAAAAAAAACGTATTCCCCTTTAGCTTTTTCTATTCCAAAATTTCTTGCCAATCCTTGTTTTAAGTTTGTTTCGTTTTCAAATATTATAATTCTTTCATCTTTAGACGCATATTCTTTTAAAATATCTAAAGAAGTGTCTTGAGACTTATTGTCAATACAAATTATCTCTATTTCCTTCAAGGTCTGGTTAACAACACTATCAAGGCTTTCTCTTAGATATTTTTCAACATTATAAACAGGAATAATAACAGAAACTTTAGGATTCATTTATACCTCATAAAAAATAACCTTAAATTATAGTACAATTAATACCATGATATTAAAAGAATTTTCACAATATTTACAAGATAATTTAGATAAATCTGCAGTAACTTTATTAAATGCCTGGTTAAAAGAAAAAATAGAAACACCGGCACAAACAAATGTAGACAAAATTATTCAGGCAGAAATATATATTGCTAAAAACAAATACAATGACTCTTTGTTGATTGCAAAAGGAGAAAGCGGAAGAAAATTAATTCAGACCCTTTATAATTTTTCGTTGAGTTTTGAACAGCAAAAAATAGCAAGGTGGATTCATAACAAAAACGCAACGGATTTTAATAATTCTTAAAACATGTATATAGAGCATGTTTCCATGCCTTTTTTTTAGTGTAAAATAAAAAACCTTGATTTACCCTACTTGTAGAAAACCTGTAGAAAACTTTAATATAATGTGTTTATTTCTTTGTTTTTTTGTTTTATAACTCTGCTTATTTTTTATTAGTTATACTTTTTGTTTAAAAGTATATAGTTTTTTAAACTTTTTATACAAGTTATAAACATCCTTAAAATTATTATTATAAAAGTCTTTTAAACAGTTATCTACAATTTTTTTTTTACTTATTACTACTATTATTTTTTATATATATAATTTAAATAGTTATAAATAGAAAAAGAAAAATGCATTTAAAAGATATATTTTCAAGATTTAAAATTTTTATACTTTTTTTGTTTGGTTGTGGGATTTTATATTTTTTATTCTTCATGCTTCAAAACAACATAACTTTAAAAGAAGCTCAAAATGTTTATACAAATGGAGAAACAAATACAAATGGGTTTAAAAAAGAGGATGAAAAATTCTATCCATTTGGAATAGAAAACAATTCCAAAGCCAAATATTATTTGTATTTGCCGCCTAAAAACAAATCTATCCATAAAGCGGTAATTATTTGCCCGGGAGGCGGATATCAATATTTGTCTTACAAAAATGAAGGTTTGGCTGTTGCCAGATGGTTAAAGAAAAACGGGATAACAGGAATAGTTTTGTTTTATAGAATGCCAAACAAAAACTACCATTATATTCCAATAGAAGATGCTCAAGAAATGATTAAGTTGACAAGGAAAAATGCAGAAAAATGGAATATTGACCCTAATCAAGTAGGGATAATGGGGTTTTCAGCGGGAGGTCATTTGGCTGCTGCAGTTTCTAATATTTACACAAAAGAATCAAGACCGGATTTTACCATACTTTATTATCCCGTTATTTCAATGAAAGATAATATTACAAACGGCCCTTCAAAATATAATCTGTTGGGAGATAAAAACAAAAAGCTTGCCGATTTTTATTCAATTGAAAACAAAATAACACCAAATACCCCGCCGGCATATATAGTTTATTCTTCTGATGATTATGTTGTGGATCCTAAAAATTCAAAAATTTACTATGAAAAACTGGTTAAAAATAAAGTAAAAGCAAAGCTTACAGTGTATGATACAGGAGACCATGGGTGGGGCTGGAGTAAAAGGTTTAAATACTCAAAAGAAAACAGAGATTCTCTATTAAAATGGGTTAAGTCTTTGTAAAATAGTTTATATATTGTTTTGTTTGAATTATAATTAACAAATAAATTACTGGTGTATTTAGAAATTAAGAGATAGAGGAAAGAGATGCTTTTTACAATAGATAGAGATTCTTTATTGAATAAATTGAGAATTGTTGAGAAAATAACTATCCCTAGAGGAATACAACCTGTGTTGGCTAATATATTATTTGAAGCAGCAGATAACACTTTAAAATTAAGTGCTACAGATCTTGATTTGTCTATTATTACAAACACTATGGCATCAGTAAAAAAAGAAGGAAAAATAACCCTTCCGGCTAAAAAGATATTGGAAATTATTTCTAAATTACCGGATAAACCAATTGAATTTTCTTTGAATTCAGAAACCAACATGGTTACTATAACCTGCGGTAATTCAAAATTTGAAATTATAGGAATAAGTGCAGATGAATTTCCTTCTTTAAGCACTGAAGAAGAATTGGCCACAAAAGATTCTATTGAAATAGATATGACACCTTTTGTAAAATCAATTAAACACACTGTTTATGCCGCAGCAAACTACGAAAACAGAAATATTATAAGCGGCGTTTTCTGCAACATTTCTGATGACAACATTGAAATGGCTGCAACGGACGGAAACAGATTAACAAGAATCAGAGAAAACGTAAAAAACAAAAACGAAAAAACAGCAAAAATTGTAATCCCTTCAAAAACACTTCAAGAGTTTTTAAGAGTAAGCTCTTTGATTTCAGAGGAAAAAGTACAATTAATTGTAGATAATGCAAAAATTATTATAAAAACAAAAGGATTTTTAATAATTTCAAGACTGTTAGAAGGTGAATATCCTCCATATAAACAGCTTATTCCTCAATCTACAGAAAAAACAGCAGTTATTTCAAGAGATGATTTGATAAAATCGCTTGAGCTTGTATCTTGCATGGTAAATGACAGAACGAGTGTTATAAAATTTGTTTTTTCAGAAGGAAAGTTATTGTTAAAAGCAGAAACACCAGATTCGGGTGCCTCAGAGGATATAATTGATGCTCAATATGAAGGGGAAGAATTAACCATAGCCTTCAATTACAAATACGTACTTGATTCTGTTAAAATAATGGAAAGTAAAAATACACAAGTCGGACTTG
The DNA here is from genome assembly GCA_023421795.1 of Cyanobacteria bacterium OH_PDB_230. GTDB lineage: Bacteria > Cyanobacteriota > Vampirovibrionia > Gastranaerophilales > Gastranaerophilaceae > JAEZOG01. The sequence goes on from JAEZSO010000002.1 coordinate 170,905, forward strand.
GTGGAAGCTTATCTGCTACAATCTTTAGGCCCGACAGTGAAGAAGACTATTTATGTTTAATAATGCCGATACAGATAAGATAAAAGGTTAAAAAATGAAAGTAACAGTTAAGGTTCCGGCTACAACAGCAAATATCGGACCAGGATTTGATTGTTTAGGACTAGCGCTCCCTATTTACAATGAAATAACAATTGAAGAAACAATAATGCCGGGTACAGGCATAGAAATAAATATTATTGATGAGAATGAAGAGTTTGAAACTCTTTCTATACCTACAGATGAAAATAATATTGTATATAAGGCCGTTGAGCTTTTGTATAATTCCATTGGACAGACTCCAAGCGAGCTAAAGATCTCTATAAAAACAAGAATTCCTATAGCTAAAGGTCTTGGAAGCAGTGCTTCTGTTATTGTTGGTGGATTAATTGCGGCAAACAAACTGCTTGGATCTCCGGCGGATGAAGCTGCTTTGCTTTCTATAGCAACAGAAGTTGAAGGGCATCCTGATAATGTTGCTCCAGCAATCGTAGGAGGTTTTTGCTTGTCTTCTCAGGAAGAAGATGGAAGTATTGTTTACAGAAAACTTCCCTGGCCAAAAGATTGGAAAATAACCGTTTGTGTTCCTGATTATGAACTTGCTACAGAAATTTCAAGATCGGTTCTTCCTGAAAAAATTGAATTAAAAGACGCTTCTTTTAACGCAAGAAGATGCGCTATGCTTATTGAAGCTATACATACAAAAGATTCTGGCCTTTTAAAATTGGCTTTAGAAGATAAATTACACCAGCCATACAGAATGAAATTAGTTCCCGGTTTAAAAGAAATTATAGAAAAACTAAAACATGAAGAAAATGTTTTAGGCTGTGTTTTAAGCGGTGCGGGTCCTTCAATCATCGTTTTTACTGAAGGAAACGGCTTAGATAAAATAAGAGAGATAGTTTCTCAAACCTGGTTTGATTTAAACGTACGAAGTGATATAAAAACACTGGAAATCGAAGAAGAAGGCGCAGTTATTATATAAAGGAGACATTAATGAAAAAATCAGTAAAAGATTTAGGCGAAATCAGAGGAAAAAGAGCTCTAATAAGAGTTGATATTAACGTTCCACTGGATGCTGACAAAAATGTAACAGACGATACAAGAATAAGAGCTATTTTGCCTACGGTTCAGTTTTTAAAAGACAAAGGTGTAAAAATTATATTGATGGCACACCTTGGAAGACCAAAAGGAGAAGCTAATCCTGAGTTTACTTTAGCTCCTGTTGCAAAACACTTATCTAAAGTTTTAGGAGAAGATGTTTTGTTTGTTTCAAGCCCTGTTGGAGAAGGTGCTGAAAAAGAATTAGAATCTTTAAAAGAAGGACAAGTGGCATTACTTGAAAACATTCGTTATTATAAAGCTGAAGAAGCAAAAGATGATGACATGACGTTTGCTCAAGAACTTGCTAAACTAGGTGATTTCTATGTTAACGATGCTTTTGGCGCTGCTCACAGAAATCATACTTCAACAGCGAAAGTTGCTAAAATACTTAAACCGGCAGTTTCTGGGTTGTTGATGGAAAAAGAACTAACTGCTTTAAGCGGAATTTTAAACAATCCTCCAAGACCTTTTACAGCTGTTGTTGGTGGTGCTAAAGTTTCATCTAAAATTGGTGTTTTAGAAAACTTAATAGATAAAGTTGATAATTTAATTATCGGCGGAGGCATGGCTTATACTTTCTTGAAAGCTCAAGGATACTCTGTCGGAAAATCAATGTGTGAACTTGATCAACTGGATACTGCCAAAGATGTAATGAAAAAAGCGGAAGAAAAAGGCGTTAAAATATACTTCCCAGTTGATGTTTTAGTTGCTGATGATTTTTCACCAAACGCAAATGTAAAAGTTGTTGATGCAAAAGAAATCCCAGACGGTTGGGAAGGTGTTGACGCAGGCGAAAAAACCATGGCTTTATTTGCTGATGTTATTAAAAACTCAAAAACAGTTCTTATGAATGGACCTGTTGGCGCTTTTGAAATAGATAAATTTACAGAAGGTACAAAAGCTGTTCTAAAAGCAATTGAAGAAGCAACAAAAGCCGGCGCGATGACTGTTATTGGTGGCGGTGATTCTGTTGCTGCTACTAAAAAATACGGAATGCCTGAATCTTCTTTCAGCCACGTATCAACAGGTGGCGGAGCTTCTTTAGAATTTATTGAAGGAAAAGTTCTTCCAGGCGTTGCCGCATTGGATGACTAACAACAAACAATTATAAAATTAAAAAGACCGGGTTTTTATCTGGTCTTTTTTGTTATAAAAAATTATAAAATGGAATTTTTTTGTAAAAAATATATAATATAAAAATGCTTGAGAAAAACAAAAAACCTATAAAAGAAATAATACTTAGTTCGACAATTATATTTTTTGTTGTAATTTTTATTTTTTTCTTATGTGATTTCTGCTGTTATTCTCTTGTGTATAAAAAACAAATAGATTATTTAAAAACAAATAAAAACAGATATGTTCCCAAGTTCAATTATTCATTAAAGTTAGAAGATTTTAATAAAGAATATAAAATAATAAAACAAAACGATTTCAGAAAACCACTAGGAGTTGATTCAAACAAAAAATCTATAGTTGTTTTTGGGTGTTCTTTTGCATTTGGGTATGTTTATCCTGAAGAGCAAACGATTTCTTATCAACTTTACAAAAATACTAAAAGGCCTGTTTATAACAGAGCTTTTTGTAGTTGGGGAATTCAACACATGTTATATCAGCTTAGAAAAAAAAGCTTTTATAAAGAAATAAAAAATCCCGATTGTTTCATCTATGTTTTTATTCCAGACCACGTTAGAAGGATGTATACATATGTTTTTGACACTATTGACGGCTATAATCTTTTTTATTTAAGGTATGAATTGAAAAATAAAAAATTAGAGGAAGTTAAAATAAATAAAAAAAATATATTTTTAGGTAGTTCTTTATATAAAGAATACCAAAATATGAAATCACATGATTTATACAATAATTTTAAAGAAAACAAAGAAAAAACCGAACTACTGAAAGCGCTTTTTGTAGAATCCAATAAACTACTTAAAACAAAATACCCTGATTCTCGCTTTGTTATTTTAAAATATGATAACAGCGTTAATGCAGACCAAGAAAGATATTATTTAGATTCCGGCGTGTGGGATGATTTAAAAAAAGAGGGAATGATAATAATAAGTACAAAAGAATTGACGGATAAAAACCTGGCATTGCCTGATTATACATACAATGGAGAAATAGATAATCATCCAAATGGAAAAGCATGGGAAGAAATTGTTCCTTCTCTTGTTCAAAAGCTAAAGTTGTAAAAAGACAAGAAAACAAAAAAAATGAAGAAAAAGAATGCAATTATTATAAACCTAGTTATATGTTTTTTATTGTTTTTTTGTTTTGATTTTTTTTGTTATTTAATCTATTTCAATAAATGGGTAGAGAAAAATAAGGAAATAAATCTGCCTCCTCCAAAGTTTGAATATTCTATTAAATTAAAACCTTTTGAACAAGATTATATAAATATCCGAAAAAACAAATTAAGAAAACCTGTCGGAATAACGTCCAATAAAAAATCTATAGTTATTTTTGGGTGTTCATACGCTTATGGGTATATTTTGCCTGATGAAAAAATTCTATCTTACAAATTATATGAACTTACTGGTAGGCCTATATATAACAGAGCTTTTGTTGCTTGGGGTCTTCAGCATATGTTGTACCAATTAAAAAGGGATGATTTTTACAAAGAAATAAAAGAGCCTGAATATATTATTTATATTTTTATAACCGATCATTTAAGAAGAATGTATTCGTTTGTTTCAGACTCACCTTTTTTATATAACGAGTTGTATTTAAGATACGAAATTAAAAACGGAAAATGTAGAGAATTAAACAAGGAAGTTTTCTCATATGCTGGTTTTTCAATATTAAAAAGCCTAAAAGAAAAAAGGGTAAACGACACATTGTATAAAAAAGATAACTTTAATAAGGTTTTTGATGATATGGAATCTATTTTTGTAGAAAGCAAAAAAGAGGTTCAAAAACATTATCCTAAAACCAAATTTATAATATTAAAATACAGGGACCATAATAACAGCTGGTATTTGAACACAGATAGGTGGAAAGAGCTTGAAAGAGAAGGCTTTATTGTAATAGACACAAAAAATTTGACCGGTAAAGATTTATATAAAAAAGAATATGTTTTTAAAGAAGTATATGATTTACACCCCAACGAAAAAGGATGGGATGTTGTTTCTAAGAGTTTAAAAGAAAGATTTAATTTTTAGACTAAAAGGTTTTTAAATAAAAATTTATGTAAAACATGTTGTATAATGCGTTTCTCTCAATTTATATCTGAAAATATTTGTAATATTATGTTATTGAGAGGAAACATTAATAATGAAAAATAGCAAATTAAGGAATATAGCGATTATCGCTCACGTTGACCATGGAAAAACAACATTGGTTGACTGTATGTTAAAGCAAAGCGGTGTGTTTAGAGATAATCAACAGGTTCAAGAAAGAGTTTTAGACAGTAATGATATAGAAAGAGAAAGAGGAATCACTATTCTTTCTAAAAACATTTCTATTAATTACAAGGGATACAAAATAAACGTTGTAGATACTCCCGGCCACGCGGATTTCGGCGGGGAAGTGGAGCGTGTACTTGGTATGGTAGACGGAGCTCTTTTGATTGTTGATGCCGCAGAAGGACCAATGCCTCAGACAAGATTCGTTTTGTCTAAAGCCTTAGAATTAGGGATAAGAATAGTTGTTGTTATAAATAAAATAGACAGAAAAGGCGCAGATCCTCACAGGGCTCTTGATCAGGTTTTTGAATTGTTCACTGAGTTAACGGATGATGAATACTTGTTAGATTTCCCGATTGTTTATGCGAGCAGCTTGTTGGGATTCGCAAAAAAAGAAGTAGAAGATGAATCGGACAACATAATTCCTTTATTGGACAGTATTGTAGACAATATCAATCCTCCGATAGGAGATGCAAATAAAAAACTTCAATTCCAAGCTACTACGCTTGATTACAATGAATATGTTGGAAGAATAGCTATAGGAAGAGTTGTTAACGGAGTCATAAAATCTCAAGAACAAGTGAGTTTGGTGAGAGTCGACGGTTCTATACAAAAAGGAAAAATAGCAAAATTATACGTTTTTGAAGATCTTGGAAGAACTGAGGCTCAAGAAGCTTCTGCAGGTGACATTGTCGGAATAGCTGGTTTTTCAGAAATACAAATAGGTGAAACCATCTCGACATTGATTGAGCCTGATGCTTTGCCTTTGATAAAAGTTGATGAACCAACTCTGCAAATGAATTTTTCGGTCAATAACAGCCCCTTTGCCGGTCTTGAAGGAAAATTTGTTACAAGCAGACAAATAAGAAAAAGATTATATGACGAGCTTGAGAAAAATGTTAGCTTAAGAGTTGAAGACACAGAAAACACAGATGTTTTCAGAGTAAGCGGCAGAGGAGAACTCCATCTTGGCATATTAATTGAAACAATGAGAAGAGAAGGTTATGAATTCCAAGTTTCTAAGCCGGAAGTAATTTTTAAAACCATAAAAGGTGAAATATATGAACCTTATGAAAATCTTTTAATCGATGTCCCCGAAGGCAATGCTGGTTCATGTATTGAAAAACTTGCGGGAAGAAAAGGCGAAATGCTTGATATGCAAGTTAATGAAACAAGAACAGTAATGAATTTTTCTATTCCGGCAAGAGGCCTGATTGGTTTTAGAAGTGAATTTATAAGAATGACTCGTGGTGAAGGAATTATGAACCACACCTTCGATCAATATAAACCATATGCGGGGGATATCCCAAAACAAAGAAGCGGATCTTTAATAGCCCATGAAGATGGGGAGGCAGTTCCTTATGCGTTGGCACAATATGAAGACAGAGGCGTTTTCTTTATTACCCCAAAAACCAAGGTTTATAAAGGAATGTTGGTTGGAGAATGTAATAGGCCCCAAGATATTGCTATAAACGTTTGCAAAACAAAAAAACTTACCAATATGAGAAGTGCAACAGCTGATGTTATGGTTACTTTGCAGGCTCCCAGAAGAATGAGCCTGGAAGATTGCCTGGAATATATTGAGGGGGATGAACTTGTTGAAGTTACTCCTGATAATATAAGAATGAGAAAGCTGGATTTAAACAAAACAAGATTTTATTAATAAAAAAGCTAGGAAAAACCTAGCTTTTCTTTTTATTCCCTGTCATAAACTTTTATAAGATGCCAGCCGAACTGAGTTTGAACAGGATCAGAAACTTTTCCTATCGGTAAATTGAAAGCCGCGGTTTCAAAACTTGGGACCATTTCTCCCTTCCCGAAATAGCCCAAATTGCCTCCGTTAGAACCTGATGGGCATTTGGAATATTTTTTTGCCATTTCTTCAAAAGTTGCTCCTTTGTTTATTTTTTCTTTTATAGATACCGCTTCTTCTTTGGTGTTTACGAGAATGTGGCCTGCTCTTACGGCTTGAGCTTGGCTACAGGGAGAAGTTGATGGATTTTTTTCGGCGCAAAAAGAAATGCCGCTGCTTGATATAAATAAATAACAAACTAAAAAAAGGCTCAACATTTTTCTCATAAATTATAATCTCCTTTAAAAACTATAGTTTAATTTTACTTTTTTTTTGAAAATAAGCCACTAGCCAAATATATATATTTAATAAAAAAAGAGGCTAATATTTAGCCTCTCTAGTGTGAAGAAAAATTTAATTATTCTTTTGTATATTCTGCATCAATTACATCATCCTCAGAGCTGGAAGCAGATTCTTCAGAAGCTTCCTGGTTTTCAGTAGTTGCTTCAGCACCTTCTTGTTGAACTTGGCTGTAAGCTGCCTGAGAAATGTTATACATCGTTTGCTGAAGCTCTTCAGAAAGTTTTTTGATTTCTTCGGTCGATTTATTTTGATCAAGAGCTTCTTTTAAGGCTGCTTTTTGTTCTTCAAGTTTGGTTTTGTCAGCATCTGCAATTTTGCCTTCAAAGTCTTTAACTATTCTATCGGCAGAAGTTAATAAGCTGTTTGCATTATTTTTAATTTCCGCTTCTTCTTTACGTTTTTTATCTTCTTCGGCATTTGCTTCCGCTTCTTTTACCATTCTGTCGATGTCGTTTTCAGAAAGATTAGAAGAGTTTGTAATTGTGATTTTTTGTTCTTTGTTTGTTGCCTTATCTTTTGCGCTTACGTTAACAATACCGTTAGCGTCAATGTCAAAGGTAACTTCGATTTGAGGCATCCCTCTCATTGCAGGCGGAATACCATCAAGTCTAAACATACCTAAAGATTTGTTGTCTTTAGCCATTGGTCTTTCGCCCTGTAAAACATGAATGTCTACAGCTGTTTGATTGTCGTCAGCGGTTGAAAATACTTGTGATTTTGAAACAGGGATTGTTGTGTTTCTGGGAACCAAAGGAGTAGAAACCCCTCCTAGTGTTTCAATACCAAGAGTTAAAGGAGTTACGTCTAAAAGAACGATGTCTTTAACTTCCCCGGCAAGTACACCTGCTTGAACGGCAGCACCAACAGCAACTACTTCATCAGGGTTTACTGATTGGTTAGGATCTTTGCCTGTATATTCTTTGACCAATGCTTGAACGGCCGGTATACGAGTCGATCCGCCGACTAAAACTACTTCGTCAATTTCTCCTTTAGACAAACCGGCATCTTTAATCGCTTGTTCTACTGGTTTTTTACATCTATCAAGCAAATCTTGAGTGAGTTCTTCAAATTTTGCTCTTGTTAAAGAAATGTCCAAGTGTTTTGGGCCATTTGCGTCAGCCGTAATGAACGGTAAATTGATATTTGTTTCTATTACGGAAGACAATTCGCATTTTGCTTTTTCAGCTGCTTCTTTTAAACGTTGAAGCGCCTGTTTATCGTTTCTAAGGTCTATTCCTTCTTGTTTTTTGAATTCGTCGCATAACCAGTGCATAACTTTATCATCGAAGTCGTCACCGCCAAGGTGGGTGTCTCCTGATGTAGAAAGAACCTCATGAACGCCGTCACCTATTTCAAGGATAGATACGTCGAAGGTACCACCCCCAAGGTCGAATACTAATACTTTTTCGGGTTTTTCTTTTTCTAAACCATATGCTAAAGCTGCAGCTGTCGGTTCGTTTACTATACGTAAAACATCAAGACCCGCGATTTTACCCGCGTCTTTTGTTGCCTGACGTTGAGCATCGTTAAAGTATGCCGGAACCGTAATAACCGCAGAAGTTACTTTTTCTCCAAGGTATGCAGAAGCGTCATCAGCAAGTTTTCTTAAGATCATTGCTGAAATCTCTTGCGGAGAATAGTCTTTTCCGTTGATATTTCTTTTGTGATCTGTACCCATTTCTCTTTTGATAGAAATAACGGTTTTGTCCGTGTTTAGAATTGCCTGACGTTTCGCTAATTGTCCAACTAATTTTTCACCTGTTTTTGAAAAACCAACAATAGAAGGGGTTGTTCTTGATCCTTCGGCGTTGGCAATAACTGTAGGCTTACCGCCTTCCATGACCGCAACTACTGAGTTTGTAGTTCCCAAGTCGATACCAATTGTCTTTGCCATTTTTAATTTATCTCCATTTCATATTAAAAATATATAAATTCATACATGTTTTATAACATTGTTTTCAAGTAATTTTTAAAAAATAAACAAAAAATTAATATTTGGGGAAAATAATGTATAATTGAATCATGGATGTTTTAGAAAAAATAAAAAACCAGATAATAGTCTCTGTTCAGGCCATGCCTTCTGAGCCTTTGTACAAAGAAGAATGCCTTCTTGCGATGATGCAGTCTGTTTATAAAGGTGGAGCAAAAGTGTTAAGGCTTGCAGGGCAAAGAGATATCAAAAACGCAAAAAAACATTTTGATATCCCTGTTATTGGGCTTACAAAACCTGATGTTATCCCTGCAAACTGGAAAAACGTCGTTTATATAACGCCCACGATAAAAGAAGTAAAAGAGCTTATTGTTGCTGGTGCAGACATCGTTGCTTTTGACGGAACCTCCAGATCCAGAGGAAAAGACAATTTAAGAAAGATAATCAAATATATAAAAATAAACAACAGACTTTCGATGGCGGATATCTCGACCGTTGAAGAAGGCATCGCCGCAAGATGTCTGGGTGCTGACATTATTTCTACAACCTTGTCGGGATACACTTCTCATTCGGAAACAGATTCAGAAGAACCGGATTTTGAACTTTTAGAAAAACTTGTTAAAATTTTAGACTGCCCGGTTATCTTAGAGGGCAGAATTTGGACTCCACAGCAAGTGGACAGGGCCTTTGAACTTGGAGCATACAGCGTTGTTATCGGTTCTGCTATAACCAGGCCACAATTAATCGTCAAGCGTTTTTGCAACAGGACGCCGAGCTGAACGTTTTGATGTGTTGAAAAAAGCAGTAAGTGAGCTCAATAAAAAAGCTTTCTGATGTTTTAGGTAGTTCGGTATTAGATAATTAGGTGAAGATATGAAAAAAATTCTATCAATAGATGTAGGCGGGACAAAAATAAGTTATTGCATTATCGATTCTTTCGGGCATTTGGTCTCGGGCATTTATAAGCACTCTACGCCCAAGAAAATAGAGGATCTTTTGGATGTTATACGAGGAATTATAAACAAGAATGAAGATGAAGTTGATTGCGTTGCTTTTGCAACGGCAGGTGCAATAAATCTTGAAAATACGAAAGTTGAATCTTCAACCCCTAATTTGCCTGCCGGTTATAACGAGATAGATTTTTCTTCTTTAAGCAAAAAGCCTGTGTTTGTTGAAAATGATGCCAATGCGGCGGCCTGGGCGGAATACTCTTTAGGAGCTGCCAAAGGGCACTCTAATACCGTTATAGTTACCCTGGGAACTGGTATCGGCGGCGGCATAATCATAAACGATAGTTTGCTTAGGGGCAAGTCAGGCAGGGCCGCGGAAATAGGCAGCATAAAACTGTTCCCCGACAAAAGAAGAAAATGCACATGCAACAATTACGACTGCTGGGAAAGCTACGCATCAGGAACGGGATTGAAAGTCACAGCTGAAGAAATGGCAAGAGAAGACAATGACTTCAGTAAAAGCTTTCTTTCAAATAAAAAACCCGAAGAAGTGACCACTTACGATATAATCGAAGGGGTAAAAAAACAAGATAAATATTCAAAAAAAGTTTTTGATTTATGGCATGACCACTTGTTGTCCGGACTTATAAGCTTAACAAACATTTTTGATCCTGAAAGTATAGTTATATCAGGAGGCATGGGCGAATTTATTTCTTTTCAAGAGTTAGAGTCTCAAATAAATAATTCTATAGTCGTCTCTCCAATAAAACTTCTTCCCGCGGCCATGAAAAATGATGCCGGGATAATCGGAGCAGCATTATTGGCTATACAAAAGTTTTTTAAATAAAAGCCCTCTTTTTAAGAAGGCCTTCATATTTATTTTTTTATTATTTGTTTAAGTTCGTTAAAAGCTTTTGTAGTTGCTTTTTTATCTTCCAGTTTTGTCGATTTTATTCTAATTGCTTCTGCTGCATTTTCTTGAATATTAGAAATCGCTGCTAATATATCTTTTTTTACATCGTCAACGTTTCTGGAGGCGGTTATATTTGTCCCTTTATATCGTTTCTTGAAGATGTTTTCAACAGAAAGCTTTTCTTTTGCGCTAATTTCCAGCATAAAAGAGCCAATAGCAAAACTATTGGCTTTTAATATAGAATGAATACTTATTTTAAATTACTGGATGCTTTTAATCTTGCCATTGCTTTGGCCAAGGCTAATTTAGCTCGCTTGATGTCGTTTTCTACATCAGTGCTGCCCAATCTGGCTTCTGCTCTTTCTTTAGCATTCTGAGCACGGGTTACATCGATGTCTTTTCCGCTTTCCGCTGCTTCTGTCAGAATCACGGCTTCATTGTTTTTGAACTGGAAAACGCCTCCGATTGTAGAAAAGAATTCTTGTTTTCCTTCGTTTTCAATTTTTGTGACTCCAATATCAAGAGCGCTCATAAAAGGGGTATGATCAACCAAAACTCCGAATTCACCGTCTACGCCTTTTGTGTAAATGGCATCTATATCGTTTTCGTAAACAATTTTATCGTGGGTTATTATTTTAAAGTGAATTTTCTTGGTAGACATCTTTCCCTACTTCATTTCTTCAGCTTTTTTTATAGCTTCTTCAACTGTACCAACCATGTAGAAAGCTTGCTCCGGTATGTGATCGTATTTTCCTTCAATAATTCCTTTAAAGTCTTTTATTGTATCTTCTACCTTCACATATTTTCCTTCAATTCCGGAGAATTTCTCTGCAACAAAGAAAGGTTGAGATAAGAATTTTTGTATTTTTCTTGCTCTGTTAACTGTTTCTTTATCTTCTTCAGATAGTTCATCCATACCCAAAATAGCGATGATGTCTTGAAGTTCTTTGTATTTTTGAAGGATTTCCAACACTTTTCTTGCGATATTGTAGTGTTCTTCACCTATTATATGAGGATCAAGAACTCTGCTGTTTGACGCAAGAGGGTCTACGGCCGGGAAAATTCCCAAAGAAGCGATTTGTCTTGATAATACTGTAGATGCATCCAAGTGGGAGAATGTTGTAGCCGGTGCCGGGTCGGTTAAGTCGTCTGCCGGTACATAGATAGCTTGAACAGAAGTGATAGAACCATCTTTTGTCGAAGTGATTCTTTCTTGTAATTCACCCATTTCGTTTGCAAGAGTAGGTTGGTAACCTACAGCAGAAGGCATACGTCCTAAAAGAGCCGATACTTCTGAACCTGCTTGTACGAATCTGAATATGTTATCTATAAATAATAATACGTCTTGTTTTGAAAAATCTCTGAAATATTCTGCTGCCGTAAGAGCGGATAATCCAACCCTCATTCTTGCTCCAGGAGGCTCGTTCATTTGACCGTAAATAAGGGCAACTTTGTCTAATACGCCACCTTCTTTAAATTCATTCCAAAGGTCGTTTCCTTCACGGGTTCTTTCTCCAACACCGCCAAATACTGATACGCCTGAGTGTTCCATCGCAATGTTGTGGATTAATTCCATAATCAATACGGTTTTGCCTACGCCGGCACCGCCAAACAACCCTATTTTTCCACCTTTTTGATAAGGTTGAAGAAGGTCAATTGCTTTAATGCCCGTTTCTAAAATTTCAACGTTTGTATTTTGATCTGTTAATTTTGGAGCTTCCCTGTGTATAGGAAGATAAGATTCAGGATTTATGTCGCCTTCATTGTCAACAGGTTCTCCAAGAACGTTTAAAATTCTTCCCAAAATAGGTTTTCCTACAGGGATTCTTATAGAGTCACCAGTGTTTATAACTTTCATTCCTCTTTTAAGACCATCTGTAGATGACATTGCAACCGATCTTACACGGTTTTCTCCAAGATGTTGCTGCACTTCCGCTACAACTTTGTTTCCGTCTTCAAAGTATATGTTCAGCGCGTCATAAATGCTTGGTAATTCGCCTGCTTTAAATTCCACGTCAATAACAGGACCTATAATCTGAGTTATTAAACCTTCTTTTTCTGCTAAAGTTGTCATAATAAACCTTCTTCTATTCTTCCGTAATTAATTATACAATCTTACCTACTTTTGTACAACAAAATTAAAATGAATAAACCCTCTTTTTGTTGTAAAGAGGGTTTAATATTTTGAATAGCTTTTGAAAAATTCCAAAGTGTATTAACGTTTTGAGAATTGGAATCTTTTTCTTGCTCTTTTACGACCGTATTTTTTACGTTCTTTTACTCTGGCATCACGAGTCAATAAGCCTTCTGCTTTTAATACAGGTTTTAATTCATCGCTGTATTTTAGAAGCGCTCTAGAGATAGCATGTTTGATAGCTCCTGCTTGAGAAGAAACACCGCCGCCAACAGCTTTAACTCTTATATCAAATTTTTCTTGATTGTCTGTTAATGCTAATGGTCTGAAGATCATCATTTCAAGAGCCGGTCTGTTGCCAAAGTATGCTGCTAAAGTTTTACCGTTAATGAAAACTCTGCCTTTACCTTTTACTAATTTAACAACTGCAATAGAACATTTTCTTCTTCCTGTTGCCATTACTTCTTTATTTGTAGCCATTACTTAGCCTCCATTTCAAATAAAACAGGTTGTTGAGCTTCATGTGGATGCTCAGCGCCAGCATATACTTTTAGTTTATTAAATTGTTCTTGTCCTAGAGTGTTGTGTGGAAGCATTCCTTTTACAGCTTTTTCGATTGCTTTTCTTGGATCTTTTTCCATTAATTCTCTAAAAGAAGTCACTTTTAAACCACCAGGGAATCCTGAGTGTCTATAATATTTTTTATCTGTTTCTTTTTTTCCGGTAACCTGGATTTTTTCTGCATTTATAATGATGACAAAATCACCAGTGTCTATATGCGGAGTGTATTGAGGTTTGTGCTTGCCTCTTAGAAGGTTAGCAACAAGTGTAGCTAATCTGCCCAAAGTTTTACCTTCAGCGTCTATTAAATACCACTTTCTTTCAACTTCTAGAGGTTTAGCTGAATAAGTTTTCATAAGCTATCTCCATATTTTTCTTGTTCTTCATAAATTACTTTCATAAGGGTAAGTCCAGAAGGACTTGCTGTCGGACCTGCTTTGCTTCTGTCCTTGGAATTTAGAATTTCTTGTAGTGTTACGGGGGCTAAAGATTTTCTTTCAATCATAAGGAGAGTTCCAACAATTGACCTTACCATGTTGTATAAAAACCTGTTTGCAATGATGTCGATGATTATTTTATCACCTTCTTTAAAGCATTGCGCTTTATAGACATTGCAATATTTGGCAGGGTTTTCTGTTTTAGCTTTTTTAAATGAGGAAAAATCATGTTCCCCAATTATAAAGCTCAATGAATCATTCATTCTTTGTATGTCTAATTCATCTTTTATAAAAAGACATTCTTTATCCCAGGCACTGCGGTGCTTTCTGTTTATGATTGTGTATCTGTACCATCTTTTTTTTGCGCTTTTTTGGGCATGAAAAGATTTCTCTTTCTTTTCTAGTCCGTGAACGCTTATTTCTTTTGGAAGTAAACAATTCAAGGCATAAATAAAACGGCCATCTGTACAATCATATTCCGTGTCAAAATGGACTATTTGTCCTTTTGAATGGACTCCGGCATCTGTTCTGCCTGAGAAGATTGTCTTTATTTTTTGTTTTGTCAAAGTACTAAGTGCTTTTTCCAGTTCGCCCTGAATTGTGGTTTTGGGCTTCGTAGATTCTTTTTCTTTGGTGATTTTATCACCCGGTTGTTTTTGGCTACCTGCGAAATTGGTGCCGATATATTCAACGGTTAGTGCAAATCTTTGCATTATACCAGTTGGATAAGTGACATTTCAGCTGCATCGCCGCGTCTTGGAGGCATATTGTAGATACGAGTGTATCCGCCGTTTCTGTTTTCATACTTTTTGCCGATTTGACCAAAAAGTTTTCTTAAAACAGTCTGAGCCATCAATTTTTTGCCTTCTTGCGCAGTTTCAAAAACTTCACCTGTTGTGCCATCCATAAGAATGCCGGTTTCTTTATCAAAGATAAATTTTGCCGCAAGTCTTCTTGAATGAAGGTCGCCTTTTTTTGCTAAAGAGATAATTCTTTCAGCATAAGGTTTTAAAGCTTTTGCTCTTGCTGTAGTTGTTTTTATTTCGCCATGTAAGAATAGTTCAGTAGCTAAAGATCTAAGTAATGCTTTTCTTTGATCTTGAGGTCTTCCTAATCTGTGTCTGTTACATTGGTGTCTCATTGTATTTTATCCTTTTGTTTTTGTCTTTTAGAGTTATACTTCTTCTAATTCAACACCTTCTGGGTTAGGCATTAAGTTTAAGCCTACTTGATGTAATTTTTCAATTACTTCATCAGAAGATTTTTTACCGAAGTTTTTAATGTTTAATAAATCATGCTCAGACTTCTTAAGTAGTTCGCTTAAGTTGTTTATGCTGGCACGTTTTAAGCAGTTGTAAGCTCTAACTGATAGTTCAAGGTCTTCGATTGTAAGACTTGGAGCTGCTTCTTCCTCTTCAACTTCTTCAATGATTTGTTGAGTTGCAAGAACTGTTGGTTGGCCTGTAATTGAAGCAATTTGCATAAAGTGTTCAATTAATAGGTTTGCAGCTTGGCTAAGAGCGTTGCTTACATCTAAGCTTCCGTTTGACCAAATCTCGAGGATTAACTTGTCATAGTCAACAACATCGCCTACACGAGTGTTTTCTACGTTATAGCTAACTCTTTTGATTGGCATAAATGAAGCATCGATAGGTAGCATATCAACAGGAAGTCCGCCTTTGTTTTCTTTTAAAACATCAGCTGTAATGTAGCCTTTGCCTGTTTCTACGATTATATCAGCGTGAATGCTTCCGCCTTCAGCAATTGTACAGATTACCCAGTCAGGGTTAACAATTTTAACGCCTGCAGGTAACTGAATGTCGCTTGCCAAAACAGGGCCTGGTTTATCAACATCTAATCTTAAATGTTGAGCATCCTTGCTGTCAGTTTTTACTATTAAACCTTTAAGGTTTAGCATAATATCAATAACGTCTTCTGTAATACCAGGAATAGATGTGTATTCGTGTGTGATACCTTCTATTCTGATTGATGTAACAGCAGCACCTTCAAGAGATGATAGAAGAACTCTTCTTAAGGAGTTTCCTACAGTTGTACCGAATCCTCTTTCAAGCGGCTCAACCACGAATTTACCATACTGGGATCCGTCAGAGCTTGTTGTTGTATTAACACATTTAATTTTTAGTTCCATTATAGTTATCTCCTAAAATTATTTAGAGTAGTACTCAATTACAAGTTGTTCTCTGAAATCAGGATCCAATTCCTCTCTTTCAGGTATTCTGTCAAATGTGATTTTTTGGGCTGCTTTATCGATAGACATCCATGCTGGTGCTATGGCCATGTCTATTGATTCAATAACATTTTTTACGAAGTCAGAACTTTTCATTTTAACTGTTATTACATCGTTTGGTTTTACCAAGAAAGATGGAATATCAACTCTTTTGCCGTTTACAAGCACGTGGCCGTGGTTAACGATTTGACGTGATTGCTTTCTTGTAATCGCAAAGCCTGCTCTGTAAACTACGTTATCAAGTCTTGATTCAAGAAGTTGAAGTAAGATTGAGCCTGTAACTCCGCTTCTTCTAGCTGCTTCGTTGTAATATTTTGCGAATTGTTTTTCGCTTACCAAGTATGTAAGACGAATTTTTTGTTTTTCGTTTAAGTGGATTGCATAATCAGAAAGTTTTTTTCTTGCAGCGCCGTGCTGACCTGAAGCTTGCTGTCTGAATGAAGAAACTAGCTTTCTGTTAGATAAATCTTTTACACCGTAGTTACGGAATAATTTATTTGTAGGTCCTGTATATCTAGCCAATTTTTTGACTCCTTACGTTAATTGTTATACTCTACGTTTTTTAGGAGGACGACAACCATTGTGAGGGATTGGCGTTACATCCTTGATTAATGTGATTTCAAGTCCGGCAGCTTGAATAGCTCTTATAGCTGTTTCTCTTCCTGAACCTGGTCCTTTAATATAAACTTCGACCTTTTTCATTCCTTGGTCGATTGATTGTTTAGCAACTTTTTCTGCCGCTGATTGAGCTGCGAACGGAGTTCCTTTTCTTGCGCCTTTAAAGCCGCAACCGCCAGCAGATGCCCAAGCAATAGCATTACCTTGTGTATCAGTTGATGTTACTATCGTGTTATTAAAGGTTGATTGAATGTGAACAATTCCTTGTAGAACATTCTTTTTTTCTTTCTTTTTAGTTTTTACTGGTCTAGCCATTGTTCTTTATTACTCCTTTAATTATTTCTTTTTAGAAACTGGTCCTGTTTTTTTACCGCGTCTTGTTCTTGCGTTTGTTTTTGTTCTTTGGCCTCTGCAAGGAAGGTTACGTCTGTGACGCATTCCTCTGTAAGAGTTGATTTCGCCAAGTCTTTTGATGAATAAAGAAACTTCTCTTCTTAAATCACCTTCGATTGTGTAGTTAGCTAGCTCAGCTCTTAGTTTTTTAATATCATCATCTGTAAGATCATCTGATCTTAGGTCTTCTGAAATTCCACAAGCCGCTAATATTTCTTTAGAACGCGTTGGTCCTATACCGAAAATATAGGTCAATGCTATTATCATTCTTTTGTTACGAGGTAAGTCTACCCCAGCGAGTCTTGCCATTGTGTCTCCTTTTATTTAATTTAAATTAACCTTGTCTTTGTTTGTGTTTTGGGTTTTCGCAGATTACTGCGATTCTGCCTTTTCTTTTAATTACTTTACATTTTTCGCAAAGTTGTTTAACTGATGCTCTGACTTTCATTGTATTTTCCTTTATGTTTTATTTAAGTCTGTATGTTATTCGGCCTCTTGTAAGGTCATATGGTGTCATTTCAACTTTTACTTTGTCTCCCGGTAATATTCTTATGAAGTTTTTTCTGATTTTACCTGATATATGAGCTAAGATTTCGTGTCCATTCTCTAGTTCTACCCTGAACATCGCGTTTGGCAATGATTCTAGTATTGTTCCTTCAAATTCAATTACATCTTTTGACATTTAGACCTCGTGACTAATTTGGCTCAGTATATATATCGTACATGGTCAAGATTTTGAAGCAAGCACTTTTTTCCTAGAAAGCGGGTGATTTTCATGAGTTTGGCGTTTTTCTTTTAAATTGTTTATTTAAAATATGGAAATAAACAATAAATTTAACCCTGCTCAAAGTCCAAATAAATTAAGCTTTTCTAAGATTTATGTAACAATTTCTTAATAATTTAATTATTAATATTTTTTAAAAAACAAACAAAGAAAAAAGAATTAATCTTTCGAGTAATTGCTAGAGGACATTCTAAAAACACTTTAAATCAAAAATCAATTCATAATAAGAACACATTCAAGAATAAGTTTAAAAATTTCTTATATAGGTTATTAATGTGAAGAATTATAAAATATGCGACAAATATATTTTTGTGAAATATCATAAAAAAGATGTTATTTTAGAAATATGACTAAATGAATCAGTTTGCAGAAAAAGGCATAAAAAGCAGGTTATCTATAAATCATGGCTTATCTTTTCTTCTTTTTCTAACACTTACTTTTTTTTTACTTGATTATGTTTGTTTCTCCGCCTGCGCTTTTAAACTGCATAAGATTTTAAATTACACGAACAATGTTTGTTTTCCGTATCGGTATACTTTTATACATAAAAAGTTCAATGTAAACTATGAAATAAAACAAAAAAAATTATTTAGACCTCCTCATAATATTAATTCTAAGCAAAAATCTGTAATTATCTTTGGCTGCTCCTTTGCATATGGGCTGCATTTAAAACCTAATCAAACATTTGACTATAAGTTATCCAAAATGGTAACAAGACCCGTTTATAATCGTTCAATGTTTGGTTGGGGCGTACAACATATGTTATATCAGTTCAAAAATGAACATTTTTATCAAGAAGTTAAGCCTCCCGAGTACGTTATATATGTATATATCTCTAATCACATAAACAGGTTATATTATAATTTAATGCAACCAGTAGACAGCGTGGAATATTTACGATATTTCAAATATAAAACCTCCCTTGAGCAATACAAATTAAATTTTTTCAATACATCTTCTCTTTATTCATTTTTAAATAACCTTTATGTCGATAAAGTTATTGCTAAAGAAGAAAATTATGATAAGAATTTTGATTTTTTAAAAATGCATTTTCTTGAGTCTCAAAAACTGATGAAAAAGCATTACCCAAAGGCAAAGATGGTAGTACTTTTATACCCATCCGGCGATCCTAATGATAAAATGCTTAAATCTTCCAGATGGAAAGAGTTGGAAAAAGAAAAAATCATTATTTTAGATGCAAATACGTTGACGGGAACTTCTCTTGATTTAAATATGTATAGGCTTCCCGATGGGCATCCCAATCCAAAAGCATGGGATATAATAACTCCGGCATTGGTTAAAAAATTAAATTTGTGAAAGATGTTTTAAAGTTTATATTATATTAAATCAGGTATTAATAATTAAAATAGAATCCTTAAAAAGTGAGAACTTACATTTATTAATTGGTCTTTAAGTCTTTATGTAACAACCCTGTAATCTAATATTTAACCGTTCAACAAGCTAAAAAAGCTCTTTATAAGAGGTTTGTCTAATGTGTTTGCCTATATGCCTAAGCTTTTTCTGGATATTTAGTCAATTTTTGTTATTCACATGTTTTATTAAACTGAAATTGGATAACATAGGAAAAATATGTCAGCATCAACGGTTTCATTTGGTTCAACTCCTGTAAGAATAACTAAAGTGCTTAATGCCACATCGGGAAAAGCTGAAAATGTTATTTTTTCAAAGCTTAATTTCTTAGACAAATTCGATGCCCTAGCCATAGATAACTTGAAAAAAGTTTGGCTTAGTGACAAAAATTTTGGGCTTTGTTCTTTGTTTGAAGAAATTGCAGACAGTTTTTTAAATGAAAAATGTTCGTATGATTCTTTTTATGCTCTTGAGCGTAAGGCGTCAAAACTTCCTTTGGAGCAGAGGATTTTAGGGGTGGTTAAAGTCTTCACGGATAAAGGCAACAGAAGAATCGATTATATTCAGGTCGGGCCGGAATCCCTTTGTGCAGGAGCGCAAAGAGAATATAAAAAAGTCGGTCAAAGTTTGATGAACAATATTGTAAAAAGCATGAAACAGGAAAACGCAGCCAATATTACCTTGCTTTCGATGGCAGATTCTTTCTTTAACAGTATAGGTATTCCGATTACCCGTCAGTATAAAGCTTGTTCAGACAGGGCATTTTCAAAAAATCTTTTTAACAGAATAATTGCAAATACCGAAATTTGCTAGGTTTATTAAATTTGAAACTTGCTGTAAATTGATTCGATGTTTCTTAAATAATAATTTATATCAAAGCATTCATCTATTTCTTTTTCTGTGAGGTGTTTTGATATTCTTTCATCGTTTAAAAGGTTGTTTTTAAAGTCGCCGTTGTCTGTGTTAAAGGCTTTCAGTGCGTTTTCTTGAACAAGTTTGTATGCTTCTTCTCTTGACAGGCCTTTGTTGCAGAGTTCTAAAAGCACTCTTTGAGAAAAAACTATGCCGCCATAAAGACTTGTGTTTTTGAGCATATTTTTTTCATTTATAACAAGGTTTTGAATGGTTTTGTCGAGTCTGTTCAGCATGTAGTCGACAAGTATTGTGGAATCAGGGAAAATGATTCTTTCGGCAGAGCTGTGAGAGATGTCTCTTTCGTGCCACAGGGCGATATTTTCAAGCGCAGCTATAGAATTTGACCTTACCACTCTTGCCAACCCTGACAAATTTTCTCCAGATATAGGATTTTTCTTGTGAGGCATAGCGGATGAACCTTTTTGTCCTTTTGAAAACCCTTCTTCTACCTCCAACACTTCTGTTCTTTGAAGATGCCTTAATTCAACTGCTATTTGTTCAATAACAGATGCTATAAGAGCTAGAGCTTGGAAATATTGGGCGTGTACGTCCCTTGCTATTACTTGAGTGGAGATTTTTGCTGGTTTTAAGCCTAAATCTTCGCAGGTTAGTGTTTCTATTTCCGGGTTTATGTTACTGTAAGTTCCCACAGGGCCTGATATTTGCCCGATTTGAACTTCACTGCAAGCTTTTTCAAAGTTTCTTAAATTTCTTTCAAACAAATCTATCCAGTTGCATAGTTTCACGCCAAAGGTCATCGGTTCTGCGTGAACGCCGTGAGAGCGCCCAATACAGACTGTATTTTTATGCTCTTTTGCTTTGTTTTTTAAAGTGTTTATTATTTCTAAAAGGTCGTTTTTTATTATTTTGCTTGCATCTTTAATTTGAAGAGCTAAAGCAGTATCAATAATGTCTGAACTGGTAACTCCCATGTGGATGTACCTTGAATATTCGCCTACGTTCTCGTTGACATTGGTTAAAAACGCTATAACATCGTGGTTAACTTCTTTCTCGATTTCATCTATTCTTTCAATCGAAAAAGATGCTTTTTCAGTAATTTCTTTTAATGCATTGTCAGGAAGTTGCCCTAATTTATTGTAAGCTTTACAAATGGCAAGTTCGACATTCAAGTAATACTGGAATTTGCTGTTTAAATCCCAAATCTTTTTCATTTCTTTTCTTGAATATCTTTCAATCATCGCTTGCCTCTTTAATTTTCAACAAATTTATTCTACAATAAAATAGAACTAAGCTCAATAAAGAGGTATTTATGTCAAGACAACCATTTTTTTATGATATTACGTTAAGAGACGGCAACCAGTCTTTAAAGAAGCCGTGGAATACAAAAGAAAAAGAAATAATTTTTAATCACCTCGTTGAGCTTGGGGTTCAAGGTGTGGAAGTCGGCTTTTCTGCCGCTTCAGATATGGATTTTGAAGCGTGTAATCACTTAGCTAACATAGCACCTGATAATCTTGTGATTTCAGGTTTGGCGAGAGCAGTCGAATCAGACATAATCAAAGTAGCAGAGGCCATAAGCGTTTGTAATAAACCAAGAATTCATACCTTTATTGCCATGAGTCCTTTTAATATGAAATATGTGCTGAATAAAGAGCCTGGACAGGTTCAGAAAATTGCCGTTGAAGCAGTTGAATTTGCCAAGAAAACAATCGGGGCAAAAGGAGAAGTCCAATTTTCCGTAGAGCACTTTGGTGATTGTATGGAAAATATAGATTTTGTTATAGATTCTTTGAAAAAAGTTGTTAAAGCGGGTGCTACGGTTATTAATTTGCCGAACACGGTTGAAAGAACAAGGATTAAAACCTTTGTCGATATGGTTGAAAAGGTTTATACGGCTCTTCCAAAAGATATTACGATTTCAGTCCATTGCCATAACGATTTGGGGATGGCAACAGCTGCAACGGTCGAAAGCTATTTTGCGGGAGCTCTTCAGCTTGAGTGCTGCTTAAACGGCCTAGGTGAAAGAGCCGGGAATACAAGTCTTTATGAAGTTGCCGTTGCTCTTCATAACTCCGGCGTTGAAGTTCCCCTCAACTTGTCTAAAATATACGAGTTGGCTCTTATTGTTGCTGACATGTCCAAGGTTACTATATATGAAAAATCGCCACTGATAGGACATGATGCCCTCGCGCATAGAAGCGGCATCCACCAAGACGGCGCTGTTAAAACAAAAGATATGGAAAAAGGTGCTTATAGACCTATTCATCCTTCTTTAATAGGAAGAAACGACGACGAAAAATTGGGCTTTACTTCTCAATCAGGTAAAACAGCCGTGTTTGAGATTATTTCTGATGCCGGTTATCCTATCACCATCCAAGAAGCTGTCAGAATCACTCCTTCGGTGAAAGAAGCAGCGGAAAAAGTGGGAGAACTTCCAACAAGAAATATTATTGATATTTACTTTAAAGAAATATTCAACGTAAAAGGACCGTTTAAGCTTATAGATCTTGAAAAAATTACCGATGAGAAATTTGAGCTTAAATTTAGTCACTATGAAAAAACCTTTAATGTAACAGCAGAAGGTAACGGCCCTCTGGATGCTTGTTTAAATGCATTAAAACAAGAAGGCTTTAATTATAAATTGCTTCATTATGAACAAAAAGCGCTTGATGAGGAAATCTTAGGTTCAGGAGCTACAGCGATGACAGTTATTCATTTTGAAGCATCTAACGGCGAAATTATTGTCTCCAGAGGCAAAGACGAAAGCACGATAAAAGCAAACGTAAAAGCAATATTTAACGGACTTAATTTAATTTCCAAGGCAAATATAGATGGATAATTCGGCTAGAAAACAAGAGCTTGTTCAAAAAGATATAAAATATGTCTGGCACCCGGATACTCAGATGAAAGAGTATGAAACAGAAAGCCCCATCATAATCGAAAAAGGTGAAGGCATTTATGTTTGGGACATTGACGGCAACAGATATATCGATGCTATTGCCTCCTGGTGGGTAAATACTTTAGGGCATTGTAACCCCAGATTGAATAAGGCTCTTTGTGAGCAGGTGCAAAAGATTGAGCACGTCTTGCTCGCGGGGTTTTCTCATATTCCTGCGATAGAGCTTGCTGAAGAGCTTGTAAAAGTTTGTAATAACAGCTTAAAAAAGGTTTTTTACTCTGACAATGGTTCAACCGCAACAGAAGTTGCCTTAAAAATGGCTTATCAATATTGCGTTCAGACAGGAAAGCCTGAAAAAACAAAATTTGTCGCGCTGGAAAATTCTTATCACGGGGACACTTTAGGGGCTGTTTCTGTAGGAGGGGTTGATATTTTTTATAAGGTGTTCAAGCCTCTTTTGTTTGATATTTTTCAAGCAAAAAGCCCGTATTGTTACAGATGCCCTATGGGTTTAGACAACAAAAACTGCGAGGTTGATTGTATAAAGTCAGTTGAAGAGATATTTGAAAAGCACCACAAAGAAATAGCCGCAATGATAGTGGAACCTCTGGTGCAAGGTGCTTGCGGGATGAGGATTTATCCTGCCGAATATTTAAAGAAACTAAGAGCTTTATGTGACAAATACGAGATAATTCTTATAGATGATGAAGTCGCTATGGGATTTGGGAGAACAGGGAAAATGTTCGCGTATGAGCACGCAGGGATTGAGCCTGATATTGTATGTCTTGCAAAAGGCATAACAGCGGGTTATTTGCCTTTGGCTGTTACGATGACAAATGAAAAAATATTTAATGCTTTTTATGATGAATACGAAACATATAAAACTTTTTACCACGGTCACAGTTTCACCGGAAATCCTTTAGCTGCAAGTATAGCTCTTGAAAATTTAAAAATATTTAAAGAAGAAAATATAATTGAAAATCTCCAGCCTAAAATTAAACATTTCCATAAGGAGCTGGACAGATTAAAAAAACTTAAACACGTTGGAGACGTAAGGCATATAGGCATGGTTGCCGCTGTTGAATTGGTTAAAGACACGGAAACAAAAGAATTGTTTGGCTCTAAAATCAGAATCGGCAAAAAAGTTTATAACGAAGCCTTGAAGTTAGGCGCTATTTTAAGGCCTTTAGGGCATATAGTATACTTCATACCTCCTTATATCATTACGGAAGCAGAAATTACAACCCTCGTCGACATTGCTTATGAATCAATAAAAAAAGCCACAGAGACTAATGATCCATAAATGGGTTGTGTTCCTCATTTCGGGGATTTTTTATTTTTTGAATAAAATCTTTAAACCGGCTTTTTAAAACGTCGAAAAAATCTTTTTCATCTTCCTTTATTTCGTGTTCAAACGAGTCTTCTTCGTGGCCGTCAAACAGATCGCCTTTAGGTTTTTGATTTTGTTCGCCGTCTTTTTTGCCTCTTTTAAAGTAGCCCAAATTGCCGCCGCCGCCGTTGTTTAACATTGACTGCGCCTCTTGAATTACCGGTTTGAAACTTGGACCTTTAAAGTCGAAAGACATAATAAAACACCGAGTTAGTAACCACTTCATGCAACGGATGTTTTTGTTGCAACATTAGGGAAAAGACTAAAGTTTTTACACTTCTTAATATTATTATATACGGTTTTAACAAAAACATGAATCCTTTATTCATATTAGTATTAACTTTTATAACCAAAATAGAATAAAAACAGTTAAAAGACGTTTTTCTTGAAATAACTGTGTAGTAAATTTACGCGTTGAAACGTGATAAAATTTAAATAATCATTAATAATGATTTAATTAAATAAAAATAGGTTTTTTAATGAGCGGAATGAACATAGGGCAATTTATAAACAGATTTTCAAACTCGGAGTTAGGCAAAAAGTTTGATATCACTGTCCAAGGCGCGAATAATCAGGTAACAGACATCAAGATTCAGCCAAAAGGCAATTTTGACATGCCGTCTTTATACACTCCGCCTCAATCTTCACCTCTTAGACAGCCCCCTGACGAAAGACAGCTTGCGATAAAGCTTAATGGCGCTGATAAAATTATATTGGTAAAAGAACTTTTGAATATACCAAAAGACATCAAGGATTTTCTGTTAATGATGACAGAGCAGGCCCAAGAGCCGGTTCAAGATATGCAAAAGCTAATGCTTACTTTGCTTGCAAGCAATGTGGATATATCAAAACTCGTTCATTTATTGCAATCTAATGGAAAAGACGCCGCTACAAAATTGTTCCAGATGATAGCCAATTTCAATCAGATGGGAAATAGTGTCAATACCGATGAATTAAAGCAGTTAACAGGGTTGATAAATGCTTTTGTTCCTTCTTCTCAAGCTTCTCAAAACCAAGCGTTAAAAACGCTTATGCTTCTTTACCTTCCTTGGCTGCCTTTAGCTGAAAATACTGGATTCCAGCTAGAGATTGGAGGTTCCGACGAAGAAAAAGAAAAAGTAAGCGAAGATTCAATCTCTGTCTTAATTTCTACTGAAAACTTCGGGAATGTAAAAGTGCTTTTATACAAAGTTCCGGGGGACAGCTTGGAGGTCCAATTCTCTTGCTCAAAAGACTTTCCTAAAGAAGAAGTTGAGGACGCTCTGAAAAAAGAAACTTCTGAATACAAATTAAAGATGCAGGTGGGTTTTGAGGAAAATAAAAATATTGAAACCGATTCTATAAAAGAACAAAAACAGCAAGTGTCAATCAATGCAGGGCAAAAAGTCAACTCGTTTCTTGTTTTGATGGCTCATTTTGTCGTTAAAACGGTTCTTGGAATCGACAAAGATTATTCTTTAAGGCAAAAAAGAAAAGAAATGATATAATCATTTTTATTAGAGTTGGGAAAGTTCGATGGCTAAAGTAAAAACAAAGTGGATATGTCAAAGTTGCGGGTACGAAACCCCAAAACCATTAGGAAAATGTCCTGAATGCAGCAGTTGGTCAAGTTTTGTCGAAGAGGTTGAACAGGTTAAAAAAAGTCTTTCAACAGTGTCTTTAAAGGATGACATTCAGCCTTGCCTTATAAATGAAATCGAAATTACAAACGCCATAAGGTTTTCAACAGGATTCAAAGAGTTTGATATGGTTTTAGGCGGCGGCTTGGTTCAAGGTTCTATGGTGCTGCTTGCCGGGGACCCCGGGATAGGTAAATCAACCTTGATTTTGCAGACGAGCAGGGCAATTTGCAACAACAATAAAAAACTTTTGTATGTTTGCGCCGAAGAGTCAAGCTCTCAAATAAAATTAAGAGCCCAAAGGCTGGATGTGAATTCAGATTTGCTCTATGTATATTCTCAGACGAACTTTGAAAGCATAAAAAACCAGATAGAAGAAATCAAGCCTGAAGTTCTTGTCATAGACAGCATACAGGCTATTTACACCACAAACATAACAAGCAGTGCCGGAAGCGTTTCTCAGATAAGAGAATGCACCAATGCGCTTATGGAAATTGCCAAAACAAAAAATATAACGGTCGTTATAATCGGGCATGTTACAAAAGACGGAAACATCGCAGGCCCCAAAGTACTAGAACATATGGTAGATACGGTTGTTTATTTTGAAGGTGACAGGTATAAATCATACAGGCTTTTAAGATGCAATAAAAACAGATTCGGAAGCACAAATGAGGTTGGCGTTTTTAACATGGATGAATCAGGGCTTGTCGAGGTTACAAACCCGAGTGAGCTTTTTTTAAACGACAGAACAAAAAACATAACACCCGGAAGCGTAATCATTGCTACAAGTGAAGGTACAAGAGCTCTTTTGGTCGAGATACAGGCATTGGTTGGGACTACTTCATATGCTTCTCCAAGAAGGGTTTCAACGGGTGTTGAATACAACAGGCTTCTTCAAATACTTGCGGTGCTTGAAAAAAGGATAGGATTAAACCTTAGTAAGCATGACGTATATGTGAATATAATCGGCGGTATAGAGATAGATGAACCTGCAGCGGATCTTGGGATTGCTTTGGCAATTGCTACTTGTGCAAGAGACGTCATTGTTAGCCCTGATACAGTTATAGTGGGTGAAATAGGGCTTTCTGGCGAAATCAGATCCGTAAACAACATCGAAAAAAGGATTATGGAAGCTCAAAAATTAGGGTTTAAAAAGGTTATAATTCCTAAACAAAACAAAAAACTTAAAAGTCAGTCCGGTATAGAGATAATAGAAGTGGCAAGGCTTATGGATGCAATATCGGCTTGTATTTCCAAAGAGCCCGTTAAAGTTTGATGTTACGATAAGATTGTTTTTAGACAAAAGGCAAAAATTTTTATTTTGGTTTTTATAATTTTTATTCCCAAATAAAGAAGGATGAGAAATGAAAATTCCAGGACAATCAGTTATCAAAAAAGTTATTTCTAAAGTCATAAAATCACCTGAAGCAAAAAATAAAGTTGCAAACGAGGCAGCCGAAAACAGCGGAAAAATTATATATTTGAAAGACAGAAAAGCTGCAGTGGATAGTTTTTATAAGCAGGTAGAAAAAGTAAAAAAACAGTCGCCTTCAATTTACTTGGATGATGAAGCCCCTATCAGAACAAAACCTTTCGCTAGCTCTAAATACGGTTATTTTGACAGACATATATAGATAAATCCTCAATCAGAGAAATCGGCTATACCTTCTTCAATCTTCCCTTTTTCCTTTATAAAGATTTTATAAAGGCATAAGCCTCTTATGCTAAACTTTAATTATGGGTAAGTAAGAGGAGAAAGAGCATGATCCCTATTCTTGATTTAAAAAGACAGTATGAACAAATCGGCAAAGAAATTGAAACCGAAGTTTTAGAGGTGCTAAAATCAGGTTCATATATTTTAGGAAAGCATAATAAAGGCTTGGAAGAAGAATTTTCTGCATTTGTAGGCGCGAAACACTCTGTTGCGCTGAATTCTGGAACAGATGCTCTTCATCTTGCCTTGAGAGCTCTTGATATCGGTGCAGGAGATGAAGTTATAACAGTTGCTTTTACTTTTGTTGCAACAACAGAAGCAATCGGAATAGTTGGGGCTAAGCCTGTTTTCGTTGATATTGACAAAGACACGTTTAATATAGACGTTAAAGAAATAGAAAAAGCGATCACTCCAAAAACAAAAGCGATTATTCCTGTTCACCTGTACGGTCAGCCTTGCGATATGGACGTGATTATGGACGTTGCAAAACGTTATAATTTATTGGTTATTGAAGACTGCTGCCAGGCTATCGGCGCTACTTACAAAGGCAAAGTAGTAGGTTCAATCGGTGACGTCGGATGTTTCAGTTTCTTCCCTACCAAAAACCTTGGCGCTATGGGCGATGGCGGTATGCTTACAACAAACAGCAATTACATAAAAGACAGAGTCATTGCTTTAAGAAACCACGGCGGCGCTGTTCGTTATTATCATGATGAAATTGGTGTAAATAGCAGGCTGGATGAGATTCAAGCTGCTATTTTAAGAATAAAAATGAAACATATCAGTGAATGGAATGCAAAAAGAAGAGAAAATGCTTATAGATACAACGAACTTTTCTCTCAATATTCTGAAGTTCAGACTCCAAAAGAATTGGACGATACATATTGCGTTTATCACCAATATACAATTAAAGTTCCAAACAGAGATGATGTCCACAAGCTTCTTCAAGAAGCAGGAATTGGCGCTATGATTTATTATCCGGTACCTTTACATCTTCAAAAAGTTCACGATCATTTGTCTCAAAAAGAAGGCTCTTTGCCTAAGACAGAAGAAAATACCAAACTTGTTATGTCGCTTCCAATGTTCCCGGAACTTACCGAAGATGAGCAAAGAACGGTTGTCGAAAAAGTTGTTGCTTGCATCAAAAAGACTCAACTGGTCAGCAAATAACAATTTCAAAAAGAACTACTCTAAAAGCTATGATTCATTTCATAGCTTTTTTATTGCCGTTATGATTTTGTAACGAATTGTAAACCAAGTTTGAATAATGTGTTAAAAGAACTTAAAACGTGGAACATGATAAGTAGGAATTCAAAAAAGATTTATAAGTTTCTCTCTCTCTAATTCCTCTCTCTAATATGTGGTAGACTTAACCGGCTTTAGTCGGTTTTTTTTTGTTTAATTGCACGAAAAGAGATTAATAATCCTAAAAATATGCCTTTTTATTTTACCGGTGGGTTCTTTTACAATGAAAAACCGCTTGATTCTTTAATCTGCCTAACTCCAGCTTGATTGTACAAGAAAAATATGCAATACTAGATAGACAATAGAAGGGGTTGAATAAATTGAGATTCTCCAAGCCTCACAATTTAAAAGGGACTTTAATTTGCGTTGAAGGTATAGATGGTTCAGGCAAATCCACCCAGCTTATAATCCTTAGAGATTGGCTAAAATCTCTTAAACAGGACGTGATTTACACTGAATGGAATTCTTCAGATTTAATTTCTCAGACAACTAAAATGGCAAAAAAGAAAAATCTGTTGAGTCCCAGAACTTTCAGCTTGCTCCATGCGGTTGACTTCGCCGATCGGCTTGAACAGGTTATTATACCTGCATTAAAAGCCGGTTTTGTCGTTCTTGCCGACAGGTATGTTTATACTGCTTTTTCAAGAGATGTCGCAAGAGGAGTCGACGCCGATTGGGTTAGACATATGTACAGTTTTGCTGTTCAGCCTGATCTGACCGCTTATTTCCATGTTCCGGTTGAAGTTTCATTAGAGAGAATCTGCTCAAACAGAGCTCCAAAATTTTATGAAGCAGGCATGGATTTAAAAATAAGCAATGACCCTTACGAGAGTTACAGAATTTTCCAAAGCAGGGTCAATGAAGAGTACCTTAAAATGGTAAAAGAATACAATCTGTTGGAAATTGATGCCAAAAATTCAATTCACGCCAAACAGGTTTTATTCAGAGAAGAAGTTAAAAAAGTACTTGCTAAGAAGGGGATTAATTTATAAATGACTGATTATAA
This sequence comes from Cyanobacteria bacterium OH_PDB_230, assembly GCA_023421795.1. Taxonomy (GTDB): domain Bacteria; phylum Cyanobacteriota; class Vampirovibrionia; order Gastranaerophilales; family Gastranaerophilaceae; genus JAEZOG01. The sequence goes on from JAEZSO010000002.1 coordinate 200,692, forward strand.
ATCACCTCACGGGCATAAAGGATTGCTGATAGTAATTGAAGGCACCGACGGTTCCGGTAAATCCACGCAAATAAACCTTCTCAAAAGATGGATTGAAGATCAGTCTTTCGGGGCAATGGTCAGCGAGTGGAAAACGTCCAGATTTATTGCTGATGCGATAGATGATGCCAAGGAAAGAAATCTTCTTAATGCAACAACTTTCAGTCTTTTATATGCTGCTGACTTTGCTGACAGGTTGGAAACAACTATTTTACCAGCCTTAAAAGCAGGTTTTGTAGTGCTTTTAGATAGATATACTTATACTGCTTTCGCCAGAGACGTCGTCAGAGGGCATAACATAGAATGGCTTGAAAAACTATACAGCTATGCTCCAAAGCCTGATCTTGTTTTTTATCTTGATGTTCCTGTCGAAATCCTTTTGAAGAGAATTATAGGAACAACAGGGCTTGATTATTGGGAGTCAGGACGTGATATAGGTTTAAGTTCAGACTTTTATAAAAGCTTTCAAATTTATCAGAGTCAGTGTCTTGAAGAGTATCAAAAGATGGTGCAAAAACATGGTTTTATACCTATCGACGGAACACTCTCCTCTAAAGAAATACACAAAAAAATAGTCTCTGATGTCAAGAAACTGCTTGATACAGGGGCGCTTGATTAATTGTAAAAATCTTTTACTTATTCAAAGTCCCTACTATAAAAAATCGTGACTAAATGGTACAATTGTTTTAGTTGTGTAGTTCAATAAGGAAAAGAGTAGTGGTGAGTTGTAAAGAGAGAAAAGAAATCTGTTTCACTAAAGAATCGAAAAAGGCTATAGGACAAGCGCTTAAAGTGCTAAATAAGAAGCATATGGCGTTTATTGCGCACGCAAACAGTTTCCCTTCAGCTGACGGAAATAACACGGGATTTGGCACGACCAATTCTTGTGCGGCAAGGCAGTTGATAGATTTTCTAAGCGGCGTTTTTAATGCTGTACAGGTTGGGCCGAGCGGAAAAACTAAAGGAATTGATTCATCACCATATACGGGGACTATTTTCTCAAATAATCCCTTATTTATTGACTTAGAACAGTTAACAACCGAAGAGTGGAACAATATTCTCTCTAATGAAACTTACAGAAATGTGGTTGATAACAACCCAAGAAAAAATGAGAACAAAACAGCTTATTCTTATATTTATAAGGCTCAAGAAGAGGCATTAAAAGAAGCTTTTGAAAACTTTAAATCCGAAAAACCAAAAAAACTATTAAATGATTTTGAAAACTTTAAAAAAGAAAATTGCTTTTGGCTCTGTAAAGATGCTCTTTATGAGGCATTAACAATAGAAAACAATAATGACTACTGGCCAAATTGGTCTAACGAAGTCGACAAAAGACTTCTAAACCCAAAAAATGCTGACGAAGAAAAAATATTCGCACAAAGAAAAGCAGAAATAGAAGAAAAATATGCAGACACGATTGAGTTTTATTCTTTCTGTCAATTTGTGATTTCCGTCCAAAATGAAAGTTCCAAAAAATATGCGGCAACAAAACAGCTCAAAATGATTGCAGACAGACAAGTTGCATTTTCAGACAGAGACATTTGGGCTTATCAATCGTTATTTTTGGAAGGCTGGATGCTTGGATGCCCTCCTGATTATTTCTCAGAAGACGGACAGGCCTGGGGATTCCCTGTTGTAAACCCGGAAAAATTGTTCAATGAAGACGGATCATTAGGTGAAGCCGGCCATATAATGAAAGAACTGTATAAAAAAATGTTCAGGGAAAATCCTGGCGGGGTGAGAATCGACCACATCGTTGGATTGATTGATCCTTGGGTGTACAAGGCAGGCAAAAAACCTAAAATCGAAGAAGGTGCCGGTAGATTGTATTCTTCTCCTGAGCATCCCGAATTATCAAGATTTGCCGTTGCGACTTTAGATGATTTAAACCATGAAGTTGAAGCTGATAAAGAAAAAAGAATTAAAAGTTTAACTAAAGATCAAGTTAAAAGATATGGCGCTTTGGTCGAAAAAATTGTAATTGCGGCAGCAGTTGAAATGGGACTCGATAAAGATGCTATTGTTTGTGAAGACTTGGGAACCGTCACTATTCCTGTAGAGTATGTTATGAAAGAATATGACCTTCAGGGAATGAGGTTGACTCAGTTTGTTGTTCCTGACGAACCTGAACATGCTTACAGATGCAAAAATATTGAGGCAAGAACCTGGGTAATGGTAGGTACACACGACAATGAACCTATTGCTATGTGGGCAGATCAGACAGTTAATACGCACGAAGGCTATTTAAACGGCAAAAATCTTTCAGAAGACTTATGGCCAGATGCTTCAGAAGAAGAAAGAGAAGAAATTGCTGTAAAACTGTCAAAAGATGCAAAATTCTTAACCCAGACAAAAATGGTAGAAATGTTTGCCAGCAAAGCAGAGAATATTCAAATATTCTTCACTGATTTCTTTGGTTTGTACGATGTTTACAATAGACCCGGCACTTCCGGCGACTCAAACTGGTCACTCAGAATCCCAAATAATTTTGAGGAAGTTTATTGTAAAAACCTTCAAGAAGGTAAAGCGCTGAATCTGCCGTTGATTTTGAAGCTTGCAATTGAAGCCAGAGGACAAGAATTTGCTTCAAAACAAAAGAAATTGATTGAAGATTTAGAAAAACTTATATAAAGATTAAAAAGGTAATAAATAATGTTTGAAATAAAAGTTGAAAGTTCATTTTCAGCGGCTCACCATTTGCTTAATTATGAGGGTGAGTGCGAAAACCAGCACGGACACAATTGGAAGGTTGAAGCCTATGTTATGGGTGAAGAGCTTGATAAATCCAATTTGCTTATTGATTTTAGAATTCTTAAAAAAGAACTAAACAAGGTGCTTGATCTTCTTGATCATACAGATATAAACGAACTAGAAGGGTTTAAGAATGTAAGCCCGAGCAGTGAGATAATTTCAAAATATATTTATAAAGAATTAAAGAAAGTTATCCCTCAGGTTAGCAAAATTTCTGTTTGGGAAACCGTTAATTCTTGTGCTTCGTATTTTGAATAAGAGGTGAGGACGTCTATGTTACAAGCAATTTTAATGGGGATAATACAGGGATTGACGGAATTTTTGCCGGTCTCAAGTTCAGGGCACCTGGTTTTGATTTCCAGTTTATGCAAGTTCTTTTGCGAAAACGAAGTTATGATTAGCGGCCAACAGGAAGTATTTTTGGATATCATTCTCCATGTTGGTTCTTTGATTGCTGTTTTGGTTTATTTTAAAAATGATTTAATTAAAATAATTCAAGAAGTTAAAAAAGCTATAAAAACAAAAGATTTTTCAGCGCCTGAAGCTAAGCTTCCCGGGTTTTTGGTTTTGGGAACTTTCTTCACGGTTTTGGTTGCATTTCCTTTGAAAGACTTTTGTGAAAAGCTGGTTGAAAGCCCTGCTATAGTGGGATGCTTCATTATATTGACGGGTTTTATTCTTTTCTTCAGTGATATTATTTCTAAAAAAATTCCAAAAACAGACAAGATAGACACAAAAAAAGCGATTTTAATCGGTGTTGCCCAAGGGTTGGCGGCATTCCCCGGAATATCAAGATCTGGTTCTACAATAAGCATAGGGCTTTTGTTGGGTTTAGACAGGGTTACAAGTGCCAGATATTCCTTTTTGCTAAGCATTTTGATTATTTTAGCGACTTCTGTTTTCTATCCTATTATAGAATTCACTCCCAGTGAGATTCTTGCTTTTGATTTGAAGGCTATTTTTGTAGGGTTTGTGGTTTCGGCGATTGTCAGCTATTTTTGTATTAAATATTTTCTGCAGTTTTTAAATAATCATTCCATGAGAGTTTTTGCCTATTATTGTTGGGCAATGGGCTTGTTCATGGCTATATTTTTTCACTTTTTTGTTTAGGAGGGTTTCTTTATGTTTAGTTCAATAGAGTTTATAAAAGAGAAAATCAAAGAATTTGAGCCTGAGATAGGAATAATTTTAGGTTCGGGTTTAGGTGATTTTGCGGATAAATTTGAATCGGTCAAAATTTCTTATAATGATATTCCGGGTTTCCAGCCTTCACATGTTGAAGGACACAAAGGGCAGCTTGTTTTTGCAGAAATCGAAGGCAAAAAGGTCGTGATGATGCAAGGCAGATACCATTTTTATGAAGGCCATTCAATGTCTACGGTTGTTTATCCGGTTAAAGTTATGAAAAAACTAGGTGTTAAAAACCTTATTGTAACAAATGCAGCGGGTGCTACAAATAAATCAATGGTTCCGGGAGACTTGATGCTTATAAAAGATCATTTAAATTTCATGGGAACAAATCCGTTGATAGGCAAAAATGACGATGAATTAGGACCTAGATTCCCTGATATGAGTGAAGTCTATAAAAAAGATTTGAGAGATATCGCAAAAGCCAAAGCAAAAGAAAATGGTTTTGAATTAAAAGAAGGAGTTTATGCAGCTGTCTGTGGTCCCAGTTATGAAACTCCCGCGGAAATCAAAATGCTTTGCACGTTAGGAGCAGATGCCGTCGGAATGTCAACAGCGCCAGAAGCAATAGTTGCAAATTACTGCGGAATAAATGTTCTAGGTATCAGTTGCTTGACCAATTATGCCGCTGGAGTGAGCGATATGGCTCTTTCTCATTCTGAAGTTATTGAAACTGCTGATAGAGTGAAAGAAAAGTTCCAAAAGTTATTATCAGATATTATAAAGGCCGTTTAATACGGCCTTTAGGTTTTATATTTTAAATCCGGCATCAGAATTTTTTTAGCCACAAGCTGTTACTAGAGTCTTTTAATCTTTTTTCGTGGGCTCTTATTTCTGCACCGTACATTTTCTTAAATAAATCAAGTGCCGCTTGGCTTCTTTCTTCGTTATTTTTATATTCTTCTCTCATTGCAATTATTTCATTGTAATCAAAGAATTTTCCGCCACAGCAATAGCATTCATCAATTTGCACTTTGCCAGTCGCGCCCGTGTTGTTTTTGACCATTTTGGTGTTGCAAACAGGGCAGATTCTGGTTGTTGAAGGATCAACCTTTTGAAATTCTTTATTTTCCGTAGCTTTTTTAATTGGCTCTATGTCTTTAGACTGCTCCTCAAAATACTTGAGTTCTCTATTGTCAAACCATATTCCGCCACAGCCGTCAGTGCAAATATCCAAGCATAAATCGTAGTTCGGTACCGGAATTTTTTCCATTTCTTTTCCACAAGCAGGACAGATAAGAATTTTTTTAGAATCTTTCATAATAATCACCTTTAATTATCTTTTTGTAAAAAGTTTCTCATTGTATCAAGTGCTCTGTTAGAGAGTAGTTCATTTTTAAGTTTTTTATTTTTTCTTGTTTTTTTGTCCATTTCCATTTCTGCAATTATTCCCCAGTTGGAGTTTATCGGCTGGAAGGATTTATGGCCTTCAAAGGAAATATAATTAACAAGAGCTCCAAGCATTGTTTCTTGAGGAAGGTTTAAAAGAGGCTTTTTTAAAATATGGTTAGCAATGTTTTTTCCTGCCAAAAGTCCTGTTGCTATGGATTCTGTGTAACCTTCAGTGCCTGTTATTTGGCCGGCGAAAAATACGTTAGGATTTTTTCTCGATTGAAGAGTCGAGTTTAAAGTTTTTGGGCTGTTTATAAAGGTATTTCTGTGCATTACACCGTATTTTACAATGGTTGCATTTTCTAATCCGGGGATTGAATGGATAAGCTCTTTTTGGTCTTTCCATTTTAAATTTGTCTGAAAACCAACTAAATTGTATAAAGTAGCTGCTTTATCATCTTGTCTTAACTGCACTACAGCGTAATTTTCAACATTTGTTCTTTTATCGACAAGTCCGACAGGTTTCATAGGTCCAAACCTTAGAGTATCAACGCCTCTTGAAGCTATAACTTCTATCGGAAGGCAGGATTCAAAGAATTTTGCGTCTTTTTCAAATTCTTTGAGTTCAATTTTTTCGCTTGTTGTTAAGATTTGGTAGAATTTTTCATATTCTTCTTTGTTCATGGGGCAATTGATGTAATCATCGTCGCCTTTTTCATACCTGTTTAGATAAAAAGCTTTGTCAAAATCAATGCTGTCTTTTTCGACAATAGGAGCGATCGCGTCAAAAAAGTATAAGTGATGTTCTCCCGTAAATTCTTTTATTTTTTCCGATAATTCAGGAGAAGTTAATGGGCCAGAGGCTATTATTACTGGTTCATTTTCGGGTATTTTTGTTATTTCTTTTCTGATTATATTTATTTTCGGATTTTCTTCAATCATTTTTGTTATTTTTTCAGAAAAGCCTTCCCTGTCAATTGCAAGTGCAGCGCCTGCCGGAACTTGATTTTCAATTGCAGTTTTTATTAAAAAAGAATCTAAAATTTGAAGTTCGGCTTTCAATAATCCGCTTGCGCTTGTGGTATCCAAAGAGCCAAGGCTGTTGGAGCACACAAATTCGGCCATTTTGGCAGTTTTATGAGCGCCTGTTTCTTTTTCAGGTCTCATTTCATATAAGTCTACTTCAATACCTTCTTTGGCCAGTTGCAGAGCTGCTTCAGAGCCAGCTAATCCTCCGCCTATTACTGTAACTTTCATCAAACGGTCATATCCTCTAATGATTCAATGTCATTATAGCTGAACATGTGGACAAAAGTATACAGAGCGTCCGCGGCAAACTTTTTGGAGCCAAGCTCGAGCATTACTTTTAGTGCCTCATGGCAGTTGTGGATTTTTTGAGGGGTTTGATTGGATATCAGATTGTCAAAATGGTTGCAGACAGAAATTATTCTGCTTTCAATCCCTATAAAGTCTCCTGATTTTCCGTAAGGATAACCTGAACCATTGCTGTTTTCGTGGTGCTCAAGTGCTGTTTTCGCTATGTTTTCAGGTAAAAGGAACTCTTCTTTTAGGATTTTGTAGCCGATTTTCGTGTGTGTTTGCAATATTTTTTGTTCTTTGTCTGTAAGGGTTATTGAATCTGCGATTGCAGGTGGAATTTTAATTTTGCCTACATCATGTAACAAAGCACCAAGCACAATTTCAGAGATCATAAGTTCATTAAGATCCATTCTGTAGGCTAGAATTCCTCCTAGAATAGCAACATTAAGAGCGTGGCACTTTTTGTATTCTCCAAGAAGTTTTAGGTTGGAAAAGAAATTTATTTTGTCGGATTTCAAGACTATATCGGAGACGATTCTTTCTCTTAAATTAAAATATATTTGAACTATGTCGCCCGGTTTTTTTGTGTTTAAGGCGTTTAAAGCATAAATGTGGTAGGCTTTAAACTTCATTTGCATTTCAGGATCGATTTTAGAATTTTTGTTCAATGAACCTTTGAAATTTGTTATATCTATATCATCAATGGTGTAAATTACATCTTCATTTAAAGAATCCATCTCGAATTCATCGGCAATTATTTGAGAGCTGCCGCTGTCTGAAGATGTTTTTTTAGAAGAAGGTTCTTTTTCCTGATTTTCGTTTTCATCTTTGTATATTTCGCTGACTTGGCGAAGTTGCATTAATTTCCCCGGGGTTAATATATCCCCGGCTTCAAAGAGCTTGTCTCCGTTTTGGTCGAAAAGACTGTATGGAATAACCTTATTTTCAGCTAATTCTTCTATTGGTACTTTTTGCATAGATAAAAACTCATAGTTATACAATATGAATTATAAATCCTGATACGGTGATTTAAACGATACATATAGATGATTTTGTTTGAAAATATGTTGGTTGTCTATCTTGATTAAACTATAGCCAAAAGTGATGAGTGTATAGTAAAATGAAATCTATGAATAACTTAGAAAAAGCAAAAGTAATACTCGTTGACACAGAGGATATATCCAAGACCCTTATAGAGAGCTATTTGTTCGGGCTTGATTTCGTTGACGAAATACAAAAATTTTCAGATTTAGAGACGGCTGTATTCGCTGCCGATAAAAATTCTTTGAATATTTTTGTTGTGGATGTTTCTGAAAAAGGCAAGGATTATTTAAATCTTGTCAGCAAACTTTCATTAGAGAATGATAAATTTAAGTTTATCTTTGTGTCGTATAATTTAAACACGAACTTTATAGTTGAGGCTCTAAGAGCTGGAGCAAAAGAGTTTTTGGCTAAGCCAATAATCAAGGATGAGATTCTCGGTGTTATAAAAAAAGTAGCTTCAGATTTTTATTCTGTAAAATCAGTCCATGATAAAAGCAGAATTATTTCAACTTTTTCCAATAAAGGCGGTTTAGGCAAAACTACTGTGGCCGTCAATTTGGCTAAAGAAATTTCTGATTTAACCAAAGAAAAAGTGGTTCTTGTCGACTTAAACATGCACTTAGGTGATGTCACAGCGTTTTTAGACATCAATCCTGTGCATGACATAAAGTATGTTGTGGATAATTTAGACAGAGCCGATGAAGAGTTTTTCTTTGCTACGCTGGAACAGTACAAGTCAGATAATTTCTACGTTTTAGCCGATTCTCCATACAGAGAACCCAACGATGAAATAAGCGTAAAAAATATTATAAGCCTTTTGAAAAAGTTAAGAGAAACTTTCTCTTATATAATAATTGATAACAGCTCTACCATTGACAATAAGCTTACTTCTATCTTTGAAGAATCTGATTTGATACTCTTTATAACGGCAGCAAATCTGCCTACTCTCAGAAACTGCCAAAGATGCTTAAATTTATTTGATAAACTGGGCTACAACGATGAGAAGTTAAAACTTATATTAAATCGTTATATAAGTAATGAAGACTACAAAGTTGAAGATGTCGAATCAGTCCTTAACAGAAACGTTTTCTGGAAGATACCAAACAACTACTTTACAGTAATCGAATCTATCAATAAAGGAATCACGGTAAAAGAACTGAATGAATCTTCAAATATTTCTGAGAATTATCGCCAGCTGGCACAGGAAATTATTAACAGAGTTCAGATATGTCTTTAAAAAGCAGGTTATTAAACAAGAATATAAAGCTGAAAAAAGAAAAAGTCGGAAATGGGGTTGTTTCTTCTGCCAATATAGATATCCTCAGTTATTTTGACAACAATCCAGACCTTTCTTCTCTTTTGCTTTATGGGCATGATAAAATTTTTGCTGAAAAAAACGGTGTTCTAAACGAGATAGATTTAGCTCTTCAAGACAATGAGGCTTTTATTTCCGTTATAGAAAATATCGCAAATCAGTATGATAGAATTATCAATTTTCAAAATCCTTCTTATACAATCGTCCTGTCAAGCGGGGTGAAAATCAGCGCAATGCTGCCTCCTCTTGTTAAAGCGGGCGGGTTTTTGTCGATAAAAAGGCAGCCTAAATGCTCAAAAAACTTTGATGGAATAATCGAAGATAAAATAACAAGCAACGAGGTCTTATTATTTTTAAAAGAGTGTCTGAATATAAAATTAAATATATTTGTAACCGCTCAGGCGCAGGTAAATAAAGCAAATATCCTGAACTTTTTGGCGAACAAGACATCTTCAGATGAAAACATTATTACTATAGAGTCTTTGCCTCAACTGAAAATCAAACGGGAAAATTCATTGGGGCTCATTAAACAAAAAGGCAACTTCTCAAAAATTTTAAGAAAAGCAATAAACCTGGGGCATGAAAGAATAGTTATATCGGAAGCTTCAATTTCTGAAATGGTTTCTGTTTTTGAATATGTAAACGTAGGCTACAACGGGTTTTTGACCTCTTTTTCTTCTAAGTCATATGAAGAGATGCTCTTTTCGATGCAGAACCTTATAATGCTTTCTTTTCCCAACCTTAATGAACAGAATGCAAATGCCCTGATTTATTCTTCCGTTGACATAGTCGTTTTTGTTTCTAAAACAAAAGATGGAAAGGAAAGAATAACAAGTGTTTCAGAGCTTGTTAAGACAAAAACGGGTTTAAAGCTCCAGGATATATTCGTTTGGAAAGAAAGTAAATCCAAAACAGATAAATTCAATGGTTATCATCAATCAACGGGAGTTGTTTCAAGATTTTTCCCCGACAATTCGTTTTTGTCTTTAGGATTTTTGGAAGAATATTTCAATAAAGAATATAAGCATAATTACATAGGCAAAAATGTCGACGATAATGCTCAAAACAAGCTCAAAGCAAAGAAAAAAAGCAATTTAGAACAATCAAAACTTAATAAATACAAGGCTTTAAAAGAAAAAATAAAAAGCCATTCCAAATAATGCGTTTATTAAGAAAGGTTAAAAAATCATTAAAAACTAAATAATAAATTCTTTTTAGCTTTTTTGGATTAGAGAAGGTCCAAATGAGGTGTTATTATGAGAGTTTTATTTAATCCGGTTTCTGTAAATTTAAATCCTATAAAACAAAGTCAGGGTAAGGTTGATAAAAGCCAGCCATCAGGGCAAGTTGAAAGAAGTTTGCAAAATGAATTGATAAGTTCTGATGGAGCATTTGCGATTCGTTCTTCAGTTATGGCAGCTGCATCTTTCAAAGGTTCAGAAATAGATCCTGTAGAAGAAGATTCAAATAAACCCATAACAGTCAAGGACGAAGATCTCGGCATAGAGATACATTATCAAAAAGACGGTAAAACAATTTCTTACATAAAAGATTTTGAAAACGAAAAGGTTATTTATTTTAAGCCTGACGGCATAATGATTGACCATGAAGTCGATTATAAAGGCAACGTAACTTTACCATATTAAAATATGTTGGGAAATAATAGTGAACACATTATTAAACAATAATGTGTTTTTTTTATTGAGCTGTTATTTCATACATATGTCCTAAAAATAAATGGTAATAATACATTTAAAAAACGATAAGTATTATAAATGTACTAGCCTTTTTGCAGTAGCTTTGTAAAGAGCTCAAAAATATTGTCCTGACCACCTTTTTGCCTGCTTATAGACCATATGGTCTAAATCCTCAAATCCACCCAAAACACAAATAATATCGACCTTCTAGTCGATGAGAGGCTACTCCATTTAGGGGTAATATGCATAGTGTAAGTGAAGTATTTACAAAATTTATGATAAAGATTTGGGGAGGAAAAATGAGAAGAGGCGTGGAGTTTAAAAGGAAAGCAAAGATTATTTTGGTAGATGACAATTTTGATCATTTAGCTGGAATAAGAGAGCTTATTGGTCTTGAAAGCGACTTCGACGTTATTGCAACTGCAACCAATGCTAACATTGCAATAAGTTTAATTAAAAAATACCAACCCGATATCGTGCTAATGGATATCAATATGCCGGAGAAAGATGGATTGACCGCTCTTAGCGAAATCGAAAAATTAAATTTAGGGGTAAAAGTTATAGCTCTAACCGGATATGATGATCCGGATCTAATCTTCAGAGCTATGAAAATCGGTGCAAAAGGGTATATCCTAAAAACTATGGCTTCCGCTCAATTGATTTATGCGATTGAAGAAGTTTCACAAGGGAAAGTGTATCTGCCGTCCGCGTTATCTTCTCGTTTCTTTGAATATTTCCAAAAATCGTTCCGCGAAGAATCAACCGTTGTATCAGATGGCGAGAATTTGCTTTCATACCTTACACAAAGAGAAGAAGAAGTTTTAGACTTGTTAACTCAAGGTGTGACGTATAAAGGCGTAGCTCAAAAATTGTTCATCAGCGAAACTACAGTTAAAACTCACGTGAACAACATCTTCCAAAAGTTACAGGTGAACGACAGAACACAAGCTGTTTTATATGCTTTAAACAACGGCTTTTCAAACAAAAGAAAAATGAAAATCGCAATCTAGCCGATTGCGAGCAGAGGGAAGAGTCGAGCTTGCGAGGGGCAGCCAAGTAGCGAAACCAAACAGCGGATTGCAAAACTAAATCAGGTAAAAAATGAGTAAAAGTAATTTCAAAAAACAAAAAAACATACTTAGAGATTATATAATTGACGAGTATACCAAAGAATATAGCAAACAGACCATAATAGGTCTGTTTCGCTCGATTGTTGAACCTGTTGTTGAAGCAGCAAGTCAGGAATCTTTGGTGTTGTTGAGATTATTTGATACTGACGGCTTGTCTTCGGTTATAAAAAGATTAGAATTTTCAAGTGCGAAGGTCTATTCTTTTTGTGAGGAACTTAAAACAGATATTATTGCAAACGTAGAGCAGGATGGTATTTGGGATAGTGTCGAATTCGTAATGGTTTTAGCGCCAAGATATTCGGCTGTTTTGATTTGGGATCATTCATTGTCGGCTTCTAAGGATTTTTCAAAAATTTGTCTTATCTACAACTCAAGAAGCGTTGCTGATGTTGCCAGGGTTATTTTTGACAATTCTAAAGTTAATTTGGAAGAGTATCTTACGTCTTACTCGCCTGATAGAAGGGAAAACGAGCTTTTAAACGTTTCCATAAATAAGCTGGTAGGCTGTCTTGACTCTGTCAACGAAGAAATCGTGCTTACACAAGCTGAAAAACAGGATCTTTCAAAAACTCATGAACTTCTTAATGAGTATGAATACACTGCTGATAAGGCAAAAATGATTGCTCATGAGATTAAAAATCATCTGTCTGTGATTGATTTATATACAAAAATAACCGAAAAACGTCTCAATGACGTTAAAGCAGAGAAAAAAATCCAGGAATCGTTAGAGAACGCTATTAAAAGCATTCGTTATTCCACTTATTCAATCACTCAATTTATAGGAGAGTTGAAAACTTTTGCCAAGCCGATTTTGGTCGAAAGAAAGATTATTCCTATGATTGAAGATGTTATCAATCTTACTTCTCCTAAAGCGAAGGAGCACAAAGTAACAATTAAATTTTCTCCGAAGAAGGATATTAGGGTTCACGTAGACGAAATCAAATTCCACAGTGTTCTTATAAACCTTATATACAACGCAGTTGAATCAATCAAAGAAGGCGGAGAAATTTCCATTGAAGCGGAACAGGAAAAAAACTTTGCGAGAATAGTTGTAAAAGACAACGGAGAAGGGATTAAGCCTGAACTTCAAGACAAAATTTTTGAAGAAGGTTTTACCACAAAACTTACAGGCAACGGACTTGGGCTCCATATTTGTAAAAGTCTTATGAGAGAACAGTATGGAGAAATAAATTTGCTTAAATCAGATAAAGACGGGACTCAGATGGAAGTCTTGGTTCCAATTATCTAAGAGGAGAGAAAAATGGAAGCATTGGGAAGTACAAGAACAATTGAACTTACAAAATTGGCAATGGATGGTCTTTTAATGAGACAACAGGCGATTTCGACCAATACTGCCAATGTGAATACGCCTGATTATCAAAGAAAACAAGTTGCGTTTGAAGATCAGTTAAGAAACATAATTCAAAAAGAAGACCTAAAATCAGACATAAGACGTTCAAATAGTGCCGCTATGTCTTATCAAGCAACGTCTTTAGACCAGATTCAAAGGCCAACTGATACTCAAATGAGTATTTTAAACCAAAATTCATTTCAGGCCTATAAGCCAGAAATAATAAGTGATATGGCAGATGCCAACCCGGAAACCGGTAACAATGTCGAAATTGAAAAAGAAATGATGGATATGGCGAAAACCGGTACCCAGTACGCTATTTTGGCAAACTTAGAGTCCAAAATGCTGAGCGGTTTATCAGAGGTAATTAAAGGAACAACGGGAGCATAATAAATGAGTTTTGATATTTTTGATGTAACAGCCTCCGGCATGCAGGCTCAAAGAATAAAATTAGATACCATCTCAAGTAATATAGCAAACATTAACACCACTAAAAACGCGGATGGTACTCCTGGTGTGTATGCGAAAAAAGAAGTAACGTTCAGGGCTATTTATATGGATAAATTAGGTCAATCGCCTTCTTTTCCGAATGGATCCCACGAAGCGATGTTCAGCCCTTCTGAAAATTCGATGGTCTTGAGAGGCGGCGTAAACTTCGATGAAAAAAATCTTTCTCAGGGAGTAGAAGTTGCTTCAATAGAACAAAGCAAAGACCCGTATAAGGTTGTGTATGACCCGTCGCACCCTGATTCCAACGCTGATGGCTATGTCACTCTTCCAAACGTTAATATTGTGGAAGAAATGGTAAATATGGTAAGTGCTTCCAAGGCATATGAGGCGAACGCGACAGCCGCTGAAACGGCCAAGACAATGATTAATTCGGCGATGAGAATATAAGGCAGAGAAGCAAATTAATTTTAGGAAATGTTGAGGAGAAAAAATGACAGATTCAATGGGAGGAATAAATAAGTTGGGGATGAACTATTCACCTGTTTCATCGTATAACAAACTTTTAGAAAATAATTTAGGCTCCGCAAATTTTGAAGGGGCAAATGAATCGTTAAACGACTTTCAAAATATTTTAAACACTCAAATGTCTAATCTGAATATGCAAGGACAGCAGGCAGATCCTTTTACAATGGGCATTTCAATGGACGTGAACGCTGTTAATCCCCATTCAAACAGTGTGCAGAAAGTGGATTCAAGAATGGTGACGGCTATTTCTTCTGATTCACCTGTATCTTCCACCGCAAATGATTTCAGCAAGGCGTTAAGCAACGGTATAAGTTCTTTAAACAATAAACAGGTAGAAGCACAGAAAGCTGTTGAAACACTTGCTTCTGGCGGGGATATAAGCGTTCATGATGTAATGATAGCAAGTCAAAAAGCTAGCTTGAATATGCAAATGGCTATGCAACTAAGAAATAAAATACTTACAGCATACAATGAGCTTTATCAAATGAGATTTTAAGCTAAGTTTACATATTTGAAAAAACACAATTTAAAGGTTATATTTTTAGTAACTGTAAAATAAGGGAAAAAAGTTGAGTAACAATTATTTTAAACTATTTAAAGATGATATAAGTCGTTTGTGGAAAGGGTTGGATTTATCCAAGCGTTTTGGGCTTATTGTTCTTATTGCAATAACTCTTGTAACCGCCACTTACTTCTTAATCAAGTCAACAGAGCCCAATTGGACCACTCTATACGCTGATTTGTCTGAGCCTGACGCTGTTGCAATCACGGAAAGCCTCAAAAAAAGCGGTTATCCTTATAAATTAAGTACTGACAGAAAAGCTATTTTGGTTCCTGTCGAAATGCAAGACGAGTTAAGAGTATTTGTTGCCGAAAATGACCTTATAAAAGACAGTTCACCGGGTTTTGAGCTTTTGGACAGCCTTCAGCTTGGCTCAACTGAATTTAAAAACCAGCTTACCAAACAGAGAATTTTTCAAGGAGAGCTAACCCGCTCTATAGAAAAGATTAACGGCGTTAAAAAAGCCAGAGTTCAAATCGCAGAACCTGAACGGTCAGTTTTTGAAGACAAAGACGAAGTCCCTTCAGCTTCTGTTATGTTGATTTTAGATCCTGGTTATAAATTAAAAACCAATCAAGTGAAAGCCATCAAAAACCTTGTTGCATATTCTATTCCAAGAATGACCCCTGATAAGGTTTTTATTACGGACCAATCAGGAAATAGTCTTACCGATGAAATAGAAAAAAATTCAAGCGACATAGAAAGCTTCAGAATTAATCTAGAAGACCAAACAGCGAAAAAAGTCCAAAGCGTACTGGATAAAATTGTGGGCAAGGATAATGCCACTGTTCAAGTCAGTGCAGATATCGATTTTAATACAACAAGGTCTACTATTGAAAGCTATACTCCCGTTTCTGAAGACTCTAAAACAGGCGTGTTGACTTCAGAACAAACAGAGTCAGAGGTTTATGATAACCCTAATGCTGCAGCAACATCCGCTACAGAAAAGAAAAATTTAAACTATCAAAAGCAGAGAACATCTGCTACATATAGCGTCTCAAAAGAAATTAAGCAGATTGTGTATGCACCGGGCAGCGTTAAAAGAATGACTATAGCTGTTGCTGTTAATAAAATTCTTACAGAAAAAGAAAAAACAGAACTTGAAGACCTTATCATTACTGCCAGTGGCGCGAGCAAGGATAGAGGAGATGTAATAAAGGTAACAAGCCTTCAATTTGCTTCTATTGAAGAAGAGCAGCAAGCGAAAAAAGAAGCTCTGGCTGAATATCAGAAAGAATCTCAAAGTGATTTGATTTTCAATAAAGTTCTTCCATTGCTTGTGATTCTGCTTCTTGGCGGCGGTGCGTTATTTGTTGTAGCTTCTTTCCTCAAAAATGCAGGTGGCGGTTCATCTCAAGGTTCTGATGATTATTATCTGCAAGGACATGACGGCACTCCGATGATAGGATCCTCCATGGGCGACGGATTTTCGATGGATGCATTGCCTGAGTTAGATGTTAAGGTCGATCCTGAGTTCGATAAAATCAAAAATGAATTAAGTGACTCTATTTTGTCTGATCCTCAAGAGGCTGCTAAAATATTAATATCTTATATTAAGGAATAACGGGAATGGAGAATGTTTCAATAGAATATATGACGTCCACACAGAAGGTTGCAGCTCTTTTGATTGCACTAGGGCCGTCAACTGCCGCTGAGATATTGAAAAATATTCCTGATGATGATGTCCTCGGGCAAATTACCCTTGATATTGCAAGTTTGAACAGGGTTTCAACAGATGTCTTAAACGATGTTCTCAAGGAGTTTTATTCCCTTTTTTTGGCAAGTGATTACCTCATGTCAGGAGGTATGGGGTATGCAAGACAGCTTCTTGAAAAAGCATACGGACCTGAGCATGCGCAGTCTATATTAGATAAACTAGTGTCTTTGTTGGGGTCTAATCCTTTTCAGTTTTTTAACGAAGCAGATCCTGCCCAACTGGCTTCTTCGTTTCAGAATGAAAACCCGCAGCTTATTGCCTTAATTTTAGCTTATTTAAAACCGGAAAGTTCTGCGCAGGTGCTAAATTTCTTGCCTCCTGATATTCAGGCTCAAGTTGCAATTAGAATTGCAGAAATGAATACAACAAACCCTGAGGTTCTTTCTGATATCGAAAAAATCGTCGAGAGCAAATTCTCTTCTATTGTGGTTCAAGATGTTTCCAAAGCAGGCGGTATTCAAACCCTTGCAAATATACTTAACAGAGCGGATAGATCCACCGAGAAAAATGTTATTGAGCTTTTGAAAAATTACAACGGCAACCTTGTTGATCAGGTTAAAGAACTTATGTTCGTGTTTGAAGATATTGCAAGGCTTGATGATAGAACTATCCAGCGTATTTTGAGAGATGTGGATACAAAAGATCTTGCGCTATCTCTTAAAGGTATGAAAGAAGATGTCAAAGACAAGCTGCTTCGCAACATGTCAGAACGTGCTCAGGCAATGCTTGTTGATGATATGGAATATATGGGTCCTGTTAGGGCGAAAGATGTTCAGCAGGCGCAGTCTAAGATTGTCGGCGTAATCAGAATGCTGGAAACTGCAGGAGAAATTGTTATTTTCCGTGGCGGTGATGAGGATGAGTTAATTGAGTAGGATAGATAGTGACAGCATAAATTTAGGCGAATCGTTTGTTTTTAATGCTGAGTCAAATAAAATAGCTGAGGAAAACAAACTCAAAGCTCTCTCTATTATTCAGCAAGCTCAAACGCAAGCCCAGACTATTGTTGAACAGGCAAAAAACAGCGCAGAACAAGAAGCTTTAGCGGTTGCTGATTTGATAAAAGAAGAAGCGACAAAAACCGGTTATCAAGAAGGGTTTGAAAAAGGCTATCAAGATGGGCTTGATAAAATAAATGTCGAGATGGCTGAAAAGGTTTATTTGTTTAATAGCTTTGTTGAGAGTGCTTTTGACGTTAAAAAACGGATTATCAAGTCTTTGCATTTGGATATTATAAATCTGGTTTCAGAAATTTCAAGAAAGATTTGCCAAAAACAACTGGAGATGGATGATGAGGTTTTGTCTAACATCATAAAAGCGGCCATTGCTCTTTTAAAAGAAAAAGAAACCGTCACTATTATCGTAAATCCTGTTATGAGAGAAGCTGTCTCCCAGATTGCAGAACAGATAAAATCTCAAAACAGTCTTATATCAAACATAAAAATCGTGGAAAACGTATCGCTTTCTGCAGATGGGACTATAGTAGAGGGTCTTTCGGGTAGAATTGATTCAAGAATAAGCTCTCAAATAGACGAAATACTTCAAAAATTGTTGGTGAAGGTTCAGGTTTCTTCAGAAGAAGAACTTGTAGAAGAAAGTGAAAGATATTTGGAAGAAATTAAAAAAATAGAGAATTCGGATTTTAAAAATGACAGCGCCGAAACGATTATTTCTTCCGATGAACAAAATATTGAACCGGATGTTTAATTATGTTGCTCGATAAATATAAACAAACAATCGAAAACACAAAACCTCTAAGACAAATAGGCAAAGTAATAGAAATAATAGGTCTTATTATAGAAGCCGATGGTCCAGAGGCAAGTATTGGCGACCTTTGTTATATTTACAACAAAATGGACGAAAAACCTGTTGCCGTTGAGGTGGTAGGTTTTAAAGAGTCAAGAATTTTGCTTATGCCTTTAGGTTCTATGGACGGCTTGAGGCCCGGGGCTACAGTTATTTCAACAGGTGAACCCATGCAGGTAAAAGTCGGGAATCAGCTTATTGGAAGAGTGTTAGACGGTCTGGGCAACCCGATTGATACATTGGGAGAAATTACGACGCAGGAATTATACCCTACACAGGCAGAACTTATAAACCCCATGGCAAGAGAGTTGATTCGCTCTCCTTTATCTCTTGGAATCCGTGCTATAGATGCCTTTTGCACCTTGGGAAAAGGTCAAAGGATGGGAGTATTCGCAGGTTCAGGGGTTGGTAAAAGTACAACGCTCGCTATGATGGCTAAAAATACAAGCGCGGATTTAAACGTGCTAGCCCTGATAGGAGAGCGTGGAAGAGAAGTAAGAGAATTTATTGAATCAACACTCGGACCCGAAGGCATGAAGAGATCTATCGTCGTTGTAGCAACATCTGAGCAGCCTTCCTTAGTCAAGATTAAGGCCGCATTCGTCGCCATGTCCATAGCGGAATATTTTAGAGATCAGGGAAAAGATGTTCTTTTTATGCTTGACAGTGTTACCAGGATTGCAATGGCTCAAAGAGAAGTCGGGCTTGCCGTAGGTGAACCCCCTGCAACCAGAGGCTATACTCCATCTGTATTTGCCTTGATGCCGAAGTTTCTCGAAAGAGCAGGAAGCAACGAAAAAGGTACAATAACAGGCCTTTATACTGTACTTGTTGAAGGGGACGACTTTAATGAACCCATCTCAGACACAGCAAGAAGTATTTTGGACGGGCACATCATGCTCTCTCGTGAACTTGCTCATAAAAACCATTATCCGGCTGTAGACGTTCTTCAAAGTATTTCAAGGGTAATGAGTGAAGTAGTTTCAAAAGAGCAGAAAAATGCAGCAGCAAAAATCAGAAACCTGCTTGCCGTATACAAGAAAAATGAAGATTTGATCAATATAGGTGCTTACGTAAAAGGTTCTGATCCTAACATAGATAGATCTATTATGTTCATGGATGAAATCAACGCTTTCTTAAAGCAAAGCGTGAGCGAGAAGAACGAATTTGAAGAAACAATAAACAAGATGATAGAAATCTCGACGAAGATAAATTGATGGGGCTTTTAAATTCATCCTTTTATAGCGTTCTTTTTGAAACAAAAAATTAACCCCGATTAAACGAATTCAATCAGGGCTAAAATGTTAGTTTATTTGAAAGTTTGGTTATTCTAAAATATACTGTTCTTCTTGTGTATACATATTAGGCATTGAATTATAATTGTCAGCCTTTTGTTTTTCCAAATATATTTGGCCGTTTCTTACGATTTGTTGAAGTTGGTTTAAGTCGGTTTCTAAATTGTTTAATATTTGCTCAGCGTAATTTTCAGCGCCTTCTCTTGTCTTCATTGCTTCTTGCATAGCAAGCATTTTTGTTGTTTCTGCTTCTTTTATTGCCTGAGCTCTTATTTCTTCGCAATCAGTTATGACTTGTTCTCTTATTTTAGAAGCTTCTTGCTGAACAGCTCTTAAAAGTTCTGATTCGCTTAATATTCTTGCAGCTTCGTTTTGGGCATCATTAATGATTCTTTCTGCTCTGTTTTGAGCTTCAAGGTGAATCTCATCTCTTCTTTTTAATATTAGTTCAGCTTCTTTTATGTCTTCAGGTATCGAAGCATCTATTCTGTCGAGGGTAGCTTCCATTTCAGCTGTTTTAAGCATTACGAAACCTGGAATAAAATGGAATCCTCTTTCCAGCAAGTAGTTTGCCTTTCCTAAAAGTTCTTTTATGCGAAGCTGTGTCATTGTTTTACCTTCCTTTATATTTTTTCTTTGAGATATTCTGTTACAGGCGAGGGGACAAATTTTGAAATATCACCTTTCATTTTTGCAACCTCTTTGATTGTACTTGAAGAAATAAAGTTGTACTTTGGTTTTGTGATAAGGAAAACGGTGTTTATGTCCGGCGCAAGAGCGCTGTTTGTTTGAGATAGTTGCATTTCATATTCAAAATCTGAAACTGCTCTTAATCCTCTTATAAGTATTTTTGCGTCTTTTTTTCTGGCATAATCAATAGTTAATCCGTCAAAACTATCGACTTCAACATTTTCGAGGTATTTGCAAGATTCTTTTATTAATTTTAGTCTGTCCTCGATGGGTAAAAAGGATTTTTTGGAACTATTTTCCAGTACTGCTATGATTACTTTGTCAAAGATGCCTGCGGCTCTTTCAAGAACATCTAAATGCCCTTTAGTTATAGGATCAAAGCTTCCTGGATAAATTGCCGTTTTCAATTTGGTTCTTTCTTGATTTGAGTACATGTTATCACAACATAATTATATTCTAATCATGAAATAAAAAATTCTAAAGAACTGTAAATATTTATTATTATTTACAATACTTTCTCTTTTTTCCGCCAAATAGAATCGAAACTACTCCTAAAATATTTACGACATCAAATAATTGTTTGTTAGATTGATCTATTTTCAGATTTTTTGCCTGAATATTTGCCATTCTGAGGCCGACCCTGACTTCAAGCAATATAGGTATGATTTGGTTTTTTGCTTCAATTATTTCTTTGGTTATTTTTCTTACGCTGCCGCTTAACTTTGCCAAATTGAAAATTAGAAATCCGGCAAATATCACTTCTATTAATATAGCGAGCATTATTAAAATAACAAACATTAAGAACTCTTTTGATAATCTGTAAATTTATACTATTATAGTTTATTATAAACATTTCATAAATAGGCTTAGTAAATTATTTTATGGATAAATTTAAATTTTATATATCTTTATTGACTGGAAATCTTTTAATATTGATGCTCAGACTTTTCACAAAATCAGCCGCAACTTCATTGCCGGGCCTGGTCAGCTTGAAAATTTGCCCTGAGTTCTTGTCTTTTGTCCAAAAATACGAAACAAAAGGCATAATCAATATAACAGGAACTAACGGGAAGACAACTACAGCGGGTTTGTTTGCTTCGATGTTGACTGAAGATAAAAATAAAGTTTTGCACAACGAAAAAGGCGCAAATATGCTGACCGGCATCGTGAGCGCACTTCTTGGCGGGGTCGGGTTTTTAAAGAAAAACGACTATTTTGTATTAGAATCTGATGAAGCTTATCTTACAAGGCTTTATGACGATTTAAAGGCCGATTACCTTTTAATTACAAACCTTTTTAGGGACCAGTTGGACAGGTACGGAGAGCTTGATACAACCTTTAAAAAAATCCAAGAAGCGATCGATAAAAACAAATCTTTAAAAGTTGTGTTAAATGCAGATGATCCAATGGTGGCCCTCTTGGGTAAAGAAAATGAGAGAATTTTCTTCGGTTTTGAAAACATTAAATTTATGTTTGACACAGTTGATGCCAAAGCTCCTGCGGAGTCTGTCAATTGCATAAATTGCGGCGCCAGCTTAATTTATAAAAAAAGATTTTATGCTCATTTAGGGGAATATGAGTGTTCTTGCGGTTACAAAAGACCCGAGCTCAACTATAGCGCTGATGCTATGATTTTTCTGGATTATTCTATTATTAATATAAAATACGATGACAAAGAAATTAATTTCAGGGTAAATTTACCGGGGTTATACAATGTTTATAATGCTCTTGCGGCTACAAGCATGGCTTTGGAGCTTGGCGTTTCCCCTGACACAATTCAAAAAGCTTTAGATGATTACAAATCAGTCTTTGGAAGAGCTGAAACCCTAGATTTAAAAGGAAAAAAAGTTTTTGTTCAGCTTATAAAAAATCCAGTAGGGGCCAGCGAAGTTTTAAGGCTTATCGGAGACAATAAAAATTCCAAACTCCTTGTTATGTTGAACGACAACTATGCCGACGGAAGAGATGTCTCTTGGATTTGGGATGCTAATTTTGAACTTCTAAAAGATTACAAACAGAAGATTGTAGTTTCCGGTGACAGGGCTTATGATATGGCTGTAAGGCTCAAATACGCAGGAGTCTCAGAAGATCAGTTCATCATAAAAAAAGACATAAAAGAGGCTATAAATCACTCCCTATCGCTTTTAGAACGTGATGAAACACTTTTGGTATTGCCCACATATACAGCTTTGCTTAAAATGCAGCAGATTACAAGAAAAATGAAATAATCGCTTGAAAAAGCTAGTCACACCTGTAAAAACCGTCTAAGGTATATTCGTATACACAGTTTTTACCGTCATTTTTTGCTTTATATAAGGCTTTATCGGCTGAATCTATTAATTCCTGTTCGTTTTGAGCGTACGCCGGGAATTCGGAAATACCTATACTTATTGTCGGTTTGATAGTTGTCATTTCGTCAACATCAACAACGATTTTGCTTATATTTTGTCTTAATCTTTCTGCAATTATTCTTGCATCTTTTCCGCTGGTCTCAGGAAGGATTACCGTGAACTCCTCGCCGCCGTATCTTGCAGGAATATCGATGTTTCTTACGGTACTTTTTATGGTTGCGGCTATTTCTTTTAAGACTCTGTCCCCAACGAGGTGACCGTAAGTATCGTTTATGTTTTTAAAATTATCAATATCCATCATCAACAGAGATAATACATGGTTATAGCGTTTTGCACGCTTGAGTTCTGTTTCGAGAAGTGAATAAAAATGCCTGTATATGTACAATTTTGTAAGCCCATCTTTAGTCGCAAGCTCATACAGTTTCGCATTGTCAATTGCTATTGCGGCCTGATTGGCAAGAGCTTCAATAAATTCAAGGTCTTGTTTGTTGAAAAGCTTGTTATATTTTTTGTTTGTAATGTTTATTACACCGATTGCTTCACCCTTGGCGACCAGAGGAACGCAGATGAGAGAAGATACATTTCCCATCGCTGATTTTGTGAAGCGAGGATCGTTCTGTCCCAGATTTGTTATGATAGATTTTTTCTCAGCAAAAACTTTTCCTGCTATTCCTTCGTTAACTTTTATCTTGGAACATTCAATTACGCCGTTGTTTATGTCAAATTCGTATTTAGAATCCTGAAGGCCGTAGACTACTTTAACCTGAAGAGTGTTATCCGTGTAGTCATAAAGCATTAGAGAGCCTTTTTCCGCCTCAATCGTTTCTAAAGCTTTTCCTAAAATCACCTGTATCAGGCCTTTTAAATCATCTATAAAATTCACCGCCTGAGATATGTTGTATAAAATGGAAAGGTTGTGAAGGGACTTATGCAGGTCTTTTATTTGTGATTCTTGTTCTTTTTGTTTTGCGTATTTTATTAGAAGAGGTTCTATGCAATGGAAAATCTTGTTTAAAGATAAAATTTCTTCATCAGAAAGTTCCTGATCGTAGTCTTTTGCTCCAACAGAGCAAATGCAGAAAGGCACTTCTTCTTTATAAAATACTCTGAAGAACTTGCTGTTTGTCGACTGAAGTCCGTATGTTTCCCAAAATGTTTTGTAAATTGGGGTTCCGTCAGGATTGGTTACCGTGATAAGTTTATCTTTTGCCAACGTTAAAAACGGAGCATTTTCAATATCAAATTCAAAGTTCTTTGAATTTGCACCGGAAAGGTTTTTAGACTGAAAGATATTATTTTGTCTTGTGAAAAAATAAATATCTTTTATGTTTAAGGTAGAGGAAATAAAAAATCCTATTTTAGAAATTAAATCCTCCATTGAATAAGCTTGATTAGATATTATATTGAGCTCAAACAGGTTGTTCAGTTCTAAAAAATTTTTTTGTAAATTATGGATTTTGTCGGATAGATTTTGACTCATGACTCCATTATAAGCGAAATAGTACTATATTATAATACTATAATTAAAGTATTGTATAAATCAAATAACCAAAACTATTGAGGTTTTTTGCGGTTGGTTTTAAATGCAGCGTTCACAGCAGCTACTGCAACGTTTGCTGACGCAAATAAAGCTACATTGGATATCAAGGAATTAAGTAAGGCTGTCTTGCCTTTTTTTACGTCAAATAAAGACCATGCAGCACCCATTATTGCGCTCAAAGGCAATGTCTTTTTCATGTCGGTTACAAAATGATCCCCGAATTCTTTGAATTTACCTTGCGGTTGTTTTGGTTCAGACAAATTTTGTTTGAATGTTACGTTATTTTGATTAAAATTGTTTATGCTGTTTATCATGACTTCACCCTTCTTGCATGTTATAAACCGAAAACTTATAAAAATTGCTAGCTGAAATTTATTTTTTAAAAAAAGCTTCAATCATTATATCAGGTTTTAGGTTTTTGACCTCAGTAATCTCAAGGTTTTTTGTATTATTTATGTCGTTTAAACGGAATCCTTCTACGAAGCTTATTGAACCTTTGTCTCCGAGGATTTTAGGTGCGATGAATTGAATCAACTTATCAGCCAGATTGTTTTTGATAATCGCATAATTTAAGTTTGCGCCTGCTTCTACAAGAATGCTCTTTGTTCCTTTCTTATAAAGAGTATCAAAGGCTTCTTCGAGATTGATTTTTTCATTTTTAACAGAGCAATTTATAAATTCTATATGCTTCTGGTATTTTTGTTTAGCCGTTTCTGGCATGTCTTTGTCTGTGATGATGTAGATTTTTGTTCCGTCGTTTTTGTAGACTTTACTTTTTGGGTCGGTTTTTAATTTTGAATCTACCACAATCCTTATAGGGTTTTTGCCGTTTTTGAGCCTGCAATTCAAGCTGGGATTATCTTTCATTATGGTATTTGAGCCTGTTAAAATTGCATCGTATTTGTTTCTTAACTTTTGGACAATTTTTCTTGATTTTTCAGACGTTATCCACTTTGAACTGCCGTTTTCACAAGCTATTTTCCCGTCCAGTGTAGTTGCTGTTTTTATTGCTACAAAGGGTTTTTCCTCCATGTGATCTTTTACGAATACTTCGTTTAGTTTTCTGCATTCATCTTCTAAAATGCCCGTTATTACTTCTATTCCGGCGTCTTTTAGTTTTTTTATTCCGTTTTCATAGACAACAGGATTTGGGTCTCTCATCCCGACAACGACCCTTTTGATACCTTCTCGTATGATCATGTCGGCACAAGGAGGAGTTTTCCCATGGTGAGAACAAGGTTCAAGATTAACCGCGATAGAAAGTCCTCTAACGCTTTGTCCTGCATTTTTAACCGCATTTACTTCAGCGTGGGCTTCTCCGTATTTTTCATGGTAGCCTTTTGAAATTATATTGAAATCATCATCGAAAATAACCGCACCTACCATAGGGTTAGGAGAGGTTTTTCCTTCAGCTTTCTGGGCAAGTTTTAAACATTCTCTCATCAATTTTTCATATTTTTTTTGCATGTTATTTTACTTTTCTGAAAAATTCTTCTGTAATAATTTGAGAATATTTATCGTCATTGTTTGCAGAAGCAAGAATAACATTTTTGCCTTGAGAATTTTTAGCCAGGCCGATGATTCCTGAAATATGGCCTATTGGAAGATTGATTGTGTCAGCTTCAAATCTGACGTATGGAACAACCTGATTCATTGCTTTAAAAGAGCCTTTTTTAGTTATTTCAAAGTTTTCCAACCTTACCAGCTGATACTGGAATTTATTGTTTAAATCTTTTAACTTTTTATTTATCGCACCTGTTTTGAAATCTTGTTTAGTTATAAGGTCTTCACTTTTAGGATCAATCATTGCCATTTTTTGACCTGACCCTTTATGTTCAGCCAAAACCAGATGATAACCCATTAAACTTGCGGTTTTGTCTATAATATATTCATCACTTATCTGCGAGAGATCAGCGATATTTTTTGCTTTTTGAATAAGAACTTCCTGAGAAGGCGTCGTGTATTCACCAAACTTTTCTTTTACAAAATCCACCCCTCCTAGTGACTGGAATCCAATGTAGGCAAGAATTACTATGATTATTTTGAATATTGTGGTTAAGCAACCTTTCATTACAACTCCTTTAAAAAAATTGTATTTTCAATTGAAATGAACTAAAATTTATAATAAATTTAGTATAGCTATGACAAATAAAGAAATCAATAACGTAAATAGTATAGATGTTGAGATAAGTCAAGCCACACCTATGTTAAAGCAGTATCTTGAAATCAAGAGACAGAATCAGGGTGCTATTTTGATGTATAGAATGGGTGATTTTTACGAAGCGTTTTTTGAAGATGCCGTAACAATCGCTCAGGATTTGGAGATTACCCTTACGGCAAGAGACGGCGGCTCTTTGGGGAAGATTCCTATGGCGGGGGTGCCTGCTAAAGCTTTGAATAACTACATTCCAAAACTTCTTGAGAAAAATCATAAGGTTTCAATCTGCGAGCAGCTCGAGGATCCGTCTGAAGCAAAAGGGATTGTAAAAAGAGATGTTGTAAGAACAATTACGGCAGGGACAATCACGGAGTCAAATCTTTTAGAATCTAACAGTAACAACTATTTAGCCGCATTGATATTAGAAGATTCAGTTTTCGGGCTTGCTTATACAGATATTTCGACAGGTGAATTTAAGGTAACTCAAGGCAATTTGGAAGATATTTTATCTGAACTTTCAAGAATAAAGCCTGCTGAAATACTTGCACCGGTTAAAAAACAAAAAGTGCTTCCTTTCCAGATAGTACCCGAAGAAAAAATAGATTTACCTGATTCCATAACCCAAAACTACAATTGCACTAAAATGGATTATTCGGCCTATTCTGAGACAAACGCGGTTGATAATTTAAAAGCACTATTCAATGTTATATCTCTTGAATCATTTGGCTTTACAGAATATAAAACAGGTTTTTTATCCGCAGGTGCTATAGTGCAGTACCTTATCCATACCCAAAAAGGCAATTTGCCAAAGTTTGACGTGATTTCTTCCTATGGTCTTTCAGAGTTCGTTTCAATAGATCCAAGCACGAGAAGAAATTTAGAGCTCACGGAAACAACCAGGGACAAATCCAAATATGGAAGCCTTTTATGGGCTATTGACAGAGTTAAAACCAACATGGGTTCAAGGCTCTTAAAAAAATGGCTCACCCAGCCGGTAAAAAAAATCCAAGAAATATTAAACAGGCAAAATGCGGTTGAGGAATTGATTTCTGACAGTCAGGCAAGATTGAATTTGGCCAATTTGCTTGAAAGAGTGTACGATATAGAACGTTTGGCTATGCGCTTGACCAATGGCAGCGCCAGCCCGAGAGATTTTTTAGCTGTAAAAGATACTTTAATGCTCCTTCCTAATTTTGAAGCGTTATTGAAGAATTTTAATTCTGATTATTTAAATTGCATAAATTTAGAAAAGTCTGATCTTGTTGAATTTGCTTCAATTATTGAAAGAACCATAAAAGAAGATGCCCCGATAGCAATAAAAGAAGGTGGAATAATCAAAGAAGGCGTTAACAGCGACCTTGATTATTATAAATCTTTGTTGTCAGGCGGCGAAAAGTGGCTTTCAGAATTTGAGAATTCAGAAAGAGAAAAATCAGGCATAAAAAATTTAAGAGTGGGTTACAGCAAGAACTTCGGCTATTTTATCGAAATAACAAATTCAAATTTATCTTCTGTTCCGTCAAATTATATAAGACGCCAAACTCTTACTAATGCAGAAAGATTTATAACAGATGAACTCAAAAAGCACGAGGCGGATGTATTATCAGCGCAATATAAATCCACAGAGCTTGAATATAAGATTTTTTCTGATTTAAGGGAATATTCAAAAGAATACGCGGGTGAGATAAAAAATATAGCCCAAGTGCTTGCAAGGCTTGATGTTCTTCTTTCTTTTGCGACAACAGCTATTGAATCTAACTATTCCAAACCTGAAATCGTCGAATCCAACGAGCTTTATATAAAAGAAGGAAGGCATCCCGTTGTTGAAAAAATACTTCCTATGGGAAAATACGTCTCCAATGATTTGAAACTTGTGGCCGATACCCACAATACAACAGACACGCAGTTTATGATATTAACAGGGCCCAACATGGCAGGAAAATCAACTTATATGAGGCAAAATGCCCTTATAGTTATTCTTGCCCAGATAGGTTCGTTTGTGCCCGCCCAGTATGCCAGAATCGGTATAGTGGATAAAATATTTACAAGAGTCGGCGCTGTTGACGATTTGTCTTTAGGTCAATCTACGTTTATGGTTGAGATGAGTGAGACCGCTTATATTTTAAATTCTGCAACAGAAAAAAGCTTGATTTTGCTGGATGAAATCGGCCGTGGCACAAGCACCTACGATGGGGTCGCTATCGCCTGGTCAGTCGCTGAATATATCGCAACTCAGGTTAAAGCCAGAACTATTTTTGCAACTCATTACCATGAATTAAATGTTATGCCTAATTCAATCGAGCAGATAAAAAACTACAGGATAACGATTTCTGAACAAGAAGGGGAAATCGAGTTTTTAAGAAAAGTTGTTGAAGGTTCAGCCAGCAAAAGTTACGGCATTCAGGTCGCTAAGATGGCAGGACTACCTAATTCCGTTATAGGAAAAGCCCAAACCCTTATGACAAAGATGCAAAAAGATTTTTCTAAAGATCTTTCTTCGAGAAAATCAAAAGCGACAGAACCAAATGTTCCTCAATTAACTTTGAGTTTTGATTGAATTAAAGATTAAGCTTTTTTATTAATGCCTGAGATAAATCTTCCCAAGCTTTTGCCGATGGGTGAAGGTCGGCAAGACGATATGATTCTTTTCTTAAATCGTCTTTTAAAATGTCATCGGTTTTTATCACTATAAAACCTTTATTTTCAAGAACTTTGAGCATTTCCTTTACTTTCGGATCATCGCTGGCATCAGGGGAGTATTCCAGTATTACGAATTTTGAATTTGGATAATGTTGTTTTGTAAGCGTTAAAGATTCTTCCATAATTTTCGTGAACAATCTTATGTTTTGCTTTTTGTTATGGTTGTTATTATACTTTACAAGAAATTCTTGAATTTCTTTAACTATGAAAAAATGCCAGAAAAATTTTCCTACAGGTTTTATTTCTTCAAGCTTGCCATTTTTTTCTTTATATCTTAAATTTACAGTATTGTTCCAAAAGCTTCCGCCCCACTGATATTGGTCTAAGCGGTTTAAATGGTCTTCTATGAATACATAAATAATATAGTCAGGTGGAGTGATTGTTTTGTAAAAATCGTTTAGCCTCAGTTGATAGAGGATTTGCGGTGCCCCCCAGCCGAGATATGCCTTGTTATATACGGTGCTTTGAGTTTTTTTTGCCAGTTGATATGAAAGAATTTCTTCGTTTTCAAGGTTGGCCCCATAGGCATAGGAACAGCCGAATACAAGAATTGTGTGTTTTGTCCCAAAATTTGCTGTCGGCCTCATATTCATGTTTATGTTAAAGTCATCTGTTTTAAAAGAATATTTAGCGTTGTTGGCATCATAAAATTCATTTAATTTTCGGGCTCTATCAACGTATTTCTTTTTTTCTATTTCAAATATTGCTATTTCTAAAATAACTATTAATAATAGCAAAATTAAAATAGTTTTAAAAATTAATTTGATTATCGGCATTGTTTTTTTCAGAAACATTTTATTTTTAGGTGCTTGATTATGACTATAATTTTCTTGAATTATATCATAGGATAAGCCGATTTAATTATTTTTTAAAAACTTTTATAGGAAGTTTTATCAAGTTAAAAGCAAATTTCCCTAAGGCTTTCATGCCTTTTAACGGGTTTGTGCTTTTAGACAGAAGAGCTCCTGCAAGATAAGTTCCTAAAGCCATTAATCCTATTCGTTTAGGCTCTATTTGTTTTTTTTCTTTATAATTTGCTTTAAATTCATCTTTGTTGGGTGTACTTGGGATTAATCCAACGCCGCCTTCTCTTAAATAAGGTGATGGTTTGTCAAAAATTATCTGATTCACGTCATATGGGAGTACTCCATTGACAGCGAGCATATCGTATGCGTTTGGAAAACCTGTAGACATAATTTTACCCAATAGTTCTAACCTTATTTATATAAAGTATTTTTGAGCCGAAAAATTGCCTTTTCCTAGGTTATGTTGTTAAAATTGATTTGCGAGATTTGTCGTTGCAGCGAAAAACCGGAGAACTTTCAAAAGGTGAGCAATGCCAGGGAAGAAAAGCGTTTCAATGCAGAGAATCGTAAAATTATTTAAAACAGGAGTCAAAATGCAAGAATTTTTTAAAAAAGAAAATAAAATCATACTTTTTCTGTTAGGTTTTTTCCTATTCAATTTATATTTTTTCTTTCTTAAACAAGGCTCTTTGACTACAGATGTGGGAAGAGAATTTTATATTCCGTGGCAGATGCTAAAAGGGGAAGTTTTATACAAGGACATCTTGAACATATATGGGCCCTTGGCTTATCAGATAAATTCTCTCGCGTATATTGTTTTCGGGCAGAAAATTCTTACCTTATACTCTTTGGGAGTGATTAATTCTTTTGTTGTTTTGATTTGTGTTTATTTAATATCGAGAGAATTTTTAGATAAAGTTTTTTCTTCCTTGATTACTTGTTTCACCCTTTATGCTTGCGTTTTTGAGACGGGGCTTTTTAACCTGAACATGCCTTATTCGTTTGCTATGATTTACGGGCTATCTTCTTTTTTATTGGCTGTTTTGTTTTTAATCAAATATTCAAAAGAAGAAAAACCTTTATATTGTTACCTGAGCTGCTTGTTTTCAGGCTTTGCGCTTTCTTGCAAGTATGAATATATTTTATTTCCTTTTTTGATTTTATTTGTGATTTTGTTTTTAAAACCTTTAAATAAAAAAGATATTTTTAAAAGCTTGTGCGCTCTTGTTTGTTTCCCGATTATTTCTTACGGGGCTCTCTTTTTACAGGGCGTAAATTCAGAGGATATAAAAAATGCCATTTTGCTTTTAAAAAAGATGTCTCAGACTGGTAGCATAAAATACCTTTACACTTATTATTCAGGGACATATTTTAATCTAAAAGTTTTTTATAATGTTATAAAAGATTTTTCTTATCTTGCAGGTGTGTTTTTTATTCTTTTTTCTTTTGAAACACTTAGAAAAAGAGCGAATACAAAGTCAAAAGAGTATTCTTACTGCGCTTTTTTTATACTTTTGACATTCCTTTCTATATTGCTGTTTAAGCTTTATAACGGTTTTGGGTTTCTGCCTGTGTTTTTATTTTCGTGTTTTTTACTGTTTTTTAAATTTATTATCAAAGAGCCGTCTGAATTCATCTTATATGCAAGCGGGATAATAATTTCTCTAAAAACGTTTTTCGCGCTTAATCTGTCGGTTTACGGTGTCTTTACGCTGCCTTTGGTTCTGATTGGGGTTATAGTCTTTTTGATTGTCACTTTAAACAGAATCCGCACATCAGAATCGGTGAATAACGCCATAAGAACTTCGTTGATATTTTTGCTTGGTGCTTTTGTTGTTTATTTTGCTTTTGTCGATTTTTCTTCTTTAGACCATAAACCGGCCGTTTTAAAAACAGAAAAAGGCAACATCTATGGAGGAAAGGAAACAGTCTCAACATATAATCAGCTTATCGATTTTGTCGATAACAATACAGAAAAAACCGATAAAGTAGTTATGCTTCCCGAGACTCCCTGGATTAATTTTTTCACCGGCAGAGACTCCGACAATTATTACCACAGCCTGATTCCTCTTTATGTTGAAACGTTTGGCGAAAAAAACATAATAGAGCATTTCAAAAAGACAAAGCCCGAATATATAATCATCAACAACCGTGACACTTCAGATTACGGCTATCGCTATATGTGTCTTGATTATGCCGTTGGGTTTTGTTCTTATATAAAAGAAAATTA
Source organism: Cyanobacteria bacterium OH_PDB_230 (assembly GCA_023421795.1). GTDB lineage: Bacteria > Cyanobacteriota > Vampirovibrionia > Gastranaerophilales > Gastranaerophilaceae > JAEZOG01. The sequence goes on from JAEZSO010000002.1 coordinate 232,689, forward strand.
TTCTTCTGCTAAAATAATAGAAGGCAAATATAATGCTATAGTATATAGAAGAAAAGATTTAAAATGAAAAAGATTGCTTTAATAAACCATGGGTGTGCCAAGAACCTTGTGGATTCAGAATTAATGCTTGGTATTTTATCTCAGGACGGATATAAAATTACTCTTGATGACACAAAAGCTGACATCGTGATAATAAACACTTGCTCTTTTATCCATGATGCCGAAACTGAGTCCGTGCAGAGTATTTTGGAGATGGTCAACGAAGGCAAAAAAGTCATAATAACAGGATGTTTGCCTCAAAAACACAAAGAAGAGCTCAAGAAAGCAATCCCTGAAGCAGTGGCTTTTTTGGGGACTTCTGACTATGGAAAAATTGCAGAAGTAATTAAAAAAATAGAAAAAAATCCTGAAGAAGTAATCTTTGAAGTGACAGAAAAACCGGATTACGATTATTCAGAAGAAACGCAAAGACAGCAGATAACAGTAGGTTCAAGCTCGTATATAAAAATAGCCGATGGATGCAATTTTGAATGCGGGTATTGTATTATCCCAAAATTAAGGGGTCCTTATAAATCAAGGACAATGGAAAACATTGAAAAAGAAGCCAGACAGCTTGCTCAAAAAGGAGTCAGTGAAATAGTCCTTATAGCCCAAGATACAACAAGTTATGGCATGGATTTGTACAAAAAACCCATGCTTGCGCAACTATTATACAAATTAAACGAGATAGAAGAGCTTAATTGGATAAGGATAATGTATACATATCCTTCGATGATTACTGATGATTTGCTTGAAGCCATCGCAAAACTTGATAAAGTGGTTAAATATATCGATATTCCTCTTCAACACTCAAGCAAAAATGTTCTGAAGCTTATGAAAAGACCGACCGAAGATTATAAAAAACTGATAAATAAAATGAGGAAAATAATACCTTCAATAGCTATCAGAACAACATTCATAGTTGGCTATCCGGGGGAAACACAAGAAGACTTTGAACATTTATACAATTTTATTCAAGAAATGAAATTCGACAAGCTTGGGGTGTTTGAATATTCAAAAGAAAAAGAAACTTATGCGTATTCTCTCCCTGATCAGGTACCGTCAAGAATCAAAAAACAGAGAAAAAATAAGCTGATGAAACTCCAACAGAAAATCTCAAGGTCCATAAATGAATCAATGAAAGGAAAAACCATCGATTGTATAGTCGAAACAGTAGGAGAAGACGGAAGCATAACAGCAAGAACATATAAAGATGCTCCCGAAGTCGACGGATTGATTTTTGTAGAATCAGAAGACATTCTCGTTCCAGGAGATATAGTAAAAATTAAGGTAACAATGGCAAATGAATATGACCTTTTCGGCACTTTTGGTTAATTTATATTAAGAGTATGTCTAATTGCCTAACTTGTTAATAGCCAAGTGGATATAAATCCTGTATAATATTTGAAATAAACTCAAAAAGGTTGGACGTAAGGTGGAAAAATTTTATAACGAGGTAAAAAACAAATTAATATTTTTTGTTCCTCTTATTATGCTTTTTTTGCATGTGTACTTTTTCCCTAATATCCACGTAGGTTTTGCGGTCTTTACTTTCTTATATATTATCCTTTATAGAAGAGATCAAAAAATTCGTTCTTTAAGTTTAGAAAAAGAAAAACTCAATAAATTGTTGGATACTCTTTTTGAGAAGTGCCCTGATTTTATTTTTATAAAAGACACAAACTCTAGGTATATCGGTGTGAATAAAAGCTTTGCTGAATTTTTGCAAATAGAATCTCAAGAGGAATTTTGTAAAAAAACCGATTATGAGCTCACCACCAAGGAAGTTGCAGATATGAGACTTCTTCAGGATAAAGAGGTTATTAATGAGCGCAAAACAATTATTTATGATTCAAAAATAGAAATAGCCGGTAAAGAGTACATATTAGAGGTTGTGAAATCACCTTTAACAAACGAAAAAAATGAAGTTTTGGGAATCGTCGGGATAGTTAGAGATGTAACCAGAGTTCGGATGATAAACAAAAAACTTCAAACAGAGCAGCTTATGCTTGATTCTATAATCGATAACTTACCTTTTGTTGCATTTTTAAGAGATTTACATGGGAATGTTTTGAGAAGCAATAAATATTGCGAAGTTATGTTTGATAAAACAACGCATTCTACACCGGCTGATGCGTACAAGAATTTTTTCAGAGAAAATATAAATGAGATTTTGGAAATAGATAAAAAAATTTTTGAAACCGAGCAAGTTGCCGAAATCAGGAAAGAGTTTTTGATTGACGGCAGAAATTTTTATCTTGAAGTCCATAAAATACCTTTGTTTAATCAAGAAAATAAAATTGACAGGATGTTGATTGTCGCAAAAGACATAACCTTTGAAAAACAAATAGAAGACCAAAAGGACACTTTTGTGGCTACACTTGCACATGACCTGAAAACTCCTACCATTGCCCAGATAAAAGCAATAGAATATTTGTTGAACAATGGATCTACGGCCTTAAACAAAAATGATAAGGAAATCCTAAGCGAAGTATATAATTCCTGTAAATATATGAATAGTTTAATAAATAATTTAGTTATGACATATAATTACACCAGCGGAAGAATCGTTTTAAATTATGACTCTTTCAATTTGGCAGAATTACTTAATGAAGCCTGCAACGAAACAAGATTTTTAACAGGAGAAAATTCAGACAACATAAACTTTGAGATTGATGAATCCGAATGTGTTATATATGCGGACCGTTTAGAAATAAAAAGAGTGTTAATCAACTTGTTGTCGAATGCCGTTAGTTATTCTTGCCCAAAATCGCCTGTAACGGTCAAAATAAAGGATGTTGAAAATTACATAACTTTTTCAATCTCTAATTTCAGCCGATATCCTATGGAGGATGACATCAATTTGATTTTTGATAAGTATTCGTATGCCCGCAAAAATATAAGTATCGGTTCAGGTCTTGGACTTTATTTATCAAAGCAGATTATTGAAGCCCATGGCGGCGAAATCTTTGCCAAAAAAGAAGCTGAATTGTGTATTTTTGGTTTTACATTTTATAAAGACAAAATGGAATCACGCAAAGAATCTTACGCTTCAAATAATGAATCAGTGTTGCCTGAATAATTCTGAATACTCCCCGTACCCTTCTTTTTCTAAGTCTTTTGCAGGGATGAATCTTAAGGCGGCTCCATTTATGCAGTACCTCAAACCTCCTTTTTCAGTAGGTCCGTCATTAAATAAATGCCCCAAATGTGCGTTTCCCGCATCACTTTTAACTTCTATTCTTGTCATCCCGTAGCTTCTATCTTCTTTCTCTCTTATTGAACTTTCCTCGATAGGCCTTAAAAAAGAGGGCCATCCGCAACCGGCATCGTATTTGTCTTTGGAAGAAAATAAAGGTTCTCCTGTTGTTATGTCAACGTATATACCCTCTTCAAAATTCTTGTCGTATTCGCTGCTGTAAGGGGCTTCTGTAAAATTTTCCTGAGTGACTTTGTAAGAGAGTTCGCTCAAGTTTTTTTGAAGTTCTTTTTTAGAAGGTTTTTTATATTTTTGATATTTTTTTATCTTTGATAAATCAATGTGGCAGTAACCTCCAGGGTTTTTGTCGAGATATTTTTGATGGTATTCTTCTGCTTTATAGAAATTCTCCAGTTTTTTTACCTCTGTTACAATCGTTTTGTTGTATATTTTTTGCTCTTGTTTTATTTTTTCAGTGATTGTTTTTAGGTCTTCATTTTTTAAATAATAAATCCCACTTCTGTATTGATTACCGATATCCGCTCCCTGTCTGTTTAATGTAGTTGGGTCAACGATATCAAAATAATGGTTAAGTATCTCTTCAAGAGAAATGATGTTTGGATCGTATTCTATCATAACTGTCTCCGCAAAGCCTGTTGTTCCTTTGCACACCTCTTCATAGTAAGGATCTTTTGTTTTGCCGTTGGCATATCCTGATACCGCGCTAATAATTCCGGGCAGCCTCGAAAAATAGGCTTCTATCCCCCAAAAGCATCCGCCTGCCAAATAAATTTTTTCATAGCCGGCAGCATACGAATCTTCTTCAAAATCTATATATTGCATTAATACAAGCCCTCCAATGTTTTTTATTATACAACTTTTAATCAAATCATATAGAAAAATCTGATTTTTTTCATTCAACATTGAGGCAGTTGATGAAATTGTTTTTAAGAGAAAAGTTTGGTACAATAAAGCGTTATCAGGAGGTTCTCATGAATAATTTTGATTTTTATTGCCCCACAAGGATTGTATTTGGCAAGGGTTCGATTTCAAGACTTTCGGACTTAATAAGTAACGACAAAAAAATACTTTTAATATATGGTGGGGGCTCTATAAAGAGTAATGGGGTCTATGATCAGGTTATTTCTGCTCTTGCAGGAAAACAATTCGTGGAATTTTCAGGTATTGAGCCTAATCCCCGATACGAAACCTGCATGAGAGCGGTCGAGCTTATAAAGCAAGAGAATATTGATTTTTTATTGGCAGTCGGTGGAGGTTCTGTTTTAGACGCTACCAAATTCATTGCTGCCGCGGCTAAGTTTGATGGTCAGGAGCCGTGGGACATATTGTCTAAATCAGCATTGGTAAAAGATGCATTACCTTTAGCCAGTGTGATTACTCTTCCCGCGACAGGTTCAGAGATGAACGGAAATTCAGTCATCTCAAGGGAGAGCACAAACGAGAAACTTGCGTTTGCCAGCGAAAAAGTATACCCGGTATTCTCGATAATAGACCCGGAAACCACTTATAGTTTGCCTCTGAGACAAACTATCAATGGCATAGTCGATACCTACGTTCATGTTATGGAACAGTACTCGACGTTTGACGTAAACACCCCGCTTCAAGACCAATGGGCATTAGGACTTGTTAAAACGCTTATCCCGGAAGCTTTGAAGGTAATTGAATCACCAAACGATTACGAAGCCAGAGCTAATATATTTTGGTGTGCGACCTGCGGCCTTAACTATTGGATTGCTTTAGGCTGCGTTCAGGACTGGTCAACCCATATGATAGGACACGAATTGACCGCCTTATACGGCTTAGACCACGGGCAGACTTTGGCAATCGTTCTGCCAAGATTGTGGGAAAGTCAAAAAGCTTCCAAAGTAAAAAAACTTGCAAAATTAGGCAGAGAAGTCTTCGGTTATAAAGGAGAAGATGAATTGGCAGCTGCTGAATTCACCATTTACGCTACCGAAGAATTTTTCAAATCTATCGGCCAAAAAACAAGACTTGCTGACTACGGCATAGATTCTGAAGAAGCGGCGGAGAAAATAGCTCAAAGATTTAAAGAAAAAGGCATAATACTGGGTGAAACAGGTACCATAGATTATAATGTTGTATATGAAATAGTAAAAGCTTGTTAACAGAGGGGCGCTTTGAGTAAAAGTAAAGTTGAAAAATATTTCAAGAAAAAAACGAAAATTGATATCAAAGAAATGGGTATAGATATAGATAAGAACGAATATAGGGAAATTGTTCAATCAAATTCTAATATCCCGGAGAAGATGCATTCAAAAAATAATTTTAATTCCTATTAAATAGTGATATAGAATCATATTACCCTTACCAATTTGTTGTCTTGGGCGAAATACATAATTCTTATTTAAGAAACAACTGTTGAAAATAGAAAACTGTTTTTAAAAATAGCCTGTTTGGGCTTTTTAAAAATGATGCTTCCTTGTAAGCTGTCCAATACCAAAGGGATTAACTTTTAGGGTATTAATATGAGTTCTGAAGATAAGAATTTTGATTATTCGTTGCTAGATTTAGTAGATATAAATTTGCTGCAGGATTTTCAGGATAACTTTTCAAGAATAACCGGCGTGTCGGCAATAATCATAGAGGATAAAGGACCTATAACAAATCCTAGCAATTTTCCTGACTTTTGCGGCAAATTAACCAGAACTGCTTCTGAAGGATTTTCTCGATGTACTAGTTGTGTTCAAGTTTTTGCTAAAGAGGCTTTTGAAAAATCGAAACCGGTTATTTTTGATTGCCATGTTGGACTGACTTCTTTTGTTGTACCTATTGTAGTAAATAACAAGCATTTAGCCAGTATTATTGGAGGTCAGGTTCGTACCCAAAAACCAGACGAAACCAATATAATACAGACCGCAAAAGAAATAGGAATAGACGAGAATCAATATATAGAAGCCTTCAAAAAAGTAAAGGTAATGTCTAAAAAAAAGATTGAATCTGCCATCAAAATGGTTACGGTTGCGGCAACCGCAATTTCTCAGATAGCTCAAAATAATTATGACTTGATGGAAAAAGACAAAAAATCGGGGTTGGTTAGTAAAGTCGCTGAAAAGATCAGAAGTTCACTTGATTTGGACGAAGTTTTCAATCTTATTTGCAGTGAGTTGGCGAGAGCTTTTAATGTGCAGAGAACCTTTATTGTTAAATTCATACAAGAGGATAGTTTAACTGAATTCAGTGTTATGAAAGAATTTTTGTCGCGCCCTGATATTAGAGGTTTAGAAGATGATAAATTTGACGTCCGTACTATTAATTATTGGGGCGAAGAATTATTAAAAAGAGGTCATCGGATTGTAGTTGATAATATTCAAGAATCTGATGTGCCCGACTATTTTAAGGAAACATACTCCAGCATTGGTGAAAAAGCTACTGTGGGTATTGCAATTAGCCAAGGTGACGATGCCTGGGGATGGGTCGGTATTGCGGAATACGACGATTATAGGCATTGGACAGAAGAAGAGATTAGTGCTTTGGAAACAATATCCAATCAGATTTATGTTTCCATAAAACAAGCTGAGTTATATTCTGATATCAAAAAGTTTGCTGAAAGAGAGAATCTGACAAGAACGATAATAGAAACTATAAGAAGTTCATTGGATGTCGAAGAAACCAGAAAACGCGTCGTCAATATTGTGGGAAAGACTTTAAATACTGATAGATGTTATATTGCTGAGTTCGATAAAAATAAAGATCAGTTTTTGATTGTAGAAGACGAATATGTTTCTAACCCCAATTTGAAAAGTGCAATCGGCAGAAATATTAACAACGATATTCCTAATTTTGCTTCTGCTTTAAGGGATAGAAAGACTATTCTGGTTAACAATAAAAAGATTTTTGTTGATAATGTCGAATATCAATATAAAGAAGAAAAAAAGGTTATTGAAGAATTTAATGTATTCTCAGGGTTTGCGTTTCCGTTGTTCTATTATAACGAACTACTAGGAATGATTGCAATTCAATATATACAGGACAAGAAATTCGTATCCAAAGATGAAATTGATTTTATTACCTTGATTGCTGATCAGGTTGCAGTGGCAATTCACCAGGCTAAGATATATAGAGCAACGTTTTTGAGCGCAGAAAAAGAAGCTTCTTTAAGAAAAATCATTTCTATCATCTCTTCCACGTTTGATCTTGACCAAGTAAAATATCAGATAGTTAATCAAATAGGAAAAGTTTTACACGCAGACAGGGTCTTTTTTGGCGATTATAACCCTGACATTAAAAATTATACTTTCCCATCAAAAAGCGAATATCGATCCTCGAAAAATCTAAAACCTATTCAAGATATCGATTTTGTTTCCGTTCAAGGTTATGAAGTTAATATCAGAGATATTCATCTTAGCGGAGCAGATATTATTTATGAAAATATCGATGAATATGCCAAAGAAAAATTTCCCGAAACCCCACAATTAGCTGAGGTTTTCAAAGAAAACGGCTTTGTTGCCGCAATGGGTACAAATGTAACTTATGGAGACCACTTGTTTGGCAATTTGGTTGTTTCTTTTAATCATCCTCAATTTTTCTCACAGGAAGACATTAATTTTATAAAAACTATTGCAAAACAAACCGGGCTGATAATGCAGCAGATAAAGTTATATGAGACCATAAAAAATCAAGCGGAAATAGAGCATTTAAACAGGACAATTGTAGAAACAATAAGAAGTTCTCTGGATTTGGATGAGGTCTTTACTCTTGTCACAGACAAATTGGCTCATGTGTTTAATGCCCAGAAAACAATTATCGCCAAATTTGAAGAGCAAATGCCCGGTGCAAGCAGTATAAAAGTTATGAAAGAATATAAGTCATCCCCGGGTATACAAGATGTCATAGGTCCTTTGACAGACTCTGAAATCGATAATTATTGGAGACGAGTTATCATAAAAGAGAAAAAAAATGTAGTAATAGATGATTTAGAAAAAGCTGATGTCCCTGATTCTTTTAAAAATATGTATAAGAAAGCAGGACAAAAATCTGTTTTAGGCGTTGGAATAAGAGATGGAGAAGAAGTCTGGGGATGGGTTGGGCTTGGAGTGTACAATGAGCCCCGCCACTGGAGCGCTAAAGAGATAAATATTTTGGAGACTATATCTAGTCAAATTTATATAGCCATAAAACAAGCCGAATTATATAACCAGTTAAAGCAAAAGACAAGAAATCAAAATGCAATATTAAATAATATGCCCTTTATGGCTTGGTTAAAAGATCTCAACGGCAAATTCCTGGCTGTAAATGAAGCATTTGCCAAAATGTGCAATTCTACGGTAGACAATATCCTCGGGAAAACAGATTTTGATTTTTTCCCAAAAGATGCCGCGCAAGCTTATGTTGATCAAGATGAAATCGTTATAAAGAACAAACATTCACTTGAATCCGAGGATATTATTTTGGGGCCTCAAGGCCCGGCATGGCATGAAACATTTAAAAGCCCGATACTGGATGAAAAAGGGGAGGTAATAGGAAGCACCGGATTATCCAGAGAAATAACGGAAAGAAAAGCCGCACAAGAAGAGCTTCTTCGCAGGCAGGAGATTATTATAAAAGCTAACCAAAGAGAAAGTCTTTTAAGACAAATACTGGAAACCATGAGAAGTTCTCTTAATCTTAATGTTATTAAAAGAAAAATTGTAGAAGAGGTAGGTAAAGCCCTGGGCGCCGATGTTTGTTTCATTATAAGCTATAATCCTGAAACGGAGTTCTTTTTTATTGACGAAAACTCGGAATATAGGTCTTCACTTGCTGAATTAAGCTTCGTAGGTATAGATTCCGATGTTTCGGGAACTAACTTTTTTGTGCAGGCGATTAAAAAGAAATTGGATGTAAAGTTTCCAAATGTAGATCAATTTTTACAAGAACAGAATTTGGTCGGAAAACCTGAGGAAAGGTATTTAAAAGATCACAATGTAAAATCAGGTTACCTTTTTGCATGTGTTTATGCGAATGAGCTACAGGGATATATAGGTTTGTCTTATTCTAATAGTTATAGAACTTTGGACAATAATGAACTGGAGTTTCTCAAAATAATAGCATCTCAGGCAGGTACTGCTATTTATCAGGCCGGTCTGTTTGAGCAGTCAAGAGAACAAGCAGAAAGAGAGGCTCTATTAAGAGAAATCGTAGAATTGATTCGTAGTTCTTTAGACTCCGAAATCGTCAAACATGAGATTGTGCGCCAAATAGGCTTGTTTTTGCGGGCAGATAGAGTTGTCTTTGCCGATTACAATTTTGAAAAAGAGAATTACTTTGTCTTACCGGGAAATGAATACAGATTGTCTGAAAACGTCAAGACTTTCATAGGATATGACTTTAGCGCTACACCCGGATTTGTTGAAAATATAAAACGGTTGCATTTTGAAGGTAAAGATATTATTTTTAACGACTTGGATAAATATCTGGCAGAAAACAACCTTGTCGGAACTGACATAGAAAAATTTTATAGAGACATGGGAATTATTTCCCTAATAGCTATCAATATTGACCATGGGGCTGCTTTCTACGGAAATCTTGTTGTAACTTTTGATAAAAAGACGCAGCAATCACAAAAAGATATCAGAATGCTTAAAACATTGGCAAATCAGGCAGGTATTGCGATTTATCAATCAAATTTGCACAAGAAGGAAAAACAAACCGCAAAGAGGGAGTTTCTGCTTAGAAAAAGTATTGAAACCATCAGAAGCTTTATCGATATTGATCAGGTCTTAACTACAATCTGTGATGAAATCGCAAAAATTTTCAATGTTCAGAGGGCAACTATTGTGCAGTTCCCTGACCCCGCAGATTGTACCAAATGGAAAGTGAGAAGAGAGTATAAAGCAAGAAAAGATGTTAAAGGCCTTGCGGATATTGCTTTTGATAAAAGAGCGGGCGATTACAACGGCAGGGTTGTTATGAAGGAAGGAAATCACCTTCTTATTGATGACATTGCAAAATCAGATACCCCTGATTATTATAAGAAAACGTATATGGAGATGGGCGTTAAATCAATATTAAGTGTTCCTATAAAAGCGGAAGAAGATAGATTTGGCTTGATTTTCCTTTGCTCAGTAGATGCTTATAGGCACTGGACTAAAGAGGAGGAGAGGTTATTAGATAGTATTGCTTCTCAGATCCACGTGGCAATAAAACAGGCAGAATTATATGAGATGCAAAAACAAACGGCTGAACGTGAAACACTTTTAAGGATTATCACAGAAAAAATAAGAAGTTCTCTTGATATCGAGGAAACATTGCAATTTATCTGTGAAGAAACTGCCAAACTGTTCAATGTCCAAAGAACAGGGATAGCCGAGTTCACTAATCCGTCTAATTTTGAAGAGTATAAAATAAGAAAGGAATATTTGGCTTCAGAAAGTATAAAAAGGCTTGTTATATCGGAGAAAACTTCTTTGCTTCCAGTGTTCTGGGCAAATAATGTTATCGCTTTGGATAAGGTTTTAGCAGTTGATAACATTGATGTATCCGATTTACCTGCTGCATTTAAAGATACCTACAAAGATATGGGAGTAAAATCTATTATCGGAGCAGGAATCAGAAAGGGCGACGATATTATAGGGACACTCGTTTTGTCCGAGTATCAAAGATATAGACACTGGAGCGAAGAAGAAAAAACACTTTTAAAGACTATTGCGGATCAGGTTTATATTGCAATCGACCAGGCAAAATTATTTGAAAAAGAGAAAAAGACAGCCCAAAGAGAAAAATTATTGAAAGACATAGTTGTTGCAATAAGAAGTTCTATCGATATAAACGAAGTTAAAAAGAAAATTGTTGAAGAACTTTGCAGGGTGATTAAAGCAGATAGATGTTTTTTCAGAAATTATAACAAAGTTGACGATATGTTTTCTGCTCCGGAATTTGAGTATTTGTCTTCTGATACTATCAAGACTACGGACGGAGAGATTCCTGACCAACAAGCTTTAAGGTATGCTTATCATGTAACTAAAAATGAGGAGGGCAGTCTTTTACCTATATTTTTTAATGAAAAAGAACTTAAAGGCACCCCATCCCAAAATTATTATGAATCGCTCGGGGTAAAGAGCGGGGTAATAATGCCGGCCAATTCCTCAGAAGAAGACGAACAATTAACATATCTTATTTTGCATTATACAAAAGAAGCTTCCAAGTTTTCCGATGAAGATAAAAAAATGTTAGAAGCCATTTCAGGACAAATATCTATTGCGCTTGAACAAGCTAAGCTTTATAAAACCACTCAGCTAAATGCTGAAAGATCCAGATTGATTGGAAACATCGTTTCCAAAGTCATAAGCAGTTTTGATGTAGATGAAATGAAAGAAGTGGTAAAAGACATAGGAATGACAACCAAAGCAGACAAATGTTTTTTTGTTGAAGTCGATGTCGATAAAAAACAAGTAATTCCGATTTCTGAAAAAGCTCAATATTTGGCTTCTTCGGATATTAAAAGTGTCAGAGGCACAGAGCTTACAAAAGAAGATAACAGTTTGATGATAGAGATGTTTTTGCAATCAAAAAGCTTAATCGTAGTTGATTATAAAAATCTTAATAATATTCCCGGCAGGTATTTAGAAATGCTGGAGCGCTACAGAAGTTATTTCAGCATAAAAAGCGCAATAGGGATACCATTTTTCTATATGAATAAGCTGACTGCTGTTTTAGTTGTTGAATATATAAAAGAAAGAGTTCTCCCGGCTCCTGATGAGATAGATTTCTTGAGGCTTTTAGGCAATCAGGTCGGCATGGTTTATAAACAGATTATGCTTTATCAGGATGCCAAAAAGACCGCAGAGATTGAAAAATTCAATAGAAGTATCTTGGAAATTTTAAGAACAACTCTTGATAAAAGAACTATCAAACACTTGTTTGTTAAAAATATAGGAAAATATTTCAAGGCGGATAGGGTTTTCCTTTCTGAATACGATCCAAAAAATAAAAAGTTTTTGCCTGTTGACTTCGACGCCGAATATCTCTCAAGTCCGAGTCAAAAAAGCTTTGTAGGGTTTGATTGGTCAGATCCTACTATAGGAGAATATGTTCAACCGTTGATTGAAAAAAGAGAATTAAATATTGATTGTTGGGAAGATTATAAGTCGCAGAAACACAAAAGCCAGGCATTTATAGATCTTTTTGAAGATTCGGATGTAAAATCAAGCTATAATCTTCCGGTGATGTATCAAGACAGGTTGATGGGCTATTTCTCTATTGAGTTTACTGGAGATGAATGCAAAAGGTTGTCGCAAGACGATATCAACAGAATAAGAAACATTTGCTCTCAAGCAGGAGTTTCGTTATACCAGGCAGAGCTGTTCGAGAAATATCAAGAATCAGATAAATCCAAGAAGGATTTTATTTCAAATATTTCAAATGAATTCAAACAGCCTTTGGATAATATAATCGAGTATACGGATGCGCTTATAGACGAAAAGTTAGACAAAAACAAGGAAATTGAATATTTAAACAATATTAACGAAAACAGCAAACACCTGCTACAGCTGCGTGATGACATAATAAGCATTTCAAAACTAGAATCAGATAATTTTAAGCTTGATTTTCAGTTTGTAGATTCATCAAACCTTATTTTAAGTGCAATCAATAATCTTGATAAAAATATCCAAAACAAAAACATTCAAATTAAAACTTCTTTGGCAAACTCTAACGTGAAAGCCGACAAAGAAAAACTTTACCAAATTGTGTATGGACTTTTATATAATGCGATAAGTCTTATTCCAAAAGAGTCTTTGTTGCTTGTACAATCAAGCCTTAATCGCTCAACATTGATTGTTGCTATAGAAATAAGAGGGGCTGGCATGGATTCGGTTCTTCAAAACAAAATATTTGAAACATTTAAGCGTTTGGATGCTTCTTATGTAGGCGGTAGAAAATCCATAGGCCTTGGGCTCTTTTTGGTGATGAAGCTCAGCGAGCTGCAAGGATGTGCTATTCAAGTTGATTCTACAGAAGACAATGGTACAAGAATATGGTTTGAATTAAATAATGCAGTGCCTGGATAAAAATAAATAGAGATTTGAAGTTATCTCGTGAATGTCCGTGCAAAAAATAACGATTTCGTATATTTTGTGTTAATATTTGGATAAAATTATTGCTATTTTAGGTAAAATGTATTATCTTAGGAGTAATTTATTTTATCTAGTAGTGAGTAAGATTATACATTATTAAATGTTTGAAAAAGAAAAACTAACTTTATCTGATTTAATTGATATCCAATTTCTGCAAGAATTTCAGGATATCTTCGCAAATTCTATGGGCCTTGCAAGTCTTACAATTGATAGCAGTGGACCTGTGACCAAGCCGAGCAATTTCACGCGGTTTTGCATGAAATATGCAAGAGGCACGATAGAAGGTGCAAGTAAATGTAACGCCTGCGATATTAAGTGGGGCAGGATGGTTGCAGAAACAGGAGAGCCTACTATTTATTGTTGTCATAACGGCTTAACTGACTTTGCTGTTCCGATTATGGTAGAGGGTAATCATTTGGCTACTATTTTGGGTGGGCAGGTTTTTACCAAAGAATTGACGGATGAAGAGTGTCAGTTGCTTTTGGCTCAAGTAGGGGTTGATAGCCCCGAAGCGCTTCAGTACTTAAAAGAAATAGCAGTTATACCTTTAGAAAAAGTAAAATCCGCAGCATATCTTTTGCATAAGGTTGCAAATGCAATATCAGAAATCGGACATAAAAACTTAAAACTTATAAAGAAAAACAAAAGAGAACAACTTTATAGAGAAATTATGAAGACTATAAGATGTTCTTTAGATATAGATGAAACTAAAAAACAGATTGTTGATATTATTGGCAAAACATTCAATGCGGACAGATGTTATTTGGTTGAATACGAAAAAGAGTTTGACAGGTTTAAGCCTATAAAAGACGAATATTTGTCTGCTGATAGCGTCTCAAGCACTATAGGAACTGATGTAGATGTTGAAATTCCTTATCTTGCTAATGTGGCCAGAATAGGGCAAATTATAGTTTTTCATAGCAATGAATTTTCACTTGATATTCAAGATCCGGATTTGTTGCAAACAATGAAAAGTGTAAAAAAATATGGAGTCAAATCTGCTGTCGGCCTGCCGTTATTTCATAACGGAGAAATAGTTGGAGGACTGTCAATTCAACATGTTTTAAAGGATCATGATATTTCTGAAGAAGATATAGAACTTCTTAAAATGGTTGCAGAGCAAATCTCCATAGGATTGTATCAGGCAAAATTATATAACTTGACCAGGATTCAAGCAGAAAGAGAAAAAATAAACAGACAGGCTGTGGAAGTTCTAAGCAGCACACTTGATAAAACCAAAATAAAAACCTTATTTGTGAATAGTGTCGGCGAATATTTTAATGCTGATAGGGTTTTGTTTTGTGAATACGATAAGCTAAATAAAAAATTTATGCCTGCAGATGAAATTTCGGAATATTTGTCTGATAAAAACGAGTTTAGTTTTGTCGGGTATGAATGGACGAAAGATTCTTTGTCAGATTTCGTGCAGCCTTTGATAAACAGGGAAGAAGTTAATATTGTAAATTGGGAAGAGTATGTAGAGACAAGTGAGAAAAGATGCGGCTTTGTAGAGGAATTTATGGAGGCCAACATAAAATCCACTTATAATATACCGGTAGTCTACAAAGATAATCTTTTAGGCTTTTTTGCTCTGGATTTTACCAGAGAAGCAAAAGAGCTTTCAGATGACGATATGGCCTTTCTGAGAAACATTGCACATCAGATGGCCAACGGGTTATTTCATTCAAACTTATATATCAGTGTAGAAGAGGCTTCAAGAAAAAAAGGTGAATTTATTGCAAATATGTCGCATGAAATCAAGACACCTTTGAATATAATTATAGGTTTTTCTGAAGTCCTTTCTGAGGTTGAGTTTGAGCGCTCAAGACAAGTCGAATATCTCAATAATATAAAAAACAGCGGCAAGCATCTTTTAAATTTGACAAATGACATAATAGATATTTCAAAAATAGAAGCAGGCAATTTAAAGCTGGAGTACTCTTTAATCGATTCTGAAGCTTTAATCAGAGGCTTGGTAAAATCAATGCAGCTTATAGTATCCAATAAAAATATCAACGTCGAGCTGAATCTGGAGAAGGTCTTCATAAATGCTGACAACAAGATGCTGACTCAGATTTTGTACAATCTTTTAAACAATGCAATAAAATTCACACGTGATGGCGGAAACATAAAGATAACTTCCGAATTGCAAAACGGCAACCTCGCCGTATCTGTTCAAGACGATGGAATCGGCATAGACCCTGAACACCATGGAATAATCTTTGATATATTTAAACAAGTGGATTCTTCTCTTGCCAAAAGGCATCAAGGTGCGGGATTGGGCCTGGCTATCACTAAAAAGCTTATTGAACTGCATCAAGGTTCCATATATGTCGATTCTGCCAAAGATTGCGGTTCAAAATTTTGGTTTGTTATCCCGGGAGCCCTAAATAATTGCCCTGTTAGCCAGTAAAATGATATTTCTTTCTGTTGTTCAGGCAAAAGATTAATGCAGAAAATATCCTTCTACAAATAAAAAGCCTGATTGTTTTGGAGAATGATTTATAGGAAGCAAATGCTGTGTTTTGTTTTATTTCTTTTTCGCTATAGCTTCAATTTCAATTTTGGCTCCTAAAGGCAAGCTAGCCACTCCAATAGCCGTTCTGGCCGGATATGGCGAACTGAAATATTGCGCGTATACCTCATTTACCGCTATATAATCGTTCATGTCGCTCATATAGATTGTTGTTTTGACTATTTCGTTTTGGGTAATTCCTGCCGCCTCAAGGACTGATGAAAGGTTTTGCAAGCATTGTTTTGCTTGAATTTTTATGTCCCCTTCAACCAGTTCACATTCTCCCGGGCGGACGGGGATTTGCCCTGAAAAGAAAATAAAATCACCTGCTTCAACTGCTGGAGAATAAGGTCCAACTATAACAGCTCCTTCAGGCGCATAGGTTTTTTTATTCATAATTTCTCCTTTTTATCAAACAAAACAAACTATAACAAAAAACCGAGAATAATAAAATTATATTTTCAGATAATCTTCTTGTTTAATGATTTTGAATCCTTAATTAACGGCAGGAGTTTCTACTTTTGAAGGAACACTTTCAGGCATTATATTAAAATATTTCAGATGGCTGCCGAAAAATAGAGCCGCAGTTATCATCGTCAATCCGCATAGAAGAAGAGTGTAAGGCACTCCTATCTTATTTGCCACCAGACCGCCTAAAAGCCCCCCGATGGGTGTCGTCCCTACAAAAGCCATTGTGTATAGGCTCATTACTCTTCCTCTTTTGTCATCGTCAACAAAATACTGGAGCAAAGTATTGCAGGCGGCAATTGTCACTACCATTCCAAACCCCATAATGAACAGGATTATTGTGGAAAGCAGTATTCCTTTTGAGAAGTATAGTGCGGACATTCCTATTCCAAATACCATAGATGCAACATATATGTATTTTTCTAATCCCGAGGCTGTTTTTTTTGATGCCAGATATAAAGCTCCAACCAAAGCTCCGGCTCCAGAGGAACTCATTAAAATCCCTAATGTCTGGGCGTCTCCGTGAAGGATTTCTTTTGCGAATATAGGCATCAAAACAGGATATGACATGCAAATCAGGCAGGTTATCGATAGATATATCAATATAATCCTTATGGGAAGGAGTTTGTAGGAATATTTTATTCCTTCTTTTATTTCGTGCATAAAGTTTAATGCGGTTTCTTTTTTTATTGTTTTACTTTTTATCTTCATGGCTAAAAGGGCAGCTATAACAGCGACATAGCTGAAAGAATTGATTAAAAAACATATCCCCTCATTAAAACTCGCTATCAAAATTCCTGCTACAGCCGGGCCGATAAGCCTTGCCAGATTGAAACTAGAAGAATTTAGCGAAATAGCGTTTCCTATATCCTTGCTGTCATCTACCAGATCAACCACGAAAGCTTGCCTTAAAGGCATATCAATCGCGCCGGTTACCCCTATCAACATGCCTATCGCGATTATATGCCATATGTTTATATTGCCCGATATAGTGAGTATGCCAAGCAAAAAGCTTTCGGCCAAAAATAGTGTCTGCAATATTATTAGGGCTTTATGCTTATTTACCCTGTCGATAAAGACACCGGCAAAAGGAGATACTACAAGCATAGGGATAGAGCTTACAAAAGTGACTATTCCCATCAATGAAGCAGATTTTGTTAAGCTGTATACCAGCCAGCTCATGGCGATTTGTTGAATCCACGTGCCCACAAGAGAAATGCATTGACCGAAGAAAAACAGCCTGTAGTTTCTGTGCCAAAGCGCCCTGAATGTTAAATATATTTTTTCATTTAATTTCAAGCTTATACAAAACCTTATTTTAAACTTTATATAGGGTTAAACTCTACATTTTATTCTACTTTTTGTCAACGGCTCAGAAAATCCCAAGATTGTAGGATTTTTGATAGGTAAAATGTGAATCTTTTTCTTTTTATATAACATTTTTTAATTCTTATTAATATTATTATCAAAACTACTATTTGAAAACGAGCCTGTTTCATAGCCGAAATAGGTAATGGACATCTGAGTTAGGAGGGTAATAAAATTGATTAAAGTTAAGAGCACAGGGTTAGAAGTCTAATTAAAGACTGCAACTGCAAAGACTAGATAAATCAGCCTAGACATTAACTTCAAGAGGGATAGTATATGGTTGATAATTTGACTTCTCCGGCATTTATAAAAAATGCAGGCATTAAAGCAGAAAATATTGAAAATATAAAAACGATTTATTCATATAGAAATCTCAACTACCTTATTAAAAAAAACGTTATCTGTAACGGTGTAATCAGCTATGCTTGGGAACAAAAAATAAATATTCCAAAGATTATTGCCGGGGAAGTTTGAGTTAAATGCTGAATAGATTAATTATATTTGCGCTGATATTTATGTTCTTAAATGATTTTGTGCTTGCATCAGGGCTTAAGTCGCCGCCAAAGATTTATGCAACTCCTTTTCAAATGCCTCAAAGTACAATAGACCAGAATATGGAAAAGCTATACGCTCCTACGATGGAGCCGGATATAAAAATGGAGAATATTGTGCCTGCAAGAAAACCGATATCGCCAGAAGAAATAAAAAAACAGGCGAATACAATTCCTCCTCCCTCAATAGATTCAGCCCTCAAGGCCGCTACTTCGGCTGAAGTTCAGGCGTATAGAAAAATCTCTCTTCCTGAAGCCATTGCTTATGCTCAAAGTCACAACCTTGACATTATGATCGAAAGGTTAAATGTAGATTTGGCAAAAAACGATATAAAAACAGCCAACCGTTTGAGAAATCCGCGTATTGAAACATACTTGAATACAGGCAAGGCGGCTGATGACAACCCTAATATGTTTGGTTTAATTTTTCCGTTTGAAATAGCAAAACGCTCCCCAAGAAAAAATGTTGCAAAATCAGTTTTAAGACTGACACAGGGGGAAGTATTGCTGGAAGAGCTTTTTTTAAGGCTTGAGGTAAGAAGAGTTTACTTGGATGTGGTGTCGGCCAAATCAAAATTGAAAATACTCGAAGATCAGAGAAAACTGCTTCAAGACCTTTTAATCATCACTCAGAAGAAATATAAAGCCGGTGCTTGCCCTGCTATTGATATTATTCATTCCAAGATGACTCTAAATGAAACTTTAATCCAGGTAAATTCTGCCAAAGCAGATGTATTAACTGCAAGATACAGGTTTAATCTTTTGTTGGAATCTGAAAATTTTGATACCAAAGAAGATTACTTGCCGGATGAAAAAGAATTTGTATCTTTGCTTACTCCTGATCCCTTGGGGAAAATGCCTGATTTTGAAACTATTGCAAAAATTGCTATGGAAAAACGGCTTGATATAAGAAATGCCAGACAAGAAATCGATATTGCAAATAAAAAGCTTACGGCAGTTATAAGACAAAGAGTCCCCGATGTAGAAATTGGGGGCGGTTATATGTTTGTGCCTAGTCAAAAATCCACAACAGGACAAAATTCCTCCGGTGTATATGCAATAGCCAATATAACGAACATCCCCCTTTTGTATATGTATAATCCGGAAGTAAAAAATGCCAGAATCGAAATAACACAAAAAGAAATTGCATATAACAACATTCAGCACCATGCGCTTATGAACCTACATTCGGCATATGCTGAATTTCTAACGGCACAGGCTAATCTTAATTATTACGATGATGTTTTGCTGACTGAGTCCAATCAGTTCCTTTTTATGGCAAGAAAAAGCTATGAACTGGGGAAAACGAACATAACCAATTATATTTTTATCGAACAGCAATATAAAAACATAATGCTGGCTTACATTAAAGCTCTTACTGACTATTACAAAGCCTGGACTAGAGTGCTTAGAGAAGTTAATGATGAGGAGCTTAAATTAGATGGGTAAGCTTTTCAGAAGAATGATTAAATACTTTATTGTTAACAAATATCTCTCCATTGTGATTATTGTTGCGCTGCTTATTTTAGGCATCATTAACTTTAAAAACCTGGATACTGAAGCTTATCCTGATTTTACAGATCCTATGGTGCATATAGTGACAAAATTGCCCGGCAAAGGCGCAGAAGATGTCGAAAGACTTGTAACGATACCCTTAGAAAAAGAGTTGAACGGTATTCCTTATGAGACGAAACTCTATTCTACAGCTATCTTTGGGCTTTCAGTAACTCACGTTGTGTTTGAGGACCGTTGGTGGATTAAATCTCCTCTAATAAGGCAGCAGGTTTTAGAGAGAATCTATAAAGCGGATATTCCGGAAAACATAAAGCCCGAATTGGGCCCTGATACATCCGCTATCGGTGAAATATACAGATATTCGCTGAAATCTGATTATTACAAACAAATGACTTTAAAATCTATTCAGGATTGGCAAATGGTAAAGCTGTTTAAACAAGTGCCCGGAATAATAGATGTTACCAGTTTTGGAGGCCCGGTAAAAACATACAAGATAACTTTGGATCAGGAAAAAATAAGGTTTTACAACCTTGATGTAAGAGAAATATATGATGCTATCGCTGCTTCTAACTCTACCGGGGGAGGAAACTACGTCGGAATCAACAATCAGGCTTTTATCATTAGAGGTATAGGCTTGTACACCGATGCAAACAGCATAGCAAATACGGTGATAAATTCCTCCAGAGGGATTCCGATAAGAGTGAAGGATGTAGCCAGAGTTACAATTGAGCCTGCAATTAAAATCGGACAGGTAGGCCTTAACAGAGATGATGATGCCATAGAGGGAATCGTCCTTATGAGGAAGGGTGAAAACCCAACCAAGACAATAAATAATCTTAAAACTCATTTAAAGAAAATACAGCAATCTCTCCCAAAAGGGATTTATATAGAACCGATTTATGAAAGAGAAGAATTGATAAAGGAAACCCTTAACACAATTGGGCAAAATATATCTCTTGGTATTTTCTTTGTTGTGGCAATTTTATATGCGTATACCCTCAATATGCGTGTCACTCTTATTGCCTCTCTTGTTATACCTCTTGCTATTTGTTTTGCTTTTATAATGTTTAATATTTTCCATATATCAGCAAATTTGTTAAGCTTGGGGGCTGTGGATTTTGGTATCCTGGTGGATTGCTCAATCATTTTGATGGAAAACGTATTTCGGTGTTTGGTTGAATACAAAGGTAATTTAACCCCTAAGAAAAAAGATGCGATTGTTTATAAGGCTACATTGGAAGTCGGAGGAGTGATAATTTTTTCTACTTTTATCATCTTGCTTTGTTTCTTGCCTCTATTCGCTTTTAACGGTGTTGCAGGGAAACTGTTCCGTCCTTTGGCATTTACGATGGGCTTTTCTTTGTTGGGTGCTGTTTTTTCTTCTTTGCTATTGCTTACAGGGCTTGCCTCGTTGTGTTTTAAGAACGGAAAAATTGTCGAGAAAAGAAACAAAATATTTGAAAGAATAAAAGCATTGTACCGTTTGAAATTGCGAGAAGTTCTGATCCGCCCTAAAAAACTTCTTATGTCAGTCGTGGGGTTGTTTGTTTTAAGCATCGTTATGTTCATGAATATGGGTTCAGAATTCTTGCCTAACCTTGATGAGGGTAATATTTGGCTTAGGGTTACCATATTGCCCAGAAGCACAACTATTTCCCACTCAGTCGATGTTGCAAGGCAGGTGAGAGAAAAGTTGTTGGAATATCCCGAGGTAAAAAATGTCATATCCCAGATTGGTACTGCTGATGACGGGACGGATCCTAACTTGCTCAGCAATATAGAAAATCTTGTTGATTTAAAGCTTGCAAAAGACTGGAGATTCAAGTGGCATAGAAACAAAGAAAAACTGATAGAGGATATGTCCAAGGAACTGGCTGAAATACCAGGTATTTCGACATATTTTACCCAATACATTCAAGATAATGTTGAAGAAGCCATAGCAGGATCAAAAGGCCAGGTGGTGCTGAAGATTTACGGCAGTGATTTGTACGAATTACAAAGGCTTCTCGATAAAAGCATGAAACTGCTGAAAAACGTAAGAGGCATAGTTGATTTAACCTGCGATCAGATTATAGGTCAGCCACAGTATCAAATTCAGATAGACAGGGTAAAAGCAGGCCGTTACGGGCTTAAAAGCGACGAGGTGCAAAAAGTTATTGAGATAGCTATAGGAGGAAAAAACGCCACACAGGTAATTGAAGGAGAAAAAAGATTTAACGTTTTCTTGAGGCTGGAGCAACATGACAGAGATTCATCGAGAAAAATAGAAAATGTAATTATCAAAACGCCCTCAGGTATTGCGGTTCCTCTTGCAAATGTTACCCGATTGGTTCCTACCAATGGTGCAATGGTAATTTCAAGAAGCGAAAACTCAAGGGTGGCAATCATAAGGTTTAATATAAGAGGAAGCGATTTGGGTTCCACTGTTAAAGAAGCGCAGAAAATCTTAAATAAAAAATTAGATTTGCCGGAAGGTTACAGCTTAAAATGGACTGGCCAATCAGAAAGCCAAAGAAATGCAAATGCAAGACTAGCTGTAATTCTGCCTATAACATTAATCATAATTGCATTGGTTTTGTTTGTTGCTTATAAAGATTGGGAATATGTCATGATTGCAATGTCTTCGATTATTGTTGCGATTACAGGATGCATTTTCTCCCTATTCATTACAGGAACCTACTTCTCCATTTCAGCGGGTGTAGGATTCATTGCGGCTATTGGTGTTTCTATACAAAATGGCTCTATTATACTTTCTTCGCTTATAAAACACAGCAGAATATATGGAAACAATATAGACTCTATAATCAGAGGATCTGTACAAAAACTAAGACCAGTAATGATTACGGCAAGTATAGTTATGCTCGGGCTTCTCCCTGCGGCAATTTCAAACGGCATTGGAGCGCAAAGTCAAAAGCCCTTTGCTATAACGATTATAGGTGGAATAGCCTTCGGGACCGCTTTTAGGATATTTTTAATACCCGTTTTGTTTAAAAAATTCAAGCTTGATAAAAATACTCAAAATAAGGAGTTAATAAAAGAAAATGAATAAAAAAACTCAAAAATTGATGCATCTTACTTTCGCCTTGCTTATTGTGTTGACCTTTTCAGGATGTAAGCTCAATACCAGCAGTGAAAATCAATTTATGAAAAATAAGCAGATAACCCTTGATTCAGAGCAAGAAGCAAATGCAAAAATCAAGACGGAAGTTCTCCAAAACAGAATGCTTCAATTAATAATTACTATCCCGGCGCAGTTTAAACCTATAAATAAATTTTTAGACAGAATTTATGATCCTGTTGCGGGAAAAGTTACTAACGTATATGTCGAGCCCGGGATGATTGTAAAAAAGGGACAGCCTTTGATTGAAATAAAGTCAGATGAAATCGGTCAAATCCAGCTTGCTTTTCTCGATGAATTCATAGTTGTTGATTCTAATGTCAAACAAATGACCGCTCAATACAATCTGGCAAAACAGACTTATAAAAGAGAAAGTACACTGTATAAAGAAGGTATTTCTTCAAGGGCGGAATATGAAGTCGCTTATGCTCAACTATTGAAAGACAGAGCAAATTTGAATTCTTTAAAATCTCAAAGAAGCACTCTTGTAAAAGTTTACGCGCAAAGGGTCGCCCTATATGGCGGCAGCGAAGGAACCATTACGCAGGCAATCGCGTCTAAAAGGATTTATCCTTACGTGACTCTTCGCGCAAATAAAAACGGCGTTGTTTTGACCAGAAGAGTAAACACGGGTGAAATCATTGATAAAGATAAAGAGCTTTTCAGTATAGCTGATTTGTCTTCTGTTTGGCTTGTAGGATACGCATTTGAAAAAGATGCTCCGTTGTTGAGAAAAGGACAAGAAGTTATAGGTGTAATGGAAGAGCATCAGGAGCAAAATATCAAGGGCACACTGAGTTATGTGGCATCAATGCTTGATGAAGAGAGAAAAACTCTTGAAGTAATAGCAACTATCCCAAATCCAAACTATACCATCAAGCCTAATATGTATGCCGAGATGATTGTTAATATAGGGGAAATAAGTGCTTTGGCTGTTCCTAATGCCGCGCTTCAAAAATATGGCGATTACACTTTCGCTTATGTGAAAGTGAGGCCGCATGTTTACGAAGAGAGAAAGGTTGAGGTAGGTCAGCATAATGAGAAATATTCACAAGTAAAATCGGGTCTCAAAGAAGGAGAAGTCGTAGTGACCGATGGAGCATATTCACTTCTTGGAGAAGCTATAAAGCTAAAAGGATAATATGATATATGTTAGCTTGTTGTAATTATGCCTGTGTCATTTTTTTTGTGATTTCAGCAATTCTTTTTCCAAAAGCTTTTGCTATGGCGGCTTCATCTTGTGTTACAGGGATGTCTGCCCCAGATCCGGAGACATGGGTTGGACCATATGGCGTTCCCCCTGATTTTGTGGATAAAAGCTCCGGAGTTGAGTAAGGTACACCTACTACAATCATCCCGAGATGGAATAAAGGCAACATTGCAGACGCAATTGTCGTTTCCTGTCCTCCGTGTAGACTTGATGTCGATACAAAAACTCCTGTTACCTTATTTTCCAGTTTGCCCTCCATCCATAGAGGTGCTGTTTGATCCATGAAATTTCTTAATTGACTGCAAACGTTGCCATATCTTGTTGGAGTGCCCCATATGATTGCGTCATAATCACCTATTTCAAGAGGATGGGCGATTGGGATATCTTTTTGTTTTTCTTTTGCCTCTTTTATTTTTGGAGAATTTTCTATGACCTCTTGTGGAAGCAAGTCAGGTACTTGTTTTAAAACTACTTCGGCACCTTCAATTGATTTGGCGCCTTCCATAATATAGTTGGCCATTTCAAATGTGTTGCCGTACATGCTGTAATAAACAATCAGGATTTTCATTTTCTGTCTTCTCCACTTTATGCCTTGTTAAAGTGATTTATACCATATTTCAAGCGATTTTAAAATAGATTGATAGCTATAAAAAATAACGAAAGTGTATTCGTCTTTATTTTAAAAATAGAGCATAATCAAAGTATTAGAATATTTTTTTTTAAAGTGTTTGGGGTTAGATGGAAATTTTAAATGATGTTGCTCCTATGAAGCAGGAAAGGCTTTATTACCTTGACTGGCTTAGAGTTTTCGCGATACTTATGGTGTTTGTTTTTCACAATACGCATCTTTTTGATTTTATTGATTGGAGCGTAAAAAATAAAAGTGAAAGCCCGGTTATGATGCTTGTTTTTCTTTTGATTCATTTTTGGAGCATGCCGTTTTTCTTTCTTTTGGCAGGTGCCGGTACAAGATTTGCATTAGAGTCGAGGTCGAAAAGAGAGTACCTTCTTGAGAGGGTAAAGAGGCTTATAGTACCTTTAATTATCGGGATATTATTGCTTGCTCCTCCGCAAGGTTATGTTGAAAGTCTTGGTAAACTTAATTTTCACGGTTCGTATTTGAACTATTATCCTCAATTCTTTATAAAGTTGTTTGACAATTTCAATTTGTCGTCGTTAGGCTACAACTTATATCATCTTTGGTTTTTAGGTTTTCTTTTTGTTTTTTCTTTTATGGCACTGCCGCTTTTTATGTGGTTAAAGGGAGAGCGAGCAAAGAGATTTATCTCTAAACTGGCTGGTTTTTGCGATAAAAAATGCGTTATTTTCTTATTTGCAATCCCTGTTTTGCTTTCACACTTGGCTTTAAGGGTAACTTTCCCAAATTACATGGATGTTGCGGATTTTTTCTATTGGTTTATCTATTTTCTGTATGGGTATATCTTGTTTTCCAACGAAAAATTCAGACAGGCGATAAATAACCATGAGAAAACGGCTTTTGTGATTGCCGCTTCGTGCATATTGGTGATGGTAATCCTTTTGCTTTTGGGGTGCAGTGTAAATTGGCTGGAGTATCCTAATTATTCTTTCCTGTCGATATTTTTTATGGTCATTTACAGCTTGCTTACTTGGTCTTGGGTTGTTTTTTTGTTGAGTTTCGGATCTAAATCGTTTAATTTCAGCAATAAATTCTTAAAATATTCAAGCGAGGCCGTACTCCCGTTTTATTTGCTTCATCAGACATTTATTCTTGTTATCGGTTATTATGTTGTTCAATGGGATATGGATATAATTTATAAATTTCTGATTATTTTTTCTATATCTTTGCTTATGACTGTCGGGACATATGATTTGTTCGTCAGAAGGGTCAATTTGTTTCGGGTTTTATTTGGGATGAAGCGTATAAAAAAATATGTTTGATAAATATTATTTGTTTTGCTTAATCAGGAAGTATAACCTGACTTCTTTTAAATATTACACTTTAAGGGAATTAAATCTCGGTGATTGTTTAGTATAATGACAATGCCCGAGGATCTCAGGATTATAAGACCCTCCGGGCTTTTTTTTATGCCTTTAAGGTAAAATTTAAGAGCCTTTTCAGATAGATTAAGTTAGTAATGTAATTGAAAAAGGTTTCAATAAAAAAGATAATTATAAGATGAGACTTATCAGAAGATTATTAATTTGTTTCTTTATTTTTACCGTATTTTTTCAATTTGATATTGTTGAAGCCAAAGAATCAAAATTACGAATCGAAACGGTATCTTATTCCGCTGACTTGCAGGCAGATTTATTCAGTATGCCTTCAGTAAAAAAAGTCCCAGCGGTAATATTAGTCCACGGCGGTTATTGGCTTCACGGTGATAGAAAAGAAATGTCCGATTTTGCGACAAAGCTTGTTCAAAACGGCTTTTTGGTAATGTCCATAGATTATCATTTGCTGCCAAAATACAGTCAACAAAGTCAAACGAAGGATATAATAAACGCAATTTGTTGGTTGAAGGCGAACAGCAAAAATTTGGGTATCAATCCGAACAAAATAGGGGTTGTAGGAGTTTCTGCAGGAGGATATTTGGCCGCTTGGGCCGCGACGCATGATGAAGTCATAAATGGAGTACACAGCCTCCCTAATGCGGTGGTAAGCTTATACGGCCCTTGGGATTTGACCAAAGAGGCGGAAAAAGAACTTTCTTCTGAGTCAACGCAGTTGGTTGAAGTAGTTGAAAAATTCTGTGCAGGGCAAAACCGAAAAACGCTTTCTCCCATATTTGCCATATCTAAAAACACCCCGCCGGTTTTGTTGGTCCATGGCGATGAAGATAAAATTGTTCCGGTGTCGCAATCTGTAAAAGCTTATGAAAAATTAAAAGAAAACGATTGTAAGTGCAAATTGGTTATCGTGCCTAATTTTGGGCATTGTTCTCTAAATACAAAAAGCTCTTTTCAAGCTATTGACATCTCAACTGAATTCTTAAACAAGGTTTTAAAGTGATTGCTAAAATATAGTTACCAGCAGCTTCCCAAGGAATCTTCCGCGCAAATTCTTCCATCTACCCAAGTGGCAAAACCTAGTTTTGCACCTTTAAATATCGTTCCTGTGATTTTTGCGCCTTTGAAATTGGCTTCTTCTAAATCCGCGTGTTTAAAAATAGCTCTTGATAAATCAGCGTTTTCAAAATTGGCTCCTTCAAGCTCTGCATGGGAGAAATCTCTTCCCCTTAAATCCATTCCCTGCATATCAGCTTCTTCCAGTTTTGCTCTTGATAAATGCTTTTCTCCTCTTAAAAGAGCTTTGTAATCTTCCTGGTCAAAATCGCAATTCATTTTTTTTGCCAAAACAGCACCTGCAGTTAAAATAATTGCAAATACTATAATTATAAATCTTTTGGTTTTTTGCATGATGGCTCCTCCTTTTTATTTATTTTAAATTCACTTAACGAACCAAATTTAGAAACAGAAATGTTGAAACCCAACGGATCATCGGCTCTATTAGGAATTATTACCGCGCTTGTTATTGAAATGGCAGGAATAGGCCTATACTTTAAACCTACACCCATTCTGCCGTATGAGTGATCTCCTGATATCCAATCTACTGCGAGTCTGAGTTTGTTTGAAACAAGTACTTGTTCAAAACCGAGCAAAGCTCCGCTTCTATCCGGCATGCTTCTTGGTCCGTGAGCGTATACGCCCGCGGTTAAAGTTGTTTTTGTTTTCCTGATTCTTTGTGATACGTGTGTGTATAAAACAGTATCGGGTGTTGCTTTTAAAGATAGATAAGGGCTGACGGAAGCGCCCACGGTAAGTCTTGAGGATTGATTTATAAAGAAAACTTTTTTAATGGCTAAATTTCCTCTTACTACGCTTTCGCTGTCTTGGTTTATGGTTGTTCCTACTCCTGTAGCAAATTCAAAGCCGTGTCCTAACCCTAAAATCACAGATGGGGTTATTACACCGGAGTTGCTGCTTGAGAATGGATTTAATCTGTTGGATTCTTTTAAAATGATTTGTTCTGCAGGTAAAACTTCAGATGATGGGACGCTAATGATAGTTTGCTCGGCATTTGCACATTGATTAGTAGTGCGAATGCAGAAAACGAGAGAAAAAACCAGTATGGGTATTATTTTTTTATTCATCTATCTTCTATCACCATCTAAATCACATATAACAACAAACCGGGCTCACTTAAATAACTTAATCGCAGATATTCTATAATTCTTCGCTAACGTTTTTTTTCAATCTTTTCTATATTAACATATTCCAGATAAGTGTTTATAATATAAATTGCTTAATTTTTAAAGTATCGAAATGGGATTTGTATTCCAATTTTGCTTTAATAACTATCTTTATTTGAGGAATGTTTTTTCTTTACGTCTGATTCTTATTTTGGTTATAATTGTTTAATATGAAAGTAAATAAACAAAACAATCAAAATATATCTTTTAAGGGTTCATTTTATAATAATAAAATTTTATTGAAAAGTCTTAAATTGGCGGGGGAAAAAGGTGCACTTGTAGCCGCCGGAACAACGCTGGCTTGTTCTACAGTAGTTAGACCCGTTGCAATCTTGTTAACACCAGATTCTTCTAAGGAAGATAAGCAATTTGCCTGCGCAAAATCAATAGAATCAGGCATCCTGGGCACGGTTTTAACCGCTTCTATATTTGCTCCTGTGTCAAAGGTAATCGACAATATTTCTAAAGAGCCTAAAAAATATCTGAAACCTTCAACGGTTGAAAAGTTACAACAATCCGCCAAGACTCTTGATGAGGCTCCTGCCTATAACTTTATAAAACAAATTGCCAAAATGAGCCCCGAGCTTATCGCAGTGCTTCCTAAAGCTCTGATATCCGCTGCTTTGATTGTTCCGGTTACAAAGTTTATTTTTAACAGAAAGCCCAAAGAGAAAAAAGAAGAGATAAGATCTTCGTCTTCAATGCCTTCGTTTAAAGGTTCTCCTTTAAATCTTTCAAAGAAAATCGTCGGAATCATGGAAAATCAGGATGTTCAAAAAGCTGCGTTGAAATATAAAGATACAAATTTTATCCAGCATGCACTGAACTTGAAAGATTTATTTGCGACTGTTTGTTTTTCCGTAATGACGGCATTTAACCCTAAAATGAAAAAGGAAAATAAAAACCCCCTGATATACAATACGGTTATTTCGACTGCGCTTACGGTGGTTGGGGGTTATGCTGCTAATAAGGCTCTTGATAGACCTTTAGAAAAATTCACGAGGAATTTTATAAAAGCAAATCAGGCAGATCAAAACTTGTATAAATATTTAAACGGCATCAAGGTGCTAAAACCAATCGTCATATTAAGCTCGTTGTATTACGTTGCAATTCCTATGTTATCGACCTTTTGGGCAGGAAAATTTTCTAAAAATAATCAAAGCAGTAAAGCAGCGGTTTAAAAATGATTGAAGTTTCAGCCAGCCCCACAAAAAGTGTTGTTATAAAAAAAGTATCAAACTGGTCCAAGTTTGAAACGCTTTTCTTTTTGTTTTCTGTTGTGATTGTCGTATTTTCTTCTTTTTATATGGGCGATTCTCTGCTTGCTTTGGTATCAGCTGTTTGCGGGATTATTTATACGATACTTGCCGGTAAAGGCAAGGTTTATTGTTATTTTTTCGGCATAATAGGAACTCTTTGTTGTGCCTATCTTTCTTATGATATAGCTTTTTACGGAAATTTTATATTGCATTTTGCGTATTATTTTCCTATGGAGGTTATTGGTTTTTTTACCTGGAGAAAGCATATAGACAAATCAACAAATGAAATCATAAAAGAAAAACTTTCCAAAAAAGAACTTCTCTCTATGATTGTTATGGTTGTTATTGCAACGTTTTTCACGTACCTTCTGTTCGTGAAAATAGGGGACAAATCTCCTTTTGTTGATGCTTCTATGACCGTACTTTCGGTTGCGGGAATGATTTTAACTGTCAGAAGGTCCATAGAACAGTGGATTGTCTGGACATTCGTTAACTTTTTATCAATTATCATGTGGTTCGATGCTTGTTCTGCAGGTGAAAAGGTCTTTTCTATATTTATCGTAAGAATTATATATTTTATTTTAGGCATTTACTTTTTTATTAAATGGAAAAACTCCAGTCTCAAAATACAAGCTTAAATCAATCGTAAAAAAGCCCGAAATACTTGCCTTTACAAAATATTATCTAAAAGGGTTAGTAGGCCCCTGTCGTTCTGGTGGATAAAAACAGATATTTTGAAGATTAAAATACTATGTTGAAATTGTTAAAAATTCGAGTTTTGACGAGTGAATAGAAATATAAAAAATTATGAGAACGAAAACAATTACAGATTTTAACCTGGCAGCTGAAAAATACTTAAAAGTCGAGAACCTGCCACGAGACTGGGAAGATAATATTGAGGATAATCTTTATCTGGAAAAGCGTTTTCTTGAACTAGTTGAACAGATAGACGATTCTGAAAAATCTTATTATGTTTTCAGAAATTCTCTTGGGAAGATAGACACACAATTTTTAATAAGTAAAACCGAAGACAATGATATAGCAATGTTTACGCCTTTTAAGGTGCCGGTTATAATGAATTCTGTTTATTTTCCTTTTACTCTCTCCAAGCCTGCCGGCGTGTTTGGCGGTGAGACAAAACAAGAAGTTTCTAAATTTTTAAGGAGCATAAAAGGGTTTAAAATGATTTTAAACGTGGATGAAAATTACACTTTAGATGGTTTTGCCCGCGGCTTAATCCTTCCAAGATGCGTCCTTCCCATAAAATGGAATTCTTTTGAAGAGTATATGTCTTCTCTTAGATCAGGTTATAGAAGAAGATACAATATCGCGCTGAATAAATCAAAGGACCTCAATTTTTATATTCTTAAAAATAACAAGCTTGAATTCACCGAAGAAATGTACAAGCTGTACCTTGATGTGTACAATAATGCCCCTTACAAACTGGGGAAAGTTTCGATTGATTTTTTCAGGCAGGACTATTTTGTTATTTTGGTGCTGGATAATGAAGACGGCACCCAAGGGTTTGCCCATTTGCACGAAAACGGGGACGAACTCATATTTGAATTTGTAGGGTTAGATAAACAAAATATTTTAACGTACGACACTTACATAAGGGTTCTAATCGAGATAGTCAGATACGGCATAGAAAAAGGTTTTAAGAGCATAGATTTCGGGCAAACGACCGATGACGCCAAACTTAAACTGGGATGCAAGTATGAGATGCTTTATGTTCTGCTTAATCATTCAAACCCGATAATAAATTTCTTTTGCAAGAAAATGGTTTCATTGCTTGAATATAAACCCCTGGATGAAAGTAGTTTTCATATTTTTAAAGAAAATAAAGAACAATAGCTTAGCTGCGAAGCATCGCGAATTGATTTGATTCTTTCTCTGGCAGTGTTGTTGTATCTTTTAAACAAAACCCGAAATGACTGTACATATCGACATTACAGGCGTTATTGGTTTCAAGATAACAAGCTATTTTTTCAGAATCCAGCCAGTTTAAAACAGGTTTCATGGTTTTTGAACCGAATCCTTGACCTTGTTTTGCAGGTGAAACTCCAAACTGGAAAATATACCAAGTATTTGATGGAATGATTTTGCTTCTTATTTTAATGCAGTGTTTTTCATATTCCAAAGATCTTATAATTACGCCAAAGCCCAATGATAGTATTGCTTTTAAGCCGCCTGTTTTGATGCAGTCCCATAAAGAAAGTTCTGAATTTTTTATTGGGGCAATGATAATAAACCCATCTATGTTTTCACTTTCTGCAAACATATGCATTTTGTTATGTGCCGCTTTATACAGAAGCAAATAGTAGTCGGATAAGGCTTTAATCGTCAACCTGGAAGATAATAGGAATTTACTGCTCTCATCGTCCAGAAAAGCTTGTGCGGCTACTTCTGCGCACTTTCTTAAATCCTCTTTTTTTATTTTGTATAATCCTTCAATATTAAGTTCTTCCTTCTTCATAATCCCCGTTCTCGTTGACTTTTGTTAAATTAATCACGTATAAGCGTAATCCACAACATTATAGCCGATTGCTCAAATATTGCCATA
Organism: Cyanobacteria bacterium OH_PDB_230; assembly: GCA_023421795.1. Taxonomy (GTDB): domain Bacteria; phylum Cyanobacteriota; class Vampirovibrionia; order Gastranaerophilales; family Gastranaerophilaceae; genus JAEZOG01. The sequence continues at coordinate 264,820 of JAEZSO010000002.1, forward strand.
AAGCGGGATTTTGACTTATAAGGCTGCTTGAGTTTTTAATGTAAATTCTACTTCTCGCTCTATCTGTGCTAAATTATTAGTGTGATAAACCGTAAGGCCAGATAGTATAAATGCTACATGAGATATCCCCACATAATTTTAATAATGAATATAGCCCCAAAAGACCTCAAAATGGGGATTATTTGTTGGTTTTTTCCGGGGAAAATATTTTAATGAAGCCTTCTTCAGACGAGTTAACTTTTACAAGTGCTGAAGAAATAAAAGAACTGAACCCGAATGCTTTTAAAGATGCTGTTTATTTATTTTCCATGGATAATGTATCAATTTTTTGTGTTTTTGATCCGATAAAAGAGTCTGAAAATTTTAAATATGTAAATCTAATGAATCTTAGAGACACCTTGCCGGAATGGATGCTATTTATTGCAGCTACAGCTGGTCATCTCTCAAAATGGTATGACACAAACAGGTTTTGCGGCAGATGTTCCGATCAGATGCACTTTTCTGAAAAAGAAAGATCATTATGTTGCAAAAAGTGCGGGTTAATAAAATACCCCAAAATAACCCCCGCGGTTATCGTTGCTATTACAGATAAAGATAAAATTTTACTTACGCGCTATTCAGACAGGCCATACAAAAAACTTTCTTTGGTGGCAGGGTTTGTAGAAATTGGAGAAACCCTGGAAGAAGCCCTGAAGAGAGAGGTAATGGAAGAAGTGGGGCTAAAAGTTAAAAACTTCAGGTATTTTAAAAGCCAACCCTGGGCTTTTTCCCAATCACTTCTTATGGGTTTTTTTGTGGAGCTTGAAGGGAGTCCTAATGTTACTGTCGATGAGTCAGAATTGTCAGAAGCGACCTGGTTTTCAAGAGAAGAGATACCTCCTTGCGAAACAACTTTGAGCCTTACAAATGAAATGATTGAAGCGTTTCGCACAAATAAAATTGATTCTTTATCATCATTTTTATGATGTCATTTTGAAGAATCAAGGCAGAAACGAGTATAGACCTTTTATCTGGTAATTTAGTATAATTAGTGAAATGGGATTTTTTACATTCAATCGCACTCTTTTTGTTTTGAAAAACTCATTTTTTAAAAATTAAAGTAAGGTAATGTGATAAAAATGCAAAAATCTAATTACAAAAAAATAATAATTATAACGTGTATTTTAGCGCTTTTGCCTCTCCCTTTCGATTTTTTTATAACGGCACTCAGGCTCTTGTTTGCGGATTCTGGAATTCCATCTTGGTTTTGGGTATATCTAGGTCTTTTATTTTTTGCAAGTGTCTTGGTTGTAATAGCTCTTATTAAGAAAAAGAATAATCTTGTTTGGTGCTTTATTTGTATAATGAGCTTTGTTTTTCTTTGGTCTCCGGTATTAGAAATTCGCTATCCTTGGCTTGATGTTTTAGATTCTAAAATATCTAAAATAGAAGCTTATATAATGAAGCAAGAACGTATAAAAAGAGAAGAAGAATCTGTAAGAGAATTTCGACAAATCGCCTATGAAAAAGCAGAAAAAGCAAGAAAAATTAGGGAAACAAAGCTCTTAGAAAGAGAGAACAAAGAACAAGAGAAACTGAGAAAAATGCAGGAATTGAAGAGAAAAAATCCTCAAAAATATGATGAATTAATAAGACGAGAAAAAGAATTTAATCAAAAGTCATATGAAGAATTTAAAAAAACGCAAAAGCTGGCAGCAAAAGACCTGAAAAAGCATGCGGAATTAACAGCTCAAGACCCTGAACGCAACAAAAGAATATATGATGAATTCCAAAGACAGCAAGAACTACTGTTAAACGAGTTATTAAAAGAATAATATGTCTAAGCCTCTGAATTTGTGATTAATCTTGTTTTTACCACTTTGAGGTAACTTAATTGCAATATAAGCGAAATACATTAACAAATATTACAAAAAAACCCTGGAATGCCTTTTGATACCTTAAACAATAGACCCCCAGAAGTCAGTAATATAGAGTTTTTTGCGTTTTTGAGAGCAAAAAACAATAAAAATAGCCTAACTGTCTTAGTCAAAAAAAAAGTGCTGTTGTATTATAGCTGTGTAGAGATAAGCATCTGATAAGGAGTCCCGATGCGGATTAACAATTTATGTAGCACTTATAATACAGTAAATTTCAAGCAAAAGAATAAATATGAAAATAAAAATAATCAAGTTATTACAAATTCACTTCCTGCTTACCACACAAATACACTGCTACCAGGCAAATTTACCCCCGTACTTTTAAAAACTAACATCGCTAAAAGAAACAACCAAATTCCGTTTCGAGGCACCCCGGAACCACTGAATGCAGGTTTTGTCTACAATGCAGAGGGAGCAATAAGAGCTTATGACTGTTTAAGAGAGGGTAAATACCTTGATATCCACGACGATAATTATAATCCCGAGAACAAGGAAATTAGAGAAGCCAATCTCGCATTTTTAGATAATCTATATACTGAAAGCGACAGACAAAAATTTATAGAACATTACCAAAAAATCACCGGATTTCCTGACTTAGCAGAGGTCTCACGTAAAATTGAAAATGAATATGCAGATTCGATACGAAGAACCTCGCAGGCTTTAAATTCCCCTGAATACCTTTGTATTTCTGCCGGTTTTGACGGTACTTGCTCTGTCGGAAAAAGAAGGGCCTTGCCGGGAAGCGATGTTGATAAGCCGTTTATAATCCTGAGAGGGACTGATAATGCTGTTAAAAATGAGTTAATAGTAAATAAATTTAAAGGAGAACTTTGGAAAAATACTGACCAAAGGCTTGTAAGCTACAACCACGACACTTCCTTTCCGACCGTAATGACTGTATCACAGGTTAAAAATCAAATCAGAGAAATAAACAACAGGACAATGTATTTAGACTTTGATTCTAAAAAGATGGAAAACCTTGTTGAGACTGAATACAAAGATTTAGAGAAGGCTGCTGAGTATAATATTCTTATTTCAGACGTCTTTAAAAAACAAAATAAATATTTTAACCAAGCAGATTCGATGACAAAAGAAGATGTTAAAAACTTTGCCTACTTTATAGAATCACTTAGAGACGGCAAAAAAGTCATATCAACCTATGAAGCATATGAACTTGTTGATTCGATTAAGGATTATGATTTTTACAAATATAGCAATGTCGCTCAAATGAAAGCTATGCAAAATGCCATTTCATCCGGAAAAGAGCAAAAGACGAAAATAATCAAAAGACAAATGCTCGAATCTTCATTTAAAAAATGGCCGATTGATGAGCAGTACAATTTTGTTAAAACATTAATAAAATACTCTTGTGAAGACCAATCGGGGCATAGCGAATATTTCAACAACGATTATGATGTAAAAGCGAAGTATAAGCCGCTCCTGGGGCGTTTGACCAAGGGCGACAGAGATGAACTGTTTTTGCCGGAATTCGATAAAATTCAAGGCGGGGTAAAAATGAAATATGGTAAATCCAAACAAGTATGCCTTTATTCCGGTTATAACGACAGGATTTTGTGGGTTGATTCATCCAAAACAGATGACATAACAAGAGTACTTGAAGACATCGACAAAATAAAAACAATAAAACAATTTAACAACGTAGAAATAATACAGTGCCCAAGACCAGATTCGGCGATATCGGGTTTTGGTCCCATAAGTCACTATACAGCAAATGGTTCGACAATATATGAGGCAAGAGTATAATGAAAATAACAAGTATCAGCACTTACAAAAGTTCAAGTTCTTTTAAGTCAAATAACGTCTTTTCAACATTTAACACGCTTCCTTCCCCCGGCATAAAGCCGCTTCAGCCTGACGTTAAGCCAAATCCCCCGGTTATTGCAGCTTCAAATAATGTCTTTTTGCCAGCAACCGTAATTGAGACTGATCCTAAAAAAATAAACAAACAAAAAATAGCCGCTATTGTTGGGGCTACTGCAGGAGCGTTGGCTGTTGGTTTTGGGATTCTAAAGGCTTTAAAAAACAAACGTCCGCCTGAGTCAATTGTCAAAGGGTATCAAGAAGTTTTAGCTGAAGGCTTGACTAAAATGCTGAACAAAGAAGTTAAACCCGAAGCCCTAAGCTGTGTCGTCGGGAAAAAAGAGTTTCTTGAAATAATCCCCAAACTCACTGAACAAAATTATGTATTCACTCCGGAAAATGTCGAAAAAGGCCTTTTTAGAGCTGATTTACACTCTCACTCTAACTTTTCGGATGGAGTTGGTGAAGTAAAAGAGCTTTTAAATCAGGCAGCAGAATATGGAGATAAACTTTTTGCAAAAACTAAAGAAAAGTTCGTTTTTGCCTTGACTGACCACGATGGGGTAGAAGGCGTTAAAGAAGCTCTTGGCCACATTGCAGAAAATCCCGATAAATTTAAGAATATAAAATTTGTCCCCGGCTGCGAGTTGAGCTTTGTTCACGCTGTAGATAAATCGTCAAACCCTACTGAAACATCAGAGGTTTTGGCATATTGCATAAATCCTTTCTCTGATAAGCTAGACGCCTTTTTCAAGAACATTTATAAAAAAAGAGAAGGAATGTTTAACGATTTTATTTCTCAACTTTCAGAGAAATTCCCCTCTACAAAGTTTTCAATAGATGAATTTTCTAAAGCGTATAATGTCACTTTGCCAAAAGACACCTTCGCAATGAACTCTCACTGGAGAATTCATCATTACGGCCAAACAAAATTAGCTGTGAGTGATTTTGCAAAAGAACAATACAAAAATCCGGAAAAACTTTATGAAGAAATAATGGCAAAGACCCAAAGGGGGAAAGCTTTAGGCAATCTAAAAGACATGCAGCTTATTCCTAATCATTTCAACGAAAACGATGCAATCATAGATATAAGAAAAGCACTGCAGCCGAGAGTAAATACGGATGGATCCATCACGGCGGCAAGTGAAAACACTCTTTCTGAAATTTTTGATGTTTTTGCAAAAGATGATGAAGTTGTTATGAGCTTTGCGCACCCGTATTATCTTTCAGAAAGGCTGCATAATCCGCAAGGTTTCATACAAGAAGCGGTCAAAAAATCAAACGGCCTGATAAAAGCGACAGAGAGCTATCACCAGGCATATAGCCCAAATATGAATAAAACGGACATTTCCCGCCTTAATACAATCTGCGAAAATGAAAACCTGATTCCCATAGGAGGCAGAGACAACCATTTACCAAGTTTGTTTTAGTTGTATTTACCTTCATCTTTAATGATTGATATAATTACTTGAAACCTCTTTTAAAAGAGAAGAACCGAGAGAGAACATATGTCCGATAAGCTAAAAGAACTTACATTAAAGCGCAAACTTGCGCATAAAGAACTAGTCCAAAGAAAATCCAAAGTTTACGAAGCTTTTTTGAAAATGGAAGAAGCTACATATTCTGACGGCGCACTTTCAAAAAAATCCAAAGAATTAATCGCGGTTGGGATTTCGGTTGTTATTGATTGCGAATCTTGTATGCAATGGCATATAGAACAGGCCTATAAAAGCGGTGCAAGCGAAAAAGAAGTATTAGAAGCAATTGAGGTCGGGATTGAAATGGGAGGCGGACCCGCTACAGTATCAGCAAGGTTCGCTTTAGAAGTTTTAAACTCTATTTATTCAAACTAAAAGCCGAAACGAGAAGGATTAATTCGGCGACATTATTTTTATAACGATTAAGCTCAAGATTGAAATAAAAATAGATGAAACAGCGCCAAGATAAATCGGTTTTATCCCCACTTTTTTCATTTTTTCAAAACTGGTTTCTAAGCCAAGCGCCACCATTGCCATAGCCATTAAAAAGTTGTCAATGTTTATCAATGTTTCTGTAGCTGCTTTCGGCACGAAATTTGTTGTGTTTAAAAAAACTACGCATAAGAACAATAATACAAACCAAGGTATAGACACGTTCTTTATGCTGAAGTTGTTTGTGTTGTTTCTCTGTTCTTCCCTTATGCTTAAAATTATGGTCACAGGGATTAACATAAGGACTCTTGTTAGTTTAACAATGGTTGCGCTTACACCTGCCTGATTTGAGAAAGTAAAACCCGCCGCGACGGCTTGTGCTACTTCATGGATGGAGCTGCCTGCCCACAAAGAGTATGAAGTGGTGCTAAGATGCAGGTAATATCCGATTACCGGGTATATCAGCATAAATATTGTCCCAAAAATAGTTACAACACCTACAGAAAGGGCAAGTTCTTCATCGTTATCCGATTTTGTGACTGAATTAACTGCCACAATCGCAGAAGCTCCGCAGATCGAGGTGCCAGCTCCTACCAATAAAGATAGACTTCTTGACAGTTTGAGCTTTTGCCCTATATATTTTGTGAAAAGCAAAGTTGCGATAGTTACGATAAATATGAGTATAATGGCCTTTAATCCCAGCTTAGAGACTTCCATTAAGCTTAATTTGAAACCCAGAAGGATGATTGCGAGCCTAAGAACTTTTTTGGCACAAAATCTAATCCCCTCATTCATAGATTCACACGTTCCTACCGTGTTTTTCACTCCTATTCCGATTAAAATGGCTATTATTATCGCGCTGATCCCAAGATTTTTGATTGCAGGGAGATATTGGATATAAATTGCTAGAATGGCCAAAACAGCGACAATTATAATGCCTTTAAAATATTTTCTTGCTTCCATGGTTTAAATTTTAAGACGGATAAAAGGATAAGTAAAATTAGTATTTTTTATGTTTTCAATAAGTTAAAGCTTATGTTTATCCTTGCAAAATTTGATAAAATCTTTTGATAACTTGGATAACACTTTGTCTTTATGATAAATCAAATTGAGCTTTCTTGAGATGATAGTATCCTCAAGCTTAATTGGGACAAGTGTTTTGTATTTGAGTTCTTTTTCTATTGCCCTTTTGGAAATGCAGCTTATTCCCAAACCCGCTTCCACGGCCTTTTTTATTGCTTCACTGCTGCCTAATTCCAGATAATTTTCCAGTTTTATATTATGTAATGACAACAAACCTTCAAAGACCTCTCTTGTGCCGCTTCCTTTTTCTCTCATGATGATTTTTTGTTTTTCAAGCTCTGATATTTTGACTTTTTTGGTTTTTGAAAATGGATGATTAAAGTTGCTTATCAGCACTAATTCATCATCCCAAAAATCTTTTTTAATTATTTCGTTTGATGACAAAGGGCCTTCTATGAAGGCAAAATCTATTTTGTTCTCAAGAATCAGGTTTGAAATATTGGCGGTGTTTTCAATAATTATCGAAATATCGATTTCTTTGTTTTGTTTTTTGTATTCTCCAATGATGTCAGTCAAAATATAGATGCCGATTGTTGTGCTGGCTCCTATTCTGAGTTGGCCTTTTTTCAAATCTTTTAATTCTTTTATCTCTTTTGAGCATTCTTCGTTTATGTTTAATAAGCGTCTTGTATAACTGAGTAAAACTTCGCCCGCGTTTGTTAAATATAGCTTTTTGCCGATTCTGTCGAAGAATTGTTCTTGATATTCTGTTTCTATTTCTTTGATTGTCTGACTTATAGCCGGTTGAGTCATCGACAAATTTTTTGCTGCTTCTGTCATGTTCAACCTTGTTGCGACTTCAAAATATATTTTTAACTGTCTATCGTTCATCTTTTTCCCCGCTAATAGTAGCTTAACAAGATTTTAATTGTAAAGCAAAGATATTTATTCACAAGTAAAAATTAAAGGGCTTTTATCAAGTGAAGAAAGAGTTCTGACGGCAAAAATTTGGTGTGCTGATTCTGTAAATTCGTTTGAACAATAGTTCTATTCAAGACAGTTGTTGAAACGGCAATCAAGAGCTTCGTTTGTAACTTTAGGATTTTTGTTGATTCAATTAACAGCTGAAACTCAATTAATTATATGATTTAAATAGAAGTTATTTTAATTTATAGTATAATTTGTTTAAAAATTTGATTTTTTTGCATAAATAGTGTGTGTAATAAGTATTTATTCTGGTAGCTGTTTAGAAGCATAAAAAGTGTATAAGGAAGTGTGAGAAGAGATATGATCAAAAAGTTTTTATCCCTTGGTGTGATAGTATATGTTCTTGGTTTAAATGTATCGCCAGTCTTTGCTGGAAATCCAAACCCCCCTGGGTTGACGCCAACATTGACAAAGTTACATCAGAAAGACCCGGCATTATATCCAATTGGCAGTTCTTATGATTTATCGGATGAAGAATATAGTAATTTTACTATAACGAAATATCTGATAGAAGAAGTAGGCGGAGAAAAGACAATTACTCCAAAAGAATTATTTATACAGATGCATACTCTGGGGAATGATGCAGGAACTTCGACACATTATTACCAATGGCAAACAACAGGCGGAAATAAAAGTCTTACTACACACACAGTTGGTAATGTCGATTTAACTGTAAAAACCACATTGTCTGATAAGGTTAATGCTCCCATTGTAAACAATGGAGCAATGGGTGATGTAACAGCAAATTTTGTAGATAATGTCGGTGTTTCATCAACAGGTGCGGCATTTATGAACGGTGCTGCCGGGACAGTCGGCAGTATTACCGGAGACTTTATACATAACTATATTTCCATGTCCGATGGCAACGTTAAAGGGGGGGCAATTTATAACGAGGGCGTAATAAACGGAAATATAACAGGAAATTTTGTAGGTAACAATTCTTCTTCTAATAGTCCTTTTATGAATCAATCCTATGGAGGAGCTATTTATAACGATGGCAGTATAAATGGAAATATCACAGGAGATTTTATTGGCAACTATGCTTTCTCTGCTCCGCCTTTTCCTGGATTCAGCAGCATTGCAAGGGGCGGCGCAATTTGGAACGGTGATGAAAACAGTACAATTTCCAATATTTATGGGGATTTTATCGGGAACTATGTTAACGGTGAGACTAGTTCAAGTGGAGGAGCAATTTCTAACTATGGCAGTATAAACAATATCACAGGAGATTTTATTGGTAACTATGCCACCGGTTATCAAGACTCAAAAGGGGGAGCAGTTCATAACAATGGCACGATAAACAATATCACAGGAGATTTTATCGGAAACTATGCCGGAAGCAGTAGTTTTATGGGTTCAAGTGGAGGAGCAATTTATAACGATGGCACGATAAACAATATCACAGGAGATTTTATCGGTAACCATGTTTCCGGCACTAGTAGCTCATTTGGTGGAGCTCTCATCAATTACGGCAAAATAACAATAACTGATAGCAGTTTTATCAGCAACTATGCTTCCTCTACTAATTCACTAGGCGGAGCTATTTATACGCAAATTTCTGGAGCGTCAGGATATATTAATCTTGTAGCACAAAATAAAGATATGTATTTTACAGGGAACTATACAACTAATGACGGCGGTGTAACAAAAACCTCTAACGCTATTTATATTTACGGTGTTTCTCCTATATCATTAAATTTAAACGCTAACACCGATAAATCAATAGTCTTTAATGATAGTATTTCATCCGATAACGGCAATTATAACAAAACTATTAACATAAATGCCACGCACGATCTGGTTGCAAGCGTTAACTCGGGAGCGCCTATATCCGGTAATGTTGTATTAAACAGTGATATGTCAGGTTATAAAGGTGACGTTAATTTGTACAATGGCACAATCAAGCTAGGTTCAGGGAAATATACCTATAAAGATTCAGCTGGAGTGTTGCACAAGAATGTTTCTACAACGCCTACACTATTTTATAATGCGAATTCGTTTAATGTTTATGGAGGCGCTATTGATTTTTCTCAAGCTCCAATTAAAGAGTATAGCTTGGGCAAGTTAACCTTGCATAATGACTTAAATATGAGCGTAAAAGCAGATTTGGGTAGTGAAACGATGACAAAAATCAGCGCAAGCTCGTTAACAAATGCAGGCGAATACAACATTAATGTTAATAATATTCTTTTGACATCAAGTACAGACAAGAATAATGTTTCCATTAATTTTGCTGACAGTACTTTGAGAGATGCGGTTAAGTATACAGGCATGAGTGGGATTGCTTATTCTCCGATTTATAAATACGATGTCAATTATGATCAGGTTACGGGGAATTTCAACTTCTCTCATGGTTCAGGCGGCAGCTCTAATCCTGATAATATAAATCCTGCGGTAACGGTAGCTCCTGTGGCAGCGCAATCAGGTGCGTATGTGAATCAGCTAAATTCATATTCACAATCATTCCAGAACATGGATTACACAATGCTTATGCCTAGTTATCAAAGAATGGCAATGAAATATGCAAACAGATATGCACTGCTTGAAGGTGGAGCAGACAAAACAAAGCTTCAAGGCGCTGTATATGAATCAAAAAACGGTGGTATTTGGTTACAGCCATACACAAGTTTTGAAAAAATAAATTTCAATAACGGACCAAAAATTAACAATACAAGCTATGGGACCTTCTTTGGCGGCGATACTAAAATGATTGAGTTAAAAAGAGGCTGGGATGCTGTATATTCCGGTTATGCTTCATACAATGGTTCGACTCAAGCATTCTCCGGAAACAATATTTATCAAAACGGCGGTCAATTAGGTATCGGGGCAACTTTCTATAAAGGGAATTTGTTTACTGGTCTTACCGCTAACGTTGGTGCTTCTGTCGGCGAAGCTTATACAATGTACGGAAGAGATGACTTTAATATGCTTTCTTCAGGACTGGCGGCAAAAACAGGGTATAACTTTGAATTTAACGGTGGCAAATTTATCCTTCAACCAAGCTATATGTTATCTTACTCTTTTGTAAATACATTTGATTATACAAATGCTGCCGGAGTTAAAATATCATCAGATCCTTTAAATGCAATACAGATGGTTCCCGGCGTCAAATTTATTTTGAATACAGAAAGCGGCTGGCAACCATATTTTGGTACAGAGGTCCTCTGGAACATAATGGATAAAGCAAAATATTACGCAAATGATGCAAGTCTTCCTGAGTTGAGCCTTAAACCTTATATCCAATACGGAGTAGGGGTGCAAAAGCGTATAGGAGAAAAAGTAACAGGGTTCGCTCAAACAATGATAAGAAATGGCGGAAGAACAGGTGTTGCATTATCTTTTGGCTTCAGAATAGCGGTGGGTAAAGATACCCCTAGATTATAATCTTACAAATAATACATAAATCCCTGTCAAAAAGACGGGGATTTATTGTTAGCATATTTGAGATGTCATCTCGCTATTCGCCTTCTGAATAAAATCCCTGTTAACTGCGTTAGATAGGAGCTACAAGTCCATTTTTGCAATAGGTTGCCCTTGTTCCAAATTTATCCTAAAATAACAAAATGATAGAAAAACCGGTTTGCGCAGTAATTATACCTTGTTTTAATGAAGAAGAAGTTATTAATATAACTTGTACTCAACTTTTTAATGTTTTAAAAAATCTTATCGAAACTGAAAAAATCGCCCAATCCAGCTACATTTGTTTTGTTGATGATGGTAGTCAAGATAGAACCTGGGAAATAATTACGGAGTTGTCTAAAAATAAAAATACAGGAGTTGAGGTAAAAGGCTTAAAATTATCCAGAAATTTTGGGCATCAAGCCGCAATGCTTGCAGGACTCACACAAAACGAAGCCGATATTTTCATAACAATTGATGCTGATTTGCAAGACGATATAAATGTTATTTCGCAAATGATTGACAAATATTTAGAAGGCTTTGAGGTGGTCTATGGAGTCAGAAATGACAGAAGCAGCGATGGTTTTCTTAAACGCCACATATCTCAGTTATATTATAAATTAGCAAAATATCTCGAAGTGGAAGGTATCTTCAACCACGCGGATTTTAGGCTGATGTCAAAAAGAGTTGTAAACATTTTGAGAAATTTAAAAGAATGCAATATCTATTTAAGAGGGCTTGTACCGAGTCTGGGATTTAAATCTTGTTCGGTCTATTTTTCCAGAAAAAAACGAATTGCAGGAACCGCAAAATATAATTTCTTTTCTTTATCTTCACTTGCAATTGATGGCATAACTTCTTTTTCGATAAAACCACTGAGATTAATAACAGTCTTGGGTTTTATATGTTTTTGTATAGCAATTGCAATGAGCATATTTTCAATAGTAAGTTATTTTTATCTTAGAAAAGTACCGGGATGGTCCTCTCTTTTCTTTTCAATATATTTGCTAGGAGGTATCCAGCTGCTATCAATAGGAATACTGGGAGAATACATAGGCAAAATTTATAAAGAAACCAAACAGCGACCTAAGTTCATTGTAGAAAAAACAGCTGATGAAGAATTCCAATAAGAGAGCAAGTTAGTCTGTAAAACCCCTGCATTCAAATATAACTACTGTATAAGGTATGTTGTACAAGTCTTCTCTTACACTCACTTTAATTTCATTGAAATATTTTGAGAACAAGTCAAAATAGTCATTTTTTGTTCTTACAAACTTACCTCTGTCATTTTTTAAAATCCATTTTTTGAATATTGATTGCTTTTGAAGGTAACAGCCATCATGCGTTATAAATCTGCCTCCATTTTTTAAATTTTTACTTGCAAAAAGTATCAATTTTTCTGCTTCTTCATTGTCTAAGTGATGTATAACCGCATTGGCCATAATAATATCAAACTTTTTGTTAAAATCTTGAGTCAAGTCTATTTTTTGACAGAAAAAAGAATAATTTTCCTGAGGGAATTTTTTCTCTGCGGCTTTTATGTATGAAATTGATTCATCAAATCCTGTATAGTCGATATTTTCAGGAAGATAATTCATCATGCTCGCAGGGCCGCATCCGATATCCAAAATCCTATCTCCGCTTTTTGCCTTTACGTAATCGCGGCAATATATTTTTCTTAGTTTATAATCCCCAATCGACAATTGCCACAAGTCATATATCTGAGGAATCGATAGAACATCTTTAATATTCATTGTTGCCTTCTTTTATTTGTTTTTTACTGAATTGTTCAAAAATAATCAGCCCCATAAATATCATTATAATCAAAGGATTTATAAGTATTGACGCGGAAAACCACCATGGTAAATTAGCTAAAGAGTATGGGATTATAATATTTTTTGGAATAAGCAGCAGTCCAAAAAGAATGGCATAAGCCAGATCAAACTTTGTTTTCTCTTTTGCGTTTACAAACAGCCAGATGGGAACAAATAAAAAGATTAATTTATAATCATTTGTAATGTATGGCATTAAAAGCATATATAAAGATAACAAAGATATTTGCTTCCAAAAGATTTTTTCTTTTGCACCAAAAAATACCACAATTGCAGTTATTAGGAGACTTAAATAAGTATAGAACTTTGACAATACAGGTGTTAGCACCAAAGAAGATATTGTAAATCTCGTAAACAATAACTTTAAAGCCATAAATAACGATGAACCAGCAAACATCCCTCTATGATTGAAATTTTCATAAACATAAAAACTCTTAATTGTTGATAAATTAACAATTAAAGTGGATATCTGATCAAAGAAGTTTCCTTTTAATACCATAAAGCTACCCATTATCAGTGCAAATGAAACTATTGTGCTAAGTAACAAGTACTTAAACTTTTTTTTGAATAAAAATAATACTAAAAAAATTAAAGAGAACGGCTTTATTGCATTCATTACAGCTAGAATCATTGCGCTCATTAAATACTGTTTGGAGTTAAACGAATATATAAAAACTACAAATAAAACAAACAACATCATATCAAAATTGCCCCTGTCTAAAAGGGTTATTAGAGGGTAAGAAGCGGTTGTAAGTATAAAAATATTTTGAAAATTCTGTAATCTTGTTAAATTTTCACAGCTGAAATTTTTAATATTCATATAAGTAAAAACAAATAAAAATATTGAAGTAAAACACAGATAAGAAGCCATCTTATTTGTAATAAAGGCAAAAGGAAACAATATCAGGTATGCCAGCGGAAAATAATTAACATGTGCATCAATCTTTCCAAAAGGGTTCAAATTTTTGGCTGCAGGAAGAAAGTCTGTAAAATCTTGAAACGCCATCTTTGACGGCCATAAAAAAGTATTATATGGATATGGTTTATCTAAATAACTTCCTAAAATATAATGGTAGATTACTGCCATTACAAATCCCATCATTACGATGATTGATAAAATCAATACTTTATTGGATTTGTCCATATTCAACTCTCTTCTTTTCAAGTGTGGATTCGTATTAGTTATTGCAATTTTAATTAACGTCCATATTATATTAAAAAATTATGTTGCTTAACTGTCAAGCCCCTAAATTAGGGCTTTTTATTGCAGCTTATTGTCTGCAAAGACTTTTATAGTGAAGCTTTTAGCGATTCCGTGAGCCCATTTTGCGCGAAAATATATTTTCGGCAAAAGAAGATAAAAAGAGGGCGATTTTCTAGTCCCTTTTTTCTAAACTACGAGATGTAGTTTAGGCAGCAAAAGTCTCTTGTTGTTAGATTTAAAATACAGGGAATTTGCAGGGAAAAGTTACATTTTGATAGTTTTTGTCTGCTGCTCCAAAAAATATTTCTGTCTATCAGTCCATTTTAACTGCATTCGTTTTTAAATTCCCTAATAAAATAACAGGGAATAATTTGTTGAATAATAAGGAATTTTATATCGATTTTGAACAATTTGTTATCTTCTTTTTAAGTATAAAGCAATTATATTTGCAAAAGATTCAATCAGCCTTTGTTGTTCGGATGAGAAAAATACATCCTGATTATTTGAAGTAAATCCGCATACACCAAATGTCTTTTCTTCAGATTTTAGAGGCAAGTAATGCCATTTTGCAGATGAAAGAGTCTGCGTGTTTTTACCTGCTGGTACTCCATTTTTATATACCCAAGTTGCAACTGCGTGTTCTTTTTCATTGAATTCTATTTCGCCTTGTTTTTCTATTATTGTGAGATGATTATTTTCATTTGGCAAAAGGATTATTACATTACATTGGAAGGCTTCAGCAATATGCTTTGATGCTTTTTCTAATATTTCATCAAGGTTTTTTGCTGCCATTGTCTCTCTACTGAAGGCATATAAAGAGGAGAGAAAGCTTTCTCTGTGTCTTGTTGTTTCTGTTTGCCATCTTATGCCTTTTGCCAGCATACTTACTGCCACTGAAATACTTATGAATACAAGAAAACTTGGAAGATATCTTATGTCTGAAACTCTAAAGGTTAAATAGGGAGGAATTAAAAAGAAATCAAATGACGCAACTGCTGCTATAGCACTGAATATCCCGACTCTTGTCCCCCATAGAATACTACTTGCTATAACTGGAAGTAAAAGCAGCATTCCTATATTGAAAGGTTCTATAAATGCTTTGGTAAACCAGCCCAAAATAACAAGTATCGCTATTGCTGCAGCTGATATTAAATATGGTTTAACATCATTTTTTTCTATTTTGAAATATTGTTCATATGTTGGCGTTTTGTTTTCACTGCCTACAATAAGAACATTTATCTGACCGCTTTTTTTGGTTAAGTCATTTAAAACGGAGCCTTTAAAGAATTCTTCAATCTTTGATCTGTATGATAAGCCTGCAACTATTAGTGTTACATTTTTTTCTTTTGCAAAATCAATTATGGTATCTGCAATTATGTTTCCGCTTAAAGAAACTACTTTAGCACCTAATTCTTCTGCTAGTCTTATGTTTTTATCCAGTTGGTTTCTCGATTTTTCGTGTATTTCAATTTGCTGAGGGGATTCAACATATACAGCGTACCATTCTGCATTCATATCTGATGCCATTCGGTGCGTCATTCTGAGGAGTCTTTCAGAGGTGGGGCTTGCGCTAAACCCCACAAGAAGCCTAGAATCTACAGGCCAAGGGGTAGTTATAGAATAACGTTGTTTATATGAGAGCATATCTTCATCTACACGTTTTGCGGTATATCTTAAAGACATTTCTCTTAGGGCCAAAAGATTTCCTTTTCTGAAAAAGTTTTGCATAGCTTTTTTAGCTTTTTCAGGGATATAGACTTTTCCTTCTTTTAATCTTTCAAGAAGTTTTTCTGGAGTTAAATCTATTAATTCAATTTCATTTGCAAGTTCTAATATGCTGTCAGGAACTGTTTCATGGATAGTTACATCTGAAATTTGCTGGATAACATCAATAAGGCTTTCTATATGTTGGATATTTAAAGTTGTGAAAACATTTATCCCTGCATTTATTAGTTCTTCAACATCTTGGTATCTTTTTTCATGTCTTGAGCCTGGTATATTTGTGTGGGCAAGTTCATCTACTATAACAAGTTCAGGCTTAAGCTCCATGATTGTATCTATATCCATTTCATCAAGCTTTATTCCGTTATACTCAATAGTTTTTCTTGGAAGTATTGTAAGCCCATCAAGAAGTGCTTCAGTTTCTTTTCTGCCATGTGTTTCAACAATTCCAATAAGAGTATTTATACCGCTTTTAACAGCAACTCTTGTTTCTTCAAGCATATGATAGGTTTTACCTACTCCAGCACAAAACCCTAAGAAAATTTTCAAGTGACCTTTGGTTTTTAATTCCTTGTTATTTTCTTCATCTTCTTGGATTTGTTTTAATAATTTTTCAGGGTCGGGCCTGTTGTCTTCTCTCATAATATCCTTTATCTACTTGGGTTATAGATGATGTTTAATGAAGTATTGACTAAAGTATCAATTGGTTTAATGGAAAAAGATAAAGATGTAATCCCTGCTATTGCTAGAGCAAAATTTCGATAACCACTGCTATTTTCTTTTTGGAATTTTTGGATGAATTTATCCAACCAGCTTATATTTTGGGTCGATACTTTTATTAATTCTTTAGTTTTTGAAGGGATTTTGTTTATGAAGTTATTTGCCAGTTTTCGCGAAGATTTAACAGCTAAATCCGGCAATAGAAAACTTGCAATCGCTTGATATAAAAATTCTCTTGAAATCTTTTTAGTTTTATTCTGATCTTTATCTGAATTCATACCTTTTGTAAAAATTGCGAAGATAGCGTAAAAAAGTGCTGGTATCCAAGATAATTTCGCCAAAAAAGCCCCTATAAGCGGCTTTAATGCTTCACCTACGTTATTTGTATAGGCTAAGGCTTTTAACGGCAACTTATGAAGTGCATCTTTTTTAGATTCTTTTTGGGGTTCTATATGTTGGTAAAGATCTTTATAGATGCCTTTTCTTTCCCTGATTGGTTTAGAAGATTGTTTTTCTTGCTTTTCAGCATCAATAGCTTTGTATAAATCTTTATAAATACCTTTTTTATTTAAATAATTAGTTGATTCTATCATTTTATTTACCTGAAATTTTGTCTAATTCTATATTTAGTTTTAAAACATTTACACTTTGGTGTCCCCATATTCCTAAAAAATCCGAATCAATATTTTTTTTGACAATTTCTTTAAGTTTTGCTTCTGGGATATTTCTTTCTTTTGCAATCCTTGGGATTTGAAGGTGTGCATTCTTAATACTTATATCGGGGTCTAATCCGCTAGCAGATGAAAGTACCATATCAGCAGAAATCTTGTCAGAATTTTTTATGTTATTTTCTTTTCTTACTTTATCTATATTTTTTTGAGTAATTTCTATTAGCTTTTTACTTGTTGGGCCTAAGTTACTTGCGCCAGAGTATGTTCCATTATAATTGACAGCAGATGGTCTTGAATGAAAGTATTTTGGGGAGTCAAAATTCTGTCCGATTCTATCTGAACCTATTACTTTTCCATCCTTTTGAATTAACGAGCCGTTTGCCTTATACGGCATTGTAAGTTGGGCAATTCCTGTGATTATTAAAGGATAAATTAATCCAAGTAATACTGAAAAGCCTATGAATAGTTTTATTGAGGTTAAAAATTCTTTTTTTATGTCCATAATTTGTTCCTACGCTAGATGTAATAATACCACTAAAATATCAATTAACTTTATAGCGACGAAAGGCAATAATAGTC
The DNA here is from genome assembly GCA_023421795.1 of Cyanobacteria bacterium OH_PDB_230. GTDB lineage: Bacteria > Cyanobacteriota > Vampirovibrionia > Gastranaerophilales > Gastranaerophilaceae > JAEZOG01. Next base: position 282,604 of record JAEZSO010000002.1, read on the forward strand.
CGCCTACACCATAGATTAAAAGATTTTTTGTTAACATGTCTTCTGCTGTTGTTTGTTTGTATTTTACTCCTCTTAAAGAAAGAGGTATTAAACATGGAATTATTATTGCGTTAAATATTACAGCTGAAAGTATTGCGCTTTGTGGACTTGCTAATCCCATTATGTTTATTGAGCTTAATTGAGGATACTGTGAAGCAAATAGAGCTGGTATTATTGCAAAGTATTTTGCAACGTCATTTGCCACACTGAATGTTGTTAACGAACCTCTTGTTATAAGAATTTGTTTTCCAATTTCTACGATATCAAGAAGTTTTGTAGGGCTTGAATCAAGATCAATCATGTTTGCTGCTTCTCTGGCCGCTTGAGTTCCAGCATTCATTGCAACTGCAACATCGGCTTGAGCTAACGCTGGAGCATCATTGGTGCCATCTCCAATCATAGCAACCATATAGCCATGATTTTGGTAGTCTCTGATTTTTTTCAGTTTCATTTCGGGTTTTGCCTGTGCAATAAAATCGCTTACTCCAGCTTCTGCTGCAATTGCTGCTGCTGTCATATGGTTGTCTCCTGTAATCATTACAGACTTTATTCCCATCATATGTAGTTGGTGCAGTCTTTCTTTTATTCCTTGTTTTAAAACGTCTTTTAGTCTGATTACACCCAAAACTTTTCCGTTATTTGCCACAACAAGAGGAGTTCCCCCTTGGTCTGCGACTTTTTCAACGGCAAGTTTAACTTCGTTAGGGAATTCATATCCATATGATTTGGTTAGGTTTTCGATTGAATCTACAGCACCTTTTCTTATTTTTGTTTCCCCCATATCAACACCGCTCATTCTGGTGTCTGCACTAAATTCTATAAATACAGAATCCTTTGGCGGGTGGATTTCGCTTCCTCTTAAATGCAATTTTTCTTTTGCTAAAATAACAACGCTTCTTCCTTCAGGAGTGTCATCAGCTAAAGATGATAGCATAGCGGCTTCAGCTAATTCTTTTTCAGTTACTCCATAAGCTGGAATAAATTCTGTTGCAAGTCTGTTTCCTAAAGTAATTGTACCTGTCTTGTCTAATAAGACTACATTTACATCTCCTGAGGCTTCAACGGCTCTTCCACTTATGGCTATTACGTTTTGAGTAAGGAGTCTATCCATCCCCGCAATCCCAATCGCAGGAAGAAGTCCGCCAATAGTTGTCGGCATAAGGCATACAAGAAGTGCAGTAAGAATTGGAATAGATATAGCTACAACCATATAAGATGCAAAAAACTTTAACGTTGAAACGACAACCAAAAACAATACGCTAAGTCCAATAAGAAGAATTTCTAAAGCTATTTCGTTAGGAGTCTTTTGTCTTTTAGCGCTTTCAACCATTTTTATCATTTGGTCGAGGAATGTTTCTCCTGGCTTTGCTGTGATTTTTATTTTTACGGTTCCAGAAAGAACTTTCGTACCTCCGGTTACACCGCTTTTATCACCACCAGCTTCTCTAACTACAGGAGCAGATTCTCCTGTTATGGCTGATTCATCTACGAGCGCAACACCTTCTATCATTTCTCCATCACAAGGAATGATTTCGTTGTCTTTAACAAGAACGATATCTCCTTTAATTAATGACAGAGCAGGTATGTTTTCAAGATCGCCATTGTTTAATATTTTATTTGCAAAAGTTTCGCTTCTTGATTTTTTTAGAGTTTCAGCTTGAGCTTTACCTTTGCCTTCGGCTAAGGCTTCAGCGAAGTTTGCGAAGATAACCGTAAACCATAGCCATAAGCTTATTTGAAGGTTAAAAAGATATGGCTGATGATTAAATAAATTGTATATTGTTACTGCCGTTGTAATTATTGAGCCCACTTCTACAATAAACATTACGGGGTTTCTTGCCATATCGATAAGATTCAATCGTAAAATAGAATTTTTTACTGCTTCTTTTATAAATTTAGCCTGAAATATACTGCTTTTATTACTCATATTATATTTTCCTTAAAATAAATTTCCTGATAGTGTAAATAGGTGTTCTAAGATTGGCCCTAACGTAAGAACAGGTAAGAATGTTAAAGCTCCAACTATTAGAATTACGCTGATGAGCATAAGGACAAATATTGGTCCTGTTGTTGGGAATTTTGATTCTTCAGGTACAAACTTTTTATTTATTAATGAACCTGCAATAGCCAGTGAAGGCAATATAGTTCCAAATTTTCCGACAATCATTGCAAAGGCTATTAGTAAGTTATAGAAAACTGTATTGGCATTTAACCCGGCGAATGATGAACCGTTATTTCCAGCTCCTGAAGCGAATGCGTAAATTATTTCAGATAGACCGTGTGCTCCAGTATTATTTAAGCTTGACAATCCGAGCGTTGAAGATGAAGCTATAGCACCAAATATTAACTGGATTACAGATGGCAGGACAATTGCAATAACAGCCATTACCATTTCAAACGGCTCAAGTTTTTTACCGAATACTTCAGGTGTTCGTCCTATCATAAGGCCGACTAAAAACATTGTAAGAATAGAATATAAGATTATTCCGACAAAACCAGTTCCTACGCCACCGAAAATGACTTCGCCTATCATCATGTTGAACATTAAGATAAGTCCTGTGAGTGGCATCATACTATCGTGCATAGAGTTAACAGCTCCGCAGGAAGTTGCGGTTGTTGATTGTGCGAAGATGGTAGAGCTTAGAATTCCAAATCTTGTTTCTTTGCCTTCCATATTCATCCCGTTTTCAATTCCGATTTTGGACAACATAGGATTCCCGTGAGATTCACTGTATACAGCTATAGCTAGCCCTGATACATAAAGAATCATCATAACAAGGAATATCGCCCATCCTTGTTTTCTATTTTTTAACAAGGCTCCAAAAGTAAATGGCATTGCTGCAGCGACTATTAATAGGCCTAATATTTGCATATAATCTGTCAGTGGGGTGGGATTTTCATAAGGATGAGCTGAATTAGCGTTAAAGAACCCGCCGCCGTTGGTCCCTAGTATTTTAATTGCTACCTGAGAAGCAACAGGGCCCTGTGCAATCAGTTGCGTTTCCCCTGTAATAGTTTGGGCGCTTGTGTATTTATTAAAATTTTGAATGCTTCCTTGAGAAACAAATACTAATGAAAATAAAATAGACAAAGGTAATAATATATAAATTATCGATCTTGTTAAATCCACCCAGAAATTTCCTAGAGAATTTGTTTTTTCTTGATTTTGATCTTTTTTATTTATAAATGCCCTTATAACTGCAAAAGCAACTGCAATCCCTGATGCGGCTGATAGGAAGTTTTGAAGAGTCATTCCAAGCATTTGGGTTAAATAGCTCATTGTTGTCTCACCGCCATATGCTTGCCAGTTGGTATTAGTGACAAAAGATACTGCTGTATTTAAAGCTGTATCCCATCTTACGGGTCCAAATCCTTGTGGGTTAAGAGGTAGAAAATGTTGCACTTCTTGTAAAATAAATAGCGCTACAATTCCGATAACGCTAAAAATAACAAAACTGAAAGAATATGTCTTCCAGTCCATTTGTTGATTTTCATCTATTGAAAATATTTTGTATAGCATTTTTTCTATTGGTCTGAAAATTATTGAAATTAAGGTTTTTTCGCCTTTAAATACTTTCGCTATATATTCTCCCAGAACAATGGCAATCAGAGTTAGAATACTTAGAAATATTCCAACCTGGACCAATATTATGCCCATATCTGTCTCCTTTTGTAATTAGATTTGTTTATATATTAATAAATATTATTTTTATTCTTGCAGACCAATTTACCTCTTTGGTGATTCAATGTCATTATTAATCAGGATAATTTTTGTGTCAAATAGCTTGATTTTCTTTACTTAAAGAGTGATTAATGTCACAGCATTTGAATAAGGCAATGACTATGAAATATGACATTAAATCACTAAAAAAATTCTCTTCAAAAAACTGATGTCTGAAAAGCACCGCAAATTGGGACTTTTTCTCATGACTTACTATTTGTAAATCGTGCTAACCGTGGGGCTTTTGGCGATTACGTGAGGCCATTTTGCGCGAAAATATATTTTCGGCAAAAGAAGATAAAAAGAGGGCGATTCTCTAGTTCCTTTTTTCTAAACTGGTGGAGGTAGTTTAGGCAGCAAAAGTCTCTGAAAAATTTAATTTTTCATTCCTAAATCTTCTTTTAAAAGTTGAGCTAAGTCAGATAGGATTTTAATATGTTTTTCAAGTTTTGGCTTTTCTACTTCAAAAGAATTACTTGGATTTATAATATATTCTTCTGAGGATACAATCTCCATTACTTTTTCTTCAATTTTATTATTGCAAGTAAAAAACATTGAAATCTCCACACCAGGCATTTCTAAATAACCTTTGATTCTTGTAAATTTTTCGAAGGTAATTAATAAATTTTTTTTTGCTTTTTCAAATTCATCTTCGTTTTTATGTTCTTCATTGTTAAATTGTTTTATAGCAATCAGAACATCTTGCGCAATCCTAAAATAATCATCAAAATACTCAAAATATTTTGCATAAGCATTATATTTTTTTTCAAATAATAATTGTTGTCTATGTTTTTTTAATTCAAGTTCTTTTGAAAAATGTTGAATTATTATGTTTATAAAACCAGTAAGAACTATTGATAATAAAGCGACTAATCCAGTATTGGTTCTTAATTCATCCGCCCAGTATGCAATATAATGTTCAAACATGCATATCCTTTTTTATGTTTTGGAGCGTAGGGGATTCGAACCCCTGACCCCAACACTGCCAGTGTTGTGCGCTACCAACTGCGCTAACGCCCCATATGTAATTTTTATTTTTTGTTTTGTGACTCAGCGCAGTTGGTTTAATCTGTATTGGTTTCGTAAACTCAACCTTGGCGCTAATAATCCTTATGCATAAACTATAATAGTAAATAATCAGTGATTAATCAAGTCTACGAAAAATCTATCTTTTATGGTTTAATAGAGGCAGAAAGTTACAACAGGAGCGGTTATGAAAATTACCAATGTAGGAATAATTGGTTTAGGGACTGTGGGAACAGGTGTAGTAAAAACTTTGCAGTCTTTCAACCAGATTTGTATAAAGAAAGTCGCCGTCAAAAATATCTCTAAAAAAAGGGATATTCCGGGTTTTGACGAATCTTTAATAACAGATAATGCTTATGAAGTTGTAAACAATCCTGAAATAGATATTGTTGTTGAGGTTGTTGGCGGGATAGAGCCTACTTTTGATATTATCAAAACGGCTATGAATAACAGCAAACACATTGTAACTGCCAATAAAGAGTTGTTGGCAAAACACGGTCAGGAGCTTTTTAATATAGCAAAAGAAAAAAATGTTGTAGTGTTGTATGAAGCAGCCATAGCTGGCGGTATTCCAATTATAATGCCGATTAAGACAATCTTGGGCGCAAATAAAATCACAAAAATAGCTGCGATATTGAATGGCACAACAAATTATATTCTTACCAAGATGGATGAATCTGAAGTTTCTTATGAAGATGTTTTAAAAGAAGCTCAGGCATTAGGATATGCCGAAACCGATCCTACAGGAGATGTCGAAGGTTATGATGCAGCGTATAAGCTTGCTACTCTTGCAACTATTGCTTTCAACCAAAGAGTAGACATAAATAAAATCTACAGAGAAGGTATCACCAAAATAAGTTCGCAAGACATTAAAAATGCAAGAGAACTGGGATATAAGATTAAACTTATAGCTTTGGCGCAGCTTACAGAACAAAACAAAGCGGATGTGAGAGTCCATCCTATGTTTGTTCCTGACAAAAATGTCCTTGCAAGCATAAACGATGTGACAAATGCCGTGATGCTTAAAGGTGAACCGGTCGGAGAAGTTATGTTCACCGGGCCGGGTGCGGGGGAAATGCCAACCGCAAGTTCAGTCGTGGGTGATATTTTGGCACTTGCTACCGAATTAAATGAATCCAATTGTCCATTGCCGATGATGAGATGCCACCATGAGGCGAAGGCTGAACAATTAGACATAAAAGACACGTACAATCAGTATTATATCTCGATTAGTGCTTCCAATAACCCAGGTGTAATAGGACATGTCGGAACGATTTGCGGCAAGCACAACATAAATATTTCAAGCATACTTCAAAAAGGCGTAAAAAAAGATGACACCGCAGAAGTCGTTGTCGTAACAGCTCTGAGCAAAGAATCTGATGTCCAGAATGCAATGAAAGAACTGCTTGAACAGTCTTCGATAAATAAAATAAACAGTTTAATAAGAGTTATGAATTAAGGAAACAGCCATGTCTAAAAATCATTACCAAGGGTTAATAAATAAATATAGAGAGTTCCTTCCTGTTACGGACAAAACCCCTGTTATAACTTTAAATGAAGGCAATACTCCATTGATTAAAGCCGATAATTTAGCTAAAACTATTGGTTTGAATGCTGAAATTTATCTTAAATACGAAGGAGCAAACCCGACAGGAAGCTTTAAAGACAGAGGGATGACGATGGCGGTTTCTAAAGCTGCTGAAGATGGTGCTAAAGCTATTATTTGCGCATCTACTGGTAATACAAGTGCCGCTGCTGCTGCATACGGTGCAAAAGCTGGCATGAAGACTTTTGTTTTGATTCCTGATGGTTATATTGCTCTGGGAAAACTTTCTCAGGCTATGATGTATGGTGCTCAAATAATTGCTATATCAGGAAATTTCGATGAGGCCCTTGAAAGAGTTAGAGAAATCTCTGAAAATTATCCTATAACTCTTGTTAATTCAGTCAATCCATACAGGATTGAAGGACAAAAAACAGGAGCTTTTGAAATAGTTGAAGCACTTGGTGATGCTCCTGATTATCATTTTATTCCGGTAGGTAATGCAGGCAACATAACGGCTTATTTTAAAGGTTATGAAGAATGGTTCGTAAGTCAAAAATCTACTAAACTTCCTAAAATGATGGGATATGAAGCAGCCGGCTCCGCGGCAATAGTAAAAGGCGAAAGAATTTGCAGCCCGGAAACTATTGCAACTGCCATAAGAATAGGTAATCCTGCAAGCTGGAAACAGGCTGAAAGAGCAAGAGACCTGTCAAAAGGAACTATTGATTGTGTAACAGATGAAGAAATAATTGAAGCGTACAGGTTGTTGGCATCAACAGAGGGCATATTGGCTGAACCCGCTTCTGCCGCTTCTGTTGCTGGTTTAATTAAGGCTAACAAGATGGGACTTGTTGAACAGAATTCAAAAATTGTTTGTATATTAACAGGCAACGGTTTAAAAGATCCTGACTGCGCTATTAAATATTCCGGTTCAGAAGTCAAAAAAACAAGCGCGAAAATGGAAGATATAATTAGCGTTATTTCTTTATAAACAAGATTAATTCTGTAAAATAGCAAAAAATATTTTTTCCAATTTTTATCTAAAAGTAAACTTTAGGTTATTAATTAGCAGAGAAAAATGTTAAATGTGAACAGAATTATGGGACAAATGTCCGGACAAGTTAACCGTGCGGTGCCAAAAGTTACCCCTTCGGCTCCAAAACTTGCCAGAAGAAGTGAACAAGCTGCATTTGATTATGTGCAACTTGCAACTACAACAAAACAATATCCGTTGTATTTTAACAGAGCAACCAGAAGATTGTTTAACAAATTAAAATTTAACTAGTATCAAAAAACAATTTTAAAAGCCGGAGTTTTCTTCGGCTTTTTTATTAAAAATAATTGGCAATTATTTTTGTTTTCGGTTTTTTAAATAACTGGAAAATAAAAGGAGTATTAAAATGTTTGTCAATAAAGTAATGGGTTCCGTTAGACATAAGCTTGGAATTCAAACTAAAGCGGAAAAGGTAGCTCAAAAAAAATTTAATCAGGAACTTCAGGCTGCTGTCGATAAATTAAGCGGTAAAAGAGATATATTTGTTAAAAATTCAGACGGAACTATCAAAACTTTACAGATTACCGACAAAGAAGTCGAGCTAATTAATGAAGGTCACGCAAGAATCTTAAAAAAAGCAGGAATCAAAGATATAGCAAATGATCCGAATTACGACAGACATAATTTGGAAAGATTTGATGATGTTTGGAATCCTTATAGAAGAAGCTAAAATTATCAGTATTTATAAGCATTAGAGCCGAAGTAATCTTCGGCTTTTTGCTGTCTAAAATACTCATGTGCTTGTTTCATAAATCATGTAAAGGATTTATAACATTTAAAAATGTCGTAAAATGCGAAAGAGGATGAGGAGGAATTGACGTGATTTCTGGTATTAATAAAGATGATACAAGACTTATGGAATTGTTGTTCTCGGGACCGAGAGGAATTTCAGCTGCCGCCAATAGCAATGATGCTAACAGTATTTCAGGTGGACAAAACGAAGAAAATGACTTTCTAACTTGCTTAAATGCTAATTTCAACAAATTGGATACAAATGCTGATAATAACCTGTCTCAAGAAGAAATCCAATCTTTTATCAAAAAAAATGAGGATTATATGGGGCCACCACCCGGCATGTTTATTGACAGGATGGATTATTCTGGTGTTGAAAAGATAGAGCAAACCGCTCAAACACAAGATGTTGATAGTGATTCTATAAAGACGGATGCTTCAGGTTTTAAAGCAAAGATGGAAGACTTTATCAGTAAAATGGATACAAATAAAGATGGGCAAATAACCTCTGATGAAATCTCCGCAGCTATTGATAAAACACTAGAAGCTGCTCCGGGAGGAAAAACCAATGCCTTTTCTGAAATGTGGAACAGAGTAAGTGATTCAGATTTGTCACATAAACTTTTAGATCAGTTCTCTAAAAAACTTTCAGAGGTATACAATTCAGCTTCATCTGCCAATGCATTGAGCTCTGTCGCTGACGTAATTACATAACAGTGAAATGTTGATAAATAATAAAAAGCCGAGAAACAATCTCGGCTTTAAATTTGCTATTTTGTTTTGAAAGTTATTTCATCTCCGTCCGCATCTATAAGAACAGCACCCCCGTCTTTTATTTCCTGTTTGAGTATTTTTTTAGACAGCGGGTTTTCAATAAGTTGTCTTATGGTTCTTTTTAAAGGTCTTGCTCCATATAGTGGGTTGAAACCTTTTGTTGCGAGGAGGTCTTTAGCATCTTGAGTAATCTCCAAATCGATTTCTCTTTCTTCTAGAAGTTTGTGAAGATGCTCTATTTGGATATCGACTATTTTTGAAAGCTCCATCATCGTCAAAGCTTTGAAGAATACTATTTCATCAATCCTGTTTAAAAATTCGGGTCTGAATTTTTGTTTCATAAGGTCTAAAACCTGTTCTTTTGTGTTGTCGAATTCGCTCTGCGAAACCATTGATTTCAATGTGTTTTCGAGGATTATATCGCTTCCTATGTTGCTGGTTAAAATTATCAATGTATTTTTGAAATCTACGGTTCTTCCTTTTGAATCTGTAAGTCTTCCGTCATCAAATATTTGAAGCATTATATTGAAAACATCAGGGTGCGCTTTTTCGATTTCATCAAAAAGAACCACAGAATACGGTTTTCTTCTGACTTTTTCTGTCAGTTGTCCGCCTTCATCATAGCCGATATAGCCCGGAGGAGCTCCTATAAGTCTTGCCACGGTGTGTTTTTCCATATATTCAGACATATCTATTCTTATCAAAGAATCCTCGTCGTTGAACATAAATTCAGCAAGAGCTTTAGCTAATTCGGTTTTTCCTACCCCTGTAGGTCCAAGGAAAATAAATGTTCCAATAGGTCTTTTCGGGTCTTTTAAGCCAGATCTTGTTCTTCTTATGGCATCAGAAACCACTTCTATAGCCTCATCCTGGCCGATAACTCTTTTATGGATAAATTCTTCCATTCTTATAAGTTTATCCATTTCGCTTTCTACAAGCTTGTTTACGGTTATTCCTGTCCATTTGCTCACTATTTCAGCAATGTCGTTTTCTGAGATTTCTTCTTTAAGCAATTGGTTTTGAATTTGGGTTTCTTTTTCGCTTACGAGTTTAAGTTGTTTTTCGAGTTCAATTAGTTTTCCGTATTTAAGTTCGGCGGCTTTTTGAAGGTCTGCTTCTCTTTCCGCTTCTTCTATTTCTAATTTTGTTTTCTCGATTTCTTCTTTTATCGCAACTTCGCCTTGTATGGATTTTTTTTCAAGCTCCCATTGTGTTTTAAGTGCGTTTATTTTCACATCAAGGTCGTTGATTATGTTGTTTAGGTTTTCAACTTTTAAAGCGTTTTCTTCACCGGTTTCTTTTTTAATCGCTTCTCTTTCAATTTCAAGCTGTACCTTTTGTCTTACAAGAGAATCAAGTTCTTCAGGCATCGAATCTATTTCTATTCTCAAAGAGGATGCGGCTTCATCGATTAAATCTATAGCTTTATCCGGCAAGAATCTGTCTGTTATATATCTGTCAGAAAGTTTTGCAGCGGCAATAAGAGCTGAATCCTTTATTCTGACTCCATGGTGGACTTCGTATCTTTCTTTTAACCCTCTTAAAATACTTATTGTGTCTTCGACAGAAGGTTCATCAACAAGTACAGGCTGGAATCTTCTTTCAAGAGCAGGGTCTTTTTCTATGTATTTTCTGTATTCATTTATGGTTGTGGCGCCTATGCATCTTAAAACCCCTCTTGCAAGCATTGGTTTTAAGAGGTTTCCAGCATCGGTCGATCCTTCGGCTGCTCCTGCTCCTACAACGGTATGAAGTTCATCTATGAACATAATTATTTCGCCGTTTGAGGCTTCAACTTCTTTTAAGACCGCTTTGAGCCTTTCTTCAAACTCCCCTCTGAATTTAGCACCTGCAATAAGTGCGCCTAAATCAAGGGTTACAAGTTTTGTTTCCTTCAAGCTTTCAGGCACATCCCCTCTTATGATCCTTTGAGCTAAACCTTCTACGATTGCGGTTTTACCTACTCCTGGTTCACCTATTAAAACGGGGTTGTTCTTGGTTTTTCTATTTAAGACTTGAATAATTCTTCTTACTTCTTCATCCCTTCCTATAACAGGATCCAGCTTGCCTTTTCTTGCCATTGCGGTTAGGTCGGTGGAATACTTTTCCAAAGCTTGATAAGATTCTTCAGCCGTTTTTGTATCTACCTTGCTGCTCCCTCTTATTTTTTTCATTGCTTTTAAGATTGTTTCCTTGTTGATTCTGTTATCCGAAAGGATATTTTTTACGGTTGAACCTTCAAGCTCTGTCATACCTATTAAAATGTGTTCGATACTTATAAAAGAATCTTTTAGGGTATCCGCTGATTGTTTTGCCAGGTCAAAAAGCTGTATTGTTTGAGATGAAAGATAAAGCTGCTGATTCCCTGAAACTGACTCAACCTGCGGAAATTTTTGGATTTCTGCCGTAATCCTGTTTTTAATAGGTTCAGAATCTATTTTCAGTTCTTTTGCGTATTCTTTAGCTATTCCTTCTTTTTCTTCAGTAATAGCAAGCAAAATGTGTACAGGTTCCATTTGCGTATTTTTGTATTGGTGCATAAGCTGCTGTGCGAAGAACATTATCTGTTGTGTATAATCCGTTAACCTATTAAAATCTATCATAAGACCCTCTTTCAGTGAGATTTCTACATATCTGTATTTTAATAGTGATTTCTAAAAAATCATTAAAAATTTATATTTAATTAAGAATTTATCCAAAAAATACGCTTTAATATGTGGTTTAAAAGCCCGAATTTGTTGAGAAAGCAGAAAATTAATTTTTTGAATTTGCTATTTTTTTGTCTATTGGCAACGTGAATACAAATTCACTTCCTTTGCCTTCTTCACTTTTTACGTATATTTTGCCGTCATGGCTTTCAATGATTTTTTTACAGATATAAAGCCCCAGTCCATAGCCTACTTTACGGAACTTTTTAGAGCTTGACATAAATTCGTCGAAAATTTTATCCACGTCGTCTTTAGGTATGCCCCATCCGTTGTCTATAACAGAAATTTTCAAATAATTATCAACTTCTTCTATTTTGATGGTGATTTCGCCTGAATCGGGGGTGTATTCAGAAGCATTTATAATAAGGTTATTTAACACTCTTTCTATTTCATAAGGATCGAATTCAAGTTCTTGGATGTCGGTGTTGTACAATATATTTATTTTTTGATTTTTTTGAGCAAGCAAATATCTAAGATTTTCACTGTTGTTTTTGATTATTTCATATATTGATTTTTTCTCTTTGACTATGTTTAACTGGCCGCTTTCGCTTTTATATTTGGTTAAGAGGTTATCCGTCATATATTGCATAAATTTACAGGAGTTTAATACTTCAGAGAGAATGCCTTTTATGTTGTCGTTTACATCGCCGAATTTGCTGTCGAGAATCAACTCCAATGCTCTTACTTGTGCTCTTATAGGTGTTTTTAAATCATGTGTCAGGGTTGCAATAAAGGTTTCTTTTTCTGCCTGGCTTTTTATTTCTTGAGAGATGTCATTAACCAGTATCAGATAACCGTCCAATGTGTTTTGTTCGGTAAATCTTTTGGATATACAGGCATTTACAGGAATGTTTTCTCCTGTAATATCATTTTTATATTTGAGTCTTAGGGAGATGTTTTGCTGAGGTATGGTGCCAAAGTCAATTATGTGTTGGACAAGTTTTTCTTCATTTGATTTGTTTACAAGTTCAATAAAATTAAATGGATTTTCCTGTGGGCTTATGGTGTATCTGTTGTTATGAGACAACACGTTGAATTTGCTGTCTGTCAGTAAAATTTCGCTGTTTGAAAATTTAAATATGTTATCAAGTTTTTCTTTTTCATTGAAAAGAGAATCCTGAAGCTGTTTTATTTTTAAAACATTATAAATCTGAGCCCTTGTTGTTTTTATGTCTATGGGTTTTTCAATATAAGCGTATGAGCCCAAGTTATAGCTTTTTAACTTATTTTCCTGTCCTTCAAGGGCACTTATGAATATTATCGGTGTTGTTTGATTGCATTCGGATTCTTTGATTTTTTCCGCAAATTCAAAACCTGTTAAATTAGGCATCATAATATCAAGCAATATCAGGTCGAAAGCTTCCATATTGAGGATATTAAGTGCTTTAGACGGATCAGTGTAGCAAACAGGTTCTATTTGAAAAGGTTTTAAGACTTCTTTGAGAAGCTCTATGTTTATTTCAAGATCATCAAGTATCAAAATTTTTGAATTTTTGCATTCTGAAAAATTCATATCCGATGCGATACAGTTTGCTTCGTTGTTTTCTTGTGAATGATTGATGCTGTTTATTATTATTTCTTTTTCAAGCGGAAGTTTTATAAAGTTTTTGAACCCAATTTCATATGCTTTTACGATATCATCTTTTGAGCAGGTTGTATTTGTTGCCCAAAAGATAATCTGTGGATTTTTTGAGATGAGTTCTTTTATGTTTTTTAGATACTCTTTGTCATTTATGTCAATTTCAACAATGCAAAGATGGTAGCCTTTTATAGGAGAGCTTATATTTTCATAGAAAACAGTATCGATGAATAAGTTTTCTTTTTCCAGTTCCTCGAAATTTTTCCAATAGGTATTTTTTTCTATGAATAAAATTTTATACATAAATCCTAAACTCATATAATAAGATACTATATTAATTCTTCAATCATTATTGTGTATTATCCAACAGGGTAGATTATAAGTACATAAATCATAAAAATAGTATGATTTTTTTATAAAAAATAAGAAAGCTTGAGTAGTCATGCCGAGAAAGAAAAGAGATTAAAAAATCTCTTTTTAATTAACAATCTACATATTCTGAATAATTTTATTAAGCTGCTTTTTTGTTTTTGTGTTTGATTTTTTGTTCCTCATGTTTTTTCTTTGGAATGGTATCGAAATATTCATCTTCACTCTTATCGGATCTTATTTCTTTTACAAGATCTGTAATTAATTCTGATGTTGTTTTTCCTGATTCTTCTTCAGCCATTACTATTTCAATTTTTTGTGTCATTGCCTTTTTTTGTTCAGGTGTAATTTCGCTATTATGAAGAATTTCATTGTTTTGCTTTAATACTTCGTATATGGCATGAGAATCTGAAACGGTTTTTCCATCTATTTTTACAGAAAGTTTAGAATCGAGCTCAACATCTCTTAAATCAACTCTTCCTCCTGCAGCTCCTCCGTGTCCGCCGCCTCCAAACAAGCTTGCCAAAAGTTCAGCGTGGTTGCTTGCTCCTGCTGACCTAAAGGAAAGTCTTAAACCGTTTGATTCTGAGATTTCAGAGTTTTCTGTTAAAGATCCTTTTTTCTTGTCTTGAATTATCAATACGGCAATTTTGTCGTCTTGATATGGTGAAAAATATACTTCTTGGGCTCTTTCTCGAAGGGTTGGTTTTTCAGGATTTCTCGGAGCAGGGGCATTGACTTTTTCAGGGTCTGCTTTTAAAGCCCCCATTATTTCTGAGTATTTGAAGCCGTTTTGAACATCAAGCAAGGTAAATTCATCATCTTGGTTAAGTGAATCTTTCCATATGTCATACATTTGGTCATAGTTGACTGAAATGAAGCCTACTCCAAGCTCAGGAACTATTTCTCTTCCATTTAATGCATAAGTTAACATTTTGTCTCTTGGTGAAAGTCCTTCTCCTTCTGTCATTTCACTGAGTTTTTTATCAGGAATGTCAAACGTTATGTTATCTCTGAGCCATTTTTTATTTATTTGACCTTTTGAACTTGTTTCAAGTTCATCTATAAGCCACTTGGACATTCCTTCAGGAAGGAAGTTGGGGCGCTGGTCAACCGGTAATCTCATATGTTCAGGAAGCAGGTTTGCCGTTCTTGTGAAAGACCCTGTATCTGTTGAGGTTCCTGTTATTATGCTTGCAACGAATTTTTTAGCTTCTTCGAGGTTATTTTGCATTGTTTTTCCGAGGATTCCGGCTTGTTCTGCCAAAATCGTCACAAGCTGCGTTGCTGCAGGCAAAGCGTCACCAATAAGAGCAAGGTTTTGATTATGAATTTTATTCATATCTACGCCTGTTTCGTCTTTCGCATCGTTCCATTCGTTTATCCTGTGCGGGTGGTGATCGATGTATATTACTTTTTTTGCATTTTCGATATAGTCTTTGAATGCCCCGCTAAAGCGTTTTGGTGTCGGGATGTCTATGAGTACCACCAGGTCGTATTTTTTTCTTTCTTTACCGGTTAACGGGTTTTCATCAAATAATTTCTCGGGATTTGTAAGATCAGAAAGTTCTTTTTGTAATATTCCAATTTGTGATTGAACATTTGGGGTTTGTTCTTCTGATTCAAGGATTTTTAAGTTGTTTTTAACTACTTCTATTCTTTCAGGATTATATGGCCTTTTTACATTTTCAATCCCCGGCATCTTGTTTCTGAACAATCCGGGAATTTTATCGTCAACGGCGCAATCTACGTTTTTTTCAGGATAAGCACCTTTTATAGAAGTTTCCAGTCCGACTACTCCGCCTAAAGTGTCTCCGTCGGGCTTACAGTGTCCTATTATAAGAATATTTTTATTGTCAGGATCGTTTATTTCTTTTGAGATTTGAGCGATTGCGGTTTTTATCTCTTTCACCGCTTTAATCCCGTTTGTTTGTTCTTCGTGGGCGAAAAATCTTTTTAAAACTTCTGTGGGGGATGTTTTTGGCTGATAAACCATCACGTTGTCGTTAATTTTTGAATCACGTGAATTTAAAAGTTCATTGAATGTTCTTAAAGATTTGGCTTTAATGTTGCTGTCCGAGCCTTTATATCTTAAATTTACCCTTAAACCTATAGTCGCCGCGCCTTTTGAGTTGCCGGCAATTACATTGGATAATTCAAACGCAAAGTCTTTTTCTTTCCCTTTGATTAATTTAATAAGCTGAGGCGAGATTTCGTCAGGTACTCTGCCAATAGGCCCGAATTTGGGGTCAGAAAGCTCTATTGATTCACCCTTTTGAGTAGTTACGATGCTGTAATTTACTCTTTGCCCTTCTTGCCAGTTGCTTTGGGCAAGCTTTATTACGTTGCTGTCTTTTGCTCTTGGTGTTGCTCCAAGACCGCCTCTTTGGTGTGCGGAAACCCCTCTCACTTTCATTTGAATGGCACTCGTATCTACGTATACAGGGTTTTTGAATTCCCCTTTAAATGATACATGTAAAACATTGCCATCTCTTCTTGTTGAGATAATCGGGGCTAAGTCCTCTTTTTTAGAGAAACTTACGGTGTCTTGTATTGGTGAATTTAATCTTGAAATCCATAAATTCGGCTGAGGTTTTGAATTAACGCCAAATTGTTGATTAACCCTAGAGAATGAACTTTCTGTTCTAATCATAATATCCTCTTTCACACTCGCACACATATTTTTCGCTTAAACAATTTTTTTTGGGGTTTTTTGCTACCTGGGGTATTGGAACACTTAAATCTGTAACAAAATTTAATTTATTAAAAAAACAGCACCATGGAGTAGTGTCCGAGTGCTGTTTTTTTAAGTTATTTTTCTTTGTATTTTGTCATTTAAAACTTTCATACAACTTGTAATTTTTATGTTATACGGTTATCAATTTAATGCCAATATTATGAATAATTCTTAACAAATCAATTTTCTAAAATTGGTTGTTTGAGAGGGAAAAGCATTGCATCCAAGGTCGCAGCCATTTCGTCTTTTGCCTTGGCTTCTTCAATTTTTATTCTGCCTGTTTTTATTTCAACACTTTTGTCGTTGAAATTTTCTTTTAAATATTCTGTCAGAGAATCTTGTAGAGAATACGGGAAATATTCCACTTCAGGATCATTAGGGTCTTTTTTAAGTGAATACAATCCGGCCACGCCATCCATCAGGAATTTGTCATAAACAACGTTAAATTGTACATAGTCTGGGGCGTCATCAATGTTCATTTTTACCGAGCCGTCAGGATTCAAAATGCATACATCCTTAATTTTTTTATCAGGAGTGATAGTGTATTTCAAGCCGCTTACCTGCATTACCCCGGGGGATATTTTCGGAAGGTATACGGATTTTGCTCCTACTTCCAGTGCTCTTACTATTTGCCCTTTTGTTAAAGGAGCTTTTATGAATGTTGAAAACGTGTATGGAAAAGCTTGAATGATGTCCCCATTTGTTATGTTGCCTTTTTTGATGCTTCCTCTTGCTGCTCCTGGGTTAACGAGAGCTATCTCCGCGGGTTCGCCTTTTGTTTCTCTGTTTATAAGCCATAACATTGAATCCAGAGCAAGATCGGCCAATGGGTTTTCTTGAATCATTCTGTCTTTGCATTGAATATCGTGTTTTGTAGCACTTATGACCTTGCCTGTTTGCAAGTATTCTTCTTCTAAATCCAAAACTTCCTGAGATGTTTTGTATTTGCTCGTAATTTCTACCTTATTCTTGCATTTTTCGGGAATCAGTATTCCATAATCGTCAAAAGTTGCTTTAAGGATGCCAAAAGAATCCAGATCTTCTCCCACAATATCTTTATCAGGTGATTTTCCTACAGATACAATTTTTACGGGCTCCCCTCTGTCTGAAGTGAACCATGCATCAAATTCTTTATGGTCATGTCCTCCTATGATTACATCGATACCGCCTAATTTAGCAAGTTTTTTGTAATATTGGAGGCCTTCCGTTGATTCTTTGCCGGTGTGAGAAAGAAGGAATATCTTGTTTATTCCTTGTTTTTCGAGTTTTTTAACTTCCTCTTTTACCGCTTTTAAAGTCTCACCAAATTCAAGAGTTCTTGTCGCGTTGTTTGTAGAATCAAAAAGCATCAATTCGCCGTAATCAACAGGAGATACTCCTATCAGCCCTACTTTTTCACCGTTCTTTTTGATAATAGTCGATTTTGCGACTTTATCTTCAACCTCAGTCGGCTCTAAATGCTTGAGGTTAGATGACAAGAATGGGAAACTCGGTTTTATTTTATTAAGAGCATCGACCCAGTGCGTTCCCGCTTTTAGTTCGTGATTTCCTACAGAAGAAGCATCAAGACCTATAAGCTCCATTAGTTTTAAGACCAGCATATTCGTTTTTAGGCTGGTAGCCGTATTAAGGTCACCACATGCCAGCTTTAAGTTTGTTTTGCCTTTATTCTGCTTATCAAATTGATCTGCCGCCGTTTTAAACTTTTGAATATTTGTAGTTTTTGCATGCACATCACTGAAATAAAGTACGTTAAGTTCACTATTCCCATAAAATGAAATCGGTTTAATCATTATTTCTCACACACTGTCACTCATGTATGGGGCATTAAAACCTGAAAACAAAATTTTTTGTTAGCAATAATCAAAAAAAATTAAATATATAATGGTTTCCGTTTTGTAAATCAGGCCGAACTTGTGTTAAAAGCCCGATAAATAAAGGTTTTTTGATAATTGTTAAAACTTGTAACGAAAAAAACGTTTGTTGAAATCATGATTTTTAAAATGTTTTTATATAAATGTGAGATACAGAGAGCATACAAAATATATAAAAAGGAGTTAACAATGGGTTCACTAACAGTTCAAAAAATCGGTACACAACCAGGATGCGAAACAGCAGGTTCTTTAGCAGTTAATCAAACAGAAACAGCAGGCTCTTTAGCTTTTACTAGCACTTCAGGTAGTGAAACAGCAGGATCAGTTGCTTCTTCAGGCAGTACTTTTAACGCAATAGCATAATAAGAGAAAATAGCAGGCAATACTTAATAAACTTGGAGTGTGGTATGGATGAGTCTAAAATGACGAACTATCTATTGTTCGGAATAGTTATCTTAATGTTATGTACTTATTTATTTACAGTAAAAATTAATTTAGGAAAAGACGTGAACTTAGATACCCAAATAATGGCAGCGATAGGCGCCTAATAAAAAATTTAATCAAATGAAAAAGAGTACCGAATAAACGGTACTCTTTTTATTTACTCTTATATTAGTCTTTTGAATAACAGTCTTTACAGTAAACTTCCTTACCCGCAATAGGTTTAAAAGGAACTTTAGTTGCGCATCCGCAGCGAGAACAAGTTACGTCATAAAGTTTTTTTCTGCTTGTTTTGCGGCGTTTTTTTCTACAATCCATGCAACGTTTTGGTTTGTTCACAAGCCCTTTTTCAGCAAAGAATTCTTGTTCGCCGACAGTGAAGGCAAATTCACAGCCGCAATCTTCGCAAATGAGCTTTTCTTCTTGGTACATTGTGGTCTTCTCCTTGGTTAATTAAACTTGTAAATTGTCTATTCATAGGACTTTTATTAATAGAACAAATATTTACAAAAACATTTTAAATCCTAATCCAAAATTTAGCAATACTGGAGAATAATTTATAACAATTAAGTTAAAATTTATGTAAAAAATAGTCTACCTATATAGTTGTATATTTCAACTTATAATTACTATAATAAGTTAATGTAGGAGTTCTTATGGCTATTTTGACGGAAAAATTTATTATAAACACCAGAGGATTTACTGATATTCTTGATATTACGCATAAGATACAGGATATAGTAAGCGTCGCAAATATAAAGGAGGCTAATGTATGTGTTTACGCGCAAGGCAGTACACTTTCTTTGACAATGTTAGAATTTGAGCCGGGTCTTTTGAAGGATTTGCCTGATATTCTTGAAAAGATTGCTCCTGAAGGGAAAGACTATTTCCATAACAAGAGATGGAACGATGGTAACGGTTATGCCCATATTAGAGCTTCAATTATCGGCAATTCAGTTAATGTCCCTGTTGTTGACGGGCATTTGCTTTTAGGTACCTGGCAACAGATCGTTCTTGTTGACTTTGATAACAGGCCAAGATCGCGAACAATTACGGTCCAGATTCTTTATTAAGATATGTAAAAAATATCTCTCTTTGTCCTAACCATGTAGCAATAACATGTCTTTTGGATGTTTAGATAAATTAGTAGCATAACTTTGTGTTCTATGAGGGAAAAATGATTAAACCTACCGGGTCATTAAATAACTACTCGCATATAAACTCTTTATCTTTTAAGCAGGAAGCTAATAAAGAAGATGAACGAGATAAAATATTGGCATATGAAAAAGAGAATTCTCCTCTTGCTACAAAGTTAAGAATTGGAGCTGATAAGTTCCAAAATGCTCTCACTGTTTATCCGGCAAAAGGCCTTTCCGGCAGCAGAAACGCGAATTTTTATGAATTCCTGACAATGGGAATGGTACCATATGCTTTAGGCAGCTTAACTATGATGGCTGTTTTTAATGGTGCTTCAAAGTTCTTTACCCAAAACGCCAAACAGCACGCAAATGTGTTTGGCCGCAAAATGGCTTTGGGTGTGCTTTTCTATGGTGCATTTAAAAACATTTCCAAGAGTCTCATAGAAGAGCCGATTAAAGCGAGATACGGAATAGATATGAATATGCCGTATAAAAAAGTTATACATGAATTGCCAGACTCCATTGATGACAAGGATTTGATAAGCCACGAATACCATAAGGTATTTGAAAGCGTTGACTTCCCTCGTTGGGATTTATTGTATGACGCTAAATATTTTGGCGACAAGAGAAATAGTTATTATGACTATGTTGCCAAGAAAATGGGAATGGGCGACAACGTAAAAGATTCTGATCAGATTGTTAAGCCAAAAATAAAAGAGATAGTAGTCAAAGGCAAAACATTTAGTACTCTATCTTCTTATCTTTGGGCCGCAGTAGGAGTGGGAATTGCTCTTCAAAAGCCTTGGGATTCAGTAGTTATGGGCGCTCCTATGAAACAGCTTAAACCAAAATTTTTATCAGGTATATTGTCAAAGATACCTGGCCTTAATATAAAACAAGGTTATAAAAAAATACCAGAAGCGATTGGAAGAACTGTAAGCGGCTTTTTCTACGCATTCAGGGATAGCTTCAAAGATTTTTACAGAGGCGGTGCTACTTCAACTCCTAAAAAAATGACAGGAATTGCTTCTAAAGCATTATTGTTCAGCGCAATTGGCGCTACAGTTATAGGAAATATTGTTACTTTAATTGATTTCAAAAAGCATAAAGAAAACAAAGCAGCAGCTACATCTTTAATAGATGACGGCAAGTCAAAGGTGGTGTGTTAATATGGCAGATTTGTTGAATAACATACTAAATCAAAAAACACAAACAACGCCAATGGCTCAGCCTTTGCCTGCTATTAGAATTGATTTGAATTCTCAAAATAAAATTCAACCGCTGAATCCTAAAGGAAGACTTTTAAAAAGCCGTATTGTAGGTTCTCCTATTGAATATGTAAAAGACTTAAAAACGGATGTTATAGGCATTTCTAAAGGTGTAAGAGGCAAAGCTAACGACCATGAACTTGGAAAAATGAACGATTTGGCAATGAAAGCCGGTTCATTAGGCTTGGCTGCTTATTTATTTGCCAAAAACCCGTTTAAATTAAAAAGAACAATGGAATTTGTCGGTTTCGGTACATTCTTTGCTTCTATGGCATTGTGGCCTAAGTTGGCTATACAAGCTCCTTTAAAAGCAAGAACAGGTGTTGACATTCATCAAAAATATGAAGACAGCTACGGCCGTAAAAAAATGTTCTTCCAGGATCCTCAATATATCCCTTGGGATTTAGTGAGCAAAGAAGAGCTGAATAAAATGGGCGATAAACTTGGCGTTCCTAAAGACATAAAAAACAGAGACGAAGTTACTAAATTACAAGCTCAAAAAATAGCTGTACAAGGTAATACATTATGGATGTTAACAGCAGGGTTTGCTGCTCCTATAATGAGCGCATTAAGCTGTAACCTAATCGAAAGAGGTTTATTGCCTCTTCAAGAAAAATCTGCGTTAAATAAAACACAATCTCAAATGGATGAGTTGAGCGAAGTGTTAAATAAACTGTTTAATAATTCTAAAGCTTATTTGATTAACGATCCTTCTATCGATAAAGAGAAGCTAAAAAACTTAAATGAGTTAATAAAAAAAGGTGAGATTTCAAAATCAGAAGAGTTACTTGAATATGTAAAAAATAATATTGGTGATAAATACTCTGACTTAAGTCAATTTGTTCAGCAAGAAAAAATTAAATTAGAAGCAACACTAGCTGAAGATCTTAAAAATATTTCATCTAAATTCAAAAACAAAGAAGCTGAAACTGCTTTAAAAAATTATTTAGAAAAAAATTCAAGCCAGCCATTAAATGTAACTACAAAAAAAGAAATTATTGAGTTGCTTTCAGCTCATAATGATATAGATATGTCAAAAGCCATAGAATCAGACCTATTTGACCGCATTAAAAATGTTGAAAGAGATATAGATGATTCTTTTGCTAAAAAATTATTTGATGCTAACGCAAAAATATTTGAGCCACTAAAGATAACTGTTGAAGATTTACAAAAAAGTATCAAAACAGTTCAAGGTGATGACGTTCTTAAAATAGGAGAAGATAATTTATCTTCATATTCTTTAAAGGTGTTTAAACAACTGGCGAATGATAAGGGCTTAAATCAACGTAACGCTATGGCTTTATCAAAAGATTTTAAAGTCGCTTTTGAAAATGCTGTTAAAGAACACAATGTTCCTACAGTTGCGGATGCCGCTACAGAAGCTAAAAACTTATTCAAGCTTTTTGATGATATGCTTGCTCAAAGAAAAATTGTTGATAAATATATGGATGCAAGAATCGGGGATAAGGCCGAAACTTTCATTGCAAATCAATGGGGAAGAACAAACAAAAAAATTCTTAAAGCTTTAGGCTTGAGTGATAAAGAGTTGGCTATTTTAAGGCTGAACGCTCAAGCAGGTAATACAAAGAATAAAAACGTTTATAAAATTATAGAAGACAAACTTAATCAGTTAGCGAAAAATCCTGAAGAGTATGAAAAGGCGCTTAAAAATATAACTGCTGCCGTTGCTAAATATGATGAAGTGCTCTCTGATAGATTCAAAGCTACCGCAGCAGGTGCTGCTGAAAATATTGGCAACATACACGCGAAAAATTTTGCTACTAAAGGTTATGAAAGCATTGCGCAATACCTTGTTGGAACAAATGTAGAAAAAGGTTTAACCACTGAGTATGCAGGTACTATGAAAAATGCCGTTAAACAAACTGTTGAAGACAGAGTTCTCGGTGCCAGAGCTTCATTCTACAGAATGATTCAGACAATGGATTTATTCAGACATCTTAATAATAATACTTTCAGTCAAAGTTTTACAGAACTAAGTAAAATGGATTTAAGCAATGTAACTATAAGAGAGTTAATAACTTTATTTAATGGAGGCGATGTAAAACTTGGTGACAGATATGAGTTGCTTCAAACACAATTAGAAAAACATTCTAAAATAAAGTGTACTTTTGGCGGACCATTGTATGAATATAATCAAGCAATAGATGCATTAGATTGCGATGGTAAGAAAAATTGGTTGAGAGACAGCGTTCAGGAATTTATTTCTGGTGTTATAGATAAAAACAAATTACAAGCCAGAATTAAAAAAGAAATGAACGATGAACAAGCCAAAGTCTTTGCTGCTAAGGTTGAACAATATGTCGAAAATTATCCTCAAATATCCAAATGGAAGTCAGTTTCAAATTTACTTGAAGTTCTTGCAGAGCCTTCAATGTTGGATGAAAATATAACTTCAGATGTAATTTCAAAGTTACAAAAGAACCTTGATCAAAAGAAGATTATTGATAAATGTAAAAAAACACTTTTAAGTTATACAATTACGGATCATACGGAAAAATTGAATGATGTTGGCCCTAAAGCCTATAGCGTCATCTTGGACATATTGTTCCGCGACAAGTTAGATGATAGCACAGCTGAAGCTTTAAATAGCAAAAAAGGCAAAATAGCTAATATTACTGAAAATTTTGATAAGTACAGAAAAGAGTTTATAAGTAAAGTAGCAAACTGGGAATACTGGTATAAAAAATCTCATAGACTTGATGACAAAACAGGATCTTTTGATGGTATGAGACGTCATTTACTGGTTGGCTTATCTCCAGATGAGTTAATCTCCAAAGCCGCTGACAGCGCGTATAATACTAACAAGTGGATGAAAATGTTTGGAACCGCAGGGGCTGTATTGCTTGGCGGAACATTGGCAGCAGGCTTGTTATTTGGTAAAATGAAAAAAGATGATGTTTATGCTGGAGGTAACAAGTAGTGACAAATATACTAAACAATTACTTGAATGTTAACAACTCTCTGGCCGCTAAACCTTTAGAAAGCCAGCCTAAAGATGGGATTCCTGCCAACACTCCAAGAGAGGTAGAGCCTAAAAACTCTAACATCTTAGAGAGATATTTGAACCAATCAGGAATAAACGCAAGTGTAAAAGTTCAACCTGTAAGCGAAAGTAAAGCGGAAGAGGTTGTTTGGAAAAATAATTTAAGAACATTATTTAAAAACAACGAAGCTGTGATTATGGGTATTATCCCTAGAACCTTCAATGCAAAAGATATTGAAGGTAACCAGCTTATAAGAGGCAACGACATTGCGGGTAATTTTAACAATGCAATCGAAAGATTAGATGAGTTGAAAAAACTTGGCATAAATACTCTTCACGTATTACCGATTCATCCTCCCGGAGTGACAAATGCGATGGGAACAGCGGGTTCCTTGTATTCTCCTGCTGATTTCTTGAAAATTGATCCTATGCTTGATGATAAAAAGGATCCAAAATCGGTTGAAGAAGAACTAAAAGGATTCATAAAAGAATGTCATAAACGTGATATTCACGTTATGTTAGATTTGCCGAGCTGTGCTTCATACGATATGTTCCAGCAAAGACCTGAACTTATGGCGTTTGAAAGAAACGGACTTCCAAAAACTCCACAAGGATGGAACGATATCAGAATGTTTAATCCTTGGAAAGATGAGTCTAAGAAGGAACTAAACCCTGACTTGGTCGAAATGCATAAAAAATATGTAGATATGTGCGTAGATTTTGGTTTTGACGGCATCCGTTCAGACGTTGCAAGAACAAAACCTACTCAGTTCTGGGATATCATAATCCCTTATTCTCGTGCTAAAGACCCTGATTTTGCTTGGCTTGCAGAAAGTTATACATATGAGGATGCATCTCCTCAATTAAATATGAACTATGACAGACCTGAAGATTGTTTGAGAGCAGGCTTTGACAGCTATTATGGACAATATCACATTTTCCATGAGTGGACAAAAGCAAGCGAATTAATAGATTACGTAAAAGAAAATTTAAAAATGTCTCAGGATCTCGATCCTGGTAAGTCATTAATCGGATCTTTTGGAACTCACGATGATATTTCTTTAATGTTCCATGGCGGTCCAAATTTCATAAACTTAGTTTCAGGGCTTCAAGCCACACTTCCTATGACAAATCCATACTTTATGGATGGTTATCAGTCAGGCGATGATTATTTATATGATTATGAAGGACAAACTGATACTCAAACGGTGACAGATTCTAACGAATGCGAAGTCCACAGAGGGCGTCCGGATATCTTTAATCTGTCAAGACCATTAATCGGCAAACATCCTGAAATAGGCGACTTTATGGCAGATGCTTTCAAAATGAGAGGCGACTATAAAGATATAATAACTAAAGGCTCTTTTATTCCGTTGAAGGTTGATAACAACCCAGGAGATCAAATTATTGCATTTGCAAGACATTACAACGGAAAAACAATTTTGGTTGTTGCAAACAGAAATATTGAAACCAGACAAAAAGGAAGTGTCAATATTCCAGGTTTAAGTGCAAGTCAAACCTTGAAAAATCTGCTTCCTACATACGGAGAAGAAAGTGTTCTTCAGGCGGAAGATGGTAAAGTTAATGTTGATTTAGGTACTTCGAGAATCCATGTTTTTGAAATAAATACTCCAAACATTGAAAACTCAGGACTTGAAGTCTTAAAGCAGAAATTATAAAGGCTGATAAAATGAGAGTTTCGGCAGTTAATAATTATAGATTACAAAAAACCAACTTTAAAGCGAATTCTGATACGATTGCTCCGGCGAAGCCTGATTCTTCTGCTGATTTTAACAATAAGAAAAAACAAATACTCCATATAGCCGCATCCGTTTTTGCTTTTGCGCTGACTTTTGGCTATTTTTATATATTTTGCCGTGAGCGCATAGTCGAATCTTTCAAAAAAGCAATAGGCAAAGCAAACTAAGAAGTTATATAAAATTTAAATTTGATTTATTTTTATGCGTTTATTTCTACGCCGGAACTTGTTCCCAACCTTGAAGCGCCTGCTTCTATTAGCATTAGTGCTTTTTCTTTGTCTTTTATGCCTCCGGATGCTTTTATTTGGACAGAAGTGGATTTTACAACTTCATTCATTGTTCTGACGTCTTCCACTTTTGCTCCGACGCCTCCTTTTACAAATCCGGTTGAAGTTTTGACAAAATCAGCGCCTGCTTCTACCGCCACTTCGCAAGATTTTATTATTTCTTCGTCTGTTAAAAGATCAGTTTCGATTATTACTTTCAGAATATGTGTGCCGCAAGCTTTTTTTACTTCTGCTATGTCTTTTTTCACATATTCCCACTCTTTATTTTTGACAGCTTGAATTGTTATAACCATATCTATTTCATCAGCGCCGTCTTCTATTGCTTTCTTTGCTTCAAAAGCTTTTACTTCAGGCAATGAAGCGCCTAGAGGAAACCCTACTACAGTAACTATTTTTACTCCTGTATTTTTCAAGAAATCTTTGGCCATTTTTACGTTTATAGGATTAACGCAAATGCCTTTAAATTTGTGCTGTTTTGCTTCCGTGAAGAGTTTTTTTAGTTCTTCATTTGTTGCTTCAGGTTTTAAAAGTGTGTGTTCAATAAAATCAGCTAAATTCATTTGTTGTCCCTTCATCTAACGGTTTCAAGCATTTCTGTGGTTTTGAACTTTTTCGGCGAATAAAATTCAATATATTTTTTCAGCAACTGAAAACAAAAATCGCAAATTCTTTCTGTTGCAAGTTCATCGTATCTTGTTTTTTCCGAAAATTCAGTTGTTTGCAGAATTTTTATAAAATCTTTTATTTTATGGTGCATTTTTTGTGCGCCTATTGAAGCGCTCTTGCAGTTTTTGCAGAGGATTCCTCCCTGTTCAAAGGAGAAATAGAGCTCTTCTTCGTTCATTTTACAATTGCATTTAACGCATTGATCGGTTTCCAGAGAATAACCTGAAACATTCATGACTTGAAGTTGAAACCTCAGTACGGCAAGCAAAGTTTCTTCTTTTGTCTTTGCGCTTGATATTGTTTGAAGAAACGAGTAGAAAAGATTAAAGATTTCTTCGCTGTTAGGATCGTTTTCAATTCCAAAGTTGTTTATTATTTCGGCGCAGTACATTGAATAAAATAATTTATCCATATCTCTTCTAAGGTTCATAAAAGTATCAAGAGCTTCGGCCTGACAAATCGTATCCAGGTTTCTGCCTTTATGTAACATCAATTTGTTTGCAACAAGCATGTCCATCCTGCCTCCTAATTTGCTGGAGGTTTTTTTGCTGCCTTTGGCAACACCTTTAATGAGCCCTTTTTCTTTTGAATACATAACTATAATTTTATCGGACTCGCTTAGGTTGTATGATCTGATATTAATCGCATTGGTTGTAAAATTTTGCATTTTGATGGCTCTACATATTTATTTTGTTGTAGGTTCCGTGGTAAACTCCCCTGATATATTGTTGAAGCTCTACTTTGTTGTCGCTGTAGTAAAGAGCGTTTTCTTGAGTAATTATATTTTGCTGAACCAAATTATATAATGACATGTTTAAAGTGGTCATGTCGTTGAAAGATCCTTTTTTTACAAGGTCATAAATCTGTTCAAGTTCGTCTTTTATTATGAAGTCTTTTACTGTTGGAGTGACAACAAGTATCTCGCATGCGGGAATTCTTCCTTGGATGTCTTGTCTTGGTATTAATTTTTGAGCTACAGTGCCTCTTAACGTTTCAGCCAATTGTTTTCTTACAAAATCCCTGTCTTTCGGGTCAAAGAAGTTTATAACCCTGTTTATGGTTTGTATGGCGTCATTTGTGTGCATTGTGGCAAAGACAAGGTGTCCGGTTTCAGAGGCTTTAAGAGCACTTTGCATTGTTTCTACGTCTCTTATTTCCCCGATTACAATTACGTCAGGGTCTTGTCTTAAAGCATATTTTATCCCGTCAGGGAAAGATGCCGTATCAATTTCGATTTGTCTTTGAGTAACAATGGATTTTTTATCTGTATAGATATATTCTACAGGATCTTCGATTGTTATTATGTGTTTTTGATAACTTTGATTTATATAATCTATCAAAGAAGCGATGGTAGTTGATTTCCCGCTTCCTGTAGGGCCTGTGATAAGAACAATGCCGTTTGTCAGAGCTGAGAATTTCCCGATGGATTTTGGCAGGTTAAGTGCTTCTATTCCCAAGATATCATAAGATATCGCCCTTATAACAATCGATAATCGCCCCAGTTCTCTTGATAAATTTACCCTGAACCTTGATACACCTCTGATTTCATATGCGAAATCCAGGTCGAATACTTCAAAAGCCTTGTTTTTGATACTGTGAGGCACGATTGTGTCAATTATTCCGAAAATCTCCGCTTCGCTTAACGGTTCTAATTTTGTTTTGAAAATTTTTCCGTTTTTTCTTAAAGCAGGTGGCTCATCTGTTCTTAAATGGATATCAGATGCTCCTTTTTCAACAGCTTCAGTCAGAAATTTTACAATATCGAGTTTGCTCATACTTCACACTAATTTTCATTCAATAACTATTTCAATTTTACACTCTTTTGACTTAAAAATAAACTTTTTATATTTGTTAATATACCTTTCAGAAATTTTCAATGTAAAATTTCTTCTTTAAGAATGGTAAACGTTTTGACTATTGAGTTTATTTGTTGTCTAATTGATTATATATAAAGTCTAGGCTTGGGCAGAACATATAAAAGATGTATATTAGAGAGCTGGAAGTTGACAACTTCAAATCTTTTGCTAATACTGTTACGATTCCTTTTTTGAAAGGGTTTACGACAATCTCAGGACCAAACGGTTCGGGAAAGAGTAATATAATTGACAGTATTCTTTTCGCATTGGGTCTTTCGACATCCAGAACCCTCAGAGCAGAAAAACTTTTCCATCTTATTTCTACCCACAATAAAAGGAATGAAGCCTTCGTCAGGGTCGCTTTTGCGCCTGAAAACGGCGATGAAGAAGAGATTGTAGTCGGAAGAAAAATCAGAAAATCCTCTCAGGGCTTCAACAGTATTTATTATCTTAACGGTAAAATCGCTACTCTCAGTGAGATTCACGCAAAGCTCGAAAAATATAATATCACCCCTAACAGCTACAACGTTATGATGCAAGGGGATGTTACCAGCATCACTAATTGTTCAGCCTTTGAAAGAAGAAAAATCGTTGACGAGATAGCCGGCGTCGCTGACTTTGACAGGCGTATAGATCAGGCATCACAAGAGCTTTTGACGGTAGAGCAAAGGGTTGAAAAGTCAAATATTATTCTTACTGAAATCGATTCAAGGATTGAACAATTGGCTTCAGAAAGAGAAGTTGCTTTAAAATATCAGAAATTAAAGGATGAAAAAGTCAGTTTAGAGAGTCAAATCACTACTGTTAAGTATTTTGACAT
The DNA here is from genome assembly GCA_023421795.1 of Cyanobacteria bacterium OH_PDB_230. Taxonomy (GTDB): domain Bacteria; phylum Cyanobacteriota; class Vampirovibrionia; order Gastranaerophilales; family Gastranaerophilaceae; genus JAEZOG01. Next base: position 312,004 of record JAEZSO010000002.1, read on the forward strand.
CAAGCGCTCTATTGAAAGAGTGCATGAAAGCATTTTAGAATTCAATAAAAAGAAAAAAGAAGAAGAATATAAATTAAAAGATTTAGAAGGTAAGTTAACTCAAGCCAAAGCCAAGTACGAAGAAGTTTCTGAACTTGTTAAAACAAACGGTGAAGCAGAACAAATTGAGATTAAAAAACAAGTTGAGGAGCTGAAAGGCCAGATTGAAAGGAAAATTTCCGCTTCAAATTTTGCCGATAAAAATGTCCATGACAATTTAAAAACCATTGAAAATGCCAAAAACGGCATTGAGTCATTGCAGGAAAAAATAAAATCCACCAATGAGAAAATAGAAGCTAAAAAAGAAGAAATACAAGGAATTGAAGCTAATATTGAAATCCAAAAACAAGAATTGGCTAAAATTTTGCAAGAAGCTGCAGGGCTTAGTCAGACTGCTGATGAATATATCGAGAAAAGAAATAACCTAAGAAAAACATTAGAGCAGCTCAAAGATGAAGAATTGAACCTTCAAAAAGAATCCATACCTTTAGAGACAGAGCTTTCCAATGCAAAAAAAGAAATCGAAGACTCAAGAAACATTATTGAAGAATTGAAAGAATTCAAGGCAAGTTTTTCAGGAAATAAAGATAAGCTTGAAATTGAAGTCGAAGACTTGGCGAAAGACTTGGAAGACTATAAAATAGTTCAGCAAAATGCTATGTATGAGCTTGATAAAGCCAAAAATGAACTTTTTGATTTGAATCACAATATTCAAATGGCTTACAGAAAAGTGTCACAGCTTGAAGCTCAAAAAAATGCTTATGATGAAGTGAACTTCGGTAAAGCAATTGATACTGTCTTGAATGCCAAATTAGACGGCGTTCACGCTCCGTTGTTGCAGCTTGGAAAGGTCGACAAAGAATATTCTACCGCTCTTGAAGTTGCTATGGGCTCAAGAATGAAAAACATTGTTGTTGATGACGAGGATGTGGCGAGGATTGCTATAGACATCTTAAAATCATCCAACGCGGGCGTTGCAACTTTCCTGCCGCTTAATAAAATCGGCAAAGCGCCATCTAGCCTCAGGCTTCCAAAAGAAAAAGGGGTTGTCGATTTCGCAATCAACCTGATTGATTTTGATGATGAGTATTTGAACGCCTTTTATCACTCTCTGGGTGAAACTCTTGTTGTAGAAGACTTTGCAAGTGCAAAAAAACTTATCGGCAAATACAGAATGGTTACTTTATCAGGCGATTTGTTTGAAAAATCAGGAGCTATCTCAGGCGGTTCAAGAAGACAGACAGGTCTAAGATTCAGCCAGAATCAGGATGATGAATTAAATACCTTTAGAGATAGATTAAAAGGGTTTGAAAAAGATGCTGCCCTTTTAGAAAAGAAAAAAGCGGAATTTGAACAAAAACTTGATAAAGTCAGAGGCGATTATTCAAACACGATGACTTCTTTAAACAGCGCCAAATTAGAGCTCAACAACCTTGTGAAAAATTCAGAGGATAACGAAAAAAATATCGCCCAAAGAGAACTTTTAATAAAAGAATTAGAGCCTAAGATAACTCAAATCGAGAAAAAACTTGATTCTTATGAAGAAAAACATGTCGAGATAAATTCTAGAATCCTTGAGCTTGAAAATCAAATTCATGAAATAGAAAGCAAAATGAGCGAAGAAGAACTCGTTAAGCTGAAAGAAATGACAGAAGCAGTTGAAGGGCTTATTAAAAAGTACCAGACCCAGGTTCTAAATTGCCAAAATGACATCAATGATTTGAACCGTGATATTAGTTTCAACAATGAAGTCATAAAAACAAAAGAAGAGCAGATTCAAAAGCTGTTAAAAGACAATGAGATTCTTGCTCAAGACAAAGCAAGATATCAGGATGAAATCAAAGTCATTGAAGTTCAAATTCAAGAGCTTGATGTCAAAATTAAGGATTTAGGAGAAAAACTTGTCCAACTTCAAGCACAAAGAGATCTTGTTCAGCAAGAACTTTTGGAAATAGAAAAACAAAAGAATATTTTTGACAATGATTTGTCAAGAATGGCTGAGCAGATAGAGTCGTTTAAGGCAAGAAGAAGAGAGCTTGATCCTCAGCTTGAAGAAGTTATAACAGAACTCAAAAGTGCAAATATCGACATCAATTCTTTAAAGCCTGTAGATATTTCAGTCGAAGAAATAACTTCAAGAATCCAAAGGCTTCAAAGAAGAATGGAAGAGATGGAACCTGTCAACATGAGGGCTATCAGCGCTTATGACGAGGTTATTGCAAGGCAGGAAGAATTAAAAACAAAAATCGATACCCTTTCAAAAGAAAGAGGGCAGATTTTAGAGAGAATGTCCGGTTACGAGCAATTGAAGAAAGAAACTTTCTTAAAGACGTACAACAACATTAATGAAAATTTCAAGGAAATTTTCGCCGGATTATCCGATGGGGAAGGCACATTGATTTTAGAAAATCCTGAAAATCCTTTCCAGGGAGGCTTGACTATCGAGGCTCAACCAAGAGACAAGAAGAAACAAAGACTGGAAGGTATGTCTGGTGGTGAAAAATCCCTGACTGCGCTTGCTTTCGTCTTTGCTATTCAAAGATATATGCCGGCTCCGTTTTATGCTTTTGACGAGGTGGATATGCACCTTGACGGTATAAACGTTGAAAAACTAGCTGAAATGATAAAAATGCAATCAAAGGATACGCAATTTATAGTAGTTAGTTTAAGAAAACCTATGATAGAATCAGCTAATAGGACAATCGGCGTTACGCAAAAAGAAAAAGGGATAACAAGAGTTACGGGAGTGAAATTAAGAGACTAATCATGCTGGATGCAAACACTGCTGAAAATTTTTATATGCAAGAGACATCAAATTCTTTAAACAAAGAATTTGGCCCTAACATTGAGATGATTTCCACAACCACTCCTTCTGAACAGATGGACGGAATCGAGATTCTTGTTTCTATGGCAAGACATGGAAAGATTGATCCTTGGAATATTGATATTGTTGATATCACAGACAAGTATCTTTTGCATTTGGCGCAAAGCAAGGCAAATAACTTGAGACTCACGGGAAGAACTCTTCTGTTTGCCGCTATTTTGTTGAAAATAAAATCAAACATATTGGAAGGCATTGATCCTACGCAGTTTGAATCTCAAGAGGAAAATCTTGACGCTGAATATGATGACGACTGGATGGACAATGAGATAGAAGAAGAATCAATAAACAGAAATAATGTCATCTCAATTGATGAAGTGCTTCAAAGAAGAACAAGTATAAGGCTTAACAGAAACAGGGTTGTTACCCTTAAAGACCTTATTAGGCAGTTGGAATTTTACGAAGAATTAGACAGAAAACAGTCTTTGAAAAATTCTCTTGAAAGAGCGAAAAGAAGAGTCAAGTCATACGCAAAATTCACTTCTGACGATATCATCAATCTTGCGCATGATGAGTACATCGAGAACAGCGTGAAAATCCTTCATGAAAATTTAATAAGAATTTTTGAACAAGAAGAAAAAGTAGAATTAAACACTCTCACTTTGCTTGGTATGGATAGGATTTCCGCGTATATAGCCCTTTTGTTCCTTTCTGCATCAAGCGATTTTGAACTTGTACAGGATGAATTCTACTCTGATTTATTTGTTGTTAAATATGAGCAGCCTATTTTGCAGGAAGAAACGGCATAGAGGTGTTGAGCGATGGAACTTAAATCTAGAATAGAAGCCGTATTGTTTGTGACAGCCAATCCTTTGGAAATAAAGGAAATAGCGGAAATACTTGAATCTGACGAAGTAGAAACAGAAAATGCTATGTTGGATCTGATTTTGGACTATTCTTCAAGAGAAGGCGCTTTAGAAATTGATGATGAAAACGGGTATATTCTTCAGGTAAAAAATGATTACTTAGATATCGTAGAAAAGCTTTGTCCTGTTGAATTGTCGCCACCAGTGTTGAAAACATTGACAGTTATAGCTTTAAAAGAGCCTATTAGGCAATCTCTTCTTAAAGAAATGAGAGGCTCTACAGCCTATGAGCATGTTCAAGAGCTTGTCAAAAAAGGACTTATCGCCAGAACAAAAGATAAAAACGGACGTTCATTTAACATAAAAACAACACCTAAATTTGCAGAGTATTTCAAGCTTAAAGGCGATACCAAGGCGCTTGCAAAAATATTAGAAATTGACACCAATTTAAAATCTGATTAAAATTGAATAATGTAGAAGAATAAGCTGTTTCGAGTGGCGAGTCAGAAAAAAGAAATTGTTTTTGAAAATAAAAAACCTAAAAAGAAAAATCTTTCACTTCTTTTTATAATTTTATTCTGCATTGCTGTTTTTTTCAGTTTGAAAATATTTTTCCCGCAAATCCTTTTTGGAATGGGTAAAGTTCTGTATGATTCAAAAGACTATAAGACTTCATCGGAGCTTTTCAAGTTTGCTTATAAATTCAGCAATAAAAACCCGGACTATTCTTTTTATTGGGTACAATCGCTTGCCCATCAGACATTAACATATGATGTTCAAAAAGATTTATATGATATCTCTCAATTTGATGACAAATCAAAAGCTGAGATATATGCCACAAAGGTGTTGGCATATTTGAAAAAACAAATTCTGGCTAGAGCTGGAGAGAATTATATTGAAGAAGCATTGAATGACAATCAGGTTTTGAGATGGGATTTGAACACCCAGCCTTTGAAGTATTTTGTTAAATATGACGTAAAAGTCCCTGATTATTATACCTCTTTGCTTTTAGACTCTTTTGATAAATGGCGTACAAAAACAAAGGGACTTGTAAATTTCGCTGAGACAAAAAATAAGGATGAAGCGCAAATACTGGTTTCGTTTGTTGATGTTGATAATTCAAAGTTTTGCCACGATGAAATGACTTGTGAATATAGTGTCGGGAGAACGGTTCCTGTTACTTCGGACAGAAAACTCAAATACATGGATATTAAAATCAATGCAAAAAGCAATTTAAAACAGTTTTTTGAACCGGAAGCAATCTCAACCGTTATGACCCACGAGATAGGCCATGCACTTGGTATATGGGGGCATAGCCGTTTTGTTTCAGATGTCATGTTTTATTCTGCCGACAAATTGTATGGACAAACAAGAGAAAAACAAATCTCGCACAGAGATGTAAACACTTTAAAGCTTTTATATTCTTTTGCGCCTGACATCACCAATACAAATATTTCTTTGATGAATAATCAGCGTTTTCTCTATAGTCCCATATTCATCGGTGATGTCTCGATGAGTAAAGGCTACAGCATTGAAAGAGCCGTTAAGAAAGTAAATGAAAATCCTAACGATATGAATAATTGGCTTGAGCTCGCGTCTCGATATACAACCGACAAGCAGTATGAAAAAAGTAATCAGGTTTTATCCCAGGCGATTTATGGAGCAAGGGATGCGCAAACAGTAGCTGCGATATATTACAATATGGCCAATAATTACCTTAATCTTGATAATTATAAAGAGGCGCTTAAATTTGCTAATAAAGCAAGACAGATAAATGACGACTTTGACACCAGAGCTTTAATAGCTTTGATTAAATCTAAAAATGGCGATTATTTTGTTGCGGAAAAAGCTTTTATCAAGCTCAGAAAAGAGCAACCGGCCAACATAGACGTGGCACTTAATATGACAGATATGTACCTTGCCGAAAAAGAATATGTAAAAGCTAGAGACACGATAAAATCGTTGGTTAAATCTAATCCCGGGGCGATGGATGATCCGAGGCTCGCCGTGTATAAAATTTATGCATTTCTGTAAAGCCGGCGATTTTCACTTGATTTTATTCTTTAAGGCTGCCGCTTAAAATATCGTTTATGAAATATTTTTTCCCAAGCAAAAATATTGCGATTACAGGAATGCAGCAGATGACTGAATAAGCCATCAATTGCCCCCATTGGGTTATTTCTCTGAAGCTTCCCTTAAAATTAGCCAGGCCCAAAGGAAGTGTTCTCATTGCATCGGAATTTGTTATGATTAATGGCCACATGAAACTGTTCCAGGTCGTTATAAAAGTGAAGATGGATAATGTTACAACAACGGGAATAGCTAAAGGTAGTGCTATCTTGAAAAATATTGAATAAGTGGAGCATCCGTCTATTTTAGCAGCTTCTTCCAAATCTCTCGGAAGCGATTTAAACCATTGTCTCATCATAAAAACGCCGAATCCCCCGAACAACCCCGGTACTATTAGCCCCTGATATGTATCAATCCAGTTCAGGTTACGCATCAAGAAAAACAAAGGGATTATGTTCACCTGAGGCGGAACCATCATCGTTATAAGTATTATAAAAAATAGAGGCTCTTTAAATCTGAAGTTGAGCCTTGCAAAAGCGTACCCGGCGAGAGCAGAGATGAAAACCTGTCCTATTGTGGTTGCAGTTGCAACAAATAAACTGTTTAAAAAATATTGCTTTAAAGGGAGTGCTGTTATTACTTTTGTGTAGTTGTCAGCGGTGAAGGGTTGGGGGATGAATGTGGGAGGGTAATTGAAAATCTGAGAGTCATTCATAAAAGATATGCAAAGCATCCACAAAAACGGTATAAGCATTGAAACAGCCCCGATTATTAATATTAAGTATCCTGATATTTTGATAAGTCTTTGCATTTTGATTTTCTATACCTTCAGTGTGTTTATCATAGCATCATCTTGTGACTTTGATAAGCTCATTACGTTGTTAAAACTTAAATATTATGAGATAATAACCTTGTGAAATAAAGGGATTTTATGATGCAAAAAAGACTTTTGGTAGTTGATGATGATGATGAAATCCGTGAGCTTCTGGAGTTTGACCTTGCACAAAGCGGATACTCGGTTGATACAGCTTCAGACGGTCTTGAGGGTTTAAATAAAGCGATAAGCTCCCATTATGATTTGGTTCTTCTTGATGTAATGATGCCTAAAATGAACGGATACGACGTTTGTAAAAACATAAGGAAAACCAAGCCCGAAATGCCTGTGCTTCTTTTGACAGCAAAAGGGGCTATTAACGATAAGACAGCAGGGTTTGATTCCGGCGCTGATGATTATATAGTAAAACCTTTTGATATTCAGGAAGTTCTTTTAAGAGTTAGAGCTCTTTTAAGAAGAAATGCTTCACCTGACACTAACCCGTTGTCAAAAGAAATATTAAAAGCAGGAGACATAGAGCTATTCCCGGATTCTCTCGAAACAAACATCAAAGGGAACAGGATAAAGCTTACCCCAACTGAATTTGAAATATTGTATTGTCTTATGCAGCATATAAATAAAGCCGTTTCCCTTGCCATACTCCTAAGTGAAGTATGGGGTTATGATGGCGATGAGGATGTTAGAATGCTAAGAGTGCATGTCGGAGGGTTAAGACAAAAAATTGAAGAAGACCCTAAACATCCGATTTATTTGCATACGGTCACTAATGTAGGATATAAACTTACGCCTTTTATTGAAGAAACAGAATGAAGAAGAGATTTAAAAGACTCAAAATAGTAGAACAAATTGCCATAGTAACTTTGTTTTCCGTTATTACTCCGATGGTAATTGCAGGCTTGATTGTAAACAACATCAACCAACATGCGATCAGGAAAGAACTTGGCGATTCAGCCGTTATGATTGCGCAAACTATTGATAACAATATTTATTCTCTTTTAGAATCTGATGAAGGAAAACTCGAAGAAGTAGTTCTCGCAACCAAATACATGCCTTCAGAATACATTGAAAATGTTTATTTGAAAGATGTAATGATTAATTCAAATATCTTTGAAAAATTAGATATTATTCACCCTTCTGAGCAAGAATTTATACCCGGTGCCGAGGATACGCTTGTTTATAACGATAAAAACAAGAGCCTTACAATCACAGAAAAAATAAATGACGACAAATATCTTGTTGCAAAGATTGATTTAGACGCCTTCAAGCAAAAAGTATTTACAAATTTCCAAACCGACAAAAGAAGAATTTACGTTCTGGACAATAACAGAGGGCTTGTGTTTGCACATAATTATTTAGAGAGCGATTTTGAAAAAACTATTTCGCTGCTCCCTAAAAAGCTTGAGCTTAATACCGCAACTACCTTCGGCGATATAAAAAACCAGCCTCTTGTATATTTAAAAATGAAAGAAAATAATTTTACGGTTGTTGTAAATACGACCCAAGAAATGACTGATAAGACCATAAATACTGCCAGGGCGAAGATTATATTTTCTATTTTGGCTGCTACTCTTTTTATAATTTTGCTTGTTGGATTGTACACTTATTACCTTTACATAAATATGAGACAGCTTTTTAAAGGTCTTATGGCGTTATCGAAAGGAAACTATAAGCGTAAAATCAGGCTTTTGACAAACGTATTTACTCCGTTTGAAATAGTATTTTTGGCACAAGAATTCAACAAAATGGTGAACGAGATAAATAATTCATACAGGCAGTTAAAACAAAAAAATAAAGAACTTAAAATATTGAATGAATTCAGGTCCAACCTTATAGATACCGTAAGCCATGAGTTCAGAACCCCTCTTACCAGCATAAAAGGCTACACTTCAAGGCTTTTGAGACAAGATATTGTGATCGACGACGAAACAAGACATAAGTCATTGATGATAATAAAGCAGCAGTCTGAAAGATTGAACAGAATGGTCGAGGACCTGCTTGTTATCCCTGATATTGAGGGAGCGAAGCTTAATATCAGCCTTGAGAAAATTAATTTGTCGAATGTTGTCGAATCCTCTATACTCTCAATTAAAAATATTGATAAAAGAGTAATCGAAAACAATATTTCGCCGGATTTCCCATATATTATTGCGGACCGAGACAGACTTGAGCAAGTTCTGATTAACCTGTTGGAAAATGCTAATAAATATGCCTATGAAGATACGCCGATTTTCATTTCTTCTTCCATAGAGGATGATAGAGCAGTTATCGTTGTTTCAAACAAGGCTAATTATATAGAAAAAAGTGTGTTAAATAAGTTATTTGAGAAATTTACCAGAGTGGAGAATGACACCACCAGAACCACCAGGGGAACAGGATTAGGGCTTTTTATTGTAAAAGGTCTTGTAGAAGCTATGGACGGCTATATTTCTTTGGAATCGACCAAAGACAATGAGTTCTTCGCGAGGGTATATTTCCCTGTGTTTAATGGTGAAGATGTATGAAAAAAGTGGATGACAGCGAAAAAATCGAACCCCTTTTAAATAACGCTGAAGCGGGATTTGGAATGAATGTCGGATTTATGCGTTTGGCGCTAGACAGGGCTAATTTTTCCATCTCAGATGTTCCTGTGGGTGCTGTGATAGTGAAAGGGAATGAAATTCTTTCAATCAGCTCAAACGAAAAGGAATTAAATCAAGATGCGACTTTGCACGCTGAAATGGTTGCCATAAAAGAAGCTTCTAAAAAAATTGGTTCATGGAGGCTTAATGATTGTGAGATGTATGTTACTCTTGAACCTTGTCCTATGTGTGCTTCTGCTATAATTCAATCAAGAATCTCGAAGGTATATTTCGGTTCTTACGATCTTTTGTATGGTGCGTTAGGCTCTAAAATAGATTTAAGACAGATTATGAATTCCAGCCTTGAAGTTAAGGGAGGAATTTTGCAGGAAGAATGCGATAATATTATAGAATCATATTTCAAAAGGATTAGATGATGTTAAAGGCTCAGTTAGACAAATACGTTGAACAGTATGAGACCAGTGATTTTATAAAAAATGATCCTATTCAATTTCCTCATCGTTTCAAAGACAGAAACGACATTGAAATAGCGGGCTTTTTGTCTGCGATGTTCTCGTTTGGAAGAAGAGAAGTTTTTATACAGAAGCTCGATGAACTTTTTGAAAGAATGGAAAATAAGCCTTTTGAATTCATTAAATCTTACAACTCTAAAAATAAGTCGCTGGATGGATTTTTGTATAGGTTTGCAAAAGATTCTGATGTAAAAGAAGTCTGTAGGATTTTAAATATTCTGTATTCGGAAAATAAAACTCTGGAAGAACTTTTCTCTTATTCTTATTCGAGTACAAAAAGCGTAAGAGGCATGCTTCAAGGCGTTTGCGACTATTTTTATTTAAGAGCTAACCTTCCTATGAGACAAGGTTTTTGTTATTTGCTTCCCAATCCGAATAAAAACAGCGCATGTAAAAGGCTTAATATGCTTTTGAGATGGTTTGTCAGAGACGGAGATGTGGATTTAGGCATCTGGAAATTTATAGATAAATCCGAGCTCTTAATTCCTTTGGACACTCACGTAGCAAGATTATCGAGAGAATTTGGTCTGCTAAAAAGAAAAAATGACGATTTTCAAAGCGTCATCGAGATAACAGAAGGGCTCAAAAAACTTGACCCCAAAGATCCTGTTAAGTACGATTTTGCACTTTTTGGATATGGAGTCAATAATTAGTTTTATTTTTTAAGACTTATTTCTTATCAGTTAAAATAAATAAGCTGATAAGGTCGTTGATTTGGCTTACCTGTCTTTGATAATCCTGAGCGTGTCTTTCAAGATGAAGTATGTTCGTTTTGTATTCTTGAATTTTGCTCATGCAGTCTTTGATAGAGCCGTTTAAAGTATCTTGAACCTGCTGTGCTTCTTGAAGCACATTGTTCATTGATATTCCAAGTGCTTCTATAGTTTGTCTTATAATTTGAGCACCTGTTTGTTTTGTCACTCCTGCTGGGAGTTGAGTTATTAATCTTTTTAAAACGGCTACATTTGCTGGCATATCAAATGATTTATTTTTTTCAATATTTTGTGGCATTCTCACCTCTTTTATAGGCTGGTAATTTATTTGCGGTTCCATAACGGGTTCTGAATGAAGAGATTCTTGAGGGTCATAGCTGAAACTAAATTGCGGAGTTTCTTCTATAGTAGGTTCTTCGACTATGAAATCATCTTGCGGGCTCATTTCAGAAGCGAAAAGATTTTGGTTGACTTCTTCAGAAATTACATTTTCAAAAGTTTCTAAATTACTTTCAGGAGTTGTTAACATTTCTTCAACTTCTTCTTCTGCAATTGGATTGATTTCAATTTCAGACTGTCTTTTTAGTGCTTCAACTATTTTCTTGCCTACGCCTTCAGGCAGCTGATTTTTAGCCATAATATAACCTTTCCTTCTTGATGAATGAATTATAAATAAAATACAAATTATTTTCAAGTAAGGCCATGTCTAGACTTGAATCTAGCCTGATTTTATCATTAGGCTAATTGCATAAATAAGAATGTTGTTTTGAAGGCTTCTATATCTATGATTCGAGCTTATTGTAATGGAATCCGGCTTCGTTTTTTTCTCTTGAATTTTCAACTATGGATTTTAATTGAAACATTTGCCCGTATAATTCGCAGGTTATCCCGAGTTTTTCTGCTTCAGCTATTGTGTATTTCATTAAATCGTAAAGATTTAAGTCGATATTGTCTATGTTTTTGTTAAGCCAATTGAAATCGAGGTTTAATACGACATATTTTATGCCGATTGTGAAGCAGCTTTGAAGCCATAAATCTATTTCTTCTTTGGTATCGTTTATGCCTGGGACTACAATGAATTTGGCTTTGACTTGCCTGTAAGGTTTTTGTTGTACTTTTGCGTATGTTTTTAAGTTTTTCCATACTTTGTCGAAAGTCTTAACGCCCTTTACTTTTTCGTGCACCTCTTTTGTTCCGGCATCTATTGATACAAGTATGTTTACGGCACCTTTTTTGATACCTTTTTCGATGGCTCTTGAGTGTTTAATTGCATTTGTATGCACCACTATATTTAAAAAGCCTTCATCAATAAACAGGTTCAAGGTTTTTTCAAAGTATGGGCTTAAAGTGGGTTCTCCTCCCGCAAAATCCATCACGCCGTCTTTTTTCAGGATGTTATTTTTCACCATGTTTTTTACAAGGTTGTAGACGTTATATTTTTTGGATTTTCCTTTGAAATATTCATCTTGATGGACCCCGCAATATGTGCATTTTGAGTTGCATTCATGCCAGGGGGTTATCAAGAGTTCATCTATATAATTTTCCTGATTCCATTCTTTGCATTCAAATCCTATGCAGTTTTTGCATTCTTCGATTGGTTCGCCGTTTCTGAATTTTTCTCTTATTTTGTTTTGGTATTTGAAAAATTCTTCCCAATTTATATTCTCGCCGCAGAAATTTTCAAAAATCAAAGGTCTTCCGCCATGCCCTGGATTAGCATTGCTGCAAAACCTTACGGTGTTCATAAAATCCAACACCATTCCATGTTCAATCCATTTACAGCTTTGATACTTTGGCAAAATAGCATCCTCTAGTTAATCTTTATCCATTAATATGATAACATCAGTTATGAGAAATTCTTAATTTTTTATTAATTTTTAAATAAAACTTGGAAATTAATTATATAAAGTAAGTAGATATAAAAATTATTAGATAAAAAAGTTATTTATAGGAGGAAAAAACATGTCAATCAGACCATTATCAGACAGAATTGTAATTAAAGTGGTAGAAGACGCTGAACAAACACAAGGCGGAATCTTTATTCCGGATAGTGCAAAAGAAAAACCTCAAAAAGGCGAAGTTATTGCAGTGGGTTCAGGCAAAACTTTAGAAAACGGACAAAAAGAAGAAGTTGAAGTTAAAGTCGGTGAAATCGTGTTATTTGCTAAATATGCCGGTACAGATTTAAAAATGGACGGCAGTATGTTCAAAATTCTTTCTATAAAAGATGTTTTAGGCGTTTTGGAATAAATGCCCTTTCAACGGCGCAACAAAGCGGAAGCAATGAACTTTCGTTCGGTTGAGCTACAAGATTAATTGTTAAAAAAGAATGTTATAAAGGAGATAGGAAATGGCAAAAAAAATCGTATTTAACGAAGAAGCTAGAAAAAGCCTTTTAAAAGGTATTGACGCTGTAGCTGATGCTGTAAAAGTCACGCTTGGACCAAAAGGCAGAAATGTTATATTAGAAAAAAAATTCGGATCACCTCAAATCGTTAATGATGGTGTTACAATCGCTAAAGAAATCGAATTAGAGGACGGCTTGGAAAACGCTGGCGCTCAATTGTTAAAAGAAGTTTCTTCTAAAACAAATGATGTTGCAGGTGACGGTACAACAACCGCTTCTGTTTTAGCTCAAGCTATTGTTAGAGAAGGTTTAAGAAACCTTACTGCCGGCGCAAATCCAATGTGCATCAAACGCGGTATGGATAAAGGTGTTGAATTAGCGCTTGAAACAATTAAAAAAATGTCTAAACCGGTGGATTCAAAAGAAAAATTAGCCCAAGTAGCTACAATTTCAGCCGGTAACGACAATTCAATCGGTGAATTAATCGCTGATGCTATGGAAAAAGTCGGACACGACGGCGTTATCACTGTTGAAGAATCTAAATCAACAGGCACAAACTTAAAAGTAGTTGAAGGTATGCAGTTTGATAAAGGCTATATCTCTCCTTACTTTGTAACCGATGCAGAAAGAATGGAAGCTGTTTTAGAAGATGCTTACGTTCTTTGTGTAAACAAAAAAGTTAACTTGATAGCTGATTTGGTTCCTGTTCTTGAACAGGTTGCAAGAGACGGCCGTTCGCTTCTTATCATCGCAGAGGATGTTGAAGGTGAAGCTTTAGCTACATTAGTTGTCAACACAATGAGAAAAGTTCTAAGAGCAGTTGCTGTTAAGGCTCCTGGTTTTGGTGACAGAAGAAAAGCTATGTTAGAAGACATCTGTGTTTTAACAGGCGGTCAAATGTTTACTGAAGAACTTGGAATCAAGCTTGAAAATGTTACCGTACAAATGCTTGGTCAAGCAAAACGCGTAACTGTAACCAAAGACGAAACAACAATCGTAGTTGGTGACGAACACAAAAAAGCTGTTGATGAGAGAGTAAAACTTATCAAACGTCAAATAGAAACTTCAGATAGCGAATACGACAAAGAAAAACTTCAAGAAAGATTAGCTAAACTTTCAGGCGGCGTTGCTGTAATAGAAGTTGGTGCTGCATCAGAAGTAGAACTTAAAGAAAGAAAATTGAGAATCGAAGATGCTCTTAACGCTACAAGAGCGGCCAAAGAAGAAGGTATCGTTCCTGGCGGCGGTGTTGCTCTTATAAGAGTTATGCAAAAAATGGCTTCTCAAATCGACTCTATTAAATATCAAACAGATGATGAAAAAGTCGGATACAGAATCCTTCTTGAATCATTACATATTCCGTTGAAACAAATCGCCGATAATGCCGGAAGCAAAGGTGAAGTTGTTGTTGAAGAAGTTAAAAAACTTCCTGAATGTGAAGGATTTGACGCTTTAGTTAACAAATATGTTGATATGATATCTGCAGGTATCGTTGACCCTGCTAAGGTTACAAGAAGTGCGCTTCAAAACGCTGTATCTGTAGCATCAATGCTATTAACTACAGAAGCTGCTGTTATAGAAGTTGCTGATAAAAAACCTTCTATGCCTGCTATGCCTGATATGGGTATGGGCGGTATGGGCGGTATGATGTAATATCGCTTGATAAATATTGGAAAAAGGAGGTTTCATAACCTCCTTTTCCTATATTAGATTGTACTTTTATTGCTACTGATACTTAAATATTGTAAAATTGCTATATGAGCTATGAATTCTTAAACGACAAAGTCAGAAACTTCATCAAGTTTAAACAACTGGATGATGAGTTTTTGTCTTTTATAAACCCTTCAGAAGACGAATCTTTTATTTTGGAAAATAATCTCGATATATACGGGGATATTTTAGGTTTTTTAGAAACTCAAAATAAGATATTCATCTTAAACGGCTTTATGGGTTCGGGAAAGTCAACTCTTCTGAATCTTTTGCCCAAAGGCTTGAAAGATAATGTTCTGATTTTTAGGACAACTTATTACGATTCTACTAACCTTGATGATATTTTGCTGTCTTTGTTTCAGGATTTTGCTTCCTATCATAATGAAAGGAAGGTTGTTCTCCCCAAGGTTGATACGAATGTGTTTACAGAGAAAATCAACGCTTTTATAAAAGCTTGTAATAACCCTATGCTCTTTGTTTTTGACTCTTTTGAGATTTTGAATTCAAGCAGCAGAAACCAAAAAGATATTCTGGATTTCATAAAATATCTTTCAAATTTTGAAAAAATAAAAATCGTAATAGCCTCAAGATCTTTTGATGAGGACTATCTGCCTTCTTCTGAAGGGGTAAAGGGTTCAATAATGAAGCTTTTGGACCGCTCGGATTTTGAAAGTTTCCTTAAAAACCACAATATAAATGAAAATGCGTTTTATGTCGAGCAGGTTTTTAAGAATACAAAAGGACATTATCTCTATGCTTCTTTGCTTTTGAATTTAATAGAACTTTTGAAAATTTCCTTTCCAAATATATTGGGAGAGTTCGCGAAGAGAAATTCGACTTTTCCTGATTTTATTTTTTACAGAATTTTGAGCCTTATTCCGGATAAATTCTTAAAAGTGCTGTGGTTTCTGAGTTTAATTCGACACGGCATAAGCGAAAAAGCAATAATTAACCTGAAACTCGCTACAAAAGAAGACATAAATTATCTTATAAACAGAATGATTCTATGTACAGAATCCGGCATGGTCTACCTGAAAGACTACTATAGAGAAGAAATTGAAAAATCTATAGAACCTCAGACAAAAGCCAAAATCCATTCCTATTTAGCGGAATTATACGACTCTCAACTGCCTAAAAAACCTAACGAGAGAGACCTTGTCATTTCAAGGATTACCATGAGGCAAGAAATCGACTATCATAAAAAGGCTTCTGAAGAATATAAACCCGGCAGGCAGTCTCAATCCCAGAGCCCGCATGGCGAGAACGTAGATTTTACTTATTTAAGCTATTCCAAGACCGTCGGGTCCGAATGGAATTTTAAAGCTACTTCGATAGGTTCAAATCTGGAGATAAAATCTATTCCTGAAATAAAACTCCCGGCTGCTGAAAAGAAAAAAGGAAGGTTTGAACTTTCTCAGGAAGAGCTTCTGTTGCTGAATTCCAATGGTGACAAAGAAGAGGCTAGAGAAAAGCATCTCGACTTGAGTTATGAAAGCGAAAAAAGTTCTTCTTGTCAAGAAAAAGAAGAAATTAAACAGGATTTATCCACGCAAAACAAGGATTCTCTTGATGCAATAATTAAAAACGCTCAAGATTACGAGGATCAATTTGATTACAAATCCGCGATTAAAGAGTATAAAAACGCCCTTACAAAAACTTCGGATCCTTTGTTTGAGGTCAAAAAACCTTTGATAATTACAAAATTAGCAATTTGCTATAAAAAAATCCAAAATATAGAAATGGCTATAGCGCAGTTTGCGGAAGTGTACGAAATATATTTCCGTTCAGAGCCTGTAAAAGCCAACTATATCCTCTTAAATATTGCGCAGATATACAATGAAACTTATAAATTTATTTTGGCAAAAGATGTTTATGACAAAATACTTAAATCAAAAGCTGACAATCCCCCTTCGTTACTTGTCAGGGTATATCTTGATATGGCAGAAATAGAAGATAACAGCTCCAACCTTAAAGGAGCACTGGAATATTGCGAAAAAGCCCTCGCTGAAGCCGACAGGATAGATGATTTAAAACTTTTATCTGAGTGCTATTTTAAATACGGATTGTACTGTGATGATATGGGCAAGGTGGAAACGGCTTACAAATATTATTTAAAATGCACACAAACTTCAAAAGATCCTGCGATAAATACATATTTATCTTCTGCTTATTCAAATCTGGCAAGCATTTTCGCCGAGCAGAACAATTCTAAAAAAGCGGTAGAATATTACAATCTGGCGTTGGATGTCGATAAACTTCAAAATAACTATGAAGGATTGTACTTCGGGTATTCCAAACTCGCCCACCTTCTTCAATCAGAGTCTCCTGATCTGGCTCTTGAAAACCTTGTAAAAGCTCTCGGCGCAGCGAGAAGACTCGATGATAATTTTTATGCTGCATCAGCCTATATAGATTTGGGGGATTTCTACTATAGCAGAAGAATGAACTCAAAAGCCCTAAAATCATATATCTTGGCTAAAAGACTGGTTATGCAGCAGCCTAACGAAGAGAATATCCAGAAAGTAAACACAAGAATAAATGATTTAAAAGTAAGGTTAGGTAGTACAAAATTTACGCAGCTGATAAGTGAGTTTCAAAAAAAATAATATGGAAAGTCTTAAAAATAATCTCAATCTGGAATTAGATACCCAAAAAAGTCAGGAATTAAAGGAATTTATGAAGCAATTCGCTGAATACAATTCCCATACGAATCTTATGAGTAAAAACGATGTTGGAGTTCTTTTTGAAAAACACGTTTTTGATTCGTTGGCTTTAAATCTTTTTCTTCAAAAATATTTTCCAAATTCCGATGAAAAGCTAAAAATGCTCGACATTGGCACCGGCGGGGGGTTCCCGTCTATTCCTGTTTCTATAGTCTTCGATAATGTTGAAGTGAATGCTTTGGATTCAATAGCTAAAAAAGTAGAATTTATCAAGTCCATAAAAAACAATTTGAAAATCGATAACCTGAATCCAATTTGCTCAAGAGCGGAGGATTTAGACAATTCTTTAAAAGAGTCGTTTGATATAGTCACCAGCAGGGCGGTTTCGGATTTGAACGTTATATTGGAGTATGCAATACCTTATTTGAAAGTGGGTTCTTATTTTGTTGCATACAAGTCGAAAAATTTTGAAGAAGAGATTTTGAACTCAAAAAATGCCTTAAAGGTTCTAGGGGCAAAAGTTGTTGAAAAAATAGAATATAAATTGCCTTTAAAAGATGATTTTACAAGATATTTAATCGTCATAAAAAAAGAAAGAAAAACGCCGAAAAACTATCCTCGAAAAAGCGGTAATGCTAAAAAGAATCCTTTATAATCCTTCTTGGCCAGATTATAGCAGAATTGCCTATGTCTTTGACAGTTAGCTAGTTGCCTTTTTAAGAATAAAATGATTAGATTAGAGTATCCAAAGCTAGTATAGTGAAAATAACAAGGAGAAATGGCACATGATAAGACCTGTCTTGGCTTCGTTTACACCTAAAGTCGCTCCGGCATTTAAAGGGGTTACATTTATAAGAGATACTGAGACGAAAGACTTGTCTGTCGCTATTTGGAACGGCAACGAGAGAAACAATGACAGGGTCATATGGAGAGATTTGGATCGGGGCGGTTTTTCTGCTGAATTCAGTCTTGGATATTCTCCATTAGCCGAAAAACTTGGAAATATAGTCAAAGAAAAAGGCTTTTTGTCAAAGAAAGAAGAAAACCTTTCAGAAGTTAAAAACCTTTTGAAAGAGCTTGTTGATACCAATATTAAGTCGTCATTAAATAGAACGGTAAGGATATTTTTAGGCAGGGATTATTCCGCTGGGGATGTAATTGGAAAATCATTGTCGGATATTGATGATTTGATTGAAAAAGGTAAAGCAAGCTATTACCCTGAAAAAATAGATACCGAAGAGCACTTATCTATAATGATGTAACCAAAAGGTATAAGGATTCGATTGGGTGATTCTTAAAAAGCATTCATTGCTTTGTAATCACCTAATATTGTCATCTAATAACTCATAAGTTATCAGAGAACTGCCTGATAACATATCGTTTGTTTAGCTCTATTCCACCAAAAAAAGAAATAAAAAAAAGCCGTCCAATTTGTTGGCGGCTACTAGACTTGGGGAGGAGGTTTGGTATTGGGCTTTCGCCCTCACATTTCTGGTAACGGCACATAAATAAAATAACTTTAATCATTTCATCTAAATATAGTAGATGAAAAAATAAAAGCCTTTATTTGCAAAGCTTTTAGCAGGTTAAGAAATGTAAACCAAGGCGGTATTTTTAAAATTCTATGCCTTTTCTGGCCTGAATACCTAAATCCCAATAATGTTTTATCGGGCGTATTTCTGATACGAGATGGGCGACATCAATGATTTCCTGGCGCGCATTTCTACCTGTTAAAACAATTTCAACATTTTCAGGCTTGTTTTTTAAAACATCTACCATTTCATCGAGGTCTATAAGTTCTAAGTCTATTGCTATATTTGCCTCATCCAGAATAATAAGCTGGTATTGATTTGATTTTATGCCTTCTTTTGCAACTTTCCAGCCTTCTTTTATCATTTTCACGTCTTTATCACATATGTTGTGAGAGTATATGATTCTGTCGATGCCGGCTTGGACTATTTTTAGGTTATTGGTGAGAACGTTGTTTAAATTTGTGAAAGAGAATAATTCGCCATAATCGTCTCCCCCTTTTGTAAACATGACGATAAGTACATTCCAGCCTCGTCCCAAGGCTCTCATTGTTAGACCTAAAGAGGCAGTGGTTTTGCCTTTGCCGTCTCCGGTATAAACTTGAATGTACCCGTGTTTTTCAAATTGAGGATTAATTAAGTTATTATTTTCCATAGTTTAACTTCAAATTATTTAAAAAAAGCTATTATTGAATTTGCAATTGAGTTTTGAATGTTTAAAGGAGCTTTTTCAATTAGTTTGTATGCTTCAGTTAGTTTTGTATTTTTATTATAACAGCAAAGTTTTTCTTCTTCATTGGATATATTGAAAAACCAGTTTAGATTTTTGGAATATAGCTCAGAAAGCTTCAATAGCTCTAAAGCGTCAATTTTTCTTGAGCCTGATTCCATAGCAGAAACTGAAGACTCCGGAATCCCCAGTCTTAAAGCCGTTTGTTTTTGACTTATGCCGGCATCAAGCCGTGTTTGTTTGATTTTTTTGCTTAGTTCTTTTTTGTTCACAGTTTTATCCTTATTTGTATAGTGAATGATAACGTTCATGCCGAAGTAGTGCAAATTTGGATATGAGATTTGTTAAGATTTGTATACAAATCTCTGTGGAAATCTAAAGAAAATGATAAAAAGTGCCGTAAACATGCATGAAAGGAACTCTTGTGTAAAGGGAAAAGTAAAAGGAGAAGGCTATGCCATACGATTTTGGTGATCTATCCAAAGATATTACAAAACAATCATTAAAAGCTATTCATGAAAATTATACTTATGGAAATATGCTCGATAATTGGGCTGTAGATATGAGTATTTTTCAAGGTACAGTAGATGATTGGAAGAAAAGAGCAGAAACAGGCGATGCCAATACTAAAGCTGCTTTTGCTGCAATAAAAAATCTGGGTTATGAAAATGTTTTCAATTTACTTAATACACAAGGGAATGATAAAACGATAACTGCTCAAGAATTAGAACAGTTTAATAACCTTGATTCTGAAAGAGCTTTCTTGACAAATATGGAAGGACAAGAGGTTAGTTCCAAAAAAATTACCGGTGTTGATATGAGGTTGTTAATTGAGAATGCACTTCGTGAGGCTACAACTATCATTGCAGCCGAAACCGCTGCTTCAAAACCAGTAACAGAAACTCCAGCTCCTGTTACTCCTGATAACACAGGTTCGGATGACACAGTTTCTGATGACACGGATTCTGATGACATAGCTCCTGTTAATACAGGCAGCTCAAATTCACTGAACTCCAAAGGCGTTCCATCTGACTCAAGAGTACAATATAATGAGGACGGAACATATACTGTTAAAGTTGAAAAGTGGACATCGTCTGACCCAAAAAATTCTAATGTCAACGACTGCGTTAGTAGAATTGTGAAAAATTCTTATCCTGATGCTAACCTAACATTTGACCAGCAAAAACAAGTCTGGAAAGAAATCCAGAGGTTGAATGGGCTTAATGCTGACTATGTTGTGCACCCTAACCAAACCTTAAAAATTCCTGTATTAGACTTTGATGCCAATGGCAAATTTAATGGCAAATATTTAACTCCGGAACAAGTTAAAAATGCAAAAGCAGATGTAAAAAAAGCTCTTACTACAGGGAAAGCAGATGCTTTGATAAAAAGTAAAATTCCTTCAGCTACTCAAATTTCAGAAATAAAAGATGCTAGTGGAAACGTCATCGGTAAAACATACTATGATGCCAATAACACGGCAATAGCAACTTCAACATATAAAGTTGCGCAAGATGATTCTTCGGCTAAAAACACTAGAGAAGTGATAACATATGGTGATAAAATGTTTATTGTGTCATATCATGAGGCGCGAACTGATCAGTCATCTCCAACCAATGCAACTATGGTAGAGTTAACAAAAATGACAGGTAAAGGTTCAGATAAAAAAGTTAAAACTATAAGTGGACTAGAAAATGCCGTTTGGTCTTCAATCAGCGGAAGCACTAAGATATACTATGATAAAGATGGAAACCAAGTAGGATCTTCAACACTTTCATCAACATCTGATACCAACGGCAACGTGGTTGACAAAGAAGTAATTGTTAAAAACGGAAAAACATATGAAATTACATCGAGATACAATGATGCTAAACCAAATCTCGACCCGACAGTCACTATGAAAGAAGTAACTGGCACAAATTCAGCAAGCCCAGCTGCAACAGCCGACAATAATAATACTTCAACAGGCAACAAAGCTATTAACTATAGTTCAGATACTAATGAAACAGGTTGTAAAGATGCCTTCTTAGCTTGGTACAATGCTTTGCCTTCTGGCACTAAGAATCTTGCTAAATATAAAGATTTTTATGCTGACTATGAAGCAATTTATAATAGCGGAGCTTCTAAATCTTCTACAGAAATGGCCAAAGAATATAAAAAGCTATTCGATGAAATAAATAGTTATGATGCTGCTCTAAAAAGTTATGATCAGTTGAAAAAAGATGATCCTAATTTTGCAAACTGGTGCCAAGCATATAATTATGATAGAGAAGTAATTGAAAATTCACAAAATGATCCTGCTTATACTGGCGAATCAGTTAATATGTTGGTCCAGGATGCATTAAAACAAAGCAAAGCTTTGCAGTCAACAATTACTAGTTTTGAAACTTCGGCAACTAGCTTTGCGAATTTCAACTTTAATAATACGGCAGCTTCCAATAATAGAAAAGAGATTGATGCCATAAACAAAGAAATCCAAGCCTTAAAAGATTTAATCGCTAATTCAGGTGATATATATGAACAAAATATCTATGGTTCATATACATACCATTCAGATGCTTACGTAGATCAAATGAATGCCTTGATTAGTCGAATGAATGTTCTGATGGTAGACAGTAACAAAAGACAATAAGTCTATAAAAAAGAATAAAAAGAGACAAGACAACTTGTCTCTTTTTTTATAGTAAAATTAAATTACTATGAAAAAACCAGAGTTATTGTTGCCTGCAGGCAGCATGGAGAAAATGGAATACGCTATTAGATACGGTGCTGATGCCGTTTATCTTGGTATGGTTGATTTCAGTTTAAGAGCGATGAGAAAAGGCGAGCTTATAACTGCCGATAATCTCAAGCAGGCAGTTGACTTGGCTCATTCATTGGGTGCAAAAGCTTATTTAACTTTAAATATTTTTGCTTTCAATAATGATATTGAAAATCTTATTAAAAATATTGATGTAATAAAAGACGCTGACCCTGATGCTATTATCTTGTCTGATTTTGGCATTTATAATGTTGTAAGAAAGTATTTGCCGGAGATTGACATCCATGTCAGCACTCAGACAAATATTTTGAATTACGAGACGGTTAAATTCTGGCAAGATTTAGGGGCGACAAGAGCGATTTTGGCCAGAGAGCTTTCAATACCTGAAATAGCAGAAATTAAAAACAAAGTTCCTGACATGGAGTTAGAGGTTTTTGTCCATGGCGCCCAGTGCGTTTCTTTTTCAGGCCGCTGCATGATATCGGATTATATGACCGGCGGCGAAAGAAAAGCTAACCACGGAGGCTGCGCTCAGCCATGCAGGTGGAGTTACAAACTTGTTGAAGAAACACGTCCTGGTGAATACTACGAAATTAATCAAAACGAAAAAGGCACTCACATACTCAGCCCTAAGGATTTGGCCTTGATTAATTATCTCCCCAAACTTATGGATGCCGGTGTGGATTCTTTCAAAATTGAAGGAAGAACAAAAAGCTTATATTATGTTTCTGCTGTCGCAAAAGCTTACAAAACAGCAATCAATGAGTATTTAGAAACCGGTAAAATCTCTGAAGAAGAAAATTACAATGAAATTATAAAAATAGGTAACCGAGGCTACACTACAGGCTTTTTTATAGAAAAGCAAGGTTCTGACGGCTATAGCTACGATATTTCAAAAGGTTTGGCCGGGGCAGATTTTTTATGTATTTTCTTGGAAAAAAATGAAAATAGGTTTAAAATTAAAACTAAGAATAAAATAAATCTTAATGACGAAGTGGAAATTATCTCACCAAAAGAAAAATACACTACAAAAGTCACAGGGATTTATGATATAAAAACAGGAGAGGAAAAACCTCTTTCAAACACAAACGATGAATCTTGGATTGAACTTGAAAAAAATCCAGAAGATTACAAATATGCATTAGCGAGGACAGTTGGAGTTAAGAATTTAAGATGATTTTAAAACCGGATTATAACGTAGTTTCTATATTTGATATAAAGTTTGAAGAACTTTGGCAGCAAGGTATAAGTGTTATTTTGTTTGATTTGGACAGCACCATAATGCCATCTAAAAGCGGCGCTTACCCAGAAAATGTAGTTGGCCTTTTGAATGAACTAAAAGAAAATTTTACAGTTGCTGTTGTTAGCAACAATAAAAACAAAGATTACATAGAAAAAGTTCAGAATATATCGGATTTTACTATAATCGGGCATGCGAACAAGCCTTCGCCAACGGTTATGAAAAAGTTTTTGGCAGATATCGGCAAGACTCCAAAAGAAACAGTCGTGGTAGGAGACAGGCCACTTACAGACATCTTGGCCGGTAAATTGCTCGGAGCAAAAACGATACTTGTAGATTCAATCACAAAACACAAAGAAGGTATACCCACCCGTTTTGTCAGAAGGTTAGAGAGAATTACTATCAGGAAGTAATTAAAGATTTAGTTTTTTTACAAGTGGAGGGATTATCGCTTCCCAAAATAGGCCGTTAGGATGGTTCTCGTCAATGGCTCTATACTTAATACTTCTTATTTTTTTGCCGCATAAGTCTTCCTTGTTAATGACGATGAATCCGATTTCCATAAGGTATTTTTCAAGATCTGCCGGCAATTCGCAATCTTCTGTCAATGGAATTTCTGCCTTAAAGTTTTTGCTGTCATACACATAAGTTCCTGAAGAGGATACCAATACTATAAATTTCGCATCAGGATATTTTATCTTTGCTTGTTTATAAGATTCTTTCATTATTTCTTTAAATAATTTATATTCTTTGTCTTTTTCTTTTTTATGGTCAGCTATTTTATTTTGAATGTTTTTTACTAAAAATGATGAATATAATAATGGAAATAGTGGCTTAACTTCATTGAGTTTGCCGTTTTTGTATTCATATCTTAAGTTAATATCCGTATCGCAGAATGAAATAGTATAAAAATACAATCTGAAAGGGTGATAATCCATATAATTATAAATTATATACTCAGCATCAGGGATTTCTTGTTTTATGTCATTATTGTTCAATTGATAGTACATAAATTGAGGGCCAGAACCTCCGACGGCGCGGCTATACACATTCCTTTTCGTTGCTTTTGAAAGTTGTTGAGTAACTGTTTGAGCGGGATCAATTGTTTTTATATCTAAACCTTCAATAAAAGAACATCCGAATAAGATGATAGGTCTTTTTTTATTGTTTTTATTTTCTGCTTTTTCAAAATGTTGTTTGTAATTATCGTAGTTAAATATAATTGGTAATTTATAAGCGATTTCATTTTTGGGTTCATCTTCAGATTTGCCGATATTACTTATTTTAAGAACGTTCTCATGTTTTTTATATACGGTTAGGAATGAGGATATTTCTGCTATTAAAAGTAGTATAACAATAATGAATAAATTTAATATTATTACCTTTTTAATATTCATTTTATTCCTTCTTTTATGCGTTTTGGTTTTATTTTAGCATGATTTTTATTTGATAAAAAATAATTGTGTCATTTCATCTTTGTTTGTAGTAAACTTTTAGCGTATATTTGTACATTCAAAAGGTGGAATAAAGGTAACGAAAATAAAAGCCAAGAACGCAATTGTTTTTGGAAGGAAATACAATTAGGTATAACATATTGACGTTATCAATGTACATAAACGAACATTTGGTTATTTTATAGGAGGATCCAGTAATTATGGCAGGAAAAACTATCACGGTTGATGGTAATTACGCTGCAGCACACGTTGCGTATGCATTAAGCGAAGTATCAGCAATTTACCCGATCACACCTTCATCTACAATGGGTGAATGGGTTGATGAATGGGCATCACAAGGCAAAAAAAATATTTGGGGCAAGACAGTAAGCGTTTCTGAAATGCAATCTGAAGCCGGAGCGGCAGGTGCTGTTCATGGTTCACTTGCAGCAGGTTGTTTGACTTCTACATATACAGCTTCTCAAGGTTTGTTGTTGATGATTCCTGTTATGCATAAAGCTGCAGGTGAATTATTACCACACGTAATTCACGTTTCAGCTCGTGCTATAGCAGCTCAATCATTATCAATTTTCGGCGACCACTCAGACGTTATGGGTTGTCGTAATACAGGTTATGCAATGCTTGCAGCAAACTCTGTTCAAGAAGAAATGGATTTGGCGTTAGTTGCTCATTTGGCAACATATAAGTCTAAAGTTCCGTTCTTACAATTCTTTGATGGATTCAGAACTTCTCACGAACTTCATAAAATCGAAGAAATTTCTTATGACGATATAGCTAAATTGGTAGAACCACAATATATCGAAGAGTTCAAAAAAAGAGCGTTACGTCCTGAAGCTCCAATCTGTAAAGTCGGTGCTCAAAACGGCGACGTTTATTTCCAAGGACGTGAAACAGTTAACAAATTCTACGATGCAGTTCCAGATATCGTTCAAGAATATATGGACAAAGTTGCAGCTGTTACTGGAAGAAAATATAAACCATTCGATTACGTCGGCGCTCCTGACGCAACAGATGTAATTGTTGCTATGGGTTCTGGCTGTGAAGCAATCGAAGAAACTATAGAATATCTAAACGAAAAACGCGGAACCAAATATGGTTTAGTTAAAGTTAGATTATACAGACCATTTGATGTTAAGAGATTCAACGAGGCTCTTCCAAAATCTGTAAAACGTATAACAGTTTTAGACAGAACAAAAGAACCTGGTTCAATCGGCGAACCATTGTATATGGACGTTATAGCAGCTCTTGAAAACAAAGACGTAAGAGTTATCGGCGGACGTTATGGATTGTCTTCAAAAGAATTCACTCCTTCAATGATCTTGGCTGTATACAAACATGCTGAAAACAACGGTTTCCACGGATTCACAGTAGGTATCGAAGATGATGTTACTAATCTTTCATTAAAAGTTGAAGAACACATTGTTACCGAACCTGAAGGAACAACAAACTGTATGTTCTGGGGCTTAGGATCAGACGGTACTGTTGGTGCCAACAAAAGTTCGATTAAAATTATCGGTCAATACACAGACAAAGATGCTCAAGCATACTTTGCTTATGACTCTAAAAAATCATACGGTGTAACCGTTTCTCACTTGAGATTCGGCGACAAGCCTATTAAGTCTACATACTTAATTACGGCACCTGATTTTGTATCTTGTTCAACATATGCATATGTAGGCAGATATGATCTTTTGAAAGGTATTAAAGAAGGCGGTACTTTCTTATTGAACAGCCACTACTCAAAAGAAGAAGCATTCGCTCACTTAACAAGAGAGATGCAAGAAACTATAATCAACAAAAAAATCAAATTCTACAACGTTAACGCTGAAGAAATAATCAAACAACAACCGGGATTACGCGGTAAAGGTGCAAACACAGTAATGATGGTTGCATACTTCAAAGTTTCAGGAATTATTCCGTTTGAACAAGCATATGAAGGTATGCAAGAAATGACGAAGAAAACGTTCAAAACTAAAGGCGACGATGTTGTAAATATGAACTTAGCATTAATCGATGCAGCAATCAACGCTTGTGAAGAAGTTCCTGTTCCAAGTTCAGTAGCTGAACTTGAAGGAATTTGCAGCATTCCGGATGCTGAATTGCTTCCTGAAAACGCAAGCGATTTCGCTAAGAAAATCATCGAACCATCAATGAGACAAAAAGGTGATGATATCCCTGTTTCAGCGATGTCAGATGACGGCGTTATTCCAATCGCTACATCTTGTTTAGAAAAACGTCGTATAGCACCAAGAGTTCCAAAATGGCATGCTGAAAATTGTATTCAATGTGGCATTTGTGCTTCTGCATGTCCACATGCTGTAATAAGAACTAAATTAATCAAACCGGAAGACTTGAAAGATGCACCTGAAACTTTCACAACGTTAGATGCAAAACCAGGCGACGGTGAAAAATTTAAAGTTCAAGTATACTGCGAAGATTGTACAGGTTGTGGTGTTTGTGTTGACCAATGTCCTATTAACATCAATAAACCAACTACTCCGGCTTTATCTTGGTCTACTGTTGAAGAAGAAGAGGAAGCATGCGAAATCGTAAATGCAAAATTCTTCGACGAATTGCCTGATAACGTTATGGGTAAAAATACAACCAAAACTATCAAAGGTGCTATGTTGAGAAAACCATTATTTGAATTCTCAGGCGCTTGTGCAGGTTGTGGAGAAACTCCATATGTGAAATTAGTATCTCAGTTATTTGGTGAAAACATGGTTGTTGCAAACGCAACAGGCTGTTCTTCAATTTACTCAGGTACATTCCCAACAATTCCTTATGCAACTACTAAAGAAGGCAGAGGTCCAGCTTGGGGTAACTCACTGTTTGAAGATAACGCAGAGTACGGTTTCGGTATGAGATTGGCTGTAGACCAAAACAGAAATACTTTAAAAAGATTTGTTGGTTTGGTTATGGAAAATGAGAAAACTCCTGCTGACCTTAAAGAGGCGCTAGAAGGAGCTATGGCTCATTGGAACAACTCAAAAACAGAAGAAGCAGTAAAAGCTCAAGATAACGCAAAAGAAGTTATTGCTAAATATGCAGATTGCGATTGCCCTGAGTTGGCTAAAGTAAGAGAACTTCAAGATTACTTTACTGATAAATCAGTTTGGATAATCGGTGGTGACGGTTGGGCTAACGATATCGGATACGGCGGTATTGACCACGTATTGGCTCAAGGCAAAAACGTAAACATCCTTGTTCTTGATACTGAAGTATACTCTAACACAGGCGGTCAAGCTTCTAAAGCAACTCCGACTGCTGCTGTTGCTAAATTTGCTACAGGCGGTAAACCGACTTACAAGAAAAATATGGGCTTGATGAGTATGGCTTACGGGCATGTATATGTAGCGTCAGTTTCATTAGGTGCTGATAGAGGCCAAACTCTTAAAGCGTTCCAAGAAGCTGAAGCATATGATGGACCATCAATCATATTTGCATATGCTCCTTGTATTGCTCACGGTATCGATATGAGTAAGACTCAAACCGAGCAAAAATTAGCAGTTGAAGCTGGATACTTCCCATTATACAGATACAATCCAGAAAACGAAAAACCATTCACTTGGGATGCTAAAGAACCTAAAGGTAGCTATCAAGACTTCATCAGAAGCGAAGGACGTTATAAATCGCTTATGAAAACAAATCCTGAAGCTGCTGAGGCTCTATACAAACAAGCAGAAGAAGATGCTGCTAAGAGAATGGCTGTATTTAAAGCAGTCGGTGAATTATTAAAATAATTAACCACTTATAAATTCCAAAAGGCGGTGACTTGTTGTCACTGCCTTTTTATTTGGAGATTAAGGAAAACTATCTTATAATTAATAAATAACGAGGATAAAAAATGCTTAATGGCAAAAAAATAATAGTAGTGATGCCGGCATACAACGCCGAAAAAACTCTTGAGATGACATACAACGAAATCTACCATGATTTTGTTGATGAAGTCATTTTGACAGATGACAGCTCTGATGATAGAACAAAAGAATTGGCTAAAGAGTTAAATATCACAACCATTTTGCATCAATCCAACAAAGGTTACGGAGCGAACCAGAAATCTTGCTATATAGCTGCTTTAAAAGCAGGTGCGGATATTGTTATCATGCTTCATCCTGATTATCAATATACCCCAAAGTTGATTCCGGCGATGGCGTCCATGATGGCATTTGAACAATATGATGCGGTTATGGGGTCTCGAATTCTCACCGGGGGTGCGTTAAAAGGTGGAATGCCTTTTTATAAGTGGTTTAGCAATAGGGCATTAACTTATTTTCAGAATTTAATTTTAGGGAAAAGTTTGTCTGAGTATCATACAGGGTTTAGAGGTTTTACTCGAGAAATTCTTGAAAAGCTGCCGCTTGAAAGTTGCGATGACGATTTTTTGTTTGATAACCAAATTTTAGCGTTGATTTTTTACCATGGCTATAAAATCGGGGAGATAAGCTGCCCTACAAAATATTTTCCGGAAGCATCCTCTATTAACTTCGTTCGCTCTTGTAAATACGGGTTAGGAGTTATTTTAACCAGCTTTGAGTATCTTTTCGCAAGACTCGGGATTTATAAATCAAAAATATTTAAAAAAGATGCACGCAAACTAGACCTTAATAAAGATCTTCAATATTACAACGTTAAATCTTAATTAAATCATCGTTCCTAAAGACGGAGCAAGAGATATAAACACTCTCACAAGTGACTCATCCCACTGAACGCCTGCACCTACTTGAAGAATCTCACATGCTTTTTCGATGCTCAAACCTTTTCTGTAAGGTCTGTCGCTTATAAGAGCGTGGTAAGCATCGGCAATCGATACAATTCTTGCCGCTAGAGGTATTTCTTCGCCTTTTAGTCTGTGCGGATAGCCGCTTCCATCCCAATGTTCGTGGTGATATTTAACGATTGGAATCAAGTCGTGTAGCGATGGGTTCGGTTGCAATACTTTTTCTGCACCGATACTAGGGTGCTGTTTCATTATTTCCCATTCTTCGTCGCTTAATTTATTTGGCTTTTTAAGTACATTTTCCGGGATACCGATTTTTCCTACATCATGGAGAAGTGATCCCAATTTGATTCTTTCGACTTCTTTTTCAGGTAAATTCAGCGCTCTTGCAAGTGCTACAGAGTATCTTGAAACAGATGTAGAGTGACCTTTTGTATATTCGTCTTTAGCATCAATTGCGCTTGCTAATGATGTTACAACGTCTATTAAGTGGTTTTGAGATCTGATTTCTTCGTTTTGGAACTTGTTGACAAGTTCTTCTTCAAAGTTAACGCCGATTTGCGCGTGTCTTTTTGTCAATACCGAAGCAAATGAGCTTAAAGCCATATCATCCCAGAAGTCATAGTCCTGAGAGCTTACGATTGTTGAGATACCGTTTTGATAACCTTTGCTCTTAGATATATACATTGCTTGTTCAGCAAGAATAAGAAGTTTTTCCTGATCTTTTGAAGCTGTAGGATATGTTGCAACCCCTACTGAAACCTTGATTGGACCAACATTGTCCACTAAACAGCATGATAGTGTATAAGTTAAATATTCAGCGAGATATTTTGCTTCTTCAGTGCTCATATCAGGCAAAATAACCGCTATTTCATCGCCGCCGTACCTGCCGGCAATGTCTTGTTTTTTGATGTTTTGACTTATTTTATCGGCCACTATTCTAATGATCTCATCGCCTTTAGCGTGTCCGAATTCTCTGTTTATTTGAGAGATATTGTTAATGTCAAAGATTATGATTGAAACATTTTTATCGTTTTTACCTGCTTCACTGAGTTCATTTGAGAGTAATTCTTGGAATCTTCTGTGTGAGCATAGGTTTGTAAGACTGTCTAAATGTGTGTTTTGGGATACTTTATCTTTTAAATCATAGTTTGTGATGAATAACCCGTAGTAATTTGAAATAAGCGTGTAAATATCAATGTGGTTTTCAATTTCAGAATCGCCTACAATCATAACGCCGATGTTGTTTCCGAATGTGGCAATCGGTATGATTATTGCCGGAGACTCTGCAAGATAAGGAATTTTCAAGAATGAGTTATCATTGTGAACCGTTATTTTATTGTGGTTTATAGTTTGAATAATCTCATTGCTGTTGTCATTCAAGAATACTCTTGACGAATAGATGCTTCCTATTTTGTCTATTAACTTGATATTCATGCAATTAGACTGCTCATTTATCACCCCAAGGGCTGTAAATGCGCAGTTAAGCTTGTTTGTGATTAAGTTATGGAAAGAATAAAATATTTCGTTGATATTGTGTTTATTCAACAAAATATCGTTCATGTATTTTATTAATTCGGGGTAATCAATAGCCTTGGAAGGCTTTTCTACGTATTGATTGTAACCGCCATAAAGCCTATTAGAACTGGCCCTACTGTTCAGAGAGTTAATCTTAGCGATTAAACCCGTCTGGTTAATAGGGTTGGTTATGTTTGGTGCCTGATTAGTGCCATTAATATTGGTTTTTGACGTTTCGTTTTTGTTCTGGTTCACACTTACGTTCCTTAGGCTTATGTAATTATAAGGTATTATTTTTTGAAAAATTGCTAAAGTGTAAAAAAAATTTACATAGCGGATACCATGAATAATAGGCTTTTTTCAGGGAATAAAAACATCGAAAAGTAGGATTTATATATTTTTTAATATGATTTTCGAAGTTTTATACGCTGAATTTTCTGCGGATAATAACTCTTTAACATTTTTTAACGAACTAATCATGCTGTTTCTGTAGTCTTTGTTTTCAAGAATGTTAAGTATGTTATCTGCGATGATACTAGGTCTTGCATCTTTTTGTATCAGTTCGGGAACAATTTTTTTATCGAGGATTATATTTGGCAAAGACACCATTTTGATGCTTCTAACCAAAAGATAAATCATATAAAAGAATAAAGGTCCCTTATAGCTTATAATCATTGGTGTTTCGTACAATGCAGCCTCTAAAGCCACTGTGCCTGAGGCTAATATCAAAGCATCTGATACCGCCAATAGTTCATAGTTTTTATCTTTAAGTATTTTTATGTTGTCAGGCACTATCTTGGTGAAATATTCATCTTTTATAGTAGGGGCCTGGCATATTATAAACTGTGTGTCTTTGTTCTTGTAGTTTATTATTTTTGCCGCTCTGACAAAAATACTTAAAAGTTGGTTTATTTCAAAGATTCTTGAGCCGGGGAAAATAGAGACCAGTTTTTTGTTAGGATCAAGTCCGTGTTCTTCAAAAAACTTTTTCTTGTCTGCTTTTTCCGGTACTTGCGCAAGAAGAGGGTTCCCTGAAAATTCAACGTCTATTCCGGCATCTTTATACATTTTTGTTTCAAATGGGAAAATAGTAATTACTTTATCTATATATTTTTTTACTGTTTTCAATCGCCATTTTCTTGATGCCCAAATTTGAGGAGGTATGTAATAAAATATTTTAAACCCTTCTCGTTTCAGCACTTTTGAAATATTTAAGTTAAACCCGCCGTAATCCACCAACAACACAAGGTCTGGCTTGAACTCGTTTTTGAGGTATTTAACTATTCTTCTGCCCAAATTTATATGTTCTATAAGTATCTTTAAATTCAAGCCTACCGCAGACATTTTGGAATGGTCGCAGAATAAAGTTATTCCTGTTTCAGCAAGATGTTTACCGCCAACGGCTTCGATTAAAAGATCCTGATGAGAATTCATCAACTCTTTTACAACATTCGCTGCGTGCTTGTCACCTGAGTGTTCACCTGTAATTATAAATATTTTCTTCATACGGCCATAACCACAATATTATGCTTGTCAGCAAATTCTATTGCCTTCTGTTGATTTACCATAATTGTTTCGCC
This sequence comes from Cyanobacteria bacterium OH_PDB_230, assembly GCA_023421795.1. Classification (GTDB taxonomy): domain Bacteria; phylum Cyanobacteriota; class Vampirovibrionia; order Gastranaerophilales; family Gastranaerophilaceae; genus JAEZOG01. Next base: position 344,691 of record JAEZSO010000002.1, read on the forward strand.
TGCTTCTACCGCTATTAAACCCGCGTTATATTTTTGCATGGTTTTTAAAGTTTTTAATCCGAAGGTTGGTATGTCAAAGCGTTTATCTTGTGTAGGCTTTGCTACTTTTACCACTACACAGCCTTTTTTTGCTATCCTGCATCCTCTTTCGATGCATTTGTCAGTACCTTCTATGGCTTCAACCGCCATAATCATCTTGTCTTTTATTACGACAGATTGGCCTACGTCAAGTTTACCCATTTCTTTAGCCAGCCAAAAACCATAATTTACATCTTGTATTTGTTCTTCTGTTGGTTTGTGCTTGCCTAAGATTCCTGTTGGCACCATAAGATTTTTTATGAAAAGGGTCTGGTCTAAAACGGTTATCCCCATGGATTCAAGTTCATCCACAATCATAAGCATGATTGCGTCATCATTCAATCTTTGGGCTTTCCTCAGCATATCTATCGCATAAGCGTCAAACTTAGGTCTTCTTAAAACCAAGCCTTTATGGACTTTGCCTATAAAAGTAAGCTGTTTTACCCCTTCATCTTTTAATGCACTTTTTATTTTAGCGATTTCACCGGGCCCAAAGCTGTACACTTTTGAGCAATGTTTTTTTAACTCTTGCCTGTTGTCTGATGAAAGTGATATCGCGACAACTTCAAAACCGTTTTTTTTAGCATTTTCCGCCAAAAATACCGGTAGCTGCCCGTCTCCTGCAATAAGTGCCTGCTTGTTTTCCAATGTTATTGACAATGGTCTTTCCCTCTTAAATTTGCGCAATAAAAACAAAGTATCTTTATAATCGTTGTCTTTTTATAGACCTAATTATATTACAATAAAAAATAAATGGAAACTAGCCCAATTGTATATCGCAACTATAAAGGGAGCTGTTGATAAAGCTCCCTTTAAATATTTATTGAATTATTCTTATCCGACGTCTTTGAATTCTCTTCCACCGACTATTCTGAGGCGTCTGGCTGAACCTTCTCCAACGCTTTCGCTTGATAAGTTGTGCTGTTCCACAAGTTCGTGCTGAAGCTTTCTTATCTGCTGATTCTGTGGAGTAAGTTCAATATCCTTTTCGCCGGACATTATCTTCTGAATGGCAGTTTTGGTCTCGTCAAGAGCTCTTTCGACTTCATCATAGAAACCTTTCAATGTTTCTGTAGTTTCTGTTATGTGAAGGGCTTCTTTTATTACTTTTTGAACTTGAGACATCGAATTCGAGCGTACATAGTGAATAGGTAGCCTGTAGTCGTTGGCTATGCTTAATATTTTTGTGCCGCCTTTGGCAAAACCTTTGTGCGCTATGACGATGTCGGCATCTTCGACGTTTCTTGTTATTTCCGCGTTAAGGTCAAGCCTTTCGATAGCTTTTTCTATAACGGTTCTGCTGACAGCGTAAATATAGATTTTTTTGAAATTTTTGACTTCATTTACATATTCTTGTCTTGAGAAACTGAATTTTAAACTTTGATTCGCCTTGGTGACTTTTGCATCCAGGTTGTTTATTTCTTCGATGATTGAAGGTGTTTTTTCCTGATATGTCTGGTCAACTTTTCTCATCTCGGGTCTTATCGGCCAGCCTCTTAATATATAATCCACGGCTTCTGCGGTGTTTTTATAAACCGCCAAGGTGTTTCTGTCTATAATTTCGATTACTATGTCAAAAGTGGGTTGTTTTTCCCTTTCAAGAACAGTCTTTTGGGATCCTCTTCTTTTTGCTTCGTCGTCTCCTAAAGTTACAGAGCTTATGCCGCCTACCAAATCGGATAAAACAGGGTTTTTTATTAGGTTTTCAAGCGAGTTGCCGTGAGCAGTAGCTATAAGCATAACACCACGTTCCGCTATTGTTCTTGAAGCTTGCGCTTCGGCTTCAGTACCTATTTCATCTACAACAATAACTTCGGGGGTATGGTTTTCAACAGCCTCAATCATTATGTCTTTCTGATGTTCAGGCTGTGTAACCTGCATCCTTCTCGCTCTACCGATTGCAGGGTGAGGAGTGTCTCCGTCTCCGGCAATTTCGTTTGATGTGTCAACAATAACAACTCTTTTGCCCATTTCATCAGAGATAAGTCTTGATATTTCCCTCAATTTAGTTGTTTTTCCGACCCCGGGTCTTCCAAGAAATAATATACTCTTGTTCTGCAGGATAAAATCCTTTATACATGCAATAGTCCCGGTCACTACTCTACCTATCCTGCAAGTCAATCCAACAACTTTTCCTTGTCTGTTCTTGATTGCGCTTATCCTGTGGAGCGTACCGGGAATACCTGATCTGTTATCGTTAGTAAATGGCTGAATCCTCGAGGTAATATAACTTAAATCTTCCTCTAAAACCAGGGATTCTCCAAGATATTCAATCCTGCCGTCAGCGTGGCGGATTTCCCCTATTCTCCCTAAATCCAATACCAGTTCAATTACATCATCCAGATTGTCTCGGCTTAGATATTTTACTATCTTCGGCGGTAAAATCTCAATTAACCTATCCAGGTCATTGTGAAATTGTACTTTGTCCATATGTCCCTTTCGCTTATGTATCGCGTGAGGTGTTTTTCTTGTATCTTCTATTGAAGAGTGGCCTGTAACTTTCCACTATCATTATAACATTTTTTTGTAAAAGGGTCTTTAAAAATACTGCTATGAGTGTAGCAATGTTACATATCTTTATAAAAACAAACACCTTCAAAAACGTGTCTATTCAACACTTTTGGCACTTTGTAAAGATGTTGTAAATATCTCTATGGCTTTTCGTTTGCTACTTCAGGAGGAGTAATTATTTTTATAGCTTTTGCAAGTTGAGGATCTTTGTGTTTTTTTACATCCATATTTGTTAGTGATACCTTGTAATCAGGCTGGATTCCTACATTGTGTATATCCTCGTCATTCGGCATAAGATATTTTGCTATTGTTATATTCATTCCTGTCTTATTCGGCATAGGTATTATCTGTTGCACAGAGTTTTTTCCGTATGTTCTGTCCCCTACAAGTATGGCTTTTTTGTTATCTCTTAGTGCTCCCACAAGGATTTCTGATGCGCTTGCTGTTCCTCTGTTTACAATTATCACGATGGGTTTTTCTTTGAATATTGCCTCGTTCTGGGCTGGAACTTTTGATTGCATGCCGTTTCTGTATACCACGCTTACAATATTGCCTTTTTTAATGAACATATTTGCAATTATTACAGCGTTATTCAAAAGTCCGCCTGCATCCCCTCTTAAATCTATTATCAAGCCTTTTGTATTGTTTGTTTTCTCGAGAGCTTTAGAAAACTCTTGAGGCACATACATTCCCATAAAACTTACTACCTGTATGTAGCCTATTTCGCCCGGGAGTATTTTGTAATTTACGCTTTTTATCCTTACCAGGTCTCTTTTGATTATTTTTACTATTTTTGTATTATTTCTTTTGATGTCTATTCTTACGTTTGTATCTTTTTCGCCTCTAATTAAGCTTACTGTTTGCTCTAAAGACATTCCGTCTATCTTTTTATTATTTATGTGAGTAATCATATCCCCAATCATAAGCCCTGATTTTTGTGCAGGTGAATCGTCAAGAACATTTGAAATTATTATTTTGTCCGCTATGGACATTATGTTTATCCCTATACCGGAAACATTTGATTCTATGTTTGAGTTCTGTGATTCATATTCAGAGATATTCATAAACCTTGAATAAGGATCGTCAAGGCTTTGGAGCATTGAATTTACAGCTACGTATACATCTTCATTTGTCTTTATATAGGGAAGGTAGTGTTCTTTCCATCTTGACCAGTCTTGGCCGTTCATTTTCGGATCTATGTATTGGTTTTTGATATTTCTCCAACAGCTTACAAAGAGCCTTTTCGGTGAAACTGTCTGGCTTGCTATTATTTCTTGAGTTTTTTTGGCTAGAGGTTGTTTGATGTATTCCCATGGCGTTGAAAAAATCCAGATTGTTATTATTGTTGCTAAAGCCAGAGATATATAATAAATTATTTTGTTTCTCATTTGAGTTTAAATTGCTCTTTTCTTTTGCTTTTTTGTGTAAAAAATTCTTCTATCATTAATGTAATACCTAAATGATTTTGAAGCAATAGTGAAACGAGTAAATTTTTCTATACGATTTTGTTTTATATATATAGATTTATTTTTTCAAAAGTCGGATGATAAATTTTTGTTAAAGAAAATTTGACATTCACTTTTAAAAGATGAGCAGCAAGTTGAAATTCAGACCTTAATCGGTTGCGATAGCAGATTACATGTAGTAAGATGAACTTATGGATGAAAACAGAACAATAGTTGATATAAAGCCTTATTTAAAGCCTCCTAAAGAGGATGCCGTTGATATTGCGCAGCAAAAATCAATGCATACAAATCCGATTTTTAAAAAATATTTAGCTATTCACAATAAAAAAATTGAGACAAAATTTAGTTTAAAAGACCTGTTTAGATAATGTTTATACAGAAAAACAACCTTTTTACAGCGTTAAGCAAAAATCAAAAATCTTCACTCATTTCTTTTTTAAAAAACTTTACAAAGAAAAATAATCATCTTTCTGAAGCGGAACTGTTAGATCTTTTTATAGAAGATGAAAATTATTACTTTGAGGTTGGCAACCCACATTTTGAGTGGATTTTAGATTGGTTTGAAAATGAGAAATTTCTTAAAGAAATCAAATATTTAATCAGTCAGTATAAAAACCAAATTGTTCAGAAAGAGAAGCAAAAGCCTTTTCTGGAAAAGCAAAAATTGTATATGAAAGAGCAGAGAAAAAAGCTGCAGGAACTAAAACTTTCAAAAGAAAAACCTACAGAAAAACAGCTGAAATACTACGACAGATTGTGTAAAAAATACTCTCTTGTTAAGCTTGATACAGAAAACTTGTCAAAATTGGATTTAAAAACTATGATTTCTAAAATACTAGAAGATGCAGAGTCAGAAGTTTATAAATGTTTAGAAAAGAATTAATTAATATATATAAAGAGAACGGTTTTGATCTTTATGAGGCCTCTTCTGAGGTCGATTTAGCAATAGAAATGATTGCAGGCTTAAATCCCAAGGAGATGCTTCTTGGAGCTTGCATTTCTGATGAAAACAAGGAAAAAATCTCAAATATAGTAAAAGAACGGGTCAAGACAAGAAGGCCTATTCAACAGCTTTTAGGTCAGGCTTTTTTTATGGGAGAAAAGTTCGCTGTAAACGAATACACGCTTATTCCCCGGCCTGAAACAGAAATTTTGGTGCTGGAAACCTTAAAACTTATAAAAGATGATGCTGATTTTAAAATTCTAGATATTGGGTCAGGTTCAGGCTGCATACCTGTTATGATTGCCAAAAATACCGAAAGCGCCAGAATCGAATCGGTAGATATATGCAGTAAAGCTCTAGAAACCGCCAGATTGAATTCCGAAAGCTTCAGTGTGCAAAGCAGGGTTGATTTTTACCTCTCTGACCTTTTTGAAAAGGTTACAGGCAAGTTTAATATTATCGTTTCCAATCCTCCTTATATTCCTATTTCGGAAAAAGACTGCCTGCAAAGTGAAGTAAGAGATTTTGAACCTTCTAATGCTTTGTTTGCAAGTGATGAAAAAGGAATAGATATATATAAAAAAATCATTGAAAAATCAAAAGATTACATAATTTTAGGAGGGCATATCCTTTTTGAACTGGGTATAAACCAGTCTGATTTAGTAAAAGATATTTTTATAAAAAATGAGTTTTCTGAAATAAAAATTATAAAAGACCTGGATGGCATTGATAGAGTGATAATCGCTCGATACGGCGTTTAGGAATCTGTAAAAGAATTTAAAAACGATAATGATTATTAATTTTTCTTAAAAACCTATTTACAAATAGAAAAAATATGATAATATAGGATTATATTCAGTCTGTAAATCGATTTTAAAAAGATTTGAGGCGGCAATATAATAAGATAAGGTTTAGGAGACTTTTATCTTATTTATAAGGTAATAGAGAGTAAATGAAAGAGGTTTAATTATGGCAAAATTTGTTTGCAGTGTATGTGGTTACGTTCATGAAGGCGATAGCGCTCCAGAAAAATGTCCTGTTTGCGGTGTTGGCCCTGAAAAATTTATAAAACAAGATGAATATGCTTCAACAGGTACCGGCTGGGCAGATGAACATAAAATCGGTGTAGCTCAAGGTCTTGACGAACAAGTAGTTCAAGGGCTAAAAGATCACTTTGCAGGAGAATGCACAGAAGTCGGCATGTACCTTGCAATGGCAAGACAAGCTGATAGAGAAGGCTATCCTGAAGTTGCTGAAGCTTACAAAAGAATAGCTTACGAAGAAGCTGATCATGCTTCAAGATTCGCAGAATTGTTAGGTGAAGTTGTTACAACATCTACTAAAAAGAACCTTGAAATGCGTGTTGCTGCTGAAAACGGCGCATGTGAATCAAAATTAAACATTGCTAAAAGAGCAAAAGAATTAGGCTATGATGCAATCCACGATTCAGTTCATGAAATGTGCAAAGATGAAGCTCGTCACGGCAAGGCTTTTGAAGGACTTCTAAAAAGATATTTCTAAGCTTTTACGAAATTTAAGGCTCCTATAATTTATAGGGGCCTTTTTTGTTGGTGCCTTAGAGCTGTTGAATAGGAAAAATTATGTAACAAAGCTTGAGGAAAATGTGATTTTTTGTATTGACTAAAAATTTTTATTTAGTATTATAAAAGTCTAAGGGCGTTCAGTTCAGTTGCCCGGTGAGGTTTCCTCGCTAATACTGATTGCCTCCCCAGGGAGGTGTGAAAATTAAATACGGTGCGGGCGTTTAGCTCAGTTGGTAGAGCGCCTCCCTTACAAGGAGGATGCCGGGAGTTCGAGTCTCTCAACGCCCACCATAAAAGAGAAGATGACATCAGTTATCTTCTCTTTTATTTTGAGAACTTTTGATCAGACGAGAACTCAACAAAACGAAGCTTTGTTTAAGTTCTGTTCCTGCGTCTTAGACTTCAAATTTTTCTGGTTCATTTTGTGATTTCAATCATAGCAATACTTTTAAGAGTTCGAGTTTTTGGTGTCAAAAGTTCATTCTTTTCGTTGTTTATGTCTTGTAGGTGTATTTATATTTTAATATTTTCATGTCGCTTTTCTAGTATAGCTTTATCAGAAAAATACTTGTCAATTCTAGTAAATTCAGATTTAAATGATTGATAATTTATTACAAAAAATGTATTTGGGTCATATTCAGAGGCTGCATCAATATATTCTTCTATTGTTTCACCACTATAATTTCTTGCGTGATTTAAGATTACTTTATGTTTTATTTTAGGATCTAAGTTATTATATTTTTCTAAATAATATCTTTTCATCAAATTATCTGGATATGATTGGTATAATAAAATATTCGACATAGAGCATATATCTTCAATGTTTTTGCATTTTTCTATATTTTCGATTGTTGCATTGTCATTTATTCTCCATAGTTCAGCAGTTGTAACAACGATTGGGATTATGAATATAGTGTTGTTATTATCCCAGTTTAAATATTCAAATAAATTACTTATATAAGCATAACCTAACTGATGAAAAGCATCTTTTATTTGTGTTTGATTTGCATTTTTGGAATTGAGAACAGTCCCTTTGTTTACTAAAGGATATTTATAAAATTCATCCCAATATTCAATATTTAAACGATTTTTAGAGTCATATGTGTCCATAATAAGTGAGGATTTATCTAATATTTCATAATTATTAGGTGTAAAAATCCATTTTGTTTCAGGCGAACAATATTTACATTCAATTAAATAATGTATAAAATAATTATTGTTATTCTCTATGCTTATACTTTTGCTTGCTAAAAAGTCCACAGAAAAGTTATTTGTTATTCCATCAATATTTTTTCTTAAGAAATTATATTCATAAGGTTCTTTAAATTTTAGTTCTTGAATAATTTTTCTTACAGAGGCTTCTAAAGGAAGCCCAGATTTTAATAATTTATCTTTCCCGTCGATTGTCATTCCCCCCCCCCCATTTTTATAGTGGTTTTGAACTTATGACTATTTTATACTTGTTTTAGCCTTAAATGCAATATTTTGTTTTCTTAAATAATGATTTATTTCAAAAAATGCCGTATTTGCTTTCGGGTCTTGAATTTTGTGATTAAATTGATTACTAAAAGTTCGAGTTTCGCCTCTTTTACACCATCATAAAAGAGAAGATGACATCAATTATCTGGCTTTTTATTTTTAATAAATGCATTTATCTTGTGGGCAATTTTGGATAAACAAATGTTTTATATAGATATAAAGTTTTGATGTAATAATATAAGAGATTTACGATGGGTATTAATATTGGAAAAATAGCAAAAGAAGTAATTCCTGCAGTAAAAAGTATCGATTCTAAGATTGTCAAAGATGTTGCAGAGGAATTGCCGAAAATAACAGAGCAGTCAATGAAAACTTTTTCTGATGCAACGAGCGCTGTCGGGAAAGCACAATTAGCTTTAGCAAAAACATCAGCCGCTAAAAAAGTTGCTGGTGCTGCCGACAATTCTGAAGTCCCTGAATTTTTGTACCATCTGACTTCAAAAAAGAACTATGAAAAAATGCTCAAGGACAAGGTAATCAACGTGTCCGAATGGGAAGCACAATCAGCAAACGGGCTAGCCGGGACTTATATGGTGGATAAAGCTAATCTTATAAATGGTTGGCCAACCAAATGTGAAGAATTATTCGGTTCTATGAATGCCGGCGGGGTTTTGACTGTCTGGTGCTCAAAAGGTGATGATTTGATGCTGTTAAAAGTCCCTTCAAAAAGCTTGGATACAAATAAATTAAGATTTAGATCATATTTTGATACTTGTAGGGCAATGATTTCAGGTGATATGGAAGCAGGTAAAGGCTTCCCGATAAGTGAACTAAGTCGCTTTAAAGACAAAACGTCGCCATTAGAGTATGTTTATATGGATAAAATACCAACAGAACATATTAGCGTAGAATCAATAACACCTTTAGATGCACCCCTTTTTGAAAGTCTTATGCAGGCTGATACTAATACCGTTTCGCAATTTATGAAAAAATTGTTTAAAGACTAAACCGGCAGCGCTTTTTAAGAAAATTTTATCTATGCTCTAATTTTATTTTGCGGCTATTCTCGCCATATAATCTATGAGCCCTCTGACAAGCGACATGTTCCCTGCGGAATTGGCGTGCATAAATGCGTGAGACCCTTTTTTGTCAATAATGCTTAAAACATACTCGGGGCAATTTTTGAGTTTGTTAGCAAAGCCCTGGCAGCCAGCTTTTATGTTGTTTAAAGAGAGAGTAGTTCCGTCATTTAGCTGTACACGCTGGTAATAATTCACGCTTTTTTTAGTGAAACCGTCATAAACGTAATACCCTGATTCAGTTGGGTTTATTGGCTTGTTATTCAATGTTTCCATAGGGTGAAGCTCGGATAAAGTTCGTTTTGCAATCTCTGTTACGTCAAGAAGAATTTGTTCGTATTGCTTTGTTACGCTTGGTTGTGAATTCTTTTCAAAAATATATTCCAGCCTTTTCGCTTCTTCTTGAAAATACTTGTCTTTGATACCTAATTTTGAATATCGTTTTCTATCGCCGTGAGTTAGTTTTAGGGCGTTTAATTCAGAGGAAGATGCGTCATTTATCAATTGCCCTTTTATCTCTGGCAACACATACCCGCTTGGTTCCAAATTGTTAGAGCCTGTGAAATTGACCTTCTTTGCCGAGTGAAAGCCATTTGTATTATTTATCCCATAAAATGTATTATTAATTTTATTCATGGATACCTGTAGTTTTTATACTATTTATTATAAAAACCGCAGCCGTAAATATTTGCTTACTCTGTAAACATAAGCGTTATAAAAAAGACAAGGAAATAAAACTGCAAATACCTCGGGATAAGAATGTTAAAGGTATCAGAGGACAAAAGAAGTATTAATATATATATTAATATAAGATAGCCGAAAGGAAGAAGATAAGACTTTAATTTGCTGTTAAAATCTTCATCGGTCACCGGCAGATTTTTCGTTCCGAGCATTATTAATAATATTCCCAGCCCCATTTCTATGTGGACAAATAGTCTGTATATAGATGAAAGATAGGTGTGAGTCGGGATTGACAGTTCGTTTAAAAACAATAGAAAGTAGCCGAGCGAAAACAGAGAGAGGGTATCTTTCCCCAGTGATTTTCTGGCATTTGCATATATTATGGCCGTCACAAAATAAGAAGCGGCATAAATCATCTCAGTGCCACTCAGAGAATAAAAATGTCGAGCCATTTCAGGCGTAATCATTGAAGAAAATGCATAATAGACAACCCCAAAGGTAATAATACACGCAGCAAGAATCTTAAAAAAGAAATGCTTGTCGTTTTCTTCTGTAGGATTTGACATGAAAAAAAGCGTTGCTAATCCTGGGATTGCATATGATATATTCACCAGTGAGGAATAAGCCATTTGCAGGTGTCCCTCATAAGAAGCCAGTATGTGCGGGATTTCAAACAGACCGCCCATAAAAAAACAGCACGCCAGAATTGCTATCCTTCTGTCTTTGCTTTTCTGGTATTCGATAAAGCCTTTAACTAAAAAAATAACATCCAGTAAAACAAAAGCCCAGCCGAAGTATATGTTTTGAACGGGGGTAAAGTCTATGCTGGGAAAATTAGTTACAGTCAAGCTGTATGCAGCATAAAACACGGCTGTCGTTAAAATAAATAAAGCAAGCAAATGAGGATGTTTTATGGATTCTAATATTTTCATAATATTAATTTATCCGTAATACAACTAGAATTTCATCAGGAAATCGGGTGCTCTATATGGCATATATTTCTCTAGTGTCGTCTATTCTTTTATGTTAATATTTTATTGAAATTAAATGTTTGTGAGGAAAAAAATGAAGAATTTTTTGAATAATTTAGTTATAGCAGTTGTCGTTGCGATTTTTATTTTTTTCTTCCATTGTCAGCCATCCAAATCAGATACGATAAGATTTGTCCAACTTTCTGATATTCATTACACTACTTGCAGGGCCGATACCAGCTATAAAATGCTTTCCAAGTCCAAGCCTTTGGTTTTGGATGCTGTAAGCCAGATTAATGCCATGAACAATCTTGACTTTGTTGTCATAACAGGAGACGGAATTGATCAGCCGACTCAATCTTCCGCGATAGAAGTTATGGACATATTAAACACCTTAAAAGCTCCCTGGTATTATGTTTTAGGTAATCATGACACAACCACCAGCGGCACTTTGACAAAAGAGTGCTTCGTTTCGCTATTGAATGAAAAAAATCAAAATCATACTTTTGATAAAACATATTATTCGTTTAGCCCTAAAAAAGGCTTTAAGGTAATAGTTTTGGACGGGGCCAAAAACAAGGGAATCTCATCGAATGGTTACCTTCCACCTGAAGAGCTTGAGTGGCTTGATTCAGAGCTTAGTGCTTCAAAAAAAGATGTTGTGATGATTTTCATACACTTCCCGCTTTTGGAACCTTTCCCTTCTTCTCACCACAGAATTCTTAATTCCGATGAATTCTATGAGGTCTTGGGCAAGTATAAAAACCCTATAGCCATATTCTCAGGGCATTACCATACGACAAAGATTACCAAAGCCAACAATATCCTTCACGTTTCAACTCCTGCTTTGGTAAGTTATCCTGATGCATTTAGGCTCATCTCGGTTACAAACGAAAGAAACAGAATCATTTTCGATTTCTATTTTTATGAGACAAAATTGAAGGAAGTTCAAACAAAAGCGAAATTGTTGACATTCGGAAGCTCAAGCTATTATGGGACTGAAGCGGACAGAATGACAACCGTTATTATGGACAAATAGATTTAAATAAAGTATCATTATACTTGTTATCGTTGAAAAGCGGGTGTATATGCAAGAGAATCAGGACCAGTTTGTTGTAAAGTTTAGAGGTACAAGAGGCTCTCATCCTACTCCGGATAAGAAATTTTTGGAATACGGCGGGAATACTTCCTGCGTGGAAGTGAATGTCGGAGGGCATCTTATTATATTAGATGCAGGTACCGGTATTATTTCTCTCGGAAATGAGCTTATGAAAGAACACATAGCTTCAGCAGACGATCTTTTTGAAAGAACGCCCATCAAGGCCACTATTCTTTTGAGCCATATCCACCAAGATCATATTCAGGGCCTTACTTTTTTCACTCCGACAAATGTTTTGACCTCCAAAATAGATGTTTTCGGATATAGTGACTACGAAGAAAGCCTGGAAGAGAACCTGTCGGAATTGTTGTACGGCAAATCTTTTCCGTTGAGTCTTTATGACATTAAATCTGATATCGACATAATTAATATTTCGGATTCAGATGTGATTGTATTTGGTCCTAAAAATGTCACGCCGGCCTTAAAGAGGGTCAACTCTATTGATGACCTGATTCCTAAAGACGAAGAAGTCATCGTAAGCTGCATGAAATCAGGTTCTCATCCTCAAAAAGGTGTTATGATCTATAAAATTGCATATAAAGATAAAACAATGGTTTACGCAACTGATAAGGAGTGTTTTGTCGGCGCGGATAAGCGTTTGGGGCTTTTTGCGAGAAATGCTGATTTGTTGATTCATGATAGCCAATATACAAGTGAAGACTACCTTTCGCCGGTAAGTTCAAAACAAGGATTCGGGCACTCAACATTTGAAATGGCCATAGAATGCGCTAAGCTCGCCCAAGCAAAAAAATTAGCTTTTTTCCATTTTGACCCTTCTTATGACGATGAAAAACTCTCCAACATAGAAAAACATTATCAAAAGCAGTATGATAAGTGCTTTATGGCTAAAGAAGGCAAAGAAGTTATATTGTGATAAAGAAGTTTTTGGCATCTCTTGCAATCTGTTTTGTATGCTGCCTTTCCATGGGAGCTGATTTTAAAATAGATGCAGAAAGAAATGCTTTCTTGCATAACAATAAGGGCGTTAATTATTTAGATGAAAATAATTATTATTCCGCCATAAAAGAATTTGAGATAGCAATAAAGCTGAACCCCAACACTCAGGCTACTGCAGTTTATTACAATAATTTAGGTTCCACCTATGTAAAAATAGGCTATCCAAAAATGGCACAGCCTTGTTTTGAGAGAGCAATAATACAGAATCCGTTGGATTTCGATTATTATTTGAGTCTTGTGTCAGTTTATAAATCGCTGGGGCTTTTAGATGTCAAGCTTAAAGAATACAAAACTAAAAAAAATAATCCCATGAATCAAATAATCGTTGGGCTTATTTATATAGAAAAAGGACAAATACCAACAGGCATAACAACTCTGGATGAATTTTGCAACAAAGAACCAAACCTTATAATAACAAAGGCTGTAAGAAACTATATGAAAAACAGGAGCAAAAATTAGCTTTTTAGCTCCTGTTGTAATTTATTTAATATTGTTTTACTTGTTAATAAATCTCCAATAATTATTGGCAGTAATCGGGTTTAGGTTTTCTAACAGCTCTTTGCTTATTTCGAGCTTCGAGCCGTCGAATATTGCAACTTGACCTGCTGTATCCAAAAATTTTGGGACTTCGCCAAAGATGCCAGTGAGCATACCTTTTGTTATGGCTGCATCTGTTCTAACGCCGTCGTAGCCCAAATCTTGGAAGAACTTTCTAAAGAGTACATCATTTACTGTTTTTGCTTCTTTAACATCTTTTATGTCTATCATATTAAATAGATTTAATCTTATCTTCTCTACTTGGTCTTCAGTCAAAGTAGCTATGCTTCCACCTTTGTATTTGAATGGGATTACTACACCATTTTTTGAGTAGTGTTTTGCCGCATCCAAGGTAGGAGTTGTATATATGGCTGTTCCTAGCCCTTTTCCTGAACCGGCTTTTGTTGCGGCAAATGGAGTTGCGCCTTTATTAAAAATGTTTTTTGCACTATCAATACTTGTCCCATGATAGATAATGTTATCAGGCATTACTTCTGAAATATCGGCAGGTTTTAAGGTTTTTCTGAATGTGTCCAATAAGTCATCGTAATTTTTTTTGTTGTTTTTGATTAAATCATCAGCAAGTTTTTGCCCGTTAGAGAGGGCATCATCTAGTACGTTATTATTTCCAATTACTTCTTTTAAGTTGTTGGTAAAAAATTGTTTTGCTTTTTTTATTCCTGATTTTTCTTTGCCTTTTGAAATGCAGAATACTGCAATGCCGGTAACTACTGCAACTGCTGCAGCAATCAAACCTTTTTGTTTGCCGCTTAATCCTGGTTTTTTATCAGGATTAGCTTTTTGAAAACCATCTTTTTCGGGTGTTCTTTCGAGTTCGGAAGGACCTGATTTGCTTGTCGTTGTCTGATTTTGTGTGGTTGCTGAAGTAACTGTGTATTTTTGCGGATCAGAGTATATGTTTAGAAAGTTTGTAGGATCTGTTGCCATTAAACATGCCCCTTTTCGCTTAAAAGTAATGTATAAATATAAACAATTTTCATTAAGGGAAATTTACATTTTTGTTAACTTTGTTAAATTTTTGATTTTGGCATATGTGATTAAAAGCTTGTCCCGTGGGTGTCTGAGCCGCCGGTTTCAATTAATTTGTATTTTTTAGCTACCCTTTTAACAGCTTCTGCCAAATGAAATTTTATGATTCCTCTATGTCTTTTATAAGGGTAATAGACTTCCAATCCGTCAAGACCCGCTTTCATAAGGCTTTTTACGAATCTATCCAGAGATACGGTCCAATAGCAAGCCGGATGAGCAAGTATTGCAATGCCGCCTGCTGATTTTATTGCTTTTATGACTTTTTTTGGATTTCTGTAAGAGAAAAATCTTGTAATATCTGATTCTGTGCCTGCTTTATCTTTTGCGCAAAGTTTTAACAGGTCTTTGTTTTTAACGTCTATTCCGTAGCCTAAGACGTGGATTAACACCCCTTGATACCAGCAGTCAAACTCGACTCCGGGGATTATTGATTTGTTATTCAATATTTCAGGGTTTTTATAGGCTTCTAAAGTGTTATGATCGCAGATGGAAAAATAGGTGAGTCCTTTTTCTTTTGCTTTTTGAACGATCTCTTCGGGAGTCATTTTTCCGTCGGAACAATTAGAGTGTATATGTAAATCCACCCCGTCAAAATAGTCAAGTTCGCTGAAGCTTTTTAATAATTCTTTTGTGTCTTTCAAGATGTTTTCCTGCCTGCATAATCTTTGTTAAAGGTATTTTTGAGCATATTTCTTTTATTTATATGTTTTAAAAATCCTCAATTTATAATACTATGTTATTACAAATAATATTATTAATATAATAGAAAAAATAAATTAAGGGTTGTTATGAGTCGAGAAAAGAATAAATATTTGATTTCAGTTAACATATTTTTTAACGGAATCGGAATGTATTTCAAGCATCTGGATACGTTCTTGAAATATCTTGCGTTCCCTGTTTTGGGGCAGCTTACGGGTATCATTCTTATACTTGTTATTACTTATTTTTATTCTATTAATATTGCTAATCTTATGAGGCAGTTCGCGTTTTTTGACAATGTACTTACTGCTTTTACCACTCTTCTTGTCCTTACTTTGCCTGCGTTTTTTATCTTTTGCAAGGCGTTTTATGATTATTTGATTGCTCTTGCTGCATTGAATTCCATTGCGAATAATTTAAGCTCCAAAGGCAAAAACAAAGTTTTGGATACCAAAGTGCACAGTGAACTTATAAAAAGAAGAGCATTACCATATATTCTTTTGCTTCTGGTTCTTAGTCTGGCATATCTTGCAGGGATGCTTCCTGTTTTCTGGGTAATATTGGCTGTTTTTCTGGTTTATTCATCTTTGTCTATCCAGGTTTTTACTTTGGAAGAAAACACAGGCCCAATAACAGCAATAAAAAGAAGCTTTTTGTTAGTAAAGAACAATTTCTGGGCAACTACATTATTATTAGTACTTTTGTTTGGATTTACCTACCTGTTGCTCCCAAATATAATCACATGGGCTCTGGATAAAGTAAGTTTTATCTATTATGCGGCAGGTCCTGCTGAAAAGTATTTTTCTCTTCTTCCTGTTTCTGAAATAAATTCTTTCCTTAAAAGTTATCATATTTCCTATCAGATGGAAGCATATGAAATGGCAAGAGTTTACGTATCCTCAACTATAGCTTATGTTGTCACTGCCTTCACGCTTCCTATAAGATCTTGCTGCTGCACATTATGGTATAAGCACCTCGATGATGAAAAGATAGAAGAAAACAGAAAAGCTACAAAGTTGGACGGTAGAACTGAGCTCAAAAAAATCATAAAGAAATCCCCTAAAACAAACAAAGAAAGTTAATAATCAGTAGATGTTTAGATGTAAAAGCTGTAAATCCGTTGATAAGTTCGAGCTTATGTTCAGCCCGGATTATCAAGGTGAAAAGGCATTTGAAAAAAAATACAAGAAAAACGGTGAAATCCAGATAACGGTGGATGGATATACGTTTGTGCCGGATTTGTCTTTTATGAATAACCACGCTGTTTGCAGGTATTGCGGGAACATTTACATTTGGGATTATGAGTAGAATATGGTATCCTAAAGCTTATTAGGATTAAAAAAAATGAGCGATAATTCAGTCGGGATAGTTCAAACTAAATTTTATAAAATAGACAAAAAAGTAAAATTTGAATCGGGCAGAGAATTCGGCCCTATCGATGTTGCGTATGAAACTTACGGAAATTTAAACGAAGCCAAAGATAATGCTATATTGGTTCTTCACGCTTTGACAGGAGATGCGCATGCTGCCGGCAAAAGAAGTGAAGATGATACAAAAACCGGTTGGTGGGACAACATGATAGGTCCCGGCAAGGCTTTTGATACGGATAAATATTTTGTAGTCTGCTCAAATATGCTTGGAGGATGCTCAGGAACAAGCGGCCCTTGCTCAATTAACCCTGAAACAGGGAATCCTTACGGTTTGGATTTTCCTGTTATCACGATAGAAGACACGGTCAAGGTACAAAAAGAACTTATAGACTTTTTAGGTGTCAAAAAACTTATCGTGGCAGGCGGTTCGATGGGAGGAATGCAGGCTCTTCAGTGGTCGATGGAATATCCTGAAATGGTCGATTCAGTTATAATAATAGCTTCGACTTCCAAGTTGAGCGCCCAGGGTATAGCCTTCAATGCGGTGGGGAGAAATGCCATACTTTCAGACCCCAATTTTAACAACGGGAATTACTACGGTAAAGAGCTTCCCGAAAAAGGCCTATCTATTGCAAGAATGGTCGGGCATATCACTTATTTGTGCGAAGAAGCCATGCATAGCAAGTTCGGCAGAAGATTTCAGGACAGCGACAAGCCTAACTTCGATTTTAACGTGGATTTTCAGGTAGAAAGCTATCTTGAACACCAGGGTAGAATTTTCGTGGACAGGTTCGATGCAAACAGCTATCTTTATATAACAAAAGCAGTTGATTATTTTGATCTGAGCCAGAAATACGGTTCCTTGGAAAATGCTTTTTCGCGCTCCAACGCAAAGTTTTTGATAATGTCTTTTTCCTCTGATTGGCTTTTTCCAACATCACAGTCAAAAGAGATGGTTAAAGCCCTTTTAAAGGCGGGAAAAGATGTCTCCTTCTGCGAAATAGAATCCCCCTGCGGGCATGATGCATTTTTGCTTGAATTTGACACTCAGACAAAGATTATAAAGTCTTTTTTGAAAAAGGGTAATTAATATGTCAGACACTAACAGCGTAAAAGAATTACAGTTAAATTATTCCCTTATAACAGAGCTTGTTGAAGAGGGTTCTTCGGTTTTGGATTTGGGTTGCGGTGACGGCACTCTTCTTAAAATGCTTATAGATTTGAAAAAGGTTAGAGGCAAAGGAATCGAAATAAGCCAGAATAACGTTATAAAAAGCATTCAAAAAGGCTTATCCATTATTCAAGGCGATATTGATGAAGGGTTGAAAGACTTTTCCGACAAAGAATGGGACTATGTAATCCTGAACCAAACCTTGCAGTCCACGGAAAAACCGGATTATGTTATAGATGAAATGCTAAGAGTGGGAAATAAAGTCGTTGTGAGTTTCCCTAACTTTGGATACTGGAGAGTAAGATTATATCTCTTTTTTAACGGTAAAATGCCCAAATCGGAAATGCTGCCTTTTGAATGGTTTAATACTCCAAACATTCACCTTTTAACCATAAAAGACTTTTTTGACTTTTGCAAAAAAAGAAACATTTCTGTAACCCAAGCCATATACGCCACTCGCGCAGAGAAGCTAAAATGCGTTATTAAAAAAGCATTTGCCAATATCTTCGCAGAGGAAGTCATTTTCGTCATTAACAGATAATTTTAAAATCTGTTGCCGCCCTTATTTCAAACGTTTGAAAAATATTCTTTAATATCATATATTTATAGGTCTATTTTTTAAAAAAACTGATTAATAATAGAATTAGACATTATGGAAATAAACAAACCCCAATTGAATAACAAGAATTTTTCTTTGGGCACTTCTATCGATGAACACTTGATAGAAGAAATTGAAGTGGATTTAGCATCTAAACCTAACGTTTTTAGCAGCTACAATGCTAAAGTTCAGGCGAGTGAAGTTCCGATAGAGAAACCGAAAAACCCCATAAAAAGGTTGAACACAATGGATAATGAGTTTCTTTTGCAGGAGGATGTAAATACTCCGAACCTGAAGGCAGAAACTAAAACCTCTCAAAAAGATGCCCGTCAAGTATGGAACGCATTCAAGGCAGTATTTAAAGGTGTCGTTTCTAAGGTTCCGGTTGTTAATTCTTTCATTCTTATTGAAAAACAAAGTAAGCTTAAAACTACTATTAAGGACCTGAGCTCCATAAACAACAACGTGAATGAATTAATCAGTATGTCTTTTCCTGCAGAAGAAAACTTTGATAAATATAAAATAATTTCTGAAAACTTAATTAAAGCAAATACGATACACTCTAAAATTATAAAAGAAATTCAGGACTAGCTTCTTTTCGTAATCGTATTTTCAAACATGTAACGGTTTATGCTTAGAGCTGCCGTTTTTAAAGAGCAAACCCCCTTTTCTCTGTTTAAAATGCCAAGACTTGATAACCTGTTCAAGACAAGTTCGTTTAATTCATCCGGAGAGATATATAATCCGCAGGTTTCATCACAAGCTTCTTTTTTAAACGGGCATGTTTTCATAAATTTTTCCTTAAATAAATTATTGTTAATTATTTAATATTATAGATTAATTATCATGAAAAATGCAAAGTTAAAAATTTCTTACCATCTGTGAGCTTCACGAATATCAGTTACCAGTTCTGACAGTTTTTCAGCTCTATCTGCGGTCAAAGGTTCATCTTGCGGTTGATCTTTAAGAATCTGTGATATGGTGTACCACTCCCAGGTTCTTTCTGATCCCCACTCGCAACCCATGTACAAAGGATGAGGATATTTTGGATTTTTGCCGTTGACAATGTTCACAAAATCTTTTAAGTCTTCAACCCCGGAGTCATTGTTTGTTGCATAGCTTTCCGGGTTTTTTGTAATTCTTTCTACAGCATCAAAATTAAATACATGTAAGGATTTATTCCCTATTTCACTTAATTCAACATAGTTAAGCCCATTCATATTGGCTTTTTCTTTGTAAGTATCACAGGTCGTAAGAAGAACTACCGACTTTATTCCTGCTTTTTTCAAAGCCGCAATGGATTCAGGTTTCATCGAAAGTTTTTGACCTGTGTAAATATGATTTTTTTGTCTTTCTCTGTAAGATTTGATTTTCTGTTCTTCCAAGAGTTTACTATCAACCTCGGTTTCGATATTTTCTATTTCCGGATTCGCTTTTTCTGATGCGAATTTGGTCATCTGTCTTTCTTTAATTTTCATTTTATATTCTAATTCAGCCCTTGATAAATTCCCCAATTCGTTTAAGTATTCAAATGTCGAATCCAACGTGTTTTCCATATCCGCTCTTATGGCTTCCCTGGTGTCGACATCCACGCTAAGTTTAGGAGATATTTGTCCAAAGGCAATTTTATTTCCGGACAAACCATTGTTTGATGCAGTTAACATATATCCAATCCTCGTTTTATGACCATTATTATTTTTTAAAACAGGAGAAAAAATAATTTGCTAATATTGTATTTTTTTGCTTTTTTATTGCCATTATAAATAAGTTATTTTTAATAGGTGCCTGACGTTGCGGATAAAACTAAAAAGCAAGATAAGCCCAATTTAAGAGCTTTTGGAACGTTTGTAACTAATTGTAACAGATATAACAAGTATTGAAATTTTATATACTCAAATGTTTTTATATACATGTGTAAAGTATGAGGGTCTAAAATTGACTAACGCAGTAACAGGTAATGTAGGTTCAGTTTCAAATATAAATCAAAATCCGATAGTAGTTGATGCACAAATAGCTCCATCTGCTGTAGAAGCGTTTTCAACTACTACAGATGCAGTTGATCAATTTTCTACATCTATTGCTAACACTTCTTCAGAAATTGCTAATGTTGAATCTCAAATCAATGAAACAAAAGATGAGAAAAAGAAAGAAGATTTAAGAACAAGAAAAGAAAAATTACATAACCGTAAAAAAGAATTACAGTCACAAAAAGAAGCATTAAAGGCAAAAATGGCGCAGTTAAAAGCTGAAATTGCCGGACACAAAGCTGAAACTGAAGCAGCAAGAGCAGAAATCAACGGCTTGACTGTTGAAAAAGCAGATTTAGAAGCAAGAATAAAAAATGAAAACAAAAATATTGCAGCTAAAAATGACATGTTAACAGGAGTAAATGCTAAAATAGCTGAAACAAAAACAGAACTTGATAATACAGTAGCTGGATTGAATAAATCAGTTGCAGATTTAACAAAAAAATCTGAAGACGAACTAAAACAACAAAGAAAAGCTATTTCAGAAGCAACTACTGAAGCTATGGAACTAGTTAAAAGCGGCGAAATAAAAGCAGAAGATATGCCAGCATACATTTCAGGCAAAATCGCTGATTTCACATCAGTTGGAAACACACACGTAGCTTCCGGAATTGTTGATTCACAAAATTCAAAAGTTAAAATGCTTTGTTCTCAAATCGCAGGATATATAACAAATCAAGGAAATATCCAAGTTGCGATCAAAGCCTCAACAAATAAATTAAATTTGGTTTCACCTGCTCTTGAGTCTCTCAATAGCAACATCCAGTCAAAAAATACTACTTTAAAAGCCGGTGAAGCATTTCTTAGCTCTAAACAAGCAGAATTAAGCTATTCAAATACAGAATATGAGACTCAAGACGCTGAAATTGCCGGTATAGATGACGAAATCGCATCAATTGATTCTCAAATCGCTGCTTCAGAAATCGAAGTTGCTCAACCTGAACAAGCTGCTAAAGAAACAAGCGTTCAATATCCGCAATTCTTTATGTCAAGACAAGGCGGAGCCGGACTTAACATAAATATAGACGAAGAATTTGCTAAAATTGATGCTAAGTCAGCAGCTACAAAGGATGTTAAAAATTCTGATATCGATGGATTAAAAGTAAAAATGTCAGAAGCAGATAAATTAATCACTACTTTAAGAAATCACTTATCAGACACAGCTCAAAAAATCATCAACGAAAGATTAGAAGCAACAAAAAGAAGATAACATACACGCATAAACAAGTCGCCGAAACGATAACGGAAAAGACAGCTTTTGAAAGCTGTCTTTTTTTGTTTTATTTTATAAGGTTTCTATAATTTCAATACAGGGTTAAATTTTAAAAAAAAATTTGAACTTATATTAAAATTCTATAATATTTTTATTGGTTTTTCTTTACTAATTTCTATATTTAAAATAGTATATAGGTAGTTATTTTATAGCAGGATTATTTGAAATAACCTTATTAGAGAATAACCTTTCACAAACCGTAATGGATAGTAATCGGTTGAAATGTATTAGTAGAAAAAATAAGAGGGCCTATTAGTGGAAAATTTTGGACCAGATATTTTCGGAAGAAAAGACAAAGAACCAGCCATGAGTTCTTCAGCGGGCTTTGCCCCATCACCTGTAGCTAATCCTGCAAATATTAAAGTTGTAGGTGTAGGCGGCGGCGGCGGCAATGCTGTTAACAGAATGATTAAAGCCGGACTTGGCGGCGTTGATTTTTGGGCGATGAATACAGATGCTCAAGTTTTAGAAATGTCTACAGCTGAAAATAAAATTAGATTAGGAAACAAATTAACAAGTGGTCTTGGAGCCGGTGGAGATCCGGGAATCGGCGAAAAAGCAGCCGAAGAAACAAGAGATCACATTGTGCAAGCATTAGACGGCGCGGATATGGTGTTCGTTACTGCAGGAATGGGTGGCGGTACAGGAACAGGTGCTGCTCCAGTAGTTGCTAAAATTGCCAAAGAACTTGGCGCTTTAACAATCGGTGTTGTTACAAAACCTTTCAGCTTTGAAGGTAAAAGAAGATTAAATCAAGCATTGCAAGGTCTTGAAAAATTAAAAGAAACAGTTGATGCTTTGATTGTTATCCCTAATGATAAATTGTTAGAAGTAGTTGAAAGAAGAACTACAATGAGAGAAGCTTTCCAAGTGGTAGATGAAGTTCTATTACGCGGTGTTCAAGGTATTTCTGATATCATTACAGTTCCTGGACTTATTAACGTTGACTTTGCTGACGTTAAAGCTGTTATGCAATCTTCAGGTTCAGCGTTAATGGGTATCGGTAGAGGTACCGGCGAAGGTAGAGCAATGGAAGCTGCTAAGTTAGCTATCAATTCTCCGCTTCTTGAAACATCAATAAACGGTGCTTCAGGTATCATTATGAACGTCACAGGCGGTTCAGATATGACACTTCACGAAGTTACTGAAGCTGCTCAAGTTATTCACGATGCGGTTCTTGATGATGCAATCGTTACTTTCGGTTCTGTTATCGATGATAGAATCCAGGGCGAAATTCAGATTACAGTTATCGCAACAGGTTTTGAACTTAAAAATACAGGAATGCCTCAATACAGAAAAGAGCAAGAGCCTGCTGCAAAACCTATAAATGTTGCTGATTTCTTCTCCGGTTCGTTTAACACGCAACCAACCGCAACAAAATCTACTCAAGAATTGGCAACAAATATCCTTGATATTCCTGAATTCTTGAAAAAGTAATAACTTTTAAATATAAAAAGACCGCTTCTTGAGAGGCGGTTTTTTTATGGCAAATTTTTTATTTTTGAGTTTTTAAATTCAAACAATTACTTACAAAACGACCAATGATTAATTCTATATCTTTTTTAAATTATATATATTCAGATAAAAAGGCTTTGCCCCAGTCTAAAACTAATGCAAAGGGCATTCCAAGTGCTTTTTTGTTAAAGGATGACGTCTTTGTTAAGTCAACAAGCTCAAATCCAATAAAAAAAGCGAACTTTTCTTCTTCGGTTTCATTTGGCTCGGCGCTTTCTGCTGAAACGGTCCTTGATAAAATGAATTCCCAATTAATGGATGTTTCGGTTGAAGACATAGATGGCATTATCGAGGGATTTCCCTCTGAAGACAAAGATTTGGTGTTGGATATTTTAAAGCGGGCGACTCAATTCGGTAATATAGAAAGTATGAATTCTATATATGATTCGGTAATTGATGAGAAATCAAAGGGATACGGATGTTTTTCTTTTACAGACCCCAGGGCAAACAGCCTTATTGAAACATTCAGTTATTTAGCCGCCAAGAAAGCTTTCTCGCGTGATCCTGCTGATTTTGTAGATCAGGATTTCATAGGTTACAGGAAAAAGGGTGCCTTTTTGCTTGATAAAACCATTCTGTCTAAGCTTCAAACAAACAGGGACCTACTCGTACAAACAACCAGAAATGATTATAAATTGATTTATCCGGAAGGATGGGATAGCGGCATAACGGCGTTTAACCTTACTACGGTGGATGATATCAGAAAAAGAACTAAAAAATTGTACAATCTTACAAAAAAACTGCAAGAAAAGAATGGACTTTCCAAAGAAGATGCGTTGTCAGAGGCTTTGATTTACGATACTAAGAAGGCTTTGAAAAATATCGGCTTAGATAAAAAGTTAACTGTTATAAAAAACAATAACATTGATTTTTCAAAAAAACCTACTTCTGAAGATATAGCTTCTCAATTAAGTTCAAGAAAGTTTGATTTAAACGGTTTTGAAAATATGATAAAAAGCCAAAGAGGCTCAAGAGATGTTGCTCTGGAAATTCTTCAAAAAGATGCCCGTATTATGAGCATGAGAGAGCTTGGGTTAATTGCTAAAAAAACGCACACCCAAATCGTTGAGTTGGCAGAGTCAAAAAATGTCAAGGAAGATGAGATATTTTATCTTCTCCCCCTTATAAATAAAAGTTATAACCTTATTGCTCTTCAATACCAACAGGTAAATAACATTCCTGAATCACAGTTTGTTCTTGACAGAGATATGCTGAAAAACAACACCAAAGCCAAAATGGTAGTTGTACTTGACGACTATGTAGGCAGTGGTGATAGTTTAAAAAATGCAAGATATTTTTTAAGGCAGCTTTATAAAGGGGAATTGGTTCTGGCGCCTTGTGTTTCGACCAAAACCGGCGCTAAATTTATTGATCTTGTTTCCAAAGAAGATGATAAATGTACTTTTATGCCGGGATCTATCATAAATTCTTATTTCGATTCACCTGAGTTCTTGTCCAAAGACAATAAATATTCTTATTATGATGTGATTGGAAAAGCCGGTTGGGGTAAAGTTCAGGCGAATATCGTGTTCCCTTATATGGCTCCTGACAACAATACGAGTTTCTTTGCGGATAACATAGCATCAAATTATACTTTTAATTCAGCCGGAATAAAAAAATCCGACGAAGGTGATTCATATTATTTTTGTGAACCCGATTAATTTTGATTGAATTATATTTCTTTTATCCCCGCTTCTTTAAGGGATTTTTCGCTGGCCAAAATAGAAGTTATGGGTTGAGAATTAAATGCATAAACTGCGGCGTTTTTAACATCTTGAGCCGTTACTTTTTCGATTGCTTCTAGAAGTTTTTTTGTTTTGTCTATTCCATAAGGAGTAGATTTTGAATCAGCCAAAGCGATAGTTTTGTCTATTGATGTCTCAAGCGAATTTAAAATATTGTTTTTCAGTATTAATTTTGCCTTATCTAATTCTTTTTGAGTCACTTGTTCGGTTTTTAATTTATTTATGTGTTTGTCGAAACCAGCCAAGGATTTATTGATGTTTTCCGGGGTATTATTGGGGTCGTTCGGGTCATCTGTTGTCGTTAAGATGTTTAACTTTATTGTAGAAGTGTCTCCGAAAGTTTCAACTTTTGATGCAACGTAATAAGCAAGTTTCTGGTCTTCTCTAAGGTCTGTAAACAGCCTCGAACTTGAATTGCCGCCTAAAACCATATTCAGAACCTTCAATTTGGCCTGATCCTCTATATTGCCTGATGTTTTAAATTTATAGGCTCTAATTATTTCTGCCTGACATCTTTGTTCTGTTTCGGTTAAGATTTTTTCTGTTTCATTTGGCATATATGTATTTACAGGTTTGCTCTCGAATTGTTTTAAAGTCGGAATTCCGACAGATAGTGAATTCATAAATTTATCGGCAATTTGAGGATTCTTTTCTGTGGGTGCTGATAAAATTGCCTGTCCTGATGCATTTGCCAAGATTGTTTGATAAAGCGTCTGGATTTTATCAAGCGAAACTGATTCAAGGCTTTTTAACGCTTCAGTTTTGCCTGCCATAAATTTTAGATATGGATTTAGAGCCGGATTAAGTTTATCTTCGGCACTTTTTTGTGAACCTTCCAGTAGTTCTTTTGTTCTTTGTTTTGCAATGTTGAAGTCTTCATTTGTGAATCTTGGGTTCAGAAGCACTTCTTTTGTCATCCCCAAAGCTTGCTCAACATTTTGGTTAATGGTTTTGCCTGTTGCGTACAGGCCTGTTGGGCATACGCCAAAGCCTATTTCTATGTTTGATTTTTCCAATTCTTCGTTAAAAGATTGCTTGTCTCTGAACGCTGAACCTCTATTTAGCATTTGTTCAAGAATCAATAGTTCCGGCTCTGATACATCAAGATACTTTGGCAGGTTTAAACTCAAATGATAAGCAGAAAAATCGCTTTCCACAGGGTTTATTGCCACTTCAATGTTGTTTTGAAGATGGTATTCTTTCACTTTTGAATGAAAATCCGTTGATTTGGCTGATGAACTGCCGAAAGCTATTTGTGCCGGCTTTGTTGAATTCGCTTTCTTGTAGTTGTCCAAGATAGTTTCACTTGATGATGTGTGCGGGTGCATTACGCTTATTGAGGTCTTGTTTAAGTCGAGGTATTTTTTTACCGCGTTCTGAATATCTTGAGGAGTAAGTGAATCTAAGATGTTTTTGTAATTTGTCAGGTAATTAAAATCGTTATCCAGAAGGGCGCTTGAAATAAATTCGTTTAGGCTAATAGAACTTTCGTTTCCTTCAGATAATGACATTTTTAATTTGTTGACCGCTATTTGGATTTCTTCTTTTGATGGCGGATTTTGGGATAATTTTGCAATTTCTTTATAAATTATTTTTAGAGCTTCTTCGCATTTTTCTTTTGGAGTTGCTGCTGCTATGAAAATAGCTTGTTTGTCGTCGTTTTTGCCGCCTACTTTTTCCATGGAAAATTCAGCCTCACAAAGCAGAGGCTCTAAAGCCTTTGTCAATCTTGCATTAGTGTATCCCGTAAGCATTACGGATAAGACTTCCATTGCAACTTTATCTTTGGTATTTGTGTTTTCCGGACCTACAAACCCCATATTTATAATCGTGCCCGGGAAATTTGATTTGTTAATGTCAACTCTGACAGGGTTTTCTCTAGGGATTAAGGTCTCATATTTTTTGTTTTGGGATTGTGATTGATTTGTTTTGGTGAAATTTTTTGCAATAAGGTCTATCGCCTCTTCCGGTTTCACGTCGCCTGTAACTACAGTTACGGAGTTGTCAGGGGTGTACCAGGTGTTGTAATAATTAACCACATCTTCTCTTGTAATGGAGTTTATATTTTGGATATTGCCCGCTATCATATCTTGAGAGGTGGAGTTGATTTGATACAGATTCTTTAATGCAATATTTCTTCCGATATTGAACGGTTTATCAGCGTACATGCTTATTTCGGATGTTACAGGCCCCTTTTCTTTTGTAAGCTGGTCTTGTGCAAATTTGGGGTTTTGAACCTGGTCGGCATGAAGCTCTATTATATTTTTAAGATAATCACTGTTTAAAAGCTGCGATTTAACGTAATAATTTGTTTGGTTATATCCGGTAGCAGCATTTGTGTAGCCGCCTAAATCAGAAACTTTCTGGAAAAATTCGCCAGGGCCGAGTTTTTCTGTGCCGTTAAAAAGATTATGTTCTATGTAATGGCTTATACCTCTTAGGTTGTCAGGTTCATTCATAGACCCTACGTTGAAAGATGTTTTGACAACTACAGGTCCTTCCTTGGGTAATATTAATACTTTTTGGCCTGTTGAAAGCTTGTACAATTGCCCCGGTTCTTTACACTCAGGTATCGGTATATAAGCAATTCTTTTGTAAGGGACAGGCGTTTTGATGCCTATTTGGGCTGCTGCGACAGGGTTTGATGAAAGAGTGGTCGAATTTGTGTTTTTAACATCAGAATTCGTATCAGATTTGTTCTCTGATACTATCGGGGCACCTTTAAAAGCTATTTTGTTTAGATTAAACGGTATTATATTCATTTGCGCAAAAATTACCTGACTTACATATTTATTAAAGGCATGAAGATGCTTTAAATTAACAATAATCAGGACTAAATTACTAAAAATTTACAAAATGAAACTAGTTTTACCTGATTTCCGGTTTCAGTTTGCTGAATAATTCACAGTCAAGGAAGGCGCTGTTTATATAATAAGCTTGCCTTAAAGTCCCTTCATGTTTGAATCCAAGCCTTCTTGCGACGGCTTTGCTCCTGAAGTTGGTTTGCGTGGTTTTGATTTCTATTCTATGCAATCCCAACTCATTAAATGCAAAGTTCAAAAATTTTTGGCAGCAATCTGTTATTATTCCTTTATGCTGGTAGTCTTCGTCAAGACAATATCCCAATGATGCGGATTTATTCAGTCGGTCTATGTTCGTAATCCCCATTGTGCCTACTAAAACGTCATCAAGCCATATTCCAAGATCTATCGAAGGAGCTTTAAATTCATCTTGAGAAAGGGATTTTAAATATTGTTTTTCGTGTTCTATTGTTCTTATGAAATTCACCCAGTTAAGCCATTTTTTGAAGTGGTCTCTATTTTTTTCAATAAAATCGAAAAGCTGCTTTGCTTCTTTTACCTGTAAGTGTTTTAGAGTCAAGTTTTGTCTTACTTTAATTTTCAGCATTTAAAAGTCCTTACCTTTAGCTTAAATACAAATTCTTCGGAGATTTCCCTTTTATTTATATTTCCCAACTTTTACAAGGTGCTAACATTATTTGAATAAGCATTAGTTCTGGCGAAGCTTAGAAATGCGAAGTGAAATTCTGGCATAAAAAAAAGAACCCCGAAAGGTTCTTTTAAATGGTGCCCTGGGCCAGACTTGTTTAAGGATGTAGTCGAGGCAATAGGCCGAGACGTACAATACTTTAATGCTGGTAATTGCGAAGCAAATAGCAGTAAACCGCAGTTCTGGCGAAGCTTAGAAATGCGAAGTGAAATTCTGGCACAAAAAAGAACCCCGAAAGGTTCTTTTAAATGGTGCCCTGGGCCAGACTTGAACTGGCACTAGGGGTAAGCCTAATCGGATTTTAAGTCCGACGCGTCTACCGGTTCCGCCACCAGGGCATCATGTAGTTAAAATAGTAATATAAAAAATTTTTAATGTCTAGTATCTGATTAATATTTTTCTTTTTTAGAGCCTGGTTTCAGAGGTCAGATAAAATTTTTTTCAAATTGTGATTAAAATAAAAAGTTCTTGTTAAAAGCACATAAGATGTGCTAAGATACTAGTAGATTATAAAGAAAAACAACAATTTTAGCTTATGAATATATGAACTAAATTAAACAGTTTATTTTAAAATCAGAACTCAAATATACTTCTGTGTATATTCGAGTGTATATGTATATAGTGAAGAACGAGGTATAGGACAATCGAAAACGTAAATGTATTAAGCATCCTTTTAATTGCTATAATTTTTGCTTTGGTTATAGTACTCGTTGTAATTTTGCAAAAATCAAAAAAGGTGCAGGAAGAAAACAAAAAATATCTTACAGACTATAGAGATAAAGAAATCTTAATTAAAAAAGAAGCAATGATCGCAGCTAAAGAAGCACTTCATAATGAAAAAGAAAAATTTATCGAAGAGTCTAGAGAGAGAAGACAAGATCTTACAAGATTAGAGGCTAAATTAGCCAAAAAAGAAGATGTATTAGAAGATAAAATCCAACAAGCTACAGATAAAGAAGCAGAAATGCAAAAAAAATTAGATGAGCTTTTAGGCAAGGAAGATTATCTTGCCGATCTTGTTGCAAAACAGATAGCTGAATTGGAAAGAATTTCAGGAATGTCTTCTGAGCAGGCAAAACAGCTTCTTTTAGAACAATTAAAACAAGACCTTCAGCAGGAAGCTGCACACTTAATAAGAGAAAACGAAAACAGGATAAAAGAAACGGCTAACGAAAAAGCCAAAGAAATTCTTACAACTGTTATGCAAAGATGTTTGATTGACCAAGTCGTAGAGTCAACTGTGGCTGTGGTTAACTTGCCGTCTGACGAGATGAAGGGCCGTATTATCGGCCGTGAAGGAAGAAATATCAGGACTCTTGAAACACTTACAGGCGTTGATTTAATTATTGATGATACTCCAGAAGCTGTTGTTTTATCAAGCTTTGATCCTGTAAGAAGAGAGATTGCTAAACTTGCTCTTGAAAAACTTATAGTTGATGGACGTATCCACCCTGTAAGAATTGAAGAAATGGTTGAAAAGGCAAGAGAAGAAATAGATCAAAAAATTAAGCAAGAAGGTGAAAATGCCGCTCTTGATATGGGTGTAATGAACTTAAATAAAGAATTGGTTAAAACATTAGGTAGATTGTATTATAGAACAAGTTACGGACAAAATGTTTTAAAACACTCTTTGGAAGTTGGTCATATTGCAGGAATGATAGCTGCTGAAATCGGTGCTAACGTTACTGTGGCTAAAAGAGCAGGCTTGTTGCACGATATCGGAAAAGCTGTAGACCAAACTCAAGAAGGTACGCATATTCAATTAGGTGTCGAACTTGCAAGAAAATATGGTGAAAAAGAAGAAATTATTCACGCTATTGAAGCTCACCACGACGATGTTGTCGCAAATTCAATAGAGGCAGTTCTTGTGAAGCTAGCAGATGCTGTATCTGCAGGCAGACCGGGTTCTAGACGTGACACCCTTGAAATTTATATTAAAAGACTTCAAAAACTCGAAGAAATTGCATCCAGCTACGAAGGAATCAAGCAGTCATTCGCTGTTCAGGCAGGACGTGAAGTCAGAGTTGTTGTGCAGCCAGAGAAATTTGATGATGCAGGCAGCAGCAAACTGGCAAGAGACATTGTCAAAAGAATCGAAGATGAACTTGATTATCCGGGACAAATAAGAGTTACGGTAGTTAGAGAAATCAGAACTACAGAAGTTGCAAAATAGTTTCAGCAAAGTCCCTTTATAGGGACTTGCTTGACTTTTAGCCTAGATGGTTAGAAAAACCTTTAAAAACAAATAGATAAATAAAAATGTCAAACGCCATAAAAATACTTTTTTTAGGAGATATAGTAGGCAAGCCTGGGAGGCAGGTTGTCAAAGATTATCTTGCAAATTTATCCGAGGAGGAAAAATTTGATTTCGTAATCGCCAATGCAGAAAACGCATCCCACGGTTTTGGTCTGACCGAAAAGAACCATAATGAACTTGTTTCTTATGGAATAAATTGTCTCACTTCAGGCAACCATATCTGGGATAAAAGGGAAATCTTTAGATACATCAATGAATCAGAAGTTCTTATAAGGCCGTTGAACTATCCTGAGGGCACACCCGGAGCCGGGGTTAAGGTTTTTGAGTTTGAAAACTACAAAATAGCTGTATTAAACGTTTTGGGCAGGACATTTATGAATCCTGTAGAGTCTCCTTGGGAGATTATAAAAAAAGAAGTAGAAAAAATTAAGGAAGTTACGCCGCTTATATTGGTGGATTTCCATGCTGAAGCCACTGCAGAAAAGATTTGTTTCGGCAAGTTCTGTTCAGAGCTTGGAGTAAGCGCTGTTATCGGAACTCATACACATATTCAAACTGCAGATGAAAAAATTATAAATGGCAAAACGGCATACATAACAGATGCAGGCTTTTGCGGCGCTGCAGAAGGTGTCATAGGAATGGATTATGATACTTCATTAAGAAGGCTGGTTACTTCATTGCCGGAAAGGTTTGAGGTTGCTTCTTCTCAAGAGATTCAGCTAAACGGAGTGATAATGTCCGTTGATTTTAAAACAGGCTGTGCTCTTAATATTTCAAGAATTAATTATGTAAAAAGTATTGATGAGGTAATGATGATGACGAAAGGATAAGGAAGTGAAAATCGACTTACATGTTCACACCACCTACTCGGATGGCGTGTTTTCTCCCGAGAAAATTGTCGACACTGCGTTGGGTGTGGGGTTGGATGCAATTGCTATAACTGATCACGATAACGTATTGTCGTATCAGATAGCGGTTGATTACGCTAACAGTATAATTCCAAAAGATTCAAACAAGCCGCTGGAGATTCTTCCCGGGGTTGAAATTAACACGATGTACAAAGGCTACGAGATTCATATCTTAGGGTATTTTATGGATATTGAGGACAGCGATTTTCAAAAATTGATAAAAACCCAGCAGAACGCCCGTATTAAACAGACAAAGGAAATAATTACCCTTTTAAATAAAAAAGCCGGTATAAAAATTAATTTTGAAGATATCAAAAATCTGGTCGCAGACGGAGGCAGCATTGGACGTCCGCATATTGCAAAAGCAATAACTATGGCGGGCGGCACGATGAGCGTTGTGGAAGCTTACAATAAATATATAAACGATGCATCAAACGTTTATGTGCAAAGAAAGACGGTTTCTCCGCATGATGCTGTTGAAATTATTTACGATGCAGGCGGAATCCCCGTTTTTGCCCATCCTTTTGATGTTGATATAGCAGAGTCTTTGACGAAAGAGCTTATGAGCTTTGGTTTAAGGGGGATTGAGGCTTATCATAGAAAACATTCTCCTGCGATGGTAGAATATTATTCAAGTATTGCTGAAAGGCTTGGATTAATAATCACAGGCGGTTCAGACTTCCATGCTCCAAATCCGAATAACGGTCATATAATAATGGGTAAGAACTTTGTTCCGGATTGGATTTATGAAGAACTTATAAACGAAAAGAAACGATTGGATATGGCATAATGGCAAGAAGGGCTTTTAGTTTAGTAGAAATAGCTATAGTACTTTTCATAATAGTTTTTGTGGCATCAGTTTTTGTTCCTCTTAATATTTTGAATGTTTCACAGGCTGAAAGAGTCGCAAAATGGAAAAATGTTTTTGAAGAGTCTAAATATTCTTTTGAAGTCTTAAAAGCGCATGATCAGGGTCTAATGAAAGATTTACAGAGCTATAAGTTATCTGACTCAGAGGCTTTTGATAAAATAAAACCATATCTTAATATCGATAAAGCTCAATCCACAGAAGAAACATATAAAAATTACCAATATAAGTTTTTAAACGGCCGCAGGGTAAATTCAAAATCTATGTTTTATGTAAAAGATTTTGCTACTTTGGAAAGTGGGGTTATAATAGGTTTTAAGTTAAACCGCATGAGACACACTTATAGAAATACCCCAGTAGCAATGATGCTTTTTGATATAAACGGATTAGATAAACCAAATAAAATCGGCAAAGACATATTCGGCATTAATATATATGAAGAAGGTATAAAAGCTTTTGGTGATGGGCATTCATGTCCATTTCTTAAAGCCAATTGCTCGCCTGTTGGGGCGGGGACTTTTTGCTCTAAGTATTATTTAATAGGAGGTAATTTTTAATAGTTGGAGTTGTAGCATTTTTGTGCTAACTTTTAGATAGGTCTTTTAACTTATTATTTTAATATAGAACAATTAAGGAGAACAAACATGACACAAAAGAGAGTATGGCTATTCCACGAAGGAGATTCTTCGATGAAAAACCTTCTTGGGGGAAAAGGTGCGAACCTTGCTGAGATGACAAATGCAGGTCTACCAGTGCCTCCGGGGTTAACAATTACTACAGAAACTTGTATGGAATACATCAATAACGGTAATGCAATGCCTGCCGGATTAATGGATGATGTAAGAAAAGCTTTATCTTATGTTGAAGAAAAAACAGAAAAAGCTTTTGGTGATGCAGCTAATCCTTTATTAGTTTCAGTTCGTTCAGGTGCTAGACTTTCTATGCCTGGTATGATGGAAACAATCTTAAACTTAGGTTTAAACGATGAAACTCTTCAAGGTCTTATCAATTTAACAAATAATGAAAGATTCGCATATGACAGCTACAGAAGATTCTTGACAATGTTCGGTTCTGTTGCATGGGAAATGGAAAGAGAAAAATTCGAGCACATTCTTGATCAAGTTAAAGAAAGAGAAGGCGTTAAATTGGATACAGAAGTTTCTGTTGAAGGTTTAAAATCTTTAATTCCTTTATATAAAGAATTAATTAAAAACGAAACAGGAAAAGAATTCCCACAAGATCCATACGAGCAATTGCAAGCAGCGATTGAAGCAGTATTCAGATCTTGGAACATTCCTCGTGCGGTTGCTTACAGAAACCACTACAAAATTGACCATAACTACGGTACAGCAGTTAACGTTCAAACAATGGTATTCGGTAACATGGGTGACGATTCAGCTACAGGCGTATCTTTTACAAGAAACCCATCTACCGGTGAAAACGTATTCTACGGCGAATATTTAACAAACGCACAAGGTGAAGACGTTGTTGCAGGTATCAGAACTCCAAAACAAATCGCTGAACTTGAAACTGAAATGCCAGAACAATACAAGCAATATGTTGATATCGCTAAAAAACTTGAAACTCACTACAAAGACGTTCAAGATATGGAATTTACTATTGAAAAAGGTAAATTATACATTCTTCAAACAAGAAACGGTAAAAGAACAGCTGCAGCTGCAGTTAGAATTGCTGTTGAAATGGCTGAAGAAGGAATCATTACAAAAGAAAGAGCAATTGAACTTGTTGATCCAAATCAATTGTATCAATTATTATTACCAAGCTTTGACCCTGCTGCAGAAAAAGCTGCAACTAAAATTGCAAAAGGCTTAGCTGCATCTCCTGGTGCTGCTGTTGGTAAAGTTGTATTTAATACAGAAGAAGCTGCAGAACGTGGAAACGCCGGCGAAAAAGTTATCTTGGTCAGAATCGAAACTTGTCCGGATGACATTCACGGTATGATCGCTGCTCAAGGTGTATTAACGCTTAGAGGCGGTATGACTTCTCACGCTGCTGTAGTAGCAAAAGGTATGGGTAAACCATGTGTAGCTGGTTGCGAAGATCTTAAAATAGATCTTAAAAATGAAACTTTAACAGCTGCAGACGGTACTGTTTACAAAAAAGATGATGTAATTTCTTTAAACGGCGGTACTGGTGAAGTTATGGCTGGCGCTGTAGCTACAGTTCCTCCAACGATGAATGAATCATTTGAAAAATTATTCAATTGGGTTGATGAAGTAAAACAGCTTGTTGTAAGAGCTAACGCTGATACTCCGGCTGACGTCGCTAAAGCTTTAGAACTAGGCGCTAAAGGTGTTGGTTTATGCCGTACAGAGCATATGTTTATGGATCCAGACAGATTACCATGGGTTCAAAAAATGATTATTGCTGACACAACAGAAGCAAGAAAAGAAGCGTTGGCACAATTACTTCCAATGCAATATAACGATTTCTATCAAATGTTCAAAGCATTAGGTGAATTACCAATGACAATCAGATTGTTAGACCCACCACTTCACGAATTCTTACCTTCTAAAGAAGAGTTAATCGCTACAGTGGCAACTAAAAAAGCGTTAAACCAAGATTATCACGCTGATGAAGAAATGCTTCACATAGTTGAAAACTTATCTGAATCTAACCCAATGATGGGCTTGAGAGGATGCCGTTTAGGTTTAACTTATCCTGAAATCAACGAAATGCAAGTAAGAGCTATCTTTGAAGCTGCTTGTGATCTTAAAAAAGAAGGTTTGGATGTAAAACCTGAAATCATGATCCCTCTTGTAGGCCACGTAAACGAGCTTAAAGAAGCTAGAAACGTACTCGAAAGAGTTGCTAAAGAAGTTATGGCTGAAAAAGGCGTTGATGTTGATTATCAATTCGGTACTATGATTGAGATTCCTAGAGCCGCATTAACAGCTGACCAAATCGCTGAATATGCTGAGTTCTTCTCATTCGGTACAAACGACTTGACTCAAATGACATTCGGTTACTCAAGAGACGATGCTGAAGGTAAATTCTTATCAAGATATGTTGATCAAAAAATCCTTCCTTCAAATCCATTTGAAACATTGGATCAAGAAGGCGTTGGTCAATTGATGGAAATAGCTTTAGAAAAAGCTCTAAAAGTAAGACCAAATCTAAAACGCGGTATTTGCGGCGAGCACGGTGGAGATCCAGAGTCAGTTAAATTCTGTCACAGAATTGGCTTGAACTATGTTTCTTGTTCACCATTCAGAGTTCCTCAAGCTAGATTGGCAGCTGCTCAAGCTGTAATCGAAGCAAAAGGCAACAAAGTGCTTTGCACACACTAATAAATTTATTGTTTAACAATAATTTTAAAAGACCCGAGTATTATTGCTCGGGTCTTTTTCATAATTATAAATTGAAAAAATGCCCATGAAAACAACTGCCTGTGCCAAAAATAGATAATGCATAGCTCAATTGGCTAATATCGGAAAAGAGCTTGCTGTATTAATATTTATATAGACAGTTCGATAATAGCCGGGAGAGTTATGCAATTAGAACAATATTTTTTGGAACCTGAAGAAATACCATCAATGCCTCACGTAATAGTAAAGGCATTGACTGTTATAAAGGATGATAATTCAGGCATCAAAGAGCTGGCTTCTATTATTTCTTGTGATCAGTCCCTTTCGAGTAAGGTTTTGAGATTAGTTAATTCTGCACATTTTGCTTTGTCAAATAAGATTAATTCTACGTATAAAGCCGTGTGTCTACTTGGAATGAACCAGACAAAAAATATTATAATTTCAATCGCAATGAAGTCGGTTTTGTTTGGCGATAATGATAAGGGAATTTGGTCTCATTCAATAAGATGTGCAGTTGCTTGTGAGATACTGGCTAAAGAATACAAAATAATTAATCCTGAAGATGCTTTTATTATTGGTTTTTTGCATGATATTGGTAAAATTATCTTGAGCAGAAAAGAGAGTGTGACTTATCAGAAAATCGTTAATTTAACAATGCGTGGAGTGAGTCATTTAGATGCTGAAGAAATGTATTTAAAGACAAACCATGCGGTATTAGGTTCTTATATAGCTCAAAAATGGGAGTTGTCAGATACTATCGTGGAGGCAATTAAATTCCATCATTCCCCATTAAAATCTTCAGCTAAACAAATTGCAGCATTGGTTTATTATGCAGATATTCTTTCGGAAGATTATATTGATGAACCTGTATTTGATACTGAAATAGCTAGAAGCACTGGTATTTATATAAAAGACTATCTTAAGATTAAAAATTTAATAAAAACATGTACGGAAAAACTCCAATCGATGCTTATGAATGTTTAATTTGCAGATTTAGCATATAATATTTTCTTTGCTTGTTTCCATAGGTTGTCCCATTCTTCAAAAGAATGTTTATCTAAATCTTTTTGAGCCAAAGATTCCATTTGTCTGAATCTTTTTATGAATTTTTTGTTTGCTTTCAAGAGTGCTTGTTCAGCGTCAATTTTGTTCCACCTTGCAAGGTTTACTATTGCAAAAAGAATGTCACCGAGTTCGTCTTCTTTTTCTTCAAATGTTTTTGCTTCTTTAAATTCACATAATTCAGAGTGGACGCATTCCCATAGTGATTGTTCGTTTGGCCATTCAAAGCCTACGCTCACTGCTTTTTTGCTGATTTTTTGAGCGCTCATAAGAGCTGCCTGCGACTTCGAGACGCCGTCCATAATAGAGGTTCTGTGAGGTTTTTCAGCTTGTTTGATTTTTTCCCAGTTTTCAAGAATTTCTTTTGTATCATTGACTTTAACGTCACCAAAAACGTGAGGGTGCCTGTTTATCAATTTATCTTTGATTCTTCCGGCTACATCTTCTATGTTAAAAGCTTTTGATTCTTGAGCTATCTGAGAGTGAAGTACGACTTGCAAAAGTACGTCACCTAATTCTTCTTGAAGATGTTTTGGGTCGTTGTTATCAATAGCGTCAACGGCTTCATATGCTTCTTCTAGCATGTTTCTCTTTAGTGATTCGTGGGTTTGTTCTCTGTCCCACTGGCAGCCGTTTTCTGATCTTAATATTGATATAACTTTGATTAATTCTTCTAGGTTTGGATAATTCATTATTTCACCATTTGATCGACGGTCATAATCAAGATGCCTTGGCCGCCTATCGCTTTTAATTTTTCTACGCTTTCATAAACTTTATCTTTATCTACTACAACGTGGACTACAGCTTTTTCATCATCGCCTAAAAGAGTTGTCACGGTTGGAGCAGACAACCCCGGCAAGAATTCTTTTAATTGATTCAAGGAAGCTTTTGGGATGTTTACCATGAGGTATTTTTTCTCTCTTGCTTCAATAACAGATTCAAGCGCTCTAATAAGGCTGTTTGTTTTTTCTGCTTGTGTGGGGGGCAAATCTTTTCTTGCTATTACTATTGCAGTTGATTCCAATATTTTATCAATAATTTTTAATTTGTTTGATTTTAAAGTAGAACCTGAAGAGGTTATGTCTACAACAACATCAGCCAGACCAAGCCTTGGCGTGATTTCTGTTGCGCCTGAAACTTCGATGATTTTAGGAGTTTTGCCTAAGCTTTCAAAATAGTCTTTTGCAATATTTGGGAATGAGGTTGCTACTTTTATGTATTCGGGCAGTTCTGTTGAAGAGTTATAAGAATCTTCTTCTTTCACCGCAACAACCATCTCGCAGTACCCGAAATCTAAATCCATAATTTTGTCGACGTTTGCTTTCAGCTCAGTCACTATGTCGTAGCCAGTGAAACCGACATCTGCGACGCCATCTTCCACAAATCTTGGAATATCTTGGGTTCTAACGAAAATTATTGAATATTTGCCGTCTTTTGTTGTTACCTGGAGGGTTCTTTCATCTTTAGACGGAAAAGTCAGTCCGGCGTTATTTAGTAATTCATAAATTTTTTCTGACAGTCTTCCTTTGTTAGGAATCGCGATTTTTAGTATGTCCATTTTAACTTTCCTTTTCTAATCTAGTGCCGCAATCTATAGAAAATTAATCTTTTTCGCTATATTGCTCACCTTTTTGAAGTGATTTAATATTTATTTCCGTAAACTTCTTTTGAAATAACTTCATCGAAATTTTTTCTTATTTTTACCGGAGCTGTTGAATTATCTTTTGCGTATCCCAGAGCGATTATTGTCGCTATATAGTTATTTTCGGGT
Source organism: Cyanobacteria bacterium OH_PDB_230 (assembly GCA_023421795.1). GTDB lineage: Bacteria > Cyanobacteriota > Vampirovibrionia > Gastranaerophilales > Gastranaerophilaceae > JAEZOG01. The sequence continues at coordinate 383,249 of JAEZSO010000002.1, forward strand.
ATGTTTAATTTTTCTTTTATTTCTTTATAAAGTTCAGGATTGAAAAGAGTAAGCTCATTTCCAAAGGCGCCTATGATGCAAGAATCAATGCCGAGCGCTTTTGCTTGAAGAGTAATATGGCTTGCTGCATAAGTGCATTGTTCTATTGTTCTTACAAGGACCATTTCTTCACCTTTGAGTTTTGGATATAATCCCGGGTTGTTGAATATTGATTCTAGTCTTTCATCTGTCATTCCCGGTCTTTTTTTAAGGATTTTTTGGAATCTTTCTTTTTCCCAGGCGTTTTTGTCTGCTAAAATCAAAATTAAATGGGAAGCCTGAGCCACTTGTTTTTGCCCATTAGCAAGTGAGCTTAAAAGCTCTTTTGATTCTTTGTTTTCTATACAGATAAAATGCCAGGGTTGAACATTCATCCAAGATGGCGCTAATCTGGCTGCCTCTAAAACTTCTTGGATATCAGTTTCAGGGATTTTCTTGTCTGAAAAATCTCTTATGCTTGTTCTTTCCTTTATGATATCAAGTACCATATTTTTTCCTTTTAGATTTATGAACCGGTAACTATTATAGTAAAATCGCTTTTTACGCAGTACATACGCACTGGGTCGTATACAAATTGAGAGTGTTTCACTTCGGGAACTTTTTTCTTTAACCAATACACAAAATCGCTAGTTACGGCTGCATCATGTCCTATTATCTGAGAATGAGGAAGTTGAGCTCTGCCTATGCAGTTGACTTCATAGCCGTTTTCGAGAAGTTGTTGCTTGATTTTCATTGCCTCTTCTTCTTTATCGACTGAATACATAATCCCTGCAACGAGTTTTGTGTCCTCGAAATTAGGCTTTCTTCTGTAAACCATTCTGTCTATTACTTCTTGAGTTTTTTCTGGGTCTAAAATCCAGTAGCTTACGTAGCCTTTTTTGTTAGGACTGCCAGGAAGCGTTGCTACTTCTACGCTTTCAAGGTTTATTCCTCTTGTTAAAGCTGCATACTGAGACATTTGATATAAGCTCATATCAGTTTTTACGTATGCATTTGCAATTTTAAGCGCTTCAGGAATTTTAGTTATTGCTTCAGGAGTTTGTAATTTTTCCATCAAAGCTTTTAAAAACCATTGTTGACGCGACGTTCTTCCTATGTCTCCAAGACCGTCTTTTCTGTATCTTAGATAACCTTCGACCTCGTTTCCGTTTAACACATGGATTCCTTTTGGAAGGTTGATGTGCAAGCCTGCTGTGTTGTCGTTATAATACATGTCTTTTTCTATATATAGAGGGACTCCGCCGATTGCATCTACAAGTTTTCTAACGGCGGCATTGTTTACAAGTACGTAGTTGTCAATTTTTATTCCAAGAGTTTCTTCAATGGTGCTTTTGGTAAGTTCTATACCTCCTAAAGCATGTGCCGCATTTATTTTTTGTACGCCATGACCTCCTGAAATGTAGACTTTACTGTCTCTGGGGATAGAAATAGCGTTGATGCTTCTGTCTCTTGGATCGATATTTACAAGAATCATTGTGTCGGATCTTGTTCCCAAGAATGGATCAGAATCTAATCCGTTTGAGTCCACTCCTACCAATAATATATTTTGTCTTCTGTTTAAAAATTGCAGATTAAAACTTTTGTTTGATTGATTGTCTTTGCCGAATTTTGAAAAAAGTGCCGAAATGGATGCTTTAGTTGTTATTGCCAATTCATCATCACTTGTATATATAAAAATTAAAAAAGCGCCTAAAGAAATGAGTAGGGCTGCAATTACCAGTGCTGATATTGTTTTTTCTAAGTTTTTATTTTCTTTTTTGTTTGTTTCATTATATTTTAAAAAGATGTTATATTGCTCTTCTTTATTTCTGAATTCTCTCATAGTGTAAACTCTCAATTTTTGTAGTAATAATATTTTACTTCAAAAACAGCTAATTCAGCATGAATCGATATATTTTTTTACACAGTTTTCTTTTTTAGATAGTGAGCGAGAAACGCAGGTTTAGCCAGCAAAAAAGACTCTCGAGGAGTTACTATTTGAACACGTTTTGATTTTGTGTTTACATATCAATATGAATTGGAATAGTAATGAAATAATAGAATCTGCGGAAAACAAGGTTAAAAAATACTTTGAAGAAGTGGATAAAATAAAAGAATACAATCAGGAAAAAGTTTTAACTGCTTTTAGAGAGAACAAAATCGGAGCAGAGCACTTTTCTTCTGTTTCAGGATATGGGCATGATGACTTGGGGCGTGAGGCTTTAGATAATGTTTATGCAAATATTTTTAAAGCACAAAAAGCAGTTGTGAGAACCCAGTTTGTATCAGGTACCCACGCACTTGCATGTTGTCTTTTCGGGAATCTAAGGCATGGGGATAAATTGATTTCTGTAGCAGGAGCTCCATATGACACTATGGAAGAAGTCATAGGAAAAAGAGGCGATAAAAGAGCTTCTTTAATGGGACATGGAGTTTCTTATGAGGAAATACCTCTTATCGACGGTATGGATATAGATTTAGAAGCCATCGACAAGGCTGTAGACAAGAATACAACAATGATTCTCATACAACGTTCAAGAGGCTATTCTTTAAGAAAATCATTAAACATCGAGACAATAAAACAAGTTATTGAGATAGCGAAAAAAAATAATCCCGACTGTATCTGCTTTGTGGATAACTGCTACGGTGAATTTGTGGAAAGATTGGAGCCTACAGAGGTTGGTGCCGACTTGATTGCAGGTTCTTTAATAAAAAATCCCGGCGGCGGGATTGTTGAAGCCGGCGGCTACGTTGCAGGTAAGGAAAGATTTGTAGAGCTTGCAGCTTGCAGGTTAACTGCTCCAGGGATAGGATCCGAGGGCGGGGCGATGTTCAACCAGTCCAGACTTATGTTCCAAGGTGTTTTCATGGCGCCATCCATAGTAGCTGAATCGATTAAAGGTGCGATTTTAGCATCTCAGGTTTTTGAAGATATCGGGTTTGTTTCCACTCCAAAACCAGAGGAAAAAAGAACAGATATCATTCAAACCATTAAATTCGGCAAAGAAGAACCGCTCTTGAAATTCTGTAAAACCCTTCAACATTACTCTCCTGTTGAATCATACCTTACGCCTATTCCGGATGAAGTCCCCGGATATGACGACAAGTTGATAATGGCTGGAGGATCTTTCATAGAAGGTTCCACTATTGAGCTTTCAGCCGATGGTCCTTTAAGACAGCCTTATGCAGCTTATATGCAAGGCGGCTTAAATTATGCGCACGTAAAAATAGCCTTGAGAGGTATTGTGAAGAATTTAGCCGGCTAGGCGTTTAGTTGTTTTTCGTGTCTTAATTGATCGGCATAACTGTAATAAATAAGGCCAAGGTCGAGTTCTTTTGCTCTGGTTTCAACATAATCAATCAAATCATATGCTTTTTGAGGCATATTGTTTCTGTTCTGCATAAACCATTGACCTTCAATGTCAAGTACGACTTGCTTTATCCCTATATCGACAGAGGTTTTGAGCCATTTTTCAATTTCTTCTGTGTTGTCGTTTATTTCGGGAATTATTATGTATTTTGAGCGGACTTTGTTTTTTAATTTGCCTTGTTTTGAAACATACTTTTTAAGATTCGATATTACTTTTTCATATGCATCTACTTTTTTGATTTTTTTGTAGGTTTCTCTTGATCCGGTATCCACAGAAACTGTGAACTCTACATTATCGTTTTTTAAAGCTTTTGCAATCGAATTAATAAATTTTATTCCTGAAGAATTTACATTAATTTCTCTTGGTTTTTTTGATGAAAGGTAGTCCATTATTTTGTCAAATTCATCAAGAACACCGGGTTCACCGCCTCCAAAAGCAAAATATCCGTGCTGGTCAAATTTTAGTATGCCTTTTTTTTCCATTTCTTTTAAAATCGGCATAAGTTTATAGTTTTTTCTTGTGTTAAATTCTTTTTTATTTTCTTCGGTATAGCAATAAGAGCAGTTACAGTTGCATTTTGTCCAATGGGAAATATATATTGTGTTTATGTAATCTTCATTGTCCCATTCTTTTTCTTCCAGGTTGAAACAGCCTTCGCAGTTTGGGTGGATTATGCCTTTTCTGTGGTTTTCTCTTAGCAACCTTTTTTGCTTTGTAAGTTCATCCCAATTTATTTTTTCACCTTTGTAGTCAGGGTTCAGGTGAAAAGATTTGCTTGTTTTTCCTGTGAGAAAACAGCATACCTGTATGCTGTCAAAGTAAAAATAAATCCCGTGTTCTAATAGGTGGCAACTTTTATATATCATAATAAAATTGTATTTTATTGCACTATCTTTGTCAAACAATCAGAAGGCAAAAATATTGTTATAGTTGGCTTGTTGCTATATTACAGTATTCTGTTATGCGACTGGCTGTCGAAAAACAACAGGTTGTCTGTATTTATTTTTAAAGTTAATTCTTCAGAGAGTGATTTTTCTACAGGAATTTTAGCGCAGCATTTAGCGTTGTTTACGCTGAAATATACTATCTTTTCGCTTCCAAGCATTTCTGATATTTCAACGTGAGCGGAGAATTCAAAATTGGAAAGTTCTGCGTTGATTGATTCGGGTCTTAGTCCTATCGTGACTTTATCCATTGATTGTAAAAGCTGTTTTTGATTGTCGTTCAGTTCAAATTTATTGTTGTTTAAATGGATAAAATTATCTTCGATTTTAGCCGGAATAAAATTCATAGCAGGGGAACCTAAAAACCCTCCGACAAAAATATTTGCGGGGTTGTTATAGATATTTTCAGGAGTGTCTACCTGTTGAATTATCCCTTTGTCTATTACGGCTATTCGGTCTCCCATAGTAAGGGCTTCTGTCTGGTCGTGGGTTACGTAGACAAAAGTCGTTTCCAGTTTTTTGTGCAATTTTTTGATTTCAGCTCTCATTTGCACTCTTAACTTAGCGTCCAGATTAGATAATGGTTCATCCATAAGAAAAACTTTTGGCTCTCTTACTATAGCCCTTCCTAAAGCGACTCTTTGTCGTTGTCCGCCTGATAGTTGTTTGGGCTTTCTTTCAAGAAGTTCTGTAAGATCCAGAGCATCCGCTACTTTTTTGACTTTTTCTTCTATTTCCTGTTTTGTGAATTTTCTCATTTTTAAAGGGAAAGCGATGTTTTCATAGACACTCATGTGAGGGTACAGAGCGTAACTTTGGAACACAAAAGCAATATCTCTATCTTTCGGGTGGATATTGTTTACACAGGTGTCACCTATAAATATTTCGCCATCAGTTATGTCTTCAAGACCGGCAATCATCCTTAAAAGCGTTGATTTTCCGCAACCTGAAGATCCGACAAGAACAAGAAATTCTTTGTCTTCAATAGTTAAGCTTACGTTATCTATAACTTTTTTCTTGTCATATCTTTTAGATACGTTTTTTAATTCGACTTTTGCCATTGAAATTTTGTCCTTTAAGTGTCTTTTGGTTGCTGTGATGGATTAATCGATTTCTCCTTCGCAGCAGGTTAGAATTTCTTCATCTTGAGCCGGGGTTTCTTCATTTGGTTGCGATGTTTTTTCTATAGGGACGATGAAAGAATATTTTGAGCCTTTCATAATTTCAGATTCCACCCACAATTTGCCGTTCAGACTTTCTGCCAATTTTTTGCTTATTCCGAGCATAAGCCCTTTAATCAGGTTCTTTTTAACTGCTTTATCTGCTTGGACATATGGGTCGAAGAGATCTTCAATTTCGTTTGAAAGGATTCCTGTCCCCGTATCAACGACTTCTATCATAACAAATGACTTTTCGTCAAAAGCTCTTATATTTTTTTCTTCTAATATTTCTATTGAAGGGGTCGATACGTTTATGGTTATTGAACCTAAGTCGCAAGACATAATCGCATTTTTAAGAAGATTTGATATTATGTACTTGATTGAATTTTCATCTCCATAGCAGTTTTGTCTTTCTAAAAATTCAGTATTTATGTGCAGTTGAAGATTTTTTTCTTCAATTAAATATCTGTTTTCGTTTGCGATGTTTGCCAACGTTGCGGTTACATCAAAATTTTTGTAATCATTTTCATACAGATTTGCTTCAATCTTAGAGAGTTCAACAATTTGCTCCAATAAAAACAAAAGCTCTGAGGAATTTTTATGAATAATGCTTAGATATTTTTCCTGTTTGTCGTTGATTTCTCCGCCGAGTCCTTCCAGAATTGCCTGTGAGAACCCCACGATAGAATGAAGAGGAGAAGTCAGGTTATTTGCAATTTTAACAAGCAAATTGTTTTTCTGATGGTTAATTTTCTCCTGATTATGCTGTTCATTTAGTAAAGTTTGGATGATAGAATGCGCTTTTGTTATATCGAGAACAGACACAATAAAATTCTCTTCGTTGCCGATTTTTGATGCTTTTATTTCAACGATTTTTTCTTCTTGGCTTTCTGTTTGAATTTTTAAAATGTTTTTTTCGTTTTGAGAATTCAATATAGAATCAAGGTTTACACTGAATAAGTCGGTAAAACTTTTTGAAATTAATGATTCACAAGAAAATACTTTTTCTGCTGAAGGGTTGGCGAAAATTATTTCTCCGTTTGAAGAAACAATTAAAACGGCTTCCTGACAGTAATTAAGTATTGCATTTTGCTTTGATAAAGTCGATTTAAATAAATTCATAATAAAAGCGCCCTTTTAAATAAGAAATATTTTATCACATGTTTTTTATTAAAATAACATATATTCAAATGAGAACGCAGAAAAAATCCGTTTATTTTTTCTGCGTCCTTGTGGGGTTGCCTGCGAAAATTTTTCGCATGGTGTAAATATTTAGTTTTAGTTTAAGTAATCTTTTAAATGTTTTAAATCACTTCTGCTTCTTAATTTTTTGATTGCAATATTTTCAATTTGTCTTATTCTCTCTTTTGAAAATCCAAGCTTTCTTCCGAGTTCCTCGAGCGTTTTCGGTTTTTCTCCTCCTATGCCGAACCTGTTGATTAAAATAATTTTTTCTTTTTCATTCAGGTCTTCAAGGATTTTTTCAACGTCATAAGTTAAAAAGTTTTTGTTCGTTTTTGACTCCGGTGATTTATACGTGTCATCCGGGACGTAATCTTCAAGGCACAAATTTTCAGCAACGGGCGTATCAAGGCTAATCGGTTCTTTTTGCATAGCTTGATTTATCGCTTCAATTTTTTTAGGAGACATTTTTAACTTTTCCGAAAGTTCATCTAAGCTTGGTTCTCTGCCTAATTTGCAAGACAATTCGACGATGGTTTTTTTCAATAGTCTAATTTTGTCTGCCATATGGACAGGAATTCTAATTGTCCTTGAATTGTTTGCGATGGCTCTTACTATGGTCTGCTTAATCCACCAGGTTGCATAAGTGCTGAATTTAAAACCTTTTGAATAATCAAATCTCTCGGCGGCTCTAATTAAACCTAAAGAGCCTTCTTGTACCAGGTCCATAAACAATATGCCTTGGCCTACATATTTTTTGGCGATACTTACTACAAGCCTAAGATTCGCTTGTACAAGTTTTTTCTTGGCTATTAGAGCTCTTTTTTTATCGCCTTCTTTAATTGCCTGACCGAGACTTTGTTCCTCACATGTTTTTAAAAGACGAACTTTTCCCACATCTTTTAAATACATTTGCAGCAAATCGTCTTTGTAAGCTATCGTGCTGAAAGACACTTCATCGTGCATTTCTTTTGATTTTTCGTCTTCATCATCTTCCAGAAGAAAATTTGGAAAATCAGGATCGACACATCGGCTTACATACCCATCTGTAATATTTTCTATACTCATTCCTCACTCACTCTTTTTCTAGTACCAAAGTAAGTGACGAATGATTAGAAAAAATGTTTCTTTATTTTTTTAATTTATTATTTTATATACCAGAGAAACCTTTTCGGGCCTGCTTTCTGTAAACTCGAAAGCTGATAGTATAAGTTGTTTTGCTTCTTCGATGAGCTCTTCTTTGTTTGAATAAATTGTTGCAAAAGTTTCATTCTTTTTGACCGCTTCACCGTCTTTTTTGTTTAAATAAACGCCCACGGAATAATCAATTATATCTGTTTTCTTTTCTCTTCCCGCGCCTAAAATCTTGCAGGCTTTGGCAACTTTCAGAGCATCAATATGTTTTACGAAGCTGTCTTTATCTGATTTAACTTCATATTGTATCGCAGCTTGAGGAAGGACACTGTAATCGTCAATAATTTTTGAATTTCCGCCTTGTGATTCAATTATTTCTTTGAATTTTTCTAACGCTTTGCCGCTTATAATCAACTCTTCAAGATACTTTTTGCTTTCTTCTATTGAATCAAACATTCCGAGCTTCAAAAAGCCAACAGCGGCAAGTTCAAAGGTTATTTCTTCAAGATCGCTGCACATATTGCCTTTTAAGAACTCTATTACTTCTTGAACCTCAAGCGAATTCCCGACGGCTCTTCCCAAAGGCTGATCCATAGAGCTTATTACGGCACAGATGTTTCTTCCAAGTTTTTTCCCGACTTGCACCATAACTTCAGAGAGTTCCTGAGCTTCTTCAGGTGTTTTGATGAATGCGCCTGAACCGTATTTAACGTCTAAAAGTATGTGTTTGGCGCCTGACGCTATTTTCTTTGACACAACAGATGATGCTATCAAAGGTATTATGTCGACTGTTGAAGTAACGTCTCTTAAAGCATATAATTTCCCGTCAGCAGGGGCTAGTGATAAAGTTTGAGAAGCAATTGCGGCTCCTACATTTTTTATTTTATTTTTAAAGTCTTCGATATCCAAGTCAACTTTAAAATTAGGTATAGCTTCTAATTTGTCTATGGTTCCGCCGGTGTGGCCGAGTCCTCTTCCTGAAAGTTTAGCGATAGGTACTCCCGCAGCAGCCATAATCGGCAAGAACATAAGAGTTATCTTGTCGCCCACGCCTCCTGTTGAATGTTTGTCGACCACGTTATCAGAAATATCTGACAAATCAAGGATTTGACCTGATTCCACCATGTATTTTGTAAGCCAGGTTGTTTCGTCAATGTTCATTCCTTTAAAATATATCGCCATAAGAAGGGCACTTGTCTGATAATCTTCAATGGTATTGTTCATTATCCCTTCAATGAAAAATTTTATTTCATTTTCATTTAAAGCTATTCCCTTTTTTTTCTTTTCAATTAAATCAACTATTCTCATATAAACTGCCCTTTCGATGCATAAGAGAAGCAACAAGAAATTGCTTCTCTTTAACTATATTTCACTATTTTATTTTTTAGGTTGTGGGGTATTTGAATTTAGGTATTTAACAACATCGTTTGAGATATCAACGCCGCCGGTAAAGATTACTCTGTAATCAAGTACTATATCAATATTTTTTGTTGTTGCTACAGCCTTTGTCGCATTAATGATGTTTTTGTATATTTCATCTTCTTTTTCAAGTTTTAATTTTAAAACGGCATCTTCTTTGCTTTTATATTCTTTTTGGATTTTTTCTTCAAAGTTTTTCTTTTGGATAGGCGATTCAATTGCTTTGAACTGTTTATCTTTGTCTATAACGTATTGTTGAAGTTCCAGTACTTTATTGTCTATTTCCTTATAAGAAGTTTGAGCGTATGTATACTCAGATTCTATTTTCTTAAAATTTGCGTAACCTATTGTTTCTGCTTTTGCTGCTAAATTAGTTATAATCATTAAACAGAAAACGACTAGTGATGTTTTTAAAATTCTCATGATACCCTCCGATTTGATGCAAGTTCATTTTAGCAGTTTATAGCAATATTTACAAGTTTTTCTCGTAAGTGCTTTTGTTTTAGAAATCGTCATAATTTATTTGGTATTTTTATTTTGTGTCTGTTTTAGGCTTATATATAATTTAGTTTTGTACTTGTCTATGATACTATATTCTTGTAACAAAGGAGTCCTTTATGCTTATTATAATGAAGCCCGGTGCCCAGGATGCGCAAATAGAAATAGTTATAGATTTTATAAAAAGAAAAGGGTTTGATGCCCATGTATCTCAAGGGGAAGTCCATACCGTTATAGGTGCTGTGGGTGGTAAACTCATAGATCCCAGAGATATCGAGCTTATAGAAGGTGTAAAAGAAGTTATACGAATTACTTCAAGTTATAAGCTTGTAGGCAGGGTTTTCCAGCCTGTAGATACCGTTGTTGAAGTCAATGGGGTTAAGTTTGGCGCCGGTAACGTTGGTATAATAGCAGGTCCTTGCAGTATTGAAAGCTATGAGCAAATGGACGCTGTGGCTCAAAAATTAAGCAGCTACGGTGTAAAAATATTAAGAGGCGGGGCTTTTAAGCCGAGAACTTCTCCTTATGCATTCCAGGGTCTGGGAGAAGATGGATTAAAAATAATAAGAGAAGTCGCTGATAAATATTCAATGGCAGTGGCCTGTGAAGTTATGGAAATTTCTCAAATACCTATGTTCCTTGAATATGTCGATATTTTGCAGGTCGGCGCAAGAAATATGCAGAATTTTAACCTTTTAAGAGAATTGGGAATGATAAACAAGCCGGTTCTTTTGAAAAGAGGTCTGAGCTCTACAATCGAAGAATGGCTTATGTCCGCGGAATATCTTATGGCAGGAGGAAACAGAGATGTTATTCTCTGTGAAAGAGGCATAAGAACATTTGAAAAAGCGACAAGAAACACTCTTGATATTTCCGCTATCCCTGTTGTCAAAAAGATAAGCCATTTACCAATAGTTGTGGATCCTAGCCATGCCACAGGAATAAGAGACAGTGTTGCTCCTATGTCCAAAGCTTCTTTGGCCGCAGGTTGCGACGGTATTATAGTGGAAGTCCACGATTCGCCTGAAAATGCTCTTTGTGACGGTGCTCAATCGCTTCATCCTGAGACTTTTGAGGTTCTGTACAATGAACTCAAGCAAATAGCTCCTATAGTTAAAAAAACAGTAATATAACAAATAAGCTTTTAAAAATTTATATAAATATCAAAAAAGACTACCGGAAGATATTCCCGATAGTCTTTTTTATTTAATAAATAACTACTTTTTAGCAGTTTCTTTAGCGTTAACAAGATCTTTGAATTTTTTACCAGCTGAGAAAATTGGAGCAGTTTTTGCAGCAATTTTAATTGGTTTGCCAGTTTGTGGGTTGCGGCCAGTTCTAGCAGCTCTTTTTCTAGCTTCAAAAGTACCAAAGCCAACTAGAGTAACTTTTTTACCTTTAGCAACAGCTTTTTGAACTGTGTCCATAAATGAATTTATGATTTCAGCTGCTTCTTTTTGAGTAACTTTTGCTTTTTTTGATACCTCTTGTACTAATTCTTCTTTGTTCATGGTTAAAAACCCCTTTCATAAAATGTACAATTTATATTATATGTATTTTTACAAATTACGCAAGAGGTTTTTTTCATATATATATAGGGTTTTTTCGATTTCTATTTATGTCTCATGGTTGGAAAGGCAATAACATCGCGGATTGTGGGCGAATTTGTCAGGAGCATTACTACTCTATCAATGCCCACTCCGAGTCCTCCAGATGGAGGCATTCCGTATTCCAATGCATTGATATAATCTTCATCGATGTCACATGCTTCTTCATCACCTTCGGCTTTTGCTTTCGCTTGGACTTCAAATCTGTTTCTCTGATCAATCGGGTCTGTAAGTTCTGAGAAGGCGTTACAGATTTCCCATCCGTTGATTCTTGATTCAAATCTTTCTGTCAACCTTGGGTTATCCCTGTGAACCTTTGCCAGAGGAGATATATCTCTAGGGTAATCTATTATGTGGATTGGCTGGATTAAATGCGGTTCTACTTTTTCTTCAAATATTTTGTCGAGAATTTTGCCCCAATTATCTGTATCTTCAACTTCTATTCCTAATTCTTCGGCTTTTTGGGCAGCTTCTTCTATTGTGTAGAAGTCGTTGAAATCAATCCCTGTATATTCTTTAATGGCTCCCAACATTGTTTTTCTGTCCCATGGGGGAGTCAAATCTATTTCTTTCCCGCAGTATGTTATTTTCATTGTTCCTAATACATCCTGGGCGACAGATGAAACCATGTTTTCCACTAATGCCATCATTTCGTTGTAATCAACATAAGCCTGATATAATTCCATCATTGTAAATTCAGGATTGTGTCTTGGAGAAAGGCCTTCATTTCTGAAGTTTCTATTTATTTCAAATACTTTTTCGCTTAATCCGCCAACAATCAGTCTTTTTAAGTGAAGCTCAGGAGCAATCCTCAAAAACATGTCCATATCCAGTGCATTGTGGTGCGTTGTGAAAGGTTTTGCCGCGGCGCCGCCTGCTTGGGTGTGCAACATAGGAGTTTCAACTTCAAGGAATCCTAAATTTACAAGGTATTCTCTGATTTTTTGTATTATTAAACTTCTTTTTCTGAACGTGTCTCTCACTTCTTCGTTCATGATTAAGTCAACGTATCTTTGACGGTATCTTGTTTCAACGTCGGTAAGTCCGTGGAATTTTTCCGGAAGCGGCTTTAAGGATTTTGCAAGAAGCTTATAGCTTGTGGCTTTGATGCTTAATTCTCCTCTGGGAGTTCTTCTTATTGTTCCGTGAACGCCAAGCATATCGCCGATATCGACAAGTTTTAATGTTTTAAATGCTTCATCACCGATGTTTTCTTTGTGACAGAAGATTTGGATTTTTCCGCTATCGTCCATAAGGTCCATGAACATGCCGGAGTTTCTCATTGCCATTATTCTTCCGGCAACCGCAAAGTTGTCGTTTGTTTCTTCTCCGTTTTCGAGGTGTGCGTATTTTTCCTGCAATGTCTTGGCATTTATATTTTTATCAAAAGAATACGGATACGGATTGATTCCTTTATCGGCTAAATCAGCTAATTTTTGTATTCTTGTACTTCTTATGTGATCTTGTGGTGCGTTATTTTCTTGCATTTTGCCTCCGGTGATTTTTCTTATACTTTAGTGTTGCAATTTCCCGATTGCACTTTTATCCGTAATTTTGCTCACTTTTTCTAAAAGATCGTTGCTAATTTTCGATGCTGCGAAAATTACTCCGACATATTAAAATTTTAGCATTAACATAAAATTTATGTCATAATTTGGATTATGAGAGACGAATCTTTTGTTTTAATTCCAGAAAATCTTGCTATAAAAAAACCGGATAAAAAGCTTTTGGAAATCATTAATTCAAAAAAGTTTGATGATAAAGTCTTGTTTGAAACCGAGTCCAGTTTTCACAAAATTGCTGTTGTTGAAAATGAGATAGGCAGGTTCTTGCACTACAAAAATACTTATCAGGCAGGTTTTATAGATACTGAATTTTATAAGGGAAATTTGCCGTACATAAATTATTTTTTGATTCCATATTTGATGAATCCGAAAATCCAAAAAATTCTTCTTATAGGTATGGGAACAGGAAAAATCGTTAAGGATTTTGAGAGTTTGTTTGAAAACCTCAAAAGGATTGATGTTGTCGACTTAGAAGAAAATATTATGGATATTGCCGAGAATTATTTTGGGTTCAAACAATCAGACAAATTCAACTTCATTTTGCAAGATGGAATAGCTTTTTTAAGAAACAATAAAGCCAAATACGACCTTATAGTGGTCGATGTTGCGAATAATGACGGTATAGATTTGAGATTTTTAGAGGATGAATATTTTGAATATGTTTCTAAATCCTTGAAAAAAGATGGAATTTTCGTATCAAATCTGTGTTCAAGCGCCGAATTTGAGAATCCTAAAAATTCTTTTTTACCAAGTATCTTGAAAAAATACAAACAATTTTTTAAAAACGTTCAGGTTTATAAAGGCGATTACTCAGATAAAGTTTATTACAAATGCTTTTTTAATCTTGATGAGAGAGTCATCGATATTACAAATGTGATTTTGATTTCTTCTAATAAATATAATAGGAAGAATATTGATTTGAACCCTGATAAAAGTTTTACTATAAAGTTTGAAAAATTAGGGATAGAAATTCAAAACTATCTCGATGATTTCTTTTGTACGTAAGGATTGGTAATATATTTTAATTTAAAGCATTATTTGTTTTACTAGTTTAAAAAATAGGTTTATAATCAGTTTATAAAATCCACATTTTAAAGTGAGTGTGTGAAAACTAAGCTAATTATATGATTTAAAATCTGGTTACTTATTATTAAATAAATAATGAGAATAGGAGTAAATGTATATGGATTTGACCTCGATATTAGGACCAATTATTGGAATAGGGTTGGTACTCCTTGGTCAGGCAATGGAAGGCGGGAATATTAACCAGCTGATCCAGGTTACAGCCTTTTTGATTGTTATCGGAGGTTCTCTTGGAGCTGTTGTTATGAGTTTTCCCGGCAGTGTTTTGAAAATTGCTGTAGAGATGCTGAAAGATGTATTCGGTAATCTTAATATTGATTTCAATGAAACAATAAGTGAAATATTAAAATACGCACAAAAAGCAAGAAAAGAGGGTATCATTGCTCTTGAAAAAGATGCTAAAAAAGCATCCGATCCTCTGCTTACATTGGGACTAGAAGCGGTTAGTGACGGCTCTGACCCTGTACTTGTAAAATCAATGATGGAAAACCAGATAAGCCGACTCGAGGAAAGAGTTACCGCGGGGGCTAAAGTTTGGGAATCTTTCGGTGGATATACTCCGACTTTAGGTATTGTTGGTGCGGTATTAGGTTTGATTCAGGTAATGCAAAACCTTAATGACCCGTCAAAATTAGGAGCAGGTATCGCGGTTGCTTTCGTAGCTACGATATATGGTCTTATTGCCGCCAACATATTCTTTATTCCGTTCGGTACGAAGTTAAAGTTTAAATACCAGCATGTAATGTTGAAAAAAGAAATTATAATCGAAGGTGTGTTATCTATACAGGCCGGGGAAAGCCCTGCTTTGATAGAAAGAAAGTTACAGTCATTTTTGCCTGATATGGGTAAGTCTGAAGAGAAATAATGTCGAGAAAAAAGAAACATGAAGAACATGAAAATTTGGAGCGTTGGCTAGTATCCTACGCGGATTTCATGACTCTTTTGTTTGCGACTTTTGTTGTTTTGTATGCTTTATCTCAAACTGATGTTGCAAAGTTCACAAAATTGGGTGAATCTTTGAAAGGTTCTTTCTCTCACAGTATTATGGAAGGTTCTCAAGGTGTTTTGGATTCTCAAGGTCAGAGCGTTTTAGGTGCCACACCTGCGGATTCGATGATGAGCTCTTTAATCTTTGAATATTTGAACCCAAAGTATGAAGAATCTTCTTATGAAGAAATTCAGAACCAAATAAAAAACCTTACTAAAACAGGTGAGCTCACCGGAATAACAACAAAAATCGATGACAGAGGACTGACAATAATCATGTCGGATAAGGCTCTTTCATTCAGGCCCGGCTCTGCAGAACTTTCTCCACAAGCGAAGCTTCAGCTTGATAAAATAGGCGGCACTATCGGGCGCAAATTCCTCATGCATCTTATGAGAGTAGAGGGTCATACTGATAATATTCCTTTTTCAAATGAGAGATACCCTTCTAACTGGGAGCTTTCTGCGGCAAGATCATCATCTGTAACAAGGTATTTAATCGATAGATTTAAATTTACTCCTGATCTTTTTACTGTAATAGGATTTTCTGACACAAGACCAATGGCTCCCAATTCAAACGATAAGAATAGGGCTCTTAACAGAAGGGTTGATATCGTAATTCTCAGAAACAAATACAAATCTTTGGAAGATTCACGAGATGAATTAATTAAATTTGACAAAAAAGAACAAAAAATCCAAAAAGAGCAGCAAATGCAGACTATCAACAGGGTTTTAAGTTTAAGTGATGCCGCAAAACAGCTTTCAGGCGAAGAGAATGAGTCTGAAGACAGAGTGATAAGGCTTAATAAATCTCCTTAGACTCCTTTGGGTTAAAATTATTCTATCTGGCTATTAAACTTTTTTTATATTAAAATTATAGATGAGAAAATTTTGTATAACGAAATTTCGAGCCACTTATGCCCATTGTTAGTGATGCCTTACCTGATTAGTTAAACTGCAGCACCGACTTGGATATTATATTTAAAAAAGCGAGTAATTATGTCAAATAAACCTGTAGTAGCTATTGTTGGAAGACCAAATGTCGGTAAATCTACCTTTGTTAACCGTCTTATAGGAGCGCGTCAGTCAATCGTGGATGATGCCCCCGGGGTTACCAGAGACAGAATATATTTTGACGTCAGCTGGCAGGACAAAGATTTTACCGTTATTGATACAGGCGGTATTATTCCCGGCGATGAAGATGAAATCATGGTGAATATCTTTACCCAAGCAAAGGTTGCCTGTGAAGAAGCTGATGTAATCATCTTCCTTGTGGACGGTAAAGACGGAATAAATCCTATAGATTATGACATCGCTAATATTTTGAGAAAAAGCGGCAAGAAAGTTTATCTTGTTGTAAATAAGATTGATTCTCCTGAAAGATTCGCAATGACGGCAGAGTTTTATGAGCTTTCTTTAGGTGAACCTAAAGCCATATCAGCGCTCCATGGTTCAGGCGGAGTCGGAGATCTTCTGGATGAGATAACAGAAACGTTTGAATTCTCTGAAAACCAAGAAGAATCAGAAATAGTAAAAATTGCTGTAGTCGGAAAGCCAAATGCAGGAAAGTCTTCTATAGTCAATGCGCTGCTTAACAAGGAAAGAGTTATTGTGTCTGATGTTTCAGGTACAACAAGAGACAGCATCGATTCAAAAGTTAAATACGAAAACGAAGAATACATACTTATTGATACAGCCGGTATAAGAAAAAAAGCCAAAGTCGATTGGGGCGTTGAAAAGTTCGCTGTCGACAGGGCGATCAGGGCTATCAGAAACTGTGATATTGCCGTTCTGGTAATAGATGCTTTAGATGGAATTACAGACCAGGATAAAAAGATATACCAACTTATCGAAGAAGCAGGAAAAGGGATTATACTTGCCATTAATAAATGGGACTTGGTCGAAAACAAAGAATCTACGACCATAAATAAATTTCAGAAAGAAATAGACAAAGAAGCTCCGTTTATGAACTATGTTCCTAAAATATTCATAAGCGCCAAGACAAAGCAAAGGCTAGTAAGCATTTATAAAGAGGCAAAAACGGTTAACGAACAGCATAAAAAGCGCGTATCTACGAGTATTTTAAACAAAGTTATACTTGATGCCATTGCTATGAACCCTCCTAACACGGTAAAAGGGAAGAGGCTCAAAGTTTATTATGTAACTCAGGTAAAAACAGCTCCTCCGACATTCGTGTTGTTTATCAATAATGAGGACTTGTTGAAAGAAAGTTATAAACGTTATTTGGAAAACAGGCTAAGAGAAGCTTTCGGATTCTTTGGAACGCCGATAAGATTATCTGCAAGAGAAAGACAGGGTAAAGAAAAGTGATCGAATTATTAATTACGGCAATTGTCGCTTATTTGATAGGCTCTATACCAACAGGATACATAATAGTTAAACTCATAAAAGGTGAAGACATTAGGAAAATAGGCAGTGGCTCTACAGGTGCCACCAATGTCAAAAGAGTGCTTGGTAAAAAATGGTTTTTCACGGTTATGCTTTTAGACGCTTTTAAGGGTGCGCTTCCTGTTCTTTTGGCAAAGTTTTTTGCGCAAAGCTATGTGGAATGGGGATTACCCGCAGTAATTGCCGCTATGTTTGTTTTAATAGGTCACAGCAAGTCTATATTTCTTAAATTTACCGGCGGAAAATCCGTTGCATCGGGTGTAGGAACCATTATTGCGTTATGTTGGCCAGTGGGATTAGCTATCGCAGCGATATGGGGCGTAGTCACTTATTTTTCAAGATATGTTTCATTGGGATCAATAATTGCTCTTGGGTTTTCACCTGTACTTATGGTTCTTCTGCAGCAGCCTGTATTTTATACAGCATACTGCGCAATCGGGGCTATATACGTGATTTACCTTCATAGAGAGAATATAAAAAGACTGATTGACGGTACTGAAAATAAAGTAAGATAGTATGAGTGTTCAAGGAATAAAGATTGTCCCAAAAGTTGAAGTTTGCGATAAATATTCTTTATCTTTAGTTTATACGCCCGGAGTGGCGGCTTCTTGCCTTGAAATAAAAGATAATGAAGAAGCTTCTTTTGATTATACAAACAGAGAAAACTCGGTTGCTGTAATTTCTTTTTCGTATGAAGATTCTCTGAAACGGGCTATATTTTTAAAAAGCGCTCTTAATATAGATGCTTATCCTTTGGAACTTTCAAAGGAATCTTTAGATAAAATAAAATTTGTCGTTGAAAATATCGAGCCGACTTTTTGCGCCATTGATTTGAGCCTTATAAAAGATTTTGTGCAAGATGTTGAATTTAATGTTTCAATCCCCATCTTAAAAGGGATTGTGCCGGATTTGAAAGAGTTTTTCTTATGCGTTTCCAAGAATGTATTTTTGATGGATTTAGGAAAACTAGAAGGAACTGTTTCCGAAAAGTCTTTGAAATTAAGAAAAATGGCCGGAGGAGTGATTGAAACGGAGATTTCTGAAGAAGAGCATATAAAACCTGTTGCAATAGTTACAGATGGGTCTGCGGTTTTAGGGCTTGGGAATATCGGATCTTTGGCGGGTCTTCCTGTGATGGAAGGCAAGGCGGTGTTGTTTCAATCGTTGGGTTCAGTCAGCGCTATGCCTTTGTGTTTAAAAACACAAAATCCTCAAGAAGTTGTTGAATTAGTTCTTCTTTTGGAAAATTCATTTAGCGCGGTCAATTTAGAAGACATAAGCGCCCCCAATTGCTTTGAGGTAGAAAAAGAGCTTATAGAAAAAGCGAACATCCCTGTATTTCATGACGATCAACATGGTACGGCAATAGTCGTCCTGGCGGGTCTTTTAAATGCAATATCGCTTGTTAAAAAAAATATTGAAGAAGTCAAAATAGTGGTTTCAGGAGCAGGTGCAGCTGCTATAGCCGTAACCAGACTTTTATTGAAAGCAGGATTTAAAAACATAATTTTGTCTGATGTGAATGGAGCGATTTACAAAGGAAGAATAGAAAATAATTCGGCGCATGAAGAAATTTCAGATTATACAAATTTAAAAAGCCAAAAAGGCTGTTTAAAAGAAATAATTAAAAAATCAGATGTTTTTATCGGTCTTTCGGCTCCTAACTTGGTTGACGAAAAAATGATTAAATCGATGAATAAAAAGCCAATAGTGTTTGCTTTGGCAAACCCTGTTCCCGAGATACTTCCTCAGGATGCAAAAAAATATGGCGCTTATATAGTGGCTTCAGGAAGAAGCGATTTTGAAAATCAGATAAATAATTCACTGGCTTTTCCGGGGCTTTTTAAGGGAGTTTTGGAAAACAAAGTTTCAAAGATTACTGATGAGATGAAACTGAACTGTGCATTTGCAATCGCTTCACTTGTAAGTGATGACGAGTTAAAACCTGAATATATAATCCCTGATGCTTTAGATATTAGGGTTTCACAAGTTGTTGCAGACAACGTAACAGCCTAAACTATACTTTTTTTAAGTCTTTCAGAGCGGTTGCTGGTCAGAATGTTTCTCAGTTTCATAATCGCTTGAGCATGAAGCTGGCAAACCCTTGATTCTGAAACTTCAATAGCTTCACCAATCTCTTTTAAAGTCATGTTCTGATGATAATACAAGACCATTATCATTCTCTCTCTCTCTGGAAGACTTTTTAGTGCTTGCTGCAGCTCTTTTTTTGCGTCTTTTTCTTCTAATTTTTCCAACGGATTGATAGAATTTGTGTCTTCTATTGTGTCTATAATCTCGACACTCTCTTCAGAGCTTCCTCTCTTATCATAGATAGAGCCTATCGAAGTATCTTCTGCCAAAATAGCGTCTACTTTTTCTTTTTCAATCCCAAGGCTTTCTCCTATTTCTTGAGAAGTAGGTGTTCTGCCCAGTTTTTGTCTTAATATTTCAGCAGCCTGCTTTACGTCTTTAATCTTTTTCCTTGCGCTTCTGGGAAGCCAATCTTGAGCTCTTATTTTGTCTATGATTGTTCCTCTGATACGCATTATTGCGTAGGTTTCAAATCTGGCGCCTTTATCAGGAGAAAATTTCTCTATCGCGTCAATCAAGCCTTCCACACCGTAGCTTGCAATATCTTCAATAGCATAAGTAGGAGGCAGGCTTATTTTCACCCTTCCGATAACATATCTTGTTAAATAAATATATTGAACAATAAGCTCATCTCTGATTTTTTTGTTTGAACGGTCGCTTAAAAAAGCTTCCCAGAGAGCACTTAACTCTTCATCAGAAATTCGCTTTATTTTGTTATATGAGTTATATTGCAGCTCTTCACTCATCAAATATATCCCAAGTAATCCCCTAATTGTGGCCTTATTATAATTTTATTTATAAATGGGGTTTAGTAATCGTGTATATAGATGAGTTTTGAAAAATAGATTAAATTAGTTGGAGATTTTTTTTCTTTTGCGGCGTCTCATTAAATCGACAAATGCTTCTAATCTTGTTATATATCCTGCTTTTCCTGTTTGTTCATCCATTATCAACGTTAAAATAGGAACTTCGACATCTTCTCTCATTGAAGGGAAAATATTTTGAGACATTATCTCCGGCATGCATGTAAAGGGGCTTATATGAATTATGCCGTCTATGCCTTTTTCATCGGCATAAGCCACATCACTCACAGATTCTAGGGCGTCGCCGCCTATATCTCTCATAAGATAAGGTTTTGCCAGCCTAAAGGATCTTTCAAGGTGAGTTTCCCCGCCTTTAAACATTTTTGGTATAATTGCGTCTTTTAAAAAGCTTGATATAGTGAGGCTTCTTCTGGTCTGAACACCCATTTTGCCAAGCTCTCTTTCGATGTATTGGTTAGAAAAAGGGTCCTGCACAAGATATATTTCTCCTGTTAAATCAACATGAAGAATGTCTTTATTTTCATCGATATGCGTTTTTTTAATTTCTTCGATAGCAGCTTTTTCCGCCTTTTTCAGGTCTTTTGTTCTATTTGTATCAAAGATTATTTTAAGAGCTTTTTTATAATGTTTTTCCGCCGTCCCTAAATCCAGCTCGCGGGCCCTGTAATATGAAAAAACATTTTCGATTCTGTCTAAAACGAAAACTTTTCTGATGGCGATATTGATTGCTCTTATTATTATTATCGGATTTTTTGTTTCGGTTAAATTTTTGATGAATCTATACATCCCCTTGAAGCCGTCATAAAGTTCAAGTTCAGTATATTTCGCTTCATATCCGAGTTCTTCCAGGACTGTTTTGATACTTTTACCGTATTCTCCCAGTCTGCAAATTCCCGGAGAAGAAATCATAGCAACGTAATCAGTTCCGCCTTCGATTGCTTCAATGAAGTTGCCCAGGATAAGTTTGTAAGGCAGGCAAATTGACTCAGGACTGTACTTTGTGCCTAATGAAAGAGTTTTTTTGTTTGTGTAAGGAGGTATAAAAGCTTCAAGACCCAGTTTATTTAAAGCTGCCGCCCAAACTATGTATACATGTCCCATATGAGGGAATGCGACTTTTATTTTCCTTTTTTCTTTCATTTGTTTATCGAATCTAGTGCTGCATCTTATCAAAAGCTTTTAACTTTTGATTTATGTCTCACTTTTTGTAAAAATTAATTATGCTTTTAAAATGTATCCACCGTTATCAGCATTGAATAATACATCTTCATTGATTTTGCTTCTTAGATTTTTAATGTATTTATATACATAATCTCTTGGAAGCTCAAGAATTTTAGCTAAATCTTTTGCATAGACGATAGTATTTTTATTCATTACAAAATGTTCAAAAATCATTTGTTCACGAGAAGTCAAACTTTTTTTGAAAGTAAGATTAATTTCTTCTTTTGGTTGTACTTCTTGTCTTATTGGAGCTTTATCTTTTATTTCTGAAGTTTTTTGAGAAACCAAAGATTTTTTAGGCGATGGAGCCTGTTTTGTTTCTGCTTTTGCAGACATAAGTTCTTTTTCTTTTTCAAAAGACTTAAGTGCAATTGTCTGAATTTTTTCTGATTTTATTTTATATGATTCTGTCGGCATTGTATTTAGTGACCTGGACATAACTTTGTCGACCATATCATTTGTTTGTCTTTCCCCTGGAATTATTTTGCCTAGTCTGGCAGCAAAGTCTTCTAAAGTAATACGTTCTAATGAGCTTCTCCATTGACGAATTTCTTCTTTGCTTAAGTATTCTGGCATGCCTAAAATCTCCTTGACTCAAAAACTGTTTTAAAAAGTTAAAAACTTAAACCTTTTACTTAAATACAAATGTACCATAACCAAAGGCAAAAAATCTCAAAATATTTAGTATTTTAAATAAAATTTTAAAAAGATTTACAAAACCCAAAGGTACACTTATTATTGATTTGTGCACTAAAAAATCCTGCTCAAAAAGAGTAGGATTTTTTATCTGTTTTTTAAATTGATTATGAAAAGAAGTGACCTCTTTTGGAATTCAGTGTTATCGTGTCAAAAGAGTACAATCTTGCAGGTCTTTTCGAACCTGATTTTGTGTATTCATCCAGTTCTTTTAAAATTGAACCGGTTAATACTTTTTTTCTAAAGTTTCTTTTATCGAGCTTCTTATCCCAGATCAGTTCGTATGATTTTTGTAATTCTGTTAAAGTGAATTTCTCGGGAAGCAGCTGGAACGCTATAGGGCAGAATTCCAATCTTTCTCTCATTCTTTTTAGGGAATATTCAATGATTTCTTTGTGGTCGAAGGCCAAAGGCGGCAATTGATAAACTCCGTGCCATTGAACTTCTGTAATTTCGGTTTTATCTTCAAAAGAAAGTTCGATATCGTCTGAACGTATAAGCGCAAAGTA
Organism: Cyanobacteria bacterium OH_PDB_230; assembly: GCA_023421795.1. Taxonomy (GTDB): domain Bacteria; phylum Cyanobacteriota; class Vampirovibrionia; order Gastranaerophilales; family Gastranaerophilaceae; genus JAEZOG01. Next base: position 405,964 of record JAEZSO010000002.1, read on the forward strand.
AGCACAAGTGATAACCCTTGCATTCGGATAACGAAGTGGATCGCCGAACGTGTATAATTGTTCCAGATAGATATTCTGTACGTTAGTCTTTTCTTTAAGTATTCTTAAAGCCGCTTCATCGAGATTTTCTGACAAACGTATAAATCCGCCCGGAATCGCCCATTTGGCTTTAAAGGGTTCGTGAGCACGCTTAACCAACAAAACATTTAACTTATTTTTCTTTATTGTGAAGATAACAACGTCAACTGTTACCTCATGTGTTTTAATCTCGTGAAACATATTTACTCTAATCTAGTCTGTTTTCTTTATTTATTTTATTTTAAACATACTCGCTGTGTAATGAATTGTTAAGAAAAATAAATCAAAGCGTTGTGTAGTTATATCGCCTGAGTCAGCATGAAGTTATTCAGCAAGATATCCTTATCAGCAGCTTGGTTAAGTGGTGCTTTTGGCGGTTGCGGCTTCTGAGCTGGCTTGGTTGAATGGTTGTATTGGCGTATGCTCGCATCAGGATATGTTTTTTGGTAATTGTATTCGCTCATTATGTTTGAAACGAATCTTTTAGTCTCTGAAAACGGAGGCATACCTTTGTATTTCTTGACATTACCAGGACCTGCGTTGTATGCAGCAAGAGCCAATTCAACTGAACCGAACATCTTGTACATAGTTTTATAATAAGTTAATCCGCCTTTTATGTTTTCATTGCGATCGTATGGGTTGTAACCCATTCTTCTTGCGGTTTGGGGCATTAGTTGGAATACTCCAACGGCTCCATAAGAACTTCTCTTATCGTGGCAGAAGCCCGATTCTTGTTTCGCTATACTTAGACCTAGCGCAGGGTCGATGCCTAACTCAATAGAATGTTTAACAATTGCTTGTTTAACTGTAAATGTTGATTCTGTTTTTGCTTTTGCTTTTGCTTCTTGTTGTGGGAGTGTGATAAGGGTTAGACCAATTATAAGTGTTAGTGTTAGTAACCTTCTAATCATGTAAATCCTTTTTTTTTGTAAATTGAAAAATGGGTTAATTTTTTTAATATCTTCGTGATTACTTTTTAAATCATAATACAAAAATTTAAAAATTCAACCCCAACAACCGTTTCCAGGTTTAAGCCAGTTATAGCTGGAAATTTTTTGTAAAGTTTCAAGTTTGGTTTTGAAAATTTCCTTGATTAATAAGCTTTTCAGCTCTATCAAAATCCTCAATCGTATCTATATCAACGGTTTGGACTATAGGGTAAATTTTGGGTTCGTCGCCGACAAAATCTTTTACTTTTTTCATCACCTCGGTTTTTATTATATATATTGACCCGGTTTCCACAAAAAGGCTGTAATGCCTGTGTGCATCTTGTCTTCTGGGTCTGGTGCGGTAGTCATATAATGCTTCCATTCTGCCGTCATGGTGTTGTTTCCACATTGCATGGGTTAGTCCTATGTTTTTTACGGCAAAAACAGAATCACATCCACCTTGAAAATATAATTCAAAAGCTTCATCTATGTCTTTTGCTGTTCTTAGAGGGCATGTAGGCTGGAGTAAGATAACAATATCAGGTGAATAATTTTCTTTTTCTAAAGCTTCAACCACCTGTAATAAAACGGGTGCAGTCATTGTCTCGTCTTGCGCAAGTTCTAATGGCCTGTCTACAACTTCTGCGCCATATTCCAAGGCTACTTTTTTTATTTTCTCATCTTCTGTTGAAAGAACCGTCCTTGTTATATATTTTGACTTTAATGATTCTTCAATGGAATATGCTATTAAGGGTTTTCCTGCTAAATCTTTTATGTTTTTTCCGGGGATTCCTTTTGAGCCTCCTCGAGCAGGGATTATCGCCAAAACTTCCATTATTCAAGTATCTCCTCGAGCATTTTTGCTTCGGCATTTACCTTTTGGGTATTTGGCATATTTCTTCTTTTTATGTAAGTCCTTAAAGCCTCTCTTACAAGCTCGCTTCTTGTTCTTTGTTCCGAGCCTGCAATTTTATCGATTCTGTCTAAAAAATCGTCCGGCATTGAAACCAATATTCTCGCCATAAAATCTCCTTTTTTTATAGTTAATATGATAGCATATTGCCTCATTATTGTCTAAGAGGTGCTGATACTTTAAAATCTTGCAATAAATTTTCAGAAAAGTTCTTGTTTAAATATTTAATAATAAACGATTTTTGCAATACAGCTTAGTAAAGGGTATAATTTTAGTGTTAAAATTATATATTGTTAGTATTTCAAAGGTGTTTAAATGCAAGAACAAAGAAAATTTTTAGGAATAATGTTCCAATGTTGTTCTGTATATGGACGTATTTATGAAAATAAGGACAAGACTGCTTATGTAGGCCGTTGCCCCAGATGTCTCAGAAACGTTAGGGTCAAGATAGGTGAAGGCGGCAGCAACCAGAGATTTTTTGAGGCGTATTAGAATGGATTTAAATTTATTAAGAAAAGAACATAAATTAATAGATTTGTTTTGCACTCTTGTGCAGATTCCTTCACCTTCTCTGAAGGAAAATGTAGTAGTGCAAGAAATAGTCAAAATTTTTAAAGAGAATGATGTCCCTGTTTGTTTAGACAGCTATGGTAATGTAATGGTCAAAATTCCTGCTACGGACCCAGATAAAAAACCTATTCTTCTAAGCGCTCATATGGATGTAGTTGGGGATGATTCTCCTGTCAATATTTCTCTTGATTCTGATTTTATAGAAACCGATAAAATGAGGACGTTAGGAGCAGATAATAAAGCCGGAGTCGCTGCTGCAATGCTTTTGGCTTTGGAAATCTCACACGATAAAACCATAAAGCACGGCGGGCTTGAACTTGTGTTTACAAGAGATGAAGAACATTCCATGAGCGGAATAAACAATGTGGATATGGCGGCTTTAGAGTCAGAATATATTCTTGTATTAGATGCCGACAAGTTAGGGCAGGTTTTGGTCTCTGGTGCCAGCTATACAAAACTTATGTTAAATGTTGAAACTTTTTTGGGAGGCCATTCTGGCATAGACATCGCTGATGAAAACAGGCTTAATGCGGTGAAATTGATAGCAGAGCTCATAAATAAGATTCCTCAAGGTGTTTATAAAGCTGATGAATTAGGAGTGGTGACTTCTATAAATATAGGAGCTGTTGTAGGAGGAGGAATTGAAAGCAGTATTTCCCGAATAAACGAATCCGAAGAAACGATGGCTTCTTGTTCTGATTTCATCCTGGAAAACGCGATGACTAATATAATAAACAAAAAAGCAGGCGCCATATATTCTATAAGAAGTTCTGACAAAGAACAGGAAAACAATCTTATTTCTGAAATCAAAAAGTTTGTTGATGATTTCAACAAAAAATACGAAAAATTGGCCCAAGCTTCAATAAAAACAGAAGTACATCTTTTGCCGTTTGAAAAATCAGATGACACAAAAATTGTTGAAATTGCAAAACGAGCAGGAGAAAAATGCGGCGTCAAAATTGATGTATCTTCATTCCATGCCGGAGCGGAGACTCACATCTATTCAAACAATGTAAATAAATACGGCGAGAAATTTAAGCCTTGCCTTGTGGGGATTGCAGATATTTTTAATATGCATTCGCCGGATGAAAAAATTGAATATAAAACCTATTTAAAAGGGTATGAGTTCTTAAAAGAATTTTTCAGTCTTTACAATTCTATTTAATTTGTATTTAAAAATTGATTTTGAAACATTAAATTGTATATAATAAACTTTCGGAACAAATAAATTTTTTAAGGATTGATTTTACACTATGGAAAACGTCGGAATTAAAGAACCCTGCTCTGTAAATTGGCAAAAATGGGAAATAAGCGATGAACTAAAAGCGCTTTTTTCTGATACAAATTTAACCTTCTGTGATAAGAGAGAAGATTTGATTGATCTTGCGATGGGCGGTTCTGAGAACAAATTTTTTGAAGTCGGATATGAAGTTGAAAGTTTCGGCTATGTTGTCGAAGCTGATATCGTAAAGTGCAAGAACGGCTTAGCTGTCAATTATTCCGATCCTTACATGAGAAGACGCGATCCTGATTGCATGTATGTAAACAATATTTCAAAAACAGATAAAATAGGATTTGATGAAGAGTTCGGTTATGAATTTGATCTGCTTAGAGAAAAAACCTTTGCTTGGTTAAAAAACAACGATTTGATTATTCTTCCTTTTATGGCGGGAGGCAAAGAACACGGTTATCCTGCGCTTTTAATTGCGCCTAAAAATTCTTCATTCTTCGCTGCGGCATTGTATGATTTACAAGGCAACATTGAATTAGAGTCCATAAAAGATAATTTTTCTCCAAGAGCCATAATTTATCTTGCGCCGCCTTTCAGGCATACTCACTTTAACGGCAGACAGGCTGTCGTTCATAACAATCATAAAGGGGTGCATGAGATATTCTCTTATAATTTATACCCCGGACCGAGTGCGAAAAAAGGGGTTTACGGAGTTCTTCTTTCTATCGGCGAAAGTGAAGGGTGGACAACTGTTCACGGCTCTAGCGTGAGAGTGGTTACTCCTTACGATAATGAAATATGCTTTTTGCATGAAGGCGCAAGCGGAAGCGGAAAGAGCGAAATGCTCGAATATGCGCATAGAAGCCGCGATGGCCGTTTGAAACTCGGAACGAACATTATTTCAGGCGATAAGAAATACGTTGCTTTGGGCCAGTCCTGTAAGCTATTGCCTGTTACAGACGATATGGCGCTTTGCCATCCTTCTTTCCAAAAGAACGGCGAAAGACTCGTGGTTAAAGATGCCGAGGACGGTTGGTTTATAAGAGTAAATCATATCCAGCATTACGGCACCGACACGATTCTTGAAAATCTTACAATTCACCCGAAACAACCGTTGATTTTCCTGAATATTAACGGCCAAGCTGATGCAACTTGCTTGATTTGGGAACATAAGATGGATAAGCCCGGAGAAAGATGCCCTAATCCGAGAGTTATCGTTCCAAGGGCAAGCGTAAAAGGCATTCAGAATGAACCGGCTGAAATAGATTATAGAAGCTTTGGCTTGAGAACCCCTCCTTGTTCTTTGGAAAATCCATCGTACGGGATATTCGGCATATTGCACCTTATACCGCCTGCTTTAAGCTGGCTTTGGAGGCTTGTCGCTCCCAGAGGTTTCTCTAATCCAAGCATTTTAGACGGTGATGACTTAGCCAGTGAAGGCGTAGGTTCTTATTGGCCTTTCGCGACAGGAAGAAAGGTTGATCATGCCAATCTTTTATTGGAACAAATAATAAATACCCCAAAAACAAGGCATATATTGATTCCTAACCAGCACATAGGAAGCTGGAGTGTTGGTTTTATGCCTCAATGGGTAGCTCGTGAATATCTTGCAAGAAGAGGTCAGGCTTCTTTCCCGGCCAGAAAACTTAAACCATCAAGATGTGCGTTAGGCGGCTATATAATAAAAAATATGCAATTTGAAGGAGCTATTATAAACGATAAGTTTTTGGAAGTGAACCATCAGCCAGAAATCGGCAACGAAGGCTACGATAAAGGTGCGGATATGCTTTATGAATTCTTCCATAAAGAGCTAAGAGAATATCTTGTGCCTGATTTAAATCCTTTAGGCAGACAAATAATAGAATGCTGCTTGAAAAAAGGTTCCATAGAAGATTACGAGAAACTTATACCCGCAAAATATTAATAGACCTAAATTTATATCAAGGGAATAAAATGAAAGCTTTAATACAGAGAGTAAAAAGTTCTTCTGTCACAGTGGAAAATCAAATATACTCACAAATCGGACCTGGTTTGCTGGTATTTGTCGGTGTTGAAAAAGGTGATGAAAAAGAAAACGCCGTGAAATTGGCAGACAAGATATTGAATTTAAGAATTTTTGAAGACGAAAACGGCAAAATGAATAGGTCTTTGACGGATGTGAAAGGAGAAATCCTTGTTGTTTCGCAGTTTACCCTGTGCGGAGATTGTAAAAAAGGCACACGTCCCAGCTTCGACAAGTCGGCACCTTTAGATAAAGCTATAGAGCTGTACGATTATTTTGTCGAAATAGTAAGAGATTCAGGCTTAAAAACGGAAACAGGTAAATTTCAGGCTCACATGGACGTTTCTCTTGTGAATGACGGCCCTGTAACTTTTATGATTGAAAAATAAGTATTAATTTTATTTTTTATCTTCTTCTTTATCGTTATAAGAAATTTGAGTTTGTGCAGGGTTAATCGAAACGGTAAATGCGTTGCTTAATGCTATTCCGCCTTTTATTGACGGTGTATTTACGATTTTTCCTTTTATGTACATTACGCTTGAGCCGCCTCCATCAAGGTTCATTGCATTTTGACAGCCGATAGATTTCATAAATTTTGCAAGATCATAAAGGTTCATTCCGACGGAGGTCTCTTCTCTGCCGTCTATTGTCACAAGGATTAAGTTGTTGTCTTTTGTATATCCTATGGCTGTTCTGGGGTTTTTGCCGCCTATTGAGTTTAATTTTTGATCAGCTATGTCTACAAAAACCTGATCTTCTTTTACTAGGTAAGGGCCGCCGCTTATAATGTGTTCGACATTCTCCCAGTTAGGAGTGGTTTTAATGTCCAGTTGTACACTTGTTGCATTAAAAAACGGCTCCAGTTTTTGTTTTGGTCCGGATATAACATATCCATCTTTGGGAATTTCTACTGAGCCGTCTGATATTTTTATTATTTTATTGTTTTCTATAGCTATTTGTGTTCCATACTTTGGCGTAGGTGGTGAGTATTGCCCCCAGTCTTTTGTGTAGACCAAGGTGTGTGTCATCAGCATCCTCGGTTGATTTATGTTGTCTATTGTTATGGAGGTTTCAGGGCTTATTAATTTTGCGTCTAACTCCATTCTGGCCATCTTGAAGTCGTCTTTCCCGACGCCCATTGCTACTCTGTTGTAGATAGGTCCGGTTAAGATTTTTTTGTCAATCATTAAAGTGCCGAGAGGGACTCCTGTTTGAGGTTTGAAAAAGGTCCCATTGATGGCGACGATTGAATTGTTTTTTGCTGCTATTGTTCTTACTGTGGCTTTTTTGGCCAATTGATCGGAGGCTAAGGATGGCGCTAATTCTATATTAGGGTTTATTTGCCTGTTTATTTCAACGATATTTATTTTTACCGGTTGAGAATTTATATATTTTGTCAATTTAACGTGGACAACGCCGGGTTCAACAGTGGAAATGAATGTGTTTCTGTACTTTTTCCTTATGGATTGTTCCCACTTGTTGTTATCTGTTAAAAGGCTTACATTTTTGTCTATGTTTGTAGGTGTCGGAATATTTCCAGGAGGAATAGCAGTGTTCATATATACTGTTTGGGCGATATTTGCCTCATACGCAAAAATTGAGTTGTTTAAGAACATACCTTGCCCAGAGAAAATAACCAATGCCAACGAAAAGTAAAGAGAGTTAACTGCTATTTTCTCGAAACGTTTTTGTTCTTCAAACAACAGCGCGTTCATGATTTTTGTATCCTTTATACTACAATTGTAACATATATTTGAAATCTTTTCAAGTGGGCAATCACACTTTTTTTTAAAAAAACAATTTATTCATTTTGTGTTTTGGATAATTTTGTAATATTATGAGTTATATATGTAGTAAAATATAAGAAGAGGATTGATATATGCCAAGACCAATGAATATTACAGAAAAGATACTAGCTGCACACGCGGGTTTAGAAGAAGTAAAACCCGGTGATTTAATTAATGCAAAAGTTGATATTACATTGGCTAACGATATTACAGGTCCAGTTGCAATTAAAGAATTTAAAAAGATTGGCGTAGACAAAGTTTTCGATAAAAAAAGAGTCGTTTTCGTGCCGGATCATTTTGTGCCTAACAAAGATATTAAATCGGCTGAACAGGTAAAAATGATAAGAGAATTCGCTCGCGAACAAGATTTAGAGAATTTCTTTGAAGTAGGAAGAATGGGAATAGAGCATACTTTGCTTCCTGATAAAGGGATTGTTACGGCAGGAGATTTGGTTATAGGTGCTGATTCTCATACCTGTACATATGGCGCTTTAGGTGCCTTCTCTACAGGTGTCGGCTCTACAGATTTGGCTTGTGCTATGGCGTCAGGCGAAACCTGGTTCAAAGTCCCTCCTACAATAAAAGTTGAATTCAACGGAAAGTTAAACAAATGGGTATGCGCTAAAGATTTAGTGCTTTACCTGATTGGCGATATCGGTGTGGATGGAGCTTTATATAAATCTTTAGAAATCGGCGGAAACGTCATTGAAGAGATGGAAATGGACGGACGTTTCACATTCTGCAATATGGCAATTGAAGCAGGAGCTAAAAACGGAATCATAATACCTGATGAAAAAACAAAAGCATATTTAGACGGAAGATCTCAAAGGCCTTATAAATTCTACACAAGCGATGAAGGTGCAGAATATGAAAGAGTCATAAAATATGATTGTGCTGATATCGAGCCTACAGTTGCGTTCCCTCATTTGCCTGAAAATACAAGACCGATTTCACAAGTGGGTGAAGTTACAATCGATCAGGCAGTAATTGGAAGTTGTACAAACGGCAGATTATCTGACCTTAAAATAGCAGCTGATATTTTAAAAGGAAGACAAGTTCATAAAAACGTCAGATTGATTGTTTTCCCCGGAACCCAAGATATATATTTAAAAGCAATCGAAGCAGGATATGTTCAAACAATAGTTGAAGCAGGCGGAGCCGTTTCTACTCCTACCTGTGGTCCTTGCTTAGGAGGCCATGCAGGAATCCTTGCGGCCGGCGAAAGAGCTATTTCTACCACAAATAGAAACTTTGTAGGAAGAATGGGTCACGTTGATAGTGAGGTTTATCTTTCTTCTCCTGCTATTGCTGCAGCCAGTGCTATACTTGGAAAAATCGCTTCACCGGATGAATTAGGCTTATGATAAAAGAATTTAAGACCCCAATCTCAGGGAAAAGCGTATTCATAGGGCCTGATTCAAAAGAAGACGTAATTATTTTGGCAATAGAAACAAGCTGTGATGAAACAGCCTGTGCTATTGTTAAAAACGGCAGAGAAGTTCTTGCAAATATCGTGGCATCTCAAATCAAGACCCACAGAGAGTTTGGCGGGGTGGTTCCTGAAGTAGCCGCAAGAGAGCATTTAGATGCAATAAACCTTGTTATAGCCGAGGCTTTTGAACAATCAGGCTTAAAACCAGCAGATTTAACGGCCATAGCGGCTACCGTAGGTCCAGGCTTGGTCGGTTGTTTGCTTGTAGGGCTAAATGCAGCCAAAGCGTTGGCTGTTGCTTACGACAAACCTTTTATCGGAGTGAATCATTTGAATGCGCATGTATGCGCCAATTATATTGACACAGATTTAGAGCCTCCTTTCGTTGCCCTTTTGGTCAGCGGCGGGCACACCCAGATTATAAAAGTGGATAGCTATCTTGAGCAGTCAATCATAGGTGAAACTATCGATGACGCTACAGGAGAAGCTTATGATAAAGTCGCAAGGCTTATCGGGCTTCCATATCCAGGTGGTTTAAATTTGGACAGAATGGCTCCATCAGGAAACCCAAAAGCATTTAAGTTTACGGAAGCAAAAGTAGGAGAATATGATTTCAGTTTCTCAGGTCTTAAAACAGCCGTCCTCCAATTGATTCAGAAGCTGAAAAAAGAGTCTGACGAACTGCCTAAAGAAGATATAGCAGCAAGTTTTCAAGAATGTATAACAAAAACGTTGTTTAAAAAGACGGTTAAAGCGGCCGAAAATTTAGGTTCTAAAGTAATCGCTTTAGGCGGCGGCGTTGCTGCGAATTCAGAGATAAGAAGAAAATTCTTTGAACTTGAAAACGAAGGGTATAAAATCTATGCTCCCGCTATGAAATATTGTACGGATAACGCGTCAATGATCGCTTCAGCGGCATATTTTCTGGCAGAAACAACAGATTCATTAGATGTAGAAGTTTTTTCAAGACTTTAATTAAGGTTGTAAATAAAAAAGCCGCATAAAATGCGGCTAATTAGTTTGGATTTATTCCAAATCTCCTCCCCTAAAGTCATAGATTTACATCTGTGACCGTAATATCAATAGTGTTTTTAAAAACGCTATCGACAAAACTTATTATTTTCTATTGCAGATTTTTTATGAAAAGAATTTATAATTAATTTTCTATTATATATATCATTAATTTGTAATATTGTGAATAGTTCACTAGTATAAAATAGCTATTATATAATTTTGTGTCCTCAACATTTAATAATAGTAATGAATTTGTAGAATACATGCGTTAACAAAACTTAATAATCAAAATCAAATTATTGTATGATTTCCTCAAAATTTACCTTGTAATAATAATCCAATATGATATTATATTTTCAGTGTACTGGAGTTGAAATGCAGAAAAAATTATCTATAGCTTTTATTTGGCATATGCACCAGCCGAATTATCAAGTGCAGCCTCATGGAATCCGTCTTATGCCGTGGGCAAGATTACATGCAATAAAAGACTACTTAGATATGCTTATGTTTTTAGATAAATTCCCTGAACTTAAGCTGAATTTCAACATCGTTCCGGTGCTTTTAGATGCAATTGAAGACTATGCAAACAACGAAGCGCATGATATCCACTCCAGACTTACCGTAACTCCGATTGACGAATTAACCGAAGACGATAAACAATACATTCTGAATTACTTTTTTGATGCTAATTATTCAAACCTTATAGCGCACCATAAATATTACAGCGAGCTTTACCAGAAAAGATATTTAAAAGAAGAAGTTGATATAAACGATTTTTCAGATCAAGAGTTTTCAGACATTATGATGTGGTTCAATCTTGTGTGGTTTGACCCTATATGGAGATCCAAATACAAAGAACTTGATGCCCTGATAAAAAAAGACAGAAATTATACTCTTCAAGACAGGCAAAATGTTATCGACATACAGAGAAAAATTATTTCTCAAATAATCCCGTCTTTTAAAAAATATCAGGATGAAAACAAGATAGAAATAACCACAAGCCCTTATTACCATCCGATTTTACCTATATTGTTTGACTCTAATGTCGCAAAAAAATCAGCAGTAAGACATCCTCTTCCTGACGTTAAAATAAATATGGCAGAAGATGCAAAAAAACAAATAAAAATGGCATTAGATAAAATGGAAAAAACATTCGGCAAGAGACCAAAAGGGATGTGGCCTTCAGAACAATGCGTCAGCTCCAGAACTCTTGAATGTTTTGCGGATATGGGTTTGAAATGGACTATATCTGATGAAGGTATTTTGGCTAATTCCATCAAAAAGGAATTTGTCAGGGATTTTAAAGGATTTTTGGAAGATCCTTACGAATTGTGCAATGTTTATAAATTTGGCACAAGAAAAAAAGACATAAATATCATATTCAGAGACTCTGTAATCCCTAATCTTATAAGCTTTGAATACCCAAGACACGACAGCGTAACGGCTGCAAGTGACTTGTATGGACGAATTAAAACGATTCAGAATAAACTTCAGAATTCCCCTGATGAAAATCATCTTCTTACGATTGCAATGGATGGTGAAAACAGCTGGGAGAGCTATTCATATGATGGAGCCGTGTTCTTGGAAACTCTTTATAAATTGATAAGTAGAGATAAAAGTTTGTCTACGGTTCTTGTCTCTGATTATATTGAGAACGCTTCTCAGATCAAAACGCTGGAGAACCTTGCGCCAGGATCTTGGATTAATCGTGATTTCCAACTTTGGATAGCAGAGCCTACCAAAAATTTGGCCTGGTCTTATCTAGCTAAAACACAGTCCGATTTAAAAGAATTTGAAAAAGAAAAACCGCCAAAAAAATTACTGGAATTGGCATATAATGAACTCTATATAGCTCAAGGTAGCGACTGGTTCTGGTGGTATGGCGAGCCAAATGATTCCGGTCAGGATCATATTTTTGATTATTTGTTCAGAGAACATCTTAAAAATATCTATCTTCTTTTAGGAAAAAAAGTTCCTAAACATCTTGATTCACCTTTGATTTCATTTTTGGGTAAACCTTCAAGGGCGCCCAAAAAACAGATTAGCCCGACTGTAAACGGGAAAGATTTGTATAATGATGAATGGATAAATGCAGGTTGTATAGATATTCCGGCTGGCCCTATCCCTCAGGAAAATAAGTTGTTTAACAGAATCTGTTTTGGTTGCGATGAAGAAAACATTTATTTGAGATTTGATATTAACCGTTATATCCTTGATGCCCAAGGTAATTTCAAGTCTATTTTCCAGATATATGTATATTTTAAATGTTATAACGAATTTGCAACGTGTAGTTCCCCTATCAGGACAGTGAATAAGCCTGATTATATATTCCCTATTTTAAAAGACGGATATACGCATGAGGTCAAAGTTTCGTTGTTCAAAGACGGGTTTTATCCGCTTCATTTTTCTAAGGCGATAAAAGATAACCTCTGGGTGCTTCAATTAAACAACGGTATAAAATATGCATATGAAGATATCATTGAGATGTCTATACCGTTTAAAGACTTGAAAGTTAAGCCTGGAGAGAAAGTTGATTTCTTTATAATCAACGGTATTCTAGGACAGACAGAAGAAGTTTATCCTCAAGATATTTTGTTGTCGCTTCAAAGACCTTGATAGTTTTGCTTATTTCCTTTTTTTATAGGATGAGTCTGCTTTAAAAATCCTTTATTATTAAAGTGACAATTTGGGTAGGAAACAATATGACTTGTAATTTAAAGCTCGATGATGCTATGGAAATTTTAGAAGACCTTTTAAACAGTTCAAAGTCTTCATTGGTTATAGACACTATCAGAAACATCAGAAGCATCTCAAATAAAGATAACGGATCGCTAGAGTAATTCTATTTTTCCGGTTTCAAAATTAAAGTGAGCTTCGACGATATCGAGTTCGTGCTTTTCGTATGCTTCCCTTATTATGTGAGAGCGCTTTAAGAGCACTTTTTTTGTGAAGTTTGTATGTTTTTTAGCGATATCATTAAAGCAGAGCGATGAGTCACCCAACACAGGATATACAGAGTTCATTAGCGCATAGTAATCTTCAAGCGGATTCGGGTAGTTTTGTTGAGCATATCTCATAACGCCGCAGTCATCGTGTCCTAAAAGAACAAGAAGCGGTATTGCCAATTTTTGTACGCCAAACTCAATACTTTCAATGATGTTGGGACCTACTCCTATGCCGGCAGTTCTTACTACAAAAAGCTCTCCTATTCCAACATCGAAAATAATTTCAGGTACAACTCTTGAGTCGGAGCAACTTAAAACTATAGCTCTTGGTTCTTGGAATGTAGCCAGATTTTGCAATGTTTTAAGGCATTTGTTGTCGGCTGCGGGTGTGCCGTTTATAAAGTTTTTGTTGCCTTCCAGTAATCTATTTAATTCTATTTGTGCTTTTTTATTCATTTTTCTCTCTTCTATTCTCTATTTTGCTTGTATATAGATTGATCTTATGTCTGATTCGGATAAGTTCGTTCCTCTATGTTCACCGCATCTTAATGCAAGTTCTGTAAGTTTGTCAATATCAGGGTCTTTGACATTTGTCTGTGAAAAATTAGTAGGTGCGCCGAGTTTGTCAAACCACAGCTCCAATTTGTGTATTCCGTTTTCTACATTTATGTCATCAAAAATAGCTTTAAAAAATTGTGAAAGTTTTGCTTCTTTTTCTTTTTTAAAATGTTTCATCCAAGCAGGTATAAGGATAGCAAGGCCTTCGCCATGGGCAAGTTGGTATAAGGCACTTATCGGATGCTCCATTTGGTGATTGTTTAAGAAGAATCTTCCTGTTCCACAGTGATTTAAGCCATTCCAAGCCATTGTCGCGGTCCACATAAGGTTTGCTCTTGCGCTTAGGTCTTTATCATCTTCTAGAATCCTATCTGCCGAGAACATTACGCTTTTAACAAGATTTTCAACATAACCGTCTAAAAAAGGTGTATCGTTGTCTTCCTTTGTAAAATAGGCTTCAATAGAATGAGCAATAATATCCACGCAGGTAAAAGCTGTTTGATTTTTCGGTACTGTCAAAGTTAACGTCGGGTCTAAAATTGAGGTGATAGGGTATAATTTCGGATTACCCCATCCGAATTTGTCTAATGTTTCATCGTTTGTCAAAACCAATCCCATGTTCATTTCAGAACCTGTAGCCGGTATTGTAAGGACTGTATATAAAGGAAGCGCTTCTTTTAATTGAGCTTCTCCTGTTATTAAATCCCAGATATTTCCATCATATCTTGCACCTGCCGCAATCGCCTTGCTTTCGTCGATTACGCTTCCTCCCCCAACAGCTAAAATGGCGTCGATATCTTGTTCTTTAGCAATTTTAGCGCCATTAGAAGCGTGAGACAATAACGGATTTGGTTGAATCCCTGAATATTCAACCCATTCAATGCCATTTTTCTTTAATGAATTTATTACTTTATCGTAAGTCCCGTTGTCTTTAATGCTGGATTTGCCGTATGTTAAAAGCACTTTTTTTGCTTTTTGTTTTATTTCTTGTCCAATTTGATCAATAGTATTTTCACCAAAGATTATTTTGGTGGGGTTACAGTATGTAAAATTCTTCATCCATTATACCTTTTGCTTGTTTGTATCAAGAATGTTTTTCATTATGGTTGCTGCTTCTTCAACTAGTCTTGCGCAATTTGCTTTTCTCTCGGTTGAGCCGAATTCCAAGCCGGCAGTGAGTGCTTTGCAACAGGTGAACTTGTTTTTTTCTTTAAAGTCATCAACGAATTCTTTTGCCAGTTGTCTTGCTTTGACTCCGTCTCTGTCAGCGTCGTTCTTTCCATTCTGATATCCTATAACCATTTGACATCCTGCAACAGCCCCACATAGGCAACCTGATGACATCCCTCCTGAAAAAGAAGTTGCAACAGGTAACAGTTCTTTTGGTGCTACGCCTTCGTCAACGGCTGCTTTTATTATGGATTCTGAGCATGAATAGCCTTGTTTATAATAATTTAGTGCTTTTTTGTTCATAAATACCCCAAAGTTAGTGAGTATAGAAATTATATCATATTTATAATTTAAGGAACTAAAAAACCCCCTTCGTGAAGGGGGTTTTTGTTTATAGCGTTCTTATTATGATTCGGCTGAAAAGCTTGGTTTTGATGCTTTAATTGGTGTATCTAGTGCTTCTTGCATAGCTTCAAGCTCTTTTTTTGATATATTTATTTTTGCTTTAGTTTCTTGTAATATTTTTGCGAAAATAGATTTTTCTTCTTTTGAAATTACGCCATCTCCGTTAAGGTCTTGACTGGCTGCTGGTGAATGGTTTATTTTGGACGATTTTTCAAGAAGTGCTTCTTTTCTTTTTAGTAAGGATGCAAATCCTGTAGGGTTGCTAGTATTTCCGTCGACTACATGTGCCATAGTTTTCTCCTTTAATTTCATTAAACTCGTGTATGTTTATATAAAGTGATGTTGTATATAAAAATTGACTAAAAAATATATACATATTAAGAATTGTTGCCAAAAATGGAAAAGAGCTATTAATATAGCTCTTTTCCAAATGTTCTGATAATAATAATTAAGGGGTTAGCCTATCCATTAATCTTGGGAATGGAATAGTTTCTCTCACATGGTGCAAGCCGCAAATCCAGGCTACGGTTCTTTCTATTCCAAGTCCAAATCCTGCGTGAGGAACGGAACCATATTTTCTTAAATCCAAGTACCAGTTGAATACTTCTTCAGAAAGGCCGTGTTCCTTGATTTTTTCTTTTAATTTTTCTAAATCATCTTCTCTTTGTCCGCCGCCAATCATCTCGCCATAGCCTTCAGGCGCAATCATATCTACGCAAGCCGCTTTGTCGCCTTCTTGCTTCATATAGAATGCTTTGATTGACATTGGATAGTGGTGAATCATAACGGGTCTGTCAAATTCCTCAGATATTAGAGTTTCTTCGTCGCCGCCAAAGTCTTCGCCCCAAGGAGTATCGTTTCCTTTTTTGTGAAGAATTTCAATCGCTTCATCGTATGTTATACGAGGGAATGGTCTTTTTATATTTTCAAGTTTAGAAATGTCTCTTTCTAAAACTTCAAGGTCTTCTCTGTTGTGTTCAACTACTTGTGCAACAATGTATTCGACAAATTCTTCCGCCAAATCCATATCGTCATAGATGTCAAAGAACGCTACTTCAGGTTCTACCATCCAGAATTCAGTTAAATGTCTTCTTGTTTTGGATTTTTCTGCTCTAAAAGTAGGGCCGAAGCAATAGGCTTTACCTACCGCCATTGCAGCAGCTTCCATATACAGTTGTCCTGACTGGGTCAAGTACGCTTTTTGGTCAAAATAATCTGTCTCAAAAAGGTTTGTAGTACCTTCACATGCGTTGGGAGTGAATATAGGCGCGTCGACAAGAGTGAAACCTTTATTGTCAAAGAAATCTCTTACTGATTTTATGATTCTGTGTCTTACTTTTAAAATTGCTTTTTGTCTTAAAGAACGAAGCCACAAGTGACGGTGTTCCATCAAAAAGTGAGTTCCGTGTTCTTTTGGGGTTATCGGATATTCTGACGCTTCAGAGATTATTTTTACGTCTTTGGCATCGATTTCATAGCCGATTTTTGAACGATCGTGTTTCTTAACCAAACCCGTAACTTCAATTGAAGACTCTTGAGGGATTCTTCCTGCCACATCAAAAACTTCTTCTGATACATTACCCTTGAACACTACTGCCTGGATCTCACCGGTTCCGTCTCTCAGCTGCAAAAAGTGTAGTTTGCCGCTGGACCTTTTGTTATAAAGCCAAACTTGGATAGTTATTTCTTGATTCTCATAATTTTTGATGTCTTCTATAAATATTTTTTTCATAAGAAACCTTTCTTTGGACACTTTTTTGCCTTTAATCAACCCCATAATATCATAATTGGTTAAAATGATGTAAAAATTTGTTTAAAAAATTTTATTTTTATGTAAAAATTTATGTAATGGCAAGTAGCTATATTAATTTAAGTAGTATAAACAATAAAGGAAAACAAAAATGGCAAGACAGACCCCATTAGAGAAAGTGAGAAATATCGGGATTGCAGCTCACATCGATGCCGGTAAAACCACAACTACGGAACGTATTTTGTTCTACACAGGTAAAACACATAAAATCGGTGAGGTTCATGATGGCGCTGCTGTTACAGACTTCATGGAACAAGAGCGTGAACGTGGTATTACTATCCAATCAGCTGCAGTTACATCATACTGGAAAAATCACCAAATTAACGTTATAGACACCCCTGGACACGTTGACTTCACTATCGAAGTAGAACGTTCTTTACGTGTACTTGACGGTGTAGTTGCTGTATTCTGCGCAGTCGGCGGTGTTCAATCTCAATCAGAAACCGTTTGGAGACAAGCTAACAGATATGAAGTACCTAGAATGGTATTTGTAAACAAAATGGATAGAACAGGTGCTAACTTCTACAGAGTTGTTGATCAGGTTAGAAACCGTTTAGGCGGAAATGCTCATCCTATTCAATTGCCAATCGGGGCAGAAGATCAAATGAAAGGTATTATCGACCTTCTTGAAATGAAAGCCCACATTTATACAAATGATTTGGGAACAGACATCAATGTAACAGATGTTCCTGCTGAAATGATGGAAAAAGCTCAAGAATACAGAGCTGCATTAGTTGAAGCTGTTTCTGAACAAGACGATGAACTTATGATGAAATTCTTGGAAGGTGAAGAGCCTACACTTGAAGAATTAAAAGCTGGTTTAAGAAAAGCAGTTTGCGAAAACAAAATTGTACCTGTTACTTGCGGTACTGCTTTCAAAAATAAAGGTGTTCAATTATTGCTTGACGCTGTAGTAGCTTATATGCCATCACCACTAGATGTTAAAGCTATTCAAGGTGAACTTGATGATGGAACAGTTACAGAAAGACACTCTTCTGATACAGAACCATTTGCAGCACTTGCTTTTAAAGTTATGACAGACCCTTATGTTGGTCGTTTAACATTTATGCGTGTTTACTCAGGCGTATTAAAAGCAGGATCATACGTAGTAAATGCTACAAACGGCAAAAAAGAACGTATTTCAAGACTTGTACAAATGCAAGCTGACCAAAGAAACGAAATTACTGAAATATATGCAGGCGACATTTGTGCGGCTGTAGGTTTAAAAGATACTACAACAGGTGATACTTTATGTGACGAAAAAGCACCTATCATTTTAGAAAAAATGACATTCCCAGAACCTGTTATCGAAGTTGCTATTGAACCAAAAACAAAAGCTGACCAAGATAAAATGGGTATTGCTCTTCAAAAATTAGCTGAAGAAGATCCTTCTTTCAGAGTTAAAACTGATAGCGAAACAGGGCAAACAATTATCGCAGGTATGGGTGAGCTTCACCTTGACATCATCGTTGACCGTCTTTTAAGAGAATTTAAAGTCGATGCTAACGTTGGTAAACCTCAAGTTGCATACAGAGAAACAATCAGAGGCAATGCTGATCAAGACTCTAAATTCGTCAGACAATCAGGTGGTAAAGGTCAATACGGTCACGTTAAAATCAAAATCGAACCAGCTGAAGAAAATGCCGGATTCGTATTTGAAAATAAAATCGTTGGTGGTGCTATTCCTAAAGAATATATCGAGCCTGCAAGAAAAGGTATGGAAGAAGCTCTTGAGGGCGGTATCCTTGCTGGATTCCCAGTTATCGACGTTAAAGTTACTTTATACGATGGAACTTACCACGATGTTGACTCTTCTGAAATGGCGTTCAAAATCGCAGGTTCTATGGCGATTAAAGAAGGTGTTAAAAAATCAAGACCTTGTATCCTTGAACCAATGATGAAAGTTGAAGTTGAAGCTCCTGAAGAAAATACAGGGGATATCATCGGTGACATTTCTTCAAGACGTGGTCGTGTTGAAGGTATGGAAATGATCGAAGGCACAGGAATTCAAAAAGTTAACGCTGTTGTTCCTCTTTCTGAAATGTTCGGTTATGCAACTGACATCAGATCAAAAACTCAAGGTAGAGGTACATTCTCTATGGAATTCAAATGCTACGAGCAAGTTCCAACAAATATCGAAACCGAAATTATTGCAAAATCCGGTTCAGGCAACTAGGTTAAGTAATAAAATAAAAAAAGAGGCAACCTGGTTGCCTCTTTTTGTTTAATCTTTTAAGCGAAAGTACAAATAGTCGGATTGAACTTTTCCATTGATTTATCGTACTTTATGTATTGGCTTAGCTCTTTTTCGCTTACTATATAAGTTTTTTCCTTTGGAGCTGTTATATAAGTAGCATTTGGAAGTCTGCTTGTTATTTTAACTTTATACTTATCGTCGCCGATTTTTGTTATTATCATTCTGTTATTTTCAGGGGTGCCGAAACATCCGCCTGAACTG
The DNA here is from genome assembly GCA_023421795.1 of Cyanobacteria bacterium OH_PDB_230. Taxonomy (GTDB): domain Bacteria; phylum Cyanobacteriota; class Vampirovibrionia; order Gastranaerophilales; family Gastranaerophilaceae; genus JAEZOG01. Next base: position 425,266 of record JAEZSO010000002.1, read on the forward strand.
TTATTAGGATCCGATATTGTTATAGTATCTCCTTTTTCAAGTTCGTGGATTGATTGCGTTATTTTTTCGTTTTTAATATTTCTTCCAATATCAATGAAATTCGGAACTTTTGGCCTGGAAGACTCAGTTGGCGCAAAAGAACTTACTGACTGCACTGAATTTAACATAGAACACCTACCTTACAACGTAAATTATACACCTTCATTATAATAAAGAGATATTTTTATGCAAAATTGCCGAAAAGACAATAAATGTTAAAAAATGTATCAACTTGTGTTCCAAAAATTTAGCATATTATAATTAAATAATGAGAATAATTGGTATTGACCCTGGCATGGCAATTGTAGGGTATAGTATAGTCGACATAGAAGGAGAAGAGAATCTTTTAATTGCATCAGGTTCGATTCAAACCAGCAAAACCAAAACAGATGCTGCAAGATTATTTGAAATCCAAAGTGATATTTGCACTTTAGTTGAAAAATACAGACCTGATGTTGCAAGTGTAGAAAAATTATTTTTCTTCAAGAACGCTAAAACAATTATACCTGTTGCGGAAGCCCGAGGGGTAATCTTATCGGCACTCGAGAAATATGAAGTTCCGATTTATGAATATACTCCGATGGTCGTCAAACAGGTCATAACAGGTTATGGTAGGGCAACTAAAGAAGAGGTTGCAAAAATTGTTGAGTTGTCTATAAAATATGACAGACTGCCAAAATTGGATGACACTTTGGATTCTATTGCGATTGCACTTTGTCACGCAAGAAGCTCGTTGGCTGTATAAGAAGGTAAGGAGAAACAATGAACAAATTAATGTTGAAACAAATGGTGGTGCTATCTCTGATACTGGGCGCTATTTTGGGCGTTATAACCATTATTCCTTATATAAATTTGCTGTCATTTTTGGCAATGATATTTGTTTCTGCCCCGATTATTATGGTGTATATGAAAAAAAATGATTTTATCGGGAAATTGATTCCTAAAGATGGTGCTTCTTTTGGTGCTGCTATAGGATTTTTCAGTTGTATAGGCTTTTGTGCCACGTTAGTGCCTCTAGCTGCAATTATTTCTTTTATAAATGATAAGTGGTTTCATTATCTTACCTGGTATTCAAGCATGGGAATTTGGTTCAAAAACGGACTTGGAGGATTTTTTGTTCTCTTAATGATGGTGTTGTTTGTTGCTATGCTATGTGCTTTGTTCAACGCTTTTTCAGGGCTTGCGACCATTTATTTTTACGACCAGTTTTTAAACACAGAAGAAGAAAACGAAACGTTTCATATAGACATGTAAGGATAATTTATGACTTTTAAATCTAAAATCAAAACAATAGAGTGGGTGGATAACTTTTCAAGAATGATTGATCAGACTATCCTTCCTTATGAATTTAAGCTTGTAGATGTAAAAACTTGTGAAAAAATGTTTTTTGCAATTAAAGATATGATAGTAAGAGGTGCGCCGGCTATAGGTATTGCAGGAGCCCATGGGGTTGCGCTTGCAGCTCAGGAGATAGAAAAGAAGGCTTCTGATAAAGCAGACTTTTTAATAAAACTTGAAGAAAAAGCTGAATATTTGAAAACATCAAGGCCTACGGCAGTAAACCTTGCTTGGGCAGTCGACAAACAGATGGATTTCATCAAGAGTGTTGATGAATGTTGTGTTGCAAAATTGGTTGAAGCACTGGTAAAAAATGCAATTAAAATGGAAAATGAAGATATTGCAATAAACAAAAAAATGGGTGATTTCGGAGCGGAACTTGTTCCAAAAGGAGCCACCATATTGACTCACTGTAACGCTGGGGCTTTGGCTACTGTCGGATACGGTACAGCGCTTGGAGTTATCAGAAGCGCGTATGCTAAAGATCCTACAATTAAGGTTTTTGCAGATGAAACAAGGCCGAGACAACAAGGCGCAAGACTGACTACGTGGGAGCTTACAATGGATGGCATTCCTACAACTCTTATTACTGACGGTATGTGCTCATATTTTATGAGCAAAGGGATGATTGATATGGTCGTTGTAGGCGCTGACAGAATAGCTGCAAATGGAGATACTGCAAATAAAATCGGCACTTATACTGTAGCGATAGCCGCTAAATACCATAATGTTCCATTTTATATAGCTGCTCCGCTTTCAACAATAGACAGAAATATAGAATCAGGCAAACAAATTCCAATAGAAGAACGCTCTCATGATGAAGTTACTCACATAAACGGCGATTGGATTTGTGCAAAAGAAGTGAACATAATAAATCCGGGCTTTGATGTTACCCCAAACGAGCTTATTTCTGGAATAATAACTGAAGTCGGCGTTTTAAAACCTGATTTTAAAAAGTCTATAAAAGAAGCATTTGAAGCTACAAAATAAGGTTTTTTCCTTCTTTTGAATACATTTTTTCTCGAGATGATTTTATTTCTGAAATCATCTCGAAATATTTATTTGAGTCTAATAATTTTAAAGATTCATCGAGTGATTCCAAAGCTTCATCAACCGCCTCTTTGTTGAAGGTAAGCATATCGTTTGCCATTGTAGGATTTGACATAGCGAGCCTTGTCATATCTCTAAATCCGCTCGAGGCCAGTTTCATTGCGAGGCTGTTTCTTGTTGCGGACTTGTAGAGAGCTTGCGATACCAACATTGGCATATGGCTTATTAATGCTACTGCTTTGTCGTGTTCTTCTGCTTTTGTGATAATTGTTTTGGCGCCTGTAGAAGTTATTATTCCTTCAAGCTTATTTATATCGGTTTCTTTTGAATCTTCAAACGGCGTGATTACCCATTTTGCTCCTTTAAAAAGTTCTTTGAAAGAGGAATCAAAGCCGCTGAATTCTGTACCTGCCATAGGATGAGAGCCTATAAATTTATACGGTCTTTTCTTTTTCATTACAAATGTTTTTACGCTGGAAACATCAGTTACGATACAGTTTTCACCTGCTATATCTTCAAGTTTATCGAGAGTTTCCAGGGTATTATTTATAGGAGTACAAACAAAAACCAGTTCAGAATCTTTTAAATCTTCCAGTTTAGCTGATACTCTTTTAGCGTATTTTTTGGCCTTATTTAAGGTGCTTTCGTTTTGCGAGACGGCAGTTATTTCTAATTCTTTGTTCTGGGACAATGCTTTTAGCAAGGAGCCGCCTATCAATCCAAGGGCAATTATTCCGATTCTCATATTTTTCCTTTAAGTCGATTTTACGTTAATTCTAGCAATCAAATACCTATATGTAAAAGAATGTTAACAAATATTCATAAATTTGCATACTATACAATAATATGTAATAATCAGTACAAATTAATAGTCTAACCATTCCTTTCTTGACTTATGCGGCATTAGTGTCGCTTTTTATTATTTGAAAGAAAGATCGGATTACTTTTTTTTCATTTCGGCAGGGGCGCCTGTAGTGTTTGAAATGGGAAGAGAAAACCAAAAAGTGGTTCCATTTTCTTCGGATGAAGAATAATCAATTTCGCCGCTGTGTAAGTCTACTATTTTTTTGCAAAGCGCTAGGCCGATTCCGGCACCTTCATATTTCTTTCTTGTAGAAGGACAGCTTTGATAAAAGAGCTTGAACATATTTGTTCTTTCGCAGGGTTCAATTATTTTGCCGTGGTTTGTTATTTCAAAATGGAAGCTGTTTTCAGCTACATAGGATACCACTTTTATTTTCCCGTTTGGGTTTGAAAATTTAATTGCATTACTGAACAGGTTGTAAATTACTTGTCTTAACCTTTTAATATCGGCGTTTATGGGCATATCCATGAGCTGAGTTATTATTTCCAGGTCTTTTTTCTTTATAAGTCCTTCAAGCTGGCATATGCAGTCATTGATTAGTGTCTTGAAGTTAAATTTTTCATAATACAAGTTTATATTGCCTGATTCTGCTATGGATACGTCCTGAATGTCTTCTATTAGTTTTAGGAGGTGGTTAGAGCAGTTCAAAATGTTTTCCGCATACTTATTTATTTGCTGTTTTTCTAAGTCATCATCTGACCTTATAATGTCCGTAAAACCTATTATTGTATTTAATGGGGTTTTGAATTCGTGCGAAAGTGTTGCTATAAATTCAACTTTGTTTTTGTTGCTTTGTTTTACTTTTTCGTATAGTTCTGCATTTTTCATAGTCATTATTAGGTTTTCTGTAATAATTTGAAGTATGTTCATTTCTTCTGATGAAATTTCTTCTGACTCTTTGTAAATAAAGATAATTCCAAAAAGATTAGAGTTGTTAACAATAGGTGCTATGTGATATTTGGAGCTGAGATTTTCGTTTAAGTAAGATGTTATGGAATTTGAACAAATGTCCAGATTTACGTTTATAAATTTATTTACAAAAATATTTTTTTCTCGGATAAAGCCTTTCATATAACTGAGTTCTTCTGAATTTGCCTTAGCATCTGTGTATTGAAGCTTTAACTTTTGAGTTTTTTTGTCATATTCATACACGCTGCAAATGTCAGAACCTACAAGCCTTACTATGTTGAAGCATATTAACTTGGAGAGATCTTCCATCTCCAGTGTAGAGTTTATGCTTTGGATCAAGTTGTTTATTAGCCTCCATTTTTCTTCATTTTGAAGAAATTTATTTATATATTTTGTTAGTTGTTGTTGATGGTTGGCTATTTTTTCGTTTAAAACGTTAATTAAATTTGTTTGATCCCTTGAGTCCTCTTTTTTTAAATTTTTAAAAAAATTGTTTAACTTCATTGAGATTCCCAAATAAGGCTAATACAGGATTCATATTATCATATTTTGCTGTTTTTTTGTATCGATATATTTGCCGCTTTGTATATATATATCTATCTTATTTAAACCTTGAAATGACATTTTACTGGATAATATTAATTTATTCGGGTATAATTTATAAAAAATTGATGAGGGAAAATGAGAGGAAAATTATTCATAATAGCAGGCTGTTCGGGAGTGGGAAAGGGAACTTTAATCCAACGTTTTATGGAAAATAACCCTTCACTTAAACTTTCCATCTCTGCGACTACAAGAAAACCAAGACCCGGTGAAGTGGACGGTGTTAATTATTTTTTTACGAAAGAAGAAGATTTTAAAGCAGCAATTGAAAACAACGAATTTTTGGAATGGGCGATTTTTAGCAATAATTACTATGGTACAAAGCAGAGTTTTGTTGAAAAATCTCTTTCAAAAGGCATTGACTTGATTTTGGAAATAGAAACTCAAGGTGCCTTTCAGGTAAAAGAAAAGATAGAAGATGCGGTTCTGATATTCATTCTACCTCCTTCTTGGGAAGTTTTAGAAAAGCGTCTCAGAGGCAGAAACACAGAAGATGAAGACACGATAAAGATGCGCTTGGATTTTGCAAGACAAGAGATGGAAGCATCAAAAAGGTTTGACTACAGAATAGTGAATGATAACATAGATGTAGCAGTACAAAATATCCAGGATATTTTTGACAAGGAAAGGAATGCATAGTGAGTATGAGAAATTTTCGCGATAACGAAAATTTTGAGTCACCTTTAAAAGGTGAGCAACAAAGTGGAAACGATGGGTTTTCAATTAGTTGCGATACTAGATTAGATTTATCCGGCAAGAAGATATTAGTTGGTATAACAGGCGCAATCGCAGCATATAAAACACTCGAGCTTATAAGAATGTTAAAAAGGGCAAATGCTGAAGTTAGGGTGGTTGTTACTCCCAATGCTCTTGAATTTGTCACTAAAACTACGCTGCAATGCCTGAGCCAGAATGCAGTATATGTAAATCAGTACGATATAGAAGAATACAAGCCGGAACATATTTCCCTTGCTGATTCTTCTGATTTGTTCGTTGTGGCTCCCGCTTCGGCAAATACAATTTCTAAAATAGCAAACGGCATATGCGATAACCTTTTAACTTCAGTCCTCTGTGCTTTCAAAAAGCCGGTTGTCTTAGCCCCTGCAATGAATACAGGCATGTGGGACAATAACTTTGTTCAAGAAAATTTATGTAAACTAAAAGATAACGGCGTTTATGTTGTTGAGCCAGAAGAAGGTTTTTTGGCCTGCGGATACAACGGAAAAGGGAGGCTTGCTAATGTAAGCCTGATTTTTGATAAGATTAAAGAAATTTTGATTCCTAACTCAAATTTAAGCGGTAAAAAGGTCGTAATTACAGCAGGGGGAACAAAAGAAGACATTGATCCTGTAAGATATATTGGAAACTACAGCTCCGGCAAAATGGGAATTGCGTTGGCCGATAGTGCTTATATGATGGGAGCAGATGTTACTTTGATTTCCACATTCGACATAGAAAAAGCTTATAATGTAGTCAAGTCAGGCTCTGCACAAGATATGCTGGAGAAAGTTGAAGAAGCTTTTAAAACAGCGGATACTCTTATTATGGCAGCAGCTGTTTCGGATTATCGAGTAAAAAACAAAGCGGAAAATAAAATTAAAAAACTTGATGGCGAGGTTATGACATTAAAACTAGTCAAGAATACCGACATCCTTGAAAAAATGTCAAAATCGAAAAAAGAAAACCAAATAGTAGTCGGTTTCTGCGCTGAAAGTGAAAACCTGATTGAAAATGCAAAAGAAAAAATACAAAGAAAACAATGCGACTATTTGGTCGCAAATGACATCTCCAAAAAAGATATCGGATTTTCTTCAGATTATAACGAAGTTTACATCTTGGATAAAAACTTAAAAATATCTAAAATAGAAAAAGATACAAAAATGAACATCGCAAAAAAAATATTAGAGGAAATTTATGGCTAAAACAGCAGAAATAATAGCTTTACTTGAAGAATTTGCGCCTATCTCCACGTCTCAGCCTTGGGATAACGTAGGCTGGCAAATCAACTTTGCAAATCCCGAAGTAAACAAAGTAATATTGTGCCTAACTGTTACGGAAAGTGTTGTAAAACAGGCAATTTCAGAAAATTGTGATTTCATACTTTCTCATCACCCCGTGTTTTTTGATCCAATCAAAAAAATTGCGGACAAATATGTTTTAGATGCAATAAAAAAGGGTATTCAGATTTATTCGGTTCATACCAATATTGATGTTGCTATGGGCGGCACCTCTGATATGTTAGCCGCAAAATTAGGCTTCTTTGAGCTTCAATTCATAAATGAATTTATCAGATACAAAAATTTTGACCACGAAATTAATGTTAATGATTTTGTATATAGGATGAAAAATGACTTAAATATCAATAATTTAAGGGTAGTGAATAAGGAAAATGTAGAAACATTTAAATCTATAGCTTTCTGTGCCGGTTCAGGCGGCAGTTTTATACCAGAGATAAAGAAGTTCAACATAGACTTGTATGTAACAGGAGACGTAAAATATCACGATGCTCTGGTTGCTGACAAGCTTGTTGTTGTTGATATAGGTCACTTTGATAGTGAAAAATTCGTTACTGAAATTTTTAGAAATATTTTACAAAAAACTAATGTGGAAATAATTATCGCGAATGAAGAAGATATTTGGAAAACTGTTTAGTAATATAGTTTTAATATTTATATTTACTCTTTGCTTTCAAAAAATGGCTTTTGGATATGAAGCTATTTTGATTGATTTTCCTAGTGGCGGCTGGCACAAGGTTTTTCATGAAGACAGAGTGAAAGAATCAATAATACAATTTGTTCCGGCTAATCAAACCAAAAACAGTTATTTGGAAACGGTTATTTTCCATTCTTATAAGTGGGAGTACAATTCAAATCTTACACCTGAATCCGTTTTGAAATACCAATTGAGCCATACGGCATTGAAGTACAGAGATATTGAGCTTTCATATATAAAAGATGATCCGACGGATACAATGGCCATATGGTGCAGTAAAAGCGCCTCTCAATGCGAAATCATAAGAGTTTCCAGAGGATATGAAGGTATAGTCACCATGCATTATATAAATAACAATCCGCAATATTTTCAAAGCATCTGCTCGAATTGGGTAAATATCATCAAAAAAGTCAGAATATATTACAGCTACTATAGATGGGATATAATCATGAACAAATCGACTACTATACAGCTTTGATAAAAGGTTTCATATGCAAATAACAGGCGGGTTTTTAAATTCCAGAAAAATAAAATTCATTGCGTCTGATTCTGTTAGACCAACCCTTTCTAAAACAAGACAGGCTTTTTTTAATTCACTCAATTCTTTAATTGATTTTGAAGGAAAAATATTTTTAGATATGTTCTCAGGAAGCGGCATTATGGCGCTTGAGGCTGTTTCCAGGGGGTTTGAAGAAGTTTATGCAATTGAAAAAGACAAGAGAAATGCCAGAGTAATCTTGGAAAACTTTAAAGCATTTAAACTCGAGCCTAATGTCTTTATCGGGGATTCAATTAAAATTGCTTCAAAACTAGGCAAGAAATTCGATGTTATTTTTATAGACCCTCCGTATGATTCAGATTTATATGATAAAGCGTTGGATATTATAAAATCAAAAGGGATGTTGAAAGCAAACGGGATAATTGTTCTTGAGCATCCTATCGGTAAAAATATTGATTTTAAGGAATTCGAGTGTATAAAAGAAAAAGAGTATGCAGATAAGAAAATAACCTTTTTATCTGAAAAATCTGATTAATATAATTTAATTGACTTTTGTAAAAATACAGCTTTTTATTCAAAAATACTTTAAAATAATAATATGTATATCGTCAAAGATGTGAATGATTTTAAGCTGACCCCAAAGCAGACAGTATTTCTCGATTTTATAAGAGAAAATATTGGTTCGTATTCTTGCCATGAAAAAATTAAAAACACTGATTATATAAGGCATTACTCGTCACCTCGCAATGAATTTCTGGTTTACACAAATTCAATGCCATACGCGCAGGTTCACAGGCTAAGAGTTAACCAAAAAAAAGCACACTAGTAAAGTATGCTTTTTTTAAAATTGAAAAACTTATGCTATCCTTTTAGATTGCCGACAATCATTATTCCAAAGGAATAACAAGTTTTTGGCCAATTTGAAGAGCGTTTGGATTCGCCATTTTATTGGCTTCTTTAATCTTATTTATTTTAGAGTCGTCATATCTGCCGTAAAATCTTATTATAATTCCTTCTAAAGTATCACCAGATTGTACGGTATAGCTTTCTGAAGAGACAACAGGAGCTGTCGTTGCTTTATCCGGAGGAACTATAGTGAGTTTAGATGCTTCAGATCTTCTGATAAGCTTCTTTTCTATCTTAGGCGTTGTTAAAGATGAATCTGACATATCATCGGTAGAATTAGCGTTAATGCTTATTATAGCGGTCATTAAGAACATGCTTAAAGCGCCTGCTATAAAACCTGTCAGAAGATATAATCCTGGGGATTTTTCTTCTTTTTGATGAATTTTAAAACTTTGCCATAATAAATCAAGCTCTTTTTGCTTGCTTGGTCTTTTATAAATCCCGGGAGCATTGTCAGAAAACTGACTTTTTTGCGACTTCAGTTCGGCTAAAAGAGCCATACGTTCGCTTGACAGATTTGACCTATGCAGTGTTGAGTTTCTCATTTAACCTCTCATAATTGTTTTATTACAAACATGATATATAATTAAAAAGATTAAAGTCAAGAAATTATACTTTTTATATTACAATACTCAATATTTGTACTATAGTGACTTGTATTTAATTTAACACACATGAAAAAATAATTTGTTAGTGCGCCTATGAAAAACAAAAAAGAGCGGAAATAAAAATCTGCTCTTTTTCGTTTAAAATTATTCTAATTGGAATTATGCAGCTATTCCATTGATTTCTGTAATCAAATAATTTGCAATCCATTCAAAATCTTTGTTTGTTTTGGCTGCTCTTTTAAGATAATCAATAGATGGGGCTCCGATTCTTATTAAAGTCATCGCAACAACGCCGCGAACAGTGCCTTTGACGATTTGCAATTGTTCAACAAGTTCAGGAACTGCTTTATAGCCAATATTTACCAACTTGTTTTCAATTTCATTTTTACTTTTGTTATCAGCGCCTTCCAGTTTTGAAAGGAAATATTCCACTGAATTGTCTATTTCATCTCTTACTAATACGTTTGCCATTATGTCTCCGAAAGTAATTTTTCTATTTTACATTATGATTATAAACTAAAAATTTAACTTTCCTGATTTTTTAATATATTCTTTATATCTTGTCAAAATCCTTATAAATCAAGGGTCTTAGTTATTTTTTGAGGCCGAAATAAGTAGTTTTTAATTCAATTTTATCAAAATAAAAAATAGTACATTCTTATTAGCTGTCTATTGTACATTGGGATATTTTATTACACCTGAAATAGGTTTACACTTAAAAATATTCTGAATAAATCATAAGATGAAAGAATAGTTATTTTAGTAGATTATGGGGTATTAGAGATGTTAGTCGAAAGATATACCAATGGTTTAAACCAGAGAAAACAGCATGAATTTAAAAATATTCCCAAAGAGTTGTTACCTTGGCTCGAAGATACTGCTTTGGAAAATAATTGCCAGATAGAAAAAAAAGAGTGGAAAAGCAAATATAACAGTTACGTAATTTATGACTATGAACCTTTCTGCTCAGATGGCTTTGAAATAAATATCACAATTTCTTCACATGACGAAAACTATTTACACTTTTTGAAATTCTTGTATGAGAACAAGTTGAATGTAATTGATTATTTGAATAATTGTATTTCTGACTAATCAGACGGCTGGAAATATTTTTGATAAAAAAGAAGGGACAAAAAATATTGTTCCTTTTTTGTTTGGAAAAAAATCTTTATTTTATATAATCAAAATATGGCATATGAATAGGAAGAGTTATTATGAAAGATGTAAGATATTATATTGATTTGGAAAAAGAATATGGCGCAAACAATTATAAGCCTTTGGATGTCGTTATAGAAAAAGGTGAAGGTGTTTGGCTCTATGATGTAAACGGCAAAAAATATCTTGATTGTTTAAGTGCTTATTCTGCGGTAAATCAAGGTCATTGCCATCCTAAAATATTAGAAGCAATGGTGGATCAGGCTAAAAAACTGACTTTGACTTCTAGGGCGTTTAGAAACGATCAACTTCCTGTTTATTACGAAAAAATTTGTAAACTAACAGGTTTCGACAAAATATTACCTATGAATACCGGGGCTGAAGCTGTAGAAACTGCTATCAAAGCCGTCAGAAAATGGGGATACACGAAAAAAAATCTGGAAGACGGTAATGCGGAAATAATCGTTTGTTCTGAAAATTTCCATGGGAGAACCACAACGATTATAAGTTTTTCAACAGATGAAGGAGCCAGAAACTATTTTGGACCTTATACAGAAGGTTTTAAAGTCGCAAAATATAATGACATTGATTCTATTAAAGCTCTTATAACGGAAAATACCGTGGCTGTTATGTTAGAGCCTATTCAAGGCGAGGCGGGAATCAAGATGCCGTATGAAGGTTATTTAAAAGATATTAGAAAATTGTGTGACGACAATAATATATTGATGGTTATTGATGAAATTCAAACGGGGCTTGGCAGAACCGGAAAAATGTTTGCGTTTGAACATGAAGACATTAAGCCTGATGTTGTCCTCGTCGGCAAGGCGCTTTCGGGCGGTTTTTACCCTGTATCAGCTGTTTTGGCGAAGAAAGAAGTTTTGGATGTGTTTAATCCGGGAGAACACGGCTCCACTTTTGGTGGAAACCCTTTAGCTTGTGCTGTTGCAATAGCGGCACTCGATGTTTTGGTGGATGAAAACTTAATCGAAAAATCCGAAAAATTAGGGAAATATTTCTTGGATAAATTGAAAACGATAAACTCTGATGTAATAGAAGAAGTCAGAGGCAAAGGGCTGTTTATCGCAATTGAATTGAATGTGAAGGCAAGAAGCTATTGTGAAAAGCTTCAGGAAGAAGGGGTTCTGGCAAAGGAAACTCACGAGAATATCATCAGAGTTGCGCCTCCTCTTGTAATCACTACTGAGGAACTTGATTTTGCATTTGATAAATTCAAAAAAGTTCTTGAAAATTAAAAAATAAAAATATAAGTAAGTAAGTTAGACTAGACAATTGAAGATTCATTAATTTAATTGCTTTATATAGAATGGCTCTGTAAAAGTAAGGAGATTGTGATGAAAGCTGTTAAAAATCTAACATATTTATTGATCATAGTGGGTGCTTTCAACTGGGGTTTGGTTGGAGCGTTCAATTTTGATCTTGTTGCGTTTTTATTTGGGGATATGTCCAAAATAAGCAGAGTGGTATATATGCTAGTAGGGTTAAGCGCAATCCTTAGCATCGTTTTTACGTTAACAGGCAAAGCTAAAAATGAAGATGACTGCGGCTGCCACTAGAAATGAGCTTTTAAACTTCATTGATGCTTCAAATTTAAATGTTGAAACAAAAGTAAACCCAAAAAGGGTTTTTAGATTAAACCAAATAAAGGCAAATAATAAACCTTTCTTATACATAATGACAAGAGATTTTAGAATCTATGATAATTGGGGTTTATTATTTGCCAATGAACTTGCCGCTGAATATGACCAGCCGCTGATTGTCTTGTTGTTTCTGGATAAAGAAGTAAAAATTAATTCAAGAAAACTGTCTTTTACGGTTGAAGGTATTAAAGACTTTGAGAGGGAGCTTAAAACTAAAAATATCACTTTTTCTGTATTGCTCAAGACACAAGAAGAGCTGTTATCTTATTTGTCTGATGTTGACCCGGGAGGAATTGTTGTCGATTTTTCCTCTCTGAAAGAATCAAAAATGCTGAATAAAAAAATATCAGAAAACATTAATTCTGCCTGTTTTGAAGTCGACTCTCACAATATAATTCCGTGCAGGCATCTTTCTTCTAAAGAGGAATTTTCTGCAGCCACTATAAGACCCAAGGTCAAAAACCTGATTTATGAATTTTTAACAGAGTATCCTGAAATTAAATCATTAAAAAAAGGGATTGAAATAAAAAGCATAAAAAATGATTTTTCCCTTATCGAGGATAAAAGTGTAGAAAGGCTTAAATGGTTGGATTCAGGCCCTTCTGCTGCTGAAAAAATGCTTCTGGATTTTATTGAAAACAAATTGGAGTTTTATTCTGAAGAAAGAAATGATCCGGTTAAAAAAATATCATCTAACCTTTCGCCTTATGTTCATTTCGGGCAGATTTCTTCGCAAAGAATCGCGCTCGATGTTTTGAAATCTTCTGCTCAAAATATTAACAAAGAATCGTTTTTAGAAGAACTTATTGTAAGAAAAGAGCTGGCTGATAATTTTTGTTTTCACAATGAAAACTACAAACAGCTTAAAGGCCTCGCGCAGTGGGCACAAGACAGCTTAAAAGCTCATTCTAACGATATAAGGACATATGTTTATTCAATAGAAGATTTTGAAAATGCAAAAACGCATGATATGCTTTGGAATGCTGCTCAGTATGAACTTTTAAACATGGGCAAAATGCATTCATATATGAGAATGTACTGGGCAAAAAAAATACTTGAGTGGAGCAAAACCCCCCAGGAAGCATTAGATATAGCGATTTACTTAAATGATAAATATTCTATCGATGGGTTAGACCCAAACGGCTACGTAGGAATATTATGGAGCATCGGAGGATTACACGATAGACCATGGAATGAAAGAAATGTTTTTGGCAAAATACGATATATGAATTACGAAGGTTGTAAAAGAAAATTTGAAGTGGATAAGTACATAAAAAACAATATCAATGAATGAAAGGTATTATTATGGAAACAGGCGCAAAAATAAACGATTTTAAATTAAAAGGGATAGATGCTGAAGGAAATGAAAAAACTTTTTCTTTGTCTGATTTTAAAGGCAAAGACATAGTTTTATATTTTTATCCTAAAGATAATACCCCCGGCTGCACTCAAGAAGCGTGTGACTTTAGAGACAACTATAACAGGTTGACTTCAAAAGCCGTTGTAATCGGAGTAAGTGCCGATAATATAGAGAGCCATAAGAAATTCCAAAAACAACACGAGTTGAATTTTATTTTGCTTTCAGACCCTGACCATACGGTAATGGAGCAATTCGGTGCATGGGGAGAGAAAAAAATGTATGGGAAATCATTCTTAGGAACTGTCCGATCAACATTCCTAATAGATAAAGATGGACTATTGAAAAAATCTTGGCCTAACGTTAAAGTGAAAGGGCATGTAGATGAAGTTATCGAAGAGTTAGAAAAATAAAAATAGGAGGTTAATATGGAAGAAAATTCTGAACAAAACAAAGAGCGCCATGTGGAGATCGTGACCTCGAAAGACGATAAAAAATGTGAATGTTGGACTAAATATTTGTTTATGAGTTTAGCCGCATTCTTTGGTGCGTTTTTAGCTGTTTATTTTGTTACCGATTCGATGATGCATAGATATTTTATTCCTCTTCCGCCGCCATCAATGGATAATCGTGACGTGGATGACTTTTTGAGACAACAAGACAGAATGATGAGAGATTTTGTCAAAAATAGACCCTCTATGAATCCGTTTATGGCAGGTCCTGTTAAGGTCCAAACTTTCCAGGATGATGGAGTGTACAAAATAATAATCGACTTAAAGCCGTTTGGAGGGGACGAAAAAAATATAAAATTAGATGTTACCGAATATAGTGTAAAAATTTCCGGTAAATCCGATAAAAAAGGTAAGAACGGAGAAAAAGAGATTTCCTTTATGCAGAGTTTTTCTTTGCCTCATAAAATAGATGTGGATGATGTAAAAACAGAGAAAAAAGGAAACGATTATATAATAATCTTACCTATTGAAGACTAATGCAAAAAGAGATTAACGTTTAGTTAATCTCTTTTTTTTTATATATGAATCTTATTGCAGCGGCAATTTGATTTCCGGTAAGTCAATTACGTCAGGCAATTTTTTTAGAAGATTTATTTTTTCTGCATCTTTGGCATTAGACAATTCTGTTATTTTATCCAGGTTGGAGTTGCTTTTATCGCTAATGGCAGCTCGAAAAAAGTCAGATAGATTCTTTTTTATGTCAATAAGTTTTTTAAATATAGGGTCAGAGTCCGCTATAGTTTTTGTGCAATAGCTCTTTGAAAACTCTATCACATCTGAGCTCATCGTTGTTAACATTTTTTCATTGCTCAGACCTGTCAGTTTTAGAAATACTTGATTAGTTTCATCTGTCCTGATGCCGCTCATAAAATCTACAAGCTGTTTTGTGGGAACTTTTACGCCAAATGAGACCTTGTTTGCTTGAGTGTTTTGTACTTGCATTTTAACCCCTCTCGATTTGTATTTTTGATTTATTATAGCAAAATACTGAACAAGAAAAAATTTGCGTAAATAATAAAAATGTTTGTAATAATAAGTTAAACAGAACAACAGGCTTATAAAATATAAACAGCCATAAGATATAGTATGATTTAATTTTTCTGTTTGGTATAATATTCGTGTAAACAAAGAGGGACAAGTATTGGATTCTGATTTATCCGGCAATAGAGAGCCAAATCAAAATTTAGTTAAAAGAAAATCTTGCGAAGAGCTTTTGGAGTTCGACAAGGTTCTTTCTTTCCTGAGCGACTATGCTGTCAGTGAATTGGGAAAAGAAAGGTGTTTGAATGCCCAGATATTTGAAGATAAAAATAAAATAGAATACGAAATTTTGCTTACAACCCAAGCCAGAAGAGCATATGATAATGCCGACATTCCTCCTCTACAAGATATCAAAGATGTTTATAAATTTCTGGAAGACAGCAAAAAACATCTAAGGCTTTCAGAGCTTGAAATCTTTAGTATCGCAGAGGTTATCAAAACTTCAAGGCTTGTTAAAAACTATCTTGATAAGTTAGCTGCCGATTTTTGTCAGTTGTCTTCTTTGGGGGAGATTTTGTTTGTAGATAAAGAGTTGGAAGATAAAATCTTTGATACGTTTGACTCTTCTATGAATGTTAAATATAACGCTTCACCTGAACTAAAAAAACTCAACCACTCTTTAAAGGACACACAGACAAATATAAAAAAGACAATTTCTTCTCTTTTATCAAATAGTTCCTTTGTTTTAAATTTGCAAGATACTGTATATACCCAAAGAGAAGGCAGAACGGTCTTTCAGGTTAAGGCTGAGTGCAAGAACAAAGTAGGAGGCATTGTACATGATGTTTCTGCAAGCAATCAGACTTTTTTTATTGAACCTAAAGAATTAGTAGGCCTGAACAATAAAGTCAGAGAGCTAGAAGTCCAGATTCAATCAGAGATTGAAAGAATATTAAGAGAATTGTCTAACGAAATCGCTCTTTATTATGATGAAATAGTCAGTTCGTTGAACCAGCTTGTAGAAATAGACTTTATATTCGCCAAAGCCAAATATTCTGCCAAAACCGACTCTATAGGAGCGGATATACTTTTAGATAAAAAAATAGTGCTAAAAGGCATGAAAAACCCTGTTCTTATGAAAGTCACCAAAAACATCGTCGAAAATGATTTTGAGATGGATAAAGAAAACAACTGCCTTATAATCACGGGTTCAAATACCGGGGGGAAAACGGTAACCATAAAAACCGTTGGACTCTGTATTCTTATGGCAAAGGCAGGACTTCATATCCCTTGCTATGAAGCGGCTATTTATCCTTTCAAAAAAGTATTCGCAGATATCGGGGATGAACAGAGTATAATCCAGAGTTTGTCGACGTTTTCATCACATATGAATAACATAGTTTTTATTGTTAACAATTCAGACGAAGAGACTCTTGTGCTTCTGGATGAAGTCGCTGCAGGTACGGATCCTGCCGAGGGTTCTTCTTTGGCTCAATCTATCCTGGAATATTTACAGGAGTTGGGTGCTTTTTGTATTGTAACCACTCACTATGGAGAGCTGAAATCGCTTGCATATACAAAAAATGGTTTTAAGAATGCAAGTGTGGAGTTCGATTTGGAGAGCTTGTCTCCTACGTATAAATTGTTAATCGGTATACCTGGCACCAGTAACGCCATTTCAATTGCCAAAAACCTCGGTATTAATGAAAAAATAGCAAATCTTGCAAGGGAAATATATTTTAATCAAAAAGATCCTACTGCAAAAGTCTTGGAAGAGCTTCAAACAACACATCATCAGCTTTCTCAAACAACAAAATCCGTCCAGCAAAGTGAAGAAAATTTAAAAACGTTAGAAGATGAACTTAACGAAAAATTATCGGACATCAAAAAGACAAAAAAGAAGAATATTGAGATATATAAAAAGAAATTTGAAACTTCTATAAATTCAGCCCGAGATGAAATAAGACAGATTTTAAAGGAGATGCGCCAGCAAAAAAGCGAGAAAATCGCCCATAGAAATTTCTCAAGGCTAGCTAAACTGGAAAATAAATTAAGACATGAATTTTCTCTTGAGGAAGAAGCGGTTCTGGAAACCTATAAACCGATTGACTGGCAGACAATCAAAATCGGCGACAAAGTTATGATAAAAAATCTTGATCAGGAGGCTATTCTTCTTTCTCTACCTGATAAAAACAACAAAGTTGATATTCAGATGGGGATGATTAAAACCTCAGTAAAAAAAGATAAATTGGCTATTTACAACAAAAACATAATCAAAACCCCGGAGAAAAAGTATGCTCTTAAACAGGCAAAATTAAATATTGAGAGATATAATCTGTCTCAAACATTAGATTTAAGAGGCTATAGATGTGAAGAAGCCCTAGATGCGATTGAGTCTTATCTTGATAAAGCAAGCTTGGTCAATTTATCACCTGTTTATATTGTTCACGGTCATGGTACAGGCGCCTTAAAACAGGTAGTGAGAGATTATTTGGCTTCATCTCCATATGTTGCCAAATTTAGACCCGGAGAAAATGCCGAAGGTGGCGATGGCGTCAGTGTTATTGATATTAATTAACATTTTTGGGAATTATATAAACTAGTGATATAATTACTATTATTTGTGAGGGAGTATATGAATATAATAAAAACGAATTATAAACGAGGATTCACTATCGCAGAAGCTTTGATTACCCTTATGATAGTAAGTTTGATTCTATCCGCTGTAGTACCCGTTGTGACTAGAAAGCAAGCAACTTCAGATGCAGTCTGGAGATATGTCAAACAAGGCACCGGTTCGCAGTCCAATGCTTATTTTGGATTAGGTTGGTCTCAAGCTGCGATTATAGGGCATGATAAAATACCACCTCATGATGCCGGGGATGCAAATATACCTTATGGCTCCAGATTGATTATAACTACACATCCAAGACCTTCAGGTTATCCTGTCACTGCCGACGATACTATAAAGCGCTCTATTATTGATTTTGAACAGAGAACTTCTGCTTCTGCAACAACATATACTCAAATAGGCAGACTGTCATTCGATCAGGGTAATAATATTGCTCTTGGAAAAGCTGCATTATCATTAAACGCAGCAAACAATACAGAAGGAATAAACAATATAGCTGTAGGCTTTGATGCATTAAGAGCCAATGGAGCAGGAAGCAGCAATGTTTCTATAGGTTCTTCCACCTTAAAGTCAAATACTACAGGCTCTGATAATGTAGCATTAGGTCAAGCAGCTTTATTTACAAATACCACAGGGGCCAGAAATATAGCAATAGGCAGCGGGGCTTTGTTTGCCACAGCTACGACTAGCGATAACACTGCTGTTGGTTTTGCAACTCTTGCAAATGCTACCAATTCTACAAGTAATACGGCAGTCGGTTCGTATGCCCTCTCTAATAGTACTCCGGGTGCCAACAATACAGCAGTAGGAGTTGAAGCATTACGTAAAAACGTTGGAGGAGCCAGTAACACGGCTTTAGGTCAACGCGCGTTATTTAATCTTACCTCCGGCTCGAATAATGTAGGGATTGGACCCTCCTCTTGCCTCAATGTCACTGCAGGTACTAATAATATCTGTATAGGCAGTGGTGTAACTCCTGCTGCAAATGCAAGCAATCAATTATTCATAGAGGGAAATACGGCCACTTATAACGGCACTACTTCATTAATATACGGTAATTTTACTGCGGGCAGTAGGGCTGTGACTCTAAATGGCGCTACATCTGTTGTCGGCAATTTGGCTGTTACAGGAAATATAACAGCGCCTACCATAAATGGTTCAGTATTTCCTTCTTCAGATAAAAGACTTAAAAATATTTTAGGTGATAGCAATGCAGGGATTGAAAAATTAAACCAAATCCACATCGTAAATTATGTTTTGAAGCAAGACAAAACAAAAAGACATAGAGTAGGCGTAATCGCACAGGAATTACAAAAAATATTCCCTAATTCTGTTATGAAGATGCCAAATGGTTATTTAGCTATAAACACTGATGAAATGTTTTATGCAATGCTTAATTCCGTACGAGATATGTATAAACAAATCCAGACAGTTATTGCAAAAATTTCAGGGCTTGAAGCAAAGATTTTAGAGCTTGAAAAAGAAAATGCTCAGCTAAAATCTCAACTTGTAACTATAAATGAGAGATTAGATAAGCTGGAACAAAAGAAACATAAATAAAAAAAGAGGCTTAAGCCTCTTTTTTGTGCCTTGCCCTACTGTTGTTGTTCATTCTTTTTTTTTGATTGTGGTGAAAAAAGAAGAACGAAAAATGATAGTAATATATTTTGCCTTCCAGGCGGGGTCTCTTTTTTAGAAAAAGAGACGGAAAAACCTTCGACCTTTTCCTCGGTTTAATTCTTGCTAATCTCAATTTGAAGCGAACAACTCGCTTTGCTCAAACAAGTTCGCTTTTATTGTTATTTCGATAAGCAAGTATATAAAGCTCGTCAATGGTCGAGAACTTCTATTTTATTTCAAGTGGTGTTTATATATATTTATTGATAATAATCAAATTCAATATGTCCTATTTTGACCGTGTCGCCGTCTTTTATGCCGGCTTCTTTTAAGGCTTCAAAAACACCCATATTCATCATTATATTTTGGAATCTGTGGATTTGTTCATAATTTCTTGAATCAGTGACGTTTGCAAGTCTGATTATTTTACCGCCTTCAACTACAAATGCGGTTTTATCAACTCTATAGACTGCGTATGCGCTGTCATCATTGTCAAATGCGCCTAAATCTTCTTCTATTTCAACTTCAAACACAGGTTTTGGTATTTCTTCTACTTTTTTATACACAAACTGCATAAATTCATTGAGGTTTTCTTTTGTCGCAGCAGAAATCAAGAATACATCTTGTGTTAGTTTCTTAAATTCTTTATATAATTCCTGCTGAGTCTCTTCATCGACAGAATCTATTTTGTTTAATGCAAGAACCTGATATACGTCAGAAAGTCTTGTTCCGTGTTTTTTAAGTTCGTTATTGATGGTTTTGTAGTTTTCCAGAGGGTTTTCTTGAGTAATATCCACCAGGTGAATCAAAAAACGACATCTTTCAACGTGCCTTAAAAATTCATGTCCTAATCCAACGCCTTCAGAAGCGCCGGCTATAAGGCCGGGGATGTCAGCGACAACAAAGCCGTCACCATTTGGCTTCTTGACTACGCCAAGGTTCGGAACAAGTGTTGTAAAAGGATAATCAGCTATTTTTGGTTTTGCTGAACTAATTACGCTAATCAAAGTCGATTTTCCGGCATTAGGCATACCTAAAAGCCCAATGTCTGCTATAAGTTTTAGTTCCAGCTCTAAATCTCTTTCTATTCCAGCTTCGCCTGGCTCACAGAACTGAGGAGCTCTTTTTTGAGAGGTTGCAAATCTGGCGTTACCTCTTCCGCCCCTTCCGCCTTTAGCTACTAAAATTTTTTGTTCGGGTTCAATAAGGTCAGCTATTATTTTATTTGTTGCGATGTCTCTTACTATAGTGCCTACAGGAACTTTTATGTATAAATCTTTCCCGCCTTTTCCGTGCTGGCTTTTCCCTCTTCCGTTTTCGCCTTCTTGAGCTTTAAAAATGGATTGATATTGGAAATCCATAAGAGTTGTCATATCTTCTTGTGCAACGAAATATACATCGCCGCCTCTTCCTCCGTCTCCTCCAGCAGGACCGCCCATATCTACGTATTTTTCTCTTCGCCAGGCTACCATTCCGTTACCGCCTTTACCTGACAAAATTTTTATTTTTGCTTTATCTAAGAACATTTATCACCTTTTTTGTTTTCTTGATTATGTTGTTTTGTTGCATAAGCAACAAAAAGTTTGTTTAAGTTAATTACAATTATAGAATAAAAAATTTAAAAAGCGAAACCGACGCAGGAGAAGAATGCATGCGGGGTTTTTTAAAAGATTGATTATTGGTTTAATTTGTTTTTGTCCTTGTAAAAATATGGTCGGTTTTTGGCCACGTTTAAAGCCGCTTGGAAAATAAGCGAAATAATTTTACATACAGTTCAATACTTAAAAAGGTTGGATTACCCAACCTTTTTTGTTAATTATACATTGCATCAATTTGTTTTTTATATTTTTCGTAGACTTCATTTTTTTTGATTTTTGCCGTCATAGTCATCAAACCGTTTTCAGGAGTGAAGGCTTCAGGTACAAAGTCAATATTTGCAAGTCTTTCATGGCTTCTGAATGTTTTTCTTTCTTGGACTTTTGCTCTGAGTTCTTTTAGAACTTCATTTTTAAGTTGGTTGCATGCCAACGGGTTTTGAACGTTTATTTTCTTTTTAGCTGCAAACTCTTTTAAAGCATCTACATCAGGAACTATAAGAGCGCTCAATGCATTTTTGTCCTGACCTGCCAATACTATCTGTTTTACAAACGGACTGGACATGCAGCTTTGTTCTATAGCTTCAGGCTCAATATTTTCGCCGTTTGAGAGGACGATAATATCTTTTGCTCTTCCGGTAAGCACGAGGCAATTATCTTCTGTAAGCCAGCCGATATCACCTGTTACGAAGAATCCATTTCCAAGAAGTACTTTCTTGGTGCTTTCAGGGTCTTTGTAATAGCCTTTCATTACCTGCGGTCCTTTTGCAAGAACTACACCTTTTTGCCCTTTTGGAAGCGGATGGTAAGTTTCAGGGTCTACTATCAAAAATTCGGTATCAGGAAGTGCAGGCCCCGTAGAATAAGGTTTGTTGTCCCCTTCTCTTCTTACTGCAAGAACAGGAGCTGTCTCTGTTAAGCCGTATCCAACATATATATCAATGCCTACAGATGAGAAGAAATCATCGATATGAGCGGATAATGCTCCACCGCCGCTTATTCCTTTTATGAATCTTCCTCCTATAGCGTTGCGGAATTTTTTATAAATCAACTTTTTACCTAATTCATGGATAGGTGAAAGAGCTGCATTTGTAATATGGCATTGAACTTTTTTGGCAGCTGATGAATTTTGATTGTATATGCATGAATTATCAATTATTCTTTTTGCAAGGTCTTTTTTAAGAGAAGATGACAAGAAGAAATTAACAACGGATCTGAATGCCACGGGCTTTTTCTTTATCTCATTGAATACGCTTTCGTAAATAGCTTCCCAAATTCTTGGGACTGATATGAGATAGTGCGGTCTATGTTTTTGAATATCTTTTTTGAAATTTTTGATGTTAGTGTAGCAATTTTTTATTCCTCTTGAAAGAAGGTAATATTCGCACGTTCTTTCGTAGGCATGCCAGATAGGAAGTACTAAGGTTACAGTTTTTGTTTCTTTAAGGTTTAATACAGGAGGAATTGCAATCATTTGGCTTGCAAGGTTTTTATGGGTTAGCATAATTCCTTTTGGTCGTCCTGTTGTTCCTGAGCTATATATTAATGTTGCTACATCATTTTCTGAAATTTCAACTTCATTAAATTGGCTTGATTTGCCGAGTTCAAGAATTTGCTCAAAGGTTAATAGTTTTATTTTGGAATTTTCAGGCTGTTCTATTTTTTCGTTGCCTATATATATAATGAATTTAGCATTTCTGTCGCTTAAAAACGTTTCAAGCTCGCTAATTACTTTTTTGCTGTCGGTTATTAATGCGCAGCTGTCGCTTTGATCGTAGATATATTCAAGTTCGCTTAAAGGGGCTAAAGAGCCTCTGACCGCATTTATCGCTCCGCATATAAAAATAGCCTGATCCATGACCATCCATTTAGAATTATTTTCACTGAATTGAGCTATATGCATGCCTTTTTCAACACCTAGTGCCTGCAATGCATTCGCCGCAAGGGATATGTCTATTCCTAGCTGTTTATAGGTTACGTTATATCCAGAATATTCGTCTGATAAAGCAGTGTGGCTGCCGTATTTTTTAGAGCTTTCTCTGATAATTTCATGTATAAGTTTCAAAATTCCTAACTCCTATTTGTCTTTTTTACTAAAATTACATCAAAATTTAAAGTTGCTAAAATTGCTCTTAAATTGTAAATAAATATTAAATTTTTATAAACACACAATTGGATGCAAAAATATGTCGTTTATTGATTATCCCCTTTTCTATCAGGTTTTAAGATTTGTACATTTCTGGTTTCAGATAATTCTTGTCTTGCGTTTTTTATTTTGACTTTATATTCTTCGTTCAGGCTGAAACCTGAAACAAGCCTGTCTACAAAACCATGATTTAGCTTAACTGCCTTATCAAGAGCTCCTATCTCATCGAGAGTGTCCTTTATTTCCATGAAGTTGTAGCCGAATCCGTGCTTTAACTGGTAGACAAGAGTCTCTCCTGTTGTAGCCTGAATCGGGTCTCCTCCTTGTTCAAAATGAATTTTAAAAATGGATTTTAAGTCTTGCATTTCAGATTGCATTACCTGAATAGCTTGCTGGACCCTTAAATATCTTTCAAACAGGTATTCAATGTTATCCAGTTGCTTTATCTGCCATGCGTATTTTTGTTCAAAAAGTTTTTTTAGCTTAGGGTATGCTTCCGCCAGCCCTATCGTATCTGCCATTGCTCTGTGGCGTGTGCTGTATTCTACTCCGAACTTTTTCATCAGAGCTTCCAGCCCGCATGATTCCAAATCAGGATAAACCTCTTTGAACATGACCTGAGTGTCTATTCTCTGGTTTGAAATAGGTTTGTCGTAGTGTCTTATGCTAGCTTCGTTAAGGAAGCTGTAATCAAAAATAGCGTTATGAGCTACTATTGGATAATCTTTAATAAAATCAAAAATTTTCGGAAGAATTTCTTCTTCTGTCGGAGCATCCTGAACCATATCTTCTGTGATTCCGTGGATTGCGATGCTTGATTTTCTTATATGTTGCTTGGGGTTGATAAGTGTTTCAAATTTGTCTTTTATTTTGCCATTTTCCAGCCTTACAGCGGCAAATTCAATCATTTTTTCTTTTGTATAATCCAGACCCGTTGTTTCTATGTCTAATACAATTTCGACAGTTTTCTTTTTTGGCATTAGAATACCCCTCTCCATTAGAATTTTAGCATAAAAACATAAAACAGACAAAAATTGGAAGGAATATTAAATATTTTTATAAGATTGTTCTTTTATTACCTTAATTGGCTAATGTTTAGGATATGTTAATTTGTTAATTTTCTTATATAAAGGGAGAATAAGATTGGTAAATAGAGATATAAATATTGTTATTTCGGGAGAAGCCGGGCAAGGAATAGAGATTGCTTCATCGTTGCTTTTGAGATGTTTGAAAGATGCAAAATATAATTTGTTTTGCTCTTTGGAATATATGTCCAGAATAAGAGGCGGTTGCAACGCTTCATTTGTAAGGATTGCAGAAGAGCATGTCTGTGCTCCTAAATCAGCTGTAGATATCCTGTTTGCATTGGATGAAAAAGTGTTTGAGTATTTCAAGGAAAAAATTTCTAAAGATACGATTCTTTTTCATGACAAGAAGAGTGATGTTTTAGATGTTATTTGCGATAAAAAAATAGGGTTGAATTTTACTCAACTGGCACAAGTCATAAATGGTGTCCCTCTTTCCAGCATTGTTTGCGTAGGTTTTGTTTTAGGTCTTTTTGACACAGATTTGGAATCAGCAAAAAATGCCATCAAACAGCATTTTTCTTCTGAAGAAGAGATTGAAAGAAATATTGATTCGCTGGAATCCGGCTATAATGAGGCCCAAAGGTTAAAGCCATTAAGCGGAATCGGGATTAATATGAACAAGGATATGTCTGTTCAGAACAAATATCTCATAAGCGGAAGTGATGCGTTGAGCCTTGGATGTATTGCAGGCGGGTGTAATTTTATTTCTTCTTATCCGATGACCCCTGGAACTGCTCTTTTTACTTTTATTTCTCAAGCAGGTGCCAAGTTTGATATTGTATCAGAACAGGCTGAAGATGAAATTGCGGCAGTAAATATGGCTATAGGTGCTTGGTATGCAGGAGCCAGGGCCATGGTAAGCACTTCTGGAGGCGGATTTTCATTGATGACTGAAGGAATAAGTCTGGCTGGGATGATAGAATCTCCTTTGGTTGTACATGTGGCTCAAAGACCGGCCCCTGCAACGGGCCTTCCGACCAGAACAGAGCAGGGAGATTTAAATCTGGTTTTATATGCGGGTGCAGGAGAGTTCCCTAGAATAATTTTGGCGCCTACAACTCCTTCAGATGCTTTTGAAATGGGTCAATTGGCTTTTGATATGGCTGATAAATACCAGGTTCCGGTTTTTATACTTACCGATCAGTTTTTCATTGATTCAAAATCTATTGTCGGCACGTTCAACAATAAAAAACTAAAATTAAAACATCATTTTGTAAAATCAGATGAAAACTACAAAAGATATGCTCTTTTAAAAAATTCTCCGATAAGCCCAAGAGCCATTCCTTCTTTCGGCAAAGGCCTGGTCTGTGTGGACAGCGATGAACATACAGATTCCGGGCTGATAACCGAGGACAGTTCATTGAGAAAAAAAATGGTAGAAAAACGTTTAAGAAAATTCGATGAAATTAAAAAAGATATTTTATACCCTGAATTTATAGGTGATAAAGAATATAAAAATTTAATTATTTCCTGGGGGTCTAATTATTGCATTATAAAAGAGATTTTGCCGCAATTGAAAGACACTGCTTTTTTGTGTTTGCGGCAGTTATACCCTCTTCATACCGATATAAAAGCCTACATGATTGATGCCGAAGAGCTGATAATTGTGGAAAATAACGCGACATCTCAACTTGGAAGATTGTTGAGAGAAGAATTGTGCTGCGGTTTCAGCCATACAATTCTTAAATACGACGGATTACCTTTTGGGGTTGATTCTTTGGCCAAAAAATTAAGAGAGGTTATAAATGAGAACGTTTGATAAAACAAATGAAGATATAGCTTGGTGCCCGGGGTGCGGCAACTATCTGATTCTAAATATTTTAAAAGAAGCATTAAAAGAGCTTAATTTACCTGTGGAATCAACGGTTTTGGTTTCCGGTATCGGTCAAGCCGCAAAACTTCCTCAGTATGTCAATTGTAATTTCTTTAACGGACTCCATGGCAGGGCTCTTCCAGTTGCAACTGCCATAAAAACCGCTAATAAGTTTTTGAACGTTATTGTCACCAGCGGCGATGGCGATATTTACGGCGAAGGTGGCAACCATTTTATTCATGCCATAAGGAGAAATCCTAATATAACAGTTTTGGTTCACGATAATATGGTGTATGGACTTACAAAAGGTCAGCCATCTCCCACGTCAAGTTCTAATTTCCCTACCAAAACCCAGCCTCAAGGATCAGGCATAGAGCCTTTTAATCCTATTGCAACAGCTATTTCTCTAAACGCTTCTTTTGTTGCCAGAGCTTTCTGTCAGGATAATGTTCAAACAAAAGAAATAATAAAGAACGCGATTTCGCATAAAGGCTTTTCTTTGGTGGATATATTTCAGCCTTGCGTTATTTTTAACAAGCTTAATACCTATAGGTGGTTCAAGGAAAATACGTATTACCTTGAAGAAGGATACGTGCCGGACAACAGAGTAAGAGCTTTTGAAAGGTCTTTAGAGTCGGAGAAGTTGCCGCTTGGGATTTTTTACAAGGCGGATAAACCTACTTTTGAAGAGTCAAAAGTGAATGTCAGCAGGACTTATAAGCCTTTATATCAGCATAATATCAACAATAGAAAAGAAATAGACAATTTGTTGAAAAATTATTTGTAAGATGGATTTATTGAATATTCCATTTCGTAATCGTCCATTACATAGCCGCAGCCGATATCTGCCACAATTTGTCTTTTGATTTCAAAGCCGACTTTTTTATAAAATTCAATGGAATTGGTGTTGGATTTGTTCACCGTAATTCTTATTGAATCGAGCCCTTTTTCTTTTGCAAGCTTTTGTATGAAAGCAAATGCGCTTTTTCCTATTCCTTTGCCTCTTAATTCATCCAAAATATAAAATTTAGACAGAAATAAAAAACCGGTTTCGGCGCTTATCCCAAAATAACCTGCAGGATTGTTGTTTAAAAGTATTTGAAAATATTCATACCCGTTTTGGATTTGTTCCTGAATGCTTTTTGTAGACTGAAATTTATCAAGCATGTAATTTATTTGTTCTTGCGAAATTATTTTTATGTAATGTTCATTCCATATCTTTTTGCCTAAAAGCTCGATGGCTTCAATTTCTTCCAACGATTTTGCTTTTTTGAATCGTAAGGTTTTCATCGTTCTGGTCGCCTTTGTTTTTTTTTGTTATTTCTTTGATTTTATCATGCAAAAAGCCAGGCGTTATAACTTTTTTCAGGGATAGCCGAATTTTTTATAAAAAGAAATGTTAAATTATCAATATATTTTATGTTTAGAGTATAATGTTTTTAAAAGACAAGGTGTTATTATGGGAAA
This sequence comes from Cyanobacteria bacterium OH_PDB_230, assembly GCA_023421795.1. Classification (GTDB taxonomy): domain Bacteria; phylum Cyanobacteriota; class Vampirovibrionia; order Gastranaerophilales; family Gastranaerophilaceae; genus JAEZOG01. The sequence continues at coordinate 452,816 of JAEZSO010000002.1, forward strand.
AATCGTTATAAACCAAGACAAATGTAAAGCCTGCTATTTATGCATAGATGCATGTCCTAAGGGTAGTATCGAAAAGGATACTAAATTAAATCAAAAAGGTTATTTTCCCGTAGCTTTTAACGAACAAAAAGGTTGCATAGCCTGCGCTATATGCGCTAGGTCGTGTCCTGATCTGGCTATAGAAAAGGTCTATAAATAATGGAAGATAAAGAGTTATTAAAAGGAAATTATGCTATTGCTCAAGCTGCTGTTAAAGCAGGCATGGACAGTTATTTCGGATACCCTATAACTCCCCAAAGCGAAATCGGTGAATATTTAAGTGCTAAGATGCCAGAACTCGGCAGAGCTTATGTTTGTGCAGAAAGTGAAGTTTCGGCGATCAATATGGTTCTTGGTGCCGGGGCAACAGGTGTAAAAGCAATGACTTCATCGTCATCGTGCGCTATTGCTCTTATGCAGGAAGCTATTTCTTACATTGCAGCGGCAGAAATTCCTTGTGTACTCGTAAGCGTAATGAGAGCAGGTCCCGGATTGGGTTATATCGGCCCGTCTCAAGCCGATTATGTGCAGGCGGTAAAAGGCGGCGGCAACGGAGATTACAGACTTGTAACTTTTGCTCCTTGCAGTGTGCAAGAAAGCATCGACTTAACTTATAGAGCATTTTATGTTTCTCAAAAATATAGAACCCCGGTTTGCTTATTAGCGGACGGCATGATAGGGCAAATGATGGAACCTGCAGTTCTTGGTGAATATCCTTATCCTGAAGTTGATACATCATCTTGGGCGCTGGACGGTGCGAAAAATAGAGCTCCAAGATCAGTTACAAGTATTGATAGAGATCCTGAAGTTCTTAGAAAAATAGTTGAGCATCTTTTTGAAAAATATGAAGTTATCGCTCAAAGAGAAAATATTTACGAATCTTTTGAAGTAGAAGACGCAAAACTTGTAATAACAGCATTTGGCAGTATTGCAAGAATAACCAAAGCGGCTGTTAAAAAAGCTCGTGAAAAGGGTATGAAAGTAGGTTTGTTCAGGCCGATTATGTTGTGTCCTTTCCCGGAAAAAGAAATTCAATCAATCGCCGCAAAAGCTGATACCATTTTGGATATCGAATTAAATATGGGGCAGATGCTTCAAGACATTAAAGCTTCTGTTACTACGGGAACACCGATTAAATTTTACGGAAGAACCGCAGGGAAAATGATGACGGTTGAAGAAATCTACGAACAGATTGAACTGGTATACAATGAAATGACAAAAGGTGCATATGGAAAAGCTCATATATAAAAAACCTGATTCGATAAAAGATGATTTCGAGTTTATATTTTGCCCGGGATGCGATCATGGTGTTGCAATAAAGCTTGTTGCAGAGGTGTTAGACGAGTTTGAAGTCAGAGAAAAAGCTATTGCTGTTGCTTCAGTTGGCTGTTCGGTTTTCTTGGATGATTTTTTCAATGTTGATGTGGTTGGAGCTCCTCATGGTAGGGCTACGGCTGTTGCAACAGGAGTAAAGAGATCGAAACCTGATAAGGTTGTTTTTACCTATCAGGGAGACGGAGATTTTGCCTCTATAGGGATGGGTGAATCTATTCATTCTATAGCAAGAGGCGAAAAGATTACGGTTATTTGTATTAACAATACTAATTTTGGTATGACGGGAGGACAGGCAGGTCCTACTACATTGCTTGGGCAAGTCACTACCACAACACCGACAGGTAGAACAGTCGAATCTCACGGTTATCCGGTAAAAATTTCCGAAATAATTTCACAGCTTGACGGAGCTGCTTATGTTGCAAGAGTTTCGCTTGATTCACCTAAAGAAATTATGAATGCGAAAAAAGCTATTAAAAAAGCATTTGAAGTTCAGCTTAAAGGTTTGGGTGCAGGATTTGTAGAAATTTTGGCAAGTTGCCCTACGAATTGGAAAATGAGCCCTAAAGATGCACATGATCACGTAAGAGATGTGCTAAAAGGAACATACGTTCCTCAAGTATTTAGAGATGTATCAGTTGGAGAAAAATATGGAATCTAGTTTAGTTATTTCTGGTTTTGGCGGTCAAGGAGTTCTTTTTGCAGGACAGGTCTTAGCAAAAGTGTTTATGCTAGAAGGATTGAACATCACATGGCTCCCAGCATACGGTGCTGAGATGCGTGGTGGAACAGTTAACTGTACTCTTGCTTTTTCCGATGACGAGGTCGCGACTGCTTATATTGAAGTTCCTGAGAATGTGGTGGCTCTTAATCTACCTTCTTTTGAAAAATATGAAGAAACAATCAAAACCGGTGGTACAATGCTGGTTAACTCATCACTTGTCGATGTAAAACCTAAAAGAAATGACATTTTTTATAAATACATTCCATTCACTGAAATCGCCGCAAAAATAGGCGATATCAAAACGGCTAACATTGCTGCTATTGGGGCGTTTATCGCTACAAGTCCGTTTTTGAAAATAGATAACGCGAAAAAAGTTATAATGGATATTTTAAAAACAAAAAAATCACAGCTTATAGATAAAAACATAAAAGCTTTGATAGAAGGTTATGAGTTTATCAAAGAAAAAGCAAGAGCGTCTTAGTTTAAGGCACTTCTTTTGTTAAATCATCAGGATTTATTTTTTCTTTAGGACCTTCATAAATTGTGAAAAAAATTGTTCCTGCTGTGTCTTTTTTAGTAGCATAATTAATTATTGCGGATTTGTAACCGTTTGAGTGATAAAACTCTGAAATGTCATTTTTCATATTCAGTAGTTCTTTTTCACTTAATTTTGAACCGGGCGAGAAAGTTATTATTTCTTGGAGGATATCGGTAGGAATTGCTTCATTTTTTTCAAACACAATATTGTTTATTGTATAAGTTTTGTCTTTTTGAAAATTTGTTAGGAATTGAGGAGGTTTTATTCCTCTTTCAAACATATTGAATTGTTTCATGTGTTGACTGTTTAATAAGCCAGTCCCGTATGGTTCTGATGCTGCTGATAGGGAATTAAACATAATGGTTATAATGCTTATGAGCAATAAGTTGCGCTTCATATTGTGTCCCTCAACTATTTAAATACCTTTTATAATTTAACCCATTATATCATATTTGATTTTTCATTTGTATTAGCATAATGGTTCTTATTCCACTATATTTACTATTTTTAAAAAATTATTTCATTTTATTACATATTTGTTTTATAATATCTGTAAGATTAGAGTTACTATGTATAAAGGTGGATTAATGACTGTAAAAATAGAAAAAACGGAAAATAATGAAGTTAAGTTAGATATTCAGGTTGATTCAAGAAAAGCATCCCAAGAATACGATAAAGCTTGTAAAAAATTGGCAAAAAGAGTAAATATTCCCGGATTTAGACCCGGAAAAGCTCCTAAAGCTGTTTTGGAAAAACACATAGGGCAAGAAGCTTTACAAAGAGAGGTTTTAGAAAGCTTGCTTCCTCAAATCTTTGCGGAAGCTATTTATGAAAACAAATTAGATGTTGTTTCTGAGCCATATGTTGAATCATTTGAATTTGCAAATGACAAAGCCCTTAAAGTTGTTGCTAAGTTTGAGCTTAAACCGGAAGTTAACCTTTGTGAATATAAAAATGTAGAAGTAGAAATAGAAGAGTTTACTTATCCCGGAGACGCTTTAGAAACAGAATTATCTGTTTTGGCTGATAAATATTCAGAATTAAGAACTGTTGAAGGCAGAAAGTCAGTAAATACTGATGTTGTAAACATAGATTTTGATGGTGAAGTAGACGGCGAAAAAATAAAAGGCGGAGCAGCTAAAGGATACCTTTTAGACTTAGGAAACAGCAACTTCATCCCTGGTTTTGCCGAGCAGTTAGTCGGTAAAGAAGTTGGGGAAGAATTTACAATCGATGTTCAATTCCCTGAAAATTACCATGACGACAAAATTAAAGGAAAAGATGCTAAATTTGCTATAAAAATAAATGAAATCAAAGAAAGAGTTCGCCCAGAATTTACTGATGAATTTGCCGCTAAAGTAGGTAATTTCAAAACAATGGATGAATTAAAAGCTGATATAACAAAATATCTTGAATCTAATGCTAAACTTGAAAATGATAAAAGAATCTCTGCTAAACTATATGAAATACTAAGTGAAGCAATCGATATAAATATCCAAGAGTCTATGATTCAAAGAGAAGCTCAGGCGCTGCTTGGTGAATTCAAACAAAGAGTAAGCATGCAAGGCGGCAACTTTGATGAAATGCTTGAAAGAGAAGGACATCAAAAAGTTTGGGAAGAACTTAGCCAGGAAGCTAAAACAAGAATTAAAAGCTCTCTGATAATCGGTAAAATTGCTGAAACTGAAGATATCAAAGTTGAACCTGCAGATATAGAGCAGAAACTTGAAGAGATTTCAAGGCTTTATAACACAGACAAGATGAATATTTTAGATGAAATTCAAAGAAATTCTAATTTATTACATTCATTGTCACAACAAATTTTGAGTCAAAAAGTTACTCAATTTTTGATAGATAGTGCTAAAGTAAAGTATACTAATAAGTAAAGAGATAGAATTTTATAGGAAAGGGAAAAAATATGAGTTTTGTACCTGTAGTTATAGAACAATCAAGTAGAGGCGAAAGATCTTTCGACATCTTTTCAAGATTATTGAGAGAAAGAATTATCTTTTTAGGAACTCCGGTTGATGATATGGTTGCCAACCTTATTGTTGCGCAGTTGTTGTTGTTAGACAGTGAAAATCCTGAAAAAGATATTATGTTATATATTAACTCCCCTGGTGGTAGTGTAACTGCCGGTCTTGCTATATTTGATACAATGCAGCATATCAGAGCGGATGTTTCTACAATTTGTCTTGGACAGGCTGCATCTATGGGGGCTTTCCTTCTTGCAGCAGGAACTCCGGGCAAAAGAATGGCGCTTCCTCATTCAAGAGTTCTTATCCACCAACCATTAGGCGGTGCTCAAGGTCAGGCAACTGATATCGAAATCCAAGCTGCTGAAATCGTAAGAATCAAAAAGACATTGAATGAAATTCTTGCTAAAAATACAGGACAATCCATTAAAAAGATTGAAAAAGACACGGACAGAGACTATATCATGACTCCTGAAGAAGCTTTAGAATATGGTATGATTGATAAAGTCATAAGTATAGATAAACAGCCTAAAACTAATAACTAGGAGAAAAAGGAATGGTTAATCACGATGATAGCCGCTTAAAATGTTCATTTTGTGGAAAAACACAGGACCAGGTAAAAAAATTAATCGCAGGTCCTGAGGTTTATATCTGCGATGAATGCGTTGAATTGTGTAATGAAATATTAGACGAAGAATTCTTTGAAAATAAAGATAAAAAACAAGCTGAAGAACCAAAAGAAGCTGATATCACAAATGTTCCAAAGCCTCATGAGATAAAAGAATATCTTGACGAATACATAATAGGACAAGATGATGCTAAAAAGGTTCTGTCAGTAGCTGTATACAATCACTATAAAAGGATTGCACACAACGCTATAGAGAAAAATGAATCAGGTATAGAAATCCAAAAAAGTAACATTTTACTTGTCGGACCTACAGGAAGCGGGAAAACGCTTTTGGCTCAGACATTAGCGAAAATGTTAGATGTTCCGTTTGCAGTTGCAGATGCAACAACGTTAACTGAAGCTGGTTATGTCGGAGATGACGTTGAAAATATCTTGTTAAGATTGTACCAAAGTGCTGACTATGATGCTCAAAAGGCTGAAAGAGGCATTATTTACATCGATGAAATAGATAAGATTGCGAGAAAGTCCGAAAACCCAAGCATAACAAGAGATGTAAGCGGTGAAGGCGTTCAACAGGCATTGTTGAAAATGATTGAAGGTACGGTTGCAAATGTTCCTCCTCAAGGCGGAAGAAAGCATCCTCATCAAGAATTCATTCAAATTGATACAAACAACATCTTGTTTATTGTAGGTGGTGCGTTTGTTGGATTGGAAAAACTTGTTGAGAGAAGAGCTGGTGAAGGTACTGCAATGGGCTTCGGTTCAGCTAAACCTAAAACTCAAGCTGAAAAAGAACTTGAGGCAGCCAAAATGCTTAAAAAACTTCAGCCTGAAGATCTTTTGAAATTCGGTTTGATTCCTGAATTTATCGGAAGGGTTCCGATTTATGCGGTGTTGGATCCTCTTGATGAAGATACATTAAAAATGATTTTAACTAAGCCTAAAAACGCTCTATTGAAGCAATATCAATGTTTGCTTGATATGGACGGGGTTGAATTGAATTTTGAACCGGAAGCAATCGATGTTATAGCTTCTGAGGCATTGAAGCGTAAGACAGGTGCAAGAGCCCTGCGTTCAATAGTTGAAGAAATCATGCTCGATATTATGTATGAAATACCTTCTCAGGAAGACTTAAAAGAATTTGTCGTAACTTCTGAAATGGTGAAAAAGCGTCATAATGTGGCAGAGCTCATCAAACTTCCAAGAAAAAAGGAAGAAGTTGAAGCTGAACCTAAGACTATAGAATCAAAAGAAGAAATAGCTTAAATATAAAGAACAATACAAAAGAATAATAAAAGAAGCCACAATGGACGGTATGGCTTCTTTTTTATTGTTTTGTTGTTTTTATTAGGCTTTACGAGTTATAAATCTTATAATTTTGTTTAAGAAGTTTTTTGGTTTCATATTAACTTCAAAAGCAGATTCCAGGTTCGTATATATTGAATGGTCAATATTAGAAGAAATTTGATTGAGCCTCATTTGAATACTTCTTGGTGTTTTTATTCCTTTTGCTTTCGTTTTTTCTAGCACAGAGTCTACAAGCTCGCCCAGTTGATCGTGCTTATTGTAATATTTTTCGAGTTCATAAGCATCTTTTGTTGTCGTATTTTTGATGTCGTAGCATAAAGCTCTGGCAAATAATTTATAGGAATCACACAATTTCTCAAAAACTGTTAATCTTTCCTTCTTAGGTGTTTGTATACTTATATTTTGAATTAGCGTGGATGTTTCCGTTAGTTTTTTTGATGCCAGTCTGCGTGTTTGATCCGCTCCGTTTTGTGTTCTTATTCCTTTAAAATTTAGTGAATAATTCGTTGTAATCATAATCTATTCCTCGGTTTTTTAACATACATAATATGTATTAAAATCCCACAAAAATAAATTTGCTAAATAAGGATAAAATTTTAGGCTTTATAATCTTCGGTTATATAATTTATGAAATAGTTAAAATTAGCGTTCCAAACGGAGTGCCAGTTTTGTATGATGATATCTGCCGGGCATTTTTCGTTTTCTGTAAGTTCTCTTATCGGTTCTAAAAACTTCTCTTCATTTTTTCCTTCATCAATTAATGAAGTATTTGCTATTTTTAAAACTTCTTTTGCCAAATCCGAGATTTTATGGCTGCCTAGATTTGCTTTTAACGCAAGTCCCGGGACTTTTTCTCTTGCAATACTGAAATCTTCGTATGAAATATTTTTTAAAAGGTCAAGTGCTTCGTCAATGGAAGAATCGGTTCTAAAGATGCCTTTATATATAGCCGGTATAGAATATTTTAAATCCCATTTTTGGCTGTCATGATTTCTTATTTCGATGTAGTTGTTTAGCCTTGCTTCGGGGAAGAAAATATTGGCATGGAGCAAAAAGTCTTCAATCGTTGCGTTATAGCCTTCAAATCCTTCTTCCATAAATGTTTTAAAATCGATTTTTTGGTTTATTTCAATTAATTCATTGTCTCTGACAATAAACAAAAGAGGCACAGCAAGAATTACATCCACGTAGTCATTAAAAGAGAAGCGGTATCCTTTGTCAAATATCTTTCTGCTTATAAACCCGCATCTGGTGCTGTCTGTGTGAAGCCATGCTAAAGCCCTATAGCTTTTATAACCGCATAATTTCCCTTCATAGACAGGAGAATTTGCGAACATAGCTGTCATTATGGGGGAGAGCATCAAAGATAGTTTTAGTTTTTTGCTTGCATCTTCTTCGCTTGAATAATCAATGCTTGTTTGGATTCCTGCGGTTTCTCTCATCATATTGTCATGGTTTTTACCTGACAGATTTTTTGCCATAATGGCGTATCTTCTTTTTGGTATTAATTCTATGTCTTTCTTTGTGGTTAAAGGAGATATGCCATAGTTTATGAATTGGATGTCCAAGCTATCAGCAATGGAAATTATTTTATTGTCAATTTTTTGAATTTCTTTTTTGCTCTCAAGAATTGTCTTTTTAGGTGATAGGCTTAATTCTAATTGTCCTCCGGGTTCCAAAGTTATTGTGTTATTGCCTTTTCTAAGGCCTGTAACCTGTCCGAATTCACTTATATATGACCATTCATCTTTGAAAGCGATTTGTCTCAATAGCCTGTAAATTCCTTTATCACCTTGATAAGGAACTGTTTGATAGGTATTTTTGTTTATTAAAATTCTTTCGTATTCTATTCCGGTTTTAAAGTCTATCGGGTCTTTACATCCTTGTTCAAAAACTTTTATGAGATCATTTTTTGTTAATATAGTATTTTCTTTTATCTTCATAGTGTTCATTATACAACGTTATCAGATTTTGCATATTAAAACATTTACCTGTTTGTATTATTATAATGATACATATGAACTACATCAATAGAGCAAAACAATTTAGAGCAAAAAAGCGTCTGGGGCAGAATTTTTTAATCGACGAAGCCAGCATAGATGCTATATTAGAGACCTCTTCGATAACAAAAGATGACGTTGTTGTCGAGATTGGCCCTGGTTTAGGTTTTGTTACAGAAAGACTCGTCAAACTTGCGAAAAAGGTCATCGCCATTGAGTTGGATGAAGATATGATTGAGCAGGTGAAAAAAATCCATGCCGATAATTTGGAAATTGTTCATAACGATATTTTAAAAACGGATTTATCTCAGTTTGGAAGCAACCTGAAAGTCGTTGCTAATATTCCTTATTACATAACAAGCCCTATACTTGCTCATCTTTTAGGTGAAGTCGACGATTTAGAGAATAAAAACAGAAGCAGTATTTCTCAAATTACTCTTATGGTTCAGTATGAAGTAGCAAGAAGGATGGTTGCGACAGAAAAATCCCCTAACAAAGAATACGGGCAATTGACCATTCTTTCTCAATTTTGGGCTAAGCCTGAAATTATAAGAAAAGTCGGTGCTAAATCTTTCTTCCCTTCACCTAAGGTTGATTCGGCGATTTTAAAGTTGGAAATAAGAGAAAAACCCTTATTAGAGCTTGATAATTATACCTTCTTTAAAAAAGTTTCAAAAGCATGCTTTGCCACAAGAAGAAAAAATATTAAAAATTCTCTTATTAATGCGGGCTTCTCTAAACCCGCCGTTGAAAAAACGCTTTCGGAATTAAATACAAGCGAAAACTTGAGAGGCGAGGTTCTTTCGATTCAAGATATAGGCACTCTGTCAGAGAAATTGAAAGAGAATTTATGAGAGAATTGAAAGTTAAAACACCTGCCAAAATCAATTTAACTCTGGAAGTTCTGGACAAGAGAGAAGATGGGTTCCATAACATCCAAAGCATTATGCAGGCTATTAATTTGTATGATTTTTTAACAATAAAGGTTGAAGAGTCACAAGGCATTTTAATAAAATTAAGCGGAAACTCACCTGATATTCCTTACGACAGCTCGAATTTAATATATAAAGCGGCTGTTAAATTTTTAGAGCTTGCGAGAATCGATAACGTAAAAATCGATATCTATATTGAAAAAAATATCCCGGTAGCAGCAGGCTTAGCAGGTGGAAGCAGCAATGCAGCAGGGACTTTTTACGGGCTCAATAATTTATTTGATGATATTCTATCAGATGAACAGCTCAATCAGCTCTGCGCAAGTTTGGGTTCAGACTTAAATTTCTGTTTAAAAGGCGGATGTGCTGTTTGTACCTCAAGAGGCGAGGTAATCGAGTCTTTACCTTATGCACCTTTGGAACTTTCTTTGATAAAACCAAAGTCTTTCGGTATTTCAGCAAAAGAAGCTTATACAAAATTTGCAAATTTAAAAGATAAATCCAACCCTGATGCAACAAACAAAATGAAAGAATTATTGATTCAAAATAAATTTGATAACTCGCTTTTGTTTAACAGCTTAGAAAAAGCTGTTATCAATGACTATCAAGAGCTTATAAGCATAAAGTCAAAACTCCCAGAATCAATGATGTCAGGAAGCGGCCCTACATTTTTTGTGCTAAATCCTAAAATAAATGTTGACTTTGATAGTGATAAATTTGTTATAATTGAGAACCTGAAAACGATTTCTGAAGGTGTCACTTTAGCATAAGGGTTTTGTTATGGATAATATAGTTTCTACAGAGTGTATAAATGAAAAGACTCGTGATATTGATTTACAAGATTCACTTGGCATAGTGACTCTCATAAACCAAGAGGATATGAAAGTCGCGATTGCAATCCGGCAAGCTTTGCCTCAAATAGCAGAAGCTGTTGATATAATCAGCGATAACTTTTTAAAAGGCGGGAGGCTGTTTTATTTTGGCGCTGGAACAAGCGGCAGGCTAGGAGTTCTCGATGCTTCTGAGTGCCCTCCTACATTCAGTACCGATCCTGATATGGTCCAGGGTATCATTGCAGGTGGTGACATCGCTCTTAGAAAGGCAATAGAAGGCGCTGAAGATTCAACAGAGCTCGCTTACGAAGATTTTGAAAGATTGAATATATCTAAAAACGACACAGTGGTAGTTATTTCGGCCAGCGGAAATGCTAACTATGTTGTGGAAATTCAAAGACTGGCTAAAAATGTGGGCGCGACGACTGTCGCTGTAAGTTCAAACATCAATTCAAAAATCGGGAAAGCTTCAGATTGCTTCATTTACACAGAAACAGGGGCAGAGCCCGTGACAGGTTCAACAAGAATGAAAGCAGGAACAGCCCAAAAAATGGTTTTAAACATGCTCACAACAGCCTCAATGATAAGAATCGGCAAAGTGTATAAAAATTATATGATAGATGTAAAACCGACAAATATAAAACTCAAAAAAAGAGCTGTAAGATTTGTTTCTCAGATAGCACAAGTGGATGAAATTATAGCAGAACAAGAACTTGTGGATTCTGACTTCAACTTAAAAAAAGCCGTATTGAAACTTAAATATAATATAAGTTCATCGGAAGCAGACCAGCTCATAAAAGAATTCAACGGAGTGCTTAGGAAAATATTTAATTATCTTGATTCAAAAAACTAATCTTCGTCAAGGTATGAAACAAGTTTTGCTATGTTTTTCTCAAACTTAGATAATTGATGTTCCATTATTTCCATTTTTTGATTCAGAACTTTATTGTTTATAGAATTTTCGTTTGCAGAAATAACCTGAGAAGCGATGAAGTCTAAAATGGTTTTTACTTCAGAACCGTCTTCACCTTTTTCCATTTTGCTTTCAAGAGCATCTATTTTAGATTCCAAAGAGGAAATTTTTTCTTCAAGCGAAGAAATAGTTCCAAGCTGCTGGCTGCATTTTGAAAGAACTTGTTGCGCAATGATTTCAGCCTTTTGAAGATTGTCCTGAGAAAACGCTTCAAACTTTTCTGATAGTTCGGTTAAAGAATATTTTATTTGATTCATTTCAGGTTTTGAGGCTTCATTTAGTATTTCGGCATTCTGAAGCTGGATTCCTTCCAATGATTGTTTGAAATTGGCAAATGTTTCTTCTGTAGAATCAATCCACTGGGCAAATAACAAGAACGCTTCATTTAGATTTTGGCTTATTGTAAAGTTACTCGCTGTGATTTTTTTGATTGTATTCACTTTGTTATCTAAAAGAGTGAACTGTTTTTCCGGATAGAAGTCTGTGATTTTATGCCTCAAATCTTCTATAAGCGATTGGAATTTGTCTACATGGCTTCTGAATATTTTGTTGGCATCATCAGAAGTCAATATAAGTTTATTTGTTCTTTTGCTTATGCTTGAGATATCGTCGCCGATAACCTCAAACTGTTCTTTTATTACCTGTAAATCGTCTTCTGTTGTTTTTGTATTGCTGTCTAAAAGGCAATGCAATTTGGCGAAGTCTGATTCTATATCAAGAAGGGTGTAGATATAGTTTTCGGTGTCATCTTTGGTTGCGCTTGTGATTATTGCAAACTCATTTGAAAGCTCTTCTAACTTGCCTTTTATATCTTCAATTTTATATCCCCAGGTAGAGATGTTAGAAACGCTCTCGCTGACATCATCAACTTTATTGGACATTTCTGCAAGAGAATCTATTTTAACAACCCAGTTGTTTAATAAGGAAAGATTTTCATAGATTATGTCAATTTTATTTGCTGTGTCTTCTTCGTCTTCGGTAATTTGATTTGTTTCTTCGACTTTTTCATTTAAAGCATCGATTTCTTTGTTTATTGTGTCTAATTTAGAAGCCCATTCATTAAGCACAGAAATGTTTTCATATACTATATCAACTTTGTCTGCAAGTTCATTGAAATCGATTGAATTTTCTTTGTCTTCATCAAATTTTTTATTTAAAAGAAGCACATTTTTGTTGATTTTTTCAATGTTTTTGAGCCAGTTGTTCAAAGTATTGATATTACTGTATATTTCATTGATTTTTTGGATTGAAGAAGCAAGCTCAACATTGTCTTGTTTTAGAAGAAGTTCTTTGATTTCTTCAAGATACCCTGCGGTTTTTTCTATTGAGCTGTTTCCAATTTCTTGAATAAAATCTTTTATTTGAGAAATTTCGTCGGTAGTAGACTCTAGAGATTCGTCCAGCACGGTTTTAAGTTGGTCTAAATCCTGTTCGGATGAGGCTTTGTTGAGAAGTTCAATTATTTCAGAACTTAATTTCTCATGAAGCTCGTTGATTTCTTCTTTTAAGTTATTGAACTGTTCTGTTTGAACCTGTTCTGCTTCTTTTTTAAACTCTTCATACTCAGCATTTGTTAAAGCCAGATTTTGGAGGTTAGTGATATTTTCTAAATGTTTATTTGTATTCTCGTTGTGGGTTTGAATCTGTTTTAGTGTTACAGCGACTTCATTTGACAGGGTGTTGTTATGTTTTTCAAATTGAACTTCAACAAGATTTAATTTCTCTGTTAAGTCCTCTACTATTTCTGCAAGAGAGTGACTCAAGCCTTCAAAATCATTTTTGATTTTTTCTTCAAGATTTTCTTCAAAAGTTTTTAAACCTTTTTGAATGTCCGTAAACCCATCCAATAAATGCTTTTGAGAATCATCCTTGCTTTCTTCGATATTTTCTTTTATTGAAGCAACCTGATATGAAAGTTCGGTTAAAAAGCTTTGCAATTTTATTATGGAAGTCTCATCGGTTGTGTTGAGCTTCTGCATAAGTTCGTTTGATGTTGTAATGAGGTCAGAAATCGATTCTTTTAAGTTGGAGTTGCTTTCTTCCACCTGAGTGAGCTGAGAGCTTATTTTTTCAATGTTTTCATCAGCATCGGAGGAATATATCATCCCGCTGATTTCTCTTAATTTGTTTTTAATTTCCATAACATCTGATTCTTCAACAGAATGAAATGCTTCTAATTTTGAATATATTTTCTCTAATAGGAAATTAAAATCTTTATCTGGTGACATACTTATTTCTCTAGACTTCTCATTACATTAATATATTTTAACAGACTCAAAAACTTGGTGCATGGTTTGTCATTTAAAATATGGCTAATATTAAGCTATTCGGTCGAAAGACTGACTATTATTGACTTGTTTAATCTGATAAATATTACAATTTTTTAAGCTTTTTTGTTAACTGCCTCTTTTACCGCCAACAAATCTTGTTTTGTGAGCCATCTTGGAGAATTTTTTTCCATGGAATGATTTCTTAAAAGGTAAGACGGATGAAAAATTACAGTTGTATCAATTTTGTCTGAAATTTTAAACCACTGCCCTCTAATTTGAGAGATTTTGATATTCTGCCCGAGAAAAGACTTAGCTGAAGTCGCGCCGCAGAGTATAATCACTTTTGGTCTTACGATGTTTATTTGAGCTGCTAAGTATTGCTCACAGATTTGTTTTTCTTCATCAGTAGGAACCCTGTTCTCTGGAGGACGGCATTTCACCGTATTACATATATAGATATCATTTTTTCTCGAAATCCCTGCTTCCTCAAGAATATCGTTTAAAAGCCTTCCTGCTCTTCCGACAAAAGGTGTTCCGGAAGCATCTTCTTCAGCTCCGGGGGCTTCTCCTATAAGCATTATCGGAGCATCGACCTTTCCGTCTGCAAAAACAACATTATTGCGTTTTTCGGCCAAATCGCAGTTAAAGCACTGTTCACATACTTTTTTTACTTCCAAAATGGCTTTTTCTTTTATTTCGCTCGTCAACTCTTTTTCGTTAAAATTCAAATATTCCATCAATAGCTCCATTGCCCGATTTTTCTATAATATTAACCTGAGCTGGCTTTTAAGGCAATTTATTAACTATATTTTGAGAATAAATACATCGTCAGCAAGCTTTATTACGAAATCGCTGTTGTTTTTTATATAAAGATCTTTTCCTGTTTTAAAAAGTGCTCCTACCGGTGAAAGGACAAGATTTGATGTCTGCAAAATGGCTCCGCTTAATAAATATAAAGGGCTTATAAAAGCATTTGTTTCTTCGCAGACCACATCGCATGGATCCTTGTATACTTTGCTCAGCACCCCGCTTTTGATGCTCGCATTTTTGAAGGTGTTTGCCAGAAAAGAGGAATCTCCTTTCAAGCTGTTAAAATAAACAGGCTTATTGTTTATTTTTGTGATTAATCCATTTACCGGATAGCTTATGTTCCCAACAACCATCTTGTCTATTTTGATTTTTACAAGAGCGCTGCTTCCCGCAAGCTGAGGGTTTCTGGTTTTTGTAATATTTCCTTTGAAAACAAGCTTTGATGGCGCAGTGTTCGGTATTATTTTTTCGGGATAAACCGATTCAAATACTATTTTTGAACCGTTATTACTGAAGTTTGAAACATCCTGCTTTGATTTTACAAGAAATTTCGTGCCTTTTGATATTTTTAAGGCCTCCAGTTCCTTTTTTTCAGTAAAAGTCTGAGGTGTTGAATAATCGATATTGTTCGGGTTATTTGATCTAAACGACCTGTTGATATTGTTTAAGTTCAATACGCTTATAGTCTGAGTATCGGTTGGATACTTATTACCGGTTGAATATTTGTTATGTATGTTTTCTGAAAAGCAAGGCGTACAAAGCAAGCAAAAGGCACAAAAAATACAAAACATATTTTTTATCATATGGTTATTTCCTTAGTTATAGTAGTGTGTCGGCTTATTGTGCAAGGCATTTTTTGCCTGGGTTCTCTATTATACTTATACAAGCTTGAAGTATATCCCTTAAAAAGACGATGTATATTTATTTTTTAGTGCATCAGGCCATATTTATTGCGTTTTCAGCAAAAGATTGCCCGGTTGGGTAATCAGTTTTTGCCGTTATGGATATTCAAAACATTTTATAAGTTTTGATATTCATCACCTGTCTACAAGTATAAGGAAAGAAAATAGTAGTTAAGTGCAATGAAAAGGCATGGCGATTCTAATATTATATTAAAGTAAATCCTCAACTCTTCTGATTGCTTATGCTTAGTGCTCATCCCCTTCTTTGAAGGGGGTTTTTTTTATTCTCCGGATACAAAAAGTTATAAGCGTCCTAAACTATCGCATCAAAAAAGCCTGCCGAAGCAGGCTTTTTTATATGTTTTGTTAAATTAAACAGCGTATACGCTTACTTGCTTTCTGTCTCTTCTGTGAGGTTCAAATTTAACCACACCATCAACTAGAGCAAATAAAGTATCATCTTTACCGATGCCTACATTGTTTCCTGGGTGAACTTTAGTTCCTCTTTGACGAACAATAATGTTTCCGGCTTTAACAACTTCGCCGCCGAATTTTTTCACACCAAGTCGTTTACTTTCGCTATCACGACCGTTTTTGGATGAGCCTACGCCCTTCTTATGTGCCATTTTATATTCTCCTTATATTTATTCTTCTGAAGTTGCTTCAGCTTTAGCTTTTGAAGCAGTAGTTCTGATTTTGTTAATCATAACTCTTGTAAAACATTGTCTGTGACCTTGTTTTTTTCTGTAGCCTTTTTTAGCTCTTTGTTTGTAAACGATAACTTTTTTCTTTTTGTCATGTTTAAGAACAACGCCTTCAACACTAGCGTTTTGAACGTATGGTTGACCGATTTTAGATTTTTTGCCGTTAACAAGCATTATGATTTTATCAAATACAACTTTGCTTTCAGCTTCATCTTCTAACATTTCGATATCAACGTAGCGGCCTTCTTCTACTTGATACTGTTTTCCGCCTGTTTCAACTATTGCGTACATTGTTTTTCCTTTCGCTTGAAGTAGTCGTAGCCTTTCGGGCATTTAAGACGACTTACCTATCTAATACCAAAATAGTAAAAATGAAAATCATAAATATTACTATTTTACTCTATAGATAATATTAACTGGCTCAAATTTCAATGTCAATCTTGCCTTAATGATAATTAATTATTTTCTCTTGAATAATCAAAGATTAACCCTTTGGACTATAAACTTAAACCCCAAGGTCGATACATTCCTTTCAGTATCTAATTAAAATGTTATTAAAGAGTAGTGGAGATTGGGGATTGGCAATCAGGTACGAGGGAGTTAAGGCGGATATTCAAGGGGTTCTTCATAAGGCAAATCGCCCGAAAGAAGGACCTGCTTATGATATGTTCGTCAAAGCAGATGCTTTGAGGCTGAGTAATTGTCACAAAGAATCGATAGGATATTATTTAAACTCCTTATTGATTAATAGAGACAATGCTGAAGCTTATTTCGGACTTGGGGTGGCTTACAAGCACGTAAGAAATTACGATAAAGCCGTAGAATCCTTGGAAAAAGCCAAGAAGCTTTCATATTTTGATTATAAAATCCATTATGAACTCGGTATCTGTTATTTGATTAACGGATGCTTTTGCCCTGCAATCAAGCATCTGGTCAACTCTATAAGATTGAACCCTAAAAATCTTGAAGCTCAAATTCAGCTGGGAATGGCTCATGAGATGATTGAAGAAGACGATATGGCTCTTATGATTTATCAAAAGATTATCGAAACTAATCCTTCTTTTTTAAGAGCGTATGCGCAAAAAGCCGCACTATATATGAACCTGGGCATGTATCAAGAGTCCGCCCAAGTTTTTAGAAAAATTTTAAAAATCAATCCCGATTATTACAGAGCCTATTTAGGGATAGGAATTTGCTGCGATAAATTCGGCAAACAGGTTGATGCCGTGAGATATTATAAGAAATTTCTTACATTGAAACCAAGATCCAAAAACGCTCAGGATGTAAGGAAAAGATTAGAGGTAATTAAGCAAGAGTACTCTTCCAGGGATTGTCATTTGCAGGTGGTTTAGTTTTAATCAATTTCGGTTTAATATGTTCTAACTGCTTAATATTATGTTAGAAATAAATTGACCGAAAAAATCTTTTCTGTTAACTTAGGGGCAGATAAAAGACGGTTTTTTATGACGGAAAAATTAGATATAATTTCAATAGGCGAAAGTTTAATAGAGCTATCCAGCGATAAGAGTCTTACGTATGCTGATACCATAGACAAATATTACGGCGGAGACTCTTTAGTGACCGCAATTGCTGCACTTAGACTTGGCTCTAAAGTCGGATATGTTTCCAGAGTCGGAAACGATCACTTCAAAGACTTTTTGCTTGACAGCTGGCAGTCTGAAGGGCTTGATATCTCTCAAGTCAAATTGATTGAAGGATTTAACGGACTTTACTTTATCGCAAGGCCTCAAGGCGGAGACAAAGAGTTCGCTTATTACCGTAAAAAAACCGCAGCCACAAATCTTTCGATTGATGACATTTCTGAAGACTATATAAAAAGCGCATCTATAGTTTATGCTACAGGGGTAACCCAGTCACTTTCTTTATCCGCTAAAGAAGCAGTAAAGAAGGCTTTTTCTATAGCAAAAGAGAATAAAAACCTTGTTGCATATGATCCTAATTACAGCGCCAAACTTTGGTCCAAAGATGAAGCGAAAGAAGCGTTTTCTGAAATAGAAGACAATATTGATATTCTGTTTTTGAACTTGAAAAATGATGCCCAAAAAGTCCTTGAAATTATGTCTATAGATAAACTTATAAAATATTTTTGGGATAAAGGTATTTCAACCATCGTGGTTAAATCAGCTGCAGATTGCGGGTATTATACAGGTTATCAGGGCGAAATCCTTTTCACTGAGTTCTGGGCAGATAAAGTTGTCGACACTACAAGTGCCGGTGATGCGTTTAACGGCGGTTTCCTGCACGCAATCGCTTCAGGGTTGACCCCGTTTGAGGCTGTTCATATAGCTGCAATAGTAGCAGGACTTCAGTCACAAAAGATTGGTGCCATAAAATCTATTCCGTTTAGAAAAGAAGTATACTCTGCATATAAAGGTTCCAATGTCTAAGAAGATATGTATTTCCGGATACTATGGGTTTGATAACTTTGGTGATGAAGGTATTTTGGGGATACTTGTTCAAAATCTCAAGGCGATGGATATAGAAAATGAACTTACGGTTTTTTCAAGCAGCCCTGAAAAAACGTCTAAAAGATATGATGTAAAATCAGTCAGAACTTTTGATGTTATAGGAGTTTTAAATGCTCTTGAAAACAGCGATGTTTTGATTTCCGGCGGCGGAAGCCTTCTTCAGGACGTAACAAGCGTAAAAAGTTTGATTTATTATCTCTGGGTTATTTTTATGGCTTTATTTTACAAGAAAAAAGTCATAATTTTCGCTCAAGGTATTGGGCCTATAAATAATCCAATCGCAAGATTTATTACAAAACTTCTTTTAAAAAAAGCTTCTTACATAAGTGTTAGAGATGAAAAAAGTCTTTATCTTTTGAGAGGCTGGGGACTAAAAACAGATCTTGTCGCGGATCCGATGTGGAATTTGGAACTTGAAGACAGAACTCCATCAGGCAGAATCGGGGTTCAGTTAAGAGGCTGGAAAACCTTAAAGGACGATTTTATTCTTTCTCTTGCAAGAAGAGTGTGCGAGAAATATTCTGATAAAGAAGTTTATATATATTCTTTTCAGGATTCTCAGGATTATGATGTTTGCAAAAAATTTCAAAGCTATCTCTCTCTTTGCAACAGTGAAATAAAGTCCGTGATTATTTACCAGAGAACAAACAAAGAAATGGTGGAATCTTTTAAGAATTTAGACGTTCTTATCGCGATGAGGTACCATGCCTGTCTTTTGGCTTTGAAATATGGAATTCCGACTCTTCCTGTCAGTTATGATCAGAAGGTGGAAAAACTAGCAAAAGAACTCGAAATCCCATATTTAAACCTTAAAGAAGCTTCAAAAATCGCAGAGAGAATAGACGAATTAAACGCTATTGATATAAAAGAAGTAAACGAAAAAGTAAAATCTATGAGATTAGATTTTACTCCTGTATTTGATGTTATAAAACAATCTTAAAAAATTAAATTTTCGCCATCTGGTTTGAAAGTTCTTTTCTTATATCTTCAACCGAAACATAGTGGACCGGAGAATTATCGTCTTTTTTCAAGAAGACATCTTTTATGCCTGCTTGAACGATAAATCTTTTGCATAATATGCAAATAAAGTCGTGTCCATATATGTACATAGTAGCGTCTTTGCATCTGTCTTGCCCGGCTTGGATTATAGCGTTTTGCTCTGCGTGAATGCTTCTACAGGTTTCGTACATTGTCCCTGATGGGATGTTGTTCTCAATCCTGTAACATTTTCCGATTTCCATACAAGAAATAACTTTTGAAGGGGTTCCGTTGTAGCCTGTTGCTTTAATTTTTTTGTCATCACCGACTATAACCGCACCTACTTGAGCCCTAATGCAGTTAGAGCGTGATGCGCAGGTTTTTGCTATTTCTAAAAAGTAATCATTCCAAGGTTTTATCATCTTTTTTCTTCCTAATTGTTTAAGCTGTGGATTGGTGCAGGGATTCTTCCCGCTCTTCTTACAAAGTTTGTTGACGAAAGTGAATTAACAGGCATAATCGGAGCTTCTCCAAGTAAACCTCCATATACGGCCATATCACCAACGTTTTTGCCCGGAACAGGTATAATCCTTACTGCTGTTGTTTTTTTGTTTATCATTCCGATTGCCATTTCGTCTGCTATGATTCCTGCAATGGTATCAACAGGTGTATCTCCCGGAATCGCAATCATATCTAGTCCTACCGAACAAACAGACGTCATCGCTTCAAGCTTGTCAAATGTAAGATAGCCTTTGCCTGCCGCTTCAATCATTCCTGCGTCTTCTGAAACAGGAATAAATGCTCCTGACAATCCTCCAACGTGTGAACTAGCCATGATTCCGCCTTTTTTAACAGCATCGTTTAACATTGCCAAAGCTGCTGTTGTACCGTGAGCTCCCGCGTGTTCCAAGCCCATTGCCTGAAATATTCCCGCTACGCTGTCACCCGGAGCCGGCGTCGGCGCTAAAGATAAATCTATTACTCCAAAAGGGATAGCCAGTCTTTGAGCCATTTCCCTACCGATAAGTTCACCGGTTGTAGTTATTTTAAAAGCAATTTGTTTTATTTTATTTGCAACCAAGCCAAGATCGGCATCTTTTGGAAGAGACTCAACCGCTGCTCTTACAACGCCAGGGCCTGATACGCCGATGTTTAGTGCACATTCTGGTTCGCCTATCCCATGGAAGGCGCCTGCCATAAATGGGTTATCGCTAGGTGCATTACAGAAACAAACCAGTTTTGCGGCTCCTATCCCGTCGGCATTGGCAGTTAATTCTGCCGATTGCTTTATTATTTCAGCCATTTTTAGGACGGCGTGCATATTTATACCAGCTTTAGAAGATGCAAGATTTATCGAAGAACATATTTTGCTAGTTGAAGCCAAAGCCTCAGGGATGCTTGACATAAGCATCATGTCTCCTTTTGTGCAGCCTTTTTCTACAAGGGCACCGAATCCTCCGATAAAGTCAACGCCTACTTCTTCTGCCGCTTTATCTAAAATTTTGGCCAGGTATACATAGTCATATTCTTTGCAGGATTCTCCGACCAACGATATTGGAGTTACCGCTATTCTTTTGTTAACAATCGGAATAGAGTATTCATCTTCTATCTCGTTTGCATAAGATCCCAAATATTTGGCATATCTGAGAATCTTCTCGTATATTTTGTCGCCGGTTCTTTTAACATCTTCACTTGCACAGTCTCTTAAACTCAAAGATAAGGTTACTGTTCTTATGTCAAGGTTATGAACCTTAATCATGTTTATTGTTTCTAAAATTGAATCAGTGTGGAAAAAACTCATCGTAACCTCTTAAATAGTGTGCATTTTGTCAAAAATTTGTTTCTTTTGAACCCAGAGTTCCATGCCGAGTTTTTGACCGACTTCCAAAAGTCCTTCTTTAATTTCTTTAAAGGAAAATTCCGAGTTGCTTATGTTACCCAAGAGGAACATAACAAAATAATCCTGCATGATTGTTTGTTTTATGTCTTCAATATTTACATTGAACTTTGCCAATGCCGCCGTTAATTCAGCAACAATCCCGACTTTATCCGCGCCTAGAAGTGTTACTATGATTTTTTCTTCTTTCATTAATTTCCCTCGAGTAGTGTTCTATAATTCATTGTATCATAATAAACAAGTGGGAATATATTGTTAAGTTTAGTCAAAAATACAACTAATATTGCATTTTGAGATAAAATGAACTTAGAATAATTGCTTCAGGAAGATATGGGAAGAAAGAACCTTTTAAATTCAAATGTCAATGATTTAAATATAAGTCTGACTGCTTATAGAGCTTTGCTTGTGCTTGGGATGCTTATGGAAAAGCCTATGACCAGGGACGAAATAGCGAGTGTTTTTCAGTCCAATCATCTTATTTGTAAGTCATCTTCTCTTGATACCGTCAGGGTTACAATCAATACGCTTAAAGCCGCAGGCTGCATGATATCAAGGCCTACATCCAAAAATGATTATAAATATATTCTTCTTTCTCATCCTTTTAGGATAGAAATAAGCGATGAGCAGATAGAGGCAATGAATCAAATCAGAAATAACCTTGTGCAGCTTGGAGATTGGCAATTGATTTTGGATATCAACGCTTTTTATAACAGCGTAGTTTCTAAGACTCAAAACTATGCAAAAATGGAGCTTGTTAAGAACGCTGAGCCGCTGCTTGAAATCGATAAAACTATTTTGAAAAATCTTTCTGATAAATCAGTTAAAAGCAGAGAAATCGTCATAGATTATGATTCGCCGGAATTTGGACTTGAAGAGCTTAAAATAATCGGAGACAGAATTTTTTATGAAGATGGAAAACTCTATTTGTGGTGCTATTCATATAAATATAACTCCTATAGTTATATAAGAGTCGACAAGATCAAGGCAATAAAAAGTATTAGTATGATATCTAAATCAATCGACAAAGACTCTTATACGGCTATCTATAAACTTAGGGGAGATTCCATTTCGACCTTCAGTCTTGAGCATAATGAACATATCTTAGAAGAAAAAGATTCAGAAATTCTTGTAGAGGCAGATGTTTTAAATGAATTCAAGTTCATCCAGAGACTTTTATCTTTCGGCATCGATTTTGAGATAATAACACCTGATTCTTTGAAGACGAAACTGATTTCAAAATTAAATTCCGTAAAACAGGGGTATTATTTATGAAAAAATTATCATCTCTGAAAAAAAATGATACAAGCCTTAGAGTTTTGGAAGTTCTTAAAATGCTCATAAAAGAGCCGGTTTCTGATGAAGAATTGATAAAAAAAATAGAAAATATGCAAAATATTGAGAATATTTATACCAAAGAAACACTTTCCAAATATTTCAATACCCTTGGTATGGTGGGTCTTTCTATAGAAAAAAATAAAGAAACCGGCAAATATTCTTTGAAAAATTTTCCTGTAGAAATAAGCATGAGCGAAAAAGAGTTAAAGCTTCTGTGTTTGCTTGACGGCTATGTAAAAAGCCTTTATCAAAGAAAGCTGGAGGTTCCTTTTTGCAGTCTTAAAAGAAATTTGGAAAACAGTTTTTCAATGGAGACGTTGAATCTTTATAAGTCGGTGAAATCCGCAACGAAGATGAAATCCGAGATTAACTTTTTGTGTAATGAATCAGTGATAAGACGTTTAGAGAAATATTGTGTTGATGCCCAAAAGCTTAAAATAGGTTATTTGAGTAAAACGAACAAGTCTACTGAAATCTATACCGTTGAGCCTAAATCTATTCTGTATGAAGTTGATAAAGTCTACCTGCTTGTTTATAACCCTAAACTTGCAAGAAACCAAAAGCTGCTCTTGCAGAACATTATACATGTGTCTCAGCTTCCTCAAAAAGTAAATTTTGTTTCTAATCCTAATACGGTAGTTTTTGAGTTAAAAGGCCGTTTGGCAAGCTCTTATAGGCTTAAAGACGGAGAAAAAATCATAAATTACACTAAAAATAATATTGTTGTATCAAATTCTTCTGAAGACAAGATGATATTGTTTAGCAGGTTGTTGAAATATGGCGAAAGTTGTAAAATATTACAACCTACACAAACAAAAAAAGAATTTTTGGAATTTGTAGATAAAGTTCTAGAAAATTTATGCAGGAGTTAATCCTAATGAAAAGAATTGCATTGATACCAATAGATAACAGACCCGTGTGTTATACGCTTCCTATGCAGATAGCGGCCGTTAACCCTGAAGTGGAGCTTTTGCTTCCTGAGAGAAAGTATCTAGGCGGTTTGATTGAGAAGGCAAATATTGATGCAATATTAGACTGGCTTGAAAAAGTCAAAAATGTAGATGCCGTCATTCTCTCTCTTGATACCATAGCGTATGGCGGTTTGGTGTCTTCAAGAAGAGGAAAAGAAACTTATTCTGAAATAGTTTTGAGATTGCAAAGGCTTAAATCAATTCTTGAGAAAAAACACTGTAAAACCTATGCGTTTTCAAGTATTATGAGGATTTCAAATAATAATATAAACGAAGAAGAAAAAGAATACTGGCAAGATTACGGAAAAAAAATATTTGAATATTCTTTTTTGCTTCATAAGGCCGAGATGACCTCTAATAATAAAGATAAAAAAAAGAGCGACCTGATTGCATCAGAAATCCCGGCTGATATTTTGAACGACTATCTTGAAACGAGAAAAAGAAATTTTGAAATCAATAAGATATATGTAAGTTGGGCTAGAGAAGGGCTTTTTGACACTCTTGTTTTTTCAAAAGATGATTGCGCCCAGTTTGGTTTGAACGTAAAAGAATCTGAAGCCTTAAATGCAATCGCTGCGGATTTGAAAGATAAAGTTCTTGTTAAAACAGGTGCCGATGAGATTCCTTTGAGCCTTTTATCAAGGTCCATAGCATACGGTAAGGGCATAAGAATTGCCCCTGTTTTTACTCAGCCTAAGTATCTCGGGAAAATATCTAAATACGAGGATGTTCCTGTTTTAGAATCGGTGGTTTCTCAGATAACGCTTGCCGGGTGTGTTGTTTCTGATGCGCAAAATGCTGATTTAATATTATATATTAACAATTTCAAAACTCAACAGGGTGAAATTGTTATGGGTATTTATGAAGAAGGGTATAAAGGCAATGTTATTGGATTTGATAAACCGTATTTTGTCGCTGATATTTTAAATGCGAATGGTGCCGACAATGATTTCGTAGAAAATTTCCTTAAAAAAGGTTTTGATTTTGAAAAGTTTTATGGTTATGCGGCGTGGAATACAACGGGGAATACTTTAGGAAGCGTAATTTGTGCGGCTCTTATGAGAGAACTTTCCGTCAATACTGATTTAGATGCTTTCAAGCGTCTTCAAATGACAAGGTTTCTTGATGACTGGGCTTATCAGGCCAATGTAAGGCAGGAAGTCAAAAAGATTTCTGATGTTCCAAACGAAAGGCTTGTCAAATCTGCGATGAAACAATATGAAATGCTACTGGATCAAAAGATGCTTACAAGTTTTTATGATATAAAATACAAATTTCCCTGGGACAGGTTCTTTGAGATAGAAGTTTTCCTCGATTAGTTTTATTATTTAAAGGGCTTGACTGTAGAAATCGATTGAGATAGATTATAATAACAAAGTGATAGTGCACGCCACACTATAAAGACATGGGCGAGTGGCGAAATTGGTAGACGCACTAGACTTAGGATCTAGCGCAGCAATGTGTGAGAGTTCGAGTCTCTCCTCGCCCACCATAAAAAGTCAGATGACATTTGTTATCTGGCTTTTTATTTTGCAATGTTTTGGACGAGAACTCCACAAAACGAGGTTTTATTTGAGTTGAAGATGAATAATGGTGGTATGCTTGCTAGCTCTTTGCTTCAGATCTTAATTTATGAGAATATTATTTGTAAATAATGATTAAGGTAAAATAGTTTAACTGGTTATTATTTTTTTGTTTAAACTTAAATATATTATCTAATCTCAATTTTACAAATAACAAGGTTTTTTTGTGATACAAAATCTGCAAGTGATTAATAATTCCAATTATTCAAGTAAAAATAGATATCCTGTGTGTTTTGGAATGAATCCCAGAAGTAATTATTCCGTTTGTGATGAAAACCACAAAGATATACGTAATGCCAAACTTCATACAACACAAGCTTTGCTCCTTACACTTGCTATTTTGGCTTCTCAAAATGCTTTGTTGACAAACAATCCCAATCAGAATATATCCTCAAAAATGGAGTATTTTGCAGAAGCAAATTCAGAGATAAATGATAATTTTATAGACACGTACGAAGTTTCGTTTAACTCACCCAAGATTTATTTTGACAAACAGCAATTCAACGTGGTAGCCCATAGAGGATATACGGCAACAGCCCCTGAGAATACTCTTCCTGCATACATAGAAGCTGCAAAAATGGGTTATAGTAAAGTTGAAGCCGATATCGCTTGGACAAAGGACTCAATGCCTGTCTTGCTCCACGATGAAACCATTAATAGAACAGCTAGATATAACAATGGATTCAAGCCAATCTTCTCAAAAAAATGTTCCGATTTAACATATGATGAATTATTAAAGTATGATTTTGGAAGCTGGAAAGGCTACGAATATGAAGGAACAAAGATTCCGACATTGTCAAATTTCCTCGATTGCTGCAAAAAATTAAACTTACAGCCATATATTGAACTCAAACAAACATCTAACTTTGATGCAAAAAAGGCCCAAATACTTGTAGATAGCGTCAAAAAGGCCGGCATGGAAGATTCTGTTACTTGGATAAGTTTCAATGCCGATTATTTGAAATTAATCAGCGAAGAAATGCCAAATTCTAGATTAGGATATTTAAGCAAAGATTTCTCTTCTGAAAAAACAATTAAGATTTTGAAAAACCTAAAAACAGAATCAAACGATGTGTTTTTAGACATTAAGGCAAAAGCGGTCAGCGATGAAATGAAAAGCGTGTTGGCAGCTGCAGGGTTTTCTTTTGAAGCTTGGGCTGTGGATAATGCAGAAGATCTAATTGAACTGCTTATGATAAATTGTAGCGGCATAACAACAGACTTATTGACCAACAACCATCTGCAAGAGATATTCTCAGATATGGATGATAATTAATCTTAAAAGGTTTTGTATTCCCTTATAGTTCTGACGAAAACAGCCCTTTTGAGAGGAGTGTTTTGATGCCGGATTTCGTGTCTAAACCCTGCTGTAAATATCCTCAAACCTTATAATATCTTCTTCAGAAAGGTAATCCCCTCTTTGGACTTCGATTATTTCAAGGTCTTTATTCGTTAAATTTTGAAGAGAATGTTTTATTTTAACAGGAATATCAATGCTTTCCCCCGGGTATAGGGTGAATCTTTCATCATCTTTTATGACGGTTGCTTTTCCTGTTAAAACAACCCAGTGCTCGGCTCTATGATTATGCATTTGTACACTTAACTTTTGATTCGGGTTGACGTGTATGCATTTTGTAAGATAACCTTCTCCTTTTTGAAGGACGGTGTAGTGCCCCCAAGGCCTATATACAGTCGGATGAGTGCTGTAGGTGGCGTCGTTTTTTTCTTTCAAAATGTCGAAGATTTTTTTTACATCCTGGCTTTTATTTTTGTCGCAGATAAGAGTGGCGTCTTCTGTTTGTATTACGGCAATATTGTCCAAGCCGACTGCTGCTATAACTTTGTTGTCGCCATATATTATTGAATTTTTGCTGTTTTCATTTATAACATTTCCCTGGATATAATTGTTGTCAGCGTCTTTTAAAGATACCTCATGGATTGCTTCCCATGAGCCTAAGTCATTCCATCCGCAATCAAAAGGAAGCAGGGCTATTTTTTTAGAATGTTCCATAATACAATAATCTACCGAAGTGCTTTTTATTTTTTCGTAATCTTTAGAATCAACCGTAGAGCCTTTTTGATTCATTTCTGATTTTGACAGTATCTCTGTTATCTCGGGGCAGTACAATTTAAATTCCCTTAAAATTGTCGATGCTTTAAACATAAACATTCCAGCGTTCCAAAAATACTTGCCGGATTCACAATATTTTATTGCGGTCTTTAAATCAGGTTTTTCTTTGAATTCTGAGACTTTTGAGGCGTTTTCTTCGATTGCTGAGATTTTTTTGTTTGCACTTGTCTTTATATATCCATAACCGGTATCGGGCTTTGTCGGGATGATTCCGAACGTTACGATATAGCCTTCTTCAGCTATTTTGATTCCTTTTTTAAATATTTCGTTTGATTTGTCAGTGTCCCTGATTAAGTGATCAGAGGGCGCAACAAGAATTATAGGGTCAATTGACTTATCTTCCAATTGGTTAAGTATGTAAAAGACGCTCAAAGCAATTGCAGGTGCCGTGTTTCTTCCGACAGGCTCATTTATTATCTTGTAATCTTCATTGGATTTAAGTTTTTTCTTTAAATCGTTTAGTTGAAGTTTAACATCAGATGAATGCTTGAGGTTGGTTACAGTTATTATGTTTTGGCAGCTGATAAATTTTGATAGCCTTAAAAAAGTTGATTGCAGAAGGGTATTTTTTTGATTTAGTTTTAAAAGTTGTTTTGGGTACATTTCCCTGCTTAAAGGCCAAAGCCTGCTTCCGTTTCCTCCTGCCAAAATTACGCCGTAAATATTCTTATTCATTAATTCTGGATACTCCTCTATGACTTCCCAATATATAAAGTCAATAATAAAAATTAAGAATATAAAATTAATCAGCCAGAATATAATTAATAGCCAGTTGAACTAGTTAACTTTTTAAGAGCCGATGATTTAGGGATAACAAAGTTTTTGCCCAGTCAGGCTATTTTTAATATTAACAACAAATACTAAAAGAATATATGCTAACATACAAACTATAAATTTAATTTTTATTGACTATTAGTACCTGTAATCTTCTGCCGCGTTTAAAAAGCGTGATTTTCGCAAAGTTTGAATTAAAAATAAAGGAAAAGCCGAATATGAAAATAGCCTTGCTATCTCCTATTGCCTGGAGAACGCCTCCCAGACATTATGGCCCTTGGGAAAATGTTGCTTCATTGCTTTGTGAAGGGTTGGTGAAAAAAGGCGTGGATGTTACGTTGTTTGCTACCCAGGATTCAATAACTGATGCCAGGTTATGTTCTATCTGTAAATGCGGTTATGAAGAAGATCCCAATGTCGAGCCAAAAGTTTGGGAATGTCTTCATATTTCTGAGCTTTTTGAAAAAGCAGATGAATTCGATTTGATACATAACAATTATGATTTTTTGCCGCTTACATACAGCAGGCTTGTAAAAACCCCTGTTCTGACTACAATCCACGGGTTTTCTTCCCCTTCGATTCTACCGGTATATGAAAAATATAATAAGAACACTTACTACGTTTCTATCAGCAATTCTGACAGATCAGACAAGCTTGATTATGAAGCCACGATTTGCCATGGGCTTAATCTTGAGCAATTTACTTTTCAAAAAGAAATCGGCGATTATTTAATATTTTTTGGCAGAATGCATCCCGATAAAGGCGCAAAAGAAGCTATCGAAATAGCTAAAGCTTTCGGAATGAAATTGATAATGGCAGGAATCGTCCAAGATGAAGATTATTTCAACCAAGAAGTTGCGCCTCATTTTGGAGAAGATATCGTCTATGTTGGCAGTGTAGGCCCGGAGCAAAGAGACAAATTATTAGGCGGAGCTTATACTTTGTTACATCCAATCTTTTTTGAGGAACCATTTGGATTATCCGTCGTCGAATCTATGGCATGCGGTACACCAGTGGTCGCATTTAATAAAGGAAGTATGCCGGAATTGATTGAGTCAGGGAAAAATGGGTTTATTGTTTCAAATGTTGAAGAGGCTGTCATTTCGCTTGGAAAAATTCCGAAAATAGATAGACAATATTGTCGAGCTGTAGTGGAAGAAAAATTCAGTGTCGAAAAGATGGTAGACAATTACATCCACGTATACGAAAAAGTTATTGAAAAGCATAAATCAAAAAATTAGGAGAACACATTATTGAAAAAGCAGATAGTAACAAGATACGAGAAAAACCCGATTCTCGCAAAAGCTGATGTGCCTTACCAGGTTGCAACGGTTCATAATGCCGGCGTTGTTAAATATGACGGCAAATATATAATGTTATTTCGATCGCATTTGCACAACGGCCGTTCTATAATAGGAATAGCTGAAAGTCAGGATGGATATAGTTTTAGCGTAAGACCTGAGCCTTTTTTAACACCATCTTCTGATTCTGCTTTTGGAGAGTATGAAGAATATGGGGTAGAAGATGTTCGTATCTGTCAAATCGATGATGAATTTCTCCTTACCTATAGCGCATACTCCAGGCATGGCGTCCGCATCGGCCTTGCTAGAACCAAAGACTTCGTAAATGTTGAAAGAATTTCTCTGATTACTCAGTCTGACCTGAGAAATGTGGTTATTTTCCCTGAGAAAATCAATGGGCTCTACGTAAGATTGGATAGGCCCCATTCAGAGATTTCTAAGTGGTCAATCTGGATATCTTATTCTCCTGATTTGATTCATTGGGGAAACTCAAAAGTAATAATAAAACCTGAAACTTATCATTGGGATGAAATGAAAATAGGACCCGGAGCCACCCCTATTAAAACAGATAGAGGCTGGCTAAATATTTATCATGGGGTTTTTGAAACGATGTCAGGTGTCGTTTATCGTTTAGGTGTTGCTCTGCATGATTTAGAAGATCCTTCAAAAATCATAGGAGTTTCTGATCAATGGATTCTTCAACCTGAAGATCCTTGGGAGATAACAGGTTATGTTCCTAATGTTGTGTTCACCTGCGGTGCTGTTCCTGAGGAGGACGGAAGTGTCAAAATCTATTGGGGCGGTGCTGATAGTGTTATGTGTGTCGGAATTGCAAATATAAGTGAATTAGTAGATATGTGCATTGATAACCCGCGTAAAGCGTTATAAAAAGAGGGAGAGAGTGGATGTTAAATATTAAAAGAGTTAATCAAAAATTTCAGCCTGATTGTTCGCGGGTCATAATAAAACCGCATATTCCGGTAGCGGAAGACCGTGTAAAAAATATCATAACAAGAGTTTTGAATCTTTCTGAAGAGACAGTGAGTCAGGTGTTAGAGAGAGTCAGCGTGAATTTTTCTGCCAGGCACAAAAATATTTGGGAGGCGTTTGAATCTAACTTCAATGAGGTAAAAAGATATATTCCTCAGGATGCTGAGATGAGCCACAAGAGAAAAGCGCTTCTTGGAGCTTATTTTTCTTGTGAATATTCGGTTCAGGCTGCAGCGTTTTTTAATCCCTCAATAGTGGCGCATCCTGATCAAAGCGGCCTGTCCGATGGGAGTTTGCGCTTTATTTTAAGTTTTCGTTCTGTAGGAGAGGGACATATTTCTTCTATTGAATTTAGAAGCGGTGTTGTAGATAAAGATTGTAATTTTGCTTTTGATGCCGTAAGCCCTTATGCTCAAAGAGCGACAGTAGTCAGCAACCCTGTTTATGACAAAGCAACCTTTTTTATGAAGCTCGCGGAAATGCAAAACCCTGAAAATATAATTTCAAAGCAAGTATATGAATTATTGCCTGATGAGTTTTTGCTTTCAGACTTGATGGCTGTTTTAGAAATGGTTATAGATCCAGACCATAAAGAAGTCGGGGAAAGCATGATGTGGCTTGCCAAATCCAATTACGAGCTTCAATTTAAGCATGATAATGAATTGTCAGAGAAAATTATTTTTCCTGCTTCTTCAAATGACAGTAATGGAATAGAAGATGCTAGGTTCGTAAGATTCGTGGATGACGACGGAAGTGTCACTTATTATGCCACTTATACCGCTTATAACGGACATAATATTTTGCCTCAAATCATCGAAACCAAAGATTTTGTTACTTTCAAAATGATTACTTTAAACGGAGAATTCTCCAAGAATAAAGGAATGGCGCTTTTCCCTCGAAAAATTAACGGCAAATACATGATGATATCAAGAGTTGATGGAGAAAACTTGTACCTGATGTCATCAGACAACCTGCATTTTTGGCAGAAGGCTGAATTGTTGAAAAAACCCGAAGACTCTTGGGAATTTGTCCAGATAGGTAATTGCGGTTCGCCGATCGAGACCGAGAAAGGGTGGATTTTGCTTACCCATGGCGTTGGCCCGATGAGAGAATATTCCATTGGCATTATACTGTTGGACATTGACAATCCCAATAAAATCATAGGTAATATGGTTGAGCCATTGCTAATCTGTAGTCAAGAGGAAAGAGAAGGCTACGTGCCAAATGTTGTGTATACTTGTGGAGCCATCGTTCATAAGGATAACTTGATTATACCGTATGCAATGTCTGATACCTGCTCAGGGATAGCAACAACTTCGCTATCTGAGTTGTTCGATAAGATTATGAAAGAAGAGGCATCGGAAAGTTATGTTGAATCCACGTAAAATCAAGAATATCGGTAAAATTGCTGTTATTGGAAATTATTCACCACGGCAATGCGGTATAGCTACTTTTACAACGGATTTAAGCCAAGCGCTCTCAAGAGAACTCATAAACGAAGAAAATTTAATAAATGTCGCAATGGATGATATTCCTGAAGGATACAATTATCCGCAGCAGGTCAAATTCAGGGTTAGACAAAATGTCCAGTCAGATTATTTTTGGGCAGCAGACTACCTGAATGCCAACCAATACGACGCTGCGATTGTTGAGCATGAGTACGGAATATTCGGCGGGCCAGATGGCGCCCATATTTTAAATTTGATTAAATATCTAAGAATGCCTGTTATAACAAACTTACACACCGTCTTAGAGCATCCGACAGAAGGGCAGCGTAAGGTGATGAAAGGCATTGCTAAATATTCTGACCGACTGCTTGTGATGAGCAACAAAGCCGTAGAAATACTTACGAGGGTTTACGACATAGATAGAGAAATGATTGCATTTATTCCACATGGGATACCTGATGCAACTTTTAAACCGCCAGGAATACATAACAGTCTTTTGGGACTGGAAAAGAAAGATATAATTCTTACTTTTGGACTTTTGGGGCCTGATAAGGGTATTGAAACAATGATTATGGCTATGCCTTCAATCGTAAAAGAAAACCCCGATGCAATATATTTGATTCTTGGTCAGACACATCCTCACATTATAGAAAGAACAGGAGATTCGTACAGAAACGAACTTCACCAGATGGTCAAAAAATTGGGAATGGAAAATCATGTATTATTCCATAACAATTTCGTCAGTTTAGAATCTCTGGTTCAATATCTGCAAACTTCAAAAATTTATGTGGTCCCTTATCTTAAAAAGGAGCAAATAACATCAGGCACCCTTTCTTATGCATTAGGTGTGGGTGCTGCAGTCGTTTCCACTCCTTTCTGGCATGCAGAAGAGCTGTTGGCCGACGGTCGAGGCAGGCTGGTTCCTTTTAAAGATTCAACCTCAATGGCTAATGAAATAAATAATCTGTTAAAAAATGATTATGAAAGAGACCTGATGAGATTTGAGGGCTACCAATACGCTCGTTCAATGGTTTGGAAAGAAGTTGCCAAAAAACATTTGGAACTTATTTCGGAAATTAAAGAAAGAAAACCTTTGGTAAATGTGGAAGAAGAAGGCTTTAAATATAAAAAAATGTACAACGAGCTGCCAGAGATAAATTTATCTCATTTAAAAACTTTGACGGACGACACGGGCTTGCTTCAGCATGCAAAATATACTACTCCCAACCTTTATCATGGCTATTGTGTCGACGATAATGCCCGTGGGCTTATCGCGTTGACAAAATATTATTCATTAAGAAAAGACAACGAAGTCTTGCGTTTAATAAATAAGTATTTGGCTTTTCTGTATTATGCGTTTAACAAAGAAAACGGCCGATTCAGAAATTTTATGTCATACGAGCGAAGATGGCTCGAGTTGGCGGGTAGCGAGGATTCTCATGCCAGAGC
Organism: Cyanobacteria bacterium OH_PDB_230; assembly: GCA_023421795.1. Taxonomy (GTDB): domain Bacteria; phylum Cyanobacteriota; class Vampirovibrionia; order Gastranaerophilales; family Gastranaerophilaceae; genus JAEZOG01. Next base: position 486,131 of record JAEZSO010000002.1, read on the forward strand.
CTTATGGGGATTGGGAATCACGGTAAAAGAGGCTCCTGATTCATCAATCAGAAATATGGCGATGCGTTTGTTTATTGAAGCTTTGCCAATTGTAGAGCATTTTTCTTCGCCGCGTGCTTTTGCTTATGTAGTTGTGGGCTTGCAGGCTTATCTTTCCATTTACGGAGGAGATGCGGGTGCGCGTAGAATCAGGGATAATACAGCAAGAAAAATATTTGAGTTGTTTAAAAACAGAGCTTCAGACGGTTGGTGTTGGTGTGAACAGACTGCTACATATGCAAATGCGATTTTGCCTCATGCTTTAATCGTTGCAGGCGAATGGATACCGGATAAAGAAATGTATGATACCGGCATAAGAGTGCTGGAGTGGCTGCTTGAGGTTCAAACGGCGCCTGATGGGCATCTTTCAATAATCGGAAATCTAGGATGGTATGAGCAAAATGGCAATCGTTCTATGTTCGACCAGCAGCCGATTGAGGTTAAAGGCCTAATCGACGCTTGTTTGGATGCATATATTTCAACAGGTGAAGAAAAATGGTTTGAAGAAAGTGAAAGATGTTTGAGCTGGTTTCTTGGGCAAAATGATTTGTTCACCCCTGTCTGCGACCACAGAACGGGAGGCTGTTGTGACGGCCTTGAAAGACAAGGTGTTAACGGGAATCAAGGGGCTGAATCCACTCTGGCGTGGCTGATTTCTTTGATAAATATGCATTCTGCTATGTCGCAGCGCTTTGATTTGGATCAAGTAACTGAGTCGACGCAAGAGTTCAAGCAAGAATTAAAACAAGAGCTAAAACAAGATTCTTTTATATAAACCCATTGAACAAATAAAAAAATCGGCACATTTGTGTGCCGAACTGAATACTTGAAAAGGAGTATAAGTATATGGGGGTAGAGATTTGAGGGTTTGTGTAAGGTAGTAATTCTTTTTAGGCAAGGTTTTATGCCTAGAGATATCTTGGATAATATTTTCGTGTCTTCTGTGCTTATACTTAGTGCCATATGGGTATTAGGTCTATCTATGATGGATTATTCCTCCGAGCTTTTGCATGGATTTTCTTAGCGTAATATTGAATTTTAACCTTTTAGTTGGGTCTAGACGTTTTGATTTAGGAGCTCTTGCCTATTTTGCTTTTGTATTTTTCATAAAATCTTATACTGAAAAGCCCGTTCATCTAACTGGAGATTCAACGGGCTTTAAAACTGATATCGTTTATTTAAAAACAACAGCAAAAACCGGCAGATCTCGTTTTAGATTCGCAACAACAAATAATTCTACAAAGTTTTTTGTTTTGGATTTTTGCTTTCATATATTTTCTTTTTCTTTTATTTGGGGTATGATAAAATTTTCGGAATACCGTAAATTAATATATGCCAAATAAAAAATTTTTGAATTCGTCAACAGGGTAATATATAGTTATAGTATTCTTCTAAAATAAGGTGCTGGCATGAAACAAATAATATGTTATGGAGATTCAAATACATTTGGTTTTAACCCCCAAGACGGCAGCAGGTATGATGCAAATACCAGATGGACAGGTATATTGGCAAAGATTCTGGGTGATAAATTCAATGTTATAGAAGAAGGTTTTAACAATAGGACTGGCTTTTTTGTTAATCCTGAGGGATATTTACAAAGCGGACAAAAGTACTTGCCAGAGTGCCTTGAAAAAAATAAATGTTTTGAAATTTTTATTATCGCGCTGGGAACAAATGATTTGCAAAAATTTTTTAAGATGGATGCCGATATAGTAAAAAAAGGGCTAGAAAATCTTATTAAAATTGTCAGAAGTTTTAATTCTGAAGCCAGGCTAATATTGATTCCCCCGGTTGTCTTGAATGAAAACATATTAAAGGGGAATTTTTCCCATCAGTTTGATGAAAAATCTATTTATGCTTCTGTTTGGGTGCAGGCGATATATAAAACTGTTGCGGACAAGAATGATTGCGAGTTTATGGATTTAAACAAATACGTTGAACCTTCTGTCGTTGATGGTTTACATTTCGATAAGGAATCACACAAACTAATCGCAAAACTATTGGCAGAGCGAGTCTTGAATGAAAGGTGTTTGAGAGGTTAGATAAATGTTAAACCAGTTTTCGAGAGCGGAGTTGATATTCGGTAAAGAAGCTATGGAAAAACTCTATAATTCAAGAATCGCAATTTTTGGAATAGGAGGAGTAGGTAGTTATACGGCGGAGGCTCTTGCCAGAACGGGTGTGGGGACTTTGGATTTGATAGACGACGACAAGGTTTGCCTTACGAATATAAACCGCCAATTATTCGCCACGAGAAAAACTATAGGTCAGCATAAAGTTGATGTAGCAAAAGAAAGGCTTGAAGAAATTAACCCCAAAATTTCTATAAACACGTACAAAACTTTTTATATGCCTGATACTTCCCATCTGTTTGATTTTTCTAAATATGATTATGTCGTGGATGCAATCGACACTGTCCGTGGAAAACTAGAGCTCGCTCTAAAAGCAAAAGAAGCAAATGTTTCTATAATAAGCTCAATGGGTGCCGGAAACAAAGTCGATGCAACTGCTTTTAAAATCGCAGATATATATGAAACAAAAATCTGTCCTCTTGCCAGAGTGATGAGGCAGGAGCTTAGGAAAAGAAATATCGAAAAATTAAAAGTTGTTTATTCCGAAGAAATAGCAAGAAAGCCGATCGAAGATATGGCAACGAGTTGTAAAACCCAATGCATTTGCCCTCCAGGGACAGCGAGAAAATGCACCCACAGGAACCAGGTTCCAGGAAGCAATGCGTTTGTGCCGCCTGTCGTGGGGCTTATCATAGCCGGAGAGATTATTAAAGACATCACAAACTGCCACGGAACATATCAGGCTTAATTGTAAAACAATATGATTTTAAGCGACTATAAAAACTCGGGTATTGACAAAACTCTTCGATGACTTCATTCTATAGGTTAAATCACAATATTAAAATGTCGGAAAATGCTTTTAGCCCAGTTATTAAATTTACTTATTAATGATCCTGTCCAATTTCTTGTTGCGATTATGATGCTTATCGTACCTTTGTTGATAAGTATTACTTTCCACGAGTGGTCGCATGGTTATGTTGCATACAAATTCGGCGATCCTACCCCTAAATTGTTCGGACGATTGACGCTAAATCCTTTTGCTCATCTCGATCCTCTTGGGACCTTGATGCTTTTTATAATCGGTATAGGGTGGGCGAAGCCTGTCCCTATAAATACATTGAATATTGAAAGCAGAACCAAACAAATGCTTGTTGCACTTGCCGGGCCTTTAAGCAACCTTCTGCTTGCAATTGTTTTTACGTTGGTTTCTGTTTGTATTTCGCTTTTTTATAAAGGGCCGGTTACTGATATTATTGCATTGATGCATATCACAGTAACGGTTGTTATAAAGATAAACCTGATTCTTGCGATATTTAATATGCTTCCTATCCCTCCGTTTGACGGGTCGAGGGTGTTGGCTTGGATGATGCCTGATCGCCTTGCTGAAAAATATCTTTCTCTTGAACCTTACGGGATCGCGATTGCTTTTTTGATTTTGTTTACTTTTGGATTCAAATTTGTTTTATATGCCGCTGATTTTGTGCAGTCTAAAATGTTTGAGATTATTAAAATTTTTATAAGTAATACTTTTTTGTAAAGTTAAGCTAATCTAGTATCATATCTGTTTAATTCAGCCTGGCGGTACTATTTGTTTTTTCAATGATGCCATAGGATTTATGTCTTTTCGTGACGCCATTTTCTACGGCTCAAGTTTTTTCGCCTCGAAAAGAAGGCAAATTATTCGTCTTAATGTTTCTTCTTGATTACGACATTTGTAATTTTTTCATGTTATTTTGGTAATACAGTTTATGTCTTTAATGTAATTTTTTGGATGCTCTTTTTACATTTTAGCCCGTAAAGAGCATTTTACACTAGAGAAAGATCAATATGACAACATTAGAGACAATTTTAACAATTGATGGATTTAAGGACTTAAATTTATCGGAAACTTTGCGTAATGCAGTGACTGATATGAAGTTTGAAAAGCCATCTTCAATTCAGGCTGAAGCTATCCCCCAAATTATGATGGGCAAGGATATTATAGCCAAAGCCCCAACAGGAAGCGGAAAGACAGCTGCTTTTGCCATTCCTATATTAGAAAAGTTGGATTTAAATTCTGACAATAAAAATATTCAGGCACTTATACTTTGCCCGACCAGAGAACTTGTAATTCAGGTACACAAAGAATTTGAAAAATTAAGCAAGTATATGGAAAATGTATCAGTTGTTTCGGTTTATGGCGGACAACAGATAGAAAAACAATTTAATGCACTTCAAAAATCACCCCAGATTGTAGTAGCTACACCGGGAAGGTTGATGGACCATTTAAGAAGAGGCTCTATAAAACTTGATTTTGTCAGTATGGTTGTTCTTGATGAAGCTGATGAGATGCTTGATATGGGATTTAGAGAAGACATACACGTTATTTTGGAAGATGTTCCCGTTAACCGTCAAACTATTTTATTTTCTGCCACTATGGCAAAAGATATAGTTGAACTTACCAAAAAATTTCAAAATAATCCCGGTTTAGTTGATGTTACTAATAATATTGAAAATACTCCGGATATTGAACAGATGTATTTTGAAGTTGTTGAAAAAGCGAAAATGGAGCTTTTAACAAGACTTTTAGACCTGCATAGGGTCAAACTATCCCTTGTTTTCTGTAATACAAAAAGTTCTGTCGACAAAGCGGTAGAATTTTTAAAATCAAGAGGATACTTTGCTGATGCTCTTCACGGTGATATGAATCAAACCCAAAGAGAAAAAGTTATGAGAGGTTTTAGAAACGGCACCGTTGAGATTCTTGTTGCGACTGACGTTGCAGGAAGAGGGATTGATGTTAAAAATATTGAAGCAGTGTTTAACTATGACCTTCCAAGAGATGATGAAGATTATATTCACAGAATCGGAAGAACAGGTAGAGCAGGTACTTCAGGCAAATCTTTCACTTTCGTTTCAAAAAGACAGGTTCAACATCTAAAAAGAATTGAAAGAGCCAATGGTATGCTAATTCATAAAAGAGAGGTTCCGAGTTTTGAAGAACTCGAAAGTTCAAGAGCTGATGCTTTTATGAGCAAAATAAGCAACATTATTCAGTGCGATGATTTATCGGTATTTTCTGAAAGAGTTATGTCCATGACAAATGAAAACGTTTCTATTGTTGAGGTTGCTGCTGCTTTATTGAAAATGTCAATGAATAAAGAAAGCAGAAAAATCAATAGAAACATTGTCTTTGAAGATGACTCAAACGAAGATGAATCAGGTTCAAGACGCTCTAGAGGCGGACGCGGCTCAAGAGAGAGAAACTTCTCCGGCGGAAATTCAAGAGGGGGAAGAAACAGAGGATTCGGCGATAAAGACCGCAGCTTTGATGACAAAAAACGTAATTATGGCAGCAGTAAACAAAGAAATGATAACGAATTGAGCCTGGATGAAATGATTAAAGCCGTTAAATCTTTAAGAGAAAACCCTAAAAAGTTTAACAGAGATGAAGAGGGAACGGACTTTTCCAAACCAAAAAAAGACAAAAAAGATTATAAAAAAAGCTTTGATAAACCAAGAAGAGCTAAAAAAGAATCAGGTAAAGATTTTGCTTTTGATAAACCTAAAAGAAACCAAAAATCAAAAACCGGAAAAAGCAAAAAGTACGGGCCTAGATAGCAATAATATCAGTAATTTTAAAGAGATCCCTTTTGGGGTCTCTTTTTGTTTCATATTAAATATTATTAACAATTTTTCTGTAAAGTAGCAAAAAACTCTCAAAAAATGATTTAATGCATACAAGTGTTGAGGTAGAGAGGTGTAAGAGAAATGATTAAGAGTATAGATGCTGCTAATAGCAAGACTATTAGGCTGAATAAAACACCTGTAAATTCTTTGAATTTGCAGAATAAAGAGGTTTCTGAAGGCATAACAAGCAACGATCAAAGGGTGGATTCACAAGTTTTACAAGGCTATTATGTAAGTTTTGGAGGATTTTTCAAAACCAGAGAAGAAAAAATATTTGACGGTCTTCAAAATTCTTTTACCCTTAATACACAAAGGGAATGGGAAAGTGCTGCTGATATAGCTAAAGCCTATAAACACAAGGAAGTTACCCATGAGCATTTATATGCCGCTCTTTTGGAAGATATGTGCAAGTACATTGATGATTTGAACTCCGGTGTGAAAAAATATGAAGTCCCTTCAACATATGTTCTACCTGCTTGTTTTGAAAGCGTTATCCCGGAGGCTTTTAAAGATGAAAAAACAAGAAATGCGATAGCTCCTGTTTTAATGCAAGAATTGCAATCCACTCATGAGAACTTGCAAATGGATTTTTCTAAAAGAGGCCTATCTAGAAACCCTCAGCCAACCAAAGAATTGTTGGCAGATTTAAATTATATGTATACATACATGAGTAAAGAGCAGGATAACACTGCTTTTACAGACAATATGCTTTTGATGGGAATTATGTCTTCTCAAGATGATGCCGTCTATAAAATGTCAACAAACTTAGTAACCAAGCTTCAAGCCGCAACTATGACTGAAAAGACCCCTGCAAAAGAGAAGATACATCTTAAATTCTATGATGATAAAGCGGATAATTTGTGGAAAAACGTCGGCATAGGAAACGATATGTTTGTTGTGTATGACCAAGACAATGAAACTTCTGCCAAGTATTTGTTGAATAGCTTCGGCAATCTTATAAATAAACCGGGGCAGCAGTACAAAAATTTAAATGCTGAGAACACAAATCTGGTTTATTTGAATAAAAGAGCTACGTTTGATTATCTTTCAAAGGTAGTGGATGAAGCCAGAAAAACACAAGATAAGACAACAGTTATTGTCGCAGATTTTATTTCTCTTTTGAAGAATGCCCCTATGACAACATCAGGTGGACGCATGATGTCAGTTTTAAATGAAGATGATGTCGCGGTGTTGGAAAATAAAGCGCCTGTTAACAAAGCGGATAATATAAGGATTGTCTTAACTTGCAATAAGGATTCATATGATGCAAATATTTCTAATCCGGTCTTGAAAAAGGTAATCGGAGAATACGGCTTGCATTCTCTTCCTATCCTTACCGCGGAAGAAACAAAGAAAATATTGACAGAAAGCCCTGATTACGTCAAAAAAGAGACGAAAAAGGTATTCAAGCCTAACGCAATCACCAGAAGTATAGAGATTTCCAATATGCAGGAAGGTAATTTCCCTGAAAAGACAGTAAAATTAATGAAAAATATTGCAGGTTTCTATATAGATAAAGAAGAAATTAATCTTTCTGATGTCAATAACTATTTAAAAGAAACAAAAGGCCTCTTAAAAACTTCTGATTCCAATAATTCTTTTAAAGTGGTTTTCGATACAGGTAAAAAGCTCAAAGATATCGTTGGAAACGGGATGACTAAAGCTGAAGCTGCAAGTATCGTTAAGCAGATAAGAGATAAATCGATAGGGACAAAAGGATTTATAATTTATTCAAACAGCGGTTCTTCAGGCGGCGGAAGAAGACATACGGCAGAAGCAATAGCAGGTGAATCAGGAATTCCGTTTATTCCTATAAACGCAAGAGATTTTGCGTTAAAAGATATAGATGCTCTTTCTCAAAATGCTGATTTATCAGAAGTAAAAATAAAAAAACTGGTCAGTATGGCAAAAACTCAAGCCGAAGCCAACAAACATAAATCGGCAATGATATTTATCGAGAATTTCGATAATTTCGGCGCAAATCCGTTGACAGGAATTTCTTCGATATATGAACAAAAAGCTTTTTCTCAGCTTTTAACTGAGATGGAAAATATCAGAAAAAATGAAAATATCAATCTGGTAATTGTCGGCTCAGCCAATTATCCTGAATATATCGACGAAGCAATACAAAAGCCGTATAAATTCCTCGATCAGATAGTTGTCTATTCGCCTCAAGACAAAAAGGACAGAATTGAAGTATTAAAGTATTACATAAAGAAAAACGGATTAAAAATAGCCGGTGAAACTCCTGAAGACAAGGCAAAAACTATACAAAACATTGCAGAAACAACTTCATATTTCTCGGTTGTAAATTTGATGGACTTACTTGATAAAGCAAAAATAGTTTCAAAAGAAAGAGGACACAAAGCTATAGATGAAGCAGATTTCAATGAAGCTTATTTGCGCGCTACATCAGGAAGACCTTACAACTCCAGTTATACAGAGGCCGATAAGGCAGTAGTGACAACGCATGAAGGTGGACATGGGGCGACTCTTGTAGTGATGAATAAGGTTGCAGAAAAGTTAGGCAAACCTTGGTTCTTGCCGGATAAGCTTGATTTCATAACTCTTGATCCAAGAGGATCCTTTGGCGGCATGATGAAGCCTAAAGACGCTGAAAACAGCGAATTCGGTTTTGCTCAACTGTTCGCAGACCTTGTTTGTGATTTCGGAGGAAATTCCTGCGAGAAAAAATTCTATGGAATCGACGGAAGCTGGGGTATAAGCCAAGATATGCACATAGCATCATCTGCTGCCCAAAGAGCCGTTCAATATATGGGATTGGGATTCCACACTGGCAAGCGTTCTATTCCTTTTTCTCCAATGGGGACGTTGGATGTCTCTCCTAGGTTAAGAGACAATATTGATAAAGATATTGAAGTATTCTTAAAAAATGCCAATTTGGTTTCAGACAAGATTGTTGATGCTTATGCCGGATTCCTTATGGAATTTACAGATAAGTATAAATCCAAAGTCGGAACGGGTGAGTGCATAATTCCTGGAAAAGTGTTCCAGAAAGAAATGGATGATTGGGCCGCGAAACAATCTCCTAAAACTCGCGATGAGCTTGAATTTTTAGAAAAAGAAATCATAGAGATAATGGAGAAGACAAAGCGGGGGGAGTTGGCAAACTAATGTCTTTGCAACTGGATTAAGAATTAGAGGAACATCTGGAATAAAGATGTTCCTCTTGTCATATATTTGAGATTAGGGTCTTAGTGATTGAGAGTAACGTTTAGAAACCACTTCCCAATTAATATTCTTAAATATAGCTTTTATGTATGAATCTTTATCTATGCCGTAGTCAATTTGATAAGCATGTTCCCAAACATCGATAACAAGCAAAGGCTTACTATTAACAGGAATATGAAGATCGTGCGATTCAAAAATATATGTTTCTATGTTTTTGCTTAAACAGTTATAAACACTAACCACCCATCCGTTTCTTGTGGATTTCATTGAAGATTCTAAATCGGAGACATAGTTGTCGAAGGAGCCAAAATCCTTATTTATTTTGCTAAGAAATTCTTTGGATGGGGCTGTCGGTTTTGAATTTAAATTTTCAAAATATAGTTCATGCAAAACGACGCCGTTATTGGAAAAAGCTCTGTCTATTTTTAAGCTTCTATATTCTGAATAAGCTGCATTTGCTTCTTTTTTATTTGCACTTTCAAGTTTAGTGTTTATTTCATTTATTTTTTTAACATACCTGAGATATAGAGTATTATGCTGTTTTAAGAGGTTTTCGCTAAGACCGTTTAAGGATTTAAAAATGCAGCTGAAATCTTTTGCGGTGATTTTGTCCGATGTTGATAGGTTTTGAGCAGTGGCTAAAGCAAAAACCGGAGTGCTTATTAAAAACGATGCTATAGATAATATTATAATTTTTTTCATTTTATGCTCCTTTCGTTTATTTCAATTTTAATTGTAATTTGAATTAAAAGAATTAGCCTGTTATCCCTATTCTTTTGATACCAAAATTAAGTATCTGTCCATTTTGTAATTTGAAAAAGGACTTTCAATCTTTTCAGCAAATTGAATGTGGATGTTTAATCTTTTGCAAAGCTGTTTTTGGATTTCAAATTCTTCTATGCCCTGATTGATAATCATCATTTGACCGCTTGGTTTCAATGATTCATAGGCCTGTCTTAGCATTTCATCAGGCCTGAAGTATTCTAAAGGCAGCCCCCATTTCAAGTGAGGATACTTTTTTATAAAAGGAAGGCTCCATATTATGCAGTTGTATTTTTTTGTATGGTTTAAAAAATTGCCTTCGATATAATTTGTGTTTTCAAGACCTTTGATGTGAAATTTTGCCACTTCTTTTCTTGAATAAAGGTTGCTGTAAAGCCTGTGGGCATCGATTTCGATTCCGTCTAAAAGAAACTTTGCACAATTTTGTTTAAAGAAAAAGTATTCACTTTTGGCATAAGACCAGTTTTTTGAGCCGATGTCCAAAATATTGGGAGAATCTTTAATTTCGATTTTTAAATATTTGTCCAGAACATCAAGAAGATAAAGGTTTTCAAGATAATTTGTTTTCGTAGAATTGTTTTTAAATTCAGTTAAACTGTATTTTTCTGTTAAAAAATTTTCCCTTTCAATTTCTTCAACACTGTTGAAAATGTTTTCTTTCGCTTCGTTTTTTTCTTCATAATTTTTTCTTGAAAATTTGGTTAATTTTCTTATGCTGAAATCAAATATGTTTTTTAAATTTTCCGAGAAATAATTCATTGAATAATTATATTTTAAATTTTAAAAACTGTTAATATCTTCTGATTTTTGGTAAATAAATTTTTTTCACATGTGTTTAAAAAAGTGCTGAAGTGGAAGAAAAATGAAAATCAACTCAAACTTTTATCTTAATAATTACGATTTTTCTATTAAAAAGAACAATCAAGAAAATAAAACCGCTCAAACGCCTTCTTTTTGCGGAATGACATCTGTAATGAAAAAAGCCGCATACGATGACCCTTTACATATTGCCGCTATGCTGAAAAAAGTCCCCAATCCCTTTGTGGGATCGTTCCCTGTGGAATGGATTGAGAAAATCGATAAACCGCAAAGAGCGGACAAAATAAAAACTATTCAAAAAGGTTTTTCTGAAGCGATAAAAGAACTTCAGAAGCCTAATATTGCTATAGAAGAGGATATCCAACGTTTTGTCAGGGAAAATGAATCCATTTTGAATTCTCCAATCAGCATGGAAAAGAAACTTTGCCTACTAAATGACTATATCTCTAAGACTCAGCAGGAAATTGACCCTTCTGAATCGCTTGTAAACGCTAAAAAGATGCTTAAAAATTTGCTGTCTCAAAACGGCATCTGCAAAAAGATCGATTTAAGATACGTAGGCTCAGGCGAATTCGGTAACGTATACAGATTGACGGCTGATGATAAAGAATATGCGTTAAAAATTTATAAGACTATGCGTACCGAACCAAAAGACAACATCTTTGAAAAACTCTTTGCTGGGTATTCAGTCGAGGATTTTAAAGACGAGATGAAGCTTCATGGGAAACTTATAGAAGCTAACAGGGCATTTTATTGGCAACAAAATGTAAAAAAACACCAAAATGCCAGAATGTATTTCGCTGACTTGGAAAATGGCGGGTCGTTGTCTCAATATATCGGGTTTAATGCTGCTCCTCCTAAAAAAATAGTTGATGCCACCTATATAGGTTTAGAACATACGGACTTGAGAAATGCTTCAAATACCATAAACGACTGGGTCGTAGATGGTGGCGGACAAAAAGTCATTAATCATACGATTGTCAAAAATAAAGAAGCGAGAAAAATATACTATAAATTAGCAAAAACACCGGACGATAAAAAGGCTGAAGTCTGGAACGATATATTTAAAAGCAAACACGCAAACAGGCATGACGTGGAATTAGGTCTTGTGAATGCCCTTCAGTATATGGATATTAAAACCATAGGAAAGCTAAATATCCCTCCAGCAACCTTAGATAAGTGGATTGCATCGTCTTCTATCCCTCCTCACATTAAAAGACAGCTGGTTAACAAGAAGCTTTTTTTCTAGATTAAGACATTTTATAACTTAAAAAATTGCCTACTAAGTTGATTGAAAAATCTTTGATTTTTGAATAATAATTTGGTGTAGGTTTTTAAGAGGGTTTCTATGAAAAATATTCTTGTAATAAACGGGCACCAGCAGTACCCTTCTTCTGAAGGAAGATTAAACCAGTTGCTATTTGATAATATTGTGGAATTTTTAGCTGTTAAATATGATATAGAAACGACGGTTTTGTCAAAAGGTTATATACCGGAAGAAGAACAAGACAAATATAAATGGGCGGATGCGGTTATTCTGCAAACTCCAGTATTCTGGTATTCAGTGCCGGGGCTGTTTAAAACATACATTGATAGGGTCTATTCAGCAGGTGTGTTCTTTGATCTTGAAACAAGCGGATCCGGGAACTGCGGTCTTTTTAAAGGCAAAAAATATATGCTTTCTCTTACTATGGGTTCGACAGAAGATGTCTTCGGGAATCCTCATTCTTTTCTTGAAGGGAAAACACTTGATGAAATCTTTATTCACCTTCACAAAACTCATCAATTCTGCGGAATGGATAATCTGGAAACCTTTGCCGTTTATGATGTTATGCAAAATCCTAATATATTGGAATATATCGATCAGCTGCACGCTCATTTAAAGAAAGTTTTTTACCTTTAATACATACGCCAATTTATTCAAAAACACCCGGACATTTTGCTCCGCAAAAATAGCAGCCACCTGATTCTTTTAAATTGTAACTGTCTATTAAGTAGCCGGTTCTTTGGATTATATTTTTTTTGCAGTTATGACAGAAGGTAGATGAAGATTCCGTGTCTATAATATTGCCTGTATAAACGTAGTTTAGTCCTTTTCGGGTGGCTATTTCATAGGCTTTTTGAAGAGCTGCGAATGAAGTGGGTTTCCTGTCTGAAAATTTGTAACTCGGATGAAATGCGCTGAGATGAAGCGGTGTATCCACTCCTACGTTTTCTTTTATCCAGTCGCATTCTTTCTCGATTTCTTCAGCACTGTCGTTCTCCCCTTCTATTAAAAGGGTTGTAAGTTCCATCCAGCAGTCCGTTTCGTTTTTCACGTATTTTATCGTGTCTAAAACAGGCTCAAGCTCGACTTTGCAGTATTTTTTATAGAAATTTTTGTTGAATGATTTTAAATCAATGTTCACCGCGTCCATATGCTTGAAAAATTCCTTACGCGGTTCAGGATTTATATACCCTGCAGTTACTGCGACTGTTTTTATGTCTCTTTTTTTACATTCTATGGCGGTATCTATTGCATATTCAAAGAAAACAATCGGTTCATTATAAGTGAAAGCAACGCTCTTACATCCATTTTCAATCGCAAGTTCCGCTATTTCTTCAGGTGAAGCTGGTTTCAAAAACTCAGGGTCTATTTTTGACCTTGATATCTGCCAGTTTTGGCAAAAGTCGCAGCTTAAATTGCAGCCTGTAGTACCGAATGAAAGAACTTTTGATCCCGGATAAAAATGATACAAAGGTTTCTTTTCTATGGGATCTATTGCCATTCCTGTATTTAAGCCGTACGCTGTTAGTTTTATTTCTCCGTTAACATTTTTTCTTATAAAACAAAAACCTCTTTGCCCATCTGCAAGAATACAGTTATGTGGGCAAATAGTGCATTGTGTTTTTTCGTTATCTAGGCTATTTTGGTATTTCATAAAATATATTATAATTTGCAAAGGTTAAAAAATAAATTGGCAGATTTACCATGAATAAAATTAAATCCCCAGCTGTTGCGGGGAGCTTCTATCCATCAGATGCGCAACAACTTTTGAGTAACATTAACTATTTCTATCAGAATAACAGGCAAGATTATAATATAGCCACAAGAGCGATTATTGTCCCTCACGCCGGATATTATTATTCGGGTCAGATTGCAAGTGAAGGGTTTCAGTATTTAAAAAAAAGTGTTAAAAACATATTTATCTTTGCTCCTGCCCATCACGTAGGATTTGAGGGGATGGCGTTATCCAGTTTTGATAGCTGGCAAACCCCTTTAGGGGAAATTCCAGTTAATCAGGAAATCAATAAGGAATTAGAAAAGAGGTTTCATTGTGCCTTTAATGATTATGCGTTTGAAAAAGAACACGCTGTTGAGGTTCAGGTACCTTTTATTCAAGCTTATTTTGACTCTGTCAAAATAATTCCCGTCTTAATAGGAGATGCTAAACCTGAAAAAATTGTCGCTATAATCGAAAACTACTGGGATGATGTAAGCAATGGTTTTGTTTTTTCATCGGATTTAAGTCATTTTCTTGAATCCACTGATGCTAAAAAAATTGACAAGATCACCGCGCAAATGATTGAAACTCTTGAGGTATCCAGCTTTCAGCATCAACAGGCATGCGGTGCTTTGGGGATTTTGGGCCTTGTTGAATTTGCAAAAAACAGAGGATTTTCGCTAATCAGAATTAATATGAAAAATTCAGGAGATGTAAGCGGCGACAAGGACAGTGTTGTAGGTTACGGCAGCTGGTTTTTATATGAAGATACAAAATCCAAATTTATAAAAGACAATTTTTCAGATTTCGTAATTGAAATATGTAAAGCGAGCATAAAAGCGGGGCTTGAAGGTAGAAAACTGGATGTGCAAGAAGAATACAAACGTCTTCCCGCTGTTTTGGAAGAATACGGCGCTTGCTTTGTGACGTTGAATCACAATGATATGCTAAGAGGCTGCATAGGATCAATCATCGCCCATCAGCCACTTATAGATGATTTGGTCCAAAATTCCAGAAGCTCGGCTTTTTCTGACAATCGCTTCTATCCTCTGTCAGAGCAAGAATATCCTGACATTCAGATTTCTGTGTCATTGTTATCTTCGCCGGAAAAGATGAGCTTTAAAGATGAAGAGGACTTGCTTAACCAGATAAAGCCTTTTGAAGACGGGATAATAATAAGAGATGAAAATTATCAGGCCGTATATTTGCCTTCTGTATGGGAGCAATTACCGGAAAAAACGCTATTCCTTAACTCTCTTAAACAAAAAGCGGGATTAAGTCCTGATTATTTCTCTGATACTTTTGAAGCTTACAAATTTTCTACGGTGCATATACCTTAATTTCAAATAACAATATTTTTTATAAAAAACTCCTATAAATAGACGAATTTTTTTTAATGAGAAAATGCAAGAGAACCCTAAAATCCTTAATATTTGGGTTTCTCGAGCTTTGAGGGCTGAGGTTTCGCCTTAGTCTCGCTTTGAATTTACTTGTTAAAACCTAGTGCAATGTGATATAATTTCGGTATTAGTATACATTGGTTTATGGGTTATGAATAAAAGATTAATTATAATTGGGCTTTTAATTTTAGTGGCATCAGTGGTTCTAAAGTTTGTTTTTATGGGCCTGAAAAGCGTAAAAGTTGATGCATTTAAGCCTGTAGCTGCAATATTTCTTGTTGATACATCTGCATCAAATCAGAACAAGTTATATCATCAAAGAAAATTTATGACCCAAATGTGTTCTTTGCTTGACCCTGAAGATCACGTGAAAATACTGAAAGTATCGCAAGATGCTTATATAATCTACGAAGGTAGCCCGCACAACGGCAGCACAATTAATAAATCAATGGATGCATTTACGCAATATGATAAAGATTCTTATGGAACTGCGTACGGAGTAGCTTTGAAAAAGGCTTTTGGACATGCACTACAAATGAAAAAGGATGGTTATACTCCTGCAATAATTGTTGTGGGTGATTTGGAAGATGAAGGTCCTTTGTCGGGACAAATCAATTGGGATTTGCTTCCTAAAAATGTTGAAAACATAAAAAAATATATCCCGGAAATTTCAATGACATTTTTGTTTGCGCATCCTTCCAAACTTGATTTCGTAAAAGAAAAACTTGTTCCTATCCTTGGGGAGCAAAAAATCATTATTGCTAATGAACAGAATGCGGAAAAAATCTTGAGAAACTTCACCACTGCCATCGGCAGATAAATGAGAATTAGAATTTGAGGTAATTTATGGCGATTATTATAACTACAAAAAATCAGGAAAAAGTTTTTGAGGCTAAAGAAATTATCAATATAGGTACAAACCCCAATTGTGATGTTTTCTTAAACCTCGGTTTTGATCTTTTGTTGACGCTTAATTATAATATTTCGGCTAATAAGTGCATTTTGGTTAATAATTTCAATTCTCCTCAAGTATTATTTAAAGGCCAGCCTATTGGTCCAAGAGTTGCAATAGAAAAAATGTGCAAACTTATGATACCTGCAGGGGATGACTTTGTAAGCATAAAAATACTTCCGGCAGAAGTTCTAGTTGCTTCACAACAATCTCAGGTTGTAATGCCCCAGCAGCAAGTCGTTATGCCTCAACCGGCTCCTACAGGGCAGCAAATGGTTCAGCCACAGATGCCTAATCAAATTCCCACTAACTCAATTGTATCACCTCAAAAAACGATGAGTATGATACAGGAAGAAGATTTCAACGAAGCCGACATACGAGGAATATACGGAACTTCAGTTAATGCTGAGACAAAAATCAAGCTAGACAAAAGAAAAGCTGATATTGAAAGAAAAAGAGCCTCTATTTTAAAAGAAGTAGGATTCTTTATCGAAGATTTAAGAAAAAAACTTAACGTAAATTCTAAAACATCAACATTTGCCAATGCAGGATTGGTATTGGTTCCTTTTATATCGGCAATGTTTATGTCGGATTCATTTAAGCAGATTACAGAAGCAGGCGTTAAGACACTTATCCCCGACCATGTAAAAATATTCCTTATAGCAGCATCTATAGTATGCCTATTGGGATTGACTTTCAAACATGGTATATTCTTATATTTCCAAAATAAAATTAAGCCTACAAAAACAACTAAGAGTATGGAGACCGCTTGTGTCGCCGGTTCAGCTATAGGTTTTACGACGATATATGCTGTCTTGATTTCTCTATATTTCAAGCAGGGTGTGAACCTGCCATGGTTCATCGTGGTTATGTCAGCCGTTGCGATAGGCGTTATAATGGTTGATGCAGGTTTTTGCGGATACTTAAAACACAATCATACGGAACTTGGTATAGAGCTTGATAAACACGAAAGCAGAGAAGATTTCCAAAGTGTTATCCAAGAATACCAACAATGGATTCATTTATATTTAAATAACTTTAGCAATACAAAAATCAAACAGATTAAAGATAAGCTTTTTTCACTACAGATAAAATCTTTCGGTGAAATAATTTTAGGTATTTTAACCTCTCCATTCCTGGCTTATGGTGTATCTAACACCCTGGGGATGTGTTTCCCGGAAGCTGCAGGCTGGATTAGGGTTTCAGGCTTTAGATACAGTCCTATTTTCCTTACACTTGCGACTTTCTTGATTGTGTTCGCCTTCTTCTCTTTCTCAGCTTCATTCTTGTGTACAAGAAAAGCCAGAGCTTCAGAGGTAATAAAGAGAGACGGTTTCTCGAATTATATGCATCACGGAGTTGACATATATGGTATAGAAGGTATCAAAAAACTTGAAGGAGAAAGAATCAGATTCTTCCTTATTGGAGCTACGATAATTTTTATAGAGTTTTCGATGAATATTTCATATTTTGTTACTGAAATAGGTGGCGATTTCCAAGGCCTTTTCTTAAGTGCCATTGCAGCCTTGGTTCCGACAGCATTATTGCTTGCAGAGACTTATATGCTTAGTAACACTCAATTCCATATATTTGTACAGGAAGAGTTACTTGCAAAAATTGATAAAGATATAGATTAGAAGAAAAAACGAGAATAAAAATGTTTAAATGTTTAGAGTGTAATGCAGTATACAACAGCAAACCAGACTATTGTGAGTGTGGAAATGATACCTTTGAAAGTATTTATGCCCAAAGTGCTCCAGCGTCTCAGACTCAACAAAGCCAATATTACTATGCTGAATCTGCTCCTGCTCCTGTTCCTAAAAAACCAAAAAATTTAAAGCAAATTTTGTCTAATGTTATTTTCGGAATATGTATCTTTCTTTCAATCTGTGCCTGGATTTTTATAGGTAACGGAACAAACTCAAGTGGAACTAAACATACAGATGCTTCGGGAAATCATTTTGCAACAAATCAAAATATCCCCCAAATAGAACAGGTTTGGGACAGCACTCCTCCTCGTGCACAGAAAAAGATTGGTGTATCAACTCCTTCTGCTCCAAAAAATACTGCGATTCTTAATGCCAGAATGACGGATTTTGGACCTGAGATGAGAACTTATGTTGTTGCTTTAGGGCAAACGTTTGTGGCTAGCTGGGCCAGAGGTTCAGTAGTAGGTGACGGAACTTGCGAGATAGAATTCAGAGTTGATAATTCAGGAAAAATTATAGATAAAAAAATAGTTAAACCGTCAAATAATTCTACAATGGATGATTCAATAAAACTAATGATGGAAAATGTTACGCAAATAAATCCTCCGCCGGGTGAGTATAAAGGCGAAAGAATTGTAATGGCATTCAACATTCAAAATAGAGCATATAAAGTTTATTATCCACAGTATTAATAAAACAAAAACGAGACCATAACGGTCTCGTTTTTTATTCTTAAATTTCTTATGGTTTAATTTGTTATTTCTGATTTTTCAGGAAGTGAATTTCTGTCCATTCCAAATAGTTCTAAGTAGTCATATATAGGACCTTGTCTGTTTGGAGCGATCCAGCTAAAGTCTTGGTGAAGAGAGTTCATAACCATTTTGTTGTATGAAGGTTTGTCGTTTAAGAATTTAGAGATTCCTTCTTTCATAGCTTTGTAGAATCCTTCTCCACTGATGTCTTTTGTCAAGATACCTGTTTGGTTTTCGCCTGAATCGATTACTGTATCAACAATGCCGCCAGTTGCTGTAGCGATAACAGGAGTACCCATTGCGAATGCTTCACTTTGAGTTAGTCCGCAAGGTTCAAACTTGCTTGGCATCAAGAAAAAGTCTGTAGCTGACATTAGCGCAGGGTTTGGAGCAAACCCGTGAGCAAATACTACTCTGTTTGAATCTTCAGGCTTGAGTTCTTGTTTTAATTTTTCGATTAGTGCGCGTTTTTGTCCGCCTTCACCGTCCTCACCTGCAAGGTAGAAGATTGGTTTTGGTTGCCCGTTGAAATCTTTGTCCCAGTTTTCATACAATGTTTTTATTGAGTCAGTCAATATGTCAACGCCTTTTTGGTCAACAAGTCTGTGGGCGTATGATATTATCGGGGTTTTATTTATTTCTTCATCTGTTAATTCAGGCAGTTTTGTTGTTCCAACATTTTCGAGCAATTTATCTTGTTTTGCGCCTGTAGTAAATGGTTTTATGTATTCATTGTATAACGCTTTTTTGTTCTCGAATCTGGCATTTAAGACTTCTTCCATAGGCGCGTTATTTGAATATGTTTGGAAGCTCACGCCGGTTTTATCTTGTATGAATTTTTGTTTTGAAATGATGTTGATGTTATTTATATCATTACCGTTTATAATTCCGACTAAAGTGCCATGTTTATCTCTTTCTTCGATTGCCCATTGTAAGTAACTTGATTTTCCTGGATCTTCTACAAGTTCTTTTGCATAATTTTTAGATACAGGTGCAAAGTAATCGCTTAAACAAACACCCATATTAAGCAGGTTAACGTGTCTGTCGCCTGAGTCAGGGTTCATAACTACTGCATTTGAAAGTGCTTCGTGAGGAGATTTTGTGGTCGCGTTTCTAACTATATCTGAAGCGAAGTTGTCAAACAATGTATTTAATATGTTTTCTGAAACTTCTACTTTTTGTACATAATCGTTATCAAGGTGCGTATATCCTTGATATTGTGCGTTGTGGCCTATTGTGATTATTCTCATATCAGAAAGTTCGGCGGCAGCAGAATCTTTCAATCCGCCGTATGCATTTTCCATTGGTGCTTTGTATCTTGCCATAGCCGCTATAGGTGCAGCCTGCCAATCGTTTAGTACAAGTCCTTTTGGAGCTCCGATTTCTTCAAGTTTTTCCTGATTTATTATGTTTAAGCCTTTTACGCTGTTCTGATCCAACATTGCTTTTCCGAATTCATACACGGCTTTAGAGAAGAAAGCAAATTTTTCAGGCTCTTCTGATTTTGCTGTTCTGCTATAGATTGTTCCGTTAAAGTATTCGTCATTTTTTATGAACACTAATGGAGGAGTCTTTGTTGTTCTTCCTTTTGCATCAGTTTTTTCAGTACTTATAAATACTTCTACCGGTTCGTCTTTTGAATCATGTAATTTATAAGAGTGGACTTTAAAGTCAGCGACTTTGTCTAACTTAAATGTTGTTCCGGAATAGTTATAAGTATAATTTCCATTGACTTGTTTTAAACTTGAGAATCCATTTTTTTGGTACATCGGAACAAACGTAGGAGTTTTGATTCCAAGTGCTTCAAAATTGTTTTGTAAATCAACAGGTACAGCCCCTAAGCCACCTTCTTTGATAGGTGCAAATTCTGAAGTGATGGACCAAACAGTGTCTCCTTTTTTAAGTGGTGCTTTGGTTTTCTGAGCTTCGCCGTGGATATGGTTTATTGCTGAATTTTGAATTTTTGTAATAGCTTCATCATATTTTGCCTGGTTAAACCCGCCTTTTTTGTCGACGCCTTTAAGTAGTCTGAATCCGTGTACGGTGTCTAAATATTTTGTATGAAGAGCGCCTTTTTCATTTATGTTTTTAGCATAATCAGCTGTGTTTTGAGCGTTAGATGCTGTACTTTTTGCATCGTTTATGTCGTTTTGGAATGTTTGCATTCTTTCTGTTGCTTTTTGGGTAATTTCTTGTTGCAGTTGAGTTTCTGTTATTTCGCTTATGTCTTTTTTAGAACCTAGCAACTCACTTATACTGATGCCTGCAAAAGCTGACAATGCTGACCATAAGGCTACATTTCCTTTTTTTGCTTCCTCTACCACTACTTTATTGTTGGTAATAGCATCTTTCAGATTGGAAAGTTCACCGGTTAATTTACTCATGCTCTTTACGTTCACTCTATGCATTATTACAGCGGTGATAGGTATTCCTGCTATTGCAGCTATACCGCTATATTTAAGTATATAATCCATTACTTTATTTTTTGGTTGTTGAGGCTGAGCAGTATTTACAAAAGTGTCTTTTTGAGGAGTCTGAATTATTGTTGCACTGTTAGCAGTTGTCGCAGGAACCGCAGGTGTTGTGGATTGTACAGTCTGATTTGATGAGACATTTTTCCCAAACTCTTTTAAAAGATCTGAACCAAAACTTACATTCATAAACACTTACCTTTATAATTGGATGCTAATTAAATAAGTATGATGAAAAAAAAAATTGCCCCGATAACTTCTGCTTAAAATCAAGTATAAAGCCAATAATAATGGAGCAATACATATGATACTGCTCCATGGATTAAGTAAAGAAAAATTTACAAAGTTTAGAATAGATTAGAGAATCTTTCCATAGCTTCTATAGTTTTTTCTCTGTTGCCGAAAGAAGTTAATCTGAAGTAACCTTCGCCGTTTTTTCCAAAACCGGCACCGGGAGTTCCAACAACGGCAATTTTTTCAAGAAGGTAATCGAAAAATTCCCAAGAGCTCATATTATTAGGGCATTTTAGCCAGATATAAGGTGAGTGCTTGCCTCCTGTGAACCAGAATCCTTTTTTTTCTAAGGTTTCAGCTATAATTTTTGCGTTTTCGCTGTAATAACCTATGTTCTCCTGAATTTCTTTTCTTCCTTCTTCTGAGAAAACGGCTTCAGCCCCTCTTTGTATTATATAAGGGACTCCGTTGAATTTTGTGGTTTGTCTTCTTAGCCACATTTTATTTATAGAAGCACCATCAAATGCCATTTCTTTTGGTACGATTGTGTATCCGCATCTTGTACCTGTAAATCCCGCTGTTTTAGATAAAGAACAGAACTCGATTGCGCATTTTTTTGCCCCTTCGATTTCAAAAATACTTCTCGGAAGAGATGAATCTTTTATGAAACATTCATAAGCAGCATCAAACAGTATGATTGCGTTATTTTTAATTGCATAATCTACCCATTTTTTCAGGTCTTCTTTTGTGTAAACCGCTCCTGTCGGGTTATTTGGCGAACACATATAAATTATGTCGCATTTAACGGATTCATCAGGTAGAGGTAAAAAACCGTTTGATTCATTAGCTTCTGCAAAGATGATTTTTCTGCCGGCCATAATGTTTGTATCAACATATACAGGGTAAACAGGATTTGGAATCAAAACCGTATTGTTTTCGCTAAACAAATCCAAAATGTTTCCAAGATCGCTTTTAGAGCCGTCACTTATGAATATTTCATCGTTTTCAAGCTGAGTGTTTCTTTCAGCGTAATAGTTTTGGATTGCGGTTTTTAAAAAATCGTATCCTTGCTCAGGGCCGTAACCTTTAAAAGTTTCTTTGACGCCCATTTCGTCTACAGCTTTTTTCATGGCTTCAGTTACCGCCTTACATAAAGGAAGTGTTACATCGCCGATGCCTAATCTTATTATGTCTGTTTCGGGATTTTTTGCTGAAAATTCCGATACTTTTTTTGCAATTGTTGAAAACAAATAACTGTCTTCAAGTTCCATATAATGTTTGTTGATGTTCATTTTTTTTTCCTATTTTACCGTCTATATTAATGTATTCAATTATACATTAATCTTTTCTGTATTTCAAAACGAACATTTAAAACTATGAAAAATTCAGCTTATCTAAAGATGGTTCCACCGCTTTTTTTATGATGATATGTTCAACAAAATAATCTATAGGTTTAATCATTAATCCTAAAGCGATAAAGCCGCCTACTGTCTTGAACATT
This sequence comes from Cyanobacteria bacterium OH_PDB_230, assembly GCA_023421795.1. Classification (GTDB taxonomy): domain Bacteria; phylum Cyanobacteriota; class Vampirovibrionia; order Gastranaerophilales; family Gastranaerophilaceae; genus JAEZOG01. Next base: position 508,708 of record JAEZSO010000002.1, read on the forward strand.
TTATGCTTGAATATTTGCGAGTTTTCAAAATCTTTTAATACTGATTTTGCTGCTTTTCCAACATATTTTTGTTCACCGTATTCTTTTAGGTATCCGGGTTTTATTTCGGTGAATTTTTGGAATAATTTTTCGCTTAACTGTTTTGGCTTTTTATTTTGCATAAGGTCTGTTCTCATTTGGAACATTGAATCTACTTTGTCATCAACAAACTTTATCAATTTTTCCTTGTTTGATAAAGCCATAGACTCAGGGCGCTCTGAAGAGAAACACCAGTTTAAGATTTTTTTGACGGTGCTTTTGGATTTATGTTCGCCTAAAGTTTCTGTCATGTATGTATCCAATGATTCTTTTAAAGCGGCTTTATAGCCTTGGATATTATTTTCATGTGTGTGTAGGCTGTTTCTGCTCATATAATCAAGACAGAACTTTGTCGCATCTTCTTTTGCCTGGGTGGATAAACCGTTTTTCGTATATTTATCCATATGGGAGATTGCTTTTTGTCCTGCATAAACCGCAGCTGTAGGCATAATTACGCTTGCTAATGCTTGAAAAACAGCTTGTTTAAGCCCTCTTCTGCCGCTTGGATTATATTCCGTTTTGTCGGTTTTATATTTGTCATAAATATCTGCGCCAAAATATAAAAGAGCAGGCACCCAAAGCAAAGTTCCCAACTTTGGAGATAAAGAGCTTATTGCTGCTCCTACTTCATTGGAATACGCGCAGCCTCTTAGCGGCCATTTAAGTAGAGGATCTTTATATTCTTGTTCATGTTTTGCTTTATTTAAATGCAAATGGCTATCGCCGGTGGGTATTGCCCCAGAGTGATATGCTATTAAGTTCATTTATGTTCCTATGTAAAACTAGATTTATTTATAATAATTTCAAAATTCCATTATATTGTCATTTTATTTCAAAAATTAAATATTTTGTTACATTTTATTTGCCTGTCTGCAAAAGATAAGCCTATTTTATACCATATTTGCAAAAAAAAGACTAGCCATGACTTTTTTATTAGATTATAATCAATTCATAAATAAAATTTGGGCATGCAGATGAAAAAGTTAAATATTTTGTATAAATATTTAAATTCGCGTTTTAAACGAGGTTTTACCCTGATGCATTACAAGGGTCCTTATCCGGATCAACCCTCCAGTACCATAAGGCAATTTGTGTCGGAGTGTCTGGGAAGGGTAGAAAAGGGAATAGAACTGTCCCTTTATAATAATAAGAATCAAAAGCTTTGCTTTGTCGAATGTATAACAGTAAAAACACCATCAATGTAATTTGATGGTGTTTTTTGTTGAGGATAAATAAGAAACGGAGATAACAATGTTAAAAGTAAATTCAATTAGAAATTTTAAATCTAATTTTAGGCAGTCGCCTTTTGTGTCAAATATTGATAAATCAGAGAAAACAGGTTCCATAAAATATCAATACAATTTAAACTCTGATACTATTTCTTTCAAAAAAGCGCATTTTGATACTGAGGATAAAAAAATATTTTCTTGTGCGGACAACAAGAAATTGGCAGAAAAAGTTTCAGAATGTTCAGATATTGATTTAGGCGCTACTATTTCAAAAAAATTCAAAAATGGTGAGACTTATGTGAGATTGACAAACAATGTCGATGAAAAATCTGTTTATGTGGTAAATGCAGGCAATGACCCCATAAATGATAATTTGATGGAGTTCTATCAAATGATAGATGCTGCAAAAAGAAACGGTGCAGAAAAAGTAACCGCGATACTTCCTTATTTACCTTATTCAAGACAGGACAGAATTTCAGTTCCAGGTGAGGCTTTAACAGCAAGGCTTGTGGCTGATGCTTTGGAGAAAGCCGGAGCCGATAAAATAATTACTTTTGACTTGCATTCCATACAGATACAAGGTTTTTATGATATACCGGTAAAAAATCTTTCCGCTGTTCCTTTATTTGCGGATTATTTCAGAACTAAAGGGAATTTGGAAGATCTTGTGGTTGTAAGCCCTGATATTGGCGGAATCAAAAGAGCAGAGGCTTTATCAGGTGAATTAAACACTCCTATGGCCGTTATATACAAAAAAAGAGAAGAACATAATGTTGCTAAAGCAGTTGATGTACTTGGTGACATCGAAGGCAAAAATTGTATTCTTATAGATGATATGATAGATACCGCCGGCACTATAACAGAAGCAGTCAAAATGCTCAAAAACAGAGGCTCAAAAGATGTTTATATATGCGCGACTCACGGTATATTTAGTGATAATGCCTATCAAAATATAAAAAACTGCCCTGTGAAAGAGGTCGTTGTCACGGATACCTTACCTTTAAGAGAAGGTGCGCCGACAAATGTCAAACAATTAAACATAGCTCCATTAATTGCAAAAGAAATAGATAATTAGAAGTTTCGATTGACAATTTATTTTGGCAGGGTATAAGATGAACCTTATTAGGCATCTGAAAATATCTGATGCAGTGAGGTGTACAGAGTGAAATCAAAAATAATACTGGTAAATCTTATCTCCGTATTTTTAATTTATGTTTTTGCCGAATTTATAATTTATAATTACGTGATTTTAAAAGCGTATATGTTAAATTCCAGAGTCTGGCCTTTAAAACAGTACATGCTTGTTTGTAATAAAAAATACCTCGACAATAAATATACCAACTTTGACAAGTTTTATGACACGAGAATTGAATTTAGACCTGTCAGTGAAGGTAATTCCAATAGAAAGCCCTTGCTGGTATTTGGCTGTTCTTTTGCTTACGGTGCTTCTTTGCTGCCGGAACAAACATTTACTCACAAACTGTCTGAAATAACACAAAGGACCGTTTACAACAGAGCATACTCAGGCTGGAGTGTCCAGAATATGTTGTATCAACTTCGCAGAAATGATTTTTACAATCAGATTAAGGAGCCTGAATATATTATTTATGTGTATCTGAACTCACATATACAAAGGATTCACAGTGAAGTTTGGATGACTGATAATCAAGTTTTTTATAAAAAGACCCCGAGAGGATTAGAAGAAAATAAGTTTTTTTCTGCTGCAAATCCTTTCTATAATTACATCATCAAAGGAGTCCATTGGTTATATTGTAAAAATGTATTTGCCGAAAACAGTGCAGAGAAAAAATTGTTTCAGCAAAGTCCATCGTTTTTAAACCTGCATTTTATAGAGTCAAAAAAAGAAGCAGAAAAACATTGGAAAGATACAAAGTTTGTAGTTCTTGTTTACAGTGAAATGGGTTGTGAGGATTGGAAAGCTTTAGAAAAAGAAGGAATTAAAGTGGTAAAAGTTAAAGATTTAACATCGGAGAATTTAGACGAGCTCAAGTATAAAATATCCGAGACAGATGCTCATCCTTCTGAGCTGGCGTGGGATGTGATTACCCCTTCTTTGATAAAGTTGCTGAACATAAAATAGTAAAAAAGGTTCATAAAAAGAAAGAAGCTATTTAATAGCTTCTCATTGATTTTCCCATTTCTCACTCGTTATGATTATTAGTATTCAATTCCTTGTCTTGCAAGAACTCCAGCGTCAAAATAATGTTTGACGGGTTTCATTTCTGTCACCAAATGAGCCATTGCAACTAATTCAGGATGAGCTCTTCTTCCTGTTAACACTATTTCAAGGCTTTCAGGTTTTTTCATTAATGCTTCTTTTACTTCAGAAACTTTAATCATATTCATATCAACACAGATATTTAGCTCGTCAAGAATTATAAGCTGATATTTACCGCTTTCAATAGCCTGTTTTGCGAATTCCCAGCCTTTTTTAGCTTCTTTGTAATCGTCAAAACATATGTTATGAGAGTATACTACTCTATCCATTCCGAATTGAACAACGTCAAGGTTTGGTAAAAATTTAGATGAAGAAGCCAATTCTCCATAACATGTTCCTTGATCGCCTTTTGTGAATTGGATTACAAGAACGTTCCAGCCGTGTCCTAGAGCTCTTAAAGCAAGCCCCAATGATGCTGTTGTTTTGCCTTTGCCATCACCTGTATAGATTTGAATATAGCCGTGTTCTAACACTGTAATCCCTCCACGAAACTTTGTTTTCTAATTTGTATTCTAATTATAAAGTATTTTTTAAGACGCTTAATCGGTTTTTTGTAGGATAAATTATTTCCCCGAACTCATCCGTTATTCAATAGTAAAACAAATTTCATCAGTTGGGCAATTTTTTGTTTTTGCATGCCATTTCTTTTACAATTTTATGCGCGTAGTAGCTCGAAATCTTTGCTTTTAGGGGGATTATATTTTTTTTCAAAATTTACATAAAATTTCTTTAATAATCTTAACGAACTATTGAAGTCTAATAAACATGGGAATCTTCTGAAATATTTAAAAAATAATTTTTTTAATTTCTTTTAAAATTATAAAAGGATCAATAAAAAGAGTTAGACTTGTATACTAGCCATGAGGTTATTATTTTTTTCTTAAACAGCGAAGAATTGTAAATAAGTTCGCTTATTCTAGCAAATTTATTTTTTTGGTCTATTAATAGAAGTAGGTTGGTTCTTTGTTAAAATTAGGAGAGATAAAAATGCAAGTAGCTTTGTGTCCTGTAAATCGTTCTGTAGATAGAACAGTTGTGAAAAATAACTCAATTGTTCCTAAGCCAGTTTTATCCGTTGAAAAGGAGTTAAATTCCTTTAATAGTCCTGTTTCTTCTTCGTATCTTTTCCAGCTGCCGAATGTGAGGTTTTCTGGAGCTGAAGAAACAAATTATATAAAAGAAGTGACAGAGCAGCCGAAAGTTATCGCAAATCTTGTTGGCAAATATTTCGGCGAAAATCCTCAGGAGGTTTCTAATCTAAACCTGAATATATCAGAAGAGGGGTTAAAAAACATCCAAAAAATAGCAATAGTTGCGAGCGGTTCATCCAAAAACGTTGCAATGATGGCCAAAGATTTTATTGAAAATGTTGCTAAAATCCCGGTAGAAGTCGATTTTGCGAGTGAATATGCGCATAGAAACCCTTCGGTAAAAGAAAATGAATTGGCTGTTTTTATTTCACAATCAGGCGAAACGGCAGATACACTGGCTGCTTTATTGGACGCAAAAAGAAAAGGTGCTGAAACCATAGCTTTAACAAACGTGGCAAGGTCAAAAATCGACGTAAGTGCAAATTCTTCCATGGATGTAGGAGCAGGAAAAGAAAAAGCTGTAGCCGCGACCAAATCCGTCACTGCTCAATTGGTTAACCTATATGCACTCGGATTGAAGCTGGCTCAGTCAAGAGGAACGCTTTCTACTGATAAGATTGAAGAATATTCCAAAGAATTGAACACCATCTCGGCTAAATTGTCCGGCATGCTTCAAGATACAGCTTCAATAGAAAGCCTTGCAAAAGATTTAGCTCTCAAAAAAGATTTTTATATTCTTGGAAGAGGCGCAAATTATGGCGCTGCTTTAGAAGGAGCATTAAAGCTTCGTGAAACTTCTTATTTTAATTCGACAGCATTCCCTTCAGGTGAATTTTTGCACGGGTACATAGCTTCCGTTGATAAAGACACTCCTGTTATTTCTATAGTTCAAGGAAATGTTGGGGATGAAAATTATGAACTTGCTTATAAAAACACAAAAGAAGTCATGGATAAAAGGGCTCCTGAAAACTTAGTTATTATAAAAAATGAAAGCAATAAAAAAATTGAAGAAGATCCTTCCTTTAAAAATGCTGTGTTTTTGAATATTCCGGATACAAAAGAGGCTATTTCTCCTCTTTATTCTGTTGTAAGATTCCAGATGCTTGCAAACTACATAACCAAAGCGCAGGGCAATAATCCCGATAACCCAAGAAGCCTTACTAAAGCTGTTTTGAGTGAGTAAATCGCATATTTGACACAAGATCATGTTACTTCGGTTGTGCTTGTGTTATTTTGATATATTCATTATAGGGCTTAAAGTCATTCAGGATTTTGTTTTTTATTTTTTCTGGAATGATTATTTTATCAGTTTGTTTGCCATTTGAGGAAAGTACTTCAAAATATATATCTTCTTTATTTTCAAAATATTTATAATCATATAAGAACACGCCATAGTAAATATCCTGAGTTGTTACATTATACCTAAAACCTGATTTGTACAGAACTTTTCCGCAACTATAATTATCTAATGGAAGTTTGCCTTCGGAGAATGATAATAAGTTTTGTTTGGTTTTGTTTTTTAAAGAGACTGATTGGAAACCATCTTTGCATTTTACATCCCAGGTGGGTAGAAGAATTATCATTGGCCCCACGCCAAGACCTCCCAATATAGATAATCCACATAATTTAGCTTTGCTTCCATTAGTAAGGCGAGGTTTTGGTGATACTAATATTGTAAGATAAGCTGGTTCATAGTCACCAGCTGCATCAAATCGAAGACTTTTGTTCTTGTTGTATAGATTTTTCCTGATTTCTTCTAATAGTTGAGGATTCGATTTTAAATGTGCTTTGTACTTAAGTAAGGGTGTAATAATAAAAATATCATAATTTTTGCCTTTAACATAATAATACGGGGGCGTTGTTTTCCAAATGCTGGAAATATTATTTAGATCTTTTTCGGAACTAAACATGGTATTCATAAGGCTGTGTTTATATGGTTTTTGTGGAATGTCGGGATAAATCTGATTTGAAGGGAGAGGTTGTGCGTTAATTTTTTTGCTCGCAGATTCAATTAATTGATTTGCGTTATTTATATAAATTGAGCCTCCTAATGGCTGTCCTCCTCCAGAACAAATAAAGGTATTTACTCCTATTACATTGCCATTAGTGTCTATTAAGGGCCCCCCAGAATTACCCCCGTTTAAAGCTACATCGTGGTATAATATTTTTGGATCAATTTTGCTTATCACTCCTTGTGTGAGCGTCTTGTCAAAAACTAAAAAATCGATAGGATTTCCTATGGCAATAACTCTTTGTCCAACATAAGATTCTGGTTGTTTTGATATTTTAAAAATATATGGCTTATTTCTTAATGCATTCATATTCACACGAATTATGGCTAAATCGTTTTCGGGGTCAGATTCTATGATATCCGCCTTTATAACAGTTCCTTCATAGAATCTTACCCTTAACATATCATTTTGATCTTTTATTACATGGTAATTCGTTAAAATAAGACCATTGTCATTTATTACAAATCCGGAACCGAATCCTGCACCTAGAATGGTTACTACTCCTGTTTTTACTTTCTCAAAAATAACGTTTTCATCCGACCTATTTTTATATTCTATAGAATGTGCAGTATTAATTGTGCTAGAGGCATGAGAAGATAACATCATAAATAAAAGCAAAATTATCAAGGGTTTTTTCATATTATTCCTATAATTATGTATCTCACAATCAGATATGTTATCAGAAAAACAAAAATATAAAAATAAATATCCATAAATAACAAAAACTGTCATGCAAATAAAAAGACCTAGAGTAAATTTCTAGGTCTTTTTGGTGCCGAAGGCCGGACTCGAACCGGCACGAGGGTTGAGCTCGGTGGATTTTGAGTCCACTGCGTCTACCGATTTCGCCACTTCGGCTTGACTTTCAGTTCAAGTTTAAATGAACTTTGTAAACATATTCTATCAAAAGATATTTTAAAATGCCAGCATTAATTGCAACGAAATATTTCAATTTTTGAAAAATCAGGCAATTATTTGCCTTAACGTGCTTTATAACTTTATAAAATTAAGGAAAATATTTTGATTTCGATATTACCTTATTCTAAAAACTCAATAAATTTTGCAAGCGCAGGACACACTCAGCCGTTAAAAAACACAGTACCTGCCGCTAATCCTATTTTGGCATCAACAGGGATAAAAGATGCCAAGGCTCTTGCTGAACAAGGCAGCGGTTATTTAAAAACAAACGATTTTGATAAAGCCGTCGAATGTTTTAAAAAATCTATCGAATTAAGGCCTGAGTTCAAAGAAACTTACTTGCCGCTTGGTAAATCATACAAGGGTAAAGAAGATTATCCTAATGCCATCAATAGTTTTAAAACTTATCTTGAAGAAAAGCCTTCAGATGTAGATGCTTTGATATTGCTTGGTGAATCATACAACGCTTCCGGAAGATATTCAGAGGCGGCGATTCAATACACAAAAGCTCTTACACTGGATCCTTCCAATGACTTGGCAAAGAGAAACCTCGCAGAGTCAAAAAACAACTCTTTAGCTTGTTATGATCCGATTACTGCAATAAATCAAAAAAGAGAGCAGTCAATAAACAATCTTAATACTGCTTTAACTATGGCGAAAAATTATTTGACGTCAGGATATCTAAAAGATATGGGCGATTTGAGCATCGCTTTTGACAAAACAGCTAAACTAGGCGGTACCTCTAATATAGCCCAATACGAGCATTCAAAGAAAAGAATAACAGTATCTGATACATATACTTATGCTGCGCCACAAATAATTACTTCTTATCTGGTCCACGAATTTGTCCATGCAAAAGATAAAGACAGCTACACCTCTGTAAGAGAAGAACAGGATGCATACAAGGTTGCAACTGAGTTTTGGATAAAAAATTCAAATGGCGTTGCAGATCCTGAATTAGATTATGCTGCTGATTTATACAATAAATCTCCTGAAACTTTAGCTGCCAGAGTTGAAGAAATATACAAATTAAGAGATTCCAAGATAGCTTCAGTATCTCCGAACCATCCGCCATCTAATAAACACCTTGCGGCGTCAAATTTAACTGAATTAAACAGCGGTCAGCCTTTACAGAATTATGACGTTATTGCATAGGCTGTTTTAAAACAGAATATTAGCGGGATGTTAAACTGATTAAATTCTGTGAAAATTTGTGCAAAATCAGCTAAAGTAGTATACTGGTTTAGTAATTTGTTTTACATTGTATAAAGGGATAGACTTGGTTTCTCAAATTCTAACGGCGACAGTTATAGGGCTTGATGTTTATAAGATTTCGGTTGAGGTGGACACTAATCAGTCTATACCTTCTGTTGCGATAGTGGGCCTTCCTGATACCGCCATTTCTGAAGCCAGAGAAAGAGTTCGCTCTGCAATCAAGAATTCAGGGTACGATTTTCCTAATAAAAAAATAATTATAAACCTTGCCCCTGCCGACATTAAAAAAGAAGGAAGCAACTATGATTTGCCTATAGCGGTTGGGATACTTGCTCAGAGCGGTGCTTTCAATAATATTTCCTTTGAGAATATTGCCTTTATCGGTGAGCTTTCTTTAGATGGGTCGGTAAGAAGCGTAAAGGGGATACTCCCCATCGTGGCAGGATTGAAAGACTTAGGCATAAAAGAAATTGTTGTACCGGTTGAAAATGCAAAAGAAGCGGCTTTGGTTCCTGATGTTTTAATATATGGAGTAAAACATCTTACGGATGTTGTTAACCATTTTGTCGTGGATTCCGAAAAACATAGAAAAATAGAGCCTTTCAGCATAAATATACAGGAATATCTTGAATCAGAGAGTCTGGTTCCTTATTCTTTTGATTTCAAGGATGTAAAAGGGCAGCAAAAAGCCAAAAAAGCCCTGGAAATAGCTGCGGCAGGCGGTCATAATATTTTGATGATGGGACCTCCGGGGTCTGGGAAAACGCTTTTATCAAAATGCTTTTCTTCAATATTGCCTCCGTTAGAGTTTGAAGAAGCAATTGAGTTGACCAAGATTTACAGTGTTTCAGGACTGTTGGATTCAAACCAGCCTTTATTGACCAAAAGGCCGTTTCGCTCTGTTCATCACACTGCTTCTGCTGTAGGAATTATCGGGGGAGGTTCAAACCCAAAGCCTGGAGAAATAACGCTTGCGCACAGAGGTGTCTTGTTTTTGGATGAAATAGTTGAATTTCCAAGAAACGTACTTGAAGTTTTAAGGCAGCCACTAGAAGACGGTGAGGTTGTGATTTCAAGAGCTCAAACAAGAGTGAAATTCCCGGCAGACTTTTTGCTTTTAGCCGCTATGAACCCTTGCCCGTGCGGATATCTGGGTGATTATGAAAAACCTTGCAGTTGCAATGAATTTCAGGTTAACAGATACAGAGCCAAACTTTCAGGTCCGCTTTTAGACAGGATAGATATTCAAATCGAAGTGCCAAGACTGAAAGTTGACGATTTGTTGAACAAGAATTATGAATGTGAATCGTCTTCTCAAATAAGAGAAAGAGTCGTAAAAGCAAGAAAGATGCAAGCCCAAAGGTACAGTAAATTAGGTATTTATACCAATTCAGAGCTCACGCCTAAGCTTATAAAACAGTTCTGCCCTTTGGATTCTGACTCAGAAAATCTCCTGAAAAATGCTATCATAAGGTTTAACATTTCAGGCAGGGCATATGATAGGCTGGTTAAACTTGCAAGGACAATAGCTGATCTGGAGCTTTCTGAAAACATTCAGGTAAATCACATCGCTCAGGCTATTCAGTATAGAAATTTTGTTGAACCGCAGACTGTTAATTTTTAATAGCTTTTATTAAGAGCGTATTTGTTTTTACCGTTATCTCTTTTGTCGCCAAATCAAATTTGACCTGTTCAATGAATTCATTTACTTTTGATTCTTCAAAATACATCATGAATTTTTCTTTCATCGTTTTTGAGCCGGGACTTGGAGGCGTATTGAACGCACTATCGACAGTAGCAGGTTGCATTATGTAAGTCGATTCAGAGGTTTGTACATCTATCGTTGCATCTTTAAATCCAGCTGCTTCAAGGTTTTGAGCTAAAGAATTTTCATCAAAATTGGTCAGCGGATCTTCATCGCTCGACATAAATTCCCTCTCTGCATTTTTGAAATCTTCGTAAAAACTTATATTTGAAGGGTTTAATAATTCATAATACCTTGTATTTGTTCTTATGACAGGTTCAAAGGCAGAGTAAATGCCACCGGGTTTAAGAATTCTGTATATTTCATTCATTGACTGTTGTTTGTCTAAAATGTGAACCAGAACAGATCTTGTAAGAGCCTTATTTACGGATTCATTGGGTAGTTTTATAGCTTCACATCCGCTTTGAAGGAACTCGTATTTTGCTTTAATCGGCATTGTATCAAGGAGTTTTTTGCACTCTACAAGGCAATCTTCAAATTTATCAGAAAATATGACTTTCCCTTTTTCTCCTAAGAGTTCAAGTGCTCCAAATCCAAGCAGGCCAGTGCCTGTTCCTATGTCTATTAATGTATCGTCAGGTTTTATCTCAGCATTCTCTAGGACTGCATCTTTGACCAGTCCGAGCCAGTTTAGAGTCTGGGTAACTTGAGCCTCATCCATATAAGAGAATCTTGTTTTTTTCAGCCATTCAGACCAGTTTTTACAGATTTCAGACATATTTCCTCCTTAATCCAGATTGCGTCCACAGTTAGGGCATTTTTCAGCTGTCCTTTTAACGTTAGTGCCGCAATGAGGGCAAATTTTGTATACTTCACCTTTATGCGGTGTATAATGCAGCTCTTTTTCTTTTTGCTTCAATTTTATATTTAATGTGATTGAATCGATTACGTTTTTGAACAGGAAAATTGCTATCAATATTGCGATTACAAACCATAATTTAAGAGCAATGAATAAGAATAAAATGGATATTATAAGTATAGGAAGACATCCTCTAAATTCTATTTTATACATGTATTAAACTGCCTTTGGCTTGGAAATTGAGGGAGGTTGGATATACAAAGGTTTTACTTTCGCCCAGTGAAAATCTTCTTCTGAAGCTTTTACTGACTGATAAGTCAATTGTGCAAGAAAATTGCCCAGTTCATAGCTTTTCGCTTCATAATTGACGCTCTCTATTTTATTCTCTTTTAAGAAATTGGATATGCTAGAATCAGTGATAATAAAGTACTCATCTTGAAGTAATTCTAAAAGTGATTCTTTTTCGATGGATTTGGGTTCTTTGACCGTCTGTCCTTGTGGAGAATATATGCCGCAGTAAACTTTGTTTTTTCGAGCATCCATTAAAATAATGGAATTTTTGTCTGTTTCGTTTATTTTTGACAATATCTGAAGAGAAGAAACCCCTATAAGTTTAGCATTCAGCTGTTGAGCAAAAACTCTTGCTATGGTTGTACAAACTCTTATGCCTGTGAAGCTTCCCGGGCCAATGTTTGTGCCTATTACGTCTATATCTTCCATAAAAATATTTTGCGATTTTAGAATGTCAACGATTGCAGGCATTAAAAAAGCGCTGTGGTATTTTTCATCTGTACTTTTTATTGTTTTTGATTCCAACAAAAGATCTTTGTCAGACAGCGTAATATAGGTTTTATCGAGGCTTGTGTCAAAAGTAAGTATTTTCAAGATGCTAGTTCCTTAAGTATTGTTTCGTTCTGTTCTCCGAACGCAAAGAAGTTGAAAACCCTTGTGTTGTCGTCTATGTAATCAATTTTGATTTCTATTCTATCAAAGGGGAGCTGATTATCCGAAAATTGCGCCCATTCAACAAGAGTCAGAATTTTACCTTGCGAGTATTCTTCGAGTTCATCTAAAATTGTTTTGGTACCCTCAGTTTCGAGCCTATATAAATCAAAGTGATAAATCGGAAGCAAGCCGGAATGATATTCGTTCAAAATCACAAAACTCGGACTTGTTACTTTTTCTTTAACATTTAAATGGTTGCATAGGCATTTTGAAAAAGCGGTTTTCCCTGCTCCTATGTCGCCATATAAGCATACGAAAGCACCTTTGTCTTTTATTACGGTTGAAAATTTCTCTGCTAATTTATCTGTCTGACTTATGTCAGAACAAACTGCTGAATATTTGGTTTGCATTAATAGAAGTCTCCAAGCCCGAATGTAAATGCACCTTTGCTGTTTCCGGTTCCTACATTTGTGAATGGTACGCCGTAATCAAAGCTTAACGGACCGATTCCAGGTACGAACAGCCTTACACCTATACCGGCTGAGATGCCGCGTTCGGGTCTGTTATATAGTTTATTTGTTATAGTGCCGTTATAAATTTGCCCTGCATCAACGAACATTGCGAATTTAACATTGTCAAGGAATGGAGCTTGTTTAATCCTGTCAAGGAAGAAGAATGGAGTTGTCAACTCTGCTGAACCCATCATATATCCTTCACCGGTACCTACTCCGCTCATTTTATAACCTCTCATTGAGTATGGACCACCTAAACGGAAAGCCATAACTTCAGGCATTTCGCCGTGTAATTTGCCGCCCGCTCTTGCTTGAAGAGATAGTGAAGACTTGGTCATAACAGGGAAGTATCTTTTGATTCCTGCGGTAAGTGTTCCGTGAGATGAAGAAAGGTCGGTCAAGCCAACATTTTCAGACAACCTTAACGTTGCGAATACACCGCTTCTTGGGTTTAGAATATTATCTCTTGTGTCATAGACAAGACTTGGTCCAAGGGTCGCGAATGTCCCGCCTTTTAATTGTTCCGCTCTTTCTTTTATAGGTATATTATGCTGCTTGTATAAAGAAGCAATTTTTGTAGAGTCGCCCTCTTTCATTCTTATATGTTCTGCGCCAAGTTTAAATGAACCTGACAGATGTGGATAATTTTTAAACTCCCTAGATACAACAAGTTCGCCACCAAATCTTTGCTCAATTGCAAGAGGGACTTGGTAGCTGGCAAAATCTCTTCCGAAGGCTTTTACTAACAATGAATTGTCTGTTCCTTTAAATCTCGGTTCAAAGAAGCTCACTTCCGCCTGAAGGTTTGTTTGTCTTAGCATCGAGCTGTCAGACAATAATACACCTGTACCGGTCATAAAGTTCAATGATACTCTTTGTCCCATTCCTCTAAAGTTGTTTTCGGCAAGTCCTACTTGGCCAAATAGTCCTGTAGCAGTATCTACGCCGCCCCCCAACGAAACAGTTGCTGTTCTTTGTTCGTCAAGGGTTATTGTTACATCATAAAGACTCGGGTCATCACATTTTTCAATCGTTCTGTTTACGTCTTTAAAAGCCTGGGTTCCGTAAAGCCTCATCAAATCAGCTTTTATCGTATTTTCATTATAAACAGTGCCCGGCGCAGAAAGTATATTTCTTTGGACTACAAAGTCTTTTGTTTTGTGGTTTCCTTCAAATTTTATGGAGTTGATTTTTCCTTCTGAAATAACGAAATTTATTACTCCGTCAGGATCGTCCTTGACATCGACAACTCTTGCCAGGATGTATCCTTTTGCAGCGTAAAGCTCTTCCACATTTGAGATTGCATTGTTAAGGGCGTTTAAATTTTGCGGTTTACTTTCCAAATCCGAGAGGATTTCTATTAATTCACCTGTTGAGACAACACTGTTACCCTGTACAGTAATTCCTGTAACGGGAAAATTTTCTTCTACATATATTTTGAGGGTTATATCGTCAGAATCTGTAGATATAGGAACGGCTTTCATCTTGTCTGAAAAATATCCCATGTTATAAATGCTTTTCAGATTTTCTTGAACCGTATCTCTGCTATATACATCTCCCGGTTGGATTTGTATGTATTTGAGAATTTCACTGTTGTTTAGAAGCTGGTTGCCTTCTATCTCAATTTTCTTGATTTTTTTGGTTTTATTTAAAGCTTTATTTTCCTTTAAAACCAGTGATGATCCGTCTGCTGGCTGGGCTGCAAAAACTGGAGGAATCGTGCAAAAAATTAAGCATCCCCAAATTACATATTTTAACCACTCTATATTAAATTTGTGTCTTAGTTTCATATCCTGCTTACGCTGGTTTACTTTGACAAAATTATAACATACAAAAAAATTTTATTAAAACATGTAAATAGTATGTGGAAGTTGTGACAAATTTAATTTTTTTTAATTATTCTAATGTTATATAAAATCGGGTGATAAATATGAAAATTTCTGCTAATTATCTTCATAACATTTCTTTTGGGAAGGTTATTCCTGTAAAGAAAGTAGTTTTTGACAACGACGGTAAAATTAAAGGTGAGCAAATTACTCTGGATGAATTTTACTCTTCTGAAAGAGAACATGTGGATACCACATGTGATGAAGAAACTTCAAAAAAAGTCGTTCAGGCATTAAACAGAATTCTTGCAAAAAACGACGGGGCTGAAAAAAGTACGTTTAAAAACGCTTTGAATAATATGATAAGAACCGCGTTCGCTCAGGCAGATAAAGATTATAAGATACCTTCCAGACCTATAGAAGGTTCTGAAAACAATCCGGTAAAACCTTCTTATTCAAAACATAGAACTTACTTGCTTACAGGTCAGGAAGCTAGAGAATATGCTGCTGCAGGTAAAAATATCGGCGGTGCACGCGCATTAGTGAGAGATTTTAATGAATCTCAATATGTAATCAATAAATCTCAAAAAGATTTCGCATATGTTGCAAATGAAATAATCTCTGACCCCAAGGCAAGACTAAAAGGTGATTTTGGGCAGAACCTCGGCATAGTTATTTATGCGGATAAAGTTAATGTTGCACGCAAAGGTTCAAAAGGTGTTAAAACCGAGATAGACATACGTGGAATAGACTTTGAGCCGCTATAAAATTAGACAACGCCGACTTTTTTGATTTCTTTTTCTAATTGGTGTTTGTTTATGAATCCCATAAGCTTTTTATTCCAAGGGTTTTTGACCACAGGAACTATTTTAAGCCCTAAATTTTTCATTATGGAATAGACTTCATTGATGTCAGACTCCGGATAAGCCATTACACAGCAGTTTTCGTTCTTGATTATGTCGGAAATTTTTAACCTACCGAACGGGGATGTGTGCTTGAACGGGTTTCTTTTATTCATCAAGTCTTTTACCGTTTTACCTTTTTGAGGTAAGGCAATCTTTTTAAGACTTACTTTGAGTATTTTAGTAAGTGCAGAGCTTAAGTTATTTTCATAATCAACATATTTAGGGAGTTTAGAGATTAAGTTAGTAACATCGTAAGAGCAGCCAATCATATTTGACTCCTTTATTACTTGTATATATTGTGTTGGGAGAAGATGGTATCAACTGCACTAATCTTGCCATGATATTTTATGTTTTTCTACTAGACGGGTGGGTAATATTCTAATTGTTAAGAAATTGATGTTTAATATATAATAAACAAAGTTAGACAAGTAAATGGTGATGAAATGATTATTCCAAGTATTGACTTGATGAATGGCAAGGCTGTCCAATTAAAGCAAGGAAAAGAAAAGGTTCTTGAAAGAGAAGACGTTCTAGAGCTTGCTAAATATTATTCTCGTTTTGGCGAAATAGCTGTGATAGACCTTGATGCAGCTATGGGTAAAGGTGATAACGAAGAGCTGATAAGGAAAATTTGCCAGATAGCCCATTGCAGAGTCGGTGGTGGAATAAGAGACGTTGATAAAGCAAAAAGAGTTCTTGCAAATGGCGCCAAAAAAATAATTATAGGCACTGCAGCGAATGAAGAGTTTTTATCTAAGCTCCCTAAAAACAAGGTTATTGTTGCTATCGACGCTAAAAATGGAAAAGTTACGACTGAAGGCTGGACCAAAGAGCTATCTTCTACTCCTGAAGATTTTGTTAAGAGATTTGACGATTTATGCTCAGGATATTTGTATACAATTGTTGAAAAAGAAGGAATGATGGGCGGCACTGATATTGAAGCCATTAAACACATTCGCTCTTTAACCAAAAAGGATTTAGTCGCTGCAGGCGGGATTTCAACAGTGGAAGAAATAAAAACGCTTGTTAAAATGGATGTTTCGACTCAATTAGGTATGTGTATTTATACGGGTGCTGTTAAACTTGAAGATGCTTTCTGTGCGGTGCTTGATTTTGATAAACAAGGCGGTCTGGTTCCTGCAATAGTCCAAGACGTTGAGACGAAGCAGGTTCTTATGCTTGCTTATTGCAATGAAGAATCTGTGAGAAAGTCTTTAACGCAAGGCCTTGCTACATATTTCAGCCGCTCAAGAAATGAGCTTTGGACAAAAGGCTTAACGTCAGGAAACACTCAGGAATTAATAAGTGCCAAATTCGACTGCGATCAGGATACTTTACTGTTTAAAGTTAAACAAAAAGGAAATGCTTGTCACTTGGACAGATTCTCTTGCTTTGAAGACAGAGATTTTTGCATAAATGAGCTTTATAACCTTCTTCTAGATAGAAAAGAAAAACTTCCCGAGGGTTCTTTTACGACTAAATTATTTAAAAATGAATTTTTCTTGAAAAGAAAAATTATGGAAGAGGCTTTTGAAACTGTTAACTTTGAACAAGGTGACGGTTTGGAATGGGAAGCCAGTGATTTGGCGTATTTTGTACTTACCTTGATGGCAAAACATAACATTACCCCGCAAGATATAGTAAGTAACTTAGCTTCAAGAACAAAATAATTAAGGCGGAATTAAATGAAAATATTCAATTTGGATAAGCTTTCAGAAGATTTTTTTGAAAAGATTGAATTTGAAAATATAACTTCGGTTTCGGAAATTATCAAAGATGTTAAATTGAACAAGGATGAGGCTTTAATCCGTTATTCAAAACAATTTGGTGATGGAGAGATTCAGAATATTGAAGTCACAAAAGAAGAAATTGAAGCCGCTTTGAACAGTCTTGATTCAGAAACTCTTGAAGCCATTAACTTTGCTATATCTAACGTAAAAGAGTTTGCAGAGAAACAAATTGATTGCATTAAGAATCTGGATACAAAAGTTGGCAATGCTAAATTGGGGCACAGAGTTGTTCCTGTTGAAAGTGTCGGATGCTATATACCGGGAGGGAATTATCCGCTTCCAAGTTCGGCTATTATGACTATTGTTCCGGCCAAAGTTGCAGGTGTTAAAACGGCCATCGCTGTTTCCCCTAAAATTCAGCCTGTTACTATTTCTGCTTGTCATTTAGCAGGTGCAGACAAAATTTTTAGAGTTGGAGGCGTCCAGGCCGTTGCCGGTCTTGCTTATGGAACGCAATCGCTTCCAAAAGTAGATAAGATAGTTGGACCGGGCAATAAGTATGTTACTTCGGCAAAAAAACAAGTCTTTGGAGAATGTGGAATAGACTTTTTGGCAGGCCCTTCAGAAGTTTTGATTATTGCTGATGAAACGGCAAATCCCGAGTTTGTTGCAGCTGATATGTTGGCTCAGTGTGAACATGATAAAGATGCCAGAGCTTATTTGGTTTGCTTTAGTGAAAGCTTTGCAAATAAAGTCAAAGGAAAAGCTGAAAAATTTTTAGAAACTTTAGAAACAGCCCAAATTGCAAGGGTTTCTTTTGAAAAATCATTCGCTGTTATAGTCAATAGCTTGGATGAAGCTATACAAATTTCGGAAAAGAAGGCGCCTGAACATTTGGAGATATGTTTTGAAGGCGCTGAAAAGTGCATAGAAAAATTTAAAAACTACGGTTCATTGTTTGTAGGCAATTATTCAGCGGAAGTCTTTGGAGATTATGTTTCAGGCACAAATCATACACTTCCGACGAATCAAGTTGCAAGATATTCCGGTGGCTTGAGTGTTTTTGATTTTGTTAAAGTTCAGACCTACCAGATAATCGATAAATCTAATATTTCGCAGATAGCAAAAAACGCTTCTATCTTGTCAGAGAAAGAAGGTCTTTTTGCTCATAAACTAGCTGCAGATATCAGAATTAAGTAATGGAATCGGTTCTTACTATTTCATAATCATGTTCTTTCCAGGATTTGAAGCCGCCTTCAAGTTCAATAGTAGGGAAATAATTTTCTAAAAACACCATAGATGCATTCTTTGCAAGATGACAATGTTGTTCATAGCAGTATATGATTGTTGGTTTTTCTTTATTTATTAAGTGAAGATTTTCAGCTATGCTTTCTGCTGGGACATGGATTGCAAAAGGAATATGACCTCTTATATAATCCTCATAAGCTCTTACGTCAACAAGATTGAATGAATCTACATCTTGTTTCATCAATTCATTTAAACTATAGGCAGTTGTTGTATAAGCCAAGAAATTTTCAAAAAACTTTTTTGCTCTTTCTGTATCTTTTGTTATTGATAAGTATTTAAACATTTCTAAATCCCTTCTTTCTTCTGTTTTTACAACTACAAGTTTATGATTTATTAAATAAAAAAAAATTACCCTGTTAGTAATATTTCGGGTAATTATTTTTTGTTTTTTTATCATCCAGTTTAACAATTATTAATTTATATCTTGACTTTTATTTTGTGTTTTGTGGATAATATTAAAAATTAATGAAAGAAAAACATGATATTCAAAGATTTAGAAAACAAAATAATTTATATAAGCTGAAAAGAAAAAGCATTTGCTTTTTCTTTTTTTTTATTTCTAAAAAGAGAAACCAAAACCAGACTTAACGAGGGAAGATGTTAAAAGAAAAAATGAAAAAAATCCATAAATCAAAAGTAACGAAGATAGAAAAAGTTTCAAGCTCATCTTATTACATAGAGTTTGAAACAGGATATGGATTTAAATCTTCAGCAGGACAATATGTTTCGATACTTTGTGATAATCTCACTTTGAGAAGACCCTTCAGTATTTCTTACAAAGAAGGAAATGTTGTCGGGGTATTGTTTAAGCAAAAAGGTGCAGGAACCTCATACATAAAGAGTTTGTCGGTTGGCGATCAGGTTGATTTTATAGGGCCTTTAGGTAATGGATTTCATATCTCAAACAAAAAATCTTTATTAGTAGGAGCGGGCATCGGTGTCGCTCCTATTTTTTATCTCAAAAACGAGTTAGAAAAAGCGAATATCCAAAATCTAACGATAGGTGCTTTTTTAAATAAAGACGAAATTCCTTCTTGCATAAAATGCGATAAGATTGTCACGAATGACGGCTCAGAGGGCGATTTTGGAAGCATTATAGATTATTTAGAGTCTTATATTCAAGAATATCAGCCTGAGGTCATTTATTCTTGCGGACCAAGTGTTGTGCTTAAAAAAGTATCTGAACTTGCGCAAAAGTATTCGGTAGAATCCCAGATGGCTATGGAAAAAGTTATGGCTTGCGGAATCGGGGTATGCAGAGGGTGCGTAATCAAGGTCAATAGATCAGGAGTTGTTCAAAATGCAACTATTTGTAAGGACGGACCTGTATTTGACGGGGGTGAAGTTGTATGGGAGATGTAGCTCAAATGATTGATTTATCTGTAGATTTAAACGGGTTTAAAATCAAAAATCCTATAATGACGGCTTCAGGTACTTATGGCTATAACAACGAGTTCGATGAATTTGTGGATGTGAAAAACCTTGGCGCTGTTGTTACAAAAGCTATTACGCTCATGCCAAGAGAAGGCAACAACCATCAAAGAATCATTGAGGTCTATGGTGGAATGATTAATTCTATTGGCCTTGAGAATGTTGGCATACACGGATTTTTTGAAGAGAAGTTGCCTGTTTTGCAAAAAGAAAATATTGATTTTGTTGTAAACCTTGCCGGATCTACTCTTGAAGAATATATTGAGCTTGCAAAGCTTTGCCAGAAAAAAGATATAAAAGCCATAGAGTTAAATGTTTCCTGCCCTAACGTAAAATCAGGCTGTTTAGAATTTGGGGTTGATGAAAGTTCGCTTGCGAAACTAGTTAGTGCTGTAAGACAGGAATATCAGGGATTTTTAATAGTAAAACTCACTCCAAATGTGACTTCTATAGAAAAGTTGGGGATAGCTGCTCAAAAATCAGGAGCAGATGTTATTTCGGCAATAAATACGGTTAAAGGAACAGGCTTAAAGCTTGATTATGTGAACGGTAGGTTCCAAAAAAACATGGTCCAGGGCGGCTTGTCAGGCAGGGCAATAAAACCTATAGCTCTTTCTATGATTAATCGTTTGTATAACGCGGTTGATATTCCGATAATCGGTATGGGCGGTGTATCGACCTTCAATGATGTTTTGGAGTTTTTTGCTGTAGGTTCTGACGCGGTTCAGATAGGGACAGCAAATTTCACACATCCTGACATTACTGAGAAAATCCTAAACGAATTAAAAGAATTTATGCTTAAAAATAATTTTAAAAACTTATCGGACTTGAAAAAAGAATTAAGAGGAGCAATTTATGGATAATAATGTTTTACAACTTTTAGAATCGGCGCAAGGTGTTCTTCACGGTCATTTTTGCTTAACTTCGGGTTTACATTCAAATATATATTTTCAATGTGCTAAACTGTATCAATATCCTGAAATTACTGAAAAATTGGGGGAAATGTTGGCTCAAAAACTCTCTGATATAGAGTTTGATACAATAATAGCACCTGCTGTAGGAGCAGTAATTATAGGCTATGAAACCGCAAAGCAAGCTAAAAAAAGAAACCTTTTTGTTGAAAGAAAAGACGGCAAAATGGAGCTAAGAAGAGGTTATACTCTTTTAAAAGGTGAAAAAATAGTTATAATAGAAGATGTGATTACGACGGCAAGAACAATAAATGAAACTGTTGAAGCCATAAAAGATTATGGAGCTGAGCTTGTTGCTGTAGGCTGCATAGTTGACAGGACTTCCGGCCGTTCTGATTACAACATAAAATCGCTTATGCAAATCGATCCTGTAGTTTATGATCCTTCTGAATGCCCTTTATGCAAGGAAAATATCCCTATAGTCAAGCCGGGAAGCCGTGAAGAAAAAGGGGTAAAGGTTTAATGCTTAATCATTTGGTAGATATTGAAAGATTAACTAAACAAGAGATTATGTCTCTTATCTCTATGGCAAAGACATTTAAATCAGGCGTCTATGAGTCGGCTGTAAAAGAGAAGACTGTCTCAATGATGTTTTGTGAAAACTCCACAAGAACCAAGTGCAGTTTTGAAGTAGCAGCGCAAAAACTAGGAATGAATGTAATAAATTTTGAAACCGCTAATTCTTCGATATCAAAAGGTGAATCGCTTAAAGATACCATTGAAAACCTTCACTTCATTGGTGTTGATGCTGTTGTAATCCGTCATAGTCTCTCAGGGATAATCGATAATACAATCAATCAGGTCAAATATCCTATAAAATTTATTAATGCAGGTGATGGAAACCACGCGCATCCCACTCAAGCCCTTCTCGATTTTTATACTATGCTTGAAAAATCAGGGAACGTTGAAGGGAAAAAGATTACTATAGTTGGCGATGTTAAGCATAGTAGGGTCGCAAAATCAAATATAGCTTTATTAGGCAAGTTCGGTGCCGATATTAATGTTTGCGCGCCTACTTATTTTAAGCCGGAAGAGGCGAATAGATATCCCGTAAAGTGGCATGACAGCATTGTAGAGGCAGTCAAGGATGCTGATATTGTTATGGTGCTGAGAGTTCAAAACGAAAGACACTCAGGAGGCTTATACCCTGATGCTTTTGAGTACAAAAGACAATTTGAAATCGACACAAAAATTCTGAAAAAATATGCAAGTCCGAATGTGGTTTTGATGCACCCCGGCCCTGCAAATAGAAATATCGAAATTTCCTCAGAATTATTGGATAATAAAGTAGGAGAAACAATTTTAGAGCAGGCGAGAAATGGGGTTTTTGTTAGGATGGCGGTTTTGAATTCTCTACTATCACAAAAGGAGGTCAGTAATGCTTCTTAAAGGTGCAAGAGTTGTAAATCCTTCTGATAATCTTGATAAAACCCTTGATATAAGGATTGAGAACGAAATAATCAATGAAATATCACCTTCGATAGTTCCAAAAGAAGGCGAAAAAGTCTATGATTATTCAAACAAAGTAATAACTCCGGGATTAATTGATATGCATTGCCACCTTCGTGAACCCGGTTTTGCTTCCAAAGAAACGATAAAAACAGGGATTGAATCAGCTTTAAACGGCGGCTATACTGCGATTTGCCCTATGGCAAACACTAATCCTGCGGTCGATAACTTGATGACGCTTAGTTATGTTATTGATAAAGCCAAAGCAGCATCACAAATAGGTTTTTATCCTATTTGCGCTCTCACAAAGGGGTTAGAAGGCAAGAAGCTAGTTAATGTGTCTGAACTTATAGATAACGGTGCGATTGCATTCTCGGATGATGGGAAACCCGTTGAGGATATGAAGCTTTTAAGCTTTGCTCTTGAGTACATAGGGTCTCAAAATTCTCTTGTTATTTCTCACTCAGAAGACAGTTCTCTGGCAAGAGGGGGCTCCATAAATGAAAGTTATATAAGCAGCAAACTTGGTCTGAAAGGGATTTCTGTTATGGCTGAAAGTGTTGCTGTTGCAAGAGAGCTTGAAATAGTAAGACATTTGAATTCGAGATATCATTTTGCGCATATTTCTACAAAAAGAGCGTTAGAACTTATAAGACAAGCTAAAAAAGAAGGCCTGAAAGTTACGTGTGAAACGGCTCCACATTATTTTAGCCTCGCCCAAGAAGATATGATTGCTTATGATTCAAGATTCAAAGTAAACCCTCCCATAAGAAGCAAGGAAGACTTGGCGGCAATTGTTGAGGCTCTACAAGATGGCACGATTGATGTTATCGCGACAGATCACGCCCCTCATACCGTTGAAGAAAAGAATCTTCCGATACAAACCGCACCAATGGGGATAGCCGGTTTTGAGACAGCGTTGGGACTGACTTTGACAAATCTTGTCCATACCAACAAGCTGAGTTTGATAAAAACAATAGAAAAATTAACCGTTAAACCTTCTGAAATACTTAATTTGAAAGAACAAGGAAGTATAGAGGCAGGTAAAAAAGCAAATTTAACAATTATAGATTTGGATTTGGAATGGGTTGTGGATGCTTCTAAATTTAAATCAAAATGCAGAATTTCACCTTTCGACGGACAAAAATTAAAAGGTAAAGCAATAGCAACTGTGATAAACGGGACATTAAACATAATATAGGAAGATAATAATGGAAATTAAACCTGAGATAAAAGAGAAAATAGTTCTGGCGCTGGATGTCGACAATATTGATACGGCAAAAAGCCTTATTATGGAACTTAAAGACTATATTGGAGTCTTTAAGGTCGGGCTCCAGCTTTATACCGCAAACGGCGGCGAGATTTTCAGATTTATGAAAGAGCATAATATAAAGTTCTTTTTTGATGTGAAGCTTATGGACATACCAAATACGGTTGCAAAAGCTTCTGAAAATATAATCAGAAATGGTGCCACTTTCTACAACGTCCATACTCTAGGGGGTATGGAAATGATGGCTGAATCAGCTGAGGCTGCCAAAAATACAGCCAGAGAAATGGGAGTGGAAGAACCAATAATATTGGGCGTTACAGTTTTAACCAGCATCAACGACGATACGCTTAACAACCAATTAAAGATTCCTCATAAATCAAACGACTATGTTATAGATTTGGCGATATTAGCGAAGAAAAGCGGCTTAACTGGTGTTGTAGCCAGCGTTTGGGAGGCAAGAAGGATAAAACAGGCATGCGGACAGGACTTTAAAGTTTTATGTCCCGGCATAAGGCCTAACTGGTCTTCAAAAGACGACCAAAAAAGGCTTGCGACTCCAAAACTTGCAATAAAAGAAGGAGCAGATTATCTTGTTATAGGAAGGGCAGTTACTTCCGCTGAAAACAGGATAGAAGCTATGCAAAAAATCCATGAAGAAATAGAAAACGCTTTGCTTACTCAAAATGAATCATCGGCGATTCAAAAAGCAAGACTGCTTCTGGAAAACGGGATGATATTTGAAGGTGAATCGTTTGGTGCTGATGGTACTTCTTTTGGGGAGGTGGTTTTCAACACTTCGATGGCGGGTTATCAAGAGATATTGACAGACCCATCATACGCAGAGCAAGTTATTGTTATGACTTATCCTGAAATCGGTAACTACGGCATAAATAAAGATGATTTTGAATCAGGGAAAGTCCACGCTAAAGGATTTATTGTCAAAAACTGCTGTGAAAACGAAAGTCATTATAAAAGTGTTCAGACGATTTCTGACTACTTAAAACAAAATAATATTATTGCGATAAATAAAATCGATACCAGAGCTCTTACAAAAATAATAAGAGAAACAGGCGATATGAACTGCGCAATTACAACGGGTGAAATAACAAAAGAGATAAAAGACAAGTTAAGTTCATATAAAATGAGCGAAAATATCTCGATAGACGTTTCGACTTATAAAGCGGAAAAAATAAAAGGAACAGGGGTAAATATAGCTGTTATTGACTTGGGTATAAAGAAAAGCATAATAGAGTGCCTGAAATCTTTAAACTGTAATATAACGGTTTTCCCTGCTGATACAGATGCAGAAACCATCTTGGCAGAAGAATTTGATGCGGTGATTTTGTCAAACGGGCCAGGAAACCCAAAAGATGCCGTGAAGACAATCGAAACTGCAAAAGATTTGTTGGGGCTGCTTCCGTTATATGGAATCTGTTTAGGGCATCAGATTTTGTCGATTGCTCTCGGAGCTTCTACATATAAGCTGAAATACGGGCACAGGGGGGCTAATCATCCTGTAATAAACTTGGAGACAAATAAAGTCTTTATGACTTCTCAAAACCACGGTTACGCAGTGCTTGAGGGAAGTCTTGAGGATAATATTGAAATAACATATCAAAATTTAAACGACTGGACAATAGAAGGAATCAGATGCAAAGAACAGATGGTGGAAAGTGTTCAATTCCACCCTGAAGCGGCTCCTGGTCCTTATGATGCAAATGAAATCTTAAAAGAATGGATTAATAAATTAGAGAAAGAGGCTAAATTATGCCAAAAAATATAGACATAAGAAAAGTTTTAGTTATCGGCTCGGGACCTATCGTTATAGGACAGGCAGCTGAATTCGACTACGCAGGTGTGCAGGCTTGTAGAGCTCTTAAAGAAGAAGGAATCGCCGTGGTGCTTGTAAATTCAAATCCTGCGACAATTATGACAGACGAAAATATAGCTGATAAGGTCTATATACAGCCTTTAACAGTTGAATCTCTGGAATATATTATAGAAAAAGAAAGACCGGATGGGCTTATAGCAAGTTTAGGCGGTCAGACAGGGTTGAATTTGGCTGTCGAGCTCGATGAAAAAGGCATATTGGGAAAATACGACATAAAGCTTCTAGGTACAAAAATCGAATCTATTAAAAATGCTGAAGACAGGGAACTGTTTAAAAACCTGATGAACCAAATAGATGAACCTGTCCCGGAAAGCGACACCGTATCTAATTTTGAAGATGCACAAAAATTTGCTCAAAAAATAGGTTTTCCTATAATCGTAAGGCCTGCTTATACACTAGGAGGTTCTGGTGGTGGTATAGCCAATAATTATGCTGAATATGAAGAAATAGTTCATACAGGATTGTCTTTGAGCCCTATTTCTCAGGTCCTTGTCGAAAAAAGTATCGCAGGGTATAAAGAAATCGAATACGAAGTTATGAGAGATTCAAATGATACCTGTATAACCATATGTAATATGGAAAATATAGACCCTATCGGTATTCATACAGGTGACAGCTTTGTAGTCGCGCCGTCTCAGACACTTACAAACAAAGAATACCAAATGCTTAGAACTTCCGCTATTAAAATAATCAGAGCTTTAAAAATTGAAGGCGGATGCAATGTTCAGTACGCTTTAGATACAGTAAGCAACCAGTATTATGTAATTGAGGTTAACCCAAGAGTTAGCCGTTCTTCAGCCTTAGCATCAAAAGCAACCGGCTACCCTATTGCAAAAGTCACTACCAAAATAGCAATAGGCTACAATTTGCACGAGATCCCAAATTCTATTACCCATAAAACAGTAGCTGCATTTGAACCGGCGCTTGATTATGTGGTGACGAAAATTCCGAAATGGCCGTTTGATAAATTTGCCCATGGAGACAGAATCCTAGGCACAAAAATGAAAGCCACCGGAGAAGTAATGGCGATAGGAAGAACTTTTGAAAGTTCATTTAAAAAAGCCGTAACCTCAATTGAGTCAAAATATACAGGAGTCCTAAGAGGCAGACATATGGAGTGCAGCGAAGATGAATTGAAAGCGCTTCTTCATGTACAGGACGACAGAAGGATTTTTAGGGTAGCGGAAGCCTTAAATCGAGGCATAACAGTAGATGAAATAAACAAAATTACAAAAATAGACAGATGGTTTATAAATAAAATCAAAAATTTAGTGGATTTTGAAAATGCTCTAAAAACAAAACCGTTAACTTTAGAAACATACAAAGAAGCAAAAGAAAAAGGGTTCTTGGATTTAGAAATAGCAAGATTTACAAGAAAAGACATAAAAGAAATAGAAGAATTCAGAAAACAAAACAACGTATCGGCTGTATTTAAGATAGTAGATACTTGCGCAGCTGAATTTAAGGCTTACACCCCTTATTATTACTCTACATATAATGAAATGGACGAAAGCACTATAAACAGAAATGAAAAATCTATCCTTATCCTGGGTTCAGGCCCAATAAGAATCGGTCAAGGGATAGAATTCGATTATTGCTCTGTTCACGCTGCTTGGGGAGTTAAAAACAATGGATATAAGTCTTTGATTGTCAATTCAAACCCTGAAACGTTAAGTACTGACTTTGATGTGGCTGATAAATTGTATTTTGAACCTATGCATATTGAAAATATTATGAATATTATAGAAAAAGAAAATCCAGAAGGCGTTATGGTTCAGTTTGGTGGGCAAACAGCTATAAACCTTGCTTCAAAACTTCAGGAAAAAGGGGTTAAAATCCTTGGTACGTCTTTAGAATCGATACATATAGCAGAAGACAGGAAGTTATTTGAACAGCTGCTTAGAAGGTTAAATATCCCTCAACCTAAAGGAAGCGCCATAAAAAATATTTCTGAGGCATTGGAAGTCGCCAAGGAACTGGGTTATCCGTTGCTTGTTCGTCCTTCTTATGTAATCGGCGGACGCGGAATGCAGGTTGTATATAACAAGGAAGAACTTTTAAGTTATATAGAAAGCGCAATCAAGTTCTCTGATGAACATCCTATCTTGATAGATCAATACATAGAGGGCGATGAACTCGAATTGGATGCGATTTCAGATGGCGAAAATGTTTTGATACCCGGTATAACAGAGCATATCGAAAGAGCTGGGGTTCATTCAGGTGACAGCATCGCAATTTACCCTACCCAAAAAATATCAGATGAAATCATCTCTAATTTGATTGAATATACCGAGAAAATTGCCAAATCGCTCCAAATAAAAGGCTTGATGAATATTCAGTTTGTTCTTAAAAATAACGTTGCCTATGTCATTGAAGTTAATCCAAGAGCATCAAGAACGGTGCCTATCCTGAGCAAGGTTACCAATATTCCTATGGTAGATATCGGTATCAATGCAATTTTAGGAAAAAGCTTGATTCAGCAAGGTGTTGAAATAGGGCTGGCAAGGAAAACATCTCTTGTCTGCGCTAAAGTCCCTATATTCTCATTCCAAAAACTAAACAGGATTGACCCCGCGTTAGCTCCTGAGATGAAGTCTACAGGTGAAGTTCTTGGTATTGACACAGTATACGAAAAAGCATTGTTAAAAGGCTTTATAGCAGCAGGGTACGATTTCTCGACAAAAAGAGGAAACGTATTGATTTCTGTTAATGACCATTATAAAAAACAGTCTCTGGATGTTGCTCAAACACTTGTAAGGCTAGGTTATAAGCTTATTGCTACAACAGGGACCCATAAGTTTTTGAAGCTCAATAACATAGAATCCAAAGAAATCGAAAAATTTGATATCGAAAAGATTCAAAGAAATATGAAAAATAAAGAGTTGTGCTTTATAATCAATACTCCTACTACAAACAATAATTCCGCAAGGTATGGGTCTGAAGACAGAGGCTTTTTGATCAGAACAATCGCTGAGATGTATTCAACTCCTTGTTTCACGACAATGGATACGGCAAGAGCTTACTTAAAGGCACTTGAATATTATACTCAGGGTCAAAAACTATCTTACGACAGTATTGAGTGCTATAGAGAACATAACGCAGCTTCTAAAGTGTAAAATATTTTTACAAATTAGCATAAAAATCATTTGAAATAGCAAAAGATTTCCTTTCGGGTTGTATAAACATACAGTGAGCAAAGGAGATCAGAGTGAGAGTCAATTTTTGTGCTAATACAGAAGTAAATACGTTATATTTTAGTGATGTTCATTCAAAAACCACTAATGTCAGGACTTTTAAGACTGCAGTAGACACCTTTGATAAAGAAAACGAAGATAAGATAAGCTTAAAGTTAGCAGGCGGGGACATAAATATGGACTGCTCGCTTCCTATAAATACACTTATTTTGAAACTGATGAATTCTATGAAAATAGATGCTTCAAGCGTTGGAAACCACGACTTTGAAGGCGGCAATTATTGGGCGCAGGCGATGGAGAAAATTAAGCCTCATTTTAAATTCTTGTCTTCAAATCTTGTTTTTTCTAAGCCAAACCCTGTTGAAGATAAGATTGCAAAATCAGTTGTTATTGAGAAAAAAGGCGAAAAATTTGGGGTTATAGGAGTTTCTCCTATCGACGGAAAAGATTTGATGTATGTTGCTCCTTTTAATGAATATATAGATATTTTAGATTTCGATAAGACGGTGCAAAGCATCAAAAAAGAGGTCTGTGAATTAGAAAGACAAGGGATAAATAAAATATTCCTTTTGGCCCATACCGGAAAAGAGTCAAAAGACCACGGGCAATTATACGAGAGATTCGCCAAGTTGGGCGGAATCGATGTTATAATTGGCGGCCATGACCATAAAGAGTTCGATTATTGGTGTGAATCTGACAGGGGCGAGCCGGTAAAAATCGTTTCAGTCGGAAAGGCAGATAACAAAGATATTCTAGGGGAAGATTTGGACTCTTTCGGTGTTTTGAAAACAGTTTTCGATGAAAACGGAGTGTTGATTCCTGAAGAGTGTAAAAATGATTTTAAACTGTCAAGAGATTATCCTGTGAATGATGCGGTTTGCGATATGGAAGAAGAATATTTGCATTCTAGACAGGTAATAACCAAAAGCAGCTGTGATATGACATGTTCTAACAGAAAAACTCAAGAGAATCCTGTTGCTGATCTTGCGGCAGATGCAATGCTGTGGGTGGTAAACAAAGACACTAATGGGGACAAGGCTCAAATTGCATTTGTAAATTCAGGTGGTGTAAGAAGCGAATTGAACAAAGGTGATATTACAATCGGTATGATTCGTCAAGCATTGCCTTTTACAAGCAAGGTTCTTATCAAGACTACATTGACAAAAGAAAAAATAATCGAAACCTTAAATGTAGGTTCGAGATCATTGTCATATCCTAAAGTTGAACCCGGTTTGATGCAAGTTGGAGGATTGTCTTACACGGTGGGTAAAGACGGACTTGTGAAAGATGTTTACCTTTTAAATGAAGATGGCTCATTAGGTGAAAAAATAGACGAACAGCCTGATGATAAATTGTATACGGTTGTATATGATTCTTTTCTTTTGACAGGGGTTGCGGGATTGCAAAGCATGAAAAAAGATTCCAATGACCCTTCGATAGAAACCTTCTCTCATACACCTCAAGATGCTTTAATTGAGTATTTGTCTCAAAACTATAAAGACAAGGCTATCGAAAGCATTCCTAACAGGATTAAGTTTGAATAATATTGTAGATAGACATAATTGCAATTTCTGCAAGCTTATTGTCTAATAGTCTGTATGAATATCATTGTTGAAAAAGCTAAAAAACCTCTTGCAGGAAGCATAGAAATACCTTCAGACAAATCTATCAGCCATAGAGCTGCTATGTTTTCTTTGTTAGTGAAGGGGAAAATAAAAATAAGTAATTTTTCAAAAGGAGCTGATTGCCACAGCACTTTAAATATTATTCAAAAGCTTGGCTGCAGCGTAGAATTTATTGATGAAAAAAATCTGGTTGTAGATTCTTCTGCGGCAATAAAAGCGCCACTAGAGCCATTGGATTGCGGAAACTCGGGAACAACAATGAGATTAATGTCAGGAATTTTGGCAGGACAAAATTTCGATACTGTGCTTTTTGGCGATGAAAGTTTAAGCAAAAGACCGATGAAACGGGTCATTGAACCTCTAACTCTTATGGGGGCTAAAATTTCTCACAACGAATACAAGGCTCCTCTTGAAATCCAAGGGACAAGATTAAAAGGTATCGATTATGTTTCAAAATTGGCTTCAGCTCAGGTGAAGTCCTGCTTGGTTTTGGCTGGCATGTTCTCAGACGGTGTAACCAGCGTGACAGAACCTTATAAATCCAGAAATCACACTGAACTTATGCTTGAGTATCTTGGCGCCGACATAAAAGTTGAAGGAAATAAAGTTTCAATAAAACGTTCAAATTTGATTCCAAAAGATATATCTGTCTGCGGGGATATCTCTTCGGCAGCGTTTTTTATGGTGGCGGCATCTATTGTTCCGGGTTCTGATGTAACCTTGAAAAATGTAGGCATAAATCCCACAAGATCAGGCATAATTGATGTTCTAAGACAAATGCACGCTGATATAGAAATATTTAATGAAAAAGTTGTTTCTAATGAACCTGTTGCAGATATCAGGGTTAAGTATTCAAAACTTAAAGCAACAACAATAGAGGGCGAAATTATACCCCGATTGATTGATGAACTGCCTGTCATAGCCGTTCTTGCGGCTCAGGCTGAGGGAATTACCGTTATTAAAGATGCTGAAGATCTGAGAAATAAAGAAGCAGACAGGATAAAAGCTGTTGTATGTGAGCTCAAAAAAATAGGTGCAGATATCGAAGAAACAGAAGATGGCTTTATTATAAAAGGTAAAAAAGAATTAAAAGGCAGTGCTGAAATTGAATGCTATCACGACCACAGGATTGCAATGAGTCTATATGTGGCAGGGCTTATTTGTGAAGAGCCGATCAAAATAAATGAATTTGAATGGGTAGATATATCGTTTCCTGAATTTTTAGAACTTATGAAATTAATTAATTAATTTGGCTAACTTTGGTACAATTACGTCCCAGGCTTTTTCGTTTGGGTGCCCGTCAGCAATCGTGTATTTTCTGCTGAAATAAGCGTCCCCTAGAAGGTCTTCAGCATATAATATTTTTATGTTTGATTTTTCGAGTTCGCTCCAGATTCTTGTTTCTTTTTCTGTAATTTGATTTCGGTTTTTATACACGAGAATTATGAACTTTGAACCCGGATATTGTTTTTTCATAATGCTGTTACTCTCTTTGATTGTTTTTTCTAAGAGGTTTAAGTTTCGCTCTTCATTTATAGGGTTTAGGGTTACGTATTTTTCATACATCTCTTGCAGGTATCTTACCGAATATAAGCCCCAGTATTGGTATAAAAACGGCTTGATTTCTTCAAGGTCGTCGTTTTTTAATTTGTATCTTAAATACGTTTCGTAGCTTGTGAAATACCATTGCGGCAGATACAGCCTTCTTATGTGATCGGACATATATACATAAATGAAATATTCTGGGTGTCCTGTTTGTGCGTAAAAGTCTTTCATTCTTAATTGATACAGCATATGCTGGGCGGACCAGCCGTTGAATGCTTTGTTATATACAGGTCTTTTAGTCTTTTTGTATAATTTATAGCTTAAAGTTTGTTTTTCTGTTAGCCCGTCTCCGTAAGCAAAAGAACAACCGAATATAACAATCGATTTTTTCTTTAAGTTTTCGCCTAAAGGTTTTCTGAACTCTTTTTGATAGGTGTAAAAGTCAAAAAGCTTAATGTCTGTTTTGTAAGGATAGGCATCGTTTGAGCCCATTATCTTTTTTTGGGTTTCATTTCTGGTGTTAAAATTTTCTTTAAATATCTTTTCATATCTTTTATAAGATAAGTATTCAAAAATTGAAAATACTGAGAACAAGAATAATAAATTTATTAATAGAATCGAAAAAAATCTTTTCATTTAGCTTCCTTCAGATTTAGCTAACAAGATTATATATTATTCGAGTTGCCGAGTAAATCTATAAACATTACGGAGTTGCCATAAATTCAGTTGACTTATATAATTTCATTATGAAAAAGGATAAATATAAGATAGCTCTTTCCAAAGTTTCTGATATTTTGAGTACTGCGCTTGAATCAGAGGAAAGTTTTTCTAAAATATTGGAATATTTGAAAGCAATTCTGGATTTTGATTATGCTGCAATTTATTATGTAAATGCGGACAGAATTAACCTCAAGGTGGATAAAAAATATTCCGGAAATAAAATGTTTTCAGACAGAGACAGTTTTTTCGATGTGTCTTCAAAAACCAAAGACTTATTGTTTAATTCTGAATCTTTGATGTTTGATAATAATTCTTTTCTGGCTGAAGATATTGGTTTCTCGGCAAAAGATGCTGGTTTCATCCTGTCAAAATTGCTGATCAGAGGCACGGTCTTTGGTTTTATTATTATTGCTAAAACTGGAAAAGAAAAATTTAAACAAGAAGATGTTGAAGTTCTTGAAGCTTTTTGTTCTGTAGCTTCATATGCCATAAAAGATAACGAGCTTTCAAATGTTTTCAGGCTGCAGTTAAAAGCCCTCCAGGAAAGTATTATAGAAAAAACTAATGCTTACAAAACGATAAAAGAACAAAACAAAAAAATAGTTGAGGCAGATAAAGTCAAAAATGAATTCATTGCCAATATTTCCCATGAATTAAGAACGCCTTTAAACGCCATTATAGGATTTTCTGACGTTCTGAAGTCTGAGATTTTCGGCAAGTTAAATGAAAAACAGCTTGAATATGTCTCTGATATCAATTCATCAGGAGTGCATTTGCTCGGCATGATAAATGAAATATTGGACCTTGCAAAAATCGAGTCCAAGGTTCTTAAAGTCAGCAAAAAAGACTTCCCTCTAAATAGTTGTGTTGTGGAAGTTATCAACATAATTAAGCCTCTGGCGGATAAAAAAAATATTTCTATAAACAAGATTTTGGATGATGAAATAATTCTCAATGCCGACTACCAGAAAGTTCAGCAGATT
This sequence comes from Cyanobacteria bacterium OH_PDB_230, assembly GCA_023421795.1. Classification (GTDB taxonomy): domain Bacteria; phylum Cyanobacteriota; class Vampirovibrionia; order Gastranaerophilales; family Gastranaerophilaceae; genus JAEZOG01. The sequence goes on from JAEZSO010000002.1 coordinate 542,359, forward strand.
TTGTTTAATCTTATCAGTAATGCCATAAAATTTACTCCCGAAAAAGGGAAAATCGAGATAATAACCGAAAAAACAAATAAAAAAGTCATCATCAAAGTCAGGGATAATGGGCTTGGCATTGCTAAAAAATATCAAGGCAAAATCTTCGGCAAATTCGTTCAGATTCACAGTGCTTACACAAAAAATGAAAGCTCCACAGGTTTAGGTCTGACCATAACAAAAGAATTGGTGGAACTCCACGGGGGAACAATCGTTTTGGAAAGTAAGGTTAATCAAGGCAGTACATTTATAGTTGAATTGCCTATAGAGAAGAAATAATGGCAAAGAAAATTTTGATAGTTGAAGATAATCCTTTGAACATGAAGCTTATGGCTGACCTTCTTGAGAGTCAGGGCCATGAGATTTTCAAGGCGGTCGATGGTGAAGAAGCCCTAGAAATGATCGAAAAAAATGATTTCGATTTAGTCCTTTTGGATATTCAGCTTCCTAAAAAATCAGGATATGAAGTCTTAAGACAAAGAAAAAAGAAACCCCCAACAATTGTTGTTTCAGCCTGCTGCATGGAAGATGAGATAGACAGGGCAAAAGCAAAAGGGTGTTTGGACTTCATAACCAAACCCATTATTGTTGCAGAGTTTCTTTCTAAAATAAATTTTTATTTAAACAAGAATTAATTAGTGAGCTGTTTCTTTTTCAGCGTCTTCAATTTTCTGTAGCACAACTTCTACATAGTCTTTAAAAGTAGATAAAAGAGTTTTTATTTCTGATTGAAAACTGTATGCCCCCGGCCATGTTGAATAATACTGCATTATAAAGCTCCTTACTTTGTTATCCCTATGCTTTAGTTATCGGAAAAATTTTCTTTAACTTTATAAAACGGGAGGTTTTGGTTAAGATTTCTTAATATATTAAATTGAAGAAAGTTTCTGAGCTATTTCGTTTGCAAGTGCCGAGTTTTCGATATTTTGACTTTTTATGTAAGCTTTTTGAAGAAGCGTTCTTGCTTTGGCTTTGTCTCCGAGTTTAAGCATTATATCAGCCGCATCTTGGTAGTTCTGGATTATGTTTTCGGTTAATTGAGCTTTCGTATAGTATTTTGTCGATTCTTTATAAAAATCAAGCGCTTTGGGATTTTCTTCCAGCTGAAGACTCATCGCCGCAGATTTTTTGAATACTGTTGCTATTACCTTGTCGTTGTTGGTTTCTTTTGCCATGTCTGTTGCAAGAGAAATATAATCAAAAGTATTATTTTTGTCATACCTGTTTGAATACATACTTGCAATACCGGTTAATGCATTCGTTTGAGCGTTTAGATTTTCGCTTTCTCCTGCAAAAGAAATCGCGGCATAATAGTGATCCATGGCGGGTTCAAATTCTACAACGTCATCGTATATTTTTGCCATGGAAAGATGCGATCTTGCCTTAATGTTGTTGTCCGGGGTTGTTTCTATTGCTTTGTTGTAGCTCATAACCGCTTCTGGCAAGACATCATTCTTGTCGTAGAGTTTTCCTACTTCATAATAAACCATTCCCTGCGCTTGGGTATCATCTATTTTTTTCGCATATTCCAGCGTTTGCTTAAAGGAATTTATGGCTTTTTCAGGATTGTCTATTTCAGCAAATTTTTTAGCCTGAATAAACATTCTTCTTAGCTGCTTGTCTTCAGGTATATAAACATTTGATTTAGAAGGGTTGTCTTGATTGTTTTGTTGTTGTTCTTGTTCTGTTTCTAATGTTGTATAAGCAAGAGTTTCAGATGTTTCAACGGTTTCTTGCTGCTGCTGCTCTACAGCTTTCACTGATTTTTCAGGAAGTTGAATCTGGAATTCAGGATTTATCTCTTGCGGGTCTGCTTTATAATTTATTTTTTGTAAAAACAAAGCATCAATCCAGTTTCCTACAACTTTTGACGGTTTGTTCAAGGTTTCAGTGATGTACTCGTCAAGGACTTGAGATGCGTTTTTTAAATTTGATTGGATTATTTGTTTGTTTGGGTTGCTTTTTTTAGACTGGCTGTCAACAAGCTGAAGGTATGAGTAGACTTCAGTTGTAACATCTTCAGGAGCACCTATCGCGTTTGTTGTGTTTTTAAAGTCAGTTATGATTTGGGCAATGTTCACTCCGGGTTTGGAATAATCGATTGCCACTTGTTCACCGTTAGGGAAGTGATTTCTCTGATAGGTATTGTTTGTATTAAATTCTTTATTATATTCTTGCTGATATTCGCGCGCCTGATTAGAAGACTGGGATTCTTCCTCATCTTCTTTTCTTTTTACTATTCGATTGTTTACACCCTGATAAGGTCTAATATACCCTGGGTATATTGTGTTATACAATCTTTACCGTCCTCGCAAACTTATTTATAGCAACCTGAAACCTACTTAATAAATCGGTTGTCGGACCTAGTGAATTTTGCTTATTCAATAAAAATCCTACATTTAAAGTATTAATGTTTTTTCTTAAAAAGTCAGATTTTTGTTGAGTTTTAGAGCGAAATCCCAAGTTCGTTCATTTTGATAAGTTTGATGCCTAGTCAGCTCTTTTCAATAATAACTTAGATTTTAAGCTTTTGAACCAACCAATTGGAGGACATATAAGGTATTTTATAGAACATTGAGCCTGCAAATCATTTTGTAATCACAAAATTCGCAGTTTTTTTCCTGTTGTTTTTTGTAATCCACAGGGTCAAATTTCATCGCTTTTATGTTTTCAAGGGTTTCGAGAATTTTATTTTTTATATCCTGAGTTTCTTCTTCTGTTATCTCCAAAACCACATTTTTTTCAGGTTCTTCAGCAAAAATTAAACCTGCATTAGATACGGTTGAACCCGGATATTTTGTTTCAAATGCCAACTTGTAAAATCTTAATTGGTTATAATAATGTTCGTATTTTTTATCTTCAGCTATGTCGTTTTTGCTTTTTGCAGAGCCTGTTTTATAGTCAAGAAGCGAGAATGAACCGTCTTCATTTTTTTCTATTCTGTCTATAAAGCCTTTTATAGGGGTGTGTTCAATTTTTATTCCATCGAATCTGGATTCTACCGCGAATATGTTTTGAACGGGCGTTGATATCAAGTGGTGGTAGTAGTTTTCTATACATTTTTTTCCGCGTTCAATATATTCTATGTATTTTTCTTCGCTTTCAAATTTATATGTTTCAAGCTTTTTGTTGAAAACATCTATTATGGTTTGTTTATCAGGATAAACTCCTTTTTCAAGTGCTGAATTTACAGACCATTCAAGAGTTTTATGAATGGAGTTGCCGAAATTCAGATACTGGGAATCTTTTTCTATGATTGGTATCTGGTAAAGTTCTGAATATAAGAATTGTCTCGGACAATTTCTATAAAGATTGAAGGAGTGAGCGCTCAAGGTAAATTCTTCGAGTCTTTCTTTCAGTTCTTTTTCAAACGCAAGATGATAATTAAATTCTTCTGATTGCATCGAAAGAGTAAGTTCTTTGAAATAATCAAGTTCTTCGCTGCTTTTTGTTTCCATAGTCAAAATATCATCAACATTTTGAAGTTCAGAAAGATACGAAGTCAGAGAATAAGTTTTTTGATCTATTGTGTTTGAATAGCTTAATTCTAAAGTGTGTTTTGCTCTTGTAATACCTACAAACAGAAGTTTTAGCTGTTCTGCTTTTTTGATTAAATCTTCATTTTCATCCGCTTCTTTTTGAAGTGGAAGGCTGAGTTTAGAAGAATTTTTTTTCTTTTCCCACTCCAAGGTAATAAGATTTGGCATAAATACATATTCAAACTCTCTGCCTTTGGAGCTGTGGATTGTGGAAAGCTGGATTGCATTTTTTATGTGGGAATCTTTTTCAATATTTATTTCGATATTTTCGTTTAATGCCGTATCCAGATGCTTTATGAAGTCAGATAAGCCGCTTGTGGGATTTAAATTTGAAAACGATTCAGCTTCTGCCGCGAGCCTTTTTATCGCTAAAATATTTTCTCCGGTATCAATCGGAGAATTTGCATAGTATGCAAGAATCCCCGTCCTATTTGCTATTTCCAGCACAATGTTCTTCAAGGATTTATGAAAAGACAGGTTTTTTATTTTTTCATAAGTATCTATGAAATTGGTTATTTTTTCTTTGTTTTTCCAATCTCTTTCTATATTTTCTTTTATCAAAGAAAAGAAATCCTTTTTTAAAGGTTTGTTTTGTTCTAACAGAAAATTATAATCTTCCAAGTCGAAATCAAAAGGTTTTGATGCCAAAAGCGCAAAAAGCTTATCTGAAGCCAGAATATGGTTATTCAGGGCTTTCAGGTAGAAATAGATTAAAATGGAAGGCTTAATTTGAAAAATGCTTTTAGTGATTCTTAATTGATAGGGTATATTTTTTGCTTCCAACAAAGAGGCAAAGCTCGTATGTTGTCTGTTTTCCCTTGTTAAGATGGCGATTTTAGAAAGGTCTTTTTCTCCTTTTTCATTTTTAGGGCAGTTGTCCGAGTTTAAAATGGTTTCTATAGATTTTATAATTTCATTATTTTCTTGAAGTTTGTCGGCATATGCTATCAGTTTGTTCTTTTTGTCGAGTTTCTGGATTTTTTCATTTTTGGCACTCAGAATTTTTGAGATTTTATGATGCCTGAAATCAGGGTTTATCTCAAGTCTTGTGTCATCCTGAGAAATTATTTTGTAGCTTAAATCCAGTATCGATTGAGTCGAACGGTTGTTTTCATTCAAACAAATAACCTTAGCATTCGGATATTTCTGTAAGAATTTTTCAAGATTGTCCGATTTTGCACCTTGAAATCCATAAATAATTTGGTCGTCATCACCCACTACAAAGATGTTTTCTGACGCTGCCCCTTTGGCAAGAAGATCTATAAGTTTATTTTGCAGAAGGTTTGTATCTTGGTATTCGTCGATTAAGAAGTATTTGTATTCTTTGGCGGTTTTGATAAGGAACTCCTCGTCGTTTTCAAAAGTTTCAACGACAAGATTTATCATATCGTTGAAGTCTATAAAGTTCTTTTGCGCCATAATTTTTGAATAGAGTTCGACGATTTCAATTGCTTCTTTTGCTTTTTCAATTTTTTTGATTTGAGAATCATACCTAGACATAAAAGCCTTTAAGGCTTTGTTGTTTTGTTCTCTGTCAATTTTTTCGGCTTCAAGTTCTTCCATTTTAGGAAGCCAGTCAGCGTGTGTTTTCATATTTGAAAAGAATTCTTCTTTTGAAATCCTGTTTTTTTTGATTTCATCAACAGCCCCAAGCAGTTGTTTTAGATAAGAATATCGGTTGTTCCATTTGTCTACAAGGATTTTAGGCTTATATTCATCTAGGCATTGCTTCATCAAAGTTACTTTTGAAATGTCATCGATAAGGCTGACATTTTCAAAAAGCTCGAATTTTGAAGGATATTGTCTTATCAGATTGTTGCAAAAAGCGTGGTAAGTGTTTATTTCAACCCCTGCGGCTGATTTTCCTGCTTGAGAGATTAATCTTTCCTTCATTTCAGAAGCCGCCGCATCAGAAAAAGTCATGCATAAAATGCTTGAAGGCGAAATGCCTTTTTCTTGAATCATTGAGCGGATTCTTTGGATAAGCGTGAAGGTTTTACCTGTTCCAGGCCCTGCTAAAACCATTATTGTTCCTTCTGTAGAATCGATACACTCTTGCTGCTTTTGATTCGGGGTTATTTTTTTTGTTTCTGAAACCATCACTCGTTACTTCCTTTTGATAATTTAACTTTAGTAGAATTTCTCTAAATTATCAAGATAAATAAATACGATATTATGTAGTTTTATCTCAATTGTTATGCTTGTAATATTTTTAAATTGACAAGAAAAAAGAATTAAAATAAACTTTTTAATAAGAAAAATAGGTGAGTGTATGAAAATAGTCCCTTTATCGTTGCTTAAAGCAGAAAAAAGAGCAAAAATTGCAGAAATTATAAAAATAGATGATTCAAAGTATGCTGATGATATGGTTAAAGTCCTCACATCCAGAGGCTTTTTCGTTGGCCAGGATATACAAATGGTAAAGAAATTAGGCAATCTATATTCTGTCAAAGCAGGTACAGACAATCCTTTTGCCATGGGTGAAAAATTAATCAATATGATTAAAATAAATGCTGACGATATGGACGTTTTTGAAAGCGAAAAAGCGGCAAAACAGGCTTCTTCTGTTCTTACCGATATAAAACAGCTTTTTGCAAAGGTTAAAAAAGCAATCAAAAAAAATTGACATTTAAAATACTTTTCTTAAAAGAAAAGTATGATAATAAATTTATTTAAAACAATAAAAGATTGCAGACACGAAAAAATAAGCTCTGATGTTGAAAAGGCTTATTGTCCTGACTGCGGTATGTATGTTGAAAACAAATGGTATCTGGCAAGATGCAGCTGCTGCAATATAAAAAGAGCCAGTTATTCAAGCTTTAACAATATAAAACCGACTTCAGTTTACTGTCCTAATTGCGGTACAAAAGAATATTATTTGGAAGAGCTTCATAATATCAATTTTATCGATATTAACTTCGCTGTAGTGAAGAAAGTGGAAGTGGCAGGACAAAATGTGTTTTCGAGAAGTCAGGTTTGGGTGGATGAAAAAGAATCAATGCCTCAGAAGCTGTTGGGGATATTAGGTGTTTAAAAACCTTAAAACGCCCTTGAAATGATAGTAAACAGCCAATAAAAACAAGGCATTAAAAAAGCAACTCTTACAAGTTGCTTTTTGTTTTTTATAGATTTTCATCTTCGTATCCGGGGGATCTGAGTGGTAGATTTTGATACCCGGGATTGGAGAAAACGGTTTTTCTTATGTATTTGTCTGAATAATCACCTTTTATGAACAATTTGCTTAAAGTTTGTTCTCTGTAGGTAAGCGGGTGCGTATTGTTTACAAGAGAAGTATCTTTTTCTAATAATTGTGTAAATACAGCTGCTTCCATTGTCCAAGCGTAGGTCTCTTCATTTAATGAATCGAATTCATCCTGATGCAAAGCTTCATGAGATAATAGTGCTGCAAGTGCAGCTGCAGGAGCATCGGCGTGTTTTTGATTGACATAAATGTACAGCCTTGCGCCTCTTTTCCATCCTAATGCATCAAAATTAGCGTAATCAGGTTTTATTGCACCAAGATTTCTGAATTCTATTTTCATTTCTTTTTGGGTGAGATTGTTGCCCAGTATTGCATTTCTTGAAAAATTCCCTATTGTCCCTTTCATTAACTCTAAAGCATCCATTATTCTTGGTTCTTTAGTAATGTTTTTATATGTTTTGTTTAAGTCTTCAGCATTGAGTTTTGCTGTTTTTACATGCCTCTCTTGCTTAATTGATGCGTCTAGCGTGGGGTAACCCGCCGGCTTTGCCATTGCAAGTGATATTGTCAAGCACCCACAAATCCCAGTAATCGCAAATTTCTTTTTTAAATCCATAGTTTCACTCTTCTTAACTGACATAAGTATATTATTACTTATTTTATTTTCAAGGACAAATTCCCTGGTTTTTGGGTGGTTAAAAACGCCTTCTAACCCTTTCTGCATTTGAGGTACACTAAATGTTACATTTGAATGGAAACAAATTGAAACAAAAAATAAATAAAGAATTGTATTATATTTGAATTTAATATATTCTTTTTATAACGCTTTGGATGAGAACAAGAATTTGAAAGAATTTAACTAAATTGTCTATCATTTTAAGGGGTGTATTGTTACTTCTAAATAGGTGAGAGAACAGGAAATGGATCAAGAATTGAACAACAGCACATATTCGGTTGATTTAAGCTATGTAAAAACTCCTGCCGAGATTATTTATGATATGAGTATTATCCTTGATGGTGAAGATGCAAGGAACAAAAGAATTTGCTTAAAGTTAGGGAATATTGACCTGAACCAGTCCCAAATCCTGAGCATAAAATCTTTAATCAACAGCATCAATTCGACTCTTTCTACTATAGAGACAAAGTCCTCAGCCACTGAAGGGGCTGCGATGGCTTTGGGAATTATTGTAAGTTCTCCCGGCCAACAAGCTGCACAAGTAGAGCCTGAAATGACGTATAAAACAGTAGATGAAGTCAATGCGGCGACAGAAGAAGAACAGGCGCAAGAAGTTGAAGAAGCAATCGTTCCTCAGGAATATAATGAATCTTTTGAAGAAGAAACCGAAGAAGAAATTCCTTCTACACCGAGAGAATATGAAAAACTTGAAGACCACGAAGAAAAATCAATAGAACTTATAACAGATATGGTTTCTGACACTTCATATGCCGGGGAAATAACACTAAACATCCCAACAACAGAAGAAATTAAAGAAGAGTTAGATACGATTTTTAATTCAGAAAAAAAACTTGAGCAAATATTTGATACTACGACTATCTCCCAAATTGAAGCACAAAGCGACTTCAGCGCCAGCTTGGAGTATGAAGAAAAAACTTACACAGAAGAAGATATAGAGCTAGAATCTTTCCCTACAAAATATATCAAACAAACAATAAGATCAGGCCAGATTATAAACTATGAAGGAAATATTGTTGTTGTAGGAGATTGCCATCCGGGCTCAGAAATTATTGCCGCCGGTGATATCACTGTTTGGGGCGTTCTAAGCGGGATTGCTCATGCCGGTTCTCTAGGCAATGAAAGAGCAAGAGTCAGAGCTTTAAAAATGAATGCTATTCAACTAAGAATTGCACAGTGCTACGCAAGAAGACCTGATTCTCTGAACACGGTCTTCGTAGAAAAAACAAATGTCTTTACGCCGGAAGAAGCAAGAATAGTAAACGGCGAAATTGTTATCTTTAAAATCAATGATTAAAGGAGTGGATATTAATGAGTGGTAGAGTAATAGTAATTACTTCAGGCAAGGGTGGTGTTGGAAAAACAACCACGAGCGCTAATATAGGAACTGCTTTGGCAAAAGGCGGTTCGTCAGTTGTTCTTATTGATACAGATATCGGATTGAGAAACCTTGATTTACTTTTGGGTTTGGAAAATAGGATTGTTTACACGCTTGTTGATGTCGTAGAAGAGCGTTGCAAGTTAAAACAGGCACTCGTAAAAGACAAGAAAAACCCGAATCTTTGTTTGTTAGCAGCTGCTCAAACAAGAGATAAATCAGCAGTAGATCCTGATCAATTAAAGTCAATTACAGAAGAATTAAAAGAAGACTTTGATTTTGTACTTGTTGATTGCCCTGCAGGTATAGAACAAGGATTCCAAACGGCAGTTTCAGGTGCTTCTGAGGCAATAGTCGTTACAACTCCTGAGATGTCAGCTGTAAGAGATGCAGACAGAATCATCGGCCTATTGGAAGCCAGAGAAGAAATTACTTCTTACAAGTTGCTTTTAAACAGGGTAAGACCTAATTTAATAAAAAGTAACGACATGATGAGCGTTGATGATGTTGTTGACATATTGTCCTGCTCTCTAATAGGTATAATACCTGAAGATACAGGCATAATCACATCCACCAACAGAGGTGAACCGATTGTTAATTCAGAAAAATCACTTGCCGGTAAGGCATATATGAATGTAGCAAAAAGAATTCAAGGGGAAGAAGTTCCCTTCCTGGACATAGATGAGCCTAAAGGCTTAGTTGCAAAAATCAAAAAGTTTTTTGCTGGGATGAAAGGGTAGGGAATTATGAAAGATATTTTAGCTGAATTATATAATAAGGTTGTTTGCTTCTTTCAAAATGAAAAAAGTGATAATTCAAAAGAGGTGGCTCAAAATAGACTCAAACTTGTTCTTATGCATGACAGAACAAAGTTAGATCCTCTTACTCTTGAAAAAATGAGATATGAAATTATTGATGTTATCTCCAGATATGTGGTGATTGATAAAGAACTTTTGGAACTTAACTTGGCCTCAGAAGGGAATTCTATGGCGTTAATGCTGAATATACCTGTACTGAGAGCTAAAACAGAAGAAGAACTTGAGCTCGAAGCTCAAAGAGCCGCGGAAGAAGAAATCCAAGAGGAAGAAGAAACCATAAAAGAAGATTATGATGATGAGCTAGATGCGGCATTGGATTCTGAGGATATGGAATACGAGCTTCCGGATGAAGCAAAAGAAAATGAAGAAGAAGAAAAAACAGAAGAATTATTGGAAACTGAAGAAAATGTAAACGAAGTTTCAGATAATGAATCGGAAGAACAAGAAGAAGAAAACCCGGAAGAAGAAGAAAAAACTGATAAAAAAAATAAAAAATAAAATATTCTGTAACATCTTCTAATTAAGTAATAAAGAGACATTGAAGCATTTTAACTAAAAAATTGGTTAAAATGCTTTATTTATAGGTTGATAAATAAAATTTAGCATGCATAATAATAATATAGAGATTAACGCGGAGTGGAGCAGTCTGGTAGCTCGTCGGGCTCATAACCCGAAGGTCGTTGGTTCAAATCCAGCCTCCGCAACCAATTTAGTGGAAGGTGCAAAGTCGCTTTCCACTTTATTTTTGCCGTTTTTTGCTTTTTCCATTAACATACAAAATGGATTTTTATAAAATTTTATAATTACCTGTCTTTCAATAGGGTCAAGGGTTATAGAGTCTACAAAACACCAAATTAATTCTCTTTTTTCTGATAAATTACTACGTGTTAAGAGTAATTTTGCCCGTAATATCTGAATTTTGAACTGTTCGAATGTCGGTATTTTTACTAATTTTGGCTTGTTTAATTTAGAGATTTCATTTTTAATTTTTTCTATATCATTAGAAACTTTTTCAAGTTCTTTTGTTACCGCTTTAAGTGCAAATTCATTTATATTTTGCATACTTGATAATGAAGCTATCAAGTTAGATTGAGCTTTTTCTTTTTCTTTCAATGATTTCTTTAAGATGTTTATTTCATCTTTTGTGTTGTTTTCTTCTTTAAAATAAGTTAAAAATCCTTTGTAGTACTTTTCTAATTCTTTTTCAGAAGTGCTTTTTGATATTTCATTAAGAATTTTATCTTCAATCCATTTTGTACTAATAGAAAAATAAGAAGCTCCGCATCCTTTTTTGCCATTTGTGTTATATTTTCCACAAGTATAAACATTTCCAGAAGAAATTATTTTGCTTCCGCAAGATTGGCATATGAATTTTTCTGGGTTACCAATTAATAGATGCTCATTGTTGGATTGGAATTCTGAAATACTTCCTTTTCTTTTGATTTTATTGTTTCTTAAATCTTTCAGTGCTTCAAATTCTCCTTTTGATAATAAGGATGGATGAGCATTTTCAATAATAATCCATTCTGATTTATCTTTGGTTTTCCCTTTGCCGTTTCTTGCAAATTGTTTTTTGTTGTAAACACCTATGCCAATAAGGGCTTCATTCTTTTCAGCCTCGAAAAGGCAAGTTGTTGCCCAGTGTATTTTTCTAGGTGCAGGAATTTCGAGCTCATTTAAGATGTCTCTGGCTTTTTCTATACCAAGTTTTCTGTTTAATCTTAGTTCTATAAAGTAGAATCTAGCCCAATCCCACATTGTTTTACTAACAGTTTTACCTTCTAATGTTGTGGTGTGAACTGTGTCATTTTCTACCCAAATAGTCTTTTTAATGTCTTCACCGTATTTATCAGTTCCGATTGCTACCTTTTTAGGTTTTAACCAGAATGGAGCAGAGCCACCATTTTTAAATGCATAGCCAGTTTCTTTATCTCTAGTTATAGCATTTTCTTTACATCCTCTTAAGGTGTCTATTCCGACTTTTCTTGAGTACATTTCTGCCAGCATTTCGTTTGTTGAATCGAGTACAAAACCCTCTAAGCTATCAGGGTTTTCAACGTCTCCGCTTGCAAATCTTAATATAACATTTGCTCTATGTAGTTTGCCTTTATATATTTGTGAACGTGTTCTGTTACGGCAGAATCTTTCTTGGCTGAAATCTAAAAAATATTTAATATTGGGATTAGAGCAAGCTTCTTCAATTGCTTGTTCAAACATTGACCAATCAGAGCGTTCTGAATAAGCTGAACGTGCTTCTTCTTCAATAAACCATTTGATTTCTTTATCGTCTAGTCCTAAACGAGAAGCAAATTTAATTATTTCCGATTTTTGACTTCTAAGTGAATTTTGAATTTCTTCAGCATCACCTTTTGATACTCTGCAATGACCAATAGCTTTGAACATCTTATAATCCCTTTTTTATATTTTCCCTGTATTCTTCAATTTGAATTGGGCTTGGAAGCTTGATTTTCGTAATCCATTTTGCAGTTATTTCAATATCTAGATTGTATTTAGCTGGATTTTTTAATCTAGAAACAATTTCATCAAAAACATCATAAGAATATTTTCTAACTTTAATCTTTTTGCTGCTATGGTCAAGATATGAAAAGTTATTATCATCTTTAATACAAAGGTCTTTCATCATATTTGAAGCCGATGATGACGAATAGCCTTTTTTATCTTTAGTAAAAATCTGAAATAATTCTGCAATATGTCCTGTAAATATATAAAAGTCCAGATGTCTGTTTAGAGATTTTACGGTTATGGCATCTGTTCTTAAACTATCTCTAGATATTTTACAAGCTGGTCTTGTCTCATCTATAGTCTGTTTCCTTATTTCGTTAATTAAGGCTCCTGAAGTCTCAAGTAATCTGTCAATTTTACTGTTTTGATTTTCGACTGTAGTTTGGAGATTAGACATTTTGATGTTAAAAAAATCCCAAGCTTCTTTTGGCACATAAGCACCATTGTCCTCTCTAAGTTCGTCGACGAATTTTTCTTCAAGTGAATCTTTCACTTGCTTTGCTTGATTAATGTTAATAATTTTTTCGTGATTTTCCATAAGTACTCCTCTTTGTTATTAAATTAATTTGCTTTTTTATGTAAATCGGATTTGGTTTCTACGTAGCTTTTTGCCACATTGCCTAAAAATTCTGATAAACGTTTTTTCTCAAATTCTGAAAAATTAACATCAGGTAAATATCTACATAAGAATGCATCTACTTCAGATTGTTCTTGAGGGATTTCGTTTATGTCTTCATAAAACCAACTAATTGGTTTTTTATATAGTTTGGCAAATTTAGGTAATTCTTTTTCTGCATCAACTTTTCTTGCGCCTTTTTCAATTAAACTGATTTTTCCTTGGTCTAAATCTAGAACAGGAGCTACATCTTTTTGGTCAAGACCTGCCTCTATTCTTGCTTGTTTGAGTTTTTCTCCTAAGTTAAACATTTTTCATGTCTCCATATATCATATGCTATTACCATATAATCACATATTGACACAATTGTCAATCTCTATTAAAGTATATTTAAATACGATTATCGTATATTTACATAAAAATGGAGATAAATAAATGGAAAAACAACAAATTATTACGACCGAAGAAGCTTCAAAAATCCTTTACGTTACACCTTACACAATCAGGGAGTATATCAAAAAAGGAATGCTGAAAGCTAAAAAGCTAGGTAAGCAGTATTTAATTTCTAGAAAAGAAGTCGAAAATCTGCTTCAAGAACTCATATAGGGGGTTAACCTATGAAAAAAGACTTGCCGAAACTTAAAGTTATTTATTGTAAAAATCCCATGCCAGAGGATTTGAAAGCCGAAAAATACATCAAGTTTCTAAAACATTTAGTAAAAGTATTTAAAGAACAGGAGGTTAGAAATGGCTAGAAAATACAACACAAGGATTATCAAAAGAAATTATTCTTATCTGCTAAGTGAAATAGCAGAACTCTACAATGTCCACATTCGGACGGTAAGACAATGGGTGAAAGAAGGTTTAGAAATTGTAGAGGGTCTTTATCCATACCTAGTAAACGGCAAATGTCTAAAAGAGTTTTTAGATAAGAGGCAAAATAAAAGAAAAATTAAGCTACAAGAAAATCAAATGTATTGCGTAAAGTGCAAAAAAGAGGTTGAGCCTTTGAATAATAGTGTTTCAATTGTTTATTCTGGAAAAACTATAGGTAATGGCATAAAAGACTTTTTAATTAAGGGGATTTGCCCAATCTGCCTTACCAACATAAACAGACTATCAAATGATAATAAGTTAAATATAGTCAAGGCTAATTTTAAGGTTATAGAGGAGGTTCAAAAATGCAGTTAGTAGATGTAGATGAAATTATTGTTAAAAATCGCAAGAGAAGTCTTCAAGATGTCTCAGAACTCGTTGAAAGTATAAAAGAACTTGGTTTGTTAAATCCCATTACTTTAAACAAGGATATGACTTTGATTGCAGGATATCATCGATTGCAGGCATGTAAGGAATTAAATTGTAATAAGATTTCAGCAGTAATAATTGATGTGGATGAGATTAAATCCGAATTAATTGAAATTGATGAAAACATAATTCGTAAAGACTTAACTACACTTGAAAGAGCTGAACAGCTAAAAAGAAGAAAAGAGCTTTATGAAAAAGTAAATCCTGAGAGTTCTTCTGATTATGTTAAAGCTCAAAATTTACCAAAGCGAAATAATTTCGTCTTGGGGAAAGAGCAAAAAAGCTTCACAAAAGATACAGCATTAAAAACTGGCAAGTCTCAACGTTCTATTCAACAAGACATCCAAATTGCAAATAATATTTCTGAAGAAGTCAAAGCAGAAATAAAAGGGACAGAGTTTGAAAACAAAAAAACGGCTTTGCTTCAAATTGCAAAAGCTCCAATAGAAAAACAATCAGGAGTATTTGAGCGATTAAATAGTAAAGACTCAATAATTGAACACAAAGAATTGAGTCCAGCTTACAAGGTTGATTTTGTCCTTAGAAAAGTAGTTGTAGATGATGCTTGGCTTGATTTACCAACTGATTACAACATGGACGAATCTTGCTATTCAAAGATGTATTGGGATGCAAATTCCTATTCAAAACAAAGAGTAAATATATGTTAGCAGGAAAAGCATTAATCATGTTTTCAAGTTCTATCGTGAATATGTATAAGTAAAAATAACAGAAAGCAGGTAAAAGATGAGCAAATTAAATCCTAAAAACGAAAAGATGAAACGATTGTTTCAAAAATACTGTAAATATTCAAAAGGATATTCGGAAAAATCCATTACGCTTTATCTTAAAGCAATTTATGCTTATGAAGAGGTAACAAGTTTTGAATGTTTTTCAAAGTTTAATGATGATAAAGCAATTGATTTTAGAGAAAAACTTATAAATTCAAAACAAAAAAGAGCATTAAGTACGGTTTATGATTACTTAAGATATTTAAAAATATTCTTTATATGGATTTCAAATCAACAAGGATATAAGAAACCGATTAATAAAGAACATATTGAATGTTTAAGACTTTCGAGAGAACAGACAGAAATTGCATTAACTCCCCAACGTGAACGCTATCCGACTTTAGAAATTGTTCAAAAAGTTGTTCATTCAATGCCAGCAACGAATGAAATTGAATTTAGAGATAGAGCTTTAATCAGCTTTACTCTTCTTTCAGGAATGAGAGACAAGGCAATTATAAGTTTACCGATAAAATGTTTTGATGTAGAAAGCTTGGAGGTGTATCACGATGTTAAAGCAGGGGTTAAATCGAAATTTGGTAAGACTCATCAAACTTATCTTTTCCCTTTTGATGAGCGTATGCTTAGTTATGTTATTGACTGGTACAACTATTTAGTGAAAGAAAAATTCTACTCTTTAGAATCGCCATTATTTACTAGAAATAAAGTTGAGCAAGGAGAAAATTCTAAATGCTTTATATCTAATTCAATAGAGCCAGTATTTTGGCAAACAACAACTCCAATAACAGAGATATTTAAGCAAAGATTTGAACAGGCTGGCATGGAATATTATTCTCCTCATACGTTTAGGCACTTGGCAAACTATTTGACTAAAAAGGCTTGTAGGTCAATTGAAGAGTTTCAAGCCGTATCTCAAAACTTTGGACATCAACATATGGGAACAACTTTTTCAAGTTATGGCAAACTTCCCGCGTATCAGGTGAAAGAGACAATCCAAAAGCTTGATTTTTCAGGCAAGAAAAAACAAGGAATTTCAAAAGAAAAATTAGAAAAATTACTAGAAATGATAGAAGATTGAAATTGAATATAAAAACTTTAAGAGGGCTTAGGCTCTCTTTTTTTATGTCTTATTTGAATAATGCAAATAAAGCAACTAATAAAGATGCTCCAGCAATAATTATTGAAGCCCAAAATTGCCTTGTTGATGACTTTTGATTTTGTAAAGTGCATTCTAAAACTTTTTTTGTATAGCCTGCGTTTTCATTTGTTAAACTGCGAGCTTCGTCAAGTATTAAAGTTTGTTTTTTAAGCTCTTCCGCTTGAATAATTTGCTGGTTCTCTATATAAAGTTGCCTTTTTTGCTCGGCTTCAACTTGTTTCATAATTTCGCCAAGTTGTTGAGCATTAGTCACATTTTGCAATCTGCTATCTGTATTGTTTTTCATATATCCCTCTATTCCGAAAAAAGCATCAACCCTCTTTTTATTTGATTCCGAAATGTAATTTTATTCTTTTTTCTATTTCTTTTTTAAATTGGGTCAAATTTTTAAATCTTAATTGGCTATAACCTCTAAGATTAAATCCAACATCATATTTTTGCTCATTTTCTTTACCTTTTTCAGGCTCTTTCATAACTAAAAGGATATTATCATTCAATCCCTTACCTTTAATAAAACCCATCGCGTAACCTATTTCGTGATATACATTTTGCTTTTGATAAGTTAAATCAGCAATTATATAGCCAGAATTTTCAATATGAGAAAGTATTTCATCTGTGATTATATATGAATAACTTTTTTCAAGTTCGTCTATTCTTATAGGCTCTGGAAAATTTATTTTAGATTCTCTTGCTATCTTTTCGATTACTTCTTTAGTTGCGTTAAACATATCATCGCAATCATCTTTTCCGAAAGGCATTGAAACAAAGATTTGTCTTGATTTACTATCTAAAACCTTTTCAAAAATCTTGACTATGTCATAAGCTTCAACTTCTTTAATTTCATTAAGATTATTATTTTTTATCCAATTAATGAATAAATTTAACTTGCAATTATTCTCAAAAAGCTCATCTAATACTTTGTAATGAACAATTGAAATAAACAAACCCTCACTCAATCTCTGAGAATCCAGCTCTTTTGCGAAAGTAAAACTATCATTTATAATTTTACACAAAAATGATGCGCTCTTAAGAATAGGGTTCTTGCTAGTATTTTTTATAAGAAAACTTACTAGATTTAAAAATGTAGTTCTATAATTTTCATTAAAATAATCTATAATCTGGCGACCAATATAATTGCTTTTTAATTGTCGTAATAATTCATTTGTTAACGAATATTCCTCCCCAAATAAATCAGAAATTTCCTGCGGGGAAAAATCGAACTCTGTATTTATAACAGCAAAATCATCATTGAATATTGTTTTTAGACTTTCTTCAATGCTTAAAGGAGTGTGTTTAAAATTTATATTATGAAAAAGAATTTTTTCGTCTTTATAATGAATATCCTTTATTAAAAAAACAATACAGAAAGGGATTTCATAATCTTGAATTGGATTTATTAAATCTGTAAAGTTGGCTTCTAATCGATGATTTCCATCAATTCTATACAATTGAGTTTTTTCACTGTTGAAGCTAAGACTAATTTTTTGCTTGGTTTTGATAAATTTAAGTTCAAGGTTTTTCGCCTTGTAGTTTTGCTCTTCTCTTATTTTATTTAAAATCTCATAAGTATCGAAATTGCAACCTAAAATAACTTCAGGATAAAATAAATACTTTCCTTGTTTGTAAAAATTTTCAATATCCTTTAAATGTTCAGCAATTTTATCTCTTTGGTAAGCTGAGTTTGGAGTAGAGCATTCTTTTAAATCTTTTAATTTAGCATATCCTCTGAGGCAATAATATCCTCCAAGTACATTTCCCAAGATACCTTCAAATTCATATTTCACTATTATTCTCCTAAAATTTTTGTTCCAACTTGCCCTTTTGCTTGTCTCAACTTTTGGTTTGCAAGTTGTTTTAAATTTTGCACTTCTTTAACTGAATCAAAATAGTCTTTTGCAATTTTTTCTTGTATATTTATATCCTGAGGTAACGGAATAGGTATATTAAGAAAATCCTCCATTATTAAATTTATTATACCTGTTGTTTGAGATTGAATGTATCGCATATAATCCCAATTATAAATAGTTTTTAATGTTATAAATAAATATTCTGGCAGGCATTTTGTTTCATCCACTCTAATGCACAATAAAAAATTACTAAATGTGTAATTTTTTATATCTTCTTCAATTAATGCAACCCTTCCAACTGGTTGAATCGGGCTTCCACCTGATTTTTCAACTAAGATATCTCCTTTTTTCAATAAATACCTAGGGAGTCTAGTATTTGGAACTAATCTTTCTGTAACATCATCAAAGTTTAAATTAAATTCATTATCAAAATTTTTATTTCGAAACACATTGAGTTTTGTATAATCCTCTAATCCTTCTTTTTCTGAGTCTTCACCCCACTCCCCTGAAAAACTATCTAGCAATAAATCTTTCAGCATTATTGTCTTGAACTTAGAAGACTTTAACTTATTGATGATTTCTCTCGGCTTTGTCTGATGCCCCCTCGGGTCTATTCTTTTCCCAGTAAGCTCTTCAGATAATATTTTAAAGCATTTTTTATTCCCATCTGCTGTTAATCCAAAATCTACATAATTAAGTGGAGACTTAAGAAATTTCATAAATTCTGGCAAAATTAATTGCTCTAAATCATTTTCTTTTAATTCTTTTCCTGTTGTATCGTATCCAATATCTTCTGCCGTAGCCATAAAAATTGGATAATTTCCCAAATCTTCATTGTCAATTTTTTTGCGTCTTAGAAAAATTAATGAAGATTTTACGGCTGCACCATAATGGGAAAACGCAAATTGTGGTAATGAGACAACTGCTAAAAGTTGACAACGTCTTAAAATAAAATCTCTTATATATTGCATAGAACTATTTGTTAAAAGACCATCTGGCAAAACAATCCCCATCTTCCCCGTTTTGGGCTTCAAAAAGTCAACACATCTTTCTATAAAAAGGATTTCTGTTTTTTGATTTTTTCTTTCCCCGCCTAATTCAAAAGTTGGCAAAATATCTGTTTCATTCGATTTAACTGTTGCTCCAAACGGGGGATTGGTTACAATTATATCAAAATGGTCTTTTTTAAATCCCTTATGTTGGTTTTCTATATCTTCAAATTTATCTAATGAACTTCTTGAAATGACATTCGTATGACCGTCATCGTGAATAATCATATTCATTTTACAAACTCTTGCAATTTGGTCATTTATTTCAATCCCAAACAAATTATCTTTTGCAAAATCGTGCCAATGCCTATATTGTTCTTGTGGGTCATCAATTTCGGATTCTGCTTCTTTCCTCACACTATCAAGAGCATTTAATAAAAAACCACCTGAGCCACAACAAGGGTCTAAAACATAATTATTATTATTTATTCCCATCATTTTTACAACAAATTGAACAACATTTCTTGGAGTGAAAAATTGTCCCATTTTTCCTTTAAAGAAATCTTGCATAAATCTTTCAAAAGCAACCCCTTTAGTATCAAGGTCGGTCTTTGTAAAGTTTATACCTTGAATATGTTCTACAACTCTATGGACAACTTCAGGCTCTAAGTTTAAATTACCTTTGAATACTTCAGCATCCTGTTGTTTGGCTTTCTGATAAATTGCATCTACTCTATTATAAACATCAAGAGGAGTTTCATTTGTTCCTATTTGGAATTTATAAACATCACCCTTTTTGTAATTGTCTTTTTCGTCTTTCAACTTACAAAATAATAGTTTTGAAACTTCATCAAAAGCGGTAGTTGGAGCAAGTTTGCCCCCTTGCCAAACAGTATCGTGACAAGTTTCAAGTCTTTGAATTAATTCTTCTCTTGAAATAATCTTTAAATCAAATTCCCCTTTTATATATTTGTATTTTGGAACTTTATTATATTTTACAGGGATATCAGCAATAATATTTTGTACTCTTTCCATTGGCTTAAAATTAGCAACATCAAAAGCTGTCCTAGTATTACCAGCAACAACTATTGCAAGCTTTGACTTAATACTATTTGCATTCCCAAAAGCTTGTTCAATCGCTTGATTAAATTCAGCTTCAGTAATACCATCTTTTTTGCATTCAACTACTAAATAAGGTTTCTTTTTCTCCTCATCTTCGTAAACAACAATATCTGCCCAATCATTTGGCGTTCTTCTTGGCACCGTGACCTCAAAGGCAATTTTATTTATAGGATATTGATAATCAAGAACAAGTTCAACAAAATATGAAGCTCGAACTTTTTCCTCGGGGTCAGTTAATTTGTAAGTTTTTTCATTACTTACAAAATAAGTAACTTTTGTATTATCTTCATTTACTGATAATATTTTTTTATCAATACCACGTTGAATATTTTCATCAAACGTTGATTTTTGTTGTTCTAAAACTTCACTTGCCATTTATCCACCTTTTTATTTTTATTTATTTATTTGTTTTGAAAATGTTGTTTTGAATTTTATTGCTTTATCTGCAAGCCAAGTAAAATAAGCATCCCATTCTTTTTTATTATTAAAATCAAATTCTTTTGAAAGTTTAATTCTCGATGCTTTTTTACCTTCCAAACTCATCCATTCAAGATTTTCATTTAACTCTATTTCAATTTGTTCTTTCTTTTCGAATAGAGAATTAAATACTTTTGTATTTTCATTTGGGTCACGACTTCCTGATATATATAATTCACAACCCATCTTGTTTTCCTGACTATTAATTGTCAGCGAAATCCAAGCTTTAGATGTTCCAATTGAGATATCATACCAATGTTGGGGATAGGGTTTTCTGACTGAAAAGTTTGAATTAATATTTTTACAAAAATCATTGAAACTTGTCCAAAATTCAAGTTGTTTTAGTTTCGTATCTGTATAATTACAATCTATGCTGGAATTTTTGATTGTTTTTGCCCAATCATTTGGTTTTGATATTACTTGAAATTTCGGAGCATATTGAGAATCGTCAATTTGCCATAATTCCATTTCTATAGCAAAGAAATTTATTTTTTCGTCTGTGTATTTATTTAACCATTCAATCGCTTGTCTATGTTCGTCTCTTACTTCTTTTACTATCCAAATAATTATTTCAGCATCATATCCAGATGCATAAGTTATAATTTTGCCTAGGTGGTCGTGATTTGTTTTTTCAAGTTGATTTTCTATAACTATTTTACGACCTGTATTTGCTTCTTCTGCAAGAATATCAACATTAAAACTTCCAACTTCAGCTTCTGTATCTATTAGCGAAATATCTATGCCTATTTCTTCACTTAGTAATAATAAATTATCTTTTTTGGATAACCATTTTGTAAAATCTAGAGCTTCGTGATTCCAGATTTTTCTTAAGTCTTCCACTTTCTTTAACTTACCCAAAGAAATTACCATCTTTTATATCCTCAATATTCCACTAAAATATGTCTTAATATTAGCATTTAAATTGAATTATTAAAAGATTTTGAGGAATTATAACATTAATTTATAAATAACCTGCCTTTGACCTCTACCTTCTTTGTGGATATATTTCTTTGTACGTTTGATTATGCCTTTTTTCATAAGGTTTTTTATATGCCATTCTGCTTGTCCGAGGTTTAAACCCAAAGCTTTTTCCATGGTACTCCTCGAAAACTCATTTTTTTGTTTAATCCAAGAAATTACACTTTCTGAAGATACACGTATAGCTTGATATTCTGGTTTCCATATACGTACGTTTTTAGCCTCCGCAACCATATATAAGATAAGGGTTTTAGCTTTTGGCTAGACCCTTATTTTTTACCTTTTGTGTAATATTTGTGTAGTTGGGTGTTTTTTAAGCTTGGTAAAACTGAATTAAAGCCTATTAAGATTACGAATAATTTATGCAAAGAGTACACCTTGTGTGATAAATAATAATGCGGGAATATAATTTATAATTCTTAAAACTCATTTCTGTAAAAAATTTAATATGGTAACATGGGCTTATGCAGAAAACTCTATTTACAATAGATTATATAATTCCTGGCCACAACGACAAATTTAAAGATTTTGAGAAAGTTGTGTCTTTGAAGGATGCTGATTTAATTTTGTTTCATCCTCCAATATTTTCAAGTTATGGCAGTGTTGGCACTAGATCTGACAAAAAATATTATATGCAATATGATAATTTTAATTCATTGAAAAAAGCATATGAGCTTTGGTCTAAAGAATTAAGAGAAGCCTTCGAAAATGGTAAAAATATCTTTGTAATATTAGGTGAAAAAGAAGTGTTATATCGTGGACACATGTCAGATACCGAAAATATAAGTAATTATTCTTTTTTTTCAATGAGCGGTTTGCACTGCATGAATTGGGAATTTATGCCAGGTAATGTAATTAAGCCGACTTTAAATATAGGCTGTTTTAAACATTTTTGAGAAGCTTTTGGGGAGTTATTATCATATAAGGCATATATAGACAAAAATAGCTGGCATAAACCTTTTCTCTCAACTAAAGATACTAATTCTTATGTTGGAACAGTTTATGAAGGTGGTAGTCAAGAAGGTAATATAGTCTTTTTGCCACACATAAATTTGCAACATCAAGACTTTATTTATAGAACTGCTACAACAATAGAGTGGTCTAAAAAAGGAATCTCATTTGGAAACGATCTTGTTAAAACACTTTTTGCTATTGATAAAGCATTAAAAAATAAGAGCGGTATAATGCCGCCACCCGAGTGGGTTAATGATGAAAAATACATTTTAGCAAATTTAATTTCTATAAGTAGTTCAATCGAAGATATTGACGCACAAGTTGAATTGCTCATAAATCAAAAAAATGATTTGATTGAAACTTTAAAAACAGAGAATTCTACAAAAAAATTACTTTATGCAAAAGATAAAGAATTAGAAAAAGAAGTAATAAATGCCTTAAGCATATTGGGGTTTGTTGATGCAAAAAATTATAATGATGGAAGTTCTGAATTTGATATAGTTTTTAAATATTCAGAAAAGCATTTCCTTGGTGAGATTGAAGGAAAAGATTCAAAACCAATCAATGTCGATAAAATTAGACAATTATCTGCAAACGTTTTTGAATATGATAAAAAATTTAATGCTATACCAAAAGCTATTTTGTTTGGAAATGCAAATAGGCTAACTGTTCCAGAAGAAAGAAATGAGTTTTTTACAGATAAATGCGTTGAATTTTCAGACTTACAATCAATTGCTTTAGTTAAAACTATTGATTTATTTTACATTATTAAATATTTAAAAGAAAATGATGATGAAAAATATGCACAAGAGTGTAGAAATAGTATTTTAAATACAAAAAGTGGTCTTGTAATATTTCCAAAAATTCCTCAAGCTATAGCTACTAGTAAGTAGTGTTTATTTTTTTCCATTAATGAAAATTTATTAATTAAATTGTTTTAACTCAACAATTTTTTTATTCTTCTCTGCATAATTTGACAATGCCTCAACAGCATATAAACTTTGTTCTGTTATGGTGTGGGCAGGACAATATTCTGGCTATATATGTGGGCGTTTTAACCCTAATACAAAAAAGATTGAAGCTTGCTGGGAGAATGTATTTATGCAATTTTGTAAAACTTTGTAAAACGATGTCCGTAAAGTGGTAAAAAAAGTTGTGTTTGTCTTTAATTTAAATAAGGTACTTTTTTGAAAAAAGGATAATAAATGAGAATTAGTTATATTCCAATGCAACCAAATTATAAGAAATATCAAAACAAAAACAATGCTAATGCTAACGTCAATGCGGGTATAAGTAATTCCGTTAAAAAAAATGATAATTTATATTTAATTTCTAGTGCTTCCTATATTTCATTTAAAGGTGTGAATATTGAGAATATTATTGAGAAAGCAAAAGATCAATTTTCTTTAATAACGACTAATGCAACTCAAGATTTTCAAGATAAAATGCAAGAACTGAGAGATAGATATAAAAAGAGAAGGGAAAATGTTGAGGGTCTCTTTTATCAAAGAAAAATAAATAAACTATATGAAGAAGAAAATAATAAAATAAAAGGTTTCCAATTAGCACAGGAATTATTTATTGAAGAGCAGGACGCTATAATTGAAATAATAGAAAACCAACAGAAAATTTTAGAGGCATTGAATGCGAGTGAAGATGATAAGATAGCACTTGAATTAGCTTTGATAAAAGAGCGAAAAACTAAAGAAATAATGCAAACACTAATGGCCGCATCTGATAGTAAAGATGAAAAAAAGGGGTTTAATAAAATTGCTGGTTATGAATATGAAAAGTTTGTATTGACCAATGAATTTATAAATCCTATATCAAGAGAAACAGCTGGTGAAAATGTTAAGGTCCCTAATGCTGTACTGTTTTATGGTCCTGTCGCAAATGGGAAAACTACTTTTGCAAAGGCATTTGCCGAAGCAGCTGGATGTGAGCTAATCCAAATCAGAGGCAAAGGTCAAAATAAAACAGAGCGTGAACAATCAGTTATTGACCAGTTGACCGAAGTTAGTGAAAAAACTCAAGAAGCTTTTATGAAGGCAAGGCTTGAAGGTAATATGAAAAAACCAATGAGAAAGATCATTCTTCTTGATGAATTTGATGGTATTGCAAACTCTCAATCTAGCATAACAGGGCAGCTTAAAGATTTTATGGAAACCTGCTCTAAAGAATATCATGTTACTCTTTTCTTAACAACAAATAATCCTATGGAAATCATAAGTCCGATTAGAAGCCATAGAAGAATATCGGTAAATGTTAATCTTGATCCTCCTAATAGCCAAAATGCCTCTAGCGTTTTACAGTATTATTTAAATAATTTGCCAAAAGAAAAAGTGGATTTTGAGTCAATAAATTATGAGCAGTTAGTTAATAAACTTTTAAGCGTATATCCTGAAAGTGCTTATAATAATTCGCAGATAGAAGAAATAGTCAATAGATGTTGTCAGGATTCAGGTGGGAAAATAACTCAGGATGATATTATTTATCAGATAAAAAAAATGAAACCAGTAATTAATAAAGAAAAGATAAGTGCATATAATGACGCTAAAAAAATATTAAATCCGGAAAGAGCTAGTAATAATGAATAATATAAGTCCATTTCAAAATATAAATAGTTGGTTGCCGGAAATTAAGACGCAGAATGATAACAATTCTAAAAAGGTTTTTGATTCAAAACCAATTAATTATAAAAAGCCATTGATAGTTGCAGGTAGTGGTTTGGCATCTGCTGGAATTGCGACAGGGGTGGTGTTATCAATATGTAAAAAAACGAAAGTTTATAATTTTTGTCGTGAAAGATACATGTTATTGCAGAGATTGAAACAGAATTTTAATGGTGAGGATTTGAAAAAATGGCAAGCACTGTTTCCTGATGAAGAGATGGATTTTGCTAAAAATCCAATAGAAAGGAATAAAGAATTAGATAAGCTTATAGACACGTTTAAAAAAATGGAGAAAGATGCATTTAAAGAACATATTTATCCTAAATTAAGAAAAGCTGCAATTATTTCAGCAGTTGTAGGAATTGCAATTAGTAGCGGTATACTTCTTGTGAAAAAAAAGATTGATAATAGCGGTATGAAAAATGAAAATAAGTAGCATAAATACAACATATAAAATTAAAGATAACTCTCAGGTTAAGAGTAATAATAAGAATGTATTATATAGAAATATGCAAAAGGATGTGTTTTTTAAAGGTAAACAGTATCCGTCTGGTTATTATTCGGATGATGAGATTGAATTCGCTAAAAAACATTTAGGCGAAGAAGATTGGGAAAAAGTGATAGAAGAAGAAGAATATCATAAAATTGACCAAAAACGTGCGGATGAGTTAACAGACTTTAAGATAATGGTTTCTTTGGCGCTTTTCTTTGTACCTTTCTTCATTTCAGATGCAAAAGACCAGAAGAAAGCAAAAGAAAATGCACAACCGCGAATAGCAAAAATCCAAACGCTTATGGTGGACTTGTATGCTGAAAAAATAGCTTTGAAAAAGGCTGAAGTTAGAGCTAAAGCAAAAGAATATACTCAGGACACAATAATTGCAGGTGCCAAAAATGAATTAAAAATGAAATATTTAAATCAAATCGATCAGGGCAATTATAATATTGTCCCTACGGCGATTATGATAGAAGCTGGTGATAAAGAAAACAGAGATGGCTTAATTAAGTGGTTAAAAGAGAATTCTAATGATAGGTTTATAGAATTTGAGCATTTAGATGATGAATATGCAACTTCATACAGATTAGAGACCGAGTTAGAGTATGCTCAAAAAAGATTTAATGATTCTGGGCAGCGGACTATATTGCAAGTGAAAAATTTTGACAAGTTATTAGGTGAGGATGCTGTAAATACCGCGTTTATGAAGGATTTTTTATCAGCTAATTTTGCAAATCATGAACCAATCACAATAGTGTTTGAAACAGAAGATTCTTCAAAGTTTGTAGACGCCTTTATTGGTAATCGTTCACGAATTCCATTAAAGATAAATATTGCAATACCTGATAATGCCGAGATAAATGCTAGTATTGAGAGTGCAATTTTAAATAATGAGTCGATTGAGAAAATCGAATCCAGAATAGCAACTATTATAAAAGAATCAGCATCTGAAAAAAACGGATAATCATGTTAAGTGGTCAAATATAAATTTTGAATATTTATTTTGATTCTTGTGTGTTTTTATATCTGCTTAAATAAAATGAATCTTGAGTATTAGAAGCGGTTTGTATGCCTTGAGAATTATATATTCGCCATTTAGGTGTGATGCCGGTTTTTACGTGGCCTTGCATTTCTGAATATGCAAATAATAAACTCATGCCCATAAGTATAGGAGCTGCAAAGTGATTTTTTCTTAATTTTGTAATTTTTTCTAGCATTTCTTTTTCATTAGAAATGGTTTTTTTTATTTTTTTTACTGAAGCTTCAATTTTTAGTGCAGGAATGATAGAAAATATGAGCCATAGAGAAGAGCAAAGCATTTGGTTCCTTTTTGTGTGTTTTTGCATTATGTACTCGTCCATTTCTTTCGGAACCGTGTTAATGTTTACAGGTGTTTTTGAAGATCTTAATGCTTGGTATTTCTGTTCTATGCTATTGTTTATAGCTATTGTTTTCATGATGTTCCCTTTTAATTAAAGATCTTGCAATCATTATAAAACAATACCTTGTCATTTTTTGCTATCTCTGGGTAGATTATTTTAATTTGATTTATAACATCCTCATCATTAACAAGTCTTTCTTCTCTTTCTGCACTAGCTATAGCATTATTACTTATTTCTTCTATCTGAGAATTGCTATAAGATGCGTCGTTAGTGGTATCCTTTAATTCTTTTTGAATTTTATTATAATTTAAGTTAGGAATGCTATTTTTACTCAGGTAATACTCTAATATTTCTTTAATATCTTCATCGGATGCCGGACCCATTGCAATTTTTGTAGATAGATTCATCAATTCTGAATCTACAATAGAAGGGTTATTGGTTGTAAAGATAAATGAAACATGTTTGTCTTTTGCTTCATTTTCTATGAAATTTTTAATAAATTCTAAAGTTTTTGGTTTCTCGTTTAAATTGTCAACCTCATCTATTAACAATATTGTTCTTTTGTTTTGGTCTTTGTATAATTTTTCTGCCATTTCTATTTTCTTAGTGAGTTTTGAGAGTAAAATTTCATCTGGATATAAAGTCTTGAATTTTTCACCTCTGCAACGTGCTTGTTCAGCCAAAGCAAGTGCCATCGTTGACTTGCCAGTTCCTGTCGGGCCATAGAATAATATCTGTGGAAGCTGAGAAAATAGTCCTTCTTTGTCTTGAGAAATTGGTAGAATCATTTTGGTTGTTAATAAGTCTTTTTGTTTTTCATATCCTGCAATTCTTCCATATCCAAATCCATCCTTTTTACTTAGTAGTTCTTTGGCTAAGCTAAGTTCTCGAATCATTTCATTTACAGATGACTCTATCTCTTTTTTGTCAGTAGTGTCTATTAGGGTACTATTTATTTCTCTCTGTTTGTTTAGTTTATTCATTTCTTCTTGAGAATTTAATATCTGTCTAGCTTGAAGTTTATTTTTTCTATTTCTCCAAGCAGTAGAAAATTCTTTAAGATCACCACGTACTAAATTAGTTGTATCGAATACAAAGCGTTTGTTTTTAAATTGACGTCTAAATTCTTCAGAGTCTAGTTTGTCTATATTTAAATTTTTAATAAAATTATTTTCTGCTTTTTCAAATGCTTCAAATACTTCTGGATATTCTTCTAAATTTTCAGACATTTGTTCTATAGTTTCTTTTGCATTTTGTGTGATCGTTTCATCAACTGCTAAATCACAAATTTCATATACACTAGCTCGTAAAAATGCTTGTTTAAAAGCATTTTTGGCCAATTCTTTCATGTTTTCAGGACTCTTGTCTTTTGCTAAAATTAAGTTTTGCCCGACATCTAAAACGGTATAAGTTGCTAATTTCGCTGTATAGTTTGCAACCCTGTTAGCAGAATTGTCTGTCATTATATCCAAGAAATTACCGAATATGTTTTTGGTTCCGCTATCTATTTGTTCATATGCAGCTTGTAGCTTTTCTGGGTCGCATGCATTAATTACGCTTTTGTCTATTAATTTGTTAAAAGGATTTTCACCTGTAAGCAGACCCTTGCCTGCAAGGTATGTTCCTAGCCTGACTGATTGGTCTTTAAAGTTCATTTGGTTACGTTCGACACTATTAATATAACCACGTCCCATTTTTTCAGTAATTAATCCACTTAAAGAGGCATTTACAGCTCTAACCCCACCAGTTATTGCCGCATGAGAAGTTCCACCCGTAACAACTGTCGTCCCTGTCCCCGCAGAAGCCGCATGTGCACCTATTCCTAACCAGGATGTTATGATTTTTGCTCCTTCTACGCCTAAAACAGCACCAGATAGTAATTCTCTCATTGTATATTCAGAGGATGCAATCAGAGGGACTTTTAAGTACTGTTGCATGTATAAGAACATAGCGCCTTGAAGTGTTCTTAATATTGGCGTATCGGCGCCAATAGCGCCCCCTTCTCCCATTGCCGCAGATGTGGCACTACAAGCGGCTGAAATTGTATGTACTAAATTTTGACAATGTTTTTTGTCTTTACTTTCTAACTTGCCCGCGAATGATATCTGCTGTGTGTATGGGGTGTATGGATTTGTTATATTGTTTTCTGGCCATACTTCAAGAAAATCGTTAAAGAAATCTCTGACTTGGATTAAACCTTTTATTTTATCAATCTGTTCTTTGTCATTAAAATTTACATCCTTAATTTGTGATAATTCTTTTTCTGATCTTTCTACGAAATACTTACATACATTCCTTCTAATCTTGTCATTAGATAGTATTTCACCTATATTATCAATATTGCCTAGTAAAGGTTTTTTTGATTCAACATTTTTTTCAAAGAAATTTCTCGCAAATTCATAATTTTCTAACTTTTTATCAGGTTTGTTTTTTGAATTAGAAGTATTTTGATTAATGTTTAAATAAAGACTGCGGTACGGAATTATCTCATTATGAGAAGTAATATTTCTATTTTTATTTGGAGTTTGGCTTTTTGTTTGTTCTCTCTTTTCATTTATAGGAATTACAGCTGTATTTTTAAAAGATATCTTCATTTTTTACTTTCTTTAATTATCGCGACCAAATAGTTTTTTAATTGCCTCAAAAATAGATTCGATAAAACCATCGGCGTCTGAATCTTCAGCCAATTCAATTAATTTGTCCGGTATGCCATCTCCATCCAAGTCAATAGCATCAGGTATGCCATCTCCGTCAAGGTCGATAAGGGTATCGCCAATATTATCCAAATTAGAGTCTAATAACGAATTCCAATTAATCATCGGTTTTTCCCAAGTATGTGATTTCATCATTTCAACCTGATATTTGAAAAATTCAACAGCTTCGCTGCTGCCAGGTTTAGGCGTATAAGCTCCGTCTTCGGAGATTTTATGTAATACATTAGTTACCAGATTCCCATCATATTTAGGCGGTTCCAGAGGGATAATTCTGCTATCTGGTCCTCCTTCATACACCATTAATCTCGTACCAAAATTTGGATAATTATTTTCTATATAAGACTTGAATTCTAAATCATGTGTTTCTTGAGCGGCTTCTTGAATAGACATTCCTTCATTTATGAAATCTTTGAAAATAGGATTTGTTTGCATGTTAGGTAACGTGGATAGGTATGTGTTACCGTCAGAATCAATACTTTTTATTATTTCTCTACCAAAAATATCATATTCTTTCGATTCATCACAAACTGCATTCGAGTTTACAAAGAAATCCTTTATTTTTTGCAAACCGGTTCTATTATCGTCAGGTTTTAAATGCTCTAATATTTGTCCATTTTTTTGCTGGTATGCCTCAGGAGTCATTCCATATTTTTCTGTAAATTCACTTCTTGTTATAGAAGATGGTGGGTATTTCGGTCCATCAGTGTGTATGCCTCCTGTTGGCAATACTGGTGCTTGACCAGAACCAAAGCTTAAGTCTGGAACCGCAATATGTTCAATATTATTTCCGTCAAGGATTGATGAAATTTTGCTTGCTGGATCTATAAATATGCCATTTTCGGGGTCTATATATTTATGATTTAAGAGGTCGATTTCAATTCCTTTAGTAATGTTTTTATATATTCCATTTTCAGTATCAACGTAATCAAATCTTTCAGGTGTAATGTCTATTCCAGTTCCTTTTATTTGAAATACACCATCATCGTCAGCATTGATAAAATTTGAAGTTAATGTTTTTTCTTCTGTGTTAATTTTGTAACCATCTTTGTCTAATAAAATATCGGCAGCTTTATCTCCAGATTTCGCCATACCTATCGCAAGACCCAGTCCTACAAGAAATTCCGCACCGACAATTCCTGTTAGTACTGTTGCTTCTGTGATATCTTTTTTTATTGTGATTTTTTCTTTACCAGTAAAAGATATATTGTTTTTAACAAAACAGTCTTGAATATTGCTGTTTTGTTCGTATTTTGTGTTTTTTATAGTGTTCTGGTTGTAGTTAATTTTAGCAATATTTGATGGAAATATGCTTCCGACTTTTAAACTCATTAAAGGCTCCTCTTTATGTTTATTCATATAAGATAATACTTAAAAATAAAATATTTTGCCAGATTGGCATAACGGGAAGATCTTTATTTACATTTTTTTACACATTCTGCATAATTGCTATTTTTGGATATACATGATGATTTTTTTAATAAGAAAAGATGAGAAAAATTTGATTCGATTCAGTAATCGATTTTTTAAAAAATGCTAAAAAACGAACAAAAAATAGAAAAACGATGATATTTTTGATCAAAAACTCGAGATTTTGTTGAAAATTTGTTAAATTTTATTAAAAAAAATGAATAATTCAGCAAATTTTAAAATTTGACTTGTTGGAATATTGTGTGAACGAGGTATAAATTTCTGCATAGAAAGAGGTAGTTGTATGTTAGTACAAGGTCTTAATGTCCCATGTTTTAGTAGTCCAAAAATGGCAAATAAAATGGACAACAATCAAACTTATGAGGCTGCTTTACAATCAAGAGAGAAAAAAACAAATTATTATTCAAGTTTAGGAGTGCACAAAGCTTATTCAATGATTTCTTTTGCCGGTTATTTTGACAATATGGATACAGATGCTGTATCTATTGCGAATGAGGTTTTGGCAAATGCAAAAAGTGCAAACTATCTTTCTAAAGATGAATTAGTTAAGAAATCTTTGGAAACAGAAGGTACACAGCTTACAAAAGATGGTTCTTTGGTTATTGATACAGGTGAATATACCGGAAGAACTACAGGAGCTAAGTTCTTTGTCAAGTCGGATTCCGTGAAAGATAGAATTCATTGGGACGGAGACAATAATATTGGAATTTCTCCAGAGTCAGCAGATGCAATTTACGGTAAATTGAAAGATTACTTAAAAGGCAAAGATTTATATGTTTACAACGGGCAAATAGGGGCTGACGATAAGTCTGCAATAGGTGCAACGTTTATAAATACTTCGCCTGCACAATCATTGTTTGTTAAAAATATGTTTAGAGAACCTTCAGCTGAGTTTAAAAAGAACTTCGATCCGAAGTTGACTGTTATTTCGGTGCCTGAATTTAAGCTTAGTGAAGAAGAAAGAAAAGCGTACGGACTAAAAAAAGATGTATTAATTATTGTTGATGTTGATAAAGGATTAATTATTTCTACAGGAAGTAAATATTCAGGTGAAAATAAAAAGTCAGTATTTTCATTGGTTAATTATTTAGCTCCTGAAAAAAACATATTGCCAATGCACTGTTCTGCCAATGTAGGTGACGAAGGGGACGTGGCATTGTTCTTCGGGCTTTCAGGTACGGGAAAAACAACATTGTCTGCTGACCCTTTGAGAAATATCATAGGTGATGACGAGCATTTGTGGAGCAAGGACGGAATCTCAAATATTGAAGGCGGTTGTTATGCCAAGATGATTAATTTAAGCAAAGAAAATGAACCCGATATTTGGGATGCATCAAATCAATTTGGCTCAGTGCTTGAGAATGTTCCTGTTAATAAGGCTGGAAGACCTTTCTTCTCTTATGATATGAAAGATCCTGAATTCATAGAATCATTAAAGGAGCCAGGATTCTGTAAGATGCTTAGACTCCCGGAAGCTTATATAGAAAAATTGACCGGCAGTGATGAGCAGTTCAATAAAACAATAAAAGATCCTGAATTCTTAAAAGTATTAAAAGATACTCAAGTAGAGAATACGAGAAGCAGCTATCCTATTAATTATATCAATAATGCTCTATTAGAAGGCAAAGTGGCAAAACAGCCTAAAAACGTTATATTCTTAACTTATGACGCATCAGGCATTATGCCTCCTGTCGCTAAATTGTCACCGGAGCAGGCAAAATATTATTTTATGAGCGGCTATACAAGTAAGGTTGCGGGAACGGAAAGAGGAGTCAAAGAACCTCAGGCTACTTTCTCAGCTTGTTTTGGGGCTCCATTTATGCCGCTACATCCTGTAGAATATGCTAATTTGTTGGAAGATAAAATAAATACAGTCAGAGGCCAAGGCCAGGACTGCAATGTATGGCTCATTAACACAGGTCTTATCGGCGGTGCTTACGGCAAAGGTGGGGAAAGAATAAGTATCAAAGATACAAGAACTCTTTTAAATGCCGTGTTGAAAGGCGAATTAAAAGACTCTGAATTTGTTAAAGATGCAATATTCGGATTTGAAATTCCAAAAGAATGTAAAGGCGTCAAATCTGAAATATTAAATCCTAAAAATGCCTGGTCTGATAAAGTAGCTTATGATGATACAGCTAAAAAGTTGGCAAAAAGTTTCCAAGAAAACTTCAAGCAATATGAAGATAATGATGATGCAAAACTTTTGGCAGAAAAATACGGGCCTAAAGTAGATTAACAAACGTTAAGATATCAGAGAAGGGTTCTTGAACAAGAATCCTTCTCTCTTTTTTGCCAAAATGGAGTTCTTTGATTGTAGGTAAAAAGACATCAATAAAAATTTCTTCTTAAAGAGTATTCCTTTAATTATATTTCTGCTATGCTAAAATAATTCGGTATGCCGAAAATATTTGAAGAACATAAGGAATTCATATGGAAAATAAATATAATTTAGAAGGATTATTAAACTTATATGAGTTAAAGTTAGAAGAGCTTATAGCTATCTCGTCTGATATTACAAAATCGAATTTTGAAAATTCCGTAGAATTTTGCAGTATTATAAGCGCTAAGACGGGTAAGTGTCAGGAAAATTGCAAGTATTGTTCTCAGAGCGCTCATAATGAAGCAAAAGTTCAGGTTCATCCCCTATTGCCTCTAGAAGAAGTTAAAAAGGCTGCATTAGACGCAAAAGAAAACGGCGCAACAAGATTTTGTATAGTTACCTCAGGAAGAGCACCTGAAGGTGAAGATTTCAATAAAATTATAGAAATGATTAAAGCCGTAAAAGAGATAGATGGCTTACATTCTTGCTGCTCACTTGGAATACTTGGAGAAGAGCAGGTAAAACAGCTTAAAGAGGCCGGAGTGGAAAGGTACAACCATAATATTAATACTGCGGAATCTTTCCATGAAAATATTTGTACAACCCACAGTTTCCAAGACAGAATCAACACGGTAAAATTGATTCAAAAATACGGGATTGAAGCTTGTACAGGCGTTATTATCGGCATGGGTGAATCAAGAGAACAAAGAATAGAAATGGCTATAGAGCTGG
This sequence comes from Cyanobacteria bacterium OH_PDB_230, assembly GCA_023421795.1. Taxonomy (GTDB): domain Bacteria; phylum Cyanobacteriota; class Vampirovibrionia; order Gastranaerophilales; family Gastranaerophilaceae; genus JAEZOG01. The sequence continues at coordinate 576,492 of JAEZSO010000002.1, forward strand.
CTAAGTTAAAACCAAAGTCTGTTCCAATCAACTTTTTAAACCCAATAGAGGGGACGCCTCTGGAAAATGCTCATTCAGCTATAGACGAAGAAGAAATCTTGAGAACGATTTGTATTTTTAGAATCATCCTTCCGGAAGCCTTACTTAGATACGCAGGCGGAAGAACAACCAGATTTTCAAAAGAATATCAAAAATTAGGAATTAAAGCAGGAATAAATGCCTTGCTTGTCGGGAATTATTTGACAACCACAGGAACCACTCCAAAAGAAGATATGGAGTTGATAAATGATGAGGGGCTCTCTCTTATAAAAGGTTAGGTGCCTAGTAATATCGATTATTAAGAATTAGGGAATTTGAAAATTTACATTCCCTAATTTCTATTTATTTGGCTTGTTTTTGAATTATTTATAAAACTTTTTCAATAATCCCTCCGCCTAAAACCACGTCCCCGTCATAGAAAACAATAGATTGCCCGGGGGTGAGAGATTTTTGAAGATCAATAAATTCAACATTGACTTCATCTTCAGATGTTGGCGTTACTATGACATCGGTTTCTGTTTGAGCAGAACGAATTTTTGCTTTTAGCTCAACCTTGGAATCAAGCTTTTCAATTGAAATCCAATTGAGTTTATTCGCTGTAAGAGATTTTTTTAGTGTTGAGTCGGAAAATCCTACTACAACCTCGTTTGTTTCTTTTTTTAGTTCAACAACGTACAGAGGTTGAGTGGAAGAAACTCCTATGCCTTTTCTCTGCCCGATAGTAAAGTTCCAAATCCCTGAGTGTTTGCCTAAGATTTTTCCTTCTGTATCAACAATATTTCCTTCTTTTTCCTGAACTTCCAGAAGTTCATTGTAATCACCGCTGTAAAAATCTTGACTGTCTGGTTTTTCTGCAACTTTTAAGCCTTTATATTTTGCTATTTCCCTTATTTCTTCTTTTGTATAGCCACCTAATGGGAGCAAAATGTTTTCCAACTGTTCCTGTTTTAATCTGTAGATAAAGTAAGATTGGTCTTTTTTAGGGCTTATACCTTTTTTTAAAAGATATTTACTTTGCGCTTCATCAAATTCTACTCTTGCATAATGACCCGTTGCGAACTTGTCAAATTCAATCCCGGATTGCTTTGCAAGGAAGGGGAGAACATCAAATTTGATCAAGCTGTTGCACCAGATACAAGGGTTCGGGGTTCTTCCGGACAGGTATTCTTCTTTAAAATTTTCAAGAACAATTTTTTCATATTGCTCAACGCAGTCAAATACGTGGAAGGGAATCCCGATTTCTTCACATACTCTTCTGGCTTCTTCAATATCCTCTTTTTCATCAGGGCCATAGCAGGCATTTTTTGTGCTTGAGGTCGAATTTATTTTTCCGCTCCAGATAGACATCGTTGCACCAATAACTTCATGGCCTTGTTCTTTTAACAAAAGTGCGGCTACTGATGAATCAACACCGCCGCTCATTCCAACTAATATTTTCATTTATAATTTCTCCTTTACTTCGCAAATACTGCTCTATTTCTTTATTGCTGTTGGTGTTTAACAGCATGGGGTTTTCTATTTTTTTATTATTTATTGATATTATTTTTGCAGGATTACCAATAACTGTACTGTTGGCAGGCACATCATGCGTAATAAGCGCTCCTGCTCCTATTTTGGAATTCTTTCCAAGTTTGATTCTACCGAGCATTGTGGAATTCATTCCGATTGTTACCCCGTCTTCTACAACGGTGTGCCTTAGGAAGTTGTTTCCTTTTCCAGTAGAACCTAGTACTGCTCGGCCAATTATGGTAACGTTGTTGCCGATTTCAGCAGTTTCACCTATTATGGCTCCTGTGTGATCAATAAAGATGTTTTTGCCGAGTTTGGCGCCAGGATGAATTTCTATTCCTGTAAAAAACCTTGAGATATTTTGAAATAATCTTGGAAGGACAGGGACTTTCCACTCATGGAGCTTGTGTATTACCCTATGGTTCCAAACTGCATGGAGGCCCGGGACAGAGAAGAAGGCTTCCAGACGACTTTTTGTGGCGTAGCTGTCACTTCTTACTACATTGTCTATTTCATCTGACATCGTTTTTATAAAATTGATTTTATTTTTAGACAAGGTTGATAAAACCTTACCTTTTGCCAAAAATAAATCTGCAAAGAAGAATGCTCCAGCAGCAGCGCCAGTAAGAAGAATGGTTCTGCCTGGGTGTTTTTTGTTTTCGCTATTTCTTCCAAAAGGAATTTTGCCGGAATAGTTTCTGTTTGAAATCATTCTTCTGTTAGTATGTTGTATCTTGTTGAGTTCAAGATTTATCATAGTTTTTCCTTTTATTTTCCTTTACTTGCGGCTATTTGTTGAGAGTAAAAATTTTCAAAAACTTTTGGTGTGAATGTGAAAGATTCATTTGTTCTGAAATCGTCTTTTGGCGATGATTTTGATTCTTTATTTTGTCTTTTTTTATTGTTGGTAACAAAAATATTGAATAATGGTATAGCACAACCAAGTGCCAGCCCTGAATATAGCAGTCCTGCCGTTGCTGCAACATTTCGTTTCCAGAGGTTTTTACCGCTGAATTCAACTCCTCGAGCCGCGATTTCCCTGTAAGACTTTAAAGAGGTTTTGTTTGAGGAATCTATGTTGAATAAGACCTTGTTTTTGTCTAATAATTTGGCCACACCTTTTTCAACAAAGTTTCCTAAAACCAGCCAGTTAATGAATGCCAGATAGTCTCTTGTGCAAGATTCTCTGAGTTCGGTTTCGTCTCTTGCTGCAAGGAATCTCCCTATTAATGTTGCTGTAAATATTGTTTTTATTGCATTTCCGCTTGTAACAGCGCTCTTTAACTCTATTTTTTTTAGAAATTCTTTGAGGCTGTTTATCTTCATAACTTTGAAAGATAACGCTAAAATACCTAAACTCGCTCCTGTTTTTAAAAGAGTAAGCCTAAATTTACTTTTTTCTTGATCTTTTTCTTTTACTTTGCCGGGAGCCGTTTTGGTATAGTCTTGGTCCCCCACAAAGTCATCTTTTCCTGTTCTTTTCTTGGTTAAATACCTGTTAAAAGCCTGATTTCCTAACCCTATAGCTGCAACTAGACCCACTGCCCCAATCGATTTATATTTGTTTATTGATTTCAATTTCGCTTCAGCCTTGCCTAAATCAAGAGCAGAGTCGAAAATTTCTTTTCCTAAATCGTGAGTGTCCCTGATGATATTTTTTAATGACGTAGATAATGTTTTATTGCCGCTGATAAGCTCAATATCTTGCTCCGCCTTCAAGGCATTTGATATTCTTTGCTCAAGAATTTTAATTGCATTTTTAACATCATGTTTTGAGGCATTTTTATCTTTAATTATTTCACTGAATGTTTCAATTATCTGATCGCCATTTTTTGTTTTTTGAATGATATTTTGCCATTTTGAATCTTTCCATTTGATTTTTTTCCAGGCTGAATCGTCATACCATTCAACTTTATTCCAATCTATATCTGTCCATTTTGATGGTTTGTTGCCGTCAAGGCCCGAAAGATTTGAAAAGACATTTTTTACATACCCTTTTGCATCGTTGCCGCTGTCTGTCCAGTGTTTTTTTAGCGCGTCAAAAGTGTCATTGGTCGCCCATATTTTAGAATTTATATTTATGTCTTTGTTTTTGACTTTGTTATGCACAGAAGCGATTCCCATTGCCGCTGCGCCTGCTGATAAACAAACAATTATCGTACCTGTAAGTTCTCTGAAGAATGTTTCAAACCCTGCATACTTATTTCTTTTCTTTGTATCAATAATGGTTCTGGGTATGACCATAGAACCAACATCTACTGCTGCAGCGTTTACCATCGGGTTTGTGTTTATAGACATCAATGTCTGGGTAATGGCGCCGTCTAAAGGTCCTTTAAAAGATGTTTTGTTTTTTTGCCATTCGTATACATTATTATTTTTATCTAGAGTTAATTTCATTTATAAATCCTTTGTTTTTTCTAATTATGTAAAAATAAAGCCCGCTTTCATTTGGATCAAGCGGGCCTGTTACATTTGTGTTTCACCTTATTTAAAACAACAATAACAACCTACTGATCTGCCTATAATGCAGCAGCAACAACAGATCATCATTTGTGACGAACTTGAGTTTTTCTGAGATGTCTTTTTTGAAATAAGGCTAGTCATTAGAAAATCCTTCTTTACAATTGGCTATATATAAGTTTCGGTAGTTGAAAAAAATTGTGTTATTCCGTAAAATTATTAAATAATTAATTTTTAAAGTAATAATTTTGGCTATTGAAATAATTTTCGGTTCACCGTAAATTATAATATATATTAAGTAACAAAATTTTTAATTAGTCAATAGGATACAATATGAAAAGTAAAAAAATATTAACGGCAAGTTCCGAAAATTATCTTAAAGCTATATCTTTCATTGTTAAAGAGCAAAAAGCAGCAAGGGTTAAGGATGTTTCAAAATATCTGAATATAGGACCTTCATCTGTGTCTGAGGCCTTAAAAGCACTTGCCGAAAAAGGTTATATCAATTATCAGCCTTATGGGATTATCACTTTGACAGAACTCGGTGAAAATATTTCTTCAGAGCTAAATGACAGGCATGATATAATCTGTAACTTTCTTGAGAATGTTCTATTGGTTGACAAAAGCATAGTAGATGAAAATGCAACAAAGATAGAGCACGGTGTTTCTGAAGAAGTGATGGAAAAGTTCATAAGATTTTTAACGTTTATGCAGACTTGTTCGTGCAAAGAACCGAAATGGATTAAAAGTTTCAAATATTATTCATTGAACGGTGAACTGCAGGCGAAGTGTAATTCTTGCATTAAAAAGTGCAAAGATAACCCTGAGATAATGGACAATCGAAACTGTTGCGGGATGAGCAGCTAAATTTATTTGGATTGGTTGAAAAACTTTTTTATATAATTTTTAATTTATGCGACTGTTGAAGTAGAATTAGCACTATTTATGAATGAAAATTCTTTCAGCTTAATATATTCTGAGAAATAATCTTGGAGTTTTTTATGCTAAAAAAAATAATTTTAGTGCTTATATTTATAGGGATTATTTCAGTTGTATGTATCCGAAACGCGAACAAGCCAGATCTTTACAAATCAATAATGAAAAGAGGAAAGCTTACGGTCGGGATTTCATATGATTCTAAACCATTCGCATATAGAGATAACGATGGCCACGTTTACGGCATAGATGCTGATATTGCAAGAGAAATTTCAAGAAGAATTTTTGGAAAAGACAAAAGGGTCATATTTAAGCAGATAGCTCCCAAGGAAAGAATCAATGCCATAATCGCGGGGGATGTGGATATCGTCATTTCTACTATGACAATTACTCCTCAAAGGGAAAAGTTTGTTATTTTTTCTGATCCATATTATATAGCCGGTCAGGCGATTTGCGTTAGAGAAAACAGCTGTATCCGCGGTTGTTCAGATTTGAATAAGAAAAAAATAATAGTAGTTATTGGAACCACTGCTGAAAAAAACATAAGAGACTTTATCCCAAAGGCAAATGTGCAGGGATATATAAAAAGATCAGATGCCTTTAATGCCTTTAAGCACGGCGAAGGTGATGCCATAACTATGGACGATTCTTTGTTGAGCGGATTTGTTATGGAGCACGATGGCTACAAGATTTTGCCGATACGTTTTACCGAAGAGCCATATGGAATCGCTTTCAAGAAGTCGGATGAGACTGACTCTTTAAGAAAAAATATCAATAAAATTCTCAATGACATAAAGCTGGACGGCACATTTGATTCTATTAAAGGCAAATGGGGCTTCTATTAGAAGAGTTAAGATTATTTGCCCTTTTTTATTTATAATTGACTGTAATTGCCTTTGAAGGCTATAATTTATTATGGAGCGGAATAAATGAGCGGAAAATATTGTAAATTTATACAGTCGGGAGTGAATTTTCATCTAGAGCATATAAGATTTTGCAATCAGGTTCAGGTTGGACCAATTATTTCAGAGTACGGAAAAGAAGTAACGGCTGAGTTTATAAAGCAAAAAAGGCAAGATTATATAAACGGAATGGAACATGGTATCCTTCATCCCAGCTGTGAAGGCTGTTATCACTTAAAAGATGAAAATAACAATACAGATAAGATAGATTATTTAGAGATATTCCACTGGCAGCATTGCAACTGTGGTTGTGTGTATTGTGCAAATCTTGACCTTACTAAAGGTGCTTTCAGCGACAAAGTTATGCCGGGAAACCCTCATGTTCTAAGATTAATAAAAGAAATGTACAAGAGAGATGAAATAGATAAAGAAAATTTATGGGTTTGTTTTGGTGGCGGCGAAGTAGCTGTACTTAAAGATTTCCCTAAGATAGTTGACTTGTTCTTGAAAAATAATGTCTCAAGTATGTATGTTCAAAGTTCAGGAATAACTTATTCCAAAACAATAGAAAAGATCCTTGCATTAGGAAAAGGGCACTTGCAAGTGGGGATTTCAGCAGGCAGCCGTGATGTTTATGAAAAAATTAAACGAAGAGACAAGTATAATCAAGTTGTTGAGAATCTGAAAAAATACATTAAAAAAGCTAAGTATAAAGACAGAATCGTGTCTAAATTTATCATTATAGAAGGTCTTAACTCTACCGTTGAAGAAGTCGAAAAATGGCTTCAGATGTCTTCAGACATAGGTATTGTAAAAGTTGAATTCAGCATGGAATTTTGCCGTTCATTCGGAAGAAAATCCGGTCAAAAAGTAGAACAGTATAACTATGATTTGTTTGATTATGCGCAAAAAAGATGCGATGAATTGGGAATCGAGTTTACATATAACGAAATATCAAAAGAACTTATGAAAAAAGGCGTTTATAACTAATTTCTATAGGTTAAATTTTTATGTGTATGATTTGTTTTTTCTTCTTCAATCAGTCTTGAGAATTTTTCTTTGTCAAAATTTTCAAAAAGATATGGAGCAGAAACCCTGTTTCTGTTGGAAAAAAGTAAAAACATGTTTAAATCAAAATCCATATTGTTTTCTTTTGCCAGAAATTGTACGTAGTCTTCAAGATAATAAATGTAATCGGGCAGGGCTTCATTTTCGTTGGTGTACCTGCATTCTGAGTCTAAGATTATCGATTTGACTCCTATGTCTTTCAAAAGATTGAACCAGTCGTCTATATCTTTCACCGAGTCGTTTATCCCCGGTATTATTATGTATTTTAAAGTTAAGCAGGTTTTATTTTTTTCATTTAATACTTTTGCGTACTTTTTCAGGTTTTTGACCAGAGAGTCAAATTTATCTACTTTTTTAATTTTAAAATATAAATCTTTTGTGCCGGAATCTATTGATACGACAAGTTTTAGATTCCCTTTCTTAATTCCTTTATAAATTGAATATCTATACAATATCCCGGACGAATTGACTCTTATGGTTGCGTCATTTTTTAAATATATGTCTACAATCTTGTCGAAATCTTTCATCAATGTGGGTTCTCCACCTTGGAAAGTCACGCTTCCGCCTTTTTCAAAAAAACCTTTCTTTATGAGCTCTTTTGTTGCAGGGTAAGCGTTGTAAGATTTATTCTCGTTATAGTAGCTTTCAGAACAATACACGCATCTTGAATTGCATATTCTTATGTTCTGGTACATTATTTCTGAAAGTTTTCTTTTTCCTGTGAATTTGTATCCTTCAGAAAGGTAGCCGCAACCTTCACAAATATCGGGAATGCCGACTTCTTGTACATATTTATTTCTTTTTTCTTTTATCTCAAATAATTTGTTCCAGTCGGGAATTTCGCCTTTGTAGTCAGGAACAATTATAGGCAAGCCTCTTTTGTTGCAGTCTAATCCTATACAACAGTCCCTGAGGGTATCCTCATCGAAACAAAGACCTTTTTCCATATAAAAACAAGCAGAATAATCCATTTTATTAATCCAAAGCTCTTAAATTATTTGAGTTACAGTTAACAGTATACTATGAAATGCGATAATTGTTTTTTCTATCTGTAAAACAGATACACAAAGTGTTAACGCAAGTTAAGATTCTTTCATTAGTGCGCAATTTGGCCGGACATTTTGTTTTATATATTTTATCTAATCGTGTAATGTGAAAACAAGGAAGATTATGTCAGATAATCTTTTAAAACTTTATATGCTACAAACAGCTTCAAAACCTGACAGAAGGCAAAACTCTGTCCCGGTTGAGGTTGATCGCCGTTCCGGTGTTGACAGAAGGGGTGAATCCAGGTTGACATTGTCTCCCGGGTTGCATAAAGATGTTGTAGAAGTTAAATCTAAAATAGATGAGGCTTACACCGCTTTTAAAGGATATGATATAGACCCGAAAGACAATCTTGAATATTATAAAACACTGAATGCCCCAAAGGCTCCAGTAAAACCTGCTAAAGCGGCAAAACCGCCAATATCGGCAAAAGACGCTGAATTGTTGACTTTAGCCTTGAGTTCCGTACCTTTCGCAAGAAGAGTCGTTAATATTGATAAAAACAACAAAGAAAACAACCATGTTAAAGCGGCAGGTTTAACCGCAATAGCACTGACTAACGTTGCGGAAGATCTCAGAGACGTCATGACTATATTTGGAAAAACCAAATCCACAGCTCCTAAAGGTTTTTATTCTAAATATGGATTTTTTGTGGGAACAACTCTTGAAGATTTCCTTAAAAAACAAAAATGGGGCAAAAAAGTTCTGAGACTTGATAGAACTGTTGGGGACATTGAGCTTGTCCATAAAATATTTGATAAATTACATATCGGCTTTGAAAAACAAAAATTCAACAAAGAAATCACTCATTTAAGCCACGAAGTAGAAGTAGTAAAAAGACGCTTTGTAAAATTTGGCGGCGGCAGAATCAAAAAGACAATCGGTCTGGCTCTTTACAGAATGCCATTATTAAGTATGGGAATAGCAGCTTTGCTTGAAATTCCGGCTTTGGTTAAAGCCAAAAAAGGTGACAAAGGCAAACAAGCAGTTAATTCAGCATTGGGCATTGTTATGGGAACAGCTACAGGGGCCTTATTGAGTGCCGCTCTTGCGCCTATTAACCCTGTGTTGCCTGTTCTGGGCTTAGGCATAGGCTATTATTTAGGCAACAAAATGGCTAAGACTATCGGTTTTAAATTAAACGAAAACTAAATTTTCTGTTTTAAAGTTTACAATAAAAAAGACCCTGTGCGTTTGTGTTCGATAATGCCAGGGTCTTTTTATACTTTTCTTTTAGATTGGATTAGATATTAATATCCAGTTTTTGGCCTGTTAGCTGTTCATAAGCTCCTTTTAAGCCCATTTCGGTATCAACTACTTCATCTGTATCCATTGATTTGACATCACAGCCGTTAAAAGTGTATGAGTCAGCATTTTTTCTTACTTCTTCTGATTCTACAACGTCTGTAATAAGTTGTATCGCTTGTTCTTTTTCAACAGGTCCTCTTTGAGCATATTTCAATAAATCAGGCACTCCGTAATCAACAACAAAGTCTGAATTATAATATGTAAGATCTTTTGCGATTTCTTTTAATTCTTTGTTAGGAGCTTCTTTAATTATTTCTTTCGGTGATTTTTCAAAAGAAACTGATTTGTTTATTTGGTTTGAATATAGTGGAGAAATACTTATCATTTTGGCTTCCTCTTTGCTAATATGTGGGTTGTAGTTTATAAAAATAGAATATAAAATAAATTGCTAATTTTTCCAAATATTGTTATATTTGCGAAATATATTTTAATCTCTGAAAACTTTTTGTTTTATTTTTACGTTTCCAAGACTGTTGAGCCTGCTGCAACTTAGGTCGACGTAACCGTCTATCGATTCCAGTTTCCCCAGATTTGTCACGGCTGTGTCTGAGAAATTAGCATTCCCTTTAATCGCAGCTATATGTCTGAACATATCATTTTCGTTTACTCCTAAATCTTGATAGGTGTAGTTTTTATCAGGTTTTACGAAATGAGAAAGTTCTAATAGGCCGTCTTCTCTTACCGTTACATCAATCCCTGAAGATTTTAATATGTTTACATAATTTTTGTTTTCGATGTCTTCTTTTATAAGGCTTTTTGCAAAATCAACTCTTGCTTGTCTGTATTCAAGATCTTGCAGGTCTTGCTCGTAGCCTTCAAGTTTGTTTTGAGTGATTAGATGTTTAAGCGAGTTAAAATATCTTAAAGGGATTTTGCTGTTGTGGTTTCTGTCCCTGACTTCTGCTATTTTATTCCCTTCCATTCTTACAGAAAGCTCCGGGCAATTTTTTTCCATGTATATGTATATATCACCTTTTGCTAAATATTGTTCTGCAAAATGACCTTTTGTACACCAAGCGTCCGAGCTTAACACGTTTAGATTTTTTACATTTTCAGGGAATCCCGCAAAGTCATTTGATATAGATGGAATTTCTACCCAGATGCCTTTTGAATGGGGGGTTTTGTCTTTTAAAAGTTTAACTGATTTTAATACGGATATTCTCAGCTGGTTTTGATATTCATTCTTAAAATTAATTGTAGCTTTTGGGTTTGAATCAATAATATCATCGATTTTATTTATGGTTGTTTGGACCGCCTTTTTGTTGAATATCGGCGGGATGTCCTTTGTCTCAGGGTATAGCTCTTTCGTAAGAGAATTTGCTATTATATAAGCTAATTCGGGATGCCTCTGCATTTCTTTATCATTTAACAGGTAGTTTTCCCATTCTTTTAATCTGCTGGTTCTATCTTTTGTTATTGATTCATCAACCTCGTAAGGAGGGAATGTTTGATATTTTACATATCTGTTAGGATCCGTGGTTGCATATAATTCTTCTTTTGCCCATTTACTTATATCTTCAGGTGTTTTGAACTTTTCCAAAGGCAGCTTAAAATAGTTTGTGCAAAGCAACTGATACTTGTTTAGTTGACTCTTTTTAAGCGCACAAAAAGAGACAGTGTCAGTGCTCAAGTTGTAGCGATAATTCAAAGAGCTTTTTGCATCTGATTTAGGCTGAGTCAAATTAAAATTAGGGTAAGAAGTTAATCCTATTTTCATAACATATAGAAGTTTATCAATGATAAAAATTGCTATGAAAGACTAATCTTTTTAAAAAAATTAATACTTAATTTAATGTTTCTTTTTTAAGTCTGTCTGGTATAGGTACATTCCAAACCACAGAAGGCTTTGGGTGTAATAACCCTTTTTGTCGTCAAAATAATTTTTGTCTTTGAGGTTGGCGAGTATTTTATTTTCGTATATTTGTTTTGCTTTTTTCTTGTCGTGCATATTTATAACAGGAATCAAGAGGCTTATAGAGCCTATTAATTCGTGCTTGTCTTTTACCTCGCCATTCGGCTTGAAATTAGTGTACAGATTCTTGTCTTTTTTCCACTCTTTTATAAAAAAGTGCGACTTTTTTAATATCGGTAATGCCCTTTTATCTTTTGTAAGTTTATAATCGACGAACACTCTTGGAAAAACCCTTATGGCATCATATGAAAAATTACTTCTTCCATCTTCGAGCACTAATTTGTCGTCATATAGGATTACCCAATCAGGAGGCAGGCCTGTTTTAGTACTTTTAGTTGCCATGTTTAATATTTTGTATGATGAATCCACCACCCTGTTCCAGTCGTTTGATTTATCATATTGTTGAAATGTTTTAAATGTGTATGGTGACAGGTAAGAGGGATTTATTTCATCTTTAAGTCCCAGCCTTTGAGTGGCTCCGGGGTATAAAACCCTTTGTCCGTAAATTTCTTTGGTGTCATGTTTCCAGATGGATTTTATTATCTGTTTGGCGTCTGATAAGTATTTCTCTTCTTTCCATTTTTCATATGCTTTTAAAAGAGCGAATGCGATGTCTATGTCGGCGTCGGATGCGGAATTCTTGTCTAATACTCTGTAATTCCCGTCTTTATCTTTTCCCCAGAGCCAGCCAAACAAGTAATTATCCTGCTGAAGATTATTTTTTGTCCATTCGTAAGCTTTGTTGAAGGTGGATTTGTCATTCATCGCAAGGCTCATCAACAATATGTAAGACTGCCCTTCAGAAGTGGTTATGTTATCTTTTCTGGGGTCAACAACCCTGCCTTCTTCGGTGAAAAAATTGGCTTTGTAAAACTCGTAGCCTTCAGAAAGAGAGTATTCGTTGGCTTTTGCAGGTGAAGCTGAACAGAGCAAAATCGCAAAAAATAACAGTGTTATAAAAGCTGTAATATAGTTTTTTATACTATATGTATTTTTTAGGATGGACATTATAATAATTTCACCATAGTTAAAAATATCCTATACAGGATTCCATTTTAATGCTTTTTTGAAAAAATAGTCAATCACGGGTTAAAAAATTCAAAGGTAACAGTCGTCCGATTGCTTTACTCCAGTAGTATTACCCGATTTGATAATAACTGGTAGGGGGAGTTGAAGTTTTCTCAAAAAGTGGTAATGTAGTTTTACTATGGAGTTTTTTTATGACGGATATTATTGAACTTAATGATGTTAACTTTGACCAAGAAGTGAAAAGATCTACTATTCCGGTATTGGCTTGTTTTTGGGCGCCATGGTGCGGCCATTGCAAAAATCAGCTTCCTATATTGCAATCTCTTGCCAAGGAATATTCCGGAAAAGTAAGGTTCGTTAAATTGAACGTAGATGAAGCCAGCATAAAACCCGAAGAATATGATATTCGTGGGATTCCTGCTTTATTGATTTTTAAAGACGGAAAACTTAAGCAGCATCTGTCAGGTTTTCAGGAAAAGCAACAGCTAAAAGACGCGCTGGCAAAATCTTTATAATATTTTGGCTATTTCAAAAACAAAGCCGCTATTGCCGACTTTAGAAGAGTTGGGTATTTGATATCCAAAAAATACAGTCGAATTTTTAGGCATTGCATAGCTAAAACCTGTAATTAAAAATCCTGCGAAATGTTCTTGCCCAGAATACCAATCAGTTATCAGGGTGAGTTTTTTTGTTACGGGCTGTTCTATAGCACCAATAAAAGAGACATTTTCTATTCCGAATACTTGCTTTGTTCCGTAGCTTATACCACTTGTAATCCTAGTGTTTGTTATCGGTAACTTTCCGCTTAAATGAGCATATGTCCAGTTCCCTACCCCTTGGCCTTCCAATGAAGTTAGAACTTCGCTTCCGATAGTAAATTTATATTCTCTTTTGGGATACTTTTCTTTTAATTTCGGTATGGGTATAGCTGATTTGAAACCAGTCCCTAGTGAAATGGCATTTGAGGCAGGCGCGCTGACATTAAATAGAGTCACTGTAAGTTCAGTATTGTGCCCGATTCCTGCAGCAAAGTATTCAGTTCCTAACCAAGAGGCATTTGGGTTCCAGGGTACAAATTGAGATTCGCTTTGTAAAAATATTTTACCTTCAGGAGTTACGTCAGCGCTAGGGACGTTAAAAACAGTTTGTTGAGCGTATACTGCACAAAAAAATGCTGATGTTGCAAAATATACAAAGCAAATAAATTTTAACAGTTTTTGCATTACAAATCTCTATACTAAGCCACTTCAATTATATTACAAGAGAATATTAGAAGTCTTTTAATTTTATATTACAGAACCATAGTAGCTTGTATTTTTATCATTAACAAAGTTTAGTTTTCCGTTAGAAAGCTTTCTTATTGTTTCTATGATTTTTGAGGTGTAATCGTCATACCTCTCGTCATCTATTTCGTTATTTTCAATCGCTGATTGTACATCGTTGAGATATTCCTGTATATAAGCCATTCTTTCTGCCGGTTTTTCATTGAACCATTCCATAAATGTCTTGTTGGTTTTGTCGCTGTTGCACCCGGAATGCATTGCCATATAGTTATAGATGCTGTCTTTTCCGTTTAAATCACGTGCAAGCATATGGTCAGTATTCACTGTTGCATTTTTCAGGAATCTTTCTGCTATTTCCCTGTCTTTTCTTTGCTTATGTTTTTTGTCTTTACCGCTGTATTTGACAATCCAAGCGCACTCGGCCTCATTTGAAGAGGGGAAACTTTCAGCTATTTTTATAAGCTGCTCTTTCGTTTTAGGGTTATGTATTTTTAACTTTTTGATGTCTTCTATGAATTGTTTTCTTCTAAATGGATGTTTTATGGTTCTTTGTTGGATTTTTGTTTCGGCATTTCCAATGGTCTGATAAAGGTTGTATCTTTGGTTTTTTGGAATACTGGTTCCTATAGCTTTCATATATTCAAGCTTCGCAAATTGAATACTTTCCAATTTAGGAAGTTCTTCGTCTCTTAATTCAATCAACAATTCGCTTAATCCAAGATCCGGATTCCTTTTTGCTTGTTTGCATATTTGTTCAAAAACGTTAGCTTCGACCTGAGTCATATATGCTTTATATTTTTTTAGTACGTTTATATATTCGCTCTCTGGAACCGAATCTAATTCTTTTTTAAAGGTTTCTTCAAAAATTTGACGGGGCAGCATAAAATGGCCGCAGCTGGGACAAGTCAGTTTATCTATTGTACAAACTTTGAAATTATTGGGCTTCTCATGATCAAAGGGGATTTCATTGTTGTTGTTTATCCCTGAAAAATAAGGAATAAATTGAACAGAGGAATTGTTTTTGTTTCCCCATAAGTTGTATGAAACAACCAGAGGATCACAAGGCAAATGATTATTTTGTTTTTTATCCTGCGCAGAAAATTGGATATTTACAGGAAAGCCTACCGAACTACACTTTACACCACTTAACTTCATATATTCTTCTCTTTTCTCTTAATGAGATCGCATTACACTAAAATCAGACAATTAAATTTGAAATTATAGAGTTACCACATACTTGTATAACAACTATTTTTCAATTTTTTTGTTAGTTTGTAAAGAATGATAAGCGACTGTTACAAAGTTAGTTTTTGAAAGTTATTTTATTTTCTGAAAATCTTTTGCCCATTGAATAAAACGCGTTCTATCATGCCAAAACTTGATTCCAGCATTCTGGGCTTTTCACCTTTTTTATGGCACAAGAACATGTATGTCCAATATTTCAGCTCCCCTGGTTTTATGTCCGGGATTTTTTTATTTGTGTAGATGCCTGTTTTAAAAGGTTCCTTTATTTTGTCGGATATAAAGTCCATTTCCAGGGCGAATCCACCTTTATGTTTTCCTTTTTTAAGCTCGATAATGTCGCCTTCCGTCGCCTGTTTTATTTTAGGCTGATTAAGAAATTCCCTGAATTCATTTATTAATTTTTCAGGAAACTCTTCAGGAGTACCGGCAGGAAGGTTTTTCTGAAGGTTCGGATTTATTATTAAATTTGCTTTAAAAGAAACGTTATTCATATTTTTTTTAAGTAAAAACAAAGAATAAATTGCTTTAATTATTAAGATTAGTATAGGCAAAGAATGATTAAGAAATGTAAAATCGGATTTTTGATTGACTATTTTTTAAAAAAGTGTAAAAAATTTCTCGTTTTTTAAAAAAAATACTCTATAAAATGTGATTTTTTTTAAAAAAATACAAAGCTCTTGTAAAAATAAAGAAAAAATTGTTTTTTCGTTTTGAGCATCCATGCAACTTAATTTGTTTTTGAACTTTAACTTGTTATCATTGAGACAGTGTATTAGAGAAGCAAAAATATGACACAGATTGCCATTCAACCCAAAATCCAACAGGATTTCACATATAAAAACAACAACAAGCAGCAAAACTTTAAAGGTATAGGAGACGCTCTTACTTTAGGGTTGCAAGCTTGTGATCAATTCCCTATGGTTGGTGTTTCTGTTGTTGACTTGACTTCAACAATTATCCCAAGAACTCTGGTTGACGCCAAAACAGGTCCAGCTGCAGCTATGGAAACATTTAGAAGAGAATCTTCAGGTTTGGTTGTTAACTGCTTGATGCCTAGTTTCTTTGTTCTTGGAATGGCTAAATTATTGAACAAACCAATGATGAAAGCTTTCAACGATCTTGATATGTCAGGATCTTGGGCTAATCAGGATTCAATAAACAAGTTTTCAGAAATATTTTCTAAAGCGACTCCTCATAATAAAACAAAAAGCTATATTGCCAAAACACTTGCTAGTTTAGAAGGGTTTGGACACGAAGCCGACGGAGCAAACAATTTTGTTTCATTCTCAAAGAAATTCGGCACCGAAAACTTCAAAAAAGCTATAAATATGCTTACAGAAACAATTGATAATCCGGTTCCAAACAAAGAAACCAAGAAGGTATTGTCTGAAGTATATAAACTTATAGTCGATGAAACAAAAGCTGCAGAGGTTATTCGTTTCAAAGGAGATGCAAAAGCATTTTCTTCAGGGCTTTCTGATATATTAAGAGACAGTGTGGATTTAGGCAGAAAATTTGTACATAAAAAAGAAGTTACAGCAAATTTAGATGGATTTAAAAAAGCCGCAACAAAAATGGTTAACACAAAAAGTGTGTTGGGACTTGCCGTTGTATTCCCTATTGCCATTTCTATGCAGGCAATCAACAGATATTTAACAAGAAAAAAATATAACGTAAAAGGCGCTCCAATCTATAAAGATTTTGGAAAAAACAAAGAACAAAAAGAAATGACTCCTCAAGAGAAGAGTAAATTCTTTGCATACAAATGCCTTGCTGCTGCTGGAATGGTTGGTTTGGCTGTCACCTCTATGATGAAAAAACCTAGTATGAAGATGTTCCAATTCAAAGGAATGTTCCCTACCGTGGATCAATGCCGTTGGATTGCGACAGCAACTATCGCAAGCAGATTTTTTGCCGCAGAGGATAAAAACGAACTTAGAGAATCTGTGGTAAGAGATACGACTTGTTTTGCAGGCTTATATTTCTTGGGAGATTATGTTGCAAAAGCAGCAGCTACTCTGATAGAAAAGGTTAAACCTGACGTGAAATTGATAAACAGGCTGAAAGCGGATGTTAAAACAGATAATATCCCAAAAAGACTGTGGAACTGGGTATCTAACTACAAATTAAAATCCTTTGATGAAGTTGCTACGAAGGAAGCTAAAAACTTTAGATCTGTTTGCCAGCTTGCGAATATAGGATTTGCTATTGCAGTTCTTGGAGTACTGTTGCCGGTATACAACAGAAAAGTAACAGACAAAAAGGTAGCTAAAGAGCAGGCAGCTGAGCTTGAAGCAAAAAAAGCCCAAAAACCTGTTTCCGGCATGTTGTTTGAGGACATTCCAAAAGCATTCACAGGATTTGAAAAATATACGAAATAGTAAACACAATAAATAATCTAATTAGATTTATGTAAGACAGAGAGGTTTTTAAAATTTCTCTGTTTTTTATTTTGTCTTAAATCGCATATAAATGTTTACTTAAATCATAAAATGTTGTATTGTTTGGATATTAGTTATACCAAGAGGAGAGTTGGATGAAAAAGTTGTTAAGCTGCATGGCTATTGCGTTTTTATTCCATGCATCGGTTGTTTTTGCTTCAGAAGTTGATTTGACTAAAGATGGTCAGATGCAAAAGTACATAAGCAATATCGGTTTTCATATCCTTAATTCAAATAGAATCGAAAAGAAAATGTCCTTTTATTATAGACAGGACAGCAAGAATATTAACGCCACAGCCTCTTGTAGAGACAGAAGTATAGTCTTTCACAGGGGATTGGCTGTGTATTTGGATAGTGAAGATGAATTCGCCGCTGTCTTAGCGCATGAAATATCCCATGGTGTCGATTTTTACGATGGAATCTTTAGAGGATATTTTTCTGGTCTTACGAATTATATAGAGCCAAGGAAATATGAAAGAAAAGCCGACAAAAGAGCTATTGATTATATGGTTCAAGCGGGTTATAACCCGGTTGCCCTTATTGTTGTTATGAATAAAACGATGCCGCAGGAAAGATATGAGATTTTTTCTACGCATCCTTTGACTTCAAGAAGGATGATGTATGTATATGAATATATTTACAATAAATATCCCGAGTACTTGGCTAACAATGTTTATAAAAATAATGTTTATTATCAGAACTTTTTATTGACTTCAAGAGTAAACAGGCAAAAATTCCAAAAAA
Organism: Cyanobacteria bacterium OH_PDB_230; assembly: GCA_023421795.1. Taxonomy (GTDB): domain Bacteria; phylum Cyanobacteriota; class Vampirovibrionia; order Gastranaerophilales; family Gastranaerophilaceae; genus JAEZOG01. The sequence continues at coordinate 594,415 of JAEZSO010000002.1, forward strand.
GTATAGAAAATCCGACTAAACGTAATAAAACCGTACAATATTTGTAAGGCAGTTTCAATGAAAAGAATAATTATTGCTGTTATTTCTATTCAATTGCTCGGATTGCCTGTTTTTTCTTCAGGAATTATAGAGGATTCATTTGCGGAAAAGTCTTTACAAGGAAAATCCGTTGAATTTTATAAACCTCCAAAAGAAGAAATAAAAGATGAGTTGGTTGATAAATATTTGAAAAATTTAGAGATTGTCAAAATAGAAACGGTTAAAATAGAAGACGATTTTCTGATTAAACAGCTTTCTGATCATGTAATACTAAATGGGATTACCGCAACGGATGATTTTGACGCTCAACCGTTTAAGGCCAATATAAAATACCAAGATAAGCAATTAAGCTATGATTTTGAATCAATAAAACAAATTCCCGTAAAAATATCCATTCTAAAAGGTATTACCACCAGAACAAATCTAAGAGAAGGCGAAGAACTTAGTTTTCAATGTCTGAGTGATGTTCATTTAGGGGATAATCTCGACATAAAAAAAGGTTCAATAGTAAAGGCGAGGCTTGAAACAGTTTCCAAAAATTCGGCAAACGGGGTTCCTGCTGATATCATAATTGGTAATTTCAAAACTACAGCCCAAAATGATAAAGAAATATTGTTGGACGGGAATATCCGCAAAATAGGTGCAAACAGGGCTTTGTGGGTGTACCCTTCAGCTCAGGTTTTAAGTACTTTTTTCCTTGTCGGGTATTTGCTTTTCGCGATAAGAGGCGGGCATGCCAAAATCAAACCCAAAGATGTTTATGAGATTTATTACATGCCAAATTAAAATATGAAAAAGGGTGATTTTGAGAATCACCCTTTGTTTCATTAACACTAGAGACCATTGTTAAGCGAGATTTAGACCGCTTTTATTATAATCTGATATCTTGCATTTCAACAAGATTTGTTTTAACTTTTTCAATCCAAGCTTTTGCTTCAGGATCTGCTTTTGCCCAGTTAACAGAACATAATGCTCTTTGTACCCAGACTAGCTGCTTAAAGAATTCATACTGAGAGTTTGATGCTTTTAGTTTGGAATCTAAATATGCATGTTGAGCATCAATCATCTGTGCGATAGGTGCTTTGCCTTTCAAGTACATTTCTTTTACAGTGAAGTAGTTTTCTTGTGCCGCATAAGTGGCTTTATAGTTTTTCTCTATACTGAAGTATGACGATAAAGCTTTATTGATTACGCTTCTTACATGTTCTTCGATTAAGATAGATACTTCATCTTGATAAGCTTTAAGCTCGGCTTTTTCCGCTCTTATTCTTTGGATTTCAGCAATTTTTGTACCGCCTTCTATCGGTTTCCATTGAGCAAATATCCCTAATCTACCGAATGTAGGGTTTGCAGAAGGCAGGGTTAAAGGAACTATTCCAGAAGTGTATCTTAAATCCCTAACAGGAAGTGTTGTAGGACTTGTGAATTCCCTTCCGAACAATGATGTGTAATCTAACGTAAGTTTAGCGTCCGGTAAAATGAACTTTTGATAGTACATTTTTTCTTCGTAGTCTTTCATTTTGATAGCTGCTTTTAGTTTTGCCATCTCAGGCGCAACATTGATTGCTTCTTCTACAAGCATTTTTGTGAAGTTTTCAAGCGCTTCAGGTGTTCTTACATAGTCTATTACGTGTATGTCGCTTGTGTAGAATGCAGGATCTGTTGCTTTCAGTTCCGCTAGGTTGAATGTTTGATTTTGTGGTCTATTCAATATTTTGCTTATTGCAAGCTTGACGTTTTTATAGTCTGCTTCCATTTCAAGAAGATTTTGTTCGTTTATGCTTAGTTGGCTTGCCCATCTCAAACTTTCTTCTCGTCCGCAGTAACCCATTTTTTCTCTAACTCTTGCCATAGCAAGCGTTTCTCTGGATTCTTTTACATATTCTTTTTGGTTTTTTATTGCATTTTCAAGCATTAAAGTTTGAATATACAGAAGGGCAATATCAATACCCATGTTTTGCTCTGTAAGAGTCTGTTCTGCTTTTTGGAAATTAACCTGTTTATTTTTGACCAATATATTTGTAACCAATGCAGGAGAATAGATAACTTGTTCCATTCCTAGTTGGAAAATTCCTGTTTTCTCCGGAGTTGTAAGTTTTGCGGATTCAGCAAAGTCGTGGCTGTAATTTTGCATCCCTATAGTTACGCCCATTGATGGCAGATATTTTAGAGAAGCGCTTAATGCCGCTTTTTTCGCTGCTTTTACAAGGTATCTTTTTCTTATGATATCAAGGTTTTGCTTTTCTAAAGTGTCAAAAACCGCTGCCAAGTTATATTGTGCCGGCTGTTTTTTGGAAATTACTTCAGCATTGTTCAACAGCCTTAAATGAGGCATGTATCCTATCGCTTCAGCGGTATCTGAGTTTATGGACAATATTTCATCTTCATAGAATCTGACTTTTTCCACGGCGCTTTTTTCACCTTTTAATACCCCTTGGATATTGAAAGAAGTTGCTTCGGCAAGTTTTCTGTCTAAATCAAGGGCGCCAGAGCCAAGGAGTGCGCCTAGTTCGACATCTTCTTTACCTACTGATGAAAATGTTCTTATTTTTTTTGCGTTTAATTTTTCAAACAATGTTCTTTTTTGATCATTGGATAGGTTATACAAAGGAGTTATGAATACAGCATCAACTTCTGATGGCAATTTTGCAATTACACTGTCAATGTCTCCGTTTACGGGGATTGTTACGTAATTAATGTTCTTGCTGGAGAATTTTGGAGCAAGAAATTTGTCCCAATCTTTTTGAGTCTTGTAATATCCTTCGTTTATCAATATCGCGACTTTATTGAAATTAGTAAGTCTTTTAAAAAGTTCTACTTTTTGAGTTGCCTGTTGTACCGGGTTGAAGAAGCCTTCCCCTAAGTCTCTTAGGCCATATTGATCAATCGTAACAACAAATTTTTGTTTGTTTTTTGCGTCAGTTAAATATTTAGACGATAAGTAACCTAAAGAAATAACCATTGTAGCTTTTGAATTAAGTGCCTTATCGCATACTCTTTTGATTCCTTCAGGGGTCCAATCACCGACAAAAATCATATCATTTGGAAAAGCCGCGCTGTAATCTTCCGCAACTGATTTTGTGATGCTTTTGTGGAACTGCTTTAGTACCACTTCGTTTTTGTCTGAAGGACCATCGAAAATAAAAGCAAATTTAATTGCTTGTTTGTTTGAATTAACGCCACTTTGTAGCATAATTTTGGATGCAGCTGCGTTTGCTATGAGGTTCGCTCCTGAAAAATTCCACAGTAATAGAACACATAACAACACACTAATGTTTTTTTTCATTTCTATAACTCCCTAACTAATACATATTCTCCCCAAACCTTAAGATTTGGCATAAAGTTTATTATCGATAAAGTTAAAAAAATTGCAATATATTAATATTTAACTGTTACAATGAGAAATCAGATATTATAATTTTAATTTATCTTAATAAAGATAATTCAGCTAAATTACAATAATAACAGCGATTTGAGTTTTTACTAGCAAAAAAAAAATGGTTTAGGTTTTAGTACATAAGGTTAATTGTCTAAAATTATATATACGTATATAATTATATAGACTTAAGAAAGAGAGTAAATCTGGTGGTGGACAATCGTTCTGCAGGTGTTTTTGGTATAGGTGGTGCCCTGAATTTTAAAAGCGGGGACATCTCAGGTACTGCTGCCAAAACGTCTGACGATAAGATGGGGCAAGGTACAGAGTATTTTGCTACAGAACAGGCAGAAGAACAAGATAACTTCAACAAAAATCCTTACACGGATAGAAGCGCTCAGCTCAGTGCTACTTTGAACTCTCTGGCGTTAATCAATGTCGCAAGCGTGATAAAAAGAACAAAACGCTCACGAGTGTTGGATGAACAAGAAGATATAAAAGAACAGAATAAAAAAGAAGAAAAAGAAAATTCTGAATCTAAAGAAGATTAGTGTTGTTTGGTTTATAAATTGATTTAAATGCAACTATCAAGTACAATAAGATAGTTGTGTATTAATGTATATTCAGGTAGGGAGAGGAATATGAAAAAGAAATTGCTTAACTTGCTTTTAGCACTTGTGGTAACTGCATTTGGAATTAATCAGGCTTTCGGTATCGAATATTCAGATTTAAGCAAAGATCATTGGGCTTATAAGCAAATAGAAGAACTTACTAACGAAAAGGTTTTGGTTGGTTATCCCGATGGGACATTCCATCCTGATGAAAATGTCACAAGAGCAGAATTCGCGACAATGGTAATTAAGGCCGTGGATCAAGAAAATGCTGCCATAAAAGAAACAATAAACTTTAATGATATAGATAAAGATTATTGGGCTTGGGATATGATTCAGCGTGCGGTGACTTTTGATATCATCAAGAAAACTTCCGACAACGCTTTTCATCCGCAAGACGATGTAACAAGAGCTCAAGCTTTAACTTTTGTTGTAAATGCCCTTGATACAGGAAATATTACAGAATCTCAAGCCAGAGCGGCTTTGCTCTCCAATTATATTGACTATAAGCTTATTCCCGACTGGGTAGCAGTAACTGCAGGAAAAGCAGAAGTTTTGGGGATTGTTGTAAAGGTTCCTAAAAAAGAAAAGCTTATGGATATTGAAAGACCGGCTACAAGAGCAGAATTAGCCGTATTCTTGTATAACTTGAGAGAACAGGTAAAAATCAGGGCTAATCAGAAGCTAAAAGAAGCTATGCAGCCCAAAACGGCAGACGGAATAGTCGTAAATAGTGCAATCGTTGATGGAAATATCGCCGTAATACCCGCAGGAACTGTATTACCTGTCGTTATGAGAAGCACTCTTTCTTCTCAAAAAACAAAATTAGGAGAAACATTTATTACAAAAACTCCAAAGAACTTTGTTACAAAGGAGAGATATCTTTTGATAGCTGAAGATACTACTCTCTCAGGCCAATTGATAGACGTAAAAGTTGCAAGATACTTTGTAAGAAACGGACAAATTTGTCCTGAAACAAAAACGATTAGGGTAAATAACGAGCAGGTGGCAAAATTCTCAGCTTTAGCGCAAACTGGTATTACCTTCGATAATAAGTGGGAAAAGTTTTTTAGAACAGTGTTTAAAGGCGCAAAACTAACAGTTAAAGATGGACAGATAGTCAACATACAGCTTTTAAAACCAGTTAAAATAAATCTTTCCAACGGCACAATTATTGAGTAAAAATAGCCAAAATAAATAAAGATACGTTTTATAAAAAGAAAAGAGCTGATGATATTCAGCTCTTTTTTCTCTCTAATATTATGAAGTTGTTGCCGTCGAGTCTCTGTCAATTCCCAGTTCTTCAAGGGTTTTTAGGAAACTTTCAGCAGCAGCTTTTTGTATTTCAGGAGGTACAACTCTCAATAGTTCAACGGTTTTTGAAATAACAGGATCCTTGTCGTACCAACGGTTGGCATTTACGGGTCTGACCATTTCATAAAATCTGTTGATTGTTTCTTGAGATACTTTTTCCTCTATCTTTGACAAGAAAAATTCAGCTTGAGACCTTAATTCTTCCTGATAATTTCTTAGCAGGTCAATAACTTCAATTAATACTGGATCGTGATCGTACCAACGTTTATATTTGGGACCCATTGAAATTTCCTTTAAAGTTATCTTTTAGTAAATCAATATCTTCATCATTATATCTGACTATGTTTGCACCTATAGACTTTAATTTTGGTTCTAAAAGCTCATAGCCTCTATCTATATGATTAAGATTTTCTATATGGCTGTTACCTTCAGCCATCAATGCAGCGATTACCAATGAAGCACCGGCTCTTAAATCGCTTGCTTTCAGGTTCGCTCCGGTTAATTTTTTGACCCCTTTAACTAAAGCGTGGTTTCTTTCTTGATGAATATCCGCGCCCATTTTTCTTAGTTCCGGTACTTGCATGAATCTGTTTTCATAAAGGCTTTCAGTTATGATGCTGACTCCGTCAGCTGTTGAAAGCATTGCCATTGCCAGAGACTGTAAGTCGGTTGGGAAGCCAGGGTATGGCTGAGTAACTATATTTATTGCGTTTAATCTTTGTTTGCAGCACACTTCCAATGTTGTTGGTTCAATCAATTTGATTGAAGCTCCCATTCTTATCAATTTAGAAGTGTAAAAAGTTAAATGGTTTGGGAAAACGTTTCTGATAATTCCTTTGCCTCTTGTCGCAATGAATGCCGCCATATAAGTTCCTGCTTCTATTCTGTCAGGAATTGTCGTGTATTCGATTGGTCTTAAATCTTCAAGATTAACTCCGTTTATCATGATTTCAGAAGTTCCTGCGCCTGAAACATCAGCGCCCATTGTGTTTAAGAAGTTCGCTAAATCTACGATTTCCGGTTCTTGGGCGGCGTTTTGTATTCTTGTTGCACCTGTTGCTAAAACAGCCGCTAACATAAGATTTTCAGTCGCGCCTACCGACGGGATATCCAAATATATATCCGCACCGGTTAATTTAGAAGCCTTTGCGTGGACATATCCGCTTTCTATTTTGATAGTTGCACCAAGAGCCTCAAGCCCTTTTATATGGAAGTCTACTCTTCTCTCTCCTATGGCGCAGCCGCCAGGAAGTGCTACAATCGCTTCTTTGCATCTTGAAACAAGTGCGCCTAGCACTATAAAAGAAGCTCTCATTTGGCTTACAAGTTCATACTTCGCTGTAATATTTGTTATATTAGATGCGTCAATCGAAACCGATTTTGAAACCTTATCATACTTGGTTTTTGCCCCTAGCTGCTCCAAAACATCCAACATTATAGTAACGTCTGTTAGTTCCGGCACATTGTAAATTTTGCTTTCGCCTTTTGCCAGTAGGGCTGCTGCCATTAGTTTTAATACGGCATTTTTTGCGCCGCTTATAGAAACTTCACCCTTTAATGGTATTCCACCTTTTATTTTGAGCTTTTCAGCCAATTTGCCTCCAAGAGTATTTCGAAAATGATTGCTATTTATATAATAATATAACCAAGATGATATTGGGTAAATAGATTAATTAATGTAAACTATAAATCACCTTCAACATAATTGAATAGTTTTAACTTCGGATTCTGTTTAAGGTCAATATCTTTTATTTGTTCGGTTACAGGTGATTCTTCAGGTTTAATGTTTATCGACGGTTGATTTTTACGGAAATTGACTTTTTCGATAAATGCATTTTGGGTAGGAGTAAGTTCCGGCATAATCTTGGTTTCGATTATTGGCGTCACGTTACTGGCAATATATGAAGAAAATTTTTGAAGTTTTTTCAATTGATTTGTAGAAGGAGAGAAAGTAGGTACCGCAAGGTCAAAGTTGTTACCCCGCAAGAGATTGTCATAGTTTTTTTGAAGCAGTATCAATTCATTTGAAGGATCAATCAAAGTTATTTGTGTTACGACTCTATAGCTTGGGTTTACAGAGTTTTCTCCTCCAATTGACAGCCTGTTCCATATTGTTTCTTTTAAGAAGTTAGATTCTATGTCAATTCCGCTTGTAACCAGTAGGATGTAATTTGCGCCGAGTTTGTTTGATATTTTTCTTAAACTGTCATAGTTCAATACGTAAGTGTATTGGTATTCTTTTACAAATTTTACTATCTCTTTGTCGAAAGATTGTTTTTGCGCGTTATTTATTGAATTACATACAGGAAGTGCTTTTAAATGCGCATTTATATTTATTTTGTTGGATATTTCCTGAGCAATTAAATTTGATGTTTCAGGATAAATTATGTAGTTTGTGGAAACAGGCTTTAAATCGTCACTTAAAATTGCCATTATTTCTTGAGCGTTAGCTGCAGAAACACATGAAAATAATATAATAGCCAATCCAAGCAGGTGTTTAAAGAAAAAATTCATAATTATCCCACAATAAGTTACTTGTCATTATTATCTTTTATATAGGTACTCTTTTTATCCTTTATATAATGGATTTTCTTAAAGCAAACTCTAAGAACTCAAATATTTATACCGATTTTAAATATTGTCCGACCAATTTTCACCACTGTGAAAATTAAAAGTAAGCCGTTTAATCAACGACATAAAGCAGTAAAAAGCTCATATCGATTGAATTATAGGGCTATGGACCAGAGATAAGTCAAATGAGAGAAATTATGAAATCAAATGAAGAATTGTTAGAATTAGCCAAAGAAGCAGCAGAAAATGCGTATGCCCCTTATTCAAAATTCAAGGTTGGAGCCTGCGCTTTATACGAAAGCGGAAATTATTATCCGGGCTGCAATATTGAAAACGCAAGCTATGGTTTGGCGTTATGTGCAGAACGTAATGCTATTTCGAGCGCTATAGCCGCGGGTGAAAAATCCCCCCTTGTAAAAATTGCCATATATTCACCTAATACAAATTTGTGTTGGCCTTGCGGAGCTTGCAGGCAATGGATTTATGAGTTTGAAAACGGACAGCATACGAAAATCCTTGTAGAAGGCGAAGATTCTGAAATACTTTCATATTGCATAAATGAACTTTTGCCGCATAACTTTAAGTTGTAATACAAATGTTTGATATTATTTTGAAGACTATACATATATGCTATAATTGTGTTGAAAAGTAGAGAGGTATCCATTCAATATATGGAGAATGATATAAATTTTCAGGAGATAAAGGAGTGGCTTGGAACATATAAGACTACTTCTGATGAAAAACTTAAAAAGCAGCTTCAAAATATTATAGCGATGGCTGCTATGCCTCTTGTGAAAAAAATATCCAGAGGCCTAGCGAGAAGAAACACTGATCCTGTTGAAGATATTATTCAAGTAGGGAGTGTAGGCCTGATTAAAGCTATTAAATTGTATAACCCTGAAGTCAGCGAAAATTTTAAAACTTACGCCACCTACCTTATCACAGGTGAGATAAGACATTACCTTAGAGATAAGGCTTCTATGATAAAAGCGCCGAGAGAAATACATGAGCTTGCATACAGGGTAAATCAGATCATTAAAAAACTACAGGAAGAATCGGGGAATATCCCCTCAGAACTTGATATTGCTTTTGAACTTGATACTTCAGTCGGTAAAATAAAAGAGGTTATAGAAGTCGAAAGAAGAAAAAAGACGATTTCGTTAGATGAAGTCATATCCGTTGGGGATGATGACTATCAACCGCTTGCAGACAAAATCGCAGATAATAATTATTACAATTTGTCTTCTTTTCAAGAAGATAAAATACTTATCACAGATGCGGTGAAAAGCCTGGATGAAAAATTGCAGGAAGTAATCAGGATGAATTACTTTGAAGATATGAGCCAAACACAGATTGCTGCTCATCTCGGGATTTCTCAAATGCAAGTTTCCAGAAGAATAAGAAAAGCATTAAAACAGTTGTTTGAAATAATATCAGAAAAAAAAGAGGATAAACACAAGGCTTTATAATGACAGTAAACGATTTGTATCACTTATATATATTTATTGTCGGCCTATGCATTGGGAGTTTTCTCAATGTAGTAATCGCAAGATCATTTACAGGAGAATCAGTTGTAACCCCTCCATCAAAGTGCCCTTATTGCAATGCTGTTCTTAAATTTTATGATAATATCCCCATCCTTTCATATTTGATTTTAAGAGGGAAATGCAGAAGCTGCGCAGAAAAAATCAGCATACAGTACCCGATTGTAGAATTAATTACAGGTATTGCGTTTCTTGTTATTTCAAAAACGTTCGGGTTCACCTACACAACATTTTTCCTTTTGGTATTAGCATCTTTGGCAATAGTTATAGCCGTCACGGATATAAAAGAAAAGATAGTTTTTGACGCTCATACAATCTCATTTATTGTTGTTGCTATCATCTTTAATATAGTCAATAAACAAGTGGTTACTGCTATTATAGGACTTATTCTGGGGGCTCTTATAATGGAAGGTGTCGCAAGATTCGGCCAGTTACTCTCAAAAAAGAGAGCATTCGGGGAAGGTGACACTTTTATAGCCGCCGGTATAGGTGCATTGGTTGGGCCAAAGCCTTTCATTATGGTTTTGATTTTGAGCGTGTTTTTCCAGGCTTTATTTATTATTCCTAATTTCATAAAAAAAATGTGGCAAAGCGACGAAAAAGAATTGGTTATTTCTCTTATCTCTTTTGTAGTGCTTGCTGTCGTTTATAAGGGGATGGTCTATTTTGAGCTTCTAAATTTAGTGTTGCAGTCAATTTTTGTATTATTGATTGTTGCGATAGGAGCTTACGCCTGCTTGAAGCTTACTAAACTGACAAAGACAAGTACAGAGCTTACATATGTGCCTTTCGGGCCAAGCTTGCTAATTATGACTTTTGTTGTTGTATTTTATGGTCAACATATCTGGAAATTTTTTACAAAATTAGTATAAATATCAATTTTACAAGGGAGTTGTCATTTTAAAAGTTTTATGTATAATAAAAAAAGATAGCAGTTAATTATAGTTTCACACTGCTCAATGTTGAGCTTTAAGAAGGCATGTGCTTCTGAGTGTGCAGATATATTGCGAAAGAATGTATGAGTGTTTGTAACTTTAATTTTAAATATATAAAAGAACAGTCGAAACCCGGTAGCTGGAGAAGAGGCTACGAGTACCACCAAAAATCACAAGTTGAAGATATTCACCTTGAGAAAAACGTGCTTAAAGCCAAGGTTAAGGGTAATTTTAAAGCTTTCTATGAAACGGATTTGAACTTTAAAAAAGGTTCGGTTGAACCTAAATGTTCATGCCCTCTGGAAGAAAAATGGTGTAAGCACGCTATTGCAGTGGGACTGAAAGCCATAGAAGACAGGATTTATGATGACTTTTTGGAAAAGAAGTATAAAATCCCAAAAGATATGTCAGATGAGGTTGTAGAACCCTGTGAAGTGCCAACAGGCGGCTATATATTCCATTTTAACCCTAAACGAAGGCAAAATTTCTTTTCTATTCTTGTAATGGATAGAACAACCGGCAAAGTTATAAGAGACATTGAGGCAATATTAAAAGCAGTGATTGCAGCCCAAAAAGCTGATGATAAGTTTGAGTTAAATTCTGCACAAAAAGTTGAACTGGCATTATTCCAAATGCTGCTTAAAAATTCAAGACTGGATAAAAAAGCCGGATGGTATGATATTCCTATAGTTAAATTTGACGGATTTTTCCAGTTATTGGCAAAAGCTGAAGATGTAATTGACGGAAAGTCAAAGAAAAAGCTTAAATTTATCGATCAGGAATGGAGACTTGTTCTTTCGGTCAATTTCTCAATGGTGGGAAATGTGCTTCTGTCATTGTATTGGAAGCGTCCCGACAAAGACGAGCTGTTGCCGTTTGAAGAAGTAAGATATTTTTCCAGACAACTAAAATGGGGAAGGTACAAAAATGTGATATTCCCGACGAATATTGCAGTGTCAGCACTTCCACAAAACCTTATAAAATCGACTTTTACGGATGTAAAAGACGCAGAAGGTGCCAAATTTATATATGAGGAACTTCCTAAGTTAAGAGAAATCATGGACTGCGAAGTTACAGAAGCTATTAACAGGCTGACACTCGAGCAGAAACCTCCTATTAATGTTGTTACTATGGGGCTTGATTATGACGGCTCTTTAAAAGCTTCTTTGGAATTCGATTATGACGGAACGAGGGTTCCTTATTCCAAAGCTACCGGTAAAACTCCGTATGTTACTATCAAAAAACCTAAAGAAGATCTTTTGTACTGGGTAAGAAGAAATACAAAGCACGAAGAATCTGCCTATAACATGCTTTTAAGCTGTAAATTTGCCCCTATGCAGACCAATAACCTGGCTTTAGAAAAAGAAAACGCTATAGATTTTTATAACTATTATTTAAAGCAAGCAGGTGGGGGCTGGGTTTTTGAAGAAAAAGACGATATGTCTTTCTTTAATCTTACAGATAAACCGTTTGAGCTTTGTGCCGATTTGGATTTTGCTTTAAATACGACAGACAGTTTTGAAATAGAACTATATGGCCAGGTCGGAGACCATTCTATACCTTTTGATGAAGTCTATAGCTTGATTACAGAAGGTAATAAGTACGTAAGAATTAAAAATGACGGCTTTGCAGAACTTCCCGCAATGGATATTTATTCTTTGTTGAGGTCATTTAATACATTCGATGTTTATAAAAATGATGAAAACAAATACATTGTAAAAACTTATAGAGCTGGTTTGGTTTCTGAAATGCAGAACCTTGGCATGAAACTGAAAATGAGCCGTAAATTCTCTAAATTCTGGAAACAGATTTCTACTTTTTCAACAATGGATAATGCGACTCTTCCGAAAGGAATCGACGCTGAGTTCAGAGAATATCAGGTTAAAGGTTTTGGCTGGTTATGGTTCTTGTACCAGTACGGATTAAACGGGATTCTGGCAGATGATATGGGTTTAGGGAAAACCCTTCAGGCACTTGCTCTTATTCAAAAAGCAAAAGAGAAAGACAAACAAGCGCCAAACTTGGTTATTTGTCCAACATCAGTCGTGTTTAACTGGGAATCTGAGATTCAAAAATTTGCCCCAACTCTAAAATGCTTGAAGCTTTCCGGCATCGAAAGAAAAGAACTTTTTAAAGACATAAAAAAATACGATGTCGTGATAACAAGTTATGCCCTGTTAAGAAGAGATATAGAAAAGCTTAAAAAACAAGAGTTCAGATATGTAATCTTGGATGAATCCCAAAATATTAAAAATGCCGAATCTATCACTGCGCAAAGTGTTAAAAAGCTTAATTGCAGACATAAACTGGCACTTTCAGGTACTCCTATCGAAAACAGGCTGGAAGAATTATGGTCTGTATTTGATTTCTTGATGCCGGGATTCATGTTTAACCAGTCAGATTTCAATTACAGATATGTTACTCCGATTGTTGAAAGAGAAGATAAAGCTGTCGAAAAAAGACTTAAATCTCAGATTTACCCTTTCATATTGAGACGTATGAAAAGAGATGTTGCGAAAGACCTTCCTGACAAGGTCGAAAATATAGCATACTGTGAACTTACACCTGATCAAAAAGACTTCTACCTTGAAGTTCTTGACAGTACTAAAGAAGAGTTGTTCAAGTCAATTGAGCAAAACGGCTTAGAAAAAAGCAGAATGTCTATATTCTCAGCGCTTTTAAGACTCCGTCAGATTTGTTGTCATCCAAGACTTTATGACAAAGAAAATCTTAAAGGCATAAATCATTCAGGTAAATTTGAACACTTAAAGGAAATGCTCGAAGAGATAATATCTGAAGGCCATAGAGTGCTGCTGTTCAGCCAATTTGTCGACATGCTCGATATTACAAGAGAGTGGCTTGTCAAATCAGGAATTAAACACGAATATTTGACAGGAAGCACTAAAAACAGGCAGGAAGTCGTTGAAAGATTCAACAATGATGACAGCATTCCTATCTTCTTAATCAGCTTAAAAGCAGGTGGTACTGGTCTGAACCTGACAGGTGCAGATTATGTAATCCATTATGATCCTTGGTGGAATCCGGCTGTTGAAGATCAGGCTACAGACAGGGCTTATCGTATAGGTCAGACGAAGAAGGTGTTTGTATACCGTTTGATTACCAAAGGTACTGTAGAAGAGAAAATACAAAAACTAAAACAAAGAAAGCGTAACCTTGTAGATTCGGTTATTTCAGTAGACAGAAATATTGGAAAAACCCTTACTTACGAGGACCTGCAGGATATCTTCTCGGTTGATTAGCAGGAAAACCCATTCCGGTTTTTTTAAGGTAGAGGTTTTCATCGGGTGCGTATTTGCTCACTTCTTCAATAAAATCAAGTCCGCCTTTTAAATTCTCACATTCTTTCGATGAGACGCCGGCTCCTTGGAATTGTCTTAGTAGCTGGTAAAACTTTTTTTTGTAAAGAGAAGCTTCATCAGGAGAGTTCCTAAACAGTTCATCGAGAAATTTTTTGTTATCTTTGCTGTCGAATGTTTCGCTCACAGATTGAAAAAGGTTTTTAGAGCTGCTGGTTTTTGTTCTGTTTGTTTTTGAATAATGCTTGATTTTCAGGCTCATCCAATTTATCCAGCTTATTTCATCATCAAAGTTTTTTGCCGCTTTTTCAATGGCGGAAGGTTTTATTTCAGACAATGTTTTTAATATTATAAGATCCCCTCTGAAATTGGGGTTTTTACTAGGCTTTTGAAATTTTATACCTATTGAATTTATTCTCATTCTCTATCCTACACACTTTTTTATATTAGAACACATGTTTTTAAATTTTGTTGTCAATTTAGGTATTTAATTTTACTATTTTTTACACATTGAAGTATATCCCATAAAAAAAGAGAAAGAACAAAACGCCCTTTCTCTTTTTTTTATTGTTATATTGTTTATTCTTTTTCTGAAAGTTTTTCTCTTACTTTGTTCTCGACTTCGTTGAGTAATTCAGGGTTAGCAAGGAAAAATTCTTTTGCTTTGTCTCTGCCTTGACCGAGCTTTTCTTCGTTGTAGCTGAACCAAGCGCCGGCTTTTTTAACGATGTCAAAATTAACCGCCATATCAAGAATACAGCCCATTTTACATATGCCTTTACCGTATACGATGTCAAATTCAGCAAGTCTGAACGGAGGTGCCACTTTGTTTTTAACTACTTTTACTCTTACTCTGTTTCCTACTTCGGTGTCATCTTTTTTAAGAGTATCGATTTTTCTTATATCTAATCTTACGCTGGCGTAGTACTTTAAAGCGTTGCCGCCTGTTGTAGTCTCAGGGTTTCCGTACATTACACCGATTTTTTGTCTGAGCTGGTTGATGAAAACTACTGTTGTGTTAGTTTTGCCGACAATACCCGTCAATTTTCTAAGTGCTTTTGACATAAGTCTTGCTTGAAGACCCATTTGTTTGTCTTCCATTGTTCCTTCTATTTCGTCTTTTGGAACTAATGCCGCAACAGAGTCTATTACCACAATATCTACAGCGGATGAACGCACAAGCTCTTCAGCGATTTCTAATGCCTGTTCACCTGTATCGGGCTGAGAAATAAGAAGTTCATCAACATTTACACCGAGATTAGCTGCATATTCAGGGTCAAGTGCGTGTTCTGCGTCAATAAATGCAGCAATGCCGCCTTTTTTCTGACATTCAGCCACAATATGCTGCGCCAGAGTCGTTTTACCGCTTGATTCTGGTCCATAGATTTCGATAACTCTTCCTCTTGGAACACCGCCGATTCCAAGCGCTACGTCTAGAGACAATGCCCCTGTTGGTATAGCTTCAACCGATACTGCGGATTTATCTCCAAGTTTCATAATTGAACCTTTTCCAAAATCTTTTTCGATTTTGTCTATGGCTAATTTTAGCGCTTTATTTTTTTCCTCAGAAATGTTAACTGTTTCTTTTTCTTTTACTGCCATCTGTTATTTCCTTTTTTATTAATCATCTAAAAATTTGCATGCTAAGTTAATATTATACTATTTAATTAACACTGAATAAAAATTGTCATAATTTGTAATTAAACACTTGATGAATTAATTATAGACGATTGTCTATAAATGTCAAGAAAAAACTTTACCACTTTTTAAACACGAAAAATACCGCAACGATTATAAAAGCGAATCCGACAATATAGTTCCATTTCAGCTCTTCTTTGAGATAAAAAACAGAAAACAAGCAAAAGACAATCAAAGTTATAACTTCCTGCATTGTCTTTAATTGAGCGGTGTCGAAGTATATCCTGCCTATTCTGTTCGCGGGTACTTGAAAACAGTATTCAAAAAACGCTATTAGCCAGCTTACTAATATTACAATCCAAAGAGCTGAGTTCCTGTGTTTTAGGTGACCGTACCAGGCAAATGTCATAAAAATATTTGAAATTATCAGCAGTGCGAATGGTGTGAAAGTTCTTATCATTTCTTAATTCTCAGGTTAAATGTGATTCACTAGATATATTATCATAAATTTTCTTGTAAATAGCACATGGTCTATAGTGAGCTTACCGTATTTACTATAAATAACATAGGTAATTTGATTAGGTTATTTTTTTTGTTTTTGTTAAAATATGAGTTGTAATTTAAATGAACTAGGGGATAGATATGAAAAATAAGAAGGTTCTGTTTTGGATAATAATTGCCTTAGCAGTGGCTTGCGTCGCCATAATAAAGCTTAAGCCTACAAAGTTGGGGTTAGATTTGGTTGGCGGTTCAAGGCTTGTATTGGAAGCGCAGACAACGAAAACTGTTGCTAAAATTACGCCAGAAATGATGGACAGTCTTAAATTTGCTATAGAAAATAGGGTAAATGCACTTGGAGTTGCTGAAACACAAGTTCAACAAGTAGGTGAAAGACGTTTACTTGTTGAGATACCTAATATTTCTGATCTTAATCAAGCTAAAGAATTCCTTGGTGAAACAGCTGAACTTGAATTCAAAAAACCGATAACAGGCGCAAACAATGCACAAGAATGGGAGCCCACAGGGTTAAGTGGTAAGGATTTAAGCAAAGCACTTGTTTCAACGAACCCTACTAATGGTGAATGGGTCGTTTCTCTTGAATTCAACTCAGAAGGCACAAGAAAGTTTGCTAAACTTACACAAGAACTAGTAGGAAAGCCAATGGCAATATTTTTTAACGGAGAGCTCCAATCAGCACCTGTTATACAAGAACCTATTATAGGTGGCAGAGCTCAAATTACAGGCGGACAAAACGGATTTGCTTATGATGAAGCCAAAACAATGGTGGACCTTTTAAATGCCGGTGCGCTTCCAGTTCCTGCCAAAATAATTGAAGAAAACACTGTAGGTCCTACTTTAGGAGCGGACAGTATTGCTAAAAGTGAGATGGCAGGTATCGTCGGTATCGCTGCTGTTATGGTTTTCATGATTATTTACTACCATGTTCCTGGTTTGATCGCAAACATAGCGCTTATAATATATTCATTAATCGTGTTTTCAATATTCAAAATTATTCCTGTTACGTTGACTCTAGCCGGTATTGCAGGTTTCATACTCAGTATTGGTATGGCGGTCGATGCTAACATTTTAATATTTGAAAGAACAAAAGAAGAGCTGAAAGCCGGAAGGACATTATTTACGGCAATTAATACAGGCTTTGACAGAGCATTTACAAGTATTTTTGACTCAAATATGACTACTATAATTACATGTGCGATTCTTTATTTCTTGGGAACAAGTATCGTCAAAGGGTTTGCTCTTACCCTTGCAATAGGTGTTTTGGTAAGTATGTTTACGGCAATTACGGTAACCAAAAACTTTATGCACTTATTGTTCGGAACAGGAAATCTTAAACATCCTTCTTGGTTCGGTTTAAAAGACAGCGATATTAATCAAGCTTACGAGGCAGCTGATACCAAGCGCGAAAAAGCTAAGTTCGGAGTATTGGACTAAAAAGTTTTTTCGATTGAGAAGGTTATTTAAAAACAATTTTAAAGGAGATAAAAATGGCGAATACGCTTTTAAATACTAAAAAGATTATAGATGTTGTTAAATATAGATGGTTTTGGCTGGCATTTTCTTTGCTTTTGATAATTCCCGGCATAGTTGCCATGATATATTCTTCAATAACATATCCTAACCATTTACCTTTAAGGGCCGGAATTGACTTTACCGGCGGGACGATTGTTCAATATTCTGTTGATAAGCCTGTTGGGATGGAAGAAGTATCTAACGTTCGTTTGTTGCTTGAAGAAAAAGGCATCCACAGCCCTGTTGTACAGGTTTTAAATACCAGTTCATCAACTAAGAAATCAGCAGGGATTTCAAATATAATATCAATAAGAACACAGTTTTCTTCTGAAAAAGGAAATAAAACGCTGGATAAAGTTTCTTCTGTAGTAGATGAAAAATATCCACATGCGAAATTAGTTCAGGTCAGTTCTATTGGGCCTACATTAGGAAAAGAACTTGTTAAAAATTCCGTGGCCGCATTGATACTTGCATTCCTTGCCATAATCGCATATTTAAGCTTAAGGTTTAAATTAGAGTACGGGATAATAGCATTTTTATCTTTGCTTCACGACGCGTTGTTTGTTATCGGTGCTTTTTCAATTTTTGGATTATTATTCGGTGTCCAAATAGACAGTTTGTTTATAACGGCTATTCTTACAGTGGTTGGTTTCTCAGTGCATGATACTATCGTTGTGTTCGACAGAATAAGAGAGAATTCAAAATTCCTTGCTAAAAAAGCCACTTTCGGTGAAATCGTAAATGCCAGCGTCAACCAAACTTTGGCAAGAAGCATAAATACTTCATTAACAACTTTGATTACGTTAACTGCACTTTATTTCTTTGGCGGAGTCACAACAAAAGACTTTGTGCTTGCTATGATTTTGGGTATTGCAATCGGTACATATTCAAGTATTTTCTTTGCAAGTATGGGCATTGCCTGGTATATGGAATTGAAAGAAGCAAAGGCTACTAAGTAATGACGGGTTTGTCTTTAGCTCAATTTGTTTTCACAACAAGGGAAAAAATAGGTCTTTCCCAGATTGGACTGGCCAAAAAATGCAGTTTGCCAATAGAAGTAATTGATGATATTGAATCAGGAAGAGAATTGTTTTTAGCTTCTACAATAAGACAGAAGTTGGCAAAAGGTCTCAAGTTAAACCCTTCAGAAATAAAGCCTTACGAAAAGTTCATAGAGTCAAAATTCGATAAAGATGAAGAATTAGTCAGAATAATAAAGTCGAAGATTCTAGAAGGAGATACGCAAGAATTGAAATGCCCTGTTTGCAATTCTTCTCTTATAACAAGAGTTGCAAAACTATATGACTTAGAGGATAATTTGATGTTTCATCCCAAAGCAAACTGCGTCAAATGCCCTTTTCAAATAAGTTAGAATTATTTCTCTTTTTTAGAGTATAAGTGGATTGAAACGTTTGCCAACAAATATTTTTTGTTGTTTTCATAAGGCATAATATTTATTTGATTAACGCTTAAATAATATGGATACATTTCGATATCGTTGAAGAATCCTTGCAGTTGAGGATAAGTACCTATTACAAACATGTTTATTTCGCATACGTTGTAGGCTACTGTAAAGTTCTTATAAATAGGATCATTGTCAGGATTAATGTTGTATTCAATTGTTCTAAGAAGCAGTCCGTTTATTTTTACGTAGTTAATGACATCCTCGAACATTCCGCCAAAAGAAGCAATAGAGTCTTTTGGTGCAAAGTCTTGTTTGTAGAATGGTTTTAAAATATCTTGCTGTTTTTGAAGTCTTTCATTAGCCTGGTTGATTGAATCTACTTTTATTCTTAAATCTTCAACAACTGACTGTTTTTGTTTTTTCTCGCCAAAATTTTGTTTAACTTCAACAGCCACGCCAGCAATCTGTTTGATACCAAATACTATTATCAAAATAACTACTATAAAACTTAAAATTAATTCTCTTATATTACTCACTATTTTTTACCTTTAACTTGGATTTGCTTTATGCATAATTTTTAATTTGCTGGTGGCGGTGGTGGAGAAATCGGTTGAGGTTCCATGCTTGGAGGCGGTGGTGGTGGTGCTGTCGCAGGTTGAGGAGTTCCTTGTGGAGAAGGCGCTCCTTGCGGGTTACTTGAAGCATCCGGTTGTTGGTTTTGCTTTTGTCCAAAGAATGAGAAGAAGTTAGAGCCACCTGGAGTTGGACTTTGGGTTCCTTGAGCATTATTTGGGTCTGTAGAGCTGCTGTCATCTTCAGTTTTGGACTTATTCTTCGTACTGTTTATTTCAAACAACAAAATACTGTTGGATGTGTTGACGGCAGTTAAAGGTAAGGACTCATCGTAATCCAGTTGCAGTCTTGAAATAAAGACATTTGGATCTCTCTTTTTCAAGCCTTTAAAGAACGAATAAATATATTCGGTTCCCATCGCTTTTCCTGTTATTATTACCTCTCCGTTAGCGTTTGTGTAGAAAGAATCCACCCAGACTTGAGGAGGGATGTCTATCGATAAGCCGTTAAAAAGTGCTAATTCGGTTTTATTTGCAGTGTAGATATCTTGTGAAATAGTATATATATCTGCAACATCAACAGAAATTTTACTTTCTTTGATTTTATTTTCAAGGTCGATTTGTTCTTGCGACAAGTTTTCAATTTCAGATGACATTTTTTTGTTCAATGTAGATAGCCCGAATCCGATAACGGAAAATATAAGAATCAAGCTTCCTAAAACAGCCAAGAGAATTGTAACTATTGCTTTTCTGTCAAATTCTATTTCTTTTCCGAACAAGTTAAGGGTTAAGGGGCCACCAAGGTCTCCGCCTTCTCCTGTTTCAGACAAGAAATTAAACTTTAGCGGGTATGATTCATAATTGTAAGTCGCGGCACCGACACTTTCAAGAGAAATCATCGGAATATAGTTTTGAAGAACCGAGAACTCAATGTTCATGAATGATTTATCAGAATATTTATTTCTGTCCAAGTATTTTATTGAGCCGTCAAAATTGATTTTTTCTGATAATAATTCAGCGCTTACTTCGTCAGTCTCACTTATAATTAAAAGATTTGGAGTCGGATAGTGCTCTAACGTGCTGTTGGCAGCAGAAGAAATCGCGAGGTATACTTCATCATCAGTGAAAGATTTTATGGCAAGCGGTTCTTCATAATAATCAACCAGCTTGTTGCCGTTCATGCAGAATACCGCATAGCTGTTAGAGGTTATTAAAAGGATGTTGTATGCCGCGCCATTCGACATTTCTTCTTCAATTATCTTACTGTATTGAATACCTTTTAAAATTGAAGAGTGTGAGTTTTCAACGGCAATCAGTTTGGCCCCGAGATCTTCAAAAACTTCTCTTACATTTAAAAGTGCAGAATCTTGAATCGCCGAATATGCTATATACCTTTTGTCAGATTCTTTATTTGTGTCTACGGCCGTCCAGCTGACAATCGGTTCATGTCTTTTAAATAAATATAGCTGCTCAACTTCAGAGACAATGGCGTTTGTAACTTGATCATCAGCCAGGATAAGAGGCAGATACATGAATGCAAAATGTACGTTAGGCATATTTAAAACGACATTGCATTGTTTTGGGTCAATGGCTAATTCTTTAAACAATTCTTGTAACGAGAGAGAAAGTTCTTCATAGTCTATGATTTCTCTTATTGCGTTATTGTATCTTAATTCTCTTGAAGCATATTTTGTTATGGAGTGCGTGGTTCTGTCAACATAAATCATCTCAACCAAATTGTTGGAAGAAATTGAGACCCCAATTGTTATTTTAGAGTTTAAGCCTAATTTCGTTAAAAAATCGTCCATGCTTGCCCTATTTGCTCTATCTTCTTGCTTTCCAAGATTTTATCCCGTTAAAAACAAAAATCTCACTACGCTTGAATCTGTTTAGTTGGTAAAAAATTACTCACTTTATATTATACTATAATATAACAATATTAGATTTTTGAAAAGAATCTTAATATATGATTTTTTGTCTAAAATTACATAATTTAAGAGTTAGGGCGGTAAATTTTGAGCGATTATATTTTCGGTAAGAATAGTGTTTTGGAACTTTTGGTCAACAGCGATAGAAATGTAAATAAAATTTTGCTTTCTAAGGCTCTTCATAAAGATAATAAAATTGATAAGATAATTGAGCTGGCAAGAAAAAAAAATATTGTTTTTCAATTCGTTCCGAAAGAGAAATTTCAACAGTTCAGTGAACATTCTCACCAAGGTGTTGTTGCTTATGTTGCGCCTATAGAGTATATGGATTTGGATGATTTTTTAGAGAAAGAGAAAAAATACAAAAAGGTAGTAATTTTAGACGGGGTTGAAGATCCACATAATCTTGGCTCTATAATCAGGACAAGTGTTTGCGCTGGTTTTGATGCTATAATTCTTCCTTCAAGAAGAACTTCTGTTGTGAATTCCACGGTAGAAAAATCTTCGGCAGGTGCAATTAATCATATAGATATAATTGTGGTTAATAGCCTTCAAGCAGCAGTTTCTAAATTGAAAGATAACAACTTCTGGATAATTGCGTCAGACTTATCAGCCAAAGATAATTATTTTGAGATTGATTATTGTGACATGAGTTTTGCAATAGTTATGGGGTCAGAAAAATCCGGCATTTCTAACAGCATTCTTAAACATTCCGATTTTAAAGTTAAAATCCCAATGTATAACGAATTTGATTCGCTGAATGTTGCAAACGCCGCAAGCATTATAATATATGAATCCATCAGGCAGACCATACAAAAATCCAATCTTATAGTATAATATTAATTATCTTGGAGGATTTAATGTCTAGTAAAATCGATAAATACTCATCAGATGAGACTCAGCAAGCAGAAGATGAAGTTTTTTCTGATGCTACAGAAGATGATATTTTGCTTTCGGTTGATGAGCCAAAGGTTGCTGAAACGGCTAATACTGTTATTGCAGACGATTCAGTCAAAATTTATCTTCAACAGATCGGGAAAATCCCTCTGTTAACTCCCGAAAAAGAGCTTGAAATAGCTCAAAAAATCAAAGAAGAAAACTCTGAAAGAGCAAAAGAAGCTTTGGTCAACGCTAATTTAAGGCTGGTTGTAAGCATTGCGAAAAAATATATCGGAAGAGGCCTTTCTTTCCTTGATCTTATTCAAGAAGGAAATATGGGGCTTATGAGAGCTGCTGAAAAATTTGATTATACCAAAGGGTATAAGTTTTCTACCTATTCTACATGGTGGATTCAGCAGGCAATTACCCGCGCTATAGCGGATAAGTCAAGACTTATCAGGCTTCCTGTCCATATGATAGAAACTTTAGGTAAAATCAAAAAAGTGTCTATGGATTTGACAATAGAACACGGACACGCTCCCACAAAAGAAGAAATTGCTTATAAAGTTGGAATGCCTGTTGCTAAATTGACAGCGCTTATAGAATCCGCCCAGGGGACTGTAAGTATTGAATCTCCTGCCAATCAAAAAGATGATTCTACTAAACTAGGCGACTTTATAATAGATGAATCAACTCTTTCTCCCGATACAAAAGTGACCCAGGACAATCTTTTCTATGATATAAGAAAAATCCTGAACCAGCTCAGTCCTAAAGAAAGAGACGTTCTTATAATGAGATACGGTCTTGATGACAACGGGGAAAAGAAAACTCTTGAAGAAATCGGAGCCAGATACGGCGTTTCAAGAGAAAGAATAAGGCAAATCGAAAATAGGGCGATGAGTAAGCTCAAAAAACTTTGCCGCAATGCAATTTTAAACAAAAACTTAAAAAATTACATATAGCTTAATTTTGAGATATAAATTATACATGAATCTAACTTGTGTGATATAATTTTCTAAAAGATTATGCTCTGATTTTTGCTGTCACGAAAGTTAGAGCCACCTTCAAAAGGTCCACAATAAACGAAATAATGGTTTTGATTTATTGTAATACTAGATTAGTTTTTTAGGAGAAAATTTTTGGAAGACATTACATCATACAAGTTAGCTAGTGTTATAGCTCGTATTTTAGACGATAAACAAGGTAAAGACATTTCAATTTTAAATATTTCTAATGTATCTGTTTTGGCGGATTATTTTGTAATTTGTTCTTCAGATACAAACACTCAGGTAAAAGCCCTTACATATAACGTTAGAGACGGCCTTAAAAAATATTTTGGCAGATTGCCTGTCGGTGAAGAAAATGATGTAAAAAACCGCTGGAACCTATTGGATTATGGCGATGTAATAGTCCATGTTCTTCATAGAGAAGAAAGAGAAACTTACGCTATCGAGAAGTTCTGGAGCCATGCATTAAGGGTCAACCAAGAAGACTGGATGGAAGAATCCAAAGATTATTCTGTTTATTCAGATGTTAAAAATGAACTTTATTAAAAAGAATTCGTTATAAATAATAACGGAAGGATATAAAAATGCAAAATAAGTGTAATCAATATGAAGCTTATTATGTTTTTTGTGATGAAGAGAAGTTCAATGAACATTTAAAATCTTGTCCTGATTGCCAGGAAGAGCATTTTAAAATGCAGAAAATTTCATCTCTTGTTCAGGGCACAAAATCATTGTATTTCGCAAATAATAGAAAAAGGCTGAACAAGATGGTTTCTTGTGCAGTATTTTTGATATTAAGCTTCACAACTATAGTAAGTTATGGACTGTATTCAAATAATCAAAATGCTATTATGTCAGACGGTTCGTTGCTGTACGATATCGGTTGTCCTGTTGATGAATACGGCCTTCTGCAAATATAGGTATAATGTTTTTGAAAAAAATTGTTGATAATTATAAATTTGGTATTAAAAAGATTATTAGGACGATGACAGGCTCCAATAACGAAGATATTGAGCAGGAAGTCTATATCAGAACCTGGAAAAATCTTTTGAAATATGAAAAAAACGGCAGTTTTAAAGGTTGGATAAACAAAATAGCCGTCAATATTTGCCGAGATTACCTTAAATCTCGTGAATTTAAAGTCTCAAGATATTCTTCACCTATAGAAGAATTATCGGAATTGAAGGATGAAAAAAGATGCAATCCTGAAATACAGCTGATTTCTAAACAAGATCAAGAAAGAATATTGAAGTCTATAGATAAACTGAAACCTAAATACAAGCAAGTTGTTCTCTTGTACGAAATGCATGGTTTAAATTATGAAGAAATAGCTGAAAAACTAAAATGTCCTGTAGGAACTGTAAAATCAAGATTATACAATGCAAGACAAATCTTAAGCGAAGAACTTAAAGATATGTTATGAAAGGAAAAATTATGAAGAACAAAATGATGTTAGCTATGCTTGCTTCTGCCGTAATCCTTACTTCCGGCAGCGCTTTTGCGGCACCTTGTAAGCAGACGCCTCCACCACCAGAGGCAATGATGGATAAACCTCCGGCATGTGAAATGCCAGGCCCATACCCTGGCAAATACAATATGACGCCTGAGGCCAGAGAAAAAATGAAGCAAGAACATGAAAAACGCAAGGCTGAATTCGATAAAAGGTTGAATTTAACTGAGGCGCAAAAATCAATAATCGAAAAAAACAGGATGGAAGATCGAGAAAAAATGAAACCTGTTTTTGAAGAAATATGGGCTAAAAAAAAGCAAATAAACGAAATTTGCAATTCTAATCTCTGCCAAGAGGAAAAAGACAAACAAGTTAATGAGCTGAAATCTCAATTAAAATGTTTGAAGTCAAAAGCTCATTCTTTAAGAGAAGAAAATATGAAAAAGTTTGAAGAAATCTTAACCCCGGCTCAAAAGATAGAGTTCGACAAGATGAAAAAAGAACATAAGAGCGAAAAAGAAAAATTCCGTAAACACCATAACAAGATGATGCCGCCGCCAAAATGTAAGAAATAATTTATAAAAAACACTCTTAAAAAGAGTGTTTTTTTTTGTTGTATTATAAATAAAATCATATATAATATAGGGAGATTATGCAGTATATGAGAAAGTAAAATAAAGGAGACGGAAAATGAAAAAATTGGTTTTGATTTTAGTTCTTGTTTTAATTGTAGTTGGAGTAGTATTTGCTTTAAAACCTATGATTGAAAGTAAATCAGCAGGTAATGGCGGTGAGGCTAAGATAGATTATAAACCGGCAGAAAAAGTAATAAAAAATGATTTCTTGAAACAAGAAGACGGTATTGCAAAAAGAATTAAGTTAACAACAGAACAAAGAAAGCTTTATAGAAGCTGTGTTGACGAGCTTGCGAAAGAATTAGCTGTAGTTGTTTCAGAACAAGCAGTGGAAAAAGCTAAGCTAGAAGCTGCAAAATCACCTGACTTGGACAAAGTAATGGCTGAATATACTACAAAAATGAATAAGACTTTTGATAAAGCAATGGAGCCTTTCCATAAAACTCTTTCTGAACAACAAATGAAAGATTTAATCCAGTATAGATTGGAAATGGGAAAAGCCGACAAAAAATAATCTTTGATACAAATAAAAAAGCCTCCTAATTGGAGGCTTTTTTGTTATCTGTAATTTTGGAATTGCAGCGGGCTGTCATACGAATCTTCATTTTCTCTAAGAAGCTTTATCACCTCTTGAAGTACATCTTTATCTTTGCCGCTCACTCTTACCTGGTCTCCTTGGATGGCTGCTTGGACTTTTAGTTTCGAGTCTTTAATGTCCGCTACTATTTTCTTCGCCAATTCTTGCGTCAAGCCTTTTCTTAGGTTAAAAACTTGTCTTATGTTCCCGCCAAGTGCGCTTTCAATTTTTTGAGGGTCTAAAATTTTTATGCTTAAATTTCTTTTTACTAACTTTGATTGAAGAATATCAATTATGTTTCTGAGTTTCATATCGTCTGAAGTCGTTATGGTAATTGTTTTGTCGCCATCTAATACAATGTCTGAGTTAGAACCTTTCAAGTCAAACCTTGAAATAATATCTCTTTTTACCTGATCGACAGCATTTACAAGTTCTTGTTTGTCAAATTCTGATACCACATCGAAACTGCAATCTTTAGCCATTTTAAATTCCTCTATTTCTTTTTTTAGTAACATTAGGGCGTTTTCTTTAAACATAAGAATATCAAAAAAATACAAAATTTAAAATCCATATTGACATTTTATGGACGATTGTCTATAATAAAAACATGCTTACAGAAAAACAACAGACATTTTTTGAAAATTTAAAGAAACTCTATGGTTCAGAGGCTCTTCCAAGCTTTGATATTATAGCAAAGGATTTTGGTTTTAAACACAAGAATTCGGTTTGGCAATATTTCAACAAGCTTAGAGAAGAAAATCTTATAGAAGAGCGCAATCATCATTTTTATATAAATAAAGAGAATTTTGGTGCGATACTTTTTTCTTCATCGGTCAGAGCAGGATTTGCTTCTGTAGCTGAAGATTCTATAGAAAAAAGGGTCTCTTTGGATGAGACTTTCTACATAAATCACCCTTCTACATTTCTTTTTACGGTCGCCGGTGATTCAATGGTTGATTTAGGCATTTTTGAAGGTGATACTGTCGTTATAAGAAAAACAAGTGAAGCAACAGACGGCGATGTTGTCTTGGCGTTTGTGGATGGCGGGTATACCCTCAAAACCTATCGCAAAAAACAAGGAGAAGTCTGGCTGCAACCTGCCAATTCTTCTTATCCGATTATAAGGCCCCGGGAAGAACTTAGGATTTTTGGAGTGGCTCAGGGCATAGTCAGAAAATTATAGATTTTAAATTTTCCTTCCTAACTAATAATTTATTTATTAGTTAATCTTACCAATAAGCGGATAATTCCCTTATCCGCTCATTTTTCTAGGTGTGGTTATGAAAAAACAAATAGCTTTAGTAGATGCAAACAATTTTTTTGTAGGGTGCGAGCAGCTGGTGAATCCTGACTTAAAGGGTAAGGCGGTATGTGTACTCGGAAATAATGACGGATGCGTATTGGCCCGTTCAAATGAAGCAAAAAAGCTGGGGGTGAGGATGGGGATGCCTTACTTTATGGCTAAAAAAGAGTTCCCAACTGTTAGTTATCTTTCTTCCAATATGAAGCTTTATCATGACATTTCGATCAGGCTAAGGCAGATTTTGGCAAACTATTCTCCTTGTGTAGAAGTTTATTCTATTGATGAAGCTTTTCTGGATTTAACAGGGATAGACAAAGTTTTTGATTGTTCATATGAAGATTTGATTTTAAAAATAAAAAATGATGTGCAAGATGAGCTTGGTATAGCTGTTTCAGTAGGGTTGGCCAATTCTAAAGTGTTGGCAAAGATTGCAACAGACAGAGCGAAAAAAAACGAGGGGATATATAGGATTGAATACGAAGACATTCGGAGTCAGATTCAATCTATTCCAATAGAAGATATTTGGGGAATAGGAAGAAACACGGCTCGAGAACTCAGAAAATATGGTATTTTTACCGCGCTCGATGTACTCTCCCGAGACGATGAATTTTATAAAAGGATTTTGGGAAAAAGAGGATTAGCGCTCAAACATGAACTTTTAGGGGAAAGCGTTATGCTTGTTGAAAACGGCTTTCAAGTGCCTAAGTCGATACAAAGGACCTCTTCTTTTCCTGAATTTACTTCGGATAAAGAATATATTAAAAACGCGCTGTATAAGCACCTGCACAGCGCATGTGTAAAAATGAGGGATTTTAATCTTGCAGCAAAAGAACTTTGTGTAATGCTAAGAACCAAAGATTTTAGAGTTTTTGTTGACAGAATTGAACTTGAAAGGCCGCTTGCCAGTGAATATATGCTAAATAAGAAGGTAGATTACCTATTAAATAAAATGTACTCCTCAGATATTATATATAGATCTTCGGGCGTTTATGTTTCAGGGTTGCAGGATTTATCGGTAACTCAGTTATATTTGACTGATTCAGAGAAATTTCTGAAAGCAGAAAAATTAGCTAAATTGTGGGATTTGATAGAAGATAAATATGGGAAAAAAGTTTTCGGGATAGGATTGATTCCAAATCATCCATCAAAAAAGCCACCCGGTTAGGTGGCTTTTAATTTAGTATGACTATTTTTCTTTTGGTTTATTTATTGTTATGCAGTCTGCATAGTCAAGAAGTATAGATGGAGGAACGGTTTTTGCTTTAGGGACAACAATTACTTCTCCAGAGATTTTGTATTTGTTTTCTATTTCTTCTTTTTGTTCCGGATTCATAGCAACCAAACCTGTTTTAGTGTTGATTGAATTTATAACGTTTTTGCGTTCAAAATCAAGAAGTTTGAAGTCGCCTCTTGCTATGTCCATTGTTACGTCATAAAGAGCTGCTGCTTGACCTACGTCCGCCCAAGATTCATCTGTTGGAACGGCAATGACTTTTTGATCTCCAAGTACTGCTTTAGCCTCTAATAAGACGCTATCAGGAATTTTCTCAAGGAAGTTGATGAATTTAGGGTTTTTATCTTCGCCTGCAACTACCGGGAGATTTTTTCTCATTTCATCAGGAGTTTCAAATTGAGAAAGAACCATTATCGTAGGTACTAGGTGTTTAGACCAGTCTCTTGTTTCTTTTCCTTCCAATGCTTTGTTGAATTTAGGTTCAATTATTTCAAGAGCTTGGAACGCTTCTTTACTTACAGCGAATTGGAAAGTATTTGTTAAGCAGTAGTTATCTTTATCCATAAATTCAGGATCGATTTTTTTCGGTTTTTCAGCAAATTTAAGAATTTGATTGTCGTCAGATAATGCCATTATTCCGAAAGTGCCTCTGGCTTCTGCTTCTGGAACCTTTTTGGCGATCATCGCTATTGCAGTGTGACCTTCGTTCATTTTTTCTGCTGCTTCTGCTATCGCAAGAGGCATTCTTGAGATTGAATCGTTAGGGAATATGAATTCACATGTTTGATTGTTTTGTATCATTTTTTGATATAAATCGATAGTGAATCCGCCGTTACCTTTGTTTACTCCGCTTTTGTTCAAGTAGAATTTTACGTTTTTACCTATTCCGAACTTTTCAGCTGAACAGTCAAGAAGGCCGGCCATGTGTAAACTTATAAATGTAGTTTCCATCGGCGTTAATCCTGTAGAAGTTCTGAATACACCTTTTGTTGACTGTGCTCCATCTTCTTTTCCGTGGAAAATCCCGTCAGAAGATGCATTTGTGTATTCTGCTCTTGAGCCGAAACCACCCGCTAACATTGCTATTTGAATGCTGTCAGCACCATCTTTTGCAATAAATTGAGGAAGGGTTATTTCTCTGCTTTTGAGTTTTTGTTCAAACTCTCTTATACTGTCAACGATTTCAGCATTAAATCTGCCGTCTTCCATACCAATTATTATTTCTCCGCCAACACCTATAGATGGGTGCGGTTCTAGGTCTTTAATTACAGGTATATTTTCAGGAGTGAAAGGCTTAAATTCTCTTCCTGGTTTTTTTCCTGCTGCCAAGAGTGTTCCGTCTTCTTTTTTCTCAATGTTGCCGGCACTTGTAAGGATTACATCATTGCCATCTTCAACAACTGCCATTAATTTGCCTTTTGTGTTTAGAACAGATACTTGCTCTGTGTTTTTATTTTTTGGGTTTAATACAACACTGATTTTTTGAGTTAAGTCAGGAACTCCTGATGGAGGAGTTGAATTGACGTCTCTTTCAGGTCTTACTGCCATTTCAAATAAAATGTCGTCATTGAACAGTTTTTTTAATTGAGTTCTGGCTTCAACTACTTTTTTACCGTCATTTTGAAGTTCTATTGTTGTTTTAATTGCATCATCGTATTTTTTAAGTTCCGGAGAAAACCTTGTTATTATGTTGTTTACATTGGTTTTTGTACCGACATCCTCTCCGTTTTTGCCTGCTTTTGTGTCTTTACATACAGATACTCTGTCTGTTGCTTCTGCAAACTCAGTAAAAAGGGCTCCTGAAAAGCTAATCGTTTTAGCTATAGGAACAATTGTTTGTGCTTGCAACGCTAAAGCTAATTTGTCTCCAGATAGAGGCGATGCTTTAAATGGTATTACGTTTGATTTTGTGATTGGTGATGTTGTGTTTTGTGTCTCTCTCGCTTTTAAAGAGTGCAAATAAAGCGCATTTGTACTAATGCCTTGAATCATATTTTTCTCCTTAGTCTTCAATTTTTAAATTAGAATGCAATATTAATTAAACACCTAAAATATTTTTTGTGCTAGTTTTGCTTTTTCTGTTAAGAAATGTAAAAACGAGTTTTTAAATACGTTTAACTCTTTCACAGAGTGCCTTTAGAGCTTAAATAAAACAGAAAAAAGCTATGAATTTAGGGGTTCATAGCTATAGATTAGGGATATGTGTATCGTCGTCTTCTAAGGAGTATAGTTGTATTCTAGCAATCAAAGCTTGAGATGAAATCATACAGACTTATGAATAATTTATTTTCGATAAATTAAATTTTCGTATAAAAGAAGTATGGATTGTTTATTAAAAACTATGAGAAATCAGTTTAGAAATCTCGTATTATCCAAGTTGCTAGGGTATATTTTTGAGAATGTTGTATAATTAGAATGATGTCTTTAAATAAGGATGAGAAATGAAGGTTCAAACATTATTAGAACAAGCGCAATTGCTTTCAGACAACGAAAATTACGAAAAATCATATGAGCTGCTAAAAACAGCTTATGAGTTGGACAAAACAAATCCCGACATAATCGAGAAATTGGCGATACAGGCTAAAATGCTTGATAAACTTGATGAATCTGTCGGATATTGGGAGACTTTGGTTGATCTTGATCCTAACAGTGAACTTGCTTATACTGAACTTCAGGACATCTATTTTCACACCAATAAGTATAAGTATTATCTTACAAGAGCAAAAGTGAAAATCATTCATGAGAACATATCTCAATCCGTTTCGGATTATAAAAAAGCGATTGAAAATACTCAGGTAGAAAGAGAAATAATGGAAGCAAGGTTGCTTCTTGGAAAAGCTTATGAATTTTTAGGCAAAATTACAAATGCAATTGATGAATATTTCAAAATAGTTGAAATGGAAGATAATTTGGTCGTTTATTATAAACTTGCCGAACTTTATTCTCAACAGAATGATAAATCTTCCGCAATCAGCGTTCTTAGAAGGGCTTTGGAAGCTTACCCTGATGAAGCCAATTTGAAAGAACTTATGGCCGGTTCTCTTTTAGAAACCGGGCAGTTCGATGAAGCTCTGCAGTATGTTCAATCAGATCTGACAAAGGTAAAGATTTATCTCTCGAAAAATGATAACGATAAAGCATACAAGACTTTAGAGCTCATAGAAGATAAAAACTCCCCTAATTATTTTGCGCTTTTGGCTGAGTATTATTACAACGAAAAAGAGTTTGATAAATGTTTGGAGAATGTTCTCGAATTTAAAAAACTTGAACCGCAAAGCCCGCTTGCTTATCAAATGACAGCGCTGGTTTACGAAGAACAGAATGATTTATTTAAATCTCACTTTAATTGGGGAAAATTTTATATTCAAAAAGGTGATTATGAAATGGCGATGAATGAATATATTCACGCTCATAACTTAAATCCTAAGGATGCTCAGGTAATCAAAGAAATTATAAAATTAAATGAAAATTCAGGAGATAGTTCTATCCTTGTAGAGTTTTATGAAAAACTTCTTGCGGTGGAACCTGATAATCAGAATGCGCTCAAAAGCTTGGGAAAATTCTATGAAAATATGAGTGAATACAAAGACGCTCTTGATTATTATTTGAAAGTAGAAGATATCAACAAAAACGACATAGATATTTTAAAAGACATTGCGTTTTGCTGTGAAAAATTGAAAAAAGGCGCTCTTGCAAAAGAATATTATCAAAAATATATTGATAGAGCTCCATTAGGGCAAGATTTAGACAATATTAAATCGAAACTTTTTAAGATGTCAGATGAAAACGTGGTTGAAGATGAAGGACTTTTGGAAAAAATCTTCAGACTCTTCTCTAAATAACGAACACAAGCGGCTTTTAAGTTTGTATTAAGCAAAATACTCAGAATTGTGCTTCTTCTTTCTGCTTAGTTTAAAATACAATATTTTAGCAGGGTAAGGATTTTTTTTAGTTTTGTTTTGAATCTGTGGGATTTAGGGTAATAGTTTGAGAGTATTTTTCTTCTTTCTTTTTTGTACAGTTTTTGGTGTTTTTCTAAAGAGGAGATGCCATCATTTTTGAAGTTGGAAATTGTTAAATCAATATATCTGAACTCTACATTGTTTTTGGTAAACAATAGCCATTTTTCCCTGTCGCTTATGATTTGATAAGTTTCATCGTAGAGTCCGTATTTGTCAAACAAACTTTTTGATATAAAGGTTGATTGATGGCAAATGCAGTCGTACACAAAGAAATCTTTAGGAAGTTTTTCGGGAAGCTTTCTTATATTGTTGTTTTCGCTTAAAGTGTTTTCAGATTGCATAATTAATACGTTGCCGTATAGTACGCATTCGTTGTATTCATTTTTCTCAAAAACATTTTTTAATGCATCGTTATCAAAATAACTGTCGCCCCCGTTTAAAAAACTTATAAAATCACCGGAACAAAGTCTAATACCTTTGTTCATTGCGTTATACCTGCCATTATCTTTTTCTGAGACGAGTTTAGTTATTTTGTCTTTGTATTTTTTAAGTATTTCTAAAGTTCCATCCGTTGAGCCGCCATCTATTACAATCCACTCAAAGTCCCGCCAAGACTGATTAATAACACTTTGGCAAGTTTGTTCTATGTCAGGTTGGTTGTAGCATATGGTAATTATAGAGAGTCTTGGGTTTGTTTTTGTCATTTTTAATCCTCAAGGATTTCTTTTATAAGGGCAATAAAAGATTTATTAATCAGTGTATTGAGCTTTATCCCGGTTCCTTTTAATACTTCGTTTTGCAAAAATTCAATCGTATTGAATACTTTTTTTGTGGCAATAAGAACGTAATCCGCTTCTAGAGTGGTTATTTCATCGGGGGCGCATACAAGGTAGCCTCTAAATCTTTCTTCTTGTTCGTGGTTAAAAAACTTTCGGTCTGCAACTGCAATAATATTTAATTCCGACAAATCATAGTGTTTCTCTATAACCTGAAAAAATACACCCGCCCCGTAGATTATTATTTTTTTGTTTTTATATTTTTTCGATATTTTTTTTAGATGTTTTTCAAAATTTGTTTTTTCCAAAAATTCCAGAAATTCTTTTTCTTGAATAGAATCAATGTTTTTAAATTTTTTTGTATCTATTTTTTTACAGCAGAAACAAAACACTGTTATCTCCTTGTTTAGTTTGTCGCCTGTTCTTTTTGGGCGGTTTCAATATGTTTTGAAATATTTTCATTGTATAGGGATTCAAATCTTTTAGAATATTCCTTTTTCACGTTATCGTCATTTAACTTTTTATACCAGTATATAAGGGTGTTTTTTTTGTGTGTTGAAAAATAGTCCTTGTATTCTTCGTATAAGTTTTGATTTTTTAGGAATATTTCAATTCTGTTAAATACTTCAAAAAAATCAAGCTTATTGTATTCATTACCTGATACTGTTGAAGTTTCTGATATTATTCTGTAATAATATAGTCGGTCTCTTATTAAGCTTATTTTTTTTGCCTGCAGGTATATTTCATAAAAAAATACGTTATCTTCAAAATATAATCCTTCTGGGAATTTGATATTGTATTCTCTAAACAGTGAGTTCTTGTATATTTTGTTACAAGGTGAAACGCAAATCCTAAAAAGGAATTTTGATGTATCTTTATAACTAAAAACAATATTGTCAAAGCTTTCAGGAAACAAATCAAGTGTCATATATCTGTCAGAAGGGTTTAGATAAGTTGTTTTATCGTTATATGTGTAAAAAGAGCACATAGTTATTTCTGAATCATTTTCTTTGACATTATTATAAAGCTTTTCAAACATTGCAATGTCAATGTAATCATCTGAATCTACAAAGCCGATATATTCACCTTTTGCCGCTTTTAATCCTGTATTTCTTGCCGTTGACTGTCCTTGATTTTTCTGAGAGAGAATAATAAATCTATTGTCGTTTTCAGCGTATTCATTCAAAATTTCCAAAGAGTTGTCGCTGGAACCATCATTAATGCAAATTATTTCTATCTCTTTTAATGTCTGATTCTTTATACTGTCAAGGCATTGTCTCAGGTATTTTGCCGTATTGTATACGGGAATTATTATTGATACTTTTATTTTGTTATTCATGTTAAATATCGTATTACATTTTTGAAAAAAAAAGAATACATTTTTTAGATGCTAAGTTTTTATAAAAAATGCTTTTGATTTCGCATAAACTCTTTAAGTTTTTTATTTATACGAGATAATGTTTAGTGTAGTTGATTTGAAACGAAAAAAACAAAATAAAAACAGTAAGAAGGAAGAAAAAATGGCTAATAGAGTACTTTTATGTATTATGGATGGTTGGGGAATAAGTCAGGACAAGTGTCCTAAGGATGCTACAAAAGATGCTAAAACTCCTAATTTTGATAAATTGAAAGCAGAAGAAAAATTTACGACTATATTTGCTGATGGCGAGCACGTCGGTTTGCCTGAAGGACAGATGGGCAATTCTGAAGTAGGCCACCTTAATTTGGGTGCGGGAAGAGTCGTTTATCAGGAATTAACAAGAATTAATAAAGAAATAAAAGAAGGTACTTTTTTTACAAATCAAAAACTGTTAGATGCTGTGAAACACGCTAAAGCGAACAATTCTTCATTGCATTTTATGGGGTTGGTCTCAGATGGCGGAGTGCACAGCTCTTTTGAACATCTTATGGCATTGATAGATTTGGCTAAAAAAGAAGGGCTTGAAAAAGTATATGTTCACGCATTCTTAGACGGAAGAGACACTCCTCCTCAAAGTGCTGTTAAATATGTTGCTCAAGTCGATGAAAAGCTTGCTTCGGTTGGATTGCCGAAATTAGCTTCAGTTATGGGCAGATACTATGCTATGGATAGGGATAACAGATGGGATAGAGTAGAAAAAGCTTAC
Source organism: Cyanobacteria bacterium OH_PDB_230 (assembly GCA_023421795.1). Classification (GTDB taxonomy): domain Bacteria; phylum Cyanobacteriota; class Vampirovibrionia; order Gastranaerophilales; family Gastranaerophilaceae; genus JAEZOG01. The sequence continues at coordinate 629,645 of JAEZSO010000002.1, forward strand.
AACTGCTTGCTTCTTGGAGAAGGTAAACACGCTAAATCGGCTGTAGAAGCAGTGCAAAATTCATATGCAGATGGAGTTAACGATGAATTCGTTCTGCCAACCGCAATAGGTGGTGAAGAATCAAGAATCAAGGACAATGACGCGATTATCTTCTTTAATTTTAGGCCTGACAGAGCTCGCGAAATATCAAAAGCTATAGAATTCGAGAAGTTCGATTGTTTTGACAGAGTGGCAGTAAGAAAAAATCTTTGCTTTGTCTCATTTACTCAATATGACGAGACTTTCACTTTTCCTGTGGCATTCGAGCCTCAGAAACTTACCAATATATTAGGTGAAGTCTTAGACAAACACAACGTAAAACAGTTAAGAACAGCTGAAACAGAAAAATATGCACACGTTACATTCTTCTTTAATGGTGGAGAAGAAGTTCCAAACAGGCTTGAAACCAGAGTGCTTGTTGCTTCTCCAAAAGTCGCTACATATGATCTTCAGCCTGAAATGAGCGCTTACGAAGTTTGCGACAAGGTTTTAGAAGCTTTAGATAATGATGAATACGGCTTTGTACTTGTTAATTTTGCAAACCCAGATATGGTAGGTCATACAGGTGTGTTTGATGCTGCGGTAAAAGCTCTTGAAACTGTTGATGAATGTATCGGCAAAATTGCACAAAAAGCAAAAGAAAAAGATGTTGTTATGTTGTTGACGGCCGATCACGGCAATGCTGAATGTATGCAAGATCCTGAAACTGGTGCACCGTTTACAGCTCACACAACAAATAAAGTTCCGTTTTTCGTTATAAATGATAAAGACGATGTTAAATTAAAGGATTCAGGCGCATTGTGTGACGTGGCTCCTACGGTTTTAGACATTTTAAATATAGAAAAACCTGCAGAAATGACAGGGGAATCTTTACTGATAAAATAACATTATAAGGTATTAATCCTAAGGAAAATAAGGCGAGATTTATGAATACAACTAAAATAAATGATTTACCGACTGTTTATGATGCCAAGGCCACAGAAGAAGCCATTTATAAGCTATGGGAAGACAATGATTGTTTTAAAGCAGATGTAAATTCTGAAAAGCCGCCTTATTCGATAGTAATACCGCCTCCAAACGTAACGGGCGTTCTTCATATGGGACACGCTTTAGATGGTACTTTGCAGGATATTCTTATCAGATATCACAGGATGGCTGGTTATGAGGCTCTTTGGCTCCCCGGAACCGACCATGCCGGTATCGCTACTCAAAACGTAGTTGAAAAAAAATTGAGAGACGAAGGCGTTTCAAGACATGATTTGGGAAGAGAAAAATTCTTAGAAAAAACTTGGGAATGGGCTAATGAACATAAAAGCGCAATCCTTAACCAATTTAAAAGGTTGGGAGCTTCTTTTGATAGGTCAAGAGAGCGTTTCACGTTTGATGAAGGCTGTTCTGAAGCCGTAAAAGAGGTGTTTATACGTTTATATGAAAAAGGCCTTGTCTATAAAGGTGCATATATCGTTAACTGGTGTCCTCGTTGTCAGAGCGCTATTTCTGATGTCGAAACCGAATACGAAACAGAAGCGGGGCATCTTTGGGAAATTAGTTACCCTTTAAAAGATGAGCCTGGTGCTATAGTTGTTGCGACCACAAGACCTGAAACTATTTATGGTGACGTTGCAGTTGCGGTGAATCCAAATGATTACAAATATAAAGATTTAATAGGTAAAACGGTTTGTATTCCTTTAACAGGAAGGGAAATTCCTATCATTGCCGATGAATACGTGGAAAAAGGTTTCGGAACAGGCGCTTTAAAAATTACACCTGCACATGATCCAAATGACTTTGAAATAGGAAAAAGACACGGCTTGAATCCTATTTGGGTTATTGACGGCGAAGGAAAGATGAAGGCTTGCGCTGAAGTTCTGCCTGAAATTCAAGGGTTAGACAGATATGAAGCCAGAGAAAAAACTCTTGGTCTTTTAAATTTAAAAAATTCTATCATAAGAATTAAAGATCACGAACATAATGTAGGCAAGTGTCAGCGTTGCGGAACAACCATTGAGCCGTTACTTTCAGAACAATGGTTCGTTAAGATGGAACCGTTGGCTAAAGCCGCTATTGAATGTATTGATAAAGGTGAAATCAAGTTTGTTCCTGAAAGATGGACTAAAAATTATCTTGGTTGGATTACAAATATAAGAGATTGGTGTATTTCGCGTCAATTATGGTGGGGGCATCAGATTCCCGCTTATTATCACAATGAGACAGGTGAGATGGTAGTCGCTAAAGAAAATCCTGATCCATCTAAATATACACAAGATTCAGATGTTCTGGATACCTGGTTCTCATCAGGCTTGTGGCCGTTTTCTACAATGGGGTGGCCAAATGCTGATTCAGCTGATTTTAAAAAATTCTATCCGACAAATACACTTGTAACCGGTTTTGATATTATTTTCTTCTGGGTAGCAAGGATGATTACAATGGGGTATGAATTCACAGAAAAAGCACCATTTTCAACCGTTTATATCCATGGGCTTATAAGAGATGAATTAGGCCAAAAGATGTCTAAATCAAAAGGCAATACTATTGATCCTGTTGAAATAATCGATAAATATGGAAGCGATGCTTTAAGATTCACGCTTACTTCTCTTTGTACATACGGCGGTCAGGATATAAAAGTCGGTGATGAGAAGTTTGAATACGGAAGAAACTTCGCCAATAAAATCTGGAACGCTTCAAGATTCGTGCTTATGAACCTTGAAGGGGTTGATAATAAAGAAATTGAGTTTGATAAATTGACGCTTGCCGATAAGTGGATTTTAAACAAATTAAACGAAACGGCAAAAGAAACAAACGAAAACATAAAAAATTATCGTATAGGTGAAACCGCTCACATTCTGTATGATTTCTTCTGGAATTCATACTGTGACTGGTATGTCGAGATTGCGAAAATCCAGCTTCAAGATGAATCTATAAAATTAAATACACAAAGAGTTTTAAGATATGTTCTTGATCAGACTTTAAGGCTGCTTCACCCTATTATGCCTCATATAACAGAATCTATCTGGCAGTTGTTGCCTTTGGAATCTGAATATAAAGCCATAATGAAAGCGGATTTCCCTGTATATCAGGATAAATTAAGCTTTAAAGAAGAAAATATCCAGATGGAGCTTGTGTTTGAAACAATTAAGTCATTAAGAAACGTAAGGCAGAGTTTTAACATTCCTGTTTCATCAAAAGTCGATATTAATGTTATTGCAACAGATAGCGAAAAATCTATCTTTGAAAAAGTTGAATCATATATCAAAAGACTTGCTAAAGTCGAGAATATTTCTTATTCAAAAGACGGCGAAATAAAGTTGAAACAAGCGGCTTCAGCTGTTATAGGGAATTCCAAAATAATAATTCCGTTGGCTGGTCTTATCGATTTAAATGCAGAGATAGCAAGGCAGAACAAAAAACTGGAAAAGCTTTCAAATGAGAAAAACAGCTTAGAAGGCAGGATGAAAAATGAAAAGTTCGTCTCAAATGCCCCTGCTGAACTTATTGATCAGACAAAGGCCAGAATCGAAGAATTGACTTCACAGCAAAATGCAATAGAAGAACTTATAACTTCATTAAAAGATTAAAATAAAAAGGCGGAATCAAAATCCGTCTTTTTTATTTCTTTTTTAACAAAACGACGCTATGGACTGCAATGGCTTTCTTTTCGCCCACTGAATCCAGCCCTTCCATAGTTTTGGCTTTAATTGAAATCTGGTCTAAGTTTATTTCAAGAACTTCTGCAAGTTTCTTTTGAATAACTGGGATATATGGTTTCATTTTCGGTTCTTGGGCTTGGATTGTGTTGTCTAAGTTGTTTATTACATAGCCTTTTTCTTTTACAAGATCATAAGATTTTTTTAAAAGAACAAGGCTATCGATTCCTTTATATTGTGGGTCGTTATCAGGGAAATGTGTCCCTATGTCGCCAAGTGCCAAGGCTCCTAATAGAGCGTCTGTTATGGAATGAGCCAGAACATCAGCGTCAGAATGTCCAAATAGACCTTTTTCATATTCGATTTCAACTCCGCCTAATATGAGTTTTCTGTTTTCTTCAAGCCTGTGAAGGTCGAATCCTTGTCCTATCCTGTAATCCATTTTTATACCTTTATTCCTATAAATTGATTTATAGCGTGAACAACGCCATCTTCATCCACTGATTTTGTAATGAAGTTAGATACTTTTTTAAGGTTGTCGGTGGCATTACCCATAGCAACCCTTATTCCTGCTGCTAGAAGCATTTCGATATCGTTGTCCTGATCACCGATTGCCATAATTTCTTCTTGTTTAATGTTCCATTTATCTGCCAAAAATCTTATTCCGTTGCCTTTTGTTGCTTCAGGGTTAGAAATTTCACAGAAATATGGGGTGGATTTAACAATATATAAGTCGTTTTTATATGAATTACATAACTTTTTAACCAGATAATCTATTCTATCAGTGTCATAATCAATGGCTAGAATCTTGTTGAGATTATCGAACCCTACGTTATCAAGGGTTTCAACTATTTCATAGGTTATAAATTTGCCGTCTGCGTAATCTTTTATGTATTTCGATTCATCTTCAGCTATCAGGTTGTCGTTGATATATATATTGATGTGGAACTTGTCTTCTCTTAAACATTCAACAACTTCTCTTGCAAGTGTTTGGTCGCAGTATTTTGCCCAAAGAACCTTCCCTTGTCCATCTACGATTAGCCCTCCTTGATATGCAATAATAGGTGAATCGGTGCCTAACTCTTGCGCTATCTGTTTGGCGGAACAGTGCATTCTGCCTGTTGCAATTACAACCTTGATGTCGTGTTCTAAAAGTTTCTTCACATGGTTTTTAAGATTCTGCGATATACCGCAATTCTGGCTTAAAATAGTCCCATCAATATCTACAACTACCATTTTTATCATAGTTTATAAGCCCTCATAATAGCGCAAATCGATTTGGCATCGTTGATCTTATGGTTTTTTATCATTTTAAAAACTTCTTCTTTTTCTATTTCAAAAAAGTCTAATATTTCGCCTTCTTCAGGCTGAGGTTTTGTATAAGTTAAATCAGTAGCAAAAAACAGATGCAGCTTTTCTGTGCAAAACCCCGGCGTCGGCCAGATAAAGCCAAGTGATTCCCAGTTGTTAGCGATGTGGCCTGTTTCTTCTTCCAGTTCCCTTTTCGCCGCTGATAGTATGTCTTCGTCTGGTTTATCAAGCTTCCCTGCCGGAAGCTCATATAGAGTTTCTCCCGTTGCATAACGGTATTGCTCCACAAGAAGTATCTTGCTGCCTTTTTCTGCAAGGATAACAACGCCACCACTGTGGTGGACAATTTCTCTTTTTCTTAAAAGTCCGTTGCTTAATTCCACTTCATCTCTTGTTACGGTAAAAATCTTACCTTCATAGATTGTTTCAGAATTAAGTTTTTTTTCTTTTTTATCTGTCATAAAGAAATTATACAAGCTTTATAAAATAAATTCATCAATTTATATTATAATTAAAAGATGAGTGATACTTTAAACAAAAATATGATAGGATTTTGGGGATACCCTCATCCCGAAAAGATAAAAGAGTATAAGTCCCTTTACCCAGAGGCTGTATGGGTCGACTTAGACGTTGACTTCAATTATCCTGATAAAAAGATTCTTCCTGATGCTTACTGTAAAATAATAAAAAATATAATAAATAATTCTTTTTATTATAAGGATTCATTAATCGCGATTCTTGCTCCTATAGGGAAAGATAAATGTGACAGCGGATGGTTTGCGTCAGAAATCCTCAAGGATTTAGGCTTTAATGTTGTTACAACGATTTTTGAAGAATTGAATTACAGAAATCAAATCAGAATTTCAACTTCAAACCTTCCTCTAAGGCAAAAAATTGAACTTATAACAGCATCGATTGTAGAACCTTTTAATCAAGAGTTAGTTCAGGTTAAGCCTAAATTTGGTTTTTGGGGAGTGCCGCCTAATGATTTATCTATATTAGAGCTTTTTCCTGACGAAACCCATGTATACGGCTGGACAAGGTGTACTGAAGCCAGTACTCCTGCTGATATCGAACTTGAGATGTTTGTCGACAAGGATGTCCCTACTGTGTTTTACTCTCAGGCTTTTTGTTCTAAAGCTCAGCTGGCAAAATATCTGGCTGATAAGTATAATGGATTATATATAGATATCGATGATACTGTGACAAATTCCACGAAAGCCAAGATAGAAGCGTTTTTAAGGTTAAGATGACAAAAATAGTTTTAGATGCAGGCACTACTTGGGCCAAAATAGTTGAAGTTGAAGGTTCAAATCTTATGAGCCAATATTCGTCTTTCCTTAAAGAAGAAAAAAATGATAAAAAATATTATATTTTGCCTTCAGCTATGCTTAAAAATATAAAATTCAAGTTCGATAAAGCAACAGGGCATATGTCCAAAACTTTGATTGAAAACGAAAATGACTATGAAAACGAGATAATAGCTCTTGTTCAAGGGTTTAGAAAATTTGTGAATGATGATTCTATTATTCTTGATTTAGGCAGCAGAGATTCAAAATGGGTGCAGTTTAAAAATTCCCAATTCAAGGATTTGGACTGGAACAGTGCTTGCTCCAGCAGTACCGGCGCTACTATCGAGATGCTTTTAAAATTCTATAACTTAAACGAAAAAGATTTAGCGGCAACTGATGAAAAGTATGTAGTTACCTGCGGGATTTTTGGTTTAGAGAAAATTATGGACGATATAGCGGCAGGCGGCAGTTCTAAAGAAGCCGTTTCAAAATTTGTCCACGGGATCGCCCATAACGCTTGGAATTTTGCAAAAAAACCTCAAAAAATATATCTTTCAGGAGGATTCTGCGCAAACAAGTGCTTTGTTAATTCGTTAAAAAAATACTGTGAGGTTGAACCTCTGGGAAGGTTCCTTCTTTGTGAAGGGTTGTTTGAAAATTAAAAGAGCCGCTTTTAGCAGCTCTTTTATTATTAACCCAATATTTTTTTGATTTCTTGTTCTACTTCGTTTATAACAGAATCGATTCCACAGGGATCTTTACCTGCTCCTTGAGCGAAGTTTGGCCTTCCGCCACCTTTACCGCCTGTTGCTTGTGCAATTTTTCCGACGATTTGACCGGCGTTAATACCTTTTTTAACGAATGATTCATCAGCCTTAACCATAATGAATACCTGTTCTTCGTTAACTTTCGACACTATAACGATTATGCTCTCTCCCAGTTTTGAAGATAGCATGTCGACACCTGTTTTAACGGCTTGAGCGTCAAGGCCTTCAACCTTTTCTATTAATAGTTTACCGCCTTGGATATCTTTAGCTCTGTCTGTAAGAGTCTTGAATTTTTGTTTTGCACCTTCTGCTTTTAACATTCCAAGTTCGTTTTGGAGAGCTTTGTTTTCTTCCATAAGTTTTTCAACTCTTGTCATAACTTCATAAACAGGAGCCTTGAACTTTAATGCAAGTTTATCAAGCTCAGTGGCTTTTTCATTTAAGTATTCAAAAGCTTTGTCTCCACAGACGGCTTCAATCCTTCTTGACCCTGCTGCTATCGCGCTTTCGGATGTGATTTTGGCCAATCTTATCTGAGAAGTTGATTTAATGTGTGTACCGCCGCATAGCTCTGTTGAAATGTCTCCTACTTTTACAACTCTTACTTTGTCTTCGTATTTTTCGCCAAATAATGCCATTGCGCCTGATTTTTTGGCTTCTTCAATATCCATAACAGTTGTTTTTTGTTCGTGGTTTTGTTCGATCCAAGTGTTTATTAAATTTTCAACTTTTTGGATTTCATCTTGAGTCATCGCTCTTGGGAATGAAAAGTCAAACCTTGTTCTTCCTTCTTCCACTTGAGAACCTGCTTGTTTTACTTCATTTCCAAGCACTTTTATTAAAGCAGCTTGAAGCAAATGAGCGTTGGTGTGGTGGATCGTGACATTGCTTCTTCTTTTTTCATCAATTATGGCCGTTACAGCATCACCTACAGTAATTTCACCGTTTATTAATTTAGCTCTGTGTACGAAAAGTTTGTTTACTTTAAATGTGTTTAAAACTTCGGCTTTAAAATGTTCATTTTCAATGATGCCGCTATCTCCCACTTGTCCGCCTGATTCCGCGTAGAATGGGGTTTTATCAAGTATTATGTCTATGAATTCATCAGCTTCCACTGTTGCTATAACTTTAGCTTCACTTTGCGTTTTTTCATATCCTAAAAACTCGGTTGAACCAGATTTGTTTTCGATTTCAACATAAACTAAATCGTTAGTTAGACTTATTTTTTGAGTTGCCGCTTTCGCTCTTTCTTTTTGTTCTTTCATAGCTTTGTTAAAGCCTTCAGTGTCGACGTCCAATCCCTTTTCGCGTGCGATTTCCACCGTTAGCTCAAGAGGGAACCCAAAAGTATCATAAAGTTTGAAGGCGTTTTCACCATCTATATCTTTATTCTCTTCCAAAAGCTCTTCTATAAGTTTGTAGCCTCTATCAAGAGTTACTTTAAATCTTTCTTCTTCCTGCTTGATTGTGTTTTTGATTTTTGCTTTGTTTGTTTCAAGTTCAGGGTAAGCTTCTTTGTAGTTCTCAACGATTGTGTCTACCAAGTTGTATAAGAACGGAAGCTCTAGTCCAAGCATTTTACCGTGTCTTAGTGCACGTCTTAAAATCATTCTTAAAACGTAGCTTCTTCCTTCGTTACCAGGAATAACGCCGTCACTTATCATAAATGAAACGCATCTTGAGTGGTCGGTTATGATTCTTAGAGATACATCTGTTTTTTCACTTTGTTTATAAGGTACTTTTGCCATTTCAGACACTTTATTTAAAATAGGCGCTAAAAGGTCTGTTTCAAAAGTCGAGTTTTTGCCTTGAACCACCATTGTGATTCTTTCTAAGCCCATACCTGTATCAACATTTTTCTTTTCCAATGGAGAAAGGTTGCCTTCTTCATCTTGGAACAGTTCGGTAAATACAAGGTTCCATATTTCGACCCATCTGTCGCATTCGCAAGTTGCAATAGAACAGTCGTCGCTGCATTTTAAGTCTTCGCCTAAATCATAATGTATTTCAGAGCAAGGACCGCAAGAGCCTGTTGCACCAGGAGGGCCCCAGAAATTATCTTTTTTGCCTTTTCTCAATATCCTATCAGCAGGAATCCCTACGTCTTTATGCCAGATGTCAAAAGCTTCATCGTCAGTATCGAATATTGTTATCCACAATTTTTGAGGATCCAGTTTTAAATAATTTGTTATAAAATCCCAGCTCCAAGGGATGATTTCTTTTTTGTAATAGTCTCCGAAGCTGAAGTTGCCTAACATTTCAAAGAAAGTATGGTGTCTTGGGGTTCTTCCTACGTTTTCTATATCGGAATCTTTTCCTCCCGCTCTTGCGCATTTTTGACAAGATGTAGCTCTAGGAGGCTCATAAGGAGCTTTTTCCAAGCCTAAAAAATATGGCAGAAATTGAAGCATTCCGGCCGTTGTTAAAAGTACCGTAGGATTTTCTGGCACTAAGCTTGAGCTAGGAACCTCAGTATGTTGATGTTTTTCTTTAAAAAAGTCTAAAAATGCTCTTCTTATTTCATTTCCGGTAATTTTATCCGTCATTTATACTTCCTTTTATTTCTTTTATCTTGATAATATTCTACTACAAAAGAGTTTCTAGTAAAAAATTCCAAAAGTATTTATCTTATATTTCTTTGGAAATAGACTTTTTTGTTTTTTTCAATTATAATATGTATTGCTAAATAGCAGTCTTAAATTATTCACGTTTTACTGCGTTTATCAAATAGATAAGGTATAAAATGTCATCAGATAGTAGCGGCTCGGCACACATAATTAACACTCAGGAGACAGAACAAACTTGTAATATCGCAAAGCCAAAATATACGGCTGTAATTAGAGCACTGATTGCGAATTTGGGTATTGCAATAATAAAACTGATTTGTGCAGTTATTTCGCACAGTTCAGCTATGCTTTCAGAATCGGCACACTCTTTTGTCGATTCATTTAACAGCGTATGTCTTTTGATTGGGCTAAAGAGAGGTTCAAAACCTGCTGATGATTGCCATCATTTCGGATATGGATTAGAAGCCAATATTTGGGCGTTATTTGCCAGTATACTTATGCTAGCCGGTACAATAGTTGCTTTATACAGCGGTTTTGATAAATTATTGCACAAGCACCAAGAAGTGAGTGTACTGCTCAATAATTACCATTGGATAGCAATCACTTTAATTTTAAGTATCTTATTTGAAACCTGGGCAGTTAACAGCGCAGCCAGAGCAGTTTTGGCAGAGGCGAATGTCCCTTTAAAAAACGGTGTCTCAAACTTTATTGCATCAGCGAAGCTGATAAGACAAATAAAAAGCCCTACTACAAAATTTGTTTGGTATGAAGACGTCGCAGCATGGACAGGGGTTGTTATAGCGCTTGTTGCTCTTACTCTATCAAAGTTTGTATTGCCTCCAGAAATAGCGTATATCCCTGACGCGATTGCTTCACTTTTGATAGGTACTATTCTTTTCTGTTTGGCCCTATATTTGTTAAAAAATAATGTTAATTTCCTGACAGGCCAGTCAGCAGAGCCTCAAACAGAAGAGATAATAAGAGAAGTGGCTGATAACTTAACGGGCGTTGCTTGTGTACACGAGCTTAAAACAATGGATATGGGAGCATCAGGCTTAATCGTTAACATAGAGATAGAGGTAGACCCTGAAATACAAGTAAAAGATGCTGATGATATAGCCGAATCACTCGAGCGTAAAATCAGGCAGAATGTTTCCAATGTTTCTCACGTTGCTGTTGAGATTTTGGCAGATGATAAAGAAGAAAACTGGGAAGATAAATTTGAAAAAATAATAGAAGAGGGCGAAAAAATATCAGTCATAGATAACCATGAAGCTTCTATGCTTTCAAATTTTTATGGTTTTGCCCAGACAGTCGTTAAAGAAATAATGATCCCTCGTACAAAAATTACTTTGGTAGATGCCGAAGAAAGCCTTGATAGTTTAATGGATATAATCATAGAATCAGGCCATACAAGAATCCCAATCTATGAAGACAGCGTTGATAATTTGATTGGTGTAATAAATGTAAAAGACGTTCTTAAAGCTGTTAAAAACAAAGCGGATGAGAACTTCCAAATAAAATCACTGGCAAGAGAAATTTTAATTATTCCTGAAAATAAATTTATAAGTGATTTATTGAGTGATTTCACTTCTTCTAAAAACCAGATTGCGGCTGTTGTAGATGAACACGGCGGCCTGGCAGGAATCGTTACTGTAGAAGACATTTTGGAAGAAATTGTAGGCGAAATCTATGATGAATATGATGAAGCGCCTGTTTCCGAGATTATAAAAATTGATGACAATACTTTAAATGTGTCTTCTCAAATCAATATAGAAGACATAAATGAGAGGTTTGACCTTGATATTCCTGTTGAGGACTTCCAGACGTTAGGCGGATTTGTTTTCGGCTTGTTGGGAAGAGAACCTGAAGTTGGCGATATTATTACGGATAGAGATATTACTTATAATGTTCTGGAACTGGATGGAAGAAGAATTTCAAGACTTCAAGTACAAAAAAACACACCTTTTGTTGATTTAGAGGCAGAAGAACAGAAAGAAACAAATGAAGCATTATAAGTCAGGTTTTGTTGCCATAATAGGCCGTCCAAATGTAGGTAAATCAACAATATTGAATAAAGTAGTAGGGCAAAAAATTGCGATTGCAACCGATAAAGCTCAAACTACCAGAAGAAGAATTAAAGGTATTTATACAAACGAAGATGCTCAGATTGTCTTTGTAGACACGCCAGGGGTGCATAAACCGCTCGATAAATTGGGGGAATACCTGCTTGATGAAACAAAGCTTGCCCTTCCTGATGTTGATTTGATTTTGTTTGTAGTAGACGCTTCAACTCCTGTGGGAAGAGGCGATAAATGGATTGTTGAAAACCTTCTCCAAAAAACAAAAATCCCAATAATAATAGTATTAAACAAATCTGATTTGATAAAAGATCCGATAAAAAAAGAACAAATCGTGTTAAGTTACAAATTGATGTTTGAAACGAACATTCCTTGTCTTAGGATTTCAGCCAAAACAGGCAGAAATATAGATACTCTGATTGATAACATCGTAAGGAAGCTTCCTAAAGGTGAAAAAATCTATGATGAAGATGAACTTACAGATGAGACAATGAGAAATATAGCTTCTGAAACGGTAAGAGAAAAGATTTTATTGAATACAAGAGATGAAATCCCCCATTCTGTTGCGGTTGTAGTCGATAGATATGAAGAAAAAGAAGACATAGACAGAATTTTTGCTAATATTTACGTTGAACATGACAGCCAAAAGGGCATCCTGATAGGTAAAAATGCTCAAATGATTAAGAAAATAGGTATGGAAGCAAGAAAAGAACTAGAAGAAATCGCTGATAAAAAAGTGTTTTTGGATTTGCAGGTAAAAGTCAAGAAAAACTGGCGCTCTACCGATGCGGCTGCTGACTTGTATTGATTTATTTGCCTATTTTATTAAGCAGCAATATGCCTCTGTCGATTGGATCCACTTTCAGGCCTAATTTATTGGCTTTTTCACAAAAATGTTTGAATATTTTGAACAAGCTATCAGGCAAATTCTCTGAATGTTTATCAAACCAGAAAAGCTCAATATCAACGCATACTTCGACGATTTTTGCTTCAAGAGATTTTTTGAGAAAAAGGTCTATTTCTTTTTTATTGTCGTTTAATCCCGGGATTATAATGAATTTCGATTTTACATTATGGGCTTGTTTTTTTGCTTTAGCATATTTTTTTAAATGCTCCCAAGCTTTATCAAACGCGTTTACCCTTTTTATTTTGTAATAGGTTTCTTTTGTGCCTGCGTCTATGGAGATTACCGTAGTCAAAGAGCCTGTTCTGACACCTTTTTCTATCGCGTTGCTGTATTTTATTCCGTTAGTCAATACTCTTATGGGATTTATTCCAAAATCTATAAAAGTATTTAAAAGTTCTTCAAAATCAGGGTCAGCCGTTGGCTCTCCTCCCGCTATGGTTACGTGTCCGCCTGTTCTTAATACGTTGTTTTCTATCATATCTTTTACTATTGGAAGGGCTGAATATGGCGTCTGGGTGTCTTTTACATTGTCTAAGTAGCAGTATACGCATTTAGAGTTGCAGACCATGCCATGATTAAAATTAATATATGAAATGTAATTTTCGTCGTCCCATTCTTTTTCTTCGAGATAAATGCAATTTCTGCACTCTTCTATGATCTTGCCTTCTTTCATCTGGTTTCTGTAGGCATTTTTGATATTAAAGAAGTTTTGCCAATCGATTTTTTCGCCATGGTAATTGCTAAGGAGGGGTTTAAATCCGCCGCCTGAGTTTGAGCTTCTACAGCAGAAATTTATGGCGTCAATATTAGTGTCGAAACCATGTTCAATTAAGTTGCAGCTTATATATTTTTTCTTAGATTCCATTTGCTTGTTCTTCTTTATATTTATCGAGCATACTTAGTGCTTCAATGTATATTTCGGTATTCAGGTTCAATTTTTTTGCTTTTTCAGTTATGTAGTGCACTTTTTCATAAATGTCTTTTGAAAAATTCGGAAAGGTTTTGTGGTACCATCCTTGTTCTACACTCACAGAGACTGATTTGGCCTTGCTTTTAAGAACCAGTTCAAACCATTTATCCATTTCTTCTTTTGTGTCGTTTAAGCCGGGAATAATTATGTATTTAACTTTTACTAGATCTTTATCTCCCTGAATGGAAGAGTATTTTTTAATATTATCCCAGACTTTGTCGAAACAGTTTACTCTTTTAATTTTTTCATACATTTTTTTCGTGCCTGAATCCGGCGATATAACTAAGCTTATAGCTCCCAGTTTAAGGCCTTTTTCAATGCTTTTAGAATATTTGATCCCGGAAGAATTTATTCTTATGTTGTGAAAGCCGTTTTTTAAAAAGAGTTCTATGATTTTATCGAAGTTTTCCAGTATAGTCGGTTCGCCGCCTCCAAAGGTGACGCACGATCTTGGAGTTGCCCTTAATATTTTTCTCTTAAACATATCTTCTAAAACAGGAAGGATATCATAATGCTTGTAGTTGTTTGAGGCTGTTTTATCTTCTGAAGTGTAGCAATAAGAACAGTTACAGTCGCATTTGCTCCAATGATTAAGAGTCAAATGGTCTATGTAAAAATCATTCGGCCATTCCTGTTTAAGCAGGTAAACACAGTCTTTACAGGGATTTAAAAGCTGGTTTTTCTTATGCAGTTCTCGATGCTTGCGTTTTTTTTCTAAGATAGTATCCCAGTCTAATTTTTCACCGTTATATTTTTCAATTAACGTTGAATACGGTTCGTCTTTATCCTGCAAGTATGCGAAACAACAGGTTCTTATACTGTCGTGCCTAAACTCAAGCCCGCCTTCTACCCAGTCGCAAGAGATGTATGAGTTATTTAGACTTTGCTCCATTTATTAATACTTTTCCTTCAGTTCTTGCTACAGCTGCATCAACTAAGCCTGAGAATAGAGGATGTGGATGTTCTGGTCTTGATTTGAATTCCGGATGGAACTGGCATGCCACGAACCAATCATTTTTAGGATATTCGACCATCTCGCATAGCATTCCGTCAGGTGATAACCCGGAGAATACAAGTCCGGCATCACTTATTTGTTTTCTGTATTCATTGTTGACTTCGTATCTGTGTCTGTGTCTTTCCTGAATAATTCTTGCGCCGTAAGCCTTTTCTGCTTTTGTGTTTGGAGCTATGTGGCATTCAAATTGACCTAGTCTCATAGTTCCGCCATATCCTTGGACATTTTTTTGTTCGAGCATAAGGTCTATTACCGGATATGGAGTGTTTTCATCAAATTCCATACTGTTTGCGTTTTTTAAGCCTACAACGTTTCTTGCATATTCAATAACCGCGCATTGCATACCTAAACATAATCCCAAGAATGGAAGGTTGTTTTCTCTTGCATATCTGATTGCGTTAAGTTTGCCTTCGATACCTCTGATTCCAAATCCGCCGGGTACGACCAGACCGTCAACGTCAGAGAGCATTTCTTTTGCTTTTTCCATGTCGGTACATTCATCAGAAGCAATCCATTTAATATCTATTTGGGCATCGTTTTTATAGCCTGCGTGTTTCAATGATTCTACTACTGAAATATAAGCATCTGATAGTTTTGTGTATTTACCAGCTATAGCTATTCTTATAGTTTTCTTCGGATTTTTTATTTTGTCGACTAATTGAACCCAAGAATTTAAGTCTGCGGGTTTATCTTTCATCATAAGTCTTTCTAATACAACTCCCGCAAGGTTTTGCTCTTCCATAGCCAGTGGAACTTCATAAATGCTTTTTAAATCCCTGCATTCGATAACCGCATCTTTAGGTACAGAGCAGAATAGAGCTAATTTTTCTTTTTCTTTTTTAGGAATCGGTTTTGTGGTTCTGCAAACCAATACTTCAGGTTGAATTCCGTAGCTTCTTAGTGTAGTAACACTGTGCTGGGATGGTTTTGTTTTAAGTTCTCCAGCGGTAGGAAGGTATGGCAACAGTGTCACATGGATAGATAAGCTGTTTCCGAATCCTGCTTCAGTTCTAAATTGTCTTATGGCTTCAATAAATGGCAAGCTTTCAATGTCACCTATAGTTCCTCCGATTTCTGTAATTAGGAAATCAGGCTTAAATTGGGTTGTAGCTTGTTTAATTCTTGATTTAATTTCGTTTGTTATATGAGGGATTGTTTGAACCGTGGCTCCTAAGTAATCTCCTCTTCTTTCCTTTTTAATAACCGTTTGGTAGATGCTTCCTGATGTTACGTTGTTAATTTTTCCAAGATTTGTGTCGGTAAACCTCTCATAATGACCCAGGTCTAAATCGGTTTCGGCCCCATCATCGGTTACAAATACTTCGCCGTGCTGGAATGGACTCATTGTGCCAGGGTCAACGTTAATGTATGGGTCAAATTTTTGGATTACAACAGAAAATCCTCTTGCCTTTAGTAATCTTCCAAGTGAAGCGGCGACGATACCCTTTCCTAATGAAGAAACAACACCGCCTGTAACGAAAATATATTTAGTACCCATACTCTACCCTTCTAATTAATCTTTGGAACTCTGAAAAACCCGTCTTCTTCTTGTGGAGCATTTTGCATAAGCTCTTCTTTTGTTTGATTGTAGCAAACTTCATCTTCTCTCATAACGTTCACAACCGGAATAGGATGAGCCATAGGTTCAACTCCTGTTGTATCGACTTCGTTCATTTGTTCAGCGTATTTTAAAATATCACCTAACTGTTTTGAAAATTGTTCGATTTCAGTTTCTGAAAGTTCTAGTCTTGCTAATTTTGCAACGTGTTTTACATCATCTGTACTTATCATGAATTAATAAAATCTCCTTATCCATTAACAAAATTTTATCATGATTACGGTCTTTTTGCATTTTAAGTTAAGTTTTTTATCCCAATTATTTTCGCTTACCGGATATTGTAAAAACGAGCCGTATTCCATAAATTGAGACACTTGATTATGTATATTTCAGGTTTTTGTTCTGATTTTTTTTCTTATAGTAATTGACTAATAATTTGTATAATAGCTTGTGTTTTAAAAGTTGTTTTTGTTCTTTTATCGTTCGAGACTTTAAGGCATATATGGCTGAGTCGTATGTATCAAAAGTGATACCTGCTTTTTCGGCTCTGTATTTTATATAATCCATCAAAAGATAAACATGTTCAGAAATTGAATTCAGGTTTTGCCTTGCATATGAATATTCAACATCTACAATTACATCTTTCACTTTGCTTTCTGTAACTATATCAAACCATTTATCTATTTCTTCAACCGAATCATTTATGCCCGGAACAATAATGTATTTTACTTTAAGATGCCCCTTGTTTGTTTCATGAAGTCTTTTCGCATATTCTTTTATGTTTTCACAGACTTTGTTGAAGCTTCTTACATTTTTTATTTTGTAATAGGTTTCGGGTGTTCCCGCATCTATTGATATCACGATGGTAAGCAGTCCTGTGTGTATACCATGTGCTGCTTTGTAGCTGAAATGGATGCCTGAAGAGTGAACCCTCATTTTTGTATTTTTCTGAATAAATAAGTCAACAAGGTCATCGAACTCTTCTAGTATAGTCGGCTCTCCTCCTTGAAAAGTTATTTCTCCTCCTTCTTTAAAATACTCGGAGTTAACAAGCTTTTTAATTGATTCATAGATGTTGTTGTGCTGAGGATATACCATGTTTCTGGTGTAACAGTATATGCATCTTGAATTGCAATTTTTCCAGTGATTGAAATTTATGTGAGAAATATATTTGTTTTCGTCCCAATCGACCGTTTCAAGGTTATAGCAACCTTTACAGCCTTCCAATTCTGATATTTTTTGTTGTTCCCTGAATTCTTTTTTTGTTTTGAAAAGGGTTTCCCAGTCTATATTTTCAGGATCATAATTTTTTAAAAGAACGGGTGTTTCGGCGTTGGTTGGTGTTGCTAAACAACAGTTTCTAATAATTTTTTCTTCTATTGAAATCCCATGCCCCATTAAATAGCAGCTTTTAAATTCCATTGTCCTCACTTCTTTCTACTATATTTTAGCATGTTAGGAGTCTGGCAGGCAAAGTGTTAATGTCTTTTGTTCTGCCCTGTTAAAATGTTTTTCTAAGAATTTTTTTCTGTGCCATATCGTTGTACCGCAGGTGTCAATGGCGTTTAGGTGATCTTGGGTTAAATAACCTTTGTTTCGTTCCCATTTGTATTCAGGGTGATTTTTTGCAATTTCTTTCATAAAATTATCCCTTGATACTTTCGCCAATATGCTGGCGGCAGCTATGGAGGCAGAATGAGAGTCACCTTTTATTATATATTCTTGCTGGATATTAAAATTTGGGATGTTTTTGTTTCCGTCAATTAATATTTTTATATTTTTGTCTTCGAGTTTTTCGATTACTTTTTCGCAGCTTCTTTTCATAGAAAGAAGCGAAGCTTGAAGGATATTTAATTTTTCGATTTCTTCAACACTGGCAGAATCTATGTGGTAAATAGAATTAGCTTTAATTATTTCAAATAACTCATCTCTTGTTTTTTCGCTTAATTTTTTTGAATCATTTATCTTTCCAAGCAATTTGGTTAATTTGGAGTTAACATTCAAAAAGCACACTGCTGCTGAAAAAACAGGACCCGCTCCAGGGCCTCTCCCTGCTTCATCAGTTCCTATAAGGAATGAATAACCTTTGATTTTTTGTTTGTCGAAAGAAAATAAACTATTCATCTTTAAGCTCATCTAAGGTCAATTTGCCCAGCCTGCCGTCTCTAAAGTCCAGCATAACGTTTTGGGCACATCTTTTTATATCAGCTCTGCCGCCGCTAATAATCCAGTTCCTTTTAAATGCTATCGCTTCAAGAGATATTGCCTCATCGCTCTCAAGACTGTAATGAGATTTCAGTTTCTCAGGGTAAATAGCAGAAACTACTTCTATAAATTTATTGGCAACGCTTTCAACATCATAGGCGTTTTCGCTTATGGAATTTACAAAAGCTAATTTATTAGCTTTTTCTTGCTCTTCCTGTTTTAAAGGGATAATACCGGGAGTATCAAGCAAATCAAGCTTAGGATTAATTCTGACCCATTGCTGCTGCCTTGTTACACCTGCTTTTGCCCCGGTTTTTGTTTTCGTTTTTTTTATGAGCTTATTTATTATGCTTGATTTCCCAACGTTAGGCATGCCTACCACCATTGCTCTTGCTGCCCTTGGGAGGAGCCCTTTTTGTACAAGCTTAATGATACTTGGCTGACTTAATTCAATTGCCTTATTCACTATCTGAGATAGATCCTTGTTGTTGTTTGCGCTGGTTAGAAGCACAGGATATTCTGTTTTGCTTTTTAGTATTTTTTGCCATTGTTTTGTTTTTTCTATATCGGCCAAATCGGATTTGTTCAGCAATATCAATCTTGGCTTAGACCCAATTAGTTTTTCTATTCCAGGGTAAGATGAACTTTCAGGAATTCTGGCATCTAATATTTCTATCACTACATCAACAAGATTGATTAGCTCTTTTAATTTTTTTTCCGCTTTTGCTATATGGCCTGGATACCAGTGAATATGTGACATTTGTTTCCTTCTTGCTTTCTTAAATTTAAAGCCATAACCTTAAGCTTTTGACTTTATTGATTATGGCTTTAATTAATCTGTTTTTGACATTTTTATGCCTTGAAAGCTCGCTTTTAACGGCGTTTAGGTCTTGCTCTTCGCAAACCCTACAGCCTCAGCTCGCTTTCGCTATTTTCTTTCGATTTTTTCTTTGATACGAGTTGCTTTACCAGATCTTTCTCTTAAATAGTAAAGTTTAGCACGTTTAACGTCACCACGTCTGATGATGCTGATTTTTTCTATACGTGGAGAGAATACCGGGAATACTCTTTCTACGCCAACACCTTGGAAAATTTTTCTTACGGTGATAGTTTTGCCAACTCCAGAACCACGTTTTTTAATTATAGTTCCTTCGAAAGCTTGAGTTCTTTCTTTGTTTCCTTCGATAATTCTAACGAAAACTTTAACTGTATCTCCAGGATTTAATTCTGGTAATTCTTTATCAAGATATTCATTTGCTAGTGATTGTACTATTGGGTTCATGACTATTTCCTTCTATTAAAAATCATTTCATTACACTATGATAAGAAAAACATATTTTTTCTTCAAGCACTTTTTGTTATTTTGGTTTTTATATTAAAAAAACTTTATAAAAAAGGCAAGAAAATTCGCTCAATTAAGAGATTAAGCCCATATTTGTAAAAAACATTTTTAGATTTCAGCAACTGAAATGTTTGTTACCCCCGCGTTTCTGGCATCATCCATGAGCTTGACAACCGCGCCATGTGTTGATTCTGGTTCGGTTTGAATTAACATGCCATCGGGAAAATCTTTTACTTTATTTTTGATTGCATCCTGAAGGTTTGAAACAGGAACTTCCTGATCGTCTATCAAATATCTGTCCTGATTGTTTACGACAATAGAAAGTGTCTTAGATTCTTTTATGTTTTGAGCTTCTACCATATCTGGTACTGCAAGGTTAAGTCCCTGTTGGTCTAACAATGGAGCGATAACCATCATTATAATTAACAGAACAAGAAAAATATCCGTTAGCGGAGTAATATTTATTTCGTTAAAAGAATCTCTTTGTCTAGACATTTTATCCTCTTATTCTATCCATTCTGAGGGATCATTTGTTGTTTGTGGTGTTGTAGTGGCGGTTTCTTCTGAAGCATGGCTTAGGTTAGCGGTTGAAGGTGCATTATCCTGCAATTTCTTTTGTTCTTTTTTTGACAATGGTTCTCCGGCTACTACAAGTTTTGCATATTCGGCTTCTTGAGCTGCTTTCATTATTTTCATAATTTCTGTGTTTTTTACGCGGCTGTCAGCTTTTACAACTACTTCTTTCTTTTCAAGGTGAGGCTTTAACTTTTGGAGCTCACTGAAAAGGTTGGCATCACTTATTACAGTGCCGTTTAAGTAAAATTTACCTTCTTTTGTAACTGATACCGTAGCATTTTTTTGCTCGATAGAAAGTCCGCTGTTTATCTCAGGAACGCTGATGCTGTTGTCTACAGACTGGAATGTCGGAGCAACTACCATCATTATAATAAGCAATACAAGGAATATATCAGTCAAGGGAGTGATATTTATTTCCGTGAACATTGCCTGTTTGCCTTTGGATGTTTTTATAGCCATTTTTTCTACCGTATTTACCCTATAAAGCTATGTTTGATTGTGAGGTTAATGAAGCTTCTTCTTCTGAATCAACAAAACTTAGGAATAAAAGTTTTATTAATTGGAAATCATCTTCGTATCTTTTTACAGTTGATTGGAATGTGTTGTATAAAATTACCGCGATAATCGCAACGCCAAGACCGAAAGCTGTAGCTATAAGCGCTGAACCAATACCCATTGCTACTGCAGCTGATTGGTTACCTTGAGTTGCTAAATCCTGGAACGTATAAAGGATTCTTACTACTGTTCCAAATAACCCTAAGAACGGTGCTACACCACCTATTGTACCTAATATAGTTAAGTGAGTTTCGAGTTTTCTGGTCGCAAGATTAGACGCGATGTCAAAAGAACGAGAAAATCCTTTTTTCTGTTCAGAGAATATTCTTACTGCTTCTTCAGTTACTTCACCAATAACACCACCTAATTGAATACTTAAAGCTTGAGCCCCTTCAAGTCTTCCTCTTGCAAGTTCTTTTTGCAATTTAGGAATGAACTGCACAACATCTCTTTTGTTTTTGTTGTAAAAAGAAAATCTATTTAGTGCCACTGCGATTGTTAAAATCGAGCAAACAAGAATTGGCAAAAGTACCGGCCAATCCAATTTAATTGAGTGTAGTAAAAGATCCATAATTTATATCCTCATTTCTGTTTATTAATTTCTTATTAGTATCTAGATGCTCCGAATACATTGTAATCGAAAGTGAATTGTATATCCACACTTCCTCCCTTATATTCAGGCGGGAGCGGTTTAAAAGGTGCTGTTAGTTGAACTGCTGATATTGCTGCTTTATCTGCAGAAGCAAGTCCTGAAGATTTGTGCACTTTTACGTTTAACAATCTTCCATCGCGGCTTATTGAGAATAGAAGCACAACCCTTTTACTCTCGTCACCTTTCGGAGGATCCCAGTTCATTTTTATTCTTCTTTGTAATTCTCTCATATATGGACCGAAGTCAGGTTCTCTGATTGCATCGATACCTGGCGCTCCTTTTGGATTTCCCGGGCCGGGATTGCCTATACTTCCTCCACTTGAGCCTCTTGCTCCGGAGAATCTTCCGCCGCTACCGGTTCCATTTCCTTCTGAACCTGAATAACTTGGCGAAAAACTTGGTGCAGGAGATCCTGAACCGTGTCCTGATGAGCCTGAGCTTGAACCTCTTTCTGATGAAGTTATCGGACCACCAGATGGGGTTGCCATCTTAGGGATTGCTGATTTTGGTACAGGAATAGCAAAATCAGATTTTGGTTTCGCTGTTGGTCTCGGTGCTGCAGGTGTAGGTGTAGGCCTTGGTGCAAAAGTTGGAGCTTCTGTCTTGGCAGGTGCCGCAGCTTTTGGTTTGGCAGCTTGCTTTTGAGGGTGTAATATTTTTTCCAGTGTGCGTTGCTGAGTTGGTTGTTGTTTTACCTGTTTTCTAGGCTGTGCCTTAGGCGCAGGAGTGGACTGTTTCTGCGCGGCAGCTTTAGGTGCTGCGGCTTGAGGCAATGATACTTTTCTTTTTGGATCATGTTTTCCCCCCGCTCTTGAGTTTTTATCAGAACGGTATGGTGTTTTTTTGTTTATAGGCGGCGCTTCTTTGTTAACCAGAACAAACTCGATATCTTTTGGTTTAGGCTCTGGTTTGTCAAATAAGGCAATATTTATCCCCATAAGAGTGAGGATAAATATTAAAAGCCACGCTAATCCAATCACTGTCGGATGTAATAGTGATGACAAAAATATGGATTTTTTTAGTGATAATTCTTTTTGATTATTACGAAAAACGGAAGGTATCTGATATTCATCGATTTCTTCTTGTTCTTCCTCAAAGTAATCAACTTTTTTGCCTAGTAGTGCCATTTTTCCCCAAGTCTTCCAAGTTATTTTTATTAATTTTAGCAAAAATAGTTTGCCAAAACAAATAGCCTACTTAACTTAATATTTAGGAGTACAGTTGACAGTAATAGGCTGGTCAATTGTAATATCAATAGTTGAGTTTGGAGGTATTTCTACATCTATGCCCTTATCTATTACGGATTTGCCTAAGCCAAGTCCCGCGCCAACTGCTGTTCCTAGAGCCGCACCTTTTCCAACTTTTCCGCCGGAAAGAGGACCCATTATTGTTCCCATCAAGGCTCCACCGGCCGCGCCAATAGCTAAATCTTTCGCGTATGCTTTTGTTGTGTCTTTGGCTGTAGCCGCATATAATGTACCGGTTCCGTCTTCAGTTTTTATCATTCCTGATATCGGAATCATTTGGCCATATGGAGTTAATATACTTGTAAATCTGATTTTTAGTTGTCCGTTTTTACCAGCTATCCCGCCTTTTCTTAATAGGATTACATTCCCGTTAACTTGGCTTCCTGCTGGAGCGACTAATTGGCCGTTATAATAGTAATCATTCGACAAAGCGACTGAAACACCTTGCCCTAATGACATAGTCGCAGAGCTTAGTTGGCTGGTTGTTACGGCAGGAATAGATGCTCCGGCCGGCACCATGAATACGTGACCTTTTAAAGGTGGAACATATGTCTGAGGTGCATATGACTGCCCATATTGCTGGGTGTATTGTGGAACATACTGAGGTGCGTTTTGTTGTACCTGATAATTGCCTGCAGCAAAAGAAATGTTAGTGCTTAAAAGAGTTCCTGCTACTAAGAAACTTGCAAGTGCTTTTTTACTCATCTTGTTCTCCTTGTCTTAATTGTCTAGTACTGCTAAAAATAATTATACCCTTTGATTATAATAATTTCAAATCTTCATTTAAGATAATTAAAACTTCGCTCCCGGCTTTTATTACCTTATGTTCTCCAAAAGACCTTATATTTGAAG
Source organism: Cyanobacteria bacterium OH_PDB_230 (assembly GCA_023421795.1). Lineage (GTDB taxonomy): Bacteria > Cyanobacteriota > Vampirovibrionia > Gastranaerophilales > Gastranaerophilaceae > JAEZOG01. The sequence goes on from JAEZSO010000002.1 coordinate 653,225, forward strand.
GGGTGTATTGTAAGACTCCTGCCTTCCAGCCTTTTGTGTAGTGAGGCATTCTATGATAATATGCTGCCGGGGTCATTTCTCCGCCGATGTAGTTGTCATTGTCTCCAAACAAATAGGCATCTACGGGAATTGTTTTTTTATCTGTGGTTATTATGTTCAATATCTTGATTTTAATAGCAGCATTGGTTCCTTGAACCGGTTCTCTTATGTCTTCTACTGTTCCTGTTAGCTTAGAACCTTTTGGAATTACGTTTATGTCTCCTATGTACATATCTGAAGTGTTTATAAAATAAACGCTATCCCCAACATCTGCTTCCTCTGTAGAAATTTCCACAGGCGAAATTGCTTTTAAAAAAGTTCCTTTTTCTATATAAGTGCAAGTTTGCTGAATCCCTTCAGCTTTTATGCTCGGACTGTTTAATGTCAGAGCGAGTATACAGGTAAAGATTGATAGTATTTTTTTCATATTTTTATTGTAATGATATTTTTGCATTTTTCCATAGCTCTTATAAGTTAATTCAAAGTTACTATGAGTATTATAATATCTTTTGATGTCTTAAATATACTTTTAAGATTTTTTTGAAGTATAATCAATAACGTAGTTATAATGATATCATAAATTGAAATTTTGTATGAATATATTTGTTACCGCAACAGATACTAATGTCGGCAAAACCGTTGTAACAGCCGGGCTATCTGCTATTATGCAGTCTCTGGGGTATAAGGCCGGTGTGTTAAAGCCGCTTCAAACGGGGGCAGTGTCCCAAGGCAGTTTTTTGATTTCGCCTGATTTGGCTTTTGTTAAAAAAATTGACCCTTATGTATCTACGCACGCATCATACGTCCTAAAAACGCCTTCAGCGCCATATATAGCGTCCGAAATCGAGGGGGTAACGATAGATTTGGATGTAATCCTGAGAGACTACGTAAAAATGAATCAAAAGTGCGATACAGTAATTGTAGAAGGTGCTGGCGGATTGCTTGTTCCTGTTGCGCCCGGTGTTTTGATGAGTAATGTTATTAAAAAACTCAATTTGTCTGCTGTTATTGTGGCAAGACCTGATTTGGGCACAATAAATCATACTCTTTTAACTATTAACAGCTCAAAGGAATTAGGTATCGATATAGCCGGAGTAATAATAAATAAATATCCTGAAGATACGGATGATGTTGCAATCAAAACAGCACCAAGACTTATAGAAGAATATTCCGATGCAAAAATACTCGGGATAATAAAAGATTTTAAGTCCGATCAAATTACTCCAAGTATGCTTATTGATGCGATGTTGAACAGTGTTGATCTGGAAAAGATTTTCAATATAAAAATCCCTAAATTAGATTTAGGGATTTAGTATATTTTATTTTTTCTATTAATAGAATCTTCCTTGAGGTGAGGGAACCGGCGCTTGGTATATGTTTGTGCTTTGTTGTTTTGGCGCTTGTACAGGAATGTCACTGAAGTTCTCAGAGAATGAAGGTTTTGTGTCTCCTTGCCTTTTTGTAGGAACTGGAGCAAAGGTTGAATCGTCATTTTGCATTTCGGGGTTTTCAACCGCTGGTTCTTGAGGAGTTTCAATTATCGCTTCACCTTCTGTTATGTCTTTAGGATTTATGTTTGCAGGTTGCAATTCTATTTTTGGATAATCAAAATCAGAGTTCGGATATTTTTCTGTAGCGACTTTCATCATATCTTTCCAAATCAACGCAGGAACAGTACCACCAGTTAAATTAGCCATTTTAGAGTTGTCGTCGTTACCTACCCAAACGCCTGTTACTATATCAGGTGTATAGCCGATAAACCAGGCATCTTTATATTCATCCGTTGTACCTGTTTTACCTGCTGCGGGTTTTCCTATGTCTGCGGCTCTACCTGTTCCGCCTTTTATTACTTGTTGGAGCATTGCAGTTAAACTAGCTGCAGTATTTATGTCAAGAACTTTTGATATTCTTGTTTTAGGTGCTTGGTATACTATTTTACCTCTTGAAGTTTCAACTCTTTCAACAGCGTATGGTTTTACCCTGAAACCGCCGTTTGCGAAAGCTCCGTATGCTATTGTCATTTCATATAATTTCACACCGTTAGAGCCTAGGGCTATTGTGTAATCGTATTCCAAAGGAGTTGTTATTCCTAAAGACCTTGCGGCATTTATTACTGGCCTAATTCCTACTTCTTTTATAAGCTTTACGGCAATTACGTTTGAAGAAAGCATAACGGCTTTATACAAAGGTATTTTGCCTCTGTATTTGTTTCCGTAGTTTTTAGGAGCCCAATCGGAGAATCTTACGGGGGTATCTTCAACCATATCTGTTGGCGTATAGCCTTTTTCAATAGCTGCTACGTATACAAACGGCTTAAATGAAGAACCTGGAGGCCTTACTGCTTGAGTTACCCTGTCATATTGGCTCTTGCCATAGTTTTTACCGCCTATATAGGTGATTATTTCGCCTGAAATAGGAGAGAATGAGAATACAGCTGCCTGTTGAGGGTCTTTTGTCATCCCCCAGGCTGCTAAATTCTTCTGTATTGCTTTATCAGCCGCTTCTTGGGCTTTATAATTTAGTGTTGTTATTACTTTGTAGCCGCCTTGAGAAATTTCAGTCTCGTCAAATCCCAATGCATCAAGCTCTCTCATTACATAATCAACAAAGTAAGGTGCTCTGTTAAGTGTGTAAATACTTGGATTCGGGTTTAACGATACCGGTTCTTCAAGAGCCGAATTATATTCATTCTTTGTGATGTATCTCATCTTGTACATTCTGGTGAGTACTTGAGCTCTTCTTTCTTTTGCAAGTTTTAAATTGTTGTATGGAGAATAAATAGACGGAGCCTGCGGAAGCCCGGCAATTAATGCGCATTCAGCTAAAGTAAGATCTTTTAGCGGTTTGTTAAAATAAATTGTTGAAGCGCCGGCAGCACCATATGCTCCTGAGCCCAAATATACATTATTCAAGTACATTTCAAGGATTTTATCTTTTGAGATGGTTTTTTCTATTCTTGCGGAAATTATTATTTCTTTTATTTTTCTGTCAAACGTCTTTTCATTTGAGAGGAAAAGTATTCTTGCAAGCTGTTGTGTTATTGTACTTGCACCTTGAACAACCTTTCCTGCTTTTAAGTTTACAAAAGTCGATCTTGCCAAACCAAAAAGGTCATAACCATCGTGGTGGTAAAAGTTTTTGTCTTCCGTTGCGATAATTGCGTGTTTTAAATTATCAGGAACATCTTTTATGTCTACCTTCTCAAACCTGTATGCGGTAAAGGTTTTGATTATTTCATCATCAGCTGAATATATCTTGGTTATTATAGTCGGCTTGAATGATTCCAGGTTTTGAATGGGAGGCAGCGAGGCCAGATAAACTTTTAAAATTACAAAGGAGGCCATAAAAAAGGCTAAAGCCATTGTAAGTAGAAGCTTAAAGGGGTTATTTTTGCGTGGATTTTTAAATTTTTTTGGCATTTCTAATTCGGTCATATTATACTATTACTTGTTGTAACTCAAAAATATTCTAACAGATAATCCAATTATTTCAAATGATATTAGATATTGTAAAATCTTTGTATTATGAGCTGATTTCCTACTTTGTTCCTGAAAAAATGGAGTATGAAATCACAGGAAGCTGCAAACAATGCGGCAAGTGCTGCAATTATATGTACAGTTTTGATACGTACACAGAAAAAGAATTTGAATTCATGCAGTTTTTATTCCCTGCGTACAAAAGGTTTTATATAAAAGGGAAAGATGAAGACGGCAATTTTATTTTTGCCTGCAAATATGTTACTGAAGAAGGTTTGTGCAGTGTCTATTCCAAGAGACTGGCTATGTGCAAGAGATACCCGGTTCCAAAATTAAAATATCCTGCACAGATGCATGAAGGATGCGGCTTCAAAGTTTGTAAAAAAAGTTTTAAAGACTATTTATAATCTTTAATTTGTAATAGAATTAATATATGAATAGTGCTATTAAAATACTTATAGTTCAAAATAATGCAATCATAGCGGATCGCCACGCCAACTTTGAAAAAGTTTCTAAGTTGCTAAAACCGTTTGAAAACAAGACTTTAGATCTAATCGTATTGCCGGAGTTGTGGAATTCAGGTTGGTACTGCGCATTTTACCCCGAGGTGGCCGAATCTGCCGATAACAGTGAAACACTCGAGTATCTGAGCAACTTGGCGCGAAAGTTCAATTCTAACATCATCGGCGGAAGTTATGTGAAAAAAATGCCTGATGGAAAGCTTAAAAATACCTGCCCGGTTTTTGACAGAAGCGGAAAGCTTGTTTGTGAATATGACAAGATGCACTTATACTCTTATCTTGGATCTGATGAAGGAAAATATGCTGAAAGCGGCTCTAACCCGGTAATAGCAGACACAGATATAGGGAAAATAGGCCTAAGCGTCTGTTATGACATCAGATTCCCTGAACTGTTCAGAAAATATTCTCTGAACTGCGCCGACCTGTTGCTTAATGTCGCGGCTTGGCCAAAAACAAGAAAAAACCACTGGGTTACGCTTCAAAAAGCCAGAGCTATTGAGAATCAATCTTTTATGATAGCTGTTTCGCAAACTGGGAAAATAAAAGAAGATGAATACAACCTGGGTTATTCAATGATAGTAAATCCTTATGGAGAAATAGTTGCTTCACTTCAAGAAGAAGAAGCGGTTTTGGAATATGAAATTAATCTTGATGAAATGAGAGAGTTGAGAAATAAAATCCCGACTTTAACGGATATTCATTCTAAATATGAATTTATGGAGGCATAATGAAGAATTTTGTAAAATTTTTAATAACTTGTTTTGTTTTTTCGCTGTTTGTTATACCGGCGCAAGCAAAAGTTGTGAAGACAAAAGAGTCGGTTTTCGCCAACGCTGTCAAGGCTTCGTCTCTTGATAAAATGGCCACGATAGCTGTCTCTGTCAAAGATGCTAAAACAGGTTCGGTTGTATATGAATATAACCAAAATAAGCTTTTACACCCGGCATCTACTCTTAAAATGTTTTCAACCCCTGCTGCCATAGATATATTAGGCAAGGATTACCTGTTTAAAACGCAGTTATACCTGGATAAAAGCAATAACTTATACGTGAAACTCGGTGCTGATCCTCTTCTTACTTCTACCGATTTAAAATATTTAATCAGAAATTTAAAAAATCAAAACATAAAAGTCATAAATAACGTTTATATCGATGATAGTATTATCGATAATGTTGAATGGGGCACCGGCTGGATGTGGGATGATGAGACAAATCCTTATATGACCAAATTCAGTGCTTATAACCTTGATGATAATACCTTTAAAATAACAGTATCTAAAGATGAGAACGGACAGCCTGCTGTTCAGGTGGGGAATACCTATCCTATCGGAATAATCAATAAGGTTGTACCTTCAACCGCTTCTAACATCTCTGTAAACAGATACAACTGGAATTCGCCGGATATCATAGAATTAAAAGGCAGTGTTAATTCTCCTGTTACGCTTTCAGTTCCTGTAAATAATATGAGAAGGTATTTTGTTTATAAGCTCACAGAATTCCTTAATTCAGATATGATAAGATACGGCAGTGAAAACTTCACAAGCTGCATTGTGCCTAAAGATGCCAAAATGATCGGAGAGGTTGCTCATAGTATAAATGATGTTACTCCTTTGGTATTAAAAAACAGCAACAATAAAGCAGCTGAAACCCTTTGTAAAGTCGCGTCTGCAAAAGTAAACAATGCTACAGGCACAAACGAATTGTCTGTGAAACTTGTAAAAGATTTCTACACGACAAGAGCTGTAATTGTCGACAATGTTGTGTTTGCTGATGCAAGCGGAGCCTCAAGAAACAATCTTCTGACTGCTGATTGGATGAGTTCTGCTTTGAATAAATTATATTCATTGGATACGTTTGAATACCTCCAAAGCAATATGGCTCAACCGGGAGAAGGTACCCTTGCAAACAGGCTTTTCGATTTAAGAGGAAATGTTTGGCTTAAAACAGGCACTCTTTCCAATCTTAGTTCCATAACTGGTTATGTAAAATCGAAAAATAATAAAATGTATTCAGTTGCAATAATGATACAGAATTTTGATAAATCTCAAAAAGAAGCAAAACAACTTGAGGATAATATTATTAATCTTATCTATCAACTATAAGGCTAATTAGTATAGGTAATGGACTTTGGTTCGGTTAAACGTATAATCGAGAGGTTATTTAACTTTTGGAGGTAAGTGATGACTGAACTAATGCAAATTTATAAATGCGAAATTTGCGCTAATATTATTGAGGTTATTCATCCCGGCGAAGGAGAATTGGTCTGTTGCGGACAGGCTATGACTCTTCTTGAGGAACAGGAAAATGAAATGCTTAACGAAAAACATAAACCGGTTGTTAGTTTTGAAGGCGAAACAAAAACCATCAGAGTCGGTTCAATACCGCATCCTATGGAAGAGAATCACTATATTATGTTTATTGAGGCAATTTCTCCGGATAAAAAATACATTAAGCGCAAGTATTTAAAGCCGCATGAAGACCCAGAGTTGCAGTTAAAATGTAAGTGCGAAAAAATAATTGCCCGCGAATTGTGTAATATACATGGATTATGGAGATCTGAAAATGATTAGTGAAAAAATGGAAAGTGCATTGAATGCACAGATAAATAAAGAGTTATATTCTTCTTACCTTTATCTTTCTATGGCTGCATTTTTAAGAAGCCAGAATCTTGAAGGCTTTGCCAACTGGATGAATGTTCAGGCAGAGGAAGAAACGGCGCATGCCATCGCCATCCTTAACTTTATAATAGATAGAGGCGGTAAAGTCACGCTTGAGTCAATAGATAAACCTCCATCTCAATTTGCTTCGGTTTTAGATGTATTTGAAGTCGCTCTTGCCCATGAAGTTTATATTTCGACCTTAATAAATACACTGGCCACTTTTGCCGAAGAAGAAAACGATAGAGCTGCCCAATCGTTCCTGAAATGGTACATAGACGAACAGGTAGAAGAAGAATCCAGCGCTCAAAATATTGTTGCCAAGCTTAAATTCATAAATTGCAGTCCGGGAGCTGTCTTGCAATTAGATAAGCAAATGGCCAAGAGAACATTCGTGAAGCCGGAAATCAAATAATTTAAGTAAAGAGAGCAGCTATTTATAAAGTTACTCTCTTTATTTTTTGTTCTTCAAGTTTTTTATTTAATTTGAAGAAAAAGACTTTGTAAGGAAGCTCATCTGAAATGTGAGATATCCTTATTTTGTTGTTTTTACCTATTGGCCTGCCGTCTCTTTTGCCTACCAATACTTCATCTATATTTATTTTTACCGATGTAAAATTGTCTTCGGGGACTACATTTATTCCGATTTTTTTTACTAAATCTTTTTCTTTGAACTCTGTTTGTATCAGCAAGATGTCGCAGGCAACGTTGTATGATTTTAAGCCATAGGTGATAAAGGCTATAACAGTGTCAAACCCTGTCTTTAAAACATATCCTGCAATCAACGGCTTGCTTATGTCCTTGATTTTAGTGGATTTGTAGGCTGAAATATACATCAAGCTTTCGTCTTTGTGAATTAAGCTGTATTGTTCTTTATCTAAAACGTTTAATATTTCATTGAATACAAGTTTGTTATTTGTTGTCTCATACACTCGTGTTTGAATTTTTTGCATTTCATCTTTAGATGGCAAAACCTCTTTTGCAGGCGAAGGGAAGGCGGCAAACAATATAAGTATTGCGGCTGCATAAAAATATAAAATTAATTTAGTTTTATTAGAATTGTTCATTCCTGAATTATTTCGCTTTAAGTGCTTTGTCTAATTTTGAATAAAAGTTTGTGTAATAGTTTGGATCTTTCACTTCTCTTGTTTTGATTGTGGCATCATATAAATTAAAAACTTTTTTTCTGAAAGTGACTCTTACAATAGTTTTGTTATTTTCGCTTGTCACGTTTATATTTGCTTCAGTTCTTGCGTAAGAAGGGAAAAACGGAAATAGCCGTTTAATTCCAAAGAATTTTTTTGAGCATCCGAATTCCTGTTTGGTATTGATATGCTTATCTTTTATATCAAGTTCTCTTGTCGCTCTTATAAATCCCATTTGGCTGTCTGAGTCTTCGATAAAATAAAAATCGTCTTGAAGAATATTTATTGCAGCTTTCATAACTTTTAAACCAGTTAAATTTTCATAACAGTTAGTTTGAATTTTTATCAGTTCTTCAGGCGTTATTTCTATAGCTTCGTTATTCCGACAGAATGCTGACGGGGCAAAAAACAAAACAACTAATATTCCTATAAAAAAATAATTGCAAAACTTCTTTTTCATACATTATCACTTCCTTTAGACTTTCGACAGAGAACTAGTCCTATAATAGTTATATTATAACTGTTTTAAAAATTAAATTATAGTGTAAAGTTTTTATGAAACTAATTTATCAAGGTTTTTTTATTGTTTTTAGAGGTCAAAACTGCTATAATAACTCCTGTTACATTTATCTTAGGGATTAAAAAGGTTTATGGAAATAACTAAAGAACAACTAATGAAGTTGATGGAGCTTGCAAATAATGAAGCCGAAGTTGATGTTGACAAGCTTTCTGATGTCGACATAACAAAAGCATTAGTCGCAATAGAAAGAAAATTGAATTTTTTTAATACAAGTATAAATTTTGACTTAGGAAATAGTAACAAGAATGTTCTGATAGTTGATGATTTGGAGCTTTCTATTTATCAGCTGAACCAACTCCTTAAAAAAATCGGAATCGCTCCTTCTGTTGCCAGAAATAAAGATGAGGCTGTAGCGGAACTAAGAAAGAAAACTTTTAACTATGTTTTGATTGATTTATTTTTGCCGGATTCTAAAGATGGTTTTGAATTAATATCAGAGGCCGTAAACATAAGAAATACAAACAATCAAAATTTCCATATCATAATTATGTCAGGTACTGATGACAAATCACTTATCGAAAACTGTTATAAGTTGGGTGCTGATGCGTATGTCGCAAAGAGCGAATTTTGGCATAACGACATTATGAAATACATAAGTTCTACCTCTCAGCGTAGCGACAGCCAGGATTTTTCAAAGTATCTTATTAATTCCAATATCGCTTCTTATATAGTAAAAAGATTTAATTCCAAAAAAATATTCGATGAAATATATTCTGACGTAAATGCCTCTATTGTTGCAGGTCAAGAGAATATAATATTTAATATGGAACAGATCAGTTTGTTTGACCCGGATAATGCATATTTCTTTGCAGAAATATACAAAACCTGCGCATCAAACAAAGGGGTATTTGCTATCGTAAACCCATCGGAGAGAATAAAACAAGCTCTTTCATATGCTTATTTAGACGGCATAATTCCTTTGTTTTATTCCATCGAAAGCGCTATCGATTATATAGCTCAAAAAAATACCTAACCTTATTCAAACATATTCACCCTGTTTAGGTGTCTTCCGCCTTCAAACTCTGTTTCGAGCCATATTTTGCATATGTCTTTTGCAAGTTCTTCGCCAATAATTCTTTCGCCGAAACAAAGAACGTTGGCATCGTTATGTAATCTGGAAAATTTAGCTGAACAAGTATCTGAGCAGGCAATAGCTCTTATTCCTTTTATTTTGTTTGCAGAAATGGACATTCCCAGCCCTGTGCCGCAGATTAAAATTCCTCTTTCAAAGTTTCCTTTTACTATTTCGTTGCAAACTTCTTTTGAGATAACCGGGTAATCAACTGATTCAGGTGAATTGGTGCCAAAATCTTTAACTTCATAGTTTTGACTTCTCAAGAAATTAACAATTTTTTCTTTTAAAATATATCCGCCGTGATCTGAACCTATAGCAATTCTTAATTTTTCCATTTTATTACCCTTTCGTTTTGCATTATTATATCATTATTTTTTTTATAAATTATTGTAACAAAAACTTAAACATGATTATAAAATAGGCACAATCTCTTTTCAAATATTGTTTATAAAGTTAGTTAAGGTGAAGGCTTATTATATGGATAATTATCAAATTCCGCAAAGTTCTGTGTATAATCAACCGGTAACTCAGCCGATTACGCAATCAGCGACTCCAGGGCAATCTGGAGTACCTACAGCTTCTGGCGTCAATATTATTATACAAAATCCTACGGCAAATGCGGCGCCTAATTATCCTTGTTATCCTGCAAATTATTATATGCAGCAACCTATTTACAATATGCCTCCACAGAATGCTTATCCTCCGGCAACCCCTGTTGCCCCTCAAGCTCCGACTGTTCCTGTGGCAGCTGCACCAATTGAAAAAGAAGAAACTAAAACAGAAGAGAAAAAATCCGATAAAACAAAAGACGTTGTTCAATTAACTGATGAATATATCAAAACATTGGAAAATTATTTAAGAAACCCTAACAAAGACATCAGAATGATGGGTGCTAAAGAGCTTTCCAAACGTTTTGCCGAAGATAAAACCAGAAGAAACGATAGAGCATTAAATGCTTTACTCAATTTAGTTCTTCAAGATAAAGCTACTGACGTAAGAGCCCTTGGATTGGCAATTTCAACAGGCGGTTTGGCCCAGGGCGATGAAAACACAGTAAAAATCCTTCAAAATATGCAAGCTTCTGACAAAGGTTACGGACAAGACGCATTGTTAGCATCTGATGCTTTATTGAAGATGTCAGGTACTACTGTAAAAATCCCTGACGATTCACCTGACAAATCAGAGAAGAAGTCAGAATAAAAATTAATTCCCGGAGTAAAAAATGAATAAGTTTACAGTCATATCAAAAATAGCAGGAACAGCAGCAGCAGGTTTGTTGCTATTTGATGCTCATTCTCAAGGTAAACATGCTTCGAGAAAAGAGCAGATTAATATGTCTGCGAACAGGCTTCCTGATGAATATTTGAATTCTATGAGACTGGATAAACAAAGTGCAGTCACTAATAAATTAAAAAAACGATTTTTTAGATGGCAATTGGACACCAATATCCCTGAATTTTTTGCCGGCATAAAAGGTTATTTCAAAGGCGCCACAGAAAACTTAACCACAAATATAATCCCTGCTGCATTGGCTACAGGTGCGATATTGTTTAAAAAAGCAGGAAGATTCTGCGCTGTAGGCTTAGCACTTTGCGGGGTTAAATACTTGTTAAACGACGTATTCAGTATTGGCAAACCTAAAATCTTAGGCGATAAAATCTAGAATACATAACCTTTTTGTAATATTTGATTGACCTGATCTATAGATTCCAGATTCAGTCCAAGTTCTTGAGTTTTTTCTTTGACAAACGCAAAAATGTCATAATAATGTTTTGGGATTGTTTTAGAACTAAGCGCGCTGTTTGAATATTCAACGTCCACTCTTACGTTTTTGATGTTTATGCTTTTAATAACATTCAACCATTTTTCGATTTCTTCGATATTATCATTGACTTTATCAATCAAAATATATTTTGAAGTTATATGATTACCCGCTGTTGGAGAGGCTTTCGCATATTTTTTTAAGTTATTTATGACGTTGTTGAATTCATCTACTCTTTTTATTTTTTTATAAGTTTCTCTTGAGCCCGAATCTATCGATACTACCAATAAAACCTTGTCTTTTTTAAGGTTGTTGTAGATGGTTTTGTTGAACCTAATGCCTGAAGAAAGTACATTTATTGGGGTTGTAACGTGTTTCGCTATTATTTCTAATAATTTATCGAACTCTTTTAATACGGTCGGTTCACCGCCTGTAAATGTTATTATAGCGTTCTTATCGAGGATGTTGTTTTTGACTAAATTTTCTATTATCGGATAGCTGTCATAATATTCGCTTTTTTTGACTTTTTTATCGAACTTTGAATGGGTTAAACTTTTGTTTATGCAATAAATGCAGCCTGTATTGCAGTGCAGCCAATTGGAAATATACAAATGTTTTATTTTTGGTGTGTTTTCTATTTCATATTTTGTTTGGTAGATAGGGTTATTTAAGTTAAAGCACCCTTCACATTCTTCAGGAATTTGCCCTTCTTGAAGAAGTCTTAGGAGTCTTTCCCTGTCTTTTTGGATTTCATCCCAATTAAGATCTTCTCCTTTGTATGTTTTTGCCAACGGAGGACCTTGCTTGTTAGCTGAGCAAAAGCGTATCCTGTCATGCACAAAATGTACTCCATTTGCTATATAGGGACAGTAATAACTTTTTTTAGATTCTTCCATATTATTATATTAGCATTTTTCGTTAATAGTTTTTGTCATAATTGTTGCCAATATGAACATGATAGCTCCTATAAATAGAGCGTATTCCCAATGGTAGTTTATGCCTGTTGGCATTGTATATTCACATTTACTTATGAACCATGCCAGAAGTGTACATACAAGAACTTGAGGGCCTGCTATAAATATGTTGAAAATACCCATTACAGAGCCTTCAGAACCTTGTTTGATGAACTTTGTAAGCATCGCGAAAGGAAGAGCCAGCATACTAGCCCAACCTATTCCTGCTAAGCCCATAAAAGCAAGTACTAAAGGTTTTGTATGAGCGAATGTCATTCCCAGCATTGAAACAGCCAGGGTAATAAGTGCCACAGCGTGTATGTTTTTGTTTCCGAATCTTGAAGACAATATACCTATAGGAATTGAAACCAAGAAACAGATAAGGTTTTGCACCGCAAAGCAAATAGATGCGAAATTTGTAGCTTGAGCTATTGTTGCCGAATATGATTGTTTTACCGCTTCAGTTGCAGAAGTCAAATCAGGAACTTGGAAGATTGTGTGAATGGAGTATTGAGTGAAGAAGATGAACATACTCATAACACCGATCCAAGAGAATAATTGAACTCCGCAAATTTTTGCGACTTCAGGAGATGACTTAAAGAAATCTACAAGTTTGGCTGCAAAACTTGGCTCTGGTACGTTGTTATCTTCTTGTTTTGTTTCTGTTATTTGTGTTTGTTTGGATTCATTTATTGTTAGGCAAGTCCAGGTCATCGCCAATGAGAACGCCAAAGCTGCCATAACAAATTGAGATTCTATACTCATTTGATAATTCAATATGTATTTTAAAAATGGTGCTGTACCGGCTGCGATAACTGATCCAAGACCAATCGCAAAGCTCAAAAATGAATTCGCAATAGAGTGTTGCTCTTGAGGAACAATATCAGGAACTAAAGCTCTATAAGGTCCTTGAGCTGCGTTAACACAAGCATCTATAACCCAGATCATAATTGCCGCAATTAATAAAGCGCTAAAAGCAGGCATCGGAATATGAAGAATATTTGCCAGTTTAGCGGCGATTCCTGCTGAATTAGGAAATGCCCATAAAGCTAAACTTGCCATAATGGCGCCGACAAACAGATAAGGTCTTCTTTTCCCGAATCTGGTATTTGTTTTGTCACTGAGTGAACCGATTATAGGTTGAACTACTATCCCGGTTATAGGACCTGCAAGCCATATAAGTCCAAATATCAATGGAGAAGCTCCAAAACTTTCTGTAACAGGACCTGATAATATAATTCTCATTTGCCAGGCGAATTGCAGTCCGAAAAAACCAAGACAGAAATTTAAAAGCTGCATAGTGCTGAATTTTTGTAAAGTTGACGTCTTAATCCCTGTTTGAATTGTTTGTGTTTCTTGCATAGTCTGTGTGTCACTCATTTCTTGCTTTTATCCTTATTAATCTAATTGTTTATGATTGTATTATTTCTAACATTTTATCTTTATTACCAGATTTTATCATGGAAATTAATTCAGGAATAATTTCAAAAACGTCCCCAACTATTCCATAGTCTGCCACGCTGAAAATAGGAGCTTTCGGGTCTTTATTTATCGCAATTATCTTATCGCTTGACCCCATACCTATAGTATGTTGGATGGCTCCTGAGATGCCGCAAGCTATGTATAATTTTGGAGTCACGGTTTTGCCTGTCTGACCTACTTGTATTGAATGGTCTGCCCATCCGGCATCAACAGCGGCTCTGCTTGCTCCTACAGAAGCATTTAAGAGACCAGCCAGTTCTTCAAGCATTTTGAAACCTTCTTCAGATTTCATCCCTTTGCCGCCTGAAACAATGACTTCCGCTTCAGTAATTTTGACTTCGCAGACATATTTGTTTTCCTGAAAGCCAAGTAATTCGACCTTTTTATCCAAGCCGTGGACGTCTACCCAGCTATATTCAACCTGAGTCTCTTTTTGAATAGGGGTTTTGGGCATTTCAAAAACGTTAGGTCTAACCGTTGCCATCTGCGGGAAGGTTTTGCATAATATTGTTGCCATAAGATTTCCGCCGAAAGTCGGTCTGGTTGAGGCTAATTGACCTTTTTCGTTTATATCAAGAGCCGTGCAGTCAGCCGTTAAACCCGTTGATAGCCTTGAAGAAATTCTTGGAGCCAAGTCTCTACCTTGGGTTGTCGCGCCAATAAGCATTATTGCAGGTTTCAGCTGATTTATTATGTTTACCGCCACCTCTGTATAAAATTGGGTAGAATAATCTTTCAGGATTTCATCACTTGAGATTACTACTTTATCTACTCCAGCTGAAGAAAGTTTATTTATTATATTTGCGTAATCTATCCTATCACCGATTATAAGCGCGGTAACAGGCTGATTGTCAAGTTTCTGCGAAAGTTCATTGGCTTTATTTGCAAGTTCCAATACAACAGGTGCTACTTCCTTGTCTCTTGTGATTTCTGCGTATATTAAAATTCCACTGTTTTCCATTTTTTTATCCTTTTACTCTGCTATTGTCCAGATTCTTCTGTGTGATGTTCTTTCAATTTGCATACTACATAGCTTTCCGCAAGATCAATCTTAGCTTCTTCTATTTTTTGCATTATATAATCAGCTGCTTGAGTTGCGGTTTCTGGAGTAACTAATTCGCATTCCTTTTTCTGATCGGGCCTAAATGCCTTGCTTACATATGTAGGAGAACCTTTAATCCCCACAAGAGTAGGATCAAGTTTAATATCATCGATATTGTAATATGGAACTTGAGCTTCTTGAGCTGTTATGTAGCCTTTGATTTTTATTGGTCTTGGTTCGTAATCGCATTTCTGAACGCAAAGAACCCCGGGAAGCTTCATTTTGAGTGTTTCTATCCCGTCTTCAACTTCTTTTTTTACTGTTGCAAAGTTATCTTCAATATTTGTAATTTCTTTTACATAAGTAACCTGAGGGAAGTTAAGGTTTTCTGCTATACTAGGACCTGTTTGAGCAGTATCGCCGTCCGTAGCGAATTGACCGCATATAATTATGTCGGTGTCAGGAGCTTTTTCTCTTATCGCAGAAGCCAAAGTCCTTGAGGTTGCTATTGTATCAGCGCCTGAAAACTTCCTGTCGCTTACCAAAAATGCTTTATCGCAGCCCATCGCTATTGCTTTTCTCAAAATATCTTCTGCCTGTGGCGGCCCCATAGATATTGCTGTTACTTCCGCTCCATACTTATCTTTTAGCCTTATTGCGGTTTCAAGAGCGTATTCATCAAAAGGATTGATAATACTTTCAACACCTTCTCTTTGTATGGTGTTGTTTTCTGTCCATTTGATATCAGTTGTATCAGGAACTTGTTTAATACAAACTACTACTTTCACAAAAAATCTCCATTAATCTAGTTTTGCAATTTGTCGGAGTTTCTCCGGCTTGCCTGTTTTCTCTATGAGTCACTCTCAATTTTTGCAGTTAATAAAATTGAAAGGACAAGTTTCTAACTATATTTTTACGCAAAAAACAGGTTAGTGCAAATTGTAACAGTGATTTTTTACATGTCTAAAGCAAGGTCTAAAGTCTTTGCCTTCGCTACTATCGCGCTGGATGAAATAACGTGGACTCCTGTGGAAGCGATTTTGTTAACAGTATCTAAAGTTACGTTGCCGCTTGCTTCGATTATTGCTTTGTTACCAATTAAAAGTACGCATTCGCTCATTTCTTCGATAGTCATATTATCAAGCATTATTATGTCTGCTTTTACTTTTAGTGCTTCTTTTACCTGATCTATTGTGTCGCATTCAACTTCAATTTTATGAGCGTGAGAAATATTATCTCTTATTTTCGTGACGGCTTGTTTTATTGAACCTGCGAATTTTATGTGATTATCTTTTATCATCACGCAGTCTGACAGGTTAAACCTGTGAAGTTTACCCCCGCCTGTTTTTACAGCGTATTTTTCAAAAATTCTAAAGCCGGGTGTGGTTTTTCTTGTATCTGTAATTTGCGCTTTATGCGGTTCAATGGCTTTTTGATATTTTTTAGTTTCTGTTGCTATGCCGCTTAGTCTTTGAATATAGTTTAAAGCAGTTCTTTCACCTGTTAATACGAATCTTGCAGGACCTGAAATTTTTGCGATTGTATCTCCTGCTTTGATTTCATCACCATCTTCAAAATAGGTGGTAATCATTACTCTTTTTGAAAGAGATTTAAAAACTTTTTTAAAGATATCTATTCCGCAAAGAATCCCGTCTTCTCTTGTATTAAGGTGGGCTGTTATCGAATCATCTTCGCCGACAAGAAAATCTGTTGTAATATCTCCAAATCCAATATCTTCTTCAAGAGCAGCTTTAATGTGGTTTTCGATTATGAAATTATGAAGCAAATATTTCGTCATAGGTGTCTGTATCCTTGCAATAACTGTAGTGGCAAGCTTCATCTTTTGAATAAGGGAAATCAGCTCTATAGTGAGCTCCTCTTGATTCTTCTCTTAAAAGAGCGAATTTTATGACTAATTCAGCCACAGTAAAGAGGTTTCTTAATTCATATTCTTCTTTTGAACAACATTTATCTGTGTAACAAAATTCAGCTTTGAGTTTTTTAATTTCTTCTTGGGCAATTTTAAGATTTTTTTCTGTTCTTATTATTCCGACATTTTGCCACATAATGTCTTGCAACTTTGTTTTTAGTTTGTATATGTTGTTTTCAAAATATTCATCATCAGACTGATATTTTTTAATTACGGCTAAAATTGATTCATCAATAGAGTCAGACACTTCAAGATTTCTGAAAGTCAGGTGGTTTGTGAGCTCAAATGCTCCGACTAGGCATTCTAAAAGTGAATTGCTTGCAAGCCTGTTTGCTCCGTGGAAAGCTGTACATGAAGTTTCGCCGATTGCATATAGCCCTTTTATTGAGGTCATACCTTCGAGATTTGTTTTGATTCCTCCCATTGTATAGTGAGCAGCGGGAGATACCGGTATATAGTCTCTTGACGGGGTTATATTGTTGTTTAAGCAAGTTTTTGAGATATTAGGAAACCTTTTTAAGAAGGTCTCTTTGTCAATATTTGTCGCATCCAAATATACTTTGTTTGTGTTTGACTGAATCATTTCATTGAAGATTGCTCTTGTCACGATGTCTCTTGGCGCTAACTCTTTACGCTGGTCGTATTTGTGCATAAATTTGTTGCCGTCTTCATCTACTAATTTAGCGCCTTCACCTCTTACGGCTTCAGATATCAGGAACATAGTTTCTTCGCCGCAGACTGAAAAGGCTGTTGGGTGGAACTGCACAAACTCCATGTCTTGCACAAGAGCGCCAGCTCTATACGCAATGGCAATACCGTCGCCGGTTGCCACGGATGGATTTGTTGTATATTTGTATAATTGACCTGTTCCGCCGGTTGCAAGAATTATTGCGGAAGAATAAATGGTTTCATAATCATCGGTTGCTGAATTATAGGCTATCAGGCCTCTACAGACCTTGTCAGAATTTACAAGCAGGTCTACAGCCATTGTTTGTTCGTATATTGTTATGTTGGGTTCATTTTTAATTCGGTCAACGAGTACTTTTTCTATGCAATAGCCGGTCGCATCTCCTCCTGAGTGAAGGATTCTGTTTGCGCTGTGAGCTCCTTCCAAAGTGAATTTCAGATTGTTATTTTCGTCTCTATCGAATTCTACACCGTAGTTTATAAGGTCGTTAATTACCATTTCGCTGTTTTCGGAAATGAATTTTACCACGCTGAAATCTGAAAGCCCGGCACCTGCTTTGATAGTATCAGCTATGTGAAGACTTGTAGAATCTTTTTTGTTTTTAGACATCACAGCAACTACGCCGCCTTGTGCGTATCTTGAATTGGATTCTTTAAGATTGGCTTTGGTTATAACCAAAACGCCATCCGGGAGATTCATCTCTTCAGTGAGTTTTATGGCTGCATAAAGTCCTGCTATGCCACTGCCCACTATTACTGCTGAGTACTTTGAGTGTTTCATTTCGAAGTTTTCTCTTGTTCTGTTATATATTAAACCAAAAAGTTTTTTTTTTCATTAGCTGCACTATATTATCTTTAAACTTGATAAGAAAAATTTACAATTGATAAAGTGGGGATTTGCATATACTGGATTTTTGGGCTAGAATAATTTTGCCGTGCTCCACGGGGACTTAGCGGATCTCTTGACTCGAACGCTTATGCGAGGTGCAGAGCCTGCCGTGAGGCTCTTGTGGGTATGGTGGACGATTTAGGTATTGTTGATAGTTTGGACTGTTATGGCGTAGGCCATCGAACCGTGTCAGGACGGGAACGTAGCAGCACTAAGGTGTAACCTGCGGGTGTAGCAGGTTTGAACAGGAGATATCTAGGTTGAAAGCTATATTTTGCAAGTGTCGATAGGTAGTGGCACGGCTAAAAAAAGAGCTCATTTTGGAGCTCTTTTTTTATTGATTTGAATGTTGTTTTAAACTTATATCCAATTCTTTTTTCACATATTTTGGGTGAAATGACAGCGTAGAGTGATTTTTAAGAGTCAATTTTAAATATCTTTGATAGTTTTCGATGTCACCTAATTTTTTAAAAACCTGAGCCTGATAATAATACAAATCAGCAGATAACGGGTTTTCTTCGATTGCTGCTTGTAATATTTCAAGAGCTTCAGTAAGCTTGTTTTGACTTGTCAGAACTTGAGAATATAATTTGTAGGCATCTGTATCTTTTGGGTTTATTTCAACAGTTTTTTTAAGATTTGAGATTGCCAATCCGATTTCTTTCATCTCCCAATAAATGGCGGCTAGATTGAAGTATGCCCAACTGTAGTCAGGAGAGGTTTTTATTACTTTTTCATATTGCTTAATCGCTTCTTCGGTTCTTCCTGTTTTTTTATATTCGTAGCCTAAGTGGAATCTTGCTATTATGTCCTGGTCGTTCAATTCCAGAGCTTTTTCTAGGTTTTCGATTGCTTTTATGGAATTATCTGTTTTTGAATAAATGAAACCGATATTAAAATATGAATTTTCATCATTTTCATCTATTTCTAATACTTTTTTAAAAAGTTCAAGCGCCTTTGCGTATTCTTTTTTCTGAAGATAAGCGCAGCCAAGGTTATAAATAAAATCAGCTTCATGAGGGTTTATATTTGTCGCCTTTGTATAAGAATCTATAGCTTTATCAAGGTGCTTCAATTTTTCCCAGATTATTCCTATATTGTAGTGAAGCCTTGCATCTTCAGGGAATATTCCTACAAGATAAAACAGGTTTTTCAGGGCTTCTTCATTTTCTCCAATTTCCAAAAGGGCAATAGCAAGCTCTCTTATAGCCTGAAAATTGCTTGGGTCTTCTTTGATTAAATTTTGAAGCTCTTCTATCTTTTCCATATCTCGATTTTAACAGTTTTGTTTGATTTGTTCAAATTCATAAGCTAATTAATAATTTTTAAAAGTGATTTTGGAATGTAATTTATAAGATCAGATGCCAAAACCCCGTATTCTGTCATCTCTTTACTTGCAAGTTCTCCGCAAAGGCCGTGTATAAATGTAGCTAGTACTGCAGCATTTAATAAATCAATCTTTTGAGCAAGCAGCCCGGTTATTATTCCCGTTAAAACATCCCCTGTTCCTGCTTTTGCGAGCGCTGAATTTCCTGTCTGATTTATAAAAACGTTTTTATTGTAATCTGCAATTACGGTTTTGTTCCCTTTTAACACCACAATGGCCTTATATTTTTCAGATGCGAATTGAGCGAAATATTCTCTGTTGTCGTTTATTTCTTCCGGTTCAACATCTAAAAGCCTTGATAGTTCTTTAGGGTGCGGGGTAATAATCGTATTTTGAGGAAGCCTCTTTGTTCCTATTTGTGAAATAGCATTCAAGCCGTCTGCATCTATTACAAGGGGGATATCAAGGTTAAAGCCTTGCAAAAACTTATCAACAAATTCAACAGTGCTCGAATTCGTTGATAAACCGCAGCCTAACGAGATGGCATTATAATTTAGAGCTGTTTCTAAAATCATTTTTGCATTGTCGCTTGCTATACTTTCGTCTTTGAAGCTTCTTAGCGGCAGAAAAGTTATATCCGAACTTTTTGAGACGATATTATTTAAAATGCAGTCAGGACAGGCCAAAGTTAGATACCCTGCCCCGACTTTTAAAGCCGAAACCGAAGACAAATAAGCAGCACCTTGATAAAACTTGGAGCCTGCAATATTTAATATCTTGCCGAAAGTTGCCTTGTTCGATTCTTGAGGCCTCTTAGGAAGAATATTTTTAGCTTCTTTGATGGTTATTTCTTTAGCCATTTTGCCTTATTGCCTCGTAGATTACGATTGCAACAGAATTTGAAAGGTTTAAACTTCTTTGCCCTTCTTTCATCGGTATGGTTATACAATTATTTTCATTTTCTTTTAGCAAACTTTCATCAAGCCCTCTTGTTTCAGGACCGAAAACAAAAAAATCACCTTCTTTGAATTGAACGTCTGTATATTTTTTTTCTGTTTTTGTAGTCAGATAATAAAAGTCAGAGTCACTGTATTCATTTTTTAACTCTTCCAATGAATTATATTTAGATATATTTGTACTATCCCAATAGTCTAATCCGGATCTTTTGAGATATTTATCTGTTAAGGCAAAGCCTAATTTCCCTACTAAAAATAACTTTGAACCCGTACAAGCGCATAATCTTACGATGTTCCCTGTATTCTGAGGAATCTCGGGTTCTACCAAAACTATGTTAAAGTTTGAATTTATGCTGTTATTGCTCATTTTTAGTAAAGAATCTTTTACTTTCAATAATAACAGGGATGCCTCTTAAAACGCAGAAAATAACTGCTACATAAACCAGAATAGGAGCTGCTACTTGCAAGATAGGCTTAATTTGGTATACATAAAGCGCCCAGCTTTTCACTGACATTGGGTTGTATTCTTCTATTTTCGGTATGTTAGCAAGGATTAAAAGCATAAATGCCAAGGCTTTTGCTGTGCCGTATGCCCCTCTGCTGAATCTTGAAGCTGTTATGAAATTTCCTATTTTATTTTTAATCATGCTTGTTTCACCAAAAGCGGTATAGCCTTCCGCAAGGGCGATGCTTCTTAAACCGTCCGTGATTATGCCTCTTGATAAAACAACCAGGGGAACCCAGATTCCTACCCATCCCAGAACAGCATATGCTACCCAGTATGCGTTTTCTACTATTCTGTCTCCCAATATGTCAAGAACCGAGCCTAATTTTGAACATTCGTTTCTTTTTCTGGCAACGTAACCATCGAGCCCATCAAGAGATATGACAAATATTGTTAAAAAGAATGCACTTATATATAAAGCCGGCTGGTGTTTTACGCTTACCTGAAATCCAGGAGGCGTACAGAACAATAACCCTAAAGTTACAAATGCCAATAAAACTCTTAAAACCGTTAAAAAGTTTGCCACTAAAATCTCCTTTACTTTTTGCTTCTGGAAAGTGCGAAGTCAAAGTTGTCTAACGCTTTTCTTCTTTCTCCGAGCATAATTTTCTCTGCTTCTTCTAATACTCTTGTTACATTAAAGCCGTTTTCTCCATCGCTTCTGGCTTTTTTGCCTTGTTCAATGCAGTTCAGGAAATGTTGACATTCTAGTTTTAACGGTTCGATTTCTAAGTAATCAAGTGCAACTGTTTTTACAGCTCCGGGGGCTGAATTTTCAAATATTTGAAGTTTATTTTCTGAAAGCGTGTCATCAAACATAGCAGAAGCTTTTGTTCCTCTGATTAAAAGGTTCACTCTCTTTTGTGGATGTATCCAGCTGTCAGAGATTTGCCCTATGGCGCCGCCTTCGTATTCAATGGTAACGTGAGTTATGTCCATAATGTCATTGTTGTCTGATGAAGCTCCTACCGCGCTAATAACTCTTACCGGTTCTTTTCCTATAATATAACTTGTCATAGAAACGTCATGAGGCGCTAAATCCCACATAACGCTTCTGTCATTTTTAAAGTGATTGATATTGAGTCTGTCGCTTTGGATATATCTTATATCTCCAAGCACACCTTCATTTACAAGCATTTTCAATCTGTTTACGGCAGGATGATAAAGAAGAAGATGCCCTACCATAAGCACTAAATTCTTTTCTTCAGCTAAGATGGTTAATTGTCTTGCTTCTTCAGAAACTGTGGATATCGGTTTCTCAACATACACGTTTTTGCCGGCTTCAAGGGCCGCTTTTACAAGCTTATAGTGAGTGTGACTCGGAGTTACGACAATTACGCCGTTTATTTCTTTGTTTTCTAAAATTTCATTGAGATTATTAGTAAGCTTTATGTCCGGATATTCTTTTTTTATAGCTTCTAAATTGTCATTATCTATGTCGCAGACTGAGTGAAGGGCGTTTAAATTGTAGAAATTTCTTACAATATTTCGACCCCAAAGACCGCAACCTATAACTGCTATGTTATGAGTTTTCATATTTACCTTCTCTTATTCCATTGTGTTTACTTAATTTTAATAAAAGAGATATCAAAAGGTCAAATAAAGAATTTATAAAGATTTTAAATTACTTCTTGATCTTCTTTTTCTAGACTTTCTTGATTATCTTCTTCAGAGTCTTTAAGACTTATAGGTAGCCTTACCCCAAATGTTGACCCGATGTTTGGAGTGCTGTTGACAAAAACTTGTCCGCCGTGGTGTTTTTCTATGGTTATTTTAACCAGATGGAGTCCTAGGCCTGTGCCTTTTATCGTATGAGTTGCATTTTCAACTCTATAGAATCTTTCAAATATTTTGTTTACATGTTCTTCAGGAATTCCGATTCCTTGATCTTCAATTGTTATTTCTACAAATTCAGGGTTTCTGGCGATTTCTGCTCTTATTTTTATTTTTCCTCCATCAGGAGAATATTTTATAGCGTTAGAAATAAGATTTTTGAAGGCTCTTTCTATGCTGTCTAGGTTAATAGGGATTTTTGGCAAATCAGGTTCTTTGATTATCGAAAAAGTGATATTTTTTTCGTTTGCAAGAACTTTCATAGAATTTATTGTTTGTTCAAGAAGAGGAATAATATCCGTATATTCTTTTGTCAAATCTATATTAGGGGACTCTAATCTTGAAAAATCAAGAATATCATTGACCATTTTTTGGAGTCTTCCTGCTTCTTTGTTTATTATCTCTACAAATTCTTTTTTGGTAGAATCGTCGAAATCCTCAGCGTGATTGTGAAGAGTGTCTATGTATGTTCTTAAAACAGTTACAGGGGTTCTGAGTTCGTGTGAAACGTTAGAGATAAAGTTTGTTTTTAATTTGTCGATTTCAACTTCTTTTGTGACATCGATTAAGACAATTATATATCCTACATAGTCCTGATTCTTAGAAAACATAGGAGAAATGACGGCTTTAATAACTCTCTTATCCACTTCCAAATTGAATTCTAGCGGCTTGTTTTCCATTATATCCAATGGAGTATCTTTGAATTGTTCAATCTTATCTCTGAAACAAAGTTCGCCATCACTATCACAGTACATTTGAATTTTTGTATTTAAGATTTGATTTTCTTCAACTTCAAGCATTTTGAGAGCCGAGCTGTTTACAAGAACCACGTTATCGAAGTTATCGCATACAACTACACCGTTTACGATGCTCATAAGAACCGCTTCAAGCTTATTTCTTTCAAGCGTAAGTTGGTCTATATTTTGTTCTTCATATAAATGAAGCCTCGTGGACATATCATTAAAAGCGTTAATAAGTTCTTTTATTTCTCCGCTAACACCCTTCGGATCAAGCTTGTATCCGAATTGTCCTGTCGAAATTTGTTTTACCCCATGGTGCAGGATGCCCAATTCTCTTGTTATTAAAAGGGTGTTGATGAGAATTACCACCGCAAAAACAAGCCAAGCAACAGAGAATATTCCGAACAAAGAATTTCTTGTAGCTGAAGATATTGATTTGATACCTTTTCCGGCCATACCAACGCTTACTACTCCAACAACTTTAGAGCCTTCATCTGTTGAAGTCACAAGAGGTGAGCTGATTGTGATTCTTGTGTCCGTTGTTCTATCAGGATAATCTTGCTTTGTAGAATAAATCACTTCATTTTGATTGTTTTTGAATTCAATAAATGAAATATCTTTATTGCTTGCTATGATTGATGATGTATGGGTTTTTAATGTATTTATCTTATCTACATCGGGGATATCTTTTGTTATCTCAACACTTTCTATAGCAAGGGTTTTAGTCATTATTTGCGCAAATTCTCTGTAACTTGCGTCAAGCTTTTTTTGAATATTAACAATCGCAAAAACAGCAATAACAACAATAAGCAAGGTACTCATAATGAGTCCCAGCAGTATAAATTTATTTTGTGTGCTTAGACTTAATTTTGATTTTTTCATAACTATATTAAGATTATATCATCTATTTTTAATATTAATACAATAAAGTACGAATTTGATAGGGCTTGACAGTCTAATCCTTTGATGGCAGTGGATTTAGGCTAGTTGTTTTTGGTTTTAACGACAATGTTAAAAAATGTTTAGCTAATTTTGCCAAACTCGAGTTTTTTCTTGACTCATGATATTTAGTGAATATTATTGTATAACGGATATATGTGCATTTAGATTAATAGAATTTAATAAAAAATATAAAAATAAATAGTAAATGTAGTACGCCACATGCAGCGAGGTAAATGAATGTCGACAAAAAAATATTCTGAAAGAATTACTCCAATGGGAATGCCAAAAACTCGTTTGGATGATCTTCCCGATTTGATTGAAGTTCAGAAGAAGTCATTTGAGTGGTTTTTAAAAGAAGGTCTTAAAGAAGAGTTCCTTTCTTTTTCTCCAATCAAAGACTACACTGGAAGGTTAGAATTACACTTTTTGCCAAACTATACGTTTGATAACGCAAAATATACCATAGAAGAAGCTAGGATACACGATGCAACTTATGCAAAACAGCTTCGTGTTATGGTCCGTTTGGTTAACCGTGACACCGGGGAAATCAAAGAGCAAGAAGTTTATATAGGTGATATCCCTACCATGACAGATAAAGGTACATTTATCGTAAATGGTGCTGAAAGGGTTATCGTTTCCCAAATTGTACGTTCTCCGGGTGTATATTTCAAAAGAGAAATATCTCCAACCGGAAAACGTCTTTTCAACGCAACTCTAATTCCTAATAGAGGTGCTTGGTTGAAAATAGAAACCGATGCTAACGATGTTATACACGTTAAAATCGATAAAAACAGAAAAATATTAGCTACAACTTTATTAAAAGCGTTAGGAATCACAGTTTCTGAGATGGAAACTTTATTTACTCACTTCGAGTTCTTAAAGAAAACACTTGATAAAGATTCTACAGAAACCACTGATGACGCTTTAATTGAAGTTTATAAAAAATTAAGACCAGGTGATCCTGCTTCTGCTTCAGGCGGACGTTCTATTTTAGAAGCAAGATTCTTCGATGAGAAAAAATATGACATCGGAAGAGTTGGTCGTTATAAATTAAACAAAAAACTTGGTTTAAACTTACCGGAAACTCAAAGAACAGTTACTATTCAAGACTTGGTTGCTTCAATTGAGTACTTGATTAACTTAACTTATGATGAAGGAAGCTGTGATGATATCGACCACTTAGGTAACAGAAGAATCAGATCAGTTGGTGAGTTGTTACAAAACCAATTCAGAGTTGGTTTATCAAGAATTGAAAGAATCGTTAAAGAAAGAATGACTCTTCAAAATTCTGAAACATTAACTCCATTAAACTTATTAAATACAAAACCGTTAGTGGCTTCATTAAAAGAGTTCTTCGGTTCTTCTCAGTTATCTCAGTTCATGGACCAAACAAATCCGCTTGCTGAGTTAACACACAAAAGAAGAATTTCAGCTCTTGGACCTGGCGGTCTAGTTAGAGAAAGAGCTGGATTCGCGGTTCGTGATATCCACCCTTCACACTACGGAAGAATTTGTCCGGTAGAAACACCTGAAGGTCCAAACGCAGGTCTTATCGGTTCTTTATCTACTCACGCTAAAGTTAACGACTATGGATTTATCGAAACTCCATACTTCGTTGTAAAAGACGGTGTAGTGACAGATGAAGTTAACTATATGAGTGCGGATGAAGAAGAAAACTTCCGTGTGGCTCCATCTGACATCATGTTAAATAAAGATAAAAGTATCAAAGCTCAGTATGTACCTGTTCGTTACAGATCAGAATTCACAATGGGCGAATCAAAACGTGTTGACTACGTAGGGGTATCTCCAATCCAGATTATCTCTGTAGCTACATCTATAATTCCATTTATCGAGCACGACGATGCTAACCGTGCGTTGATGGGATCAAACATGCAACGTCAAGCAGTTCCTCTTTTAATCACTGATAGACCGGTAGTCGCTACAGGTCTTGAAAAAAGAGCAGCTAAAGATTCAGGTATGGTTGTTGTATCTGAAGTTGACGGTATAGTTGAAAGAGTTGTCGGTGAAGAAGTCTGGGTTAAAGACAATGCCGGCAAAACGCATAAATATCAATTAATGAAATATGTAAGAAGTAACCAAGATACTTGTATCAACCAAAAACCTATTGTTGAAGTTGGTGCTAAAGTTAAAGCTGGAGATGTCCTTGCCGATGGTGCTTCAACTCACTTCGGTGAATTGGCGCTTGGTAAAAACGTTCTTATAGCATATATGCCTTGGGAAGGTTACAACTTCGAGGATGCTATCCTTTTAAGCGATAGACTTGTACACGATGATGTATTTACTTCAGTGCATATTGAAAAATTAGAAATAGACGCTCGTCAAACAAAATTGGGACCTGAAGAAATTACAAGAGAAGTTCCTAACGTGTCTGAAGATTCATTGAGACACTTAGATGAAAGAGGTATTGTAAGAATCGGTGCCAGAGTCTACGCAGATGACATTCTTGTTGGTAAAGTTACTCCAAAAGGTGAATCTGAGCATCCGCCGGAAGAAAAACTTTTGAGAGCTATCTTTGCAGAGAAAGCAAGAGACGTTAAAGACAATTCTCTAAGAGTTCCTCATGGAGAAGGCGGAAGAGTTGTTGACGTAAAAGTATTTGACAGAGAAAAAGGCGATGAGCTTCCTCCAGGTGCAAATACAGTTATCAGAGTTTACATAGCTCAAAAACGTAAAGTATCTGTTGGTGATAAATTGGCTGGTAGACACGGAAACAAAGGTATCGTTTCCAGAATTCTTCCAAAAGAAGATATGCCATTCTTACCTGACGGAACTCCTGTGGATATCGTATTGAATCCGCTGGGTGTACCTTCTCGTATGAACGTAGGCCAAACTTATGAATTATTGCTTGGATTAGCTTCTTACTTGACTAAAGATTACTATGAAGCTCCTCCATTTGATGAAATGTATGGTGAAAACCAATCAGAAATAGCAACTAAAGATGAACTTTTAAGAGGTATTAAAGAATCCGGTTGTGATTGGGTTAGAGAAGACGGTAAAGTTATTCTTCTTGATGGAAGAACCGGCGAGCCGTTTGACCAACCTGTTGCGGTCGGTGTTACATACTTCCTTAAACTTGTCCACCTTGTTGATGATAAGATTCACGCAAGAAGTACAGGTCCATATTCTCTAGTAACTCAACAGCCATTGGGCGGTAAAGCTCAGTTCGGCGGCCAAAGATTCGGAGAGATGGAAGTTTGGGCTCTTGAAGCATACGGCGCAGCTTATACACTTCAAGAGATGTTAACTATTAAATCTGATGATGTTAACGGTAGATCTAGAGCTTATGAAGCTATTGTTAAAGGTGATAACATACCTAGACCTGGTATCCCTGAATCATTTAAAGTACTTGTAAGAGAATTGCAAAGTATCGGTTTAGATATCACAGTAGCGAAAAAAGGCGGAGAAGAAGTTGACCTGATGTCTGACACGGATGATTTGAGAAAATCAGCTCCGAAAAGAACTTTGTCTGACATAGATTCAGAACTTTTAAACATCAATTTCTTTGAAACCCCAAGCGCGTTTAAAGACTAGAATAACAATAATTAAAAAAGGAGATAAACATTGTCTACAAGTATAGATTATTTCGATTATATACGAATAAGTATCGCTTCTCCTGAGCGTATTTTAAAGTGGTCATATGGTGAGGTTACTAAACCTGAAACAATAAACTACCGTACTTTAAAGCCAGAAAGAGACGGATTATTCTGTGAAAGAACATTCGGTCCATCAAAGGATTGGGAATGTTACTGCGGAAAGTATAAAAGAGTAAGACATAAAGGTATAATCTGTGAACGTTGCGGCGTTGAAGTCACTGATTCAAAAGTTAGACGTCACAGACTTGGCCATATCAAATTAGCTGCTCCAGTCAGCCATATTTGGTTCTTAAAAGGTATCCCATCTTATCTTGGGTTACTTTTGGATATGTCTTTAAAAGACTTAGAACAAGTTATATATTTCAATAGCTATGTGGTTATTGACCCTGCTGACAGCGGATTCAAAAAATTCCAGTTGTTAACAGAAGAAGAGTACGAAGACTTCATGATCGAAAATGAAGAAAGCGCTCTAAGAGTTGACATTGGTGCTGAAGCAATCAAAGAACTTCTTTCGGAAATTCAACTTCAAGAAATGGTAGAAGTAATCCGTAAAGAATTAGAAGGTGCTACAGGTTCAGTACAAAGAAAAGCTAAACTTATCAAAAGATTGAGATTAGTGGAATCTTTAATTGAAAGCGGCACTTCTCCAACATGGATGATTATGGATGTTTTACCCGTAACTCCTCCAGACTTAAGACCGATGGTTCAATTAGACGGCGGCAGATTTGCTACGTCTGACTTGAACGATTTATATAGACGTGTAATTAACAGAAACAACCGTTTATTAAGATTATTAGAAATGGGTGCTCCTGAAATTATCGTCAGAAACGAAAAACGTATGTTGCAAGAAGCTGTTGACGCTTTAATAGACAACGGCAGAAGAGGAAGAACAGTTGTTGGTCCTAATAACAGACCGCTCAAATCTTTAAGCAACATAATCGAAGGTAAGCAAGGTCGTTTCAGACAGAACTTACTTGGTAAAAGGGTTGACTACTCAGGCCGTTCGGTTATCGTAGTCGGTCCACAGTTAAGTTTACACCAATGCGGATTGCCAAAAGAAATGGCAATAGAATTGTTCAAACCTTTCGTAGTTAACAAACTTATCGAAAGAGGTCTTGTTCAAAACATCAAGTCTGCTAAAAAGAAAATCGAAAGATCAGAAAGTATCGTTTGGGATATTTTAGAAGAAGTAATTGACGGACATCCGGTTATGTTAAACCGTGCTCCTACACTTCACAGACTTGGTATTCAGGCATTTGAACCGGTATTGGTTGAAGGTAGAGCAATACAGCTTCACCCTCTAGTATGTACGGCATTCAACGCCGACTTCGACGGTGACCAAATGGCTGTTCACGTTCCATTGTCAATAGAAGCTCAAACAGAAGCAAGAATGCTTATGTTAGCTACAAATAATATATTGGCACCTGCTACAGGTAAGCCTATCATAACACCTTCTCAAGATATGGTATTAGGTATGTACTACTTAACAATCATGAAAGAAGATGACTCAAAAGAAATGAAATACTTCTACTGTTTTGCGGATGCTATTTCAGCTCATGAAACCGGTGTTATTAAACTTCACGACAAAATAGTTGTCCGTGACGAACAAGGCGAAAGAATTGAAACTACAGTTGGAAGAATAATCTTCAACGAAGCTGTAAGAAAGTCTATTTTAGCTTCTTAAGCAAAGTTAAATTCTGAAGCCAATCAAAATATAAGACGCCAAGGTGACACTATATTAGGGAAAAAATTGAAGGTGAGAATATAAAATGAATACATTACTACGTAAAAATACAAAGAAATCTATGGATTTTATCAATGAACAGATTGATAAAAAGTCCTTAAATAGATTATTATCTCAAATCTATTTAGAATTTGGCGGTGCTAAAACAGCTTCATTAGCTAATAACCTTAAAAACTTAGGGTTCAGATATGCTACAAAAGCCGGTACAACAATTTCTATCAAAGATTTGGATGTTCCAGCTGTGAAAAAAGACCTTTTACAAGAAGCAGAGCGTGAAATCGAAAAATCTACGCAAAGATATTTAAAAGGTGAAATCACAGAAGTAGAAAGATATACAAAGGTAATCGACACTTGGTCAGAAACAACATCTAAATTAACTGACAGTGTAGTAGAAAACTTTGATAAATTAAATCCTGTTTATATGATGGCATTCTCCGGTGCGAGAGGTAACCTTTCTCAGGTATCTCAGCTAGTGGGAATGAGAGGTCTGATGGCAGACGCACAAGGTCAGATCATCGACTTACCTATTAAATCAAACTTTAAAGAAGGTCTTAGCGTAACTGAATACATCATTTCAAGTTACGGTGCAAGAAAAGGTCTTGTAGATACAGCGTTAAAAACAGCTGACTCAGGTTACTTAACAAGAAGACTTGTTGACGTTGCTCAAGATGTAATCATCAGAGGCGCAGATTGCGGTACAAAAAGAGCAATCAAAATGTCTTCTATTTCAGATGGTGAAAAAATAGTTGCTTCTTTAACAGACAGATTATTGGGAAGAACAATCGCTGAAGATATTAAAGACGCAGACGGAAAAGTTGTTATCCCTGCTGAAACTACAATAAACAGAGATGACATCAAAAAAATCGAAGCTATCAAATTGACTGAAATAATGGTTAGATCACCATTAACTTGCGAACTTGAGTACGGTATCTGTCAAAAGTGTTATGGATGGGCATTAACAACTCAAAGAATGGTTGATATCGGTGAAGCTATTGGTATCATCGCTGCACAATCAATCGGGGAACCCGGAACACAGCTTACGATGAGAACATTCCACACAGGGGGTGTATTCAAGGGTTCTGGAGCTATGAGAGCTGTTATTGCACAAGAAGATGGTGAAATAACATCGAAAATAGCTGTAAAAGAATTAAGAACAAGACACGGTGATGAAGTATTAGTTACTATACAAGAAACTGATATCGAATTAAAAGGAGCTAAGAAAACTCATAAATATCACGTTCCGACTGGTGCTATAATGCTTTGTACTCCAGGTTCTAAAGTTAAAAAAGGCGATAAAATTGCCGAGTACGAACCAGTGAGTCAAGGTGACGGTAGCCGTTTAACAGAAAAAGCTACAAAAGATATCACATCAGATTTAAGCGGTGAAATCGTATTTGAAGATTTCGTTGCTGATGAGAAAAAAGACAGACAAGGCAACGTGTCTAGAACATCAAACAAAAACGGAATTATTTGGGTATTAGGTGGAGACGTCTATAACCTTCCGGGGGGTTCAAAAATTCTTGTTAATGATGCTCAAGAAATCAAAACTGGCGAAAAACTTGCTGAGATTCACATTGTGTCTGAGCACGGCGGTGAAGTTAGAGTCGGTGAAAACCTTCAAATAGAAGAAGTAAAATTTGAAGGCAAAAAAATCAAAAAAATCGTCCAAGGTAAAGAACTTACTATCGTTATTGCTTCTATCGCGCCTTCAAATGCTAAATTTGAAGTTACGAAGAAAGAGCAAATGTGGGTAGTTGAAAAAACAGGCGAAAAATACATTGTTAAATCACCTGTTGATACAACTGTTGAAAACGGCATGATAATCGCTGAATTAGTTGATGATGAGTGCGCAGTTTCTTCAAGCGGTGAAATTAAATACTTGGGCGTCGAAGTTGACGAAAACCAAATTATTACATCTCCAGGAGATATAATTTTCATTCCTGAAGAAGTACACCAATTAAATAAAGATTCAGAATTGAAAATGGTCGAAAGCGGTACTTTTGTTACTGCCGGTACAGAAGTTGTTAAAGACTTATACTGTCACATCGACGGTATCGTTGAAATCAAAGAATTTAACGATATCATCCATGAAGTGATTATTAGACCTGGAGAAATTCATACTTTAAGCAACATTAGTGACTTAAAAGTTGAAGAAGGCGAATTGATCGAGGCTGGAACAGCTATCGCTCCAAAAATTAAAGCTAAAGAACTTTCAATAGTTACTATTATGGATTCTGAAAATGAAAGTATGGACATTGACGATCTTGATGAAGAAATTGAAGTCGCAACAATCGATGAAGATGCAATTTCTAACCAGCCTATCCAGATCTTAATAAGACCTGTTCAGAAGTTCAGTGTAGCGCCGAAAGAAGTGTCTATTGATTTTGAAACAACTGATGAATCAATCGATATTGTACCTGTAACTCAATTACAGTACAAAGACGGTGCCAGAGTGAGAAATCTAGATGGTTCTGTATTGACAAGAACAAGTTTGGTTCTTCAAATGCAAGGCTACCTAAGCCACTTAAAAGGTATGGTAGAGTTGGATGCTGAGAATAACTTAAAAGTTGTTGTACTAGAAACATTGATTGTAAGAAGAGAAGTTGATACTACTTCAAGAATTCTTGCTTCAATGCAGACAGAACTTCTCGTTGAACACGGTCAAATCATCGAATCAAAAGCTCCGGTTGCTAAAACACAAGTATTAGCTGTAAATGACGGTGTTGCAAGTATAAAAGGTGATGGTCAGGATGTAAGAAGATTGCTTCTGATTTCTGAAAATTATGAAACAAAAATCGCTTTAAAAACAAAACCTGTTGTAAAAGTAGGAGATTTTGTTAAAACCGATTCGATAATTTCAGAAAGCGGCGAAAAATCCACATTGTCAGGTATCGTTGTAAAAGCTGATAAATCATCAGTTACAGTAAGAGCCGGCAGACCATACTTGATAAGCCCTGGTACAATGCTTCAGGTTAACAACGGTGCATTGGTACTTCGTGGTGATATGCTTGCTACATTGGTATTTGAAAGACAAAAAACAGGTGACATCGTACAGGGGCTTCCAAGGGTTGAAGAACTTTTAGAAGGAAGAAAACCTAAAGATTGTGCTATCGTGGCAGAATTTGACGGTGTTGCTGAGATAGAAATCGAAGATGATGTTCCTCGTTTATACCTTGTAAATGAGAACGGAAGACACGAAATTAAATATTCTATCGATTCAAATATCATCGTTTCAAACAAACAGGAAATCAAAGCAGGACAACCGTTAACAAGCGGTCCTTTAAATCCGCATGACGTTATAAGAATCAATGGTGCAGCGTCAGTTCAACAATACCTTCTTGACGAAGTACAAAGAGTATACCGTTCTCAAGGTGTAGAAATCGCTGACAAACACGTTGAAGTTATTGTAAAACAGATGACTAAGAAAGTTAAAGTCATTGATTCAGGTGATACAAAACTTCTACCTGGTGAATTCCTAGAACTTCAAGCATTTGAACAAGAAAATAAAGAAGTTGTCGCTGCTGGCGGAGAAGAAGCTACTTACGAATCAGTTTTACTTGGTATTACAAAAGCAAGTTTAAATACTGAAAGTTTCATATCAGCTGCTTCGTTCCAAGAAACAACAAGAATTCTTACAGAAGCTGCAGTTGAAGGAAAACGTGATCTTTTAAGAGGCTTGAAAGAGAACGTAATTATCGGTAGATTAATACCTGCCGGTACAGGTTTCTATCATCTGACAAATGCTTCAGAAGAAAAAGATAGAGAAGCTCAAAGAAGAGCAGCGGCTAAAAACAATGCCAGAAAACCTTCTGCAATATTAGAAGAAATAGAAGGCATGTTTGGTACGCCTGACTTTACTATTGAATAATTCAATAATTTATTATAAGAGTGGTAATACTAGTTGTTACCACTCTTTTTATATGGAGATTATTTATGAAGAAATTATTATTTTTGTTAGGTGTTCTTTTGCTCGGTTCAGGAGCCTTTGCGTCTGATATTGACGATGTAAAACATTTTTTTAATTCCTATACTGATACAGCGAATTCTTATAAGCCAAATTATTTTGATTATTATGCCCCAAATGCGGTTATAAAAAGAGTAGTTGTCAAAAAAGACGGAACCACAGAAACGGTTGTTGTACCGTTAACAGAGTACAAAAAGAATACGAAACTCAGTTTAAGACTTGCCAAATTAAAACATTATAAAAATGAATATACAAATATCGAGATAAAGCCTGAAGGCGATGATTATCGGGTTATAACGATGAGAAAACCTTCAACAAGTTCATATAGTTTGCCTGCTTCATTCTTAATCGGCAAAGATGCTTCAGGCAAATTAAAAATCAAAGAAGAATCTATGCACACCAAAGTCCAGACCTTTTTAAGAAAACACAATAAATCTAACTAGATAATATTATTTTCATGGTCAACTTGGACGATTGCAGGTTTAAAAGTCTTGGCTTCTTCAGGTGTTAAAGAGGCGTATGCAACTATTATTACTTTGTCTCCGACAGCTGCTTTTCTCGCCGCTGCACCGTTGATGCAAATATCCTTATTGCCTCTTTTGCCTTCTATTACATAGGTTTGGAATCTTTCACCATTGTTAATGTTGAGGATTTCTACCTTTTGTCCTTCAGATAAATTTGCTTTATCCATAAGATTTTTATCTATTGTAATCGAGCCGACATAATTAAGGTTTGCGTCGGTTACAGTGGCTCTGTGTATTTTTGAGTATATAAATTCTAATAACATAATGTTTACTTCCTAATAAAATTTTATCAAAAACAAGTTGCTGTGAACTATAGATTTTTAATTTTATTAATATAATTGTATAAGTCTTTGACCTGCTTGGGTTTTAAATATTTAAATTGCCCTTTTTTCATACCCAGTAAATCTATTGGACCGTGTGAAATTCTTTTTAAAGAAATGACGGGCCTTCCGATGATATCGAGCATCTTTCGTATTTGTCTGTTTAATCCTTGATAAAGAACGATTTCTACTATTGTATCTTTGCCTTCAAATTCAAGAATCTGTGCTTCGGCATAAGCCATTTGCCCGGGTTCGATTTCGATACCGTTCAACATTTGGTTGAGGTGAGTGGCGTTGAGCCTTCCTTTCGCTTTTACCCTGTAATGTTTTGGTATTTTTATTGAAGGGTGTGTCATTTCGTTTATAAGGTTACCGTCATTTGTCATGATCAATAGACCTGTTGAATCCTTATCGAGCCTGCCTACAGGTTTTAAATTATAGACATTTTCAGGAAGCAAATCATAAATGGTTTTTCTTCCTTTTTCGTCATCCATTGTTGTTATGTAGCCTGCTGGTTTGTAGTATCTTATGTAAGTCAGCTCTTGAGGCTTTACAGGTTTGTTGTTTACATAAACTCTGTCTTTCGAGCCAACACCAAAACCTAATTCTTTAACAACAGTATCATTTACTCTGACTTTGCCTTCTTCGATAAGTTTATCGGCATCTCTTCTTGAACAGATTCCAGACGATGCTATATATTTGTTTAATCTTGTTTTTTGATTTTTCATATTTATATCATATAACAAAAGAAGCTAGTGAACATCAATAGCTTCTTTTGTGGTTTTGTTTTATTTTATGTATTTCTTCAGTTTGTCGATATCATTTTGTTTATTGGATACTTCGCTTATGCTCTTGTCAATTTTGCCAAAAAATCCGTTAAAGAAAGAGCCAAGTTTTTTCAAGTTTACGTCTAATGTTTTCCCTTTTATTTCACTATCTGCTCTTGATTCAACTGTTGCAAGAATTTTTGTTGTTGTTTTAGTTAAAGGTTTTTTACCTTTTCCTTGAGGAATATTTTTGACAAGCTGCTTTGTTGTGAATACTACGTCGCAATCAGCGGCATTAGATAAGTCATGTAAGCTTTTAATTTCTCTGTGTGCTTTTGATAGTCTGTTTCCCGGTATATGTTTTATTGTGTCTAATACTTCTTGATTTAATTTGGCTGCCATTCCGAAAGATGGTGAATTGCTTCTTACTGAGCTGACTGAGTTCATTATTTTTCCTTTCTCTAGTGAAATTGACTTAACTGTTTTTTTAAAGTCAAAACATATAACAAATTGTCGGAATGTGAACAAATGTAAACCCGAATATTGTTTAAAGTACATTTAATATTATTAAACAATCGTTTTGATACTTACTATTTGTGATATGATTTAAAAAAGACAGTTTTTTTAAGGAGCAGTGATGGTCATTGTGAAAAAATACAAGATCGGCGTGGATGTTGGCGGAACAAATATCAAGGTTGCCCTTGTAGATAAAAAAGGTAATATAGTTTATTCAAATACAGTTCCAACAAGAGCTGAGATGGGATATGAATATACCATAAGCAACATGAAACAAGCCATTTATGAACTGATGAAAGAAACTAAAACTTCTAAAGAAGTAATTGATGGCATTGGATTTGGCTTTCCTGGTCAGGTTGATTGTGAGAGAGGCATCGTAAGATTAGCTCCTAACATTCCCGGCTGGGTTAACGTTCCTATTGCTTCTATTATTGAAGAAGAATTCGGAATCACAACAAAAATTGATAACGATGTAAGATGTGCTGCGCTTGGTGAATTAAACTTTGGTGCAGGAAAAGACTGCCAAAACTTAATCTGCATTACAGTAGGGACGGGTATCGGCTCAGGTTTAATCGTCAACGGTAAACTTGTAAGAGGCGCTAGCAATGCAGCGGGCGAACTTGGACACATTAAGCTTCAAATGCAAGGCGGGCCTATCTGCGGATGCGGAGATACCGGCTGTTTGGAAGCTTTTGCATCAGGTCCTGCTATAGTAGCAATGGCGGAACAATATATACTAGGTGGCAAATCAACAAAATACAGAGAACTTGCAAATCCTGACATCACTCCATATGTGGTAGCAGAGGCAGCAAAACAAGGTGACACTGTTGCAAAAAGAATTTTTGAAATCATTGGTGAATACATAGGAATCGGTATGGCTAGTGTAGTCAATCTTTTAAATCCTGAAAGAATCGTTATCGGCGGCGGCGTTGCTGATGCCGGAGACCTTTTAATCGAGCCTATAAAGAGAACTTTAAAAGAAAGAGCAATGCCTATTCAGGCTGCGGCTGTTGAGATTGTGCCGGCTGAACTTGGCAATACGGCAGGTGTTATCGGAGCAAGTTTACTTATCGAAAGTTAGTTATGTCTTTATATTTATTCTGGGGACAGGAAGATTATAATATTCAAAAAGAAATCGAGAAGCTTAAAAGTGAGCTTCTTGATTCTTCTTTTATATCAATGAATTACAAGGTTTTTGATAATCCTGAATTCTTGAAAATTATAGAATGCGTTCAGGCTACTCCCCTGATGTTCGGAAATATGCTCATCGTAATCAATATGGAGAAATATTTTTTAGGAAACAAGGGCAGCGTCGATGACAAACAGCTTGCTGTATTCTCAGAAGCTATTGAAAACATCTCAGACAGCGTTAATATAGTTTTTCTGTGTAAAATTTCGCGAGACGAAAATAAAAAAATAGATTCAAGAAAAAAGCTTTATAAAATAATTTCAAAAAAAGCTACGGTAAAAG
Organism: Cyanobacteria bacterium OH_PDB_230; assembly: GCA_023421795.1. GTDB lineage: Bacteria > Cyanobacteriota > Vampirovibrionia > Gastranaerophilales > Gastranaerophilaceae > JAEZOG01. The sequence goes on from JAEZSO010000002.1 coordinate 690,685, forward strand.
AATTTGCACAGTATAGAACTTATCAAAAAGAGCTTCCTGATTTCATCCAGAAGATGTTGAAAGAAAAAGAACTCACTGCAGATACAAGCACAACAGCTTTTTTAGTTGAACAGCTCGGAGCAAATTTAAGACTTATAGATTCAGAACTGGAAAAGTTAAAAGTAGCAATTCATCCGAATAAAAAAGTTTCAAAAGAGGATATTAAGTCAATCTGCACTTCTTCTGAAGATGTTTTTGCCCTTGCAGATTTATTGGTAGCCCGGGATAAAAATAACACTCTTAAACAGTTCCATAAACTTACGGACAGAAGACATTATCTGGAGATTTTGTCGGTTCTGCAGTCAAATGTGCAAAGGTTTATATTTATAAAAAATTACGAGAAAATAGCCAGTGCGCAGGAAATAGGAAGTCAGCTGAATTTGCATGAATTTGTAGTTAAAAAGACAATCGAGAAGTTGAGCAAAATAAGCCTGAAACAGCTTGTAAAAATAAAAGAAAATCTCACAATCGCAGAGTACAAAATAAAGACAGGAGCTATGGATTCGCCAACAATAGCTTTAGAAATGGCCTTATTGAGGTAGGTTCTTATGAATAATGTGTTAAAAAATAAATACCCATATCTCTCAAACTTTTTTTCTCAAATAATAAAAAGTTCAAATATCAACATAGCTAATTCGCTCGTGTTCTATGGCTCTGACGTTCTGGCTCAATATTACTTTGCCTTGAATATAGCGAAAGCGCTGAATTGTCAAAAGAGCAAAGAAGCGGACTGTGATTGCGTAAACTGTAATTGGATTAGGTCAAATAAACATCCTGCTGTTATAACAATATCTAAAATCGACAATAAAACAGATGACTCAAAAACCGTAATATCAAAGCAGCAAGTGGATTTTGTTAAAGATTCTTTGGTGAATTCATCATCTTATCATAGAGTTTTCATTTTTTGTGATGCCGAATTCAAGGTGCTTTCGGAACAGGAAAAAAACAAGATAAGAGAATTTGATGAGCTGGGCATCTGTTTGCCTGAATCAAATGCCGAAGAGACTGGCTGGTTCCCTAAAGGTCTTTCCAGAACTTGTTTTCAGGATGTTGCCGCGAATGCACTGTTGAAATCTATTGAGGAGCCGCCGGAGAATGTGACTTTTATCTTTTTAACCGAAGATAAAGACGATTTGATACAAACCATAATTTCGCGCTCACAATGTTTCTTTGTGCCTAATTTTTCCAAAGATAATAACGATTGCGAGTTTTTAGGTGATTATTTAAGTGAATATCCTAATTTAAGAATGCAAAATGCCATAAAATTTTCAAAAGTATTGATTGAATACCAAACCAAAAGCGAAGAATCTCCGGATTACATCTTGGATTGTATTCAGGAGTACTTAAAGAGAGTTTTGCTTGCAAACAAAGATAACAAAATGGTTTTTTATAAAACGTTAAAAGACATAGAAAAAATAGAACAGTCAAAAAAAATGCTGGCTGCTCATATGAAAGAATCCTTGGTTTATGAAGACTTGGCTCTTTATTTATTTAATCAGGATTAATGCAATCATTTGTTAACAGAACTCGTTTTTGGTGATATAATACCAATATAAACGGATTAGATTATTTGAGGAAATATAAATGAATAAAAGCCAATCAGTTGGTGTTTGGATAGTAGTTGTATTATTGATTTTGTCACTGATATCAATGCTTTTTACAGGTTCTACAACTACAACAAAAGATTTGTCTTATTCTGAATTTTTATCAAAAGTTAAAAATAATGAGATAAAATCAGTTGAGATAGAAAAAGACACTCTTGTTGCGAAACCAGTTAAAGCCGAAATCCCTGCGAAAACAGAAAATAAACTTCAGTCTGTACCTGCTACTTTGCAGTATAGAGTTATGATTCCTATGAATGATACATCTTTGTATCCTGTTCTTAATGAATATAATGTCAATGTAAGCATAAAAAAGCCAAGTGATTCATCATCATTCCTTGGTTTCTTGGGAACAGCCCTGCCATTGTTATTGATAATCGGCATTTTTGTCATAATGGCTAAAACCCTTCAAGCTGGTGGATCTCAAGCTATGTCTTTTGGCAAAAGCAAAGCTAAACTGATGCTTGATAGCAAGGTTAAAATTACTTTTAAAGACGTTGCCGGTATAGATGAAGAGAAACAAGAATTGGAAGAAATTGTTGACTTTTTGAAAAACGGCGAAAAATATATGAAATTGGGAGCTAAAATTCCAAAAGGCGTATTATTGGTCGGCGTTCCCGGTACCGGTAAAACTCTTATGGCAAAGGCTGTAGCCGGTGAAGCAGGCGTTCCTTTCTTTTCAATAAGCGGTTCAGATTTCGTTGAAATGTTTGTTGGGGTCGGTGCTTCAAGAGTTAGAGACTTATTTGAACAAGCAAAAAAACATCATCCATGTATCATATTCATCGATGAAATTGATGCTGTAGGACGTCAGCGTGGAGCTGGTCTTGGCGGTGGGCATGATGAAAGAGAGCAAACATTGAACCAACTTTTGGTTGAGATGGATGGGTTTGATGAAAACGTAAATATTATTGTAATAGCTGCTACGAACAGACCTGATATTCTTGATAATGCGTTATTAAGACCAGGCCGTTTCGACAGACAGATTGTGATTCATAAGCCTGATATATTAGGCAGAGAGCAAATTTTAGAGGTCCACGCTAAAAATAAACCTTTAGATGAAGACGTGGATTTAAAAGTTTTGGCAAAAAGAACCCCTGGTTTTACAGGAGCGGACTTGCAAAACTTATTGAATGAAGCTTCGCTTCTTGCTGCAAGAGGCAACCAGTCTAAAATAAGTATGAAAAACGTTGAAGAAGCTATAGATAAAATAGTTGCAGGGACGGAAAAGAAAAGCAGAATTATTTCTGAAGAAGAAAAAGAAAATACGGCATATCATGAGGTTGGCCATGCTCTTCTACATTATTTCTTGAAGAATTCAGACCCCTTGCATAAAGTTTCAATAATACCCAGAGGAATGGCTCTTGGCGTAACTTGGTCATTACCTGAAAAAGATCATTTAACAATGAAAAAAGCTCAATTACTTGATAACATTTCAGTATTTATGGGTGGAAGAGTCGCTGAAGAGATGGTTTACGGATCAGACAGCATTACCACAGGCGCTCAAAATGATATTGAAAGAGCTACTGAAATTGCAAGAAAAATGGTCACGACTTGGGGTATGTCTGATAAAATGGGAAATATGGCGTACGGAAAATCCCAAGAACACGTATTTATGGGAAGAGATTTTGGTCATGCCAGAGACTTTTCTGAAGAGATCGCAGCTGAGATTGACAAAGAAGTTAAGAAAATTCTGGATGAAAGATACGAAATGGCTAAAAACCTCCTAACGGAGAATAGAGATATGCTTGAAGCTGTCGCTAAAGAACTTTTGGAAAGAGAAACGTTGGACGAAAAAGATGTTTCAGAAATTATCGAAAAAGTCAGAAGTGAACGTGTGCATCAGGTATAACACTGATCTCATAAGAAAGGAGACAAACTATGATAAATGAAAAAATGGAAACAGCGTTTAATGCGCAAATAAACAGAGAATTCTTCTCAGCGTATTTGTATATGTCAATGTCTGCAAATATGCAAGAAATAGGTCTTGCCGGCTTCTCTAATTGGCTGAGAGTTCAAGCTCAGGAAGAAGTTTTTCACGCAACAGCAATGTTTGATTATGTGTTGCAAAGAGGCGGAAAAGTTAAGCTTCAGACTATTGATACGCCAAAACACCAATGGGATAATGTCTTAAAAGTTTTTGAAGAAACGTTAGCCCACGAAGAACTCGTTACAGGATGGATAAATGAACTGGCAGAAGTTGCTGATGAATTGAAAGACAGAGCTTCGGCTAAATTCCTTCAATGGTTTATCGCTGAACAAGTCGAAGAAGAGGCAACAGCAAGCGATTTAGTAGCTAAGTTAAAGTTGATAAACTTAAATGGAGATGCTTTATTCGCATTGGACAAAGAGCTTGGAGCGAGAGTATTTGTTGCTCCTGTTATTCAATAGATACTAAATAAAGAATAATAAAAAAAGAGGCCTTAAAAAGCCTCTTTTCTCTTATAAAAGTATATTTATGCGTTTTTGATCCTGTCTTCTGGAGCTGTTATCCCCATAATTCTCAAACCGAAGTTATCTCCGATTACAACGACTTCACCATTCGCAATATGTTTCCCGTTAGCATATAAGTCAACAGATTCACCTGCAACCCTGTCTAATTCGATGATAGAACCTTTTGTCAATTCCAAAACTTTTTTAATCGGAAGATGGCATCTTCCAAGTTCAACGGTAAGTTCAAGCTCAATATCCATCAATATGTCTAAATTAGCATTTTCTTCGGCAGATACCTGAGACTCATTTTCAAAAGAAGCAAATTTAACAGGTTGGACAGTTACCGGTTCAGCATATGTTTCTTCTTTTATAGCTTCTTCGGGTTCAATATGTTCAACTTGTTTTAGAACGTCTTCGTTCAACGATGTTTCCTGTAAATCTTCATTCTCTGGCATGTTTTTTTTCTCTCCCCTATAAATAGTTTTTAAGGATTTCTATTTTTTCATCGTATCTGTCTGTAATTTTAACACACATTTTGTTTTTTATTGTACCTGGTTTAGCAAAGAACTTTTTGGCCCCATTTATTTTTATAGTCAGGTCATCGTGGATTTTGCTGTCCAGAACAACTACATCTCCCTCTTTTAAGGCGATAAAGTCTTTTAATGTTATTTCTGAGTTGCCAAACAGTACTTCTATATCTACATTAGAAGTGCTCAATTTGTCTATCATGTCTTGTTTTTCTTCAGCTGTTGCCATAATTCCTTTGGATTGGAATATGTGCTGGGTATTTAGCTGGCTGATGATACTTTCGAGTAATGGATACGGCAAACAGATATTCATAAGCCCATAGTGTTTTCCGCCCATTTGGATTTCAAGAGTTATCAAAGCGATTATTTCGCTTGGGCTAGCTACTTGAACCATGCTGTAATTGTTTTCGATGTCAATAAGAGTCGTTTCTGCCGGTATTATTGTAGACCACGAAACGGCGAATGTTTCGATGGTTTTTTCTAAAACTTTTTTTGTAAGTGCTTCTTCAATATCAGTCAACTCCCGGTTAGAAGAATCTGCTGCGCCGATGCCGCCTAACATTCTGTCCACGAAACAAGAAATAACTTCAAAGCTGAATCCTATAAGGATTTGCCCTGGTAAAGGGGCTAATTCAAAAATTCCTACAGTCATCGGGCTGGGCATTGATGATACGAATTCATCGTATGTGATTTGGTCTACCGATACAACATCTATATTTATCGGTATTCTTAGATATCCTGTCATTGAAAGCGCAAGTTGTCTGGAGAATTCTCTATGGATATCTTGAAGGCCTCTTAAATGTTCTTTTGAGAATTTGTCAGGTCTTCTGAAATTATAGAGTTTATAGCCTTTTTTAAACTCACTTAATTCATCAATGTCATTGTCCAAATACATATCGTATTCGTTGTAGGCATCGTTTGATGATTGTATTTTGTTTTCGTTTTGAACTTCTGCCAAAAGTTTAGGCTCCCTATTGCATTATGAACTGTGCAAAGCTTACTCTTATAACTGCTCTTTCTCCGCCAAAGATTGAATCTACTGAGTCGATTATTTCATCTTTTGCTAATTCTTTACCAGCAGTTGTTGATAATTCAGAAGATGTTTTGCTTGAGAGTGCTGAAATTATAGCATCTCTTATTGCCGGTTTATATTGTGCCATTTCAGCTTCTATAGGTGAAACTGCTGCACTTTCTCCATGTCCACCGTGTCCGCCGCCGCCTTTTGCCGGAGCCTCGTCTGATGGAAGTTTGCTTATTTCAAGTGCTACACTTGTTTTTAAGTATCTTCTGTTTTCAGGATCGCTTAAATTTACTGTAAAATCTCCAAGGTCAACAATCAATCCTCTTTCTTCAGCAGTTGCCTGATCACCTTCTCCTGATTCGCCTTCTGTAGCTTCAACATTTTTTGAAGCCATTTGCTTGGATAAAAGAAAATCTTGCATAAAATAATTTGCGACCAGGAATAATGAGCAAATTATCGCTGTTGTAACGATATTGATAATAAGAACTTTGGAACCGCCGCCTTTATTATTGTCGGTTTCTGCTTCTTTTGGTTTCATGTCTTTTGGTGCATTTGGTTTCGCCATAATTATCTCCAGTAAGTTTAGTTATTTTTTATCTGAGCTTAATATTATTATATCAACACGTCTGTTCTGACTTTTACCTTCATATGATGTATTTGGTGCTATGGGCATATATTCTCCATATCCTACAGCAGACATTTTCTGAGGGTTTAGTCCCTTTTTTGATACAAGGTAGTTGATTATATTTGTTGCTCTTGCCGTTGATAATTCCCAGTTTGAAGGGAATTGTTGTGTGGTAATCGGGGTCGAATCGGTATGCCCTTCGATTAATATGTTGTTATTTAGAGTTTTAAGTTCATCTGCAATATTGTCCAGTGTACTTAAGACATCTGGTTTTATTATAGCAGAACCTGCGCTAAAAAGCATTTTATCATTAATTCTTATTATTGCTCCTTTGTCTCCTTTTAGCACCGTTGTGTTTTTTGTTAATGTTTGATTTTTTGATAGTTTTTCAATGATTATGTCTTGCTCTGAACGCTCTTCAGTAGCTTCTTTGAAGTTATTTGTTTGAGTTTTTTCCGCTTTTGCATTGCTTGCGTTAAATACTTTTTGAACACTTTTATTTGTAGAATCTATTTTGTCGTGATGAGTTCCTGAAAGTGCCCACATAACCATAAATAAAGCAAGAAGCATAGTGACAAAGTCGGCGTACGATACAACCCAGCGGTTCAAGTAGTCTTTAGAGTATGAGTAGTAATCGTTTCTCATTTATACTTTTTGCTCCATCCTGAGTGACCTTGGATATTTTTTGTTGTTGTATTTTAAATATGCAATTAACTTTTCTTCTATTATTGAAGGATTTTCTCTCATAACTATCGAGATGATTGCTTGAAGAAGCGCTTCTTTAAATAAAACTTCTTCTCTTAATTTTAACTTCATATTCCCTGCAATCGGTAGGAATATTAGGTTTGCTATTCCCACGCCGTACAAAGTTGCAATGAAGGCAGTAGCTATGCCGTTAGCAAGGATTTCAGGTTGCTGAATATACCCCATTACTTGTATTAAGCCTAAAACCGCACCTACAATTCCAAATGTAGGGGCATATCCTCCCATCGCTTCAAATACCCTTGAATTAATCAATTCTTGCTCTTCGTCGTATGAGATTTCGGCCTCTAAAATATCGTATAAAAGCTGAGGGTTCTCGACATCTATAGCTAGTTTAAGCCCTCTTTTCAAAAAAGGATGCTGTATTTTTTCAATTATGTTTTGCAAGTCAAGCAGAGTGTTATGTCTTGCAAAATAAGCTATCTGTAAAAGTTCATCTATTACGGTTATTTTTTTGCTGGGTTTGTTTTTAAATATTTCTGTTGCGGAGATTGTTGCTTTATACACCGTTGTAATTGAAAAGTTCAAAATAGAAGCGCAAAAGGTTCCTCCAAGAACTATAAAAATGGCGGTAGGCTGTAATAACAGATTTAATGTCTGGTTTTCTACATTTGGCGCAAAAACAAATATTCCTATCGCAACTAAAAGTGCTATTATTGCAGACATGTTCATTTAAATATATTTATCCCCAAGTTTAACTTTAACAATATAATTTCATATTTACTATATTGTAGTATCCACTAAACAAAGGATTTCTTTGTAAAGTTAAGTGAAAACTTCATGAGTAACTGTTATAGTGGTATTAGTTAGTGGCATTAAATTTATAATCTGTTGATATTAAAGAAAGGGGAAAAATGGCATCATTAATTGATTCTGTTAAAACTGTCGTGAGGGATTCAAATCCGTTTTTTAAAATAGCCGGACTTGCATTCTTTATCTTTGTAGGATATGAGTTATTGTCTTATGATACGACAACACTTATGTTCAAAAACGTTTGCGCAACAGTAGTTATAGCAGTATTGATAGGATTTATTTTTCAGTCGGTTCATAACAATATAAATGAAGATAATGTGATTATGCCAAATCTGTTCAATCCCTTGAAATTAATTGCCGTAGGGCTATTTGGTACTTTGTCTTTAAGTCCTTATCTGGCCATAATGTACTATACGATTAATTGGGTTAATTCTTTGTTGGTGTTCATCCCTTGGGTTAACTACATAATTCTCGGTTTAGTGTTTGTTGTTCTTTTTTCTTTTTTTATAATCGGAATGCTTTCGTTTTGCAAGAATTTCAACCCGTTAGAAGGCTTCAATTTGTTGCAGATATTAAAATACGGCGGTGATTTTATCGTTTATAGCTTTACTTTGGTTATAAGCGCCATCTTTTTTTCAGCGCTTATTTTCTTCCCGATTGGTCTGTTGATTAAGGTATCCTTTGGCTATGGGCTTATATTCAATTATTATATAATTTTCGCTTCTCTATTTATGATAATGGCAATAGCTCAATATTATTGTCAGTTGTATTCAGAAACAATCCGTTTAAGTAACAGCTAGTTCCCTTAGTTTTTTGAGCTGGTCTCTGATTTGTGCCGCCCTTTCAAAATCGAGAATGCTGGCTGCTTTTTTCATGTCTTTTTCTAATTTTGTTATAAGTTTAGGCAGATCTTTTTTAGAAAGGTTCATTTCTATCATTTCTTCCGCAACTATGTCTTCTAGGTTTCTGTAGCTTGCAACCAGCTGAAGCAGGTTATTTTCTATTGGTTTTTTAATTGTTTTTGGAGTTATATTGTTTAGCTTGTTATAAGCAGTTTGGATATCTCTTCTTCTTTTTGTTTCGCTTATAGCTTTTTGCATACTGTCTGTAATTTTGTCAGCATACATAATTACTTTAGCGCAGGCGTTTCTTGCCGCTCTTCCGACTGTTTGAATCAAGCTTGTCTCAGAGCGTAAGAACCCTTCCTTGTCCGCATCCATAATCGCAACCAAGGACACTTCTGGAATATCCAAGCCTTCTCTTAACAGATTTACTCCAATCAGAACATCAAATACTCCGAGCCTCAAATCTCTTAGTATTTCTACCCGCTCTAGTGATACAATTTCGCTGTGAAGGTATCTTACTTTTATACCTAATTGAAGCAAATAATCCGATAAATCTTCCGCCATCTTTTTGGTGAGTGTGGTGATTAAGACTCTTTCTTTCTTTTCCGCGGTCTTGTTTATTTCAGCAATCAAATCATCTACCTGATTCAAGGTTGGTTTTACGAATATTTCAGGGTCTATAAGTCCTGTTGGCCTGATTATTTGTTCGACAAGCTGCTGCGAAATTTCCTTTTCAAAATTAGAAGGAGTAGCCGAAATGAAGATTTTTTGTCCTACCTTATTCCAGAATTCTTCTGCTTTTAAAGGTCTATTGTCTTTCGCGCAAGGAAGCCTAAAACCATAATCTACCAAGACATTTTTTCTTGCCTGATCTCCATTGTACATAGCTTTTAGCTGAGGAATGGTAACGTGGGATTCATCTATAACAAGCAGAAAATCTTCTTTGAAATAATCCAAAAGCGTAGCCGGAGGGGTTCCCGGTTTTCTTCTTTCTATTATCCTCGAATAGTTTTCTATACCTGAACAGTAGCCCATTTCTTTTATCATTTCGATATCATAATTTGTTCTCTGTTCTATTCTTTGAGCTTCAATGAGTTTGTTTTGCGACTCAAAAAGTGCTATTTGAGATTTTAGCTCCTGTCTTATCATTGATATGGTTTGGTCTAAATCTTCGTCATATGATAAATAGTGAACCGCAGGGTAGATTACCACAGAATCAAGATTTTCAATTATTTCGCTTGATACGGGATCTATTTTTATTATTTTTTCTACTTCTTCTCCGAAAAGATAAATCCTGGTCACAAGCTTTTCATAAGAAGGCATTATCTCGATGATATCGCCTCTGGGCCTAAAAGTAGAACGTTTAAGCTCAAGGTCATTCCTTGAATATTGTATGTTTACAAGTTCTTTCAGGAAGGAATCTCTTTCCAGTTCATCTCCCACTTTTATTGTTATGGTTCCTTTGAAATAGTTTTCGGGGAGGCCTAAGCCATAAATACAGCTTACTGAAGCAATTACGATAACATCTTCTCTTTCATAGAGGCTTCTTGTTGTATTGTGTCTTAATCTGTCAATCTCATCGTTTATCGTCGCTGATTTTTCGATGTAGGTGTCTGTTCTCGGGATATAAGCTTCTGGCTGGTAATAGTCGTAGTAACTTATAAAATATTCTACTGCGTTGTTAGGGAAAAGTTCTTTGAATTCATTGTATAGTTGTGCCGCCAGAGTTTTATTGTGTGCAATTATTAATGTCTGTTTTTGAACTTTTTCAATAACATTTGCTATGGTGAAAGTTTTCCCTGATCCTGTAATCCCAAGAAGGGTCTGAGCTTCATAGCCATTATTTAAGCCATTTGTAAGTGATTCGATGGCTTTAGGCTGATCCCCCGCCGGTTGATATTTGGATGATATTTCAAATCTTCTTTTCATAGTTATATATTATCATTAAATTTAATCCGATATCGTAACAATTTGGCTATTAATCTTTATGCTCAGCTATTTTGGTTTTGAAGGCTATTGACGATTTTGTTGTGCATAAAACGTAATCGGATGTTAATAATTTTGAATTCCTTTACCTATTTTAAAAATGGCAATATAATAGAAGGATGGACGGATTATCAGTTACGGAATATATTAAAAAAGCCTTTGAGTCAAAAGATTCAGGTAATTATAAGCAGGCAATAGAGTATTTTTATAAGGCTCTTAATATAGATAATGAAAGCTCTGAAATAATGAGTGAGATTGCGGGTTTGTATTTTAAAATAAACAACCCCGAAAGAGCTATAGAATACTATGAACAAGCTCTTCTGATCGATCCTTTTAATTTAGAGATAAAATTCAGCCTGGCTCTTGTTTACAAATACATAGGCAATATGGAAAAAACGGTTGCCTTGCTTGAAGTAATTTATGCCAAAAACAATAAAATTGAATATCTGATAGAACTTGTTCATACGCTTTATTTGGAAGGAAAATACGAAGAAGCTATATCCTTTTATAACAAGTCAGTTTATCAAGAATCAAATTCCGATATGCTTCATTATTATGTGGGCCTTGCAAATTTTGCCTTGGGAAATTTTGATGATGCCCAAAAAATGTACAGAGCAGCATTGAATTCCAACCCGGAGAACCATGATGTCAGGTTCGATCTTGCAAAATTGTTATTTGAGAAAAAGGAATATGATGAAGCAGAGATATTGCTTTTAAAGGTTTTGGAGCACAAATTAATTTCAAAAGCATATTATTTATTGGGAGAAATTAATTTCGCGAAAAATAATTTTGATAAAGCGGTTAATTATTTAGCTATAGCCTCAAATATCGAAAACAAATCGCCTTTGTATTTTTACGAACTTGCTACCGTGTATTCGTTGAAAGGCTTTTTCAAAGAAGCGGAAGATAATTTCTTAAAAGCTATAAAACTAAGCCCTAACAACCTTTTATATAATTATGCGATTGCGTATTTGTATTATCAGATGGGCGAAACCTCTAAAGTTAACCAGAAACTTTCATATATTTTATCGATAAATCCGCATCATTTGGATGCTTTAACCTTAAAGGCTTTGATTGCTTCTGACGAAGATGATGTGATAACTGCTAACAAGCTTATAGATGAAGTATTATCTACTACAACCTCCAGCGATTTTGCGTATTATGTCAAAGCTGTGCTTTATAAAAAACTGAGCTGGTGGGAAAAAGCTATTGAGACAATTAACAAAGCATTGGCGATAAACCCTAAATCGCTCGAGTATATGAGTGAGCTGGCTGTATATTACTATGAAGCAAAATTTTATGGCGATACAAAGAAAATTTGTAAAAAAATACTTGAAATAGATAATAAATTCTTATTCGCTTACGTTATGCTCGGAAAAGTCTATTTCTTAAATAAAGACTATAAAACTGCGCTGAGTAATCTTGATAATGCTATAGAGCTTGATAAAAATGCCCATGAAGCTTATTTCATAAAAGCTAAAATTTTAAAAGAAACCAATGTCAATGTAACGGCCTTAGATAATGCAAAAATTGCCGTTTCAATAGCACCTTATAACGTCGATTATTTTGAATTTATAGCGCAGTGTTATTATGAACTTGAAAATTACAAGGATGCTTATTTCTATTTCAAAGAAGCTTCTGATTTAGACCCTTTGAACGTCAGATACAAGTTCTATATGGCCAAGTGCTCTCAAAATTTGGATGAAATCAGTAACGCCATATCAAATTATTCGGTGGCAAGAAGGCTGGATCCATCTAATGTCTCTCTTGCTTTAGAATATGCCGATTTCTTGTGCTCCGCGAAAAAACATAAGACAGCATTAGAGATATTGAAATCAGTAATCGATTACAATCCATCTTCCAAAGAACTGGAAGCCGTCAACATAAAGGTCAAAGAAATAGAAGCGTCGCTTTCAGATAAATCTGTAAGTTTGAAAAAGCTGTTTTCAAATTTGAAAACCAAAAAATAGCTTTAAACAAGCTGTATATCAGCAAGATTCGGATCTAAAAGTCTTCTGCCGACATTGTCAAATTGGATTGATAGAAGCGTTTTGTTTCCGTATGCAATGATTTTTTCTACTATGCCTTTGCCGTATTTTGCGTGGAATACAAAATTTCCTTCTTTAAATAAATTTTTGCTGACAGGTTCTTCTGCTACTTTGGCTTCATATATTGGAACCGATGGCTTTTTAGGGATTGGCGATGGTTTTGGAGGTTCAGCGATTGTCTGAGCCTGTTGTTGAATAGGTTCAGAGATTTGAACAGTTGATTGGACAGGCACCGTTGCTATTTTTTCTCTTATAGGTTCAGCAACAGGTTTGGTCTGGATTGGAGTTATATATTCTTCATCGTCCAGGTCCTCTTCGTCTTCAATTTCATCCTCGTTGTCTTCAAACGTTTTTATCTCAAGCACGGAAGGAGCATTATCTTGCAGTTGTATAATTTGAGGTTCTTCATATGTCAAGATACTCTCTTCAGGCTGTGTTAGAGAGGTTTCTAATATTGATTCTGCCGTTGCAGCAGGCTCAAAACTTATAGAATCCAAGTAATCAAGGTCATCTTCCGTTACATCGTCTACCATTGGCTGAAGATTGCCTTCATCTTCTTGAGAGGTAATCGTTTCAACTTCATCTAGGTATTCATTCTCAAATTCATCGTAGCTTTCTTCAAAAATCGGTTCTTGTTGAGTTTCTTCTGTTGAAGCGGTGAACATTTTATCTATGTCACCTTGTATTTCAGCATCGACGGTTTTAGAGAAGAAGCTTCTGTCTAGAGCTTTTAATTTCAATATTAACGGCATATAGAAAGTATTTTCGCTCCAGATGATAAATTCTTTTTGGTTCAATTTTTGTAAGAAAGAATTATATATTTCAAAATCATTCACTCTCTCTACCGGAGCAAATAGTATCAGGTTTTTGCATAATGCTTTCAACTCGGGCATTAACTTATAGTTGTAGCTGGAAACAGGTATCGGCCTAAGATTTTCATTTTCATATATCGTTTGTATGGTTTGTTTTGTTGAATTGTCGTTATTTAAATTTATTAGAAAATAACATTTTTTCTCTATTTGAGAAGCTATTGTCTCAATGATAAATCTGTGCCATTTCTGTTCTATATTTGAAGCATCAATGATTGTTATAGAAGATTTTGAAAGTATCTTGTTTAAGAAATTAAATTGTTCTTTCTTTTGGGCAAACAAACCTTTTTGCTGATATTTTACTAATTTGTTTTTAAATATAAGCAGCTCAGGGATAGGATTCTGGTTGCATTGTTCATCTATTACGCTTTTGAATACGTCAAGAGGTATGAATTTATCTTCAAGAGTGTCTACATAGCTTTGCAGCTCAAGCAGAATACCCTGAAGAATAGCTTTGTTTTCAACCTGGCAGTCTTCCAGATCATTTTCTGATATAAAATCAAAGGCGTTGAAATTTAAAGGCAGTTTATATTCTTTTGAAATAGTTATTCTTGTGGCATCTTCAATCCTTTTATATCTTCCGTCAAAATCAAGCAAAATAGTTCTTTTTCTGTTGTCTTGAAGGCTGTATATAATATTTGTTGTTATTGTAGTTGCGTTTTCAACTTTATCACATTGTATATAAGGCTTTTCTCTAAGCAGATTTAAGCCTAAATTAATTGCGATAGAGGGGTGAGAAGCCAGATGCCCCCAGAAAATATTTGTTGTATTGCTCTGGGTAAGTTGTGCTATTTCTTTTGGATCTATATAAATTATGTTTGCGTCTCTTGACGGAGTGTATCCGTTGTATGTAGACAGATTGGCATTTTTATTTATAGATAATGAAAATTTCACCGTAGCAACGTTTATTCCGTCCTTATCTGTCGATTCAATATCAATTATCTGTGCTATTAAGCTTTGATTTGAATCTTCTATAAGTAAGAAATCGGCTAAAAGAAGATGATTTCCGCTAGGGGAATATAAAATTTTAGCTATATCGTTCTTGACTTCAAATAGTTGCATTCGTGCCTCTTTGTTCGGTGCCTAAAATTGTTGATATAATTATACAACATTAAAGAATTTATACAATTAGTTTTATTCGAGTGGTTCTAAGTGGATTATGTAACTTGAATTCGCAAAGGTTCTCTCTATCTCATTTTCAATCTCATCACAAATCATATGACCTTCTTTGATTGTTTTATCGGGGTTTAAAAGAAGAGTTAATTCAATTTGTCTTACAATTCCTGATTTTCTCGTTTTTAAATCTTTGTATTCTATTTCGTGCAAACCGGAATAGTAATCCAGTATGGATATTATGGTTTTATTTTCTTCTTGCGGCAATGTAGTGTCCAATAAATTGTATGTTGCCTTTTTGCAAATTGTAAACCCTGCTTTAAAGATAATTATTGCTATAAGTATGGCTACAATCGGGTCTAGGATATGTATGCCGGTCATTTTTATCGTTAAAAGGCCTAAAAATACTCCGAAAGAAGAATATACATCTGTCCTTAAATGTTCGGCATCAGCAAACAGGGCAATCGAGTCAGTTTTTTTCGCCACTCTGAATAGGTAAGTGCTTACAATAATGTTTATCACGGTAGAAAAAAGCATCACGGCCATACCAAGATTTTCGTTTAGAACCGCATGAGAGCGTTCGATAATCTTTACGGTAGATTCGTAAATTATATATATTGAAGCGCCGATTATGAGACTTCCTTCGATTAACCCTGAGAAATCTTCGTATTTTCCGTGCCCGAATTGATGTTTTTCATCGGCAGGCTCTGAAGATTTTGACACGGCAAACAGTGCTAAAAAAGAAGCAAGCAGGTCGCTTGTTGAATGCACGGCTTCAGATATTATACTTATTGAGCCTGAAAGAAATCCTGCAATCAGTTTCAATATAATTAAAATGGAATTTGAGATTACAGAAATAAGCGCTGCAAATTTTTTTTCATAAGTATAAGGCATTGTCTCTTTCCGGTTAACTATTCCGTGACATCTACTATATTAGATCCAACAATATCTTGTGAATATGCTGACACAAGCCTCGAACTTTTGCCGGTTTGTTCGAGTTCTTTTCTTAATCCTTCTCTTATAGCTTCAAGTCTTGTAAGATTCTTTGATTCTTGCGCATTAAGCTTTTTTATTAGTTCTTGAAGCTCGGGGGGATAATCCTGAAGACCGGTGTTATTCTTACTTGTTTGCACAAGCAATTCTGTTAATTTATCCCTTTTGGATACTGTCTGAGGCAAGTCCTCAAATTTCTTTTCATTTATCAAATTTTCTATTTCAAGAGAGATAGAAAAAATTTGTTCGTATAAAAGTTTTATTTGGTTAAAGTCCATTAGTAGCTCCGTTTAAGAAGATTATTCGTCATCATCTTCGTATTCATCTTCATGTAAAGAATAGCTTTCGCCTTTTTCTTTGTTAGCTATGTCGATTGCTTGTTGCCAAGTGTTTCTTAATTCTTTTAAGTGAAAAAGTACTTCTTCAAGAATGGTTGCATCTTTTTTTATATTCGCATCCACCAACCTTTTATATAGGTATGTATACAAATCATAAAGGTTTTGGGCGACTTCTCCTCCAAGTTCGATATCAAGTGTGTTTTGAAACTCGTTAATGATCTTTTGGGCGCTCATAATATTGTTGTGTATTTTTTGAATGTTTAAAGGCTCATTTCCGGATGACATTTCGTTTTTGGCAATATTAACAAATTGAATTGCTCCGTCATATAACATAATCAATATCTTCTCAGGGCTGGAAGTTTCTATCTGATTTTTCTGATATTGTTTGAGGTAAAGATTCATTTTCTCTCCTTTGGGTGTTACACTTTTTTATTTACTAATATTCCTGAAGTTTCGTTTAACCTTGATACCAGTTTTATAAGGTCATTCGGTAAAATGGTTTCTATAACTTTATTTTGCTCCAAGTCAATTAGTTCTATAAGTTGAGTTTTCTTATTTAATTTTACAGTAAATTTTTTATTTGGGTTATTTTGTTGATAATCATCGGCATTATTTTGGGCTTCATCTTCTTCATCTTTGCTGAACATGTAATAGACATCTTCGTCTTCTTCTTCAAATTCTTTGTTTTTAGTTTTTTGTTTTTCAGAAAGATTTTCTACATCTTTTATTGTTCTTTGAGTGCCTTTTAGTGCCAGAACTTCAGCATTATTCGCCATCTGAGCAGATGTTAGCTCATTGTGAGGAGAGATATTTTTCATTGAAAAACCGTCTAGGCCCATATTATATTCAATCCTATTTTCTGATGGTTTGCCTTATCACTATAATTTTATTATAATATATATCTATAAATATTAAAACAATCTTGGAGATGATATGGAAAAGAAAAATGTTTTTTCAAACTTTTTAGATAAATTTTTGGGTTTCCCTCTTTGGATAAAAGAGGTTTTATATTTACAAATGAAAGAAGATTTGGAAAATTATTCTTTAAGTGCGGCTCACGCGCTTTTGGATAAACGAGATTTGTATCAATATTATGAACCTACAATAACTTATCTTGGAAAAAAAGAAGTATATTCAAGAACAGGAGATTTTTCTCCGAACTTGTATAAGTTTTTAAATGATGCATCTCAGGGGCTTAATATACTGGAGATTACTCTTAACAATTACTGGACGTTGGAAGAGACTGCTGTTTTGAATTTGCAGGCTATTGAAAAAGAATTGGTTACAACGCCGGCGACTCCAAATGCAAAAGCCATGGCCCTTTACTTGGCCGGAAAAATAAGGTTAGGAGAGTATTTCAAACACATAGGAAAAGTTGATGTAGATCAGTTAGATATCGCAATCAGAAAACAAAAAGAAATGGATCAGACCGGCCAAAGAATCGGTATGGCAACCATAATGATAGAATTAGGTTATGTGACTGAGGAAGAAACCAAAATAGTTTTATATATTAAAGATGAATCCAAAAAACGTTTTATTTTTAATGCTGACATGATTGCAAAAACAGCAGTCGCAACTGAGCCTGTTCAAGAGGTTTCTCCATCCGGCTCGGATAATAAAGTCTTGTTAGAAAAGTTGGCAAAAGAAAACAGCGTTCTAAGACAAAAGCTTATGGCTATCGCGGATGTTTTAAGAAAATAGAATATTGATGAAACCAGAATATATAAAACTTGTTGAATTTTATCGTAATGGTCTTGTTGAACAAGAACACTTCGGTCTGATTTTATACATGTCAAAACATAATCTATTGGGTATACTTGGTAGTGACAATAACTACAAGTTTTTTCAGCGCTCTTGTATGAAGCCCTTGCAGCTCGCTTTACATATGGATTTAGGCCTTGATAAGATTTTTGATTTCTCTTCTGAAGAGATGGCTGTCGGAGCCGCTTCTCACACAGGTGATTTAGAGCATCAAAGAGTTGTAAGAAACGTTTTAGAGAAACTGGGTTTTGATGAGTCAAATTTGCTTTGCCCACCCCAGGTGCCTTTGAGCAAAAAAGAACAGGAAAGACTTCTTTTGGCAGGTCTTGAACCAAAAGCCATCCACAACAATTGCTCCGGGAAACACTCGATGATGCTGGCATTGTGTAAATACAAAGGTTGGGATATAAGCAATTATCTGGATGACTCTCACCCTTTGAATGTTGAAATCATCAAGAGAGTGCTAGAATTATCAGAAGTCGAAGGTGGTGACTTTGTTAAAAGCAAGGACGGATGCGGTCTTCCTACCGTGGCTACTACTTTGCTTCAGCTAGGTAAAGCTTTCTTGAATCTGTTTCTTGATGAAAAATATTCAGCAATCAAAAAAGCTTTTTTAGATAATCCTTATCTTATAGGAGGGCACGGCAGGCTTGATTCTGAGATAATTGCAGCTTCCGATAATCTTATTGCTAAAGTAGGCGCGGGAGGTTTGGTTGTGGTTGTTAATTTGGATCAAGAGGAAGCCGTCGTTGTAAAAATTGATGATGCGAATATGAAAGCCAGAAGCCTTGTTGCAATTGAATTTTTAAGACAATTAGGCTGGCTTGATGAAAATTCGATCCAGAGTAACCCTATAAATAAACTTTTCGACAAATCAATAAAAACGCTCCAGGGAGAATATTTAGGCGAAGTGAAATTTGGATTTCAATAAATAAAAGATATTAAAAAGAGATTAGATTTGATTCTAATCTCTTTTTTTGTGGAGTGGATGAGATGATATTTTTAACCGAAAGTTTTAAATGAACCGTCGATGTTTTTGTCTATAACTTTTTTTACTGAATCTATTTCTGTTTGAAGTGCGCTGTGTTCAGTATCCAATTTTTTCATTTGCAGTTCAAGCAATTTGTCTTGCTGTTGGAAGAATGCTGATTTTTGCGTATAAACTGCTTCTGCGTAGGCATCATCTGATGAGTCTAAGCTGTCAGCGATTCTTGATTCTGTGCCCCAAGGAGTGTTTAACCAGTCTGCTGAGGTTCCATAATCGGTATTTGGTTTTTGAAGAATCCATTCACCTGTTCTTAGTTTGTTTTCCAAATAATCAGGATCGAGGCATTTTTCGTCAGGGTTGTATCTTGTGCTTCTTTGAGCTTGGATATCCGCTATTGTGCTTTCATACTTTGCTAATGCTTCGGTATCATCTTCAGTATAAAGTCTGCTTCCTGAGATTAGATTTTGTGTTCCAAACTGGAACTCATTTGATTGCCAGAAATCATGGAAGTCTGGTGCGCTTAGTGATTGGATTTGATTTTTAAAGACTGCAAAGTCAACGGCGTTTCCATCTTTGTCTAAGATAGGATTTTTTGTAGGGTCGTTTTCTGTTACCGTAAGGTATGTTTCCAAGAATTTAGACCCGCTATAAGTAACTCTGCTTGTTGTTCCATCAGAGTTAGCGAATAGAGCTTCTAAGCATTTGTTTGATATGGATTTGTCACGTAGCATTGCCGCTTCTCTGGCCATTTGATCATAGTCTTGCTCAGGTGGCTTCGGTACTACAATAAAGCCGTTTTCGTCAACTATTCTCATACCTAATCCTGAGAATGGGTTTGTGTCTGTAATTACTTCGTATGTGAGTCTTTTTGTAGAGGCGCTGTTGCCGTTTGGGTCGGTTCGCACAAACATGAGCTCTCTGTTGTTTTTCATTTTTGTATAGTCAATTGAGAGCATATCCATTTGCTTCGCAAGCATAGTTCTTTGTTGAGCTATTTGCTGCCCTTGAAACTCATTATTGTTTCTTCTTGCCGTTAGGCTCAAATATCTGGCTTGTGATGCCGATAGTCCCATGTTTGTAAATACTCCTTAGTTATTATGGTTATCGAATGACTAACAAGTAAACTTTAGTTATTTAAGGATAATGTTACGAAAATGTAATATTAATCACTCCAAAATATATTGATGCCCAATAAAAAATAAATAAAAAATCTTGATTTTTTACAATAAATTCTTATTTATAATGTATAGCTTGATTTCAAGGCTTTTATATTAAAAACTGTAACAACTTTTTTAAAATTCTCTTTTTTTCCTAAAGTTTGAATTTTAATTTTCGACAACTTTAAGGTAAGGGATATATGTTAAGGAGTAACTCGTGTACAATCAAAATCTAAGTGAAGAAAAAATTGTCATCGAAATTAGGGACTTGGTAAATGATATTGACAACGTAAAAGAAAATCTTGATAACTACTGTCAATTCTTAAAAGATATGTTTTTGTCAGGTTCCGGCAGAAATTAGGCTGAGTAGTCGCTAACCTAAAAAGGTTATAGTAAAGCCGATCCGTAAGGCTTGGAACTTCTACGATCCTAGTTCTGATAGTATTCTGGAGCTTTGGCTCTTCTTTGTTCATATAAAAGATGCATCAAGCATCTTTTTTTTTTGTTTGAAAAAGGCGCAGCGAAAGCAAAGAAGATGGTGCCTAGTTTCTTGAAGAATAGATTAAGAACGGAATAAAAGCATTTAAATATACAGAGTAGATTATTTTTTTGATATTATAAAAAATATGAAAAAGAATTATAAAGGCACTTGTTAATGTTAAAAGAATATTTTTTAAATATAGTTGATAAAGCTGTAAGAAAAGCCGTTGAGTCAGGCAAGTTAGGGCAAATGAAGCCTGAAGATGAATTTTCTTTAGCCGTTGAAATCCCAAAAAATACTCAGTTTGGAGACTTCGCGGTTAACGTATCTTCTCTTTCAAGATATGCCAGAATGGCTCCGCTTCACATTGCAGAAGCCATTTCAGGGTGCATAGAAAAAGAAAATTTTGAAGTGAACATAGTTGCCGGATTCATCAATTTTAAAGTTGGAAACAGCTTTTTAAATGAAGTAATAAAACAGGTAATCAACAAAAAAGAAGATTTCGCCAGATGCGATATGGGTAAAGGCGAAAAAATCATTCTTGAATACGTCAGCGCAAATCCTACAGGTCCTTTCCATATTGGACACGGAAGATGGGCGGCTATGGGAAGCGCGCTTGCAAATGTCTTGAAATACGCGGGATATGATGTTTTCCAAGAATTTTATATAAACGATGCAGGAAGCCAAATAAACAACTTAGGGCGTTCTCTTTACGTGAGAGTGCTGCAGGAACTTGGTTTGGATGTTGATTTCCCTCAAGATGAAGAGCTCGCTAAAGGTTTTTATATGGGAGATTATTTAATTCCTGTTGCGAAAAGCTTTGTGAAAGACAATCCTTCCTTGAGCGAAGAGTTAAAATCCAATGCTTCAGAACCTTTATCTTGTGAAAATTTAAAAACATTATCCTCTTATGCAAGACTTAAAATGCTTGATAAACAAAAAAAACTGCTGGAAAACTTCCATACCAATTTTGACTTGTATTACAGTGAGCTTGACCTTCATTCTAAAGGCGAGGTCGAAAAATGCATAAAAAAACTTGAAGAATCCGGCATGTTATATGAAAAAGATGACGCCATATGGTTTAAATCAAGCCAATTCGGCGATGATCAAGACAGAGTTATCAAAAAATCAGACGGTTCATATACATATTTAACAGCTGATATTGCCTATCATTATGACAAGCTTCAAAGAGGTTTTGACAAAATGATAAATATATGGGGCGCAGATCACCATGGCTACGTTGCAAGGATGAGAGCGGCAATAGAGGCATTGGGGTACAACCCTGATTCATTGGAAGTTCTTTTAGGGCAGCTTGTAAATCTTGTTATTAAGGGTGAACAGGTTAGAATGGGCAAACGTTCCAAAATGATTACGCTAGATGAACTTATAAGTGATGTAGGGGTTGATGCTACAAGATATTGGATGATTATGAGAAGCATCGATACAACCCTTGATTTTGATATTGAACTTGCGAAATCGAATACAGACGAAAACCCTGTTTTTTACGTTCAATATGCCCATGCCAGAGCTTGTTCAATATTAAGAAACGCGGTAGCGCAAAGAGTCGATACAGAAAAAAATACAGTCCTCTCGCCTATGATTGAACAGTCTGAACTTATAGATTTAATAAAAAACATTTCCGATGATGCGTTGGACAACCTGTGGTGTGATGGCGATGAAAAATCGAAAGATGCCACTAAAAAACTGATTTTGAAAATTGAAGAATTTAAATCAATAGTCGTATCATCTGCTCAAAACCGCACTCCATATTTGATAACAAAGTATTTACAGGAGCTGGCAGCAAGTTTCCATCAATTCTACACTTTTTCAAAGGTATTAGTTGAAGATAAGGCTTTGATGATAGCTAGATTGGCAATTGTAAATTCTGTATCAATTGTATTAAAATCAGCTCTTAACATCATAGCAGTAAGCGCTCCAGAGAAAATGTAAGGCATTCGGATTTTTATAGTATAATTAATTAAAATTAGATGGGGAATTTTTAATGACAATAAAAGATTGGTTTGAAAAAAGGAAAGAACTTCAAATTGCTCATAGACCGCAAGAAGCCCAAATAGATGATACCGTAGGTAAATTATGGGTTAAATGTTATAATTGCAGCGCTCAACTTTTGAGAAAAGATGTAGAGAGCAATTTAATGGTATGCAGCGAATGCGGCTATCATTTCAGAATAAACGCAAGAACAAGGATCAATCAGCTTTTTGATGAGGATACTTTTGAAGAAATGTTCAGGAATATCAAACCCGCTGATCCTTTGGAATTTGTGGATACAGAACCTTATAAAGACAGGCAGAAAAAAGCAAAACAAAAAACAAACTTGGATGAAGCGGTTATCTGCGGAGTTGCAAGAATGAACGGTGAAGAAGTCGCCTGCGCCGTTATGGACTTTGAATATATGGGCGGATCTATGGGAAGTGTAGTCGGAGAAAAAGTCACGCTTGCTATGGAAGAATCTTTAAAAAGAAAAATACCGATGATAGTGGTTACAGCTTCAGGTGGAGCAAGAATGCAGGAAAGCGCATTAAGTCTTATGCAAATGGCTAAGACTAGTTGTGCAGTTGCAAGATTGAACGATGCTGGTATATTGTATATAACAGTTTTGACAGAACCTACTTTTGGTGGAGTGACCGCTAGTTTTGGAACTATCGGAGATATAATAATAGCTGAACAAGGTGCTAGAATTGGTTTTGCTGGTAGAAGGGTTATTGAACAAACAATAAGACAAAAATTACCGGCAGATTTCCAAACAGCAGAGTATCTTATGAAGTACGGTCAAATTGATATCATTTCAAGCAGACACGAACTCAAAAATACTTTGTCTAGGGTAGTTAAGCTTCATAAGCAGTAGGGAGTCTGGAAAATGTCAATATTAGAATTTGAAAAACCGTTATACGATATACAAGCCAAAATTGAAGAATTAAAAAAAGTAAGTCTTACATCAGGTATGGACATGACTAAAGAAATTTCAAGCTTTGAAGAACAAGCTAACGAATACAGGAAGGAACTTTATACAAATTTGAAGCCTTCTCAAAAAATATTGATTGCAAGACACAGCAATCGCCCAAATTTCCTTGACTATATTAAGTTGATGACAACTGATTTTGTTGAACTTCACGGTGATAGAGAAGGTACTGACGATAGGGCAATTGCAGGTGGGATTGCAAGAATAGACGGCAAGTCTGTCATGATAATAGGAACTGTAAAAGGTAAAACCACGAAAGAAAATTTAGAGTGCAATTTTGGTATGCCTCAACCACAGGGCTACAGAAAAGCTTTAAGACTTTTTTATCACGCCAATAGATTTAATCTGCCTATTATTACGCTGATTGATACTCCAGGTGCATATCCTGGTATTAAAGCTGAAGAAACAGGCCAGGGAACAGCAATTGCAGTAAACCTTAAAGAAATGGCAAAATTAAATGTTCCTATAATCGCGGTTGTAACCGGAGAGGGCTGCTCTGGCGGCGCTTTAGGCTTAGCGGTCGCGGACAAGATTATGATGCTTGAACATGCATACTATACAGTTATTTCTCCGGAAGGCTGTGCTTCAATTTTATGGAGAGATGCTTCTCTTGCTTCAACTGCTGCAGATGCACTGAAAATTACAGGTCCTGACTTGATGAAATTTGGAATAATTGACAATATTGTTCCTGAACCTCTTGGTGGTGCTCACTACGATCATGGGCTTATGGGGCAAAATCTGAAGTCAGAACTTCTAAAAGCAATTGAAGAACTTTCTACAAAAGCTCCAGAGCAGTTAAAAGAAGAAAGATACAATAAATTCAGAAGAATGGGTGTATTTACGGAATAATGAGCAGTAACTATTGGGAAGTAGCTGTTAAGATTAATCCAATTTGTGCTGATATAGTTTGCGATATATTTGATTCAAATTTTGAGTGCGAAGGAATCGTTACAGCGGAAGAAGAGTATAAAGACCTTGAGCTTGTTAAATCTACTGACGATGTTGTCAAAGCTTATATAGTGGCAGAGACTGTCGATTTAGATGAGATTCGTTCGTTCTTTGCTTTAAAAAAACAAGAAATTGTTGATTTAGATATATTTGACGAGGATATAGGAAGCTGGGAAGTCTCTATCACAAAACAGGAAATTGTTGACTGGTCCAAAAAATGGAAAGAAAATTGGAAGCCGTCAAAAATTTCAAAAAGCGTAGTGATTTGCCCAACCTGGGAAGAGTATAATGCCAAAGAAGATGAAGTTATTGTGACTTTAGATCCCGGTAATGCCTTCGGAACAGGCACCCATGCTACAACTCAATTATGCGTAGATGCCATTGAAAAACACATGGCAAAAGCTTCACAAGTTGCTGATATAGGTTGTGGATCCGGTATTCTAGCAATTTGCGCAATAAAGTTGGGTGCTAAAAGTGCATATGCAATAGACAATGATCCAACTGCGGTTGAAACAGCCATTGAAAATGCGCAAGTTAACAGCGTTTCAGATAAAATAGAATTTCATACTCAAACGGTAGACGCCATACAGGGTAAGGAATTTGACTTTGTAATGGCAAATATTTTACATAATGTATTGGCTGAAATTATGACAGATTTGAAAGTCATAATGAAAAAAGGTGCAAAAATGGTTCTTAGCGGCATTTTAAAGGGTAAAGAACCTGTTGTGCTTGAAGCTGCAATGTGCAATAATTTAAAAATTATAGAACAAGTTGAAAAAAATGATTGGATAGCAATCATAGTGCAGAAAGAGGATTAGGATGTCAAAAACAGCTATCGTAATACCTGCAAGATACAGCTCAAGAAGGTTAAATGCAAAACCGTTAATAGAAGTTGGCGGTAAATCAATTATTCAATGGGTTTGGGAAAAAGCCAAGCAAGTTAAATCCGCCGACAAAGTTATAATAGCAACTGACCATCAAGAAATATTCGATGTCTGTAAAAGCTTTGGAGCAGATGTGGAAATGACCTCAGAGCACCATCAATGCGGAAGCGATAGAATCGTTGAAGTGGCAGAAAAATATCCTGAATTTAAATATATCGTGAATCTTCAAGGTGATGAACCTATGATCGATCCGGCATGTGTTGAAGAGGTTATAAAACTTATAAAAGAAGATGATCAAGCAGATATCGCTACGTTAGTTACTTTTGTCAGGGTTGATGACGATTTGGAAGATCCCAATATGGTCAAATGTGTTTTTGACTATCAAGGCTATGCACTTTATTTTTCACGTTCTAAGATTCCATATGAAAGAAACTATGATATAGCTACTTTTTACAAGCATATAGGGATTTATGCTTATAAAAGAGACTCTCTATTCAAGATGAATAAACTCGAGCAGGCAGATATTGAAAAAGCAGAAAGCCTTGAACAGTTAAGAGCCCTTTATTACGGAATGAAAATTAAGACTGCACCTGTAGAATATGATTCAATCGGGATTGATACAATAGAAGATCTCAATGCTTTTAAAAAGCTTGTAGAAAATCAATAACGAAAAATCTAAAACTTATTTTTTAGTTTGGAAGTATTTTACGTATTCGCCGTTTGGTTGAAGTTTTTCAACCGTATATATAATGTTAGTGTGGTTGGTGCTAAATATTTTTTGCCAAGTTAAATGATGCAAAAGTTCTCTGTAAGTTAGTTCATCCAGGTTTTTTAATTCTTCCTGTGTTTTATTGAAAGCATTGTTGTACAGGTATTCGATATCATCCCAGGTTCCCTGGTCTAAATTTCTTCCGCTGCTTCTTTCTATTGAATATCTATATTTCTGGTCTACCACGTATGATTTTTTGGCATTATAAAAACAGGTTGTTTTAATATCGTTAGGGCTGAATGATTGAACCATAGGATGATTATGAAATAAAATATTGCCGGCTAAATCAGCATCAACTTCATTTGGAGTAATGGTTGAGTATTTGCCTCCTTCGATTTTATAAAGCAAATTGCCGTCGGGTTGGAAAATACAAAGGTGCTCTTTAACTTCGTCTCTTAATAGTCTTGAATATTTTTCTACGCTTTCTTCTAAAGTCGTTTTTATGAAATCTGCGTTCTTATAGACCTTTTGATCTTTTACTATCATTAAGTCAGAAGCAAAAGATTTAATGGGAAGCCTGTAATTAAATCCACCGATTTTTATATTAGGCATGTATATTTTATCCTTAATTAGTTAAATATTGGGAAGTAAATAAACAAAAAAAGAAAAAAATATTAATTGTCGTTTTTACACTAATCTATTAAGAAATATTAATATGACTTATGTTAGAGGATTAGTGTCTGTTTTTTGTTATTTTGTTTACAGATTCTTTGAGTTGTTCTATTTTTTCGTTTGAATCGGATTCAAAGTAGATTCTAAGGAGTGGTTCTGTACCGCTCTTTCTGATTAATATCCAGCTTAAATCATCATCCAGATAGAGTTTTAACCCGTCAAGTGAATTTGTATTTTTTATTTTTAAAGGCCCTATTTCTGTTATGTTTCTGAACCTGTCAATTATTTCTTCTTGTTCTTCTATTGATTCAAGCTCCAAGTCCACTCTGGTATTAACAAAACGGCATCCGACAGTTTTATGGAGTTCTTCTTGGAGTTCAAAAAGTTTTTTATTGGAATAAGCCATTGATTCAATGATGAGTAAATTTGCAATGATTCCGTCTTTTTCCGGGATATGCCCTTTTATGCTTAGTCCGCCTGATTCTTCGCCGCCTATAATAACGTCATTTTCTCTCATGGCTTGTCCGACCCATTTGAAGCCAACAGCGGTTTCTATTACTTCTATATCAAGATATTTGGCATATAAATCATGCATGGTACTTGCACCTACTGTTTTTACAAGCTTTCCTGTATATTTTTTGTTTGCTACAAGATGGTTTAGTAAAATTGCGATTATTTCGTTAGGAGTTACAAATTCACCTTTTTCATTGAAGGCTCCAAATCTGTCCCCATCACCATCATTACTTAGGCCTATGTTTCCGGTTTCTTTACAAAGCGCTTTTAACTCAGGCAGGTATTTTTCTTTAGGTTCAGGCATTTTGCCGCCAAAAGTTGGATCAGGATTTAAATTCATTGATGTATATTTTATGCCATATGAGTCCAGTATTTCTGTAAATAAAGCACTAGCGGCTCCGTGTAATCCGTCATAGTTTACTTCTATTTTTGATTCTTTTATTTTGTCAAAATCAATGATGGTTTTTAAATGTTCAAAATAAATGTTGTCAAAGGCAGTTTCTTTAAAGTTTTTAGGTTTAAAATTATATTTTGATAAATCGGCATCTATATTTTTTACGATCTCTTTTGTAATCTCATCTGTCGCGGGGCCTGCATAATCTGGTATGAACTTCATTCCTAAATATTGTGGAGGATTGTGAGAGGCCGTAAACATTATGGCATTTGCATTATAATATTTTGCAGCATAGGCCAAAACAGGTGTAGCTACTATTTGAGAGCTTAATACAACATCAAAGCCGCATTTTGCAAGGATTTTTGCAGTAAAGACAGCAAATTCTCTTGCCATATTCCTTGGGTCATAACCAATTATAATTTTTTTATCCGAGCCAAAGTTGTCATATTGATACTTTGCTATTGCCAGAGTTACTTTTTGTACGTTTTCGTGAGTAAAATCTTTTCCAACAATTGCTCTCCAACCATCTGTTCCGAACTTTATATTTGCCATATTTTCTCCCTTTTTGATAATATGATTTTATTAAAGAAATGAATTGGAAGCAAATGCAAGATTTGAAAGTAAATAAAATATACTACCTGGGGCCTGACGGTTCTTATACTCATAAAGCGCTTGAGGAATTTAAGGCGGATTATAAAATTGAGTATGTTTCACAAGAAGCTTTAAAATCAATCAAATCTATAATTAATCTTGTCGATGACGATAAATCTTCACTCGGGGTTATTCCCATAGAAAATTCCATCGAAGGTATAGTGAGAGAGGCAATAGATAATTTGATAAGGGTAAAAGATTCTGATATAAAGATTATCGCAGAGGTTGTCCTTCCTGTTAACCATTGTCTACTTTCAAAAGCTAAAGATAAATCTGCTATAACAACTGTGATTTCTCATCCTCAAGCATTGGCTCAATGTTCTAATTATCTGGATAGAAACTTTTCTAACCTTCACATATTGGAGGAGCGCTCAACAAGTGCTGCAGCGAAAAGAATCGCAGAAAAAGATGAAACATATGCAGCTATCGCAAATGAAATGGCGGCAGACTTTTTTGCTTTAAATATCTTGGATACTTCTATTAACGACGAAAAAGACAACAAAACAAGATTTATATTGATTGGCAGGTTTGAGACAGCCCAATCACCTGATTCTAAAACCAGTATCGCTTTTTCAACGAAGAATACCGCAGGAGCTTTGTTTAAGGTGCTCGAGATATTTAATAAATACCAGATAAACCTTTTGTACATCGACTCTCGTCCGTCAAAAAAGACTTTAGGGGAATACACCTTTTTTATAGATTTTGAAGGACATATAAAAGATGAAACCATTCAAAAAGCTATATCCGAAATAATACCTCTGACAGGCTTTTATAGGTGTAACGGTTCATTTTCCGTATATAAAAAAGTAACTGCGATCTAGCAGTTACTTTTTTTGTATTAGATTTTTTATATTAAGCTGCTGGAGGTATGTCTTCAGGCTTTGCTTTTTTGAATAGTTTTACAACAGAAGCCGAAAGGTCATCATATTTTTTTGCCAAGAATTCACCGGCTTTTCCTATGTAATTTTTAACTACATCTAATTTTTTTGCATTTTCGCCCAATTCAGTTACTTTAATTACACCTCTTTTAGATAATATAACTAGAGCAGTAGCCGCAGCAGCCACGGTAGCTAAGAATCCGACGAATTTTTTGCCTTTGCCGCCTTTTTTCTCAAAAGAGTCACCTTGTACATTTGTTGCAGCAGTTGGAGTCGAAGGAGCCGCATTGCTTTGTGTTTGTGTTATAGTTGCGTCCTGAAGTTTTATTGTAGGATCTGTAGAAATAGCTCCGAAATTTACACCGTTAATCATGATGCCTCCTTTTTATTTTAAGTAAATTTATAAAAACAAAAAGATTACTTAATTGCCTAAGAGTAGAGTTTTGTAAACATAATGTTACAAAATCTTTTTTTTGGAATATTTTATTTGAAGATGCACTCTAATAAATAGAAGAGTTAGAATTGATTTAAATTCTAAATAATTATATCACAGGAGTTGGATAAATGGAATTACCGATTAAGCGAGAGTTGGCAGTTACGGCTGATGCAGTGAAATATGCAAAAATAATATCAGCGCCGATAGAAAACAGTTTTCAGAGAAAAAGAGCCTATGCCTCCATAATTGCCTTGGATGCTTTTGCTGATTTCCTAGTTACACAGGATATTAATGTTAATATATCAAAAAACTTGTTTAAAATAGCGCCGATAAATGAAGAATTTGAGATTTCGGATCTTTATTATAACGGCTGGAAGCTTGATGTAAGAGTAGTTACGGATAATAACTTTGTTTCCGTTCCGCTGTCTCACTTTAAATACGATATTGTTGCAGACTTGTATGTAGCAATAAAAGTCGATTCAAACCTTGAGAATGCCGAGCTTATCGGTTTTGTTCCGAAAGAAAACATCACTAAATCTTCAGTTTCAGGCAATTATTACCTTATGAGAGCCGAAACGATTTCCTCTCCGGATGAATTGATAGAAGTTTTAAAAACACAAAAAATTTCAGAAGAAATTTCTGTAGAACACAGCGCTTTTGAAAATAATTACCTTTCATATCTCGATAAAGAAATAGATGCCGTCGGCAAAAAGTCATTTATCAAGCATCTAATCAATTGTCCTGAGTGTAGAAGTGATTTTGTCGAGATTTATGATTTTGAAGCAATTGTCAAAAATATGGCTTCTAGAACTGAGTTTTTTGAAGATCATACTCTTTCAATTATCGGAGCTCAAGTCGTCGATTCTGAAAAATATGCGGGTAAAGAAGAATTCATAGAGATAGATCCTGTAGAATTAGATCCTGAAGAAGAAGACGATGAATTCGATTCTATCCAAAGCCTGACCTCAGATGATAATGATGAGATTTTAGGTGAATTATTCGGTAATCCTACGGAGAAAATGATAAAAGAACCTAAAAGAGATGATGGAGGTTCGGGTTTTGCAGCAGGAGCTGTTGCGGGCGCAATAGGTGCCGGTGCTGTAATCGCAGGAGCTGCTGCAGCTGCCAACGCTCAAGCTCCAATAAAAATAGCTGCAGATGTTGTTGATGCCGCCTCTACAGTATTAGAAACAGGAGCAAATATCATTGATGCAAGTCTGGACGCAATATCTAGTCCAATAGAAACTCCTGCTATAAATGAAGAATCTGATGATTTGTTTGAAGACTTAGGCTTTGAAATGCCGATTCAAAACGATGAAGATACTTTATTAAGTTTTGATGAAGAAATTTCAGAACTCATCTCGGAAGAAGATTTAATTGAAGACAGCCCTGAGGTAGAAGATGTTAAAACCGAATCAGAAGAACTTATTCCTTCTGAGGATGAATTTATAACTTTAGACGAAAACAATGAAGAAATAGAAGATTTATCGTCTCTTGATGTAGAACTTCTACCAACTGCTGAAGAAAGAAATCACGTTGTTATTGAAGACAGAGTTGTTCCAATATTGCCTGAGGATGAAGATATTGAGCTCTCCGGTTCTGGATGTGATTGTGAAACCGAATTGGACGATATTTTTGTCGAAGAAGCATATGATGAAGAAGATGAAGGCGAATTAATCCAGTTTGAAGAATTCGATGATATAGATAATGTTGTTCAAAATGATGAAAATACTATAGAAGAAAGCATTACTGCTGATGGTGATTATAACTTCCTGGGAGACGATGATTCTGTTTTTAACCAATTAAAAGAGCAGGAAGAAATTGAAACTTCTATTTTTGCAGGAAAAGATATAGAAGATCTTCAGGTTGATTCTGACTTTTTAGCGGAGTTGTCAAAAACGCTGGATGATACAATTACAGAGTTTGAAAGTTTTGAAGCGGAAACTTCTGCTGATATATTTGAAGAGCAAAGTGTCGAGGAGATAACTTCAATACCAGCAGAAAATGTTGATTTTGATGAAGAAGATGACCACGGATTCATTAATTTTGGCGAAGACAGTTTGTTTGCAGATGAATCCGAAGACAAACCAGTCCCTCAAGATGATCTTTTTGAAGAAGAAGGTGACTTAATAACTTTAACTGATGAAGATGAGGAATTTTTAAATTCCGATGATGTGTCAACCGAGCCAGCGCAAATAGATGAAGATATAACAGAATACAATTCAACAGATACGGCAGAATTTGAAACAAACTTTGACGAAACCATAGAACCGGCTGAATTTGTTAAAGAAGAAGTTGTTATGACCGACCCTTTTTCAGATTTCATTGATGCTGGAAATGAAATGAAGACGGAAGAAGAAATTACTTCTTTTGAAAATCCAATACAACTATCATATGAAACAGATGAATTCGCTGATAGTAGAGAAGAGGAAGATGAAGAGGAAGGCGGACTTCAACTTATAGGGGACTTAGAAGAAGAAAGTGATTCTGAACCAGTAACTTTTATAAGCCAAAATGACAATATCTCGGACCGTCCTGAATCTGATTTTGAAGAGTACGAGTCTTCCGATGCTGAAAAACAAAACCAACAGGATCTTCAGTTCTTATACCAAAATTCAAATAAAATGGAAGATGTTGATCAGGTGGATGAGCGCATAGAATATATGGTTAACAAGCCTGATGAATTGTCTATCTTAAAAGATAAGAAAGTTGTAATTGCGGCTTCACTTATATTGGGATGTTTAATTTTATCTTCAGTATTTGGTGTTATTGCATACAAAGACAAGACGAAAAAACAAGCAGAGCAAGCAGCTCTTAATTCTCAACTTCAAGACCCTTTAAATCCTATGATGGCTGTAGATTCTGGTCTTGATCCTCAGGCTATGGATGATGGCATGCCTATCGCTACCGGTAATGGAGTAGATGCGCCTGCTATGGAATTGGCGAAAGGTCCTACTGCTTCTGTGCCTAGGGATTTGAATAAATCAATGACAAACGTATTTGATGAGAATCCTTCTTCTGTTACGGTCACCAAAATAGCTTGGGAAGTTCCTCAATATATTGCTTCAAGTGAATTGTTTAAGAAATATTTACAAATTGCAGGAAAAAATTTGCAGATTAATTTGAAAAACGATCTTATGAACGCAACAGAATTTGCATACAATGACAGCGTCAAAGTCCTAGTTGTAGTAGGTAAAGATAACGCTGTTAAAAAGATGGAAATATTAAGTACAAGCGGATCTCAGCAGGTAGATGAACTTGTGTTACAAAGTATTAAAGCAACGCTAAAATACATAAATGTACCACAACTACCCGATGCGGCTGGATTAGGAGACGCTAATCCTCAAGTGACCAAACTCTTGAAAGCTAACGTTTATCCTTTAACACTAGTCATTAATTTTTAATTTATGCTATTATAACTAGTAAGGATATATGTATTAAGTTTGAGAGTTGAACTAAGTGCTATTATTGGATGAACAAAGGCAGCTTATAGAGAAATTCGTTAAGTCAAATGCCAAATATAGCGGTAATGAGGATTTGTTTGAGGATTTTTGTAATGAAGCATTTCAAAAGTCCTACATCATTTTTAATTCAAACTCAAGCGTTCAAAGAGTTGAAAGTTACCTTTCTAAAGTAGTTAACACATCTATACTTGCAGTGCTTAAAGATAACGGCAGAGTAAGAAAAACTTCAAGAGGCTATATTTCAACAAATGAAGTTTCTTTTAACAATTTTTCTGTGCAATCCGGTGCTGTTTCTGAAAACTTAAATGACACTATTTCTTTTGATTTTGAAGATCCGAGAGAAACCGTCGAAGAAATTGCTATAAAAAAAGATTTGCTTCAAAGAATCGCCGATGTTGTCTGTGTTATCCACAAAGAAGAACCGCAAAAATGCTTCTTGGATATATTCTACTTGAGATATGTAAAAAATCATGTACAGAGTGACATTTCAAAAGAATTAAACCTTTCTCAATCTGAAGTTAGCAAGAGACTCTTAGAATTATCTAAATTGATAAAATCTCATTTAAATGCTTAATTTTAGGTTTTTAAATTATTTATAATATAATAAATTATAATCACTCGGTATTTGTTCAATTAGGATAAACAATGTATTGCCCAAGGTGCAGAAGTGAAATAAAAAATAATGTGCTTAGATGCGACTTTTGTGGTGTAAAAGTCAATATGATTTGTCCTGCCTGTAATTCCTTGACTCCTTTTGTCCAGCCGAATTGTGCTTTTTGTGATTTTGAGGTTATAAAATACTGTCCTGAGTGCCATAGCTCGAATCTTTATTCTGCTGATTTTTGCAGAAAATGCGGTATCGAGCTGGTTGAATCAAATACTATCACAGAAGAAATATCACAACCTGAAGTGATTTCAGAAGATGAAAATTTATTGTTCAATTACGAAATAGATGAAGATCAAGATGACACCGAGCAGATGACTTTGGATTTTGAAAATCTAAGCGATGAGTATGTTCCTATTGTCATAGAAAAATCTCAAGAAAGTATGCTATCTAATACTTTTGTAAGTGAAATTAGTGAAACAAAAGAAGAAAATTCGGAAAAAGATTACGCTAAAGAAGCAATTTCGGCTTTTGAAGAAGTATCAGAAAAAATACAGGAAATAAAAGAACAGGAATATTTTGAGTTTAAAGAAGAAGATTTTATAACTTCGATGGCAGAGACAAAAATCGAACCTATTGATGAAGTAATCGAAGAAAATATTTTGCTGAATAATGTAGAGACGGAAGAGGTTATAGAAGATGAAGGCAGTCTTTCCTCTGTAGAAGAAATTGTAGAAACAGAAAAAGCGGAAGAAATAAAAAAGACGGAAGAAATAGAAGAAGAGATTCCGATAGCTCCACTTCCCGATATTGAGATAAATTATTATTCTCAAATTCACGCAAAACAAAAAATAGTTAACACAATAAAAAATTCAAAAGATAAATTTATAGTCGCAATAAATGGTGATGAAGGTAGCGGAAAATCAATAGTTCTTCAATACGTGATGAAAGAGCTTCAAACAGAAAACTACATTTCCTTGTTTGGGGAGTGTTCGCCTCTTACCCAGATAAATAACTTCGGCTTTATCCAAGATGCCCTTATAAGACTTCTTTCTCTTCCTACGTTTATTACTAATCCTGAGCTTTTTGCAAAAAATAATAAAAAAGTATTTGAAAATATATTTAGTCTCTTAAACTCTGATGAAGTCATCGAATTTATGAACTTCTTGTACCCATATAAAAAAGGTAAATTTGAAGAGATTTTGAGCAACAAAGAGCGCACTTTTGTGATGCTTGAAAAGGTCGTAAATTCAATTATATCCAAAAATAAAGTGCTTGTGGTTGTTGATGATTTCGATTTGGTCGATGGAGCTTCGTATGAATTTTTGATGCATCTTGTCGAAAAGAACGGATATTTTGATAAAGGCTTAAAACTTCTTGTTGCATATAAAGAAAAACGTGTTGCCCAAAGTTATTTCTATTCTAATACTCTAAATGAGAGCGTTTTCGACACCGTCTATCTTGAAAATCTTCCACAAGAACAAATTGAGACCTTCGTCGGTAATTTTGTAAACAATAATCTTGATATTCTTCCTCCAACCGTTAGAGAGTCTATCTATAGAAATTCAAAAGGGAGCGCTGCTTTTGTAGAGCAAGTTATGTCTCTTTTATATGACAAGAAATATTTATCTATAGATAATGCTCAGGTAAGGTTCAATAATTATGATGATGAAATTTCAATGATCCCTTCAAATGTTGAGGAAGTCGTCAAAGAAAGGCTGAAATCGTTGTCGCCTGTTCTAAGAAATTTCTTATATTGTGCTTCAATAATAGGGTATAAATTTGATCTTCAAATTCTTGTCAATGCCGCGAATTTGCTTGATGATCAGCTAGATGCCATTTTAAAAGAATTAAGGGAAAAATTATTTATAGTAGGTATAAATGAATATACATATACTTTCAAAGGTTTGTCGATGTGGCGCTATATATTTGAAGAAGCAAAAAACGACGAATTTTTCCACGATAACAACAGAAAAATCTATAACATAATAAATTCTTGCGTGTTAGCGAACAATTCGATGAAGGCGATTATCGCACAGAATTTGGCAGAACCCAGAACTTTATTTGATATCTGGCTTGAAAATGCTGAACTTACAGCAAACATCGGCGATATAAACCTCTATGTAATTTCTCAGAAACAAAGGTTAAAAATCCTAGCGGATAACTCATTTGAAAATTCGCAAGAATTATATAATGAAATCTGCGAACAAATAGGTAAGCTGATACATACTTCAAATCCTGTTGAAGCCATAACATATTTATCTAATGTAATAGCGAATGCGAAAAAAGCTCAGGATACGGTCAAAATAGTTGATTTGTGTGGTTATTTGGTCACAAGCTGCTATTTGACCGGTAATTACCACGGAGTAGTAGAAGCTGTTAATCTCGTGCTAGGGCTTGTCGAAGGAAGTGCCTTTACGGCAGAAGCAGCATTGATAAAATCGAGAAAGTTAAAAGCTTTATACAATATCGGTAATTGTGAAGAGGTCATAAATTTAGCGAAAAATGACATCTTGCCTGCCATAGAAGAAGGATTGTCCAAATCATCTCTTGCGAAGAATATATCTATGGCAACAGCATTTGAGGGCTGGTTGGAAACCAATTTTATTTTAGCGAATGCTTATGCAATTCAAGGAAATGACAAAGGGCTTGAAATAATTGACAATGTGCTTGAAGTTATGAAGGCCAACAACATTGAAAATAAATATTATGAAACAAAAGCCGCATTGTCCAAAGCCCTTTCATACACTGTTATAGGCAAAGTTAAGGAATCATATGCCCTGCTTACTGACATAACAAAAGCTTATAAAGATGAAGTCTTAAACGACGAGTTTATGTCTCAGTGGAATTTGATTCATGTTCTAAATCAAATGTTGACAGATAATTTCGACAACCTGAAAGGGCAGTTATTCTCTTTAGTTACATTTGCAAACAACACAAATGATAATTTCTCAAAAAATATCTTAAAAACCATACTTGGTTATATAATCCAAAGGGACGGAGACCTTAACAAAGCTCTGGAAATTTATAATGATCAAGTTACATATTTTGCAAAAGAAAAAGTTGCGATAGGCGCGCTTCTTTGCTGGTATCTGATATCTCAGGTCAACTTGACGCTCGATGGCGCTGATAGAGCTCTAGATATAGCGACAAAGGCGCTTGAAGTTTCTCAAAATCCAAAAATAAATAACTATAATTTCATAATATATTTGCAGAAATTTATAGCTGAACTTTATATGATAAAAGGAGATTTGGATTCCACAAAAATGTATCTTGAGAAGTCACTTCTGATTGCCAAACAATTTGGCTTGAAGTATGCCCAAGTTCAATTATATATTGCATTTGCTAAATATTTGGAAGAAGCAATAACGCTTAAAGTAGTTAATAAAGATGAAACAGCAAGAAATATTCTGAAAACGTATGATTTTGCCTTGAGTATGGCTTTGGAACTCGATTTGGAAAATTTGATTGCCGATGTTAATAAGGCAAAATCGGCATTTAAAACATATTGCCAATTAAATTCAATTAATTATTAAAAAAGGAAGCCGAAGCTTCCTTTTTGAGTTTTTCATATATTTTTATTTTGAACATATTATTTGTGCTACGTGTACGCCTGATGCTGAAGCTTGGAGCAATCCTCTTGTTACGCCGGCACCATCACCTATCGCGTATAGGTTTTTGACGCCTTCAGTTTCCAAGTCATTTGTCAATTTTACCCTTGCGCTGTAGAATTTAACTTCTATACCGTAAAGTAGCGTGTATCTGGAAGCTACGCCCGGAGCGATTTTATCCAATGCATAAAGCATTTCTATTATACTTAGCATCTGTCTGTAAGGAATAACCAAACTCAAGTCTCCAGGTGTTGCACAGGTTAAGGTTGGGGTTATTATGCTTGACTCTATCCTTTCAGGAGTTGATCTTCTGCCGTCTAATAAATCGCCGAATCTTTGAACGAGTACTCCGCCGGATAACATGTTAGCTAGCCTTGCAACGTGTTGACCGTAAGCGATAGGTTCTTTAAAAGGTTCTGTAAATTTTTTGCTTACAAGAAGCGCAAAATTTGTATTTGGTGTTTTCTTGTTTGCATAACTGTGGCCGTTGACTGTAGAAATGCCGTTGTAATTTTCCATTACTACTTCGCCGCAAGGATTCATACAGAAGGTTCTCACTTCGTCGCCAAATGTTGGAGAGTAATAAACAAGTTTTGATTCATATAATTTGTCTGTAATATCCTGCATAACAGGTGCTGGAAGCTCGACTCTGACACCTATATCGACGGCATTACTCACCATACCTATTTTGTGAGTGGCAAATTCTTTTGTAAGCCAGTCAGCGCCTTCTCTTCCGGGAGCAACAACTATATTATCAGCAAATATTGTTTGTCCATCAGACGTTGTAAAGCCCTTCACTTGTTCGTTTTCAACGATAAGTTTGTCTGCACTTATATTGTTTAGAATAGTTATTTTATCCATCAAGTAATCTTGCATATGTTTTAATACATCAAGACTTCTTTCTGTTCCCAAGTGTCTTACGGGTGAGTGTACAAGTTTAAGTTCTGCAAGAACAGCAGCTCTTTCAATTTCTGCAAAAACAGATTTGTCCAAACCGAATATTTCATCGGTAGCTCCGTGCTCTAAATACAGACTGTCAGAATATTGAAGAAGGTCTTCTACTTTTTTTCTTGGCATATAATCTACAAGGTTACCGCCGACATCAGGTGTTAATGTTAATTTGCCGTCAGAAAACGCGCCGGCTCCGCCCCATCCGCATAAAAGCCCGCATTTTTTGCAAGTCGGGCAGTTCGCATACCCTTCTCTTAACAAGCATTTTCTATTTTCTATTTTTTGTCCTTTTTCAACAAGAACAACTTTCCAGTCAGGTTTTAATTTTGTTATTTCAAGCGCAGCAAATATCCCAGCAGGACCAGCTCCTATAATCGCTACATTGTACATTGTTTGCTCCATTCTCTTACTTAATTTCGGTTAAATGTTTCTTAATTTCTTTAAAAACACCATTGTT
Source organism: Cyanobacteria bacterium OH_PDB_230 (assembly GCA_023421795.1). GTDB lineage: Bacteria > Cyanobacteriota > Vampirovibrionia > Gastranaerophilales > Gastranaerophilaceae > JAEZOG01. Next base: position 729,177 of record JAEZSO010000002.1, read on the forward strand.
AATCATACTCTAAAAAATAAGAGTTTTAAATGTTACCGAAACAAATCTTAAACATAAAAAAGAATTAATTATCAATTTTAAGTCTATAGCTTTCTTGATCATTATTTTTTAAGTAATTAGTAAATTCTGTCTTTATTCTTTCAGCATTATCTTTTGATTTGGATTTTGGCAGTTCATATAGTTTTCGACAATATTTGTTTATCAGACCTACTTTATAATAAGTCACCTTTATTCCTCCTATAGCTCTATATGAGCTACTGTATTGTTCGTGTCTAATTAGCACTGCCTGTTCGATCTCAGATAATCTTATTAAAGGAATCTGAACTTCTTGTTTGGTTTTACTGTCTATTTCTATTTCGCTGCATAAGTCAGCGTTTTTAGAACAGCTGAATATTTTTTCTTTGTTATTAAATAAATTTGTAGGCGCATATGTCAACAGCACAAATATCCCGACTACAATAATTAAGGGTAACAATTTTTGTATTGCATTCATAGAAAAAGTCCTTGTTTAATTAAATTGATTTACAAAATCTTGTAATTGATAGGCTTCATTAGGACCTACAATGATTTCCCAATCTTCTATTGCTTCATCGAGCTCTTCTTTCATATGTGACAGCAAGCCCGGGATAATTATTCTTTTATTTTTTATTCTTCTTAAAGGCTCAGACTCTCTTATTATTTTTGCCGCCATTTCCGGTGTGAATTTGTCCGCTGACCAGGCTGTTAAGACACTCATCCCGTCTGAAGGAGTTATCACAACGTATGTAGGGAAACCTGATGATTCAACTTCGCTAAGAACAGCGAAATAAGTGAGCGCAAAGTTTGTGGTCATCATAACTATTGCATTTTCATCCGGTTCATTAATTTCATATACCTTAGATTCAACCTGTAAAGGTTTTTGAGGGTCTGTATAAATGTTTTGTCTCAGTGTAAATATTGTAGTTAATAGTGCTTCATTAAAGATGTCAAACACGATTATGTTTGAATACCTGCATAATAGCAACGAAGCTATGGCAGAGGCTTTTATCGGGTTAGTTTCGTTTATCCTTGTCATCACCGGATAAGTGAAGGGCTCTGATTTTTCTAAAATAGCTTTTCTTCTGATGTTTGTTAGGTTTTCTATAGATTTTTGGATTGGCTGGTTTTTGATTTCAAGCTCTAAAACAATATTTTTATACCCTTCATTTTGAAGCTTAGAACTTTTTTGTTCAATTTCTTCTATAGTTGAGCCGTAAACGCAAGCCAGAGTCTGGTTATCAGAATATATTTCAGACTTAACGATAGGATTGTATTGTTTCAATTCGTTGATTGCTTGTTGATCTTCGGTGTTGACGATTAATCCCAAACCATTTGCTGCAATTTTTTGGGCTGATTCAATCAAATTGCCGTCATCAACAAGATTTATAGCATTTATTTTGAATATTTCACCGATTCTTTCAATAGAATAGTTTTTAATTTTTTCCAGTTTTCGGTCAAAATCTTTGTCATTTGAAGTTAAAGTGATTGCTATAACCGTTTGATTTACAAAAGTTTTTTCATGCCTGTACATAACAGTTTCGCCGCCAGTTTTAATGTTTGGGCCGAAAGTTATTTCGTGCTGCTGAATTTTTAAGGCTTCTTGTAATATGTCTAACAATTCTTTGGGCGCATATTCGCATTTTGTAATATCGGTTTGTTTTTGGGCAACTTTCAATGCAAAAGCCATACAGGTAGGGAATCCGCATTTTTTGCAGTTGGCTTCAGGAAGCTTTTTGGCTCCGGGTAAATGCTTGAATATCTGAAGACCGCTTAATTCCATAACAGCTCCTTCAATGTTTTTATTGATTCAGGATGAAACAGTACCACAACATTTGAGCCGGCTGAGATTATCGCTGATGCTGTTGCAACTTCCCACATAATCGATCTTTGGTTATATTCTCCCCAATACTCGTCGAAGTTGGAGGATTTGGCTTCTTTTGCTTTAAATGTTTCAGCCCCTACGAAAGTAATGATTGGCATATTAAGCATCGTATCACCGTCAAATGCAGCCTGTCTTATTTTTTCTATTATGCTGTAGCCGTAATCTAAGCCATAGCCTAATGTGCCCATATCCGGATCGATTAATATTTTCTCAGGAGAAAGACCTGTATCTATTGATAAAATGTTTAATTCTTTCGCCAAGTTTATATCGATGGGAGATCTTAAAATTAATATGTGATTATTCCTGACTACAGGCGGGATGAGGTCTTCATAGTATGCTTCTTCGGCATAAGCGATTATGATTGGCGTAGTAATTCTTTCTGCCAATTCGGCCAAAAGCTTTTTGTCAATTGTTTTGTTGCCTGTGCCCTTTAATATTATTGGTTTATTTGAATTCAAGCATAAGTTTGGGAGTTCAGAAAATATCGTCTGTAGTTTTTTATCCAGTTCAAATTCATCTACGTCAAAACGAATGCAAATCATATCGCACTCTGACTCCTGAGCTTTGTTAAACAGCTCTGGGAATGTCAGATTTTTGTTTCCCCAATAATCTCTTAAAATTTGAGGATAATTTTTTTCTAAAAAGAAAGGTATTTCCAGAGCAAAAATCGGCTTTGTTTCGTTTGCGTTTTCGCTCATAAAACTGATTGAAGTATCGCCGCCTATTTTAAGTCTGCCAATCTCTACTTCTCTCACTTTTGACTTTGTATCGTAATTTGATTTTTCGATTTCCATATAATTATGGTATGAATAAAATATTTAAGTGTCAATTTTATAATATATTTTCTTGTATAATACTTGAATGAATATAAAGATATTAGCAGTCGGAAAAATCAAGGAACAATTTTTTAAATCAGCGATAGCCGAATTTGAAAAACGTCTAAAACCTTATTGCTCTTTGTCTGTAGTGGAAGTTCAGGCAGAAAACATATATGATGAAAGTCTGGCTGAAAAATACAAAGAAACAGAAGCGGAAAAGCTTCTTCAATATATAAAACAGGATTCTTTTCTTGTTACACTCGAAATCAAAGGCAAAAACCTATCTTCAGAAGAATTTGCAAAAAAAATAAAAGAAATATCAAGCTCAGGCATAAACGAAATAATTTTTGTAATAGGCGGTGCAAATGGTTTACATACAAAAATTTTAGAAAGATCCAATTTCAAACTGAGTTTTTCTAAAATGACATTCACACATCAAATGATAAGGTTAATTCTGATAGAGCAGATTTACCGCGCTTACAAAATTAACCTTAACGAACCATATCACAGGTAATAATTATTTAAAATATTCCTAGAAATTTTTTGTATATGGCAACTTTCGCTCCGACAGGTAGACTGGATTCTGAATAACCATCCATCACGTCCGCAGTCTGATAACCTTTTAGGGCGCTCTTGTTTTCTGAAAGTTTTTTATAGATGCCATCAGCAGAATCGCCTGATTGTACAGTGTAATAAATAGTGTCGCTAAGAAGACTTTTTGTGAAACCGTCAACCTCGTTCCCTTTTTTGTCGGTAAGAGGCTTACCCGGCAAGGTGCTCTCGTGCAATTTTACTGTAGTTCCTTTCGGGATTAAGTCATCATTGCTGGAGCCCTTTATATTCGGATTTAATTTGCTAAACTCAAACATAGGATCAATTCCTAACTGGTCTTTTAGTTGACCGTACGTTAGTTTCCCATCACCGGTGTAATTATAATTGCCTGTTTTGAAGAGTCCAAAAAAAGTTTTTTCAGCTTTAATTTCCCCATCATCAAGCATTTTCTCCAGATTTTGCCATGGTTCTTTTTGTGTTTGTATTTCATCATCTTCTGTTTTTGTTTTCTGAAAGGAATCTTCAGGTCGATCTATGGCACTTTCTTTGACCATCGGGATATTGATTGTTTGACCAGATTCAATACGATTAGGATCTTTTAGATTGGGATTGGCCTCTAAAAGTTCTTTTGTGCTCACCCCATATTTTGCAGCAATCCCTGAAAGCGTCTCTCCACCTTGTATTTTGTAGGTATCAGTCATTTTTTTATTCTCCAATAGTCTATTAGTCTCTTGGCTATATTTACGACTATCTGAAAAAATACTTTAATAAATGGCATTAAAATTTTTCGTTTTGTAAACTAATTGTTTAATTTTTTTTTTGTTTGCTATATGATTATGTAATATCAAACAAGTCAGAGCAATAGAATGTGGAAAGTATAAACATTCTATAGATTTGCCTTGAAAAGTGACAGTAATAATTTATATAGGTGACAAAATGGGTATAAAAGGAAAAGTAGACAAAATGGTTGTATTAGCTTGCGAAGAGTGCAAAAGAAGAAATTATACAACTACAAAAAACAAAAAAGCTCACAAAGAAAGAATGGAAATAAAAAAATATTGCCCATTCTGTAATGCGCATTTACCGCACAAAGAAACTAAGTAGAATTATAAAAGCGTCCTTAGTTCAGTTGGTAGAACGTCGGTCTCCAAAACCGAATGTCGAGGGTTCGAGTCCTTCAGGGCGCGTTTTAGAAAAAAGAGGATTTGATGACTAGCAATAATAAGGATCAAGTGTCAGTTAAAGATACTTTGAAAAATTATTTTAAAGGTGTTAGAGCCGAATGGGGCAAAATAACATGGCCTGAAAAACAACAAGTTGTTGCTGAAACAATCTACGTGATAATAATCGTTTTTGTTTTTACTATGATGGTTTTATTACTCGATCTTTCATTTAAAGGTCTTTTTTCACTATTAAAGTTACATTAAACTAGGCAGGATGTACTGATGACAAAAGAAAAAAAAGAAGTTATACAAAAACAACCTACAGTTGAAATAGGAGTAGACGAAATGCTAGCTGCAAAAGAAGCTGAATTCAAAGCGGATAAGGAAGTCAAAGCTCCTAAGAAAAGATGGTATGTGGTTCATACATATTCAGGCCACGAAAACAAGGTAAAGGTTAACCTTGAAAAACGTATTGAATATATGAACATGGGTGAAAAAATCTTCAGAGTAGAAGTCCCTCAAAAAACCATCACCAAAATGAAAGACGGCAAGAAAACTGACAGAGATGAAAAAATATTCCCTGGATACGTCTTGGTAGAAATGATAATGGATGATGATAGCTGGTATGTTGTAAGACACACCGCAGGAGTCACCAAGTTCGTTGGTTCAAGCAAAAAACCTATACCGGCTAAAGACAGCGAAATTAAGAAAATATTACACAGAACTCAAACTCAGGTGGCTAAGGTTGAACTTGATGTTAAAGTCGGTGACAAAGTCAGAATCATTTCCGGCCCATTCTCAGACTTTATCGGGGATATCACTGAAGTTTATCCTGATAAATCTAAACTTAGAGCGACAGTTTCTATCTTCGGAAGAGAAACCCCTGTTGAATTAGAGTACAAACAAATACAAAAAGTATAATACAGTTATATAAAATACGTGGAAGGACAAAATCCGCTATTACCACGAAAGGAGAAATAAAATGGCAAAAAAAGTAGTAGGAAAAATTAAGCTTCAAATCAATGCTGGTAAAGCTAATCCATCACCACCAGTTGGTCCTGCTTTAGGTCAACACGGTGTTAACATAATGGAATTCTGCAAACAGTTCAATGCTAAGACAGAAGCTCAAGCAGGTTATATTATCCCTGTAGTTATTGATGTTTATGAAGACAGATCATTCTCATTTGTAACAAAATCACCTCCAGCAGCTGTTCTTATCAAAAAAGCTATAAAAATTGAAAAAGGATCTGCTGTTCCTAACAAAACAAAAGTAGGACAAATTACAAGAGCACAATTAGAAGAAATTGCAAAAACAAAAATGGAAGACTTAAATGCCACTACCATGGATGCTGCAGTTGAAATGATTAAAGGTTCATGTAAAGCAATGGGAGTTACTGTTGTAGACTAATCGTCTAGATAATGTAACCACAATGTAATAGATTACTTACAAATACGTGGAAGGACAACGTCCGCTATTACCACGAAAGGAGAAATAAATGTCAAAATTAACTAAAAAACAACAGAAAATACAAGCACTAATGGAAGGTTTTGAACAACCATCAAGTGCTGTTGAAGCTTTAAAAATACTTAAAAAAGTGTCTAAAGAAGTTTCTAAATTCAATGAAACATTTGAATGTCATATGCGTTTAGGTATCGATGTTAAACACGCTGACCAACAAGTTAGAAGTACGGTTGTATTACCAGCCGGCCTTGGTAAAGATGTTAGAGTTTGCGTTATCGCTAAAGGTGTAAAAGCAAGCGAAGCAAAAGATGCCGGTGCTGAAGAAGCCGGTGCTGAAGAAGTTATCGAAAAAATCGAAAAAGGCTGGTTTGAATTCGATACTTTGATTGCGACTCCTGATTGTATGGGTATGCTTGGTAAATTGGGTCGTGTTTTAGGACCTAAAGGTTTAATGCCAAACCCAAAAACAGGTACAGTTACACTAGATGTTGCAAAAGCTGTTAAAGATGCTAAAGCAGGTAAAGTTGAATTCAGAGCTGACAAGCAAGGTATGATTCACGTTCCTATCGGAAAAGCTGATTTTTCAGAAGAAGATCTTATGAGAAATTATGTTACTCTTGCAGATGCGGTTATCAGATCAAAACCATCAGCTGCAAAAGGGACTTACCTAAAATCAGTATTCTTGACAACAACAATGGGGCCAAGTGTTAAACTTGATTCTAAAAACGTTGCTACAGAAGTCAAGGAATTTGCTCTGTAGGAAATAGGTTGATAAAAAGGGACGCCTAATCGAATTAAGCGTCTCTTTTTTTATAAAATAATTAATTCTGGAAAACAGTGAAAATGAGAACTTTAGACGGTCATATAAAAATATTTTTTTTATCAAACTTGGTTAAGTTGGTCTTTAAAATGCAAATACCTCTTACTGTAATCAAGTCGATAAATTACCCCATAGAAAAACCTTGTATTTTTGCATTATGGCATGCTCATCAATGTGTTGTTTATGACAATAAAGACAGATCTAATTTGCATGTGTTAATAAGTCCCTCTAATGACGGGGAAATTATCGCTCAAGCAGTCCACTCTATTGGAATAAAGACTGTAAGAGGTTCAAAGGGAAGAAGAGGAACAACAGCAAGTTTGCAATTATTAGAAAAATTAGAGTCTGGTAATTCAATTGCTATCACTGTAGATGGACCTAAAGGTCCAAAACAAAAGGTAAAAGACGGGATAATAAACATTGCAAAACTATCTCAGGTGCCTATCGTTCCTGTGTTATGGTTCTCCGATGCGCCGAATTTTCTTAAATTTGATACTTGGGATGAATTCAGAATCCCGATATTGCCTTGTAAGACAGTAGCTCTTTACGGCGATCCCATTTATGTCCCTTCAGATGCGGAAAAAAACACTATCGAAGATTACAGATTATTGCTTGAAAATAAGATGAAAGATATGTATAAAGATTTGGAAACAAATTATAAACAATATTTAAAACAAAAGACCACTTAGAAAAGTGGTCTTTTTAATTTATTAATTTTTCTTGTTTAAGCTATTCTTTGAAACATATAACCTATGCCGCGAGCTGTTAAAATCAACTCTGGATTAGCAGGGTCTGTTTCAAGTTTAGAACGTAATCTTGAAATGTGAACGTCAACAACTCTTGTATCAATTCTATGGTCTGGTGGATAAGCCCATACGTGTTGAAGGATTTCATTTCTAGAGTATGCTTGGCCAGAATTGTTAACAAGAAGTTCAAGCAAGCTGAATTCCATTCCGGTTAATCTGATTCTTTCATTTTTTCTGAATACCTGGCGTCTTGCAGTATCAATTTTTATGTTGCCTGTTGTGATAATGTTTTTAGTAACCTTACCTGTAGGCGCAAGTGTTTCTTTGCTTGTAGTTCTTCTAAGAACTGATTTCACTCTGGCTTCAAGTTCTTTCGGGCTGAAAGGCTTAATGACATAATCATCCGCGCCTAACTCAAGTCCGGTGATTCTTTCAGAAACATCGCCTAATGCAGTAAGAATAATGATTGGAACATCTGATGTTCTTCTTACTTCTCTGGTAACGCCGTATCCGTCTATCTTTGGCATCATAACATCTAATACTATTAGATCGGGGTTGTACTTGTTGAAGGCAGCTATTGCTTCTTCACCGTCGGCCGCAGTTATGATATCATAGCCGATCATTTTTAACCTAGTTTCTAAAATTCTTCTAATACTAGCTTCGTCATCTGCTACTAATATTTTTTGGCGAGAATCTTGCTCATTTTGAATTTCATTGTTTTCTGTCATATTGCGAAACCTTTTACTTATCCCACTTAACATATTATATTACAATAATATAGTATTACAAAATATTTCTTTTGTAAACTTATTTAAACTTTGACAAACTTTTATTAAAAACCGTAATAAAAATTAAGTAAATATTCACGTTACATGTGTTTGATTTTTGGAAGTTTTTATTCAATTATATTATTTATTGTTTATAAGAAGTTTGGAAATATTTTATGAAATGAATGAAATTATCAAAAAATATACGCACCAAAATGAAACATTTGCATATATATCGCTTTTCATCGCAGTTATCCTGTATGGAACAACACTCACTGCTACAAAAGTTTGTTTAAGAGATTATTCCACATCTGAGCTTATGATGTTCAGGATGATAGTCGCTTCAATTTTATTTCTGCCATTTTTTACAACAGTATACAAAAATATAAAAGTCGAAGTCAGTGATTTTAAACTGGTTCTTTTAATGATAATTTGTGAGCCATGCTTATATTTTTTGTTTGAGACAAATGCGTTGCGGTTCACTTCTTCAGGACAAGCCGGCATTGTAAGTTCTTTAGAACCTATAATTATAGTTATGGGGGCGAGGTTAATACTTAAAGAGAGGCTTCCTAAATTAGCGTATTATGGGCTTTTTATAGGGATATTAGGCTCTGTTTTGCTTAGCGCATTTTCTGATGTTAACGAAGCTGCCCCGAACCCAATTTTAGGAAACAGTCTTGAGTTCATCGCTATAATACTTACAGATACGAGCATGATTACAACAAAGTATCTGATGGATAAATATCCCCCGTTTTTTCTTGCGGGTATACAGGTGCTTGGGGGCGGTTTGTTTTTTATAACGGCAAATTTCGTGACAAAAGGCTCTTTTATGCTTGCTCCTAACATAAGCTCTGTTATTGTTATTTATTTAGGGATTTTAACAGTTGTGACTTATGCTTTGTATAACTATGCCATGTGTACGCTTTCGGCAAGCAAATCATCTCCTTTCTTGTTCTTATTACCTGTTGCCGCTGTTTTATTCGGATGGTTCTTTTTGGACGAAACGTTTAATTTTTATCAATTCTTATCTTGCGGATTTATCTTTGCGGGTATCTACATAAGCCAGATAAAAGACCGTAAGAAGATTGTTAAAATTGCAAGATTTATGAGATTTGAAAATAAAGAAAAAATAAAACAGCAGTCATAAACTGCTGTCTTATTCTGTTTAAATTATTCAATTAGTTTAAAAGATCTCTCAATTTTGCAAAGTCAAAAGGGTTAATTGAATCTGTAAGTTCAAACCAAACGTCATGTGCTTTTGCAGTTGAGCCGTCTTCAAAAATGCTTATACCTTGTTGATTGTGTTGCATTGGACCAGTTTCTTGTTTGTTTTCGTAATTTTTAGTATCTATGTAAGCAACTTTTGTTAGATCTTCAACTTGAGAATTGTTGTCATCGGATACGAAGCCTAATTTAATTCCTTTTGTTTGAAGAGCTTTATTTAGAGCTTTTAGGTCAACAAGTCCTTTTTCGTCGATACATTTAATACCTGTTGCTGCTTGAGCTGATTCAGCTACCATTCTTAATGCTTCAAAACCGTTTTCGGCATTAAGTGCTTTTCCTGAGAATGGATCTATAGTTCTGTCACCGAATACTTCTTGGCCATCAATTGATCCGTTGCCATTTAGATCCGTCATCGCAAGCATTTTGTCTCCATTTGCTGCCGCGCCGTCTAAAGTTCCGTTGCCGTCTAAATCTATGCCTTTACCAATTGCTGTTGCAACTTTGCCATCTTGGTTGAAGTCAATTACAAGAGGGTCAATTGCTTCAGTGTATGTATAAGATGATCCGCCAGCAATATATATGTTGATAGGTGTTTTTTGAGTATTAGATTCCGGTTTTTGGTATGAAGTGCCTACTAAAATTTCTTTTGAATATTGATTTGAATATTCTGCTTCAGTTTTTATGCCGTTTACGACGTTTACCTTTTTATCTCCGTCCCTTGCAACTACGTTTCCGCTGCTTATGTTAACTTTTATAGTGTTGTCACCATCATCTGCTTTTACGTTAACATTTTCATTTCCGTTAATAATTGTTTGAGAAATATCTGCGTAATCTTCTCTTGTGTAATCTTGGTAAGTTGCTGTACTTGAAGTAGTTGTTTCTTTTTGACCTGAATGAGTTGCAATAGCTCCATTGTTTGGAATAACAAGGATGTTTCTTGTATTTGATACAGATCTGTATGTTCCACTAGCACAGTCATAAATGTGATAAGCTCCGTCTTGGCCGCTTTTTGCGATCACGTATCTTGGTTTTCCGTTTATTTGTGCATTTAAATCTATTGTTTTTAATAATGCTTTTTCGTTTGCAGGAAGTTGGTTTACAATATCTACTCCTGTAATTTCAGTTGTTGTTTTTGGGGTAGTTCTGCTTATTTCTTTAGTTAGATTTTCTGTCGTTTTGATAAGCTGATTTTTTTTGTTTATATCCTCTGTTTTACTTTCGATATAGCTAGCATATTCAGCATAATATCCGTCGATGATTGCGAAATCTAAAGAAGCAATGTAATTGGCTCCTTTAACTGTTGTTACGTTTATATTGTCACCGTGGAATACTATTGAGTTATCGCCGTTGTTTCCTTCTAGGTCATTGTAGTTGCCTATGCCAAGCATTGTGTCATTTCCATTGTTGCCACTTACTTTATTGTTATTGCCGATAACCCAAAATTTGTCGTTTCCATCGTTTCCTTCAATTTTGTTTCCGTTGCCGAGTGATGTTATTTTGTCATCGCCGCCGCCAGCAAGGATAACTGAATAATCTGCTGTATTGTTTATTTCATCATCAGCATTTCCACCAACAAATAAGTTATTTGAACCTTTTTCTTCACCTTTTTGGTTGGTGTATAACGTATAACTTGTAGATATTTGACTGATTAATTCTGCCCTAGACCACATAATAAACCTTGCACTTGTACACATATTTATAAAAACAAAATATATATACCAATTACATAACAAGTATATATTGTTACATAAGTTTACAGAGGGGGCAGTTAAATCTATTCATGTATTAGAGGGTCAAAACAGGCATGTTTACTTAATCTGTTTTCAATTTCTTCAAAAGTCAGGAACCCTTCCTGAGCGCCGAAATGTTCAACTACTGATGCTGAATTAATTGAAGCAAATTGTAGAGCTTTTACGATGTCCCAGTTTGTTCTGTCCAGAGTAGCCACAAAGGTTGAAGAAAAAGCGTCTCCTGCTCCTAATGTGCTTATTACATTTGCAGGAAACGGAGTTAATATATAATATTTTTTGCCGTCAAAAGCATATACTCCGTTTTTGCCATCTGTAATAACAACAATTTTTGCATTTGTAGATTTTAATCTGTTTAGCATTGCCTTTATATCAATGTGTATAGGTGAATCAGAGTATTTTGTTTCTTTATTGTCAGGTCTTACAGATATTCCAGTAAGCATGGATGCTTCTTCCAAGTTTAGGATAACGACTTCCGCTGTTTTTAATATCTTATCAAGATATTCGGCTCCCTGTTTTATGCTGCTTGTACCTACATTTATCGCCATATTTACATCATTTTCTTCCGCAAAATCAGCAATTTCGTCCAATATTTTTGTCGTGTATCCGTTTAATGGTGCTATATATAACCATCTGGACGACTTAATTGCATCAAGGTTAATCTCTTTTTTTGTTATCGTTGCGTTAGGGCCTCTGTGCGCCAAAACTGTCCTGTCGCCTTGAAAACTTGTTAATATAATCGAAAATCCTGTTTTTTCCTTGGAGCTGACTATTACGTTTGATTTATCAACTTTAAACTTGTCCAGAGCATCAATAATGGTTTTGCCTTGAATGTCATCGCCGATTTTTACAATTGCTGAGGTTTTAAAACCCAAGTTAGAGAAGTTTGCGGCTGTATTAACAGCACCGCCGCCGGTAGCGTATCTAAAGTCATCAATTTCAATTTTTGAACCGTAGGGATATGCCATAAATTCTTTTTTGTCTGTTATAGAACTTACAGATACTATGTTGGCTACTTTTGTTTCTATAAATGCGTCAAGGGTGGCGCTTCCTATTGTTATGATGTCAAACATTAGATTTCCTTTTTCTCTTTTAAACTGCTCTCGGGTGGGCGCTATTGTAGGCTTGTTTTAGCCTTTCTGTTGATACATGTGTATAGATTTGGGTATTACTTATGCTACTGTGCCCTAATAGCTCTTGTACTATCCTTAAATCGGCTCCGTTTTCAAGGAGCTTGGTCGCAAAACTGTGTCTGAAAACATGCGGTGTAACCTCTTTTGGAAGTTTTATAGCTTCTACAACTTCTTTTATCGCTTTTCTTATGCTCTGAGGCTGAAGCCTGTACCCTGTTTTGTTTATAAAAACAGGCGATTTTTCGGTTGGTTCTTCAAGTTTTCCTTCTTGATAAATCATATATCGGGCAGTTTTTAGGTAAGTATTTAAAAACTCTTTGGCTTTGTTGGAAACAAGCACTATTCTTTCTTTATTTCCTTTTCCAAGAACACGTATCTCATTGTTTTCGAGGTTCAAGTCACCGTAATTAAGCCCGCTTAGCTCTGAAACCCTCATTCCGGTTGCATATAAGAGTTCAAAGATGGTTCTGTTTCTGTAGCCTGCTGGTGTTTCTATTCTTATTTTACCTAATATTTGTTCTATTTCCTGTTCTGTTAAGAACTTGGGAAGATTTTTGCCTCTTTTGGGTGAATGGATGCCAGATGCAGGGTTTGTCTCAATAATTTTTTCTCTGTACAGATACCTGAAAAAAGTTCTTATAGAAGCTATTTTTCTGGCCGTTGTTGTCTTTGAGTAGTTGAATTTTTGGATGAACAATAAATATTCTTTTATTGTTTTGTGGTTAGTTTCTTCTATATTTTTGTCGTTGAGCCATATTGTAAAGCCTAAAATATCTGATATATATGCTTTAACAGTATGCAGAGAGAAATTTCTTTCAACCTCAATGTATAATTTAAAATCATTTATGTATTGTTTTGTTGTCTGATTCATAATTTCTTCAAAAAATTAGTGCATAAATATTATACAGACATTTTATGCACTAATTAAGAAATTAACAAATATTTATTAAGGTTTTTCATTTAAGATGTTTGCAAATTTGTTCAATGAATCCATCAAGTTTTTATTTGTTCTTTTAAAGTTATCATCCATCGATTGCATAGCAGTTAAAAGTGATTCTGTCATGTTAATACCTTTTTTGCTTGGAAGTGTTTCATCATAAAATTTTGCATTAAAATAATCTTTTTCTATTCTTTCATTCCAGTTTCTTTCTTTATCTTGCACGCCTGGGGTGTTGTATCTTATGTTTTTACCTAAGAAGTCGGTCCACATAACAAGAATATTATTTGGTGTTTGCGGATTTTTATCGGCAGCAAGCATTCTTGCAAATTTAGCTCTTACGAATTCCCACGGGTTATTTTTTAATTTATTTTCATCTATGCCGAGTTCACGCGCAATATATGTTGAATGGTCATGTCTGTCTTTTGGAGAGTAACCGTTTACATAATCAATCATAGCGCTATCGTCATGGGTCCCCATAGACCAGTAATGTCCCTGTTCTTGTTGATTGCATTCTCTATACATGTGTGTCCCGTTGAAAGGATCAGCGTATCTGGCAAGTCTCATCCCGTTCAGATTGAGCCCGTTTTTCAACACCCAATATTGAGACGGTATCGTTAAGATTCCAAGGTCTTCACAGATTAGCATAGATTTTGCTTGTTGCTTGAGTTGTTCTTCAGGCAGGTTGTCGCCCTGTTTTTCTTGCAGGATTTCTATAGCAGCGCCCATCACTATATCGTTCAAGATTTTTGCGTATTCGGTTTTTATCAATGGTTCCTGTTTTATAAGAATATTTCTAGCATTTGAGATATTTTGGTTTATCACATTCTCAGAAAACCCTTGTTTTCTCATGTTCTGTTTGAGTCTGTCTCTGTCTTGGTTTCCATCGTCAAAAAGCGCCTTTGTAGGGTCAGCTATTCCTTTAATTGTTTCTTCATTGATTCCGAATGCTCTAAGCTCTTTTAGTTCTTTATTGAGCATTGTTTTAAAAAGGTATCTGCTGCCGTCTTTTACTTCTGCGGTGTATGTCCAAGGGTCAATAAGGCCTAATACATGGTCTATTCTAACGCCGCCCGGGTTTTCTTTAAAGGTTTTCTTGAATAAGTTTTTGAGGAGGTTTCCTCCTTCGCCTAAAGAACCGTCTTCGTTAAATAGCTTGTCTCTTGTTATAAACTTAAAACCCCAGGCTTGTCCTGTTGCAGAGAACATATCAGGAGGCGCGCCCATAAACTCGTCTTTTGAAAACAAATCCTTGTTTGCCCAGATATCCATATTAGAAAAGCCTACGGGTCTATCCGCTATAATAGAAATTTTTGAATTTTTAGCGTTCTGCTTTATTTTGGCGAGCAGCTCTTCTTTTTTCTCTTTTTGAATTTCGCCGTTGTCATATGCCGTTTGTATTGTGTTTACTTCTTTTTTAGCATTTGTCTCGCCCAGTTTTTGTGAGTATTCTGCAAGTTGCATTATTTGTTTGTTTACAACAAACTGGCAAAATTTATTAAATTCTACTTCTTTCGGGTTTTCGTTTACAAGATTTTGTACTTCTTCTTCTCTTTCTTGTTTAGAGAAAGTTTTGCTGTTTTCATTAAACAATTCCTGATGTAATTTATTGTCCCATTCAGGGTAGTAGTTGCTGCCGTGAATATCGCTTAATGTTAAATAAAGAGCGTCTTTGGCAAGCCAATAATTATTTTCATTTTTGAATTTGTTAAATTCGTCGTTTAATTTTGTTGCCGTTGGGTCTTGTTCTTCAACAAGCGATTTGAAATTGTCGAATGCTATTTTTAAGGCTTCTTTATGCGCCTTTGTTGAATAATCATATATTATTTTGTTTTTGCTGAATTTTACCGTTTTTGGATCCTGGTATTCAACAGGGATTTTGACGTCGTAGTTTTTGTTATCCACTATTTTGGTAAATTCCTCTGTCGGTAAGATTTTCCCCCATTCTTCAGTGGTAAGTGCTTTTAAATCTACTATTGCTTTTTTTGAAAATACAGAAGAATCATAAGGGCAGTAATAGTCAGGATAAATTATGCCGGTAGGCTCTATGGAAATCGAATTTATTCCATTTTGATAGGCAAAATCAAGATAATCTTTTGTGCCTTCTGTTAATGCCAACACACCGATTCCTGTGTCTTCTTTCTCTCTAGCCGGCAAGCTGGGCGAATGCGTTATAAGCGCTATGTTCTTTATCCCGAGTGCTTTTTCGGCCTCGGTAATCGCAATCCTATTTTCAATTTTTTCTACGGGACTTAATTCTCTCCCAAACGAAACCGCTTTTGTTTGTCTTATTCCTTTTGCCTGAGTTGCTTGAATGCCTTGTATAACCATATAACCTCTCCTAATTACAATGAATTAAAACACTTTAATAATATTTTTTGTTAGCAGACATGAAAAATCCCAAGCCCTATTGCTTTAGCAGGGGTAAAAATCCCACTTTGCCCAAAATGTTAAGTTTTATTAATAAAACTGCGTTCATGCAAAACCCATGTGTGCATGGGCTTTTCGGGAAACAAAATAATCATCTATTTGTTGTATATACAATTTGTTGTACAATCAACAATCTTTGCTATAATTAATTTAGTGTTTGAGAGGCGCATGTTTTGGGGGAATCTTTTAACGCAATGAGCAAAATAAAAGAAAACTTAGAGCGCATAAAAACACAAGTTGCACCTTATAATCCAAAAATAGTCGCAGTCACTAAATACTTTGATGAAACAAAACTTGTTGAATACTTCAACTTGGGAATCAGAGAATTCGGGGAAAATAGAGTACAAGATGCGCTTTCTAAGATGGAAAAACTTTCTGAAGAAATTCTGAAACACAGTAAATTCCATTTGATCGGGCATTTGCAATCAAATAAGGTTAAGCTTGCGGTCGGTAAGTTTGACTTGATTCACTCTGTTGATTCTTTGAAGCTGGCGCAGAGAATATCTGAAGAAGCGCAAAAACAAGGAATAATTCAAAAAGTTTTGATTCAAATAAACAACGCGAAAGAAGAGTCCAAGTTCGGGTTCGATCCTGAGGAGATAAAAAACTGTTTCTCCGAATTGATAAAGCTTGAAAATATCAAAATAGAGGGCCTGATGAACATAGCGCCTCTGGTTGATAGAGAGGATATTCTTAGGGAGTTGTTCAGAAAAATCAAACATTTAAAGGATGAATTAACATCTGAATATAAAGTAGAATTAAGTGAGATATCAATGGGCATGAGCAATGACTATATGATCGCTCTTGAAGAAGGCGCAACGATTATAAGATTAGGTAGAATATTATTTGAATAAATTATAAATTGGGGAGGAAAGAACATTGGCAGTATCAGACAAAATTAAATCAATCGTAGGATTTTTAACTTCAGGTTTTGAAAACAGAGATGACATCTTTGATGATATGATTGATGAAGTAGGTGATTACCCGGTTCAAGACAATTTGGCTTTAGAACCAATGTATTCACAAATGCCTCAAAGAGGCCAGGATTTAAAAGTAGTTAATCATCCTAACTACCGCGGTTATGAAGTTATGGTGTGCGAACCTCGTTCATATGACGAGTCTGTAGGCATCGTAAAACATTTAAAAGAAAAGAAAACAATTATTTTAAACCTTCATTTGTTAGATAGAGAGCAATCTATGAGAATCGTTGATTTCTTATGCGGCGCTACTCATGCTTTAAGCGGCAATCAACAAAAAATCGGAGATAATGTATTTATATTTACTCCAATGAACGTAGCTTTGTCTGCTGAGTCTCAGAAAAACAAATTCATAAGAGACGCTCTTTGGAATCAACCACAGTAGTCTATACAGCCAATTTGTAATAAAAGCCCATAATTATTATGGGCTTTTTAACATTCATTTTTCTAATATTTTCTTTGTTTAAACCAGATTTTCTAACAGTTTTTTTGAGAACAATTCTTCTGAACCTTTTTTCGCCCTGAAAAATAATTCTGGTTCCACTCCTTCCAGCTCTGACAGGTACAGATTATTTTGAGATTTTATTATATCTACCCTTAAATATAATATTTTTTCTTTTAAATCCTTGCCCTTTGACAATTTATAGGCTTCAGATATTTTATCTGTTACTTTTTTGCCAAAATCAATGATGTCTGAAGGAGCATCAATAAATTCTAAAGTCCCCCCGTATTCTCCTTGAACAAGGATATTATCTTCCGCCGGTTTTTTTAAAAGTGAATGACTGTATTCTCCTGAAAAAAAGATTAAGGACCATTCCCCATTGGTTTTAATTTCTTTTATAAAATCTTGTAGTAAAAAACCTACTTGTTTAAGTTCGTTATTGATAGAATTTTGTTCTTTTTCGGCTTTGTCTTTGTCCGAAATAAATCTTAGACCTACCCCTGCAGCCGAGATACAAGGCTTTATAATGAATGGGCCTTTTCTCTCATATACTTTTATAAGATCAATCTGGTGTCCCTGTTCAACAAATTCGGTCGGTACAGTTGAAATACCGGCTTCTTTTAAGTCTTTTAAATAATGTTTGTCTAAAAGCCAGGTTAATATTTCGTAGCCGTTAAATATTTTTATGTTGAGCTGATTGAGTTCTTTTATCCATCGGAAAAATTTCTCTCTTTGCTCTTGGCTGTCCATATAATCCCAGGGGGATCTAATGATAAAAGCATCAAAATCTTTTAGCGTTTCGGTTCGAGTTCCCCAAATAATCGCTGATACCTCAATATTGTATTTTTCCCTTAAATGATTAACCAAAATTTGATCATCAGGCGTAAATGGAGGTTCTGTAGAAATTAAATCCGGTTCTTGAGGAGTCGGAAAATATATTTTTAGCACCTCTTCTGAAGCTGTTATAAAGCCGATTTTCATATTAGATGATGCCCCGCTCTAATTTTGTATTTGAATTGCTTTATTGATTCTTTCTTCAATAGATATTTCTGTCAGTTCATCTTTTTCAATTTCAATATTATTAATAATATTTGATCTTTTCTTTCTGTACAACATATCTATGAAGGCTTCTATTCTTGTTATAAAGCCGGCTTCACCTGTGTGTTCATCAATTGAGAGGTTCAAGAATGCCTTGTTTTTTATTTTAGAAAATCTTGAAATTTTCTCGATCATCAATGAATCAGGTCCGCATCCAAACGCGTTTATTACGATAACCCCGTCGATTTTATTTTCTTGAATAAAATGTGAAGCGGCTCCTGTAATTTCATGTTCATTGGCCCAGTATAATTTGGAGTCGAGTGAACTTATGCCTTCTTGCATCTGTTCAATTGTCAGTTGGTCAGCAGTATAAGCCTTAACGTCAAGGTTTTCCAGCTTATCAAATATTTTCATGCTGACTCTCTCGTCGTAAAGGTTGTATCCATGCGCGATTACGGCAACATTAATCGGATAAGATTTTATCTGATTTGAAACGATTACTTTATCTTGAAGAGCATATTTCATAGCCGTTTTATAAGGTATACCGGCTCTTGTCATTACGTGAAAATTGTTAAGGACCTTCCATCCATTTTTTGATGCCTGTTTAACTTTTTTTATGTCAGTTATCCCAAATGGTTTTACCGCTTCCAGTAAAAATTCGTATAAGCCTTGTTTTTTTTCTGATTTATCAAGAGTAGCTTCAATAATTGTAAAGTCTTTTTTTACAACGTTTCTTATTAAATCGGGTAATCCTCTTATTTTTGAACAATTATAAATTTTAGGCGCAATTGATTGTATAGAGGGCGTAAAAATTTTATCAACACCTTTTTCAAGAAGGTTTAAAACATGCCCGACATATACTTTTACAGGCAGGCAAGTTTCTGATACGACAAGAGAAGATCCTTGTGTCATAGTTTTTTTTGTTGTTTTATCTGATAATACGATTTTTATTCCTAAATCCGTAAAAAATCCGTACCAAAACGGATAAAAATTATAAAACGATAATGCTCTTGGTATCCCTATTTCCATTTATATTCCTCTGAGTATATGCTAGCTACATAATATTATAATACAAAAAGCTTGCTCTTTGTAATTTTATGCAAATTGTGTTAATAAAATTTATTTAATTTGAATTTTTTATAATTTTATCAATCATATCATCGTTTGCAATTAAAATTTGGTTTTTGCCGTTTTCTTTTGCACCTTTTAAAGCAGCATCTGCCAATTTGATAAGATCCGCTCCTTCTTTTATGTCTTTGGCATCAGAAAGATCGGCAACGCCTCCGCTGACAGTGAAAACATTTTTGCTTTTTAAATGATCTGTCCATTTTGTTAGATCATTTGTTTGGGATTTGTATTGCTGGTATATTTTGTCCAGTTCGTTTCCAAGCGTGCTGTCTTTGCCTATTTTTATTGACAAATTAGCTTGGGCAGGCGGTTCTTTTCTTAGTACTTCCAAAATTTCGTTTAAATTTTTTGTATCTGCGGGTTTACATTTTTGAATGTGTTCTTCTATAAACTTAGATACTTCCAGGTTCGTAGTTCTTTGTGCGTTTTCTTCTAAACCCGGGTTATGTTTAATCTTTTTGAAAATTTGATTCAGTTGTTTTATTCTTGGCTCAAAGAAGTTTAATTCGTCTTGAGCTTTTTGCATAAATTCTGGTAAATAACCTTGGATTACTTCATCTGACTTTATTGCATCCGCTATCTCAACAGCGATTTTCTGTGCGGATTTTGCATCATGTCCTGATAGGGTGGCCACAAATTCTTCCCCACCGTATCTTGCTCCTTGTATTCCGTATTTATCCGCTACGGATTGTATGTTTTGTGCAATTCTTTTTAAAACTATATCGCCTGTATCATGGCTAAATACTTCATTTATTCCTTTGAAATTATCCATATCTAACATTACAACGCTAAGGTGATTGCCGGTTTTCATAGCTTGCGCATATTCTTTTTCTATATTCGTCATGAGGGCTTTTTTGTTGAATAATTGAGTCATTCCGTCTTTAGCCGCAATATTACATAGTTTTTTTATTCTGCCGAATAGAGTTTTAGGGACTTCCGGATCAACAAGTTTAATGATTTTTCCAAGTTTTGCTCTTGTTATCGCCAATGCTGTAACACTTGCCCCGGTTATTGCCACCAAAGCCAATTCTGCTTTTGACTTCTTCTTTTTGCCAGGAACGACAAACTCATCATTAGGTACTTCCCTTGTCTGAGAAGCAAAGCTTGGTTTTTTAGCTTCGTCTGTTGGTGTTTGAGGACCTAACGGGGTGGAATTTGCCAGTGTTAATTTGTCGATCATAAATATTCTCATTTTGACTTATATATAAATAAAAGTCAGCGCAATAATAAAATTGCTATATTATTAAAAAAAATTATAGGAATATGAAAAAACCTGCTGAAAAGCAGGTTTGTGTTTTGAGTGAACGCGATGCGTGGGATTATTTTAAATTAATTTTTAAGGGAGATTTATTTTCTTTGTTTTTTAAAGTTTGTTGTTTTAAATAATTATAAATGTATCCTGGCGTATTCCATTGAGGTTTCAATGGTTGAGCCGGTTGTACCTTATTAAAATTATCAAATGAAATCATAATAAGTTCCTTTTTCCTTCTGATTTGAAATGTTAACATAACAATGTTTACAGTATTATTCTGACACTGTTTTTCACGAAAGATCGAATAATTAATCAAAAATTAATGAGTATTAAGAAAATGTTAATTTTTCATTACTACCTAAAAATTCTTTATTTTTGGCTTTATCAGATATTCATTGCGTTATAGACTTTATGCAGGTATAATTAATACATTAGTCATTTGGAGTGAGTTATGATTCAAAAATTAAAATTACGTGGACATATTATTGATTCTTTGATTTTGTCAAAGTTGTTAGATAAAATTTCAGCGTTGGGAGTTGATTGTTATACTGCCGATATAAAAATCGGACCAAAAAGACAAGATGTTTCTGAAGCTACTTTTGTTATAGAAGCTGAAGATCAAGAAAAACTGAATAAGGCTGTTTCGTTAGCCAAAAAACACGGTGCAACGGAGAATTAATCATGACAGATAAAATATTAATGTGTTCTCCTGAACATTACGGTATAAAGTATGAAATCAATCCCTGGATGAATGTTAGCATTCAGGCCGATAATACAAAAGCAAAAGTCCAGTGGGAAAATTTATATAAAATATTAAAAGAAGATCTCGAGGCTGATGTTAGATTGGTTGAACCTAAAGAGGATGTTCCTGATATGGTTTTTACGGCAAATGCTGCTGTAATGTACGGAAATAAAGCTATCATAAGCAGGTTTAAATTCCCTGAAAGACAGCCTGAAGAAGAGTATTTTGCTGATTGGTTCAAGGAAAACGGTTATGAAGTAATAACGCTTCCTGAAGATATGTCCTTTGAAGGGGCAGGCGATGCTCTTTACTTGGATGGAATTTTATATTCCGGATACATTCATAGAACTGACATCGCATCTCATACTTATATCTCGGAACTTTTAAAAATTCCTGTTCTTTCATTAGAACTGGCAAGTAAGAGATTTTATCATTTGGATACTTGCTTCTGTCCTTTGAAGGATGACTATTTAATATATTATCCAAAAGCATTTGATGAATATGCAAATCGAGTCATTGAAAGTAATGTACCACCGGAAAAAAGAATAATTGTAAATGAAGAAGAAGCATCCTATTTCACTTGTAATGCAGTAAATATAGGTAATAATGTTGTTACTAACGTGACAACGGAAAGATTTACAAGATTGCTTGCTGAAAAAGGATTCAAACATATTCAAACCGATTTAAGTGAGTTTATGAAAGCTGGCGGCGCAGCTAAGTGTTTAACTTTAAAAATATAGATGCCTGTACACCAATAGAGCAGTTTAAGGGTAAATGTAAAATTGAAAAAATCGTTAATATTCATATTGTTAGTAAATTTATTTTTCCAATCAGCTATTGGTGCTTTTGCGCAAGAAACTAAAAAGATTACGCTGCAAGAAGCTATAGATTTGGCCTTGAAAAACAATCTTGATTTTAAATCAACTCAACTGGATTTGGAGATACAAAAAAACAAAATCAAAATAGCCAATAAACTTCAAAACCCTGATTTCGGCTCTTACCTTAATCACGGGACTGCCGGTAGAGGCAACCCTCAGCAAATAGGGGTTTTTCAGGTTGTTGAACTAGGGAAAAGAGACGCCAGAAAGAAACTGGAACTTGCAAATATGGCTCTTGTTCAAGAACGCTATGAATATACAGAATTTAACCTCAAGATGAACATCAGGCAGGCTTATGTGGAATATGTTGCCGCTAAATCTGTTTTGCATCTTTTAGAAAAACAACAAAAACTTTTCGAGGATTTGCTCGTAATAGCAAAACGCAAAAAAAACATGAACAAAGCAACAGACTTAGATGTAACCCAGGCAGAAATAGCTTTGGGACAGTTGAAGGCTGAATATAATACGGCTAACGTTAACGTTCAAGCGGCAAGATATAAATTTAACAAGGTTCTGAACATTAAAGGTACTGAAGAGTTCCACGAACCTATCGATGAATATTTCCCTAATAAATCAGATTTTATTATGTTATTGACGCCTCCAATAGAGGCCGAAATGCCAGGTTTTGTTTCTATATCAGATTCTGCTGCAAATAAAAGGTATGACTTGCAGATTGCAAAAAAGCAAATTGACATAGCTCAAAATTATTTAAGATATATAAAAGTACACAGAATACCTGATCTTCAAGTCGGTGCAGGCTATCTTTTTCAGCCTAATTCTCAGTCTGAGGGGGCCGGTTATTTAAATGGCGGATTTACAGAATTTAGTTTAATAAATCTTCCTGTTTTCTATAATTATTCCCCGGAAATTAAAAACGCACAGATTGAATTGGAACAGGCTAAAATCAACTATGATTCGGTAAAAGACCAAGCTATATACGATTTAAGCAGTGCTTATGAAAAATTCACCACTGCAAAAATGAATTTAAAACACTATGATAAAAACGTTCTTGCAAAATCAGATATGATGATGGAACAGTCCAAAAAGAATTATGAAAGCGGGAGTGCTGACTTAACCAACCTTATTGTTATGGAGCGTTGCTATCAGACAATAAAAACAGGCTACATAAATGCTCTTTGCACATATTACACTTCTTGGATTGAATTTCTTAAAGAAGTAAATAGTGAATCGTTCAGTTTCCAGTCGGAAACTCTCTAATTGGATTTGTTTTGAACAAACGGTTTCGTATCAATATATATCAATATCAACGAGATTCCGCTAAAGACAAGGTTTATTCCTATAAGAATGCCAAGAGTCCATAGTGCTGTGTAAGGCAATCCAAAAATTATTATAAAAGCAAGTAGAAATTGCATCAGAGAAAAAAAGAATGTCGCCCACCAGTATTTTAATTTGTGTCGGTTTTGTATTGCGATAACAGTACAGTTTATTCCTTCTAATATAAAATAAATTCCGATCCCTATTGTCAAAAACATTATGTTGAAAAAGGGGTTCAGGATTAAATAGGCGCCTATGAGCATTATGAGGACAGAAGTGACAGCTTTTATCGCTGAATGTCTTGCGTGATGTCGCATTCTAATAGCGTTTATAAATTTATAGATACCAAGAAGAATCAATCCAAAACTCAGAACCATTGCTAAAACAAAAGTAGTAAGCCTTGGAAGAAGGATTACGAGAGAGCCCAATATAAGTAAAAATATCCCTTCAGCAAGAAATAAATTAAAAAATGCTTTTATGGAACTTAACGACATATTTCCTCCATTATATTGTTTAATTTGGAGTTTAGGCTAATATATCAGTTTTTACATTCTCAAAAATGGTTATTTACGATAACAGTATATTTAGTCATTTCAGGTAATGAAATAAAAATGCTTTGTAAGTAAATTAATTATGAGTTTTGTTTGATAGAATATGTTTTGGAGATTGGATGAAAAACCAGCAAATCAGGGATACTTTACTTAAAGTTTGTGCAAATAAAGTAAAAATATGCACTGAGGATTATTGTGCTTATGGCTGTTTAGATCAGGAGTTCAGTGAAGATTTCATGATTAGATTAAACGACGTCAAAGTCGTGCAAAAAAACGGTGACAATGAAAAAATAGAATATAAAGATTCAATGACTTTTTCTGACGACAAAGTAATATATTTCGAGCCCTACACTAATTTAAACTAAATTCCTTCATTAAATTATTTTGCCGCATTTGCGGCTTTTTTTTAGTATGAGCTCTTTGATAATCGCAGCCTTAAAAATATTGTTAAAACAGATATGAATTTAATATTGGGGCTTTAGTTGCTGCATCATAAATGGATTAAATATATTGGTAAATCCGTTTAGCATTTTTAATGTGTTACTTAAGTCTTCTTCTTCATAATTTTTTGGGTTTTTTGAATTTATGTTTTCCAAACTCTGATTTTTATTTTTTTCATTCATCATGTTTTGAACATCAGAGCTGAATGTGCTTCTCTGGGGGAGAGTTACTGATTCAGACTTGTTGTTAGCTGCGTTAGCAGGAGAGAAAATACTACAAAATAACACTAAACATAATAATACAAGGATTTTCTTCACAATAAAATATTCCTTCCCTTTATTAATAATCTAATGTATTTTAGCTGCATGGTCAAGGCAAAAAAATATATTTTTAGGTTTTACTACATTTGTAAAAGTAAAAAGCATGCCTGTTTTTTAAGCCTTCTTAATATTTTGTGTTTATCGGAAAGATGTTTTAAAATTGAGATATGAGTAGCATAAGAACATTATTTGAATTTATAAACAAAATGAATTCCTTATATGTAGGACCTTATCACAGAATTTATTCCTGGGATGAGGAATTTTGTGATAAATTCATCTCCAAAGCTTTTGACAATACCGAAAAGTCAATAGATATGGGTATGATTACCTATCAAAAGTGCGATGACGCAGGTAACTATATTTTGATTGACGGCTATCAGCGGCTTATGACAGTTCTTCTGTTTGTGCAGGCTGTAGTGAACAATACGAAAATTAAATTGGCATCCAAGCATCATCCGTCGAATTTTCTTGTTGCTTGTTTGAGTGATGAAGAGATATTCAAGCTCAAAATCAACAATAATGACAAAAACGATATTGAAAACATTGTAAAAAACAACTTGGACGATGTTTTAATACATAACAGGAATTTTATTTCCAATTACAAGCTTTTTGTTTCAAAGCTGAATTCAAACAACCTGCCTCTTTTGGAAGTTTTGAATAATATTTTAAAAATTAAAATTACAAATATGGTTATTGATGACAAGACGCTTGATGAAGAAGAAATCTATTTCAATATGAATCAAACCTTCACGCAGGTTGATTTGATCAGGAATTATGTGTATAGAGAGCTTAAAGAAGCAAAACAAAACCATATCTTCAAGACATACTGGTTAGAAATAGAGAAAAATCTTCAATCGTTGACAGAAGATTTCATAATAGATTATTTGACCATTCAAAATAACGGTAACATTCCTAACAATCAGGAATTGTTGAGTGAGTTTGAGGCATTCTTTGAAAACATTTCAAAGCTCAAACCGAAAGAAGACATCGTTAAACACATATACAGATATTCAAGCTACTATAAAAAAATATACAATTCAGACATAAAAGATACGGTCTTAAAAGAAAGACTACTGATAATTAATTCTTATCAGGCAAAAGATACTTATCCATATTTGATGGAAGTCTTTGAGGATTACGATTTTGCCCATATAAACAGAAACATGTTGCTTGATATTTTGGATATGACAATCGGTTTTGTTGAGCAAAGATTAAATAATGACAATGGTATGCCTTCTGTTAATTTCGCTTCTTTAAGCAAAGATATAAATAAAATGCTTTTGCTCAGAGAACTTACTCCGAGAATAGTTGTTGAAAATGTTGATCAAATCGAAGATGAATATGTAGATAATCACCGAATGACAATCAACGACATCATCAAAATAAAAACTACTTGTTAATGATATAAAAAGAGGAAGCCATAGCTTCCTCTTTTATTTATTTGTTTTGGTAACTTTATTCAGCTGTTGCTCTTGTTAAAACTTCCATTTCATCAGCTGAAGAATATACAGCGTGGCATCCGCAGTCAACGTGGATGATTTCGCCTGTAACTCCTGATGATAAATCAGATAATAAGTATAAACCTGTTTTACCAACGTCTTCTAGAGTTACGTTTCTTTTTAATGGAGCTTTAAGAGCGCCGGCTTTTAACATTTTGCCGAAGCCGCCGATTCCGCTGGCTGCTAATGTTTTTACAGCGCCGGCAGAAATGCAGTTAACTCTAACACCTTGTTTCCCTAGGTCTTCCGCTAAGTATCTTGCAGAAGATTCAAGAGCCGCTTTAGCGACACCCATTACATTGTAATTAGCAACTACTTTTTCGCCGCCGAGATATGTTAAAGCTATTATTGAAGCGTTTTCACTTAAAATTGGTCTTGCATTTCTTGCTAAAGTGACCAAAGAATATGCGCTGACGCCTAAAGCCAAGTTCCAACCTTCTAAAGAAGTGTTGATGAATTCGCCTGTTAAATCTTCTCTGTTAGCGAAAGCAACTGAGTGAACAACAAAGTCTATCTTGCCGTAGGTTTTTTCTAGTTCGTCAAAAACCGCTTTAACTTCTTCTTCTTTAGTTACATCACAATTCATTATGACTTTTGCGTTCATCGATTCAGCTATAGGGCGGACTCTTTTTTCCATAGTGTCGCCTGCATAAGTAAATGCTATATCTGCACCTGCTTCAAACAATTCTTTAGCTATTCCGTAAGCTATTCCATGAGTGTTGGAAACACCGAAAATAACCCCTTTTTTACCTTCCATAAGTTTCATAGAAAATATCCTCTTCTTAGTGTATGAGATAATTCTACATCAAAAAAGAGCTTTTTCAATAATGTTAAGATGTTATGATAAATTCTAAGTGGCTCTTGGGCTTGTAATATATAGATGTGTAATATTCCTGCTTCATTTTTGTCCTAATATAGCAAGTTATTTTTTTACCAACTTTAATTACACTGAAGACGATTGTTTAATGGTGAAGTTTAGTGAATATATCAGCAGCATTGTCGATAATTAGAAAAAAGAGCAGCATTATCCCT
This sequence comes from Cyanobacteria bacterium OH_PDB_230, assembly GCA_023421795.1. Classification (GTDB taxonomy): domain Bacteria; phylum Cyanobacteriota; class Vampirovibrionia; order Gastranaerophilales; family Gastranaerophilaceae; genus JAEZOG01. Next base: position 756,452 of record JAEZSO010000002.1, read on the forward strand.
GAAAAAAAGCTTGCCAAAGTCATGCAAATGACTTCGTTACCTTTAGATGAAGGCTTTAATGCGATACCTGATGAATTGAAATTATCTTTTCTTAAATTAGAAAAAATAAATGGTAAAAAATTTCTAAAAACTGCATATAAAGAATTAGTGAAATACACAGGTCTTGAAGAGGTAGCTCCGAAGAGGCTAAAAATAAAAAAATTAGATCCTGGAATTGGTGGAGCTTACAGCTGGCTTTATCACAAGATATCTGTGTCAAAATATCTTCCAAAAACTTCCTCTAAAGCTTCACAATTAGGTACTATAGCTCATGAATTAAAACACTTAGAACAATCATGCAGCTTGATAAGGTGTGAAAATATAGGCTTGAAGAACTATATAGATAATATATGTGAAAATATGGTATATCAAAATAAAAAAAGTCTTTTTAACCTCGGTTTCTATTCGGAGTATTGTGCAGCTCAAAAAAAAGGCCTGGGTGATGCTTTTTTAGCAGAAGAAAAAAATAATTATATGATGAATATGGGGCCAATTATGAAAAAGAAGTTTCATGCAATTGATAAACTTCCTAAGACTAAATGCACCCCAGAAATTCAAGAACTGATTGATAAACGACTGGAAGGTATAAAAACATATATTCAGCCTGATTGGTTTGAATATTCACAAAAATTGTATTTTAATAATCCTCTTGAAGTTGAAGCAAGAGAGGCTGGTCAACAAGTTGAAAATTATTTTTATAAGTTCCTCTCAGCGTTGAATAAGACAAATCAAAAAACTTAAAAGCAGTGTAATTCAAAGAGACTTCTTAGGTTTGATCTTCTGCATTCTTTTTTTTGTTGTGTAAAATTGAAGAAATAAAAGCAGCTCCTACTATGATAAGACCAACCATTCCGGTAACGACCTCAGGAACTTCTTTTATGGTGCTGTAAAACATAATTAAAGCAAGGAAGCCTATTGCCCAGTGAGCTCCGTGTTCCAGAAACAAATATTGTTTCAAGGTCTTTTTGTCCACCATAAATATTGTCAAAGACCTTACGAACATCGCTCCTATAGCAAGACCGATCGTTATTATTATTATGTCCTTGCTTATTGCAAAAGCGCCCAATACACCATCTAAAGAGAATGATGCATCAATTAGTTCCAAATACAAAAATCCTACGAAACCAAGTTTAGCAGTTTCTCCAGCTAGATTAGCTCTTTTCTCTGCAATTTTTTCCAGCAAATTACTCAAGCTGTCTATTACCAAATAAAGAATAATACCTGTCAATCCGGATAAGACCACGGGAAGCCTTGTTTCTACAGGTAAATGTGCTTGTAAAATGCCTACTATAGACAGACAGATTATTACCTCTATTGATTTTATTTCGCTGCAACAAAGTAAAGGTTTTTCGATTCCTGTAATCCAGTGGGTAGTTTTATCAGGGTTAAAAAAGTAATTCAAAAACAGCATCATCAAAAAAGCACCGCCGAATGAAACCAACGGGGCGTGTACTAAATGCAAGTAGTGAGCATATTTATCGACATCATATATTGCGAGTTTTGTTACAGCCACCAATGAGAGTCCTGAAAAAACAGATACTACCAAGACAGGGAATACAAATCTCATCCCGAATACTGCAATTGCTATACCCCAGGTTAAAAATCTGTGTTTCCATTTTTCCGTCATTTTTTCAAGTTTGATAGCATTAATTACCGCGTTATCAAAAGATAATGTGACTTCCAGAATCGCTAAAAATATTACTATGAAAAGCGTAAGTAAGCCGTTAGCATGGTGTACTTTTGCACCCCATATATAGGCACACACTAAACCCAGTATTGTTACTATAAAAGAACCTTTAAAATATTTAAGCATATCAATCCACATCTCATCTCATATATTTTAATACTAACAAAAAAATAAGGTAAGGAACTCATTTCCTTACCCTATTTTAGTTGTTTATAAAAGATTAGTCAGCGTGACCAGCTGTTCCTAAAACGTCTGTCATTTTGTGTTTAACAAGTTCTTTTACAGCAGTTCTTGCAGGTCCAAGGTATTCTCTTGGGTCGAATTTAGATGGTTCTTCAACGAAGAATTCTCTAATTGTAGAAGTTAACGCTAATCTTAAGTCTGTGTCAATGTTGATTTTCGCAACACCGTTTTTCGCAGCGAATGATAACATTTCTTCTGGAACGCCTTGAGCGTTTGGTAATTGTCCACCGTATTTGTTGCATTTAGCGACTAAATCTTGTGGTACTGAAGATGCACCGTGAAGAACGATTGGGAAATCATAGCCAACAGCTTCATTAACTGCTTTTTTGATTTCAGCTAATCTGTCAAAATCAAGCCTAGCTTCGCCAGAGAATTTGTAAGCACCGTGTGAAGTACCGATAGCGATAGCTAATGAATCACAACCGGATTCTTTTACAAATCTAGCAGCTTCAGCAGGGTTAGTGAATTTAGCATCGGCAGCAGAGACATTAACGTCATCTTCGATACCAGCTAATTTGCCAAGTTCAGCTTCTACTGAAACGCCTCTTTCGTGAGCGTATTCAACAACTTTTTTAGTTAAAGCAATGTTTTCTTCAAGGTCGAATCTTGAGCCATCTATCATTACAGATGAGAAACCACCGTCGATACAAGCTTTACAAATTTCAAAATCAGCACCGTGGTCTAAGTGAAGTGCTATAGGAACTGTAGTTGTAGCAAGAGCTGCTTCAACTAATTTTACTAAGTATGTTTGGTTAGCATATTTTCTTGCACCTGCAGAAACTTGAAGAATAATAGGTGATCTTGTTTCTTCAGCCGCTTCAGCTATAGCTTGAAGCATTTCCATGTTGTTTACGTTGTAGGCACCGATAGCATATTTGCCTTCTAGCGCTTTTTTGAACATTTCGCTAGTTCCAACTAGTTTTCTTTCGCTCATTTGCGTCTCCTCATGTTTTAATTTACAAAATTAACATTACATCAAAGATAACTCTTTTTCAACACATTTGAGTTTAATAAGGCGTTGTATAAAGGGATAATATTTAGATATGACTGAGTTTGCCAAATGCAGCATTGAGTTCTTTACAAATGAGTATGTATTACGCGGCTTCTTACGTATTTATATTCTTTGTATTCTATATTTTTTGATTTAAGCCAGTCTTTGACATATGCACTTTCTTGCTTTCTTATTATTGAGTCATGCGGATAGTAAAACCAGTAAGTTTTGTTTCGCTCCAATTTTTCCAGTTTTTTTATGTAATCCGATTCAGGTTTTCTTTCGGGATCAAGTTTGATGGTTTTCGTCGGTTCAAAATTAAAATAATTTTTATAATACTCATAATCTGAGTCCGAAATGCCGTTGTATACAAATATTTCTGTAGGTTTATAATGTTTGGCTATAAATTGCAGTGAAGTTTTTGCATCAAACTCCTGAAAGATATTTTTCCCAAAAAAATCTTTCAAATATTTTAAATCATAATGATAAAAGTTAGAAGCTAGTGATATAAAGATTATTACCGCTATTATTTTTCTTTTTTTAAAATCAAAATCTAAAGATTTTACGGTAAAAATTATAATTAATGGAACAAGATACAGCGAAAGCCTGTCCTTTATAGGATATAAGTGGAGCGCAGATACAATAACCGCCATACCTGCAGTAGCCAATATAATCTTGTTTAACTGAGTATTCTCTTTTATAAGTAAATAAATACCGGCTAAAGGCGCAAAAATAACTAACGGAGAATATGTGTTTGGCAAAAAGGTGTATGAAAAAACCAAATCCAAGACCCTTGATATCGATTTAATGTTTAATTTTACAAAGCCTTCCTCCCAGTAAAAACCGCAAGAATTGATTACAAGATCTTTTGCAGGAGAAAGCATCAATAAATAGTATAAAAAGCCGCTAAGCGCTATAGGCACTATGTAAATTAAAGCTTTTTTTATTGATTCTTTTTTGATTGGGAATATGTTGCTAGCTATAAAGCCTGCTATTACAAAAAAGGAAGTGTATGAGAAAAAGATTAACATTACACTTAAAAAACTGCATATTAAAACGTTTTTTATACTTAAATTTTTTAAATCCAGTTTGCTAAAAATCAACGCTGAAATCAATATAACTAAAACTTCGGCCGAATATTGCTTGAATTCCTGTGTATAGTAAATTAAATTGTAATTTATCGCGAACAAAAAATTTGCCAGTAATATGGAAAAAGGTTTTTTAAATATTTTTGTAGAAAGTTCATAAAATAAAAATATGGAAGCGACGCCGCACAAAAATGGAAGCAGCCTTAGAGCCAGTTCAGCTTCTCCTAAAAATTTCGTTATAAGTTCAACACCCATCATAAAAAATGGTGGAGCCATCTGTATAAATTCTAAAGGGCTGAAATAATCAAAAAGCCCTCGATTAACTATGCTGCAGGCCAAAGACGATTCATCATGCCAGAGAGGTCTTGCTATCAAATATGTTTTCAACCTGAGAATAAAACCGAATAAACAGATGATTAAAATAAGTATCTTGTATAAAGTATTTTTAGAAATGGATAGCATATATAACCTCAGTTGAATTATATGCTATCTGCTAAATCGTTGTCAATTTGACGTATTTATCTGACTTCAACCACCAGGTTTGTGAACTCAATGTCGTCGTAGTCTATGTAAGAGCTTTGAAATAAGTTCTTACCTGCCTTAATTGTTATATCGTTATCTTCGCTATGTTTTATGACGGTTCTGGGGATTTTTATTTCCTGGCTATCGCCGTTTATCTTTATCTCTGCTATTTTGTTGCCGTTACAATATACTTCAGGGGGGGCTGCATAAACGTTAGATACTTTTGATTGCCCTAATTCTCTTGCAGTAATCGTGTCGATTCCAATTACTGAGCCTAATACCAGATATGCTTCTTCTTCAGGCTTCATTTCTTTTATAGAGAAATTTTTTGAGTAGAAAGGTCCTACTGATTTAGAAGAGAAGTCCCCCGCGTTGGCTGAATTAGCTGAAAAACTGCCGTCACCTAAGTGGATAAGATTTGTTTCTACAACAACATCTTTCGGGGTGCTTTTTTCTATTCCTATTCTAAGTGGTTTTATTGTCGAGTCTGAATTCAAAGTCAATGAATACGGCCTGTAGCCTTCTTTATTGACAGACATTATTGTAGGAGAATCAATCCTTGTTCCAAGGTCAAACATACCGTCTTGATCTGTCTGAGTCGTGTAATTTTTGGTGGGAATTATTATTTTTGCACTGGAAATTCCTGTACCTGTTTTGGCATCAATGATTTGATTTGTCCCGGGCTTGAAGTCTCTTTTCTCGACACCTCCGTTTATTGCATCTGCGAAAACGGGTATGCCAATTAAAAGTGCAAATAAAATACCAAAAAATTTCCTCATAGCGTCTCTCCAAATTATAATAAAATTTTATATGTATATTATAAATTTGAAATGCGCGACCTTAACTAGTCCTATTGGCTTTATGATTTAACTTTTTGATCTCTGTAGGTCTCTAAAATTACCATCAAAACAGAAATATCAGCTGGCTTGACCCCGCCGATTCTTGCAGCTTGGCCTAAAGTTGCCGGTCTTATTTTCTCGAGTTTTTCTCTTGTTTCTGTTGATATATGCTTAATTTCTTTGTAATCAATATTGTCAGGTATCTTTATTTTGTCCAGTTTTCCGGACATTTCAACCTGGTCTAATTGTCTTTTTATGTAGCCGTCGTATTTGATTTTTACCTCAACCTGTTCGTAAACATCTTTGCTGAGATTTAACCCTTTGGTTTCGGGGTGAACTTCTTTCAGAACCTCATAAGTTACCGAAGGTCTTTTTATTAATTCAGCCAGCCTGATTCCTTTTTCAATTTTTTCGCCATATTTTCCTAGAAGATCGTTAACTTCTGAACTGACACTTAGCTTTTCTTCTTTTAATCTTTTTATTTCTTCTTTAATTACCTGTTGTTTTTCAAGGAATGCATTATAACGGGTTTCATTTATCAGGCCTATTTTGTAGCCTAACTCAGTTAGCCTTTCGTCGGCATTATCCTGCCTTAAAATCAACCTGTATTCAGAACGTGAAGTAAGCATCCTATATGGTTCATCAATATCTTTTGTAACTAAATCGTCTATTAATGTTCCGATGTAAGATGAACTTCTTGAAAGTGTTATTAATTCTTTGTTGTTTAGGTATTGCACGGCGTTTATTCCTGCAATAAGTCCTTGTGCAGCAGCTTCTTCGTAACCGCTGGTTCCGTTTATTTGTCCTGCGCAGAATAGGCCCTTAATTTTCTGTGTCATTAAAGAATGTTCAAGCTGAACCGCCGGAACATAATCATATTCGACAGCGTACGCGGGTTTTATTATATGTACGTTTGCTAGTCCGGGAAGCGATTGAAGCATTTGAATCTGCACATCCGCTGGAAGGCTGGTCGAGAATCCTTGTATGTACATTTCGTAGGTGTCTCTTCCTTCAGGTTCAATAAATATGTGGTGAGAAGGATTGTGAGCAAACCTGATTACCTTGTCCTCGATGGAAGGACAGTATCTGGGACCTCTTCCTTTAATAAGGCCTGAGTACATAGGCGATTTATCAAGATTATTTTTAATTATTTCATGTGTTTTTTCGGTTGTTCTTGTTAAATAGCAAGGATATTGCTCTCTTATGGGCCTGTTTTGGAGAAATGAAAAGAAACTAGGTTCTTTATCCCCTGGCTGTTCTATTGTTTGAGAAAAATCTATGGTTCTTCCGTCTACTCTTGCGGGAGTCCCTGTTTTTAACTTTCCTATTGTAAGCCCATTGTTTTCCAAAGATTTAGAAAGTCCTTTGGCGCTGGCTTCACCTAGTCTTCCGAATTCTAAAGACTGCAAGCCAATCCATATTTTCGCTTCCAAAGATGTTCCTGTTGTTAATATAACAGTCGGCGCAATGTATTCTAGCCCGAACTCATCTCTTAACCCTTTTGTTATACCGTTTTCTATGATTAATTCGGTCATTGTACATTGTTTCAGAGAGATATTTTGTTCTGCTTCAATAATGTTTCTGACAAAACCCATGTATTCTTTTTTGTCGGACTGGGCTCTTAATGCTCTAACCGCAGGTCCTTTAGATGAATTGAGCATTTTTAATTGCATATAAGTAGCATCGGCTGCGATCCCCATAATTCCGCCTAGAGCATCAATTTCTCTGACCAAACAGGATTTTGCAGGACCACCTACCGCAGGGTTACAAGGCATTAGAGCAATATTGTCAAGGTTTAATGAAGCCAATAAAACTTTGGCTCCGAGTCTTGCTGCTGCTATTGCGGCTTCACAGCCGGCGTGCCCGGCTCCGACTACTATTACATCGTATTTGAACATATTAATATTTTATACTAAACATTATTTTTGGCGAGAAATTTTTGCCTTAGCGAAAAATTTGAATCAGCTTAGAAAAGTTGAACAACAAAGCGAAAACGACGAGTTTTCATTTTGTTGCAATACTAGATTATTTTATTCCAGCAGAGAAGATTAGCTTAATTTTTTTAATTTCTTGTCCTGCAAGTGTTTTGGTTGTTTAATTCTTCTTTCAAATGTTAATAAAAGTTTAAGAAGCCATGACAAATGTAAATTTAGTAGATATTATAGATTTATACTAATAGTCAAGGTATGTCGAGATAGGAAATTTAAAGAGTCAATTATGTCATCAGAAAGACTTTATACAGAAGGATCCAGTTTAAGCTATTTATCAGATGAAAACGATAAATTCAGCAGTTTGAGCACTTCTGCAATGCTCGCAAGAGGAGAGGTTCCACCTTCTCACAGAAGAGTTGCCGATAATTATATGATTATCAAAAAAGTTTATGGCTTCCCTGTCGTTCAATCAAGAATTGATAACAAAGACAAAAATCTTCTTGCAAAATATGACTTTAACCAACTTGAGTATTCAACTATTAAGCAGATAAATGAAGAGCTCTCGTTTTTAAAGAAGTGGTCACTTTCTTTAGATAAAGATTTGAGAAATGATGCTGATGATATTATACAAGTCAGAGCTAAAGAGCTTAAATTTATAGTAGCTACAAGATATGCTTCATTAACCAATGAAATTTACAACGGCTATATGGCTTTAGAAAAATATTTTGAAGACATTTCTAAATACAATAAGTATTAATTTTTAGGTGTTGCCGAGGGCAAAGTAGTTTCTAAGAGATAGTTTTCCAGTCCTGCTTTTATGGATTCTGCTACTTTTTGTCTGAAATCTTCATTCAAAAGCATTTGGTATTCTTCAGGATGTATTATGTATGCTACTTCAATAAGCACTGCTAGAGGGGTTGTTGTTCTTGTTACGACAAAGCTTCCTTTTGAGGTTCCATCGTCATTTGTCCCTAAATCTTTTAGCAATTGTTTTTTTACTGAAGACGCTAGTTCTTTTGCTTGCTGATTGTAATAAAATGTTGCTGTCCCTCTTTTTTTGTAAGGATCGCCGCCGTCAGCCAGTGCATTTGCGTGCAGGCTAACTAAAATTATCGCATTACTGTCTTTGGCTATAGAAACCCTGTCAAACAATCCGACGTCTTTGTCTTCTGTCCTTGTCATAACAACTTTTGCGCCTGAATTTTTAAGTTCGCGTTCGACTTTCTTTGCTATGTCTAAGTTTATATCTTTTTCTTTTATTCCGGTCGGGCCGATTGCTCCATATTCTGAACCGCCGTGCCCTGCATCTATTGCTATTATCAAATCATCAAGAGGTTTTTTTGTGTTTATAAAAGGTGTTTTTCTTTTCTTGAAGATGAATTCATCGTTTTTGTAATAGCAATCGTAACCCCATAATCTTTCTGTAGAAGGGATTTCGATTGTAAGATTGTAGTTTTCGTTTTGTTTTATCTTGATTTGTTTGAAAACTTTTTGGGAATTAAAACATTCAGTAAAATTTTGGTCTGCTTCAGTTCCATATAGAGATATTTCTAGGTTTGTATTGTTTTCAGTTACTTTATAAGGAATTTGCTTGTTTAATTTTAATTTCAGGTAAGAGAAATTTTTATCCTCATCAAATTTTGTTTCGCAGATGGCTGCTTTGATTCTGTCTGTCGTGTTGCAATATGCTTGTACATTTTTTTCGTTTACCCAGGCTTCAACCGTGTTGCCCATATTCACCTTGTAAAAATTCCCACATTTGCCTTCAAGCATCAATATGGTACCTTTTGAAAGATGGGTGATTCTCGCCGCATCCTCATTTGGGGCGCTTCTTAATGGTGTTTCATCTTTTACCGTGGCGGAGCATAAGAAAAATCCTGTTTCAAAAGCCTGATAAGGTTCTTTTGGGGCTCCTTGGGCTGAAGCTGTATTTCTTTTAACAACAAAATTTATTTCATCTGTTGCGGTTTCTAGTTTTGATTGTATCTTGAACAAATTTTCACCTTCATTTAAAGGAACCACTTGGACAAATGACCCGTCATTCCATACTTTTACGGGTTGGTTGTTGATTGTTAAATTTGAATTAGGTTTTGTATTCCCGATAAAAAATGTCGATTTTGCATTTATGTTTACGGGATTTTGTTTTGGATAGATTATCTCCAAAGCTTTGGCGTTCAGTGCGCTAGATGTGTATATAAACAAAAATAATATAAGTATTTTTTTCATAATTCTCCCCTGTTATTTAACTATTATACTTAAAACTTCTTTTTGCAAAATATATAACATTAAAAAAATCAGCTTTTAAAATCTTTGAAAAACAAAAAATTAGCCAATAGTAGCAAAAAAAAAATATCACGGTAGTTTATTTTATTACATGATAATTAATAATCTCAACTGCCCTATACAAAATTTTAATACTAAAACTCAGCCGGCCATAAAACAGAAACAGATGGATGCTTTGAGTTCTGATTCTGTTTCGATTAATCAGGTTTGTTCATCTAAAATCAAAGGTGCGTATGGCTTAATCGGTTTGCGCAACGTGGATAGAAAAAATCAAATCTCGTTTATGAGCCGTCCACTATATAGCATCAACTTGAAAAAAATGATGCCTGATCAAAGTTATGAATACGTAAAAGCTAATTTTTCGGAGTTGAGCAAAAGGTCCAAAAAAGATATCCAGAGTGTACTCGCGCTGAAGCAGAACTGGGCTAATAAAACCAAATACGGGGATTATATAGCTAACGACTTTCTTTCTGAAAGCTCCGGTAAATATAATTGTTATGTCACCGAAGTAACTTCCAAAGAAATGCCCCCTGAAGAAAAAATAACTTGCATAATGCAGGTAGCAAAACCTAAAAAGACAAGGAAGAAAAACGTCTTTAAAATTAATTTTATACAGTCGTCACCCGATATAGCAAACGTAAAACTTCCTAAATACAAAGGCTCAGGCGAATTGTCTTTATATGGGGCAATCAAAGTAGCCCAACAAAAAGGATATAAAAAAATAAGAGTTATATCTTTTAATGATGATTTCTATAAGAAAATGGGATTTAAGAAAATTGCCTCCATCGGTAAGAATGTATCTTATTTTGAGCTTGATTCCAAAAGATTTGATTATTTTTTACAGAGAGTGTCCAAAAAATATAATCTGACATAATTTTTCCTTAAAATACTTAACATGATTGCTAGAAATATATTCTTGATTGTATAATTTTAATGATATTTTTTTAGGATTATATGATGTTAGAGAACAAAGTTGATATTATCATAGTGGGAGCTGGACCTGCAGGAGTTAGTGCGGGGATAGTTGCTGCAAGAGCTGGGAAAAAGGTTTTAATTGTCGAAAGAGGAGATTTTGCCGGTAACAAAAATATGTTTGGTGGCGCAATATACGCAAGACCAACAAGTGAAATATTTCCGGGATTTTGGGAAACTGCTCCTGTTGAAAGACATAATACGGACCATAAATATATCATTATGGATGAAAATGATGCCACTACAATCGGGTATAAACATCCTGAAAAAGGTGCATATAACAGCTTTACCGTTATAAGGGCGAAATGGGACAGATGGTGTGCTGAAGAGGCCAAGAAAGCAGGAGCTTATCTTGCGCCAAAAACTGTTGTCAGAGAATTAATCAAAAAAGACGGAAGAGTCATCGGAATAAAAACGGATTTAGAAGACTATTATGCTGACATTGTTATATTGGCAGATGGTGTTAATTCGCTTTTAGCACAGCAGATAGGTCTTCGTAATGAAATAAAAGACAGCGCCGTTGCCGTCGGTATAAAAGAGGTTATTAAACTGCCGAAAGAGAAAATAGAAGACAGATTTAATTTAGAAGATAATACCGGCTGTATTTGCGAGATAATAGGCGGGCCTTTTAAGGGAATGCTCGGGCTCGGCTATATTTATACAAATAAAGAATCGGTTTCTATAGGTTTAGGTGTCACTTTAGATGAACTTAAAAAAAGAAAATTAAAACCATATGAGCTTTTAAATGAACTTAAAAAGCATCCATCTATAGCTCCTTTAATCAAAGACGGCGAACTTCTAGAGTATTCTGCCCATTTGATACCTGAAGGCGGCTACAAGGCCATTCCTAAGTTGTATGCAGATGGTGTTATGGTTGTTGGTGATGCCGCAATGCTTGTTAACAACATTCATTGGGAAGGTACAAATCTTGCTCTTATGAGCGGCAAATACGCTGCTGAGACTGCGATTGAAGCTCTGGAGAATCATGATTATTCTGCTAATATGCTTTCTTTATATCAGGAAAAACTTGAGAACAGTTTTGTAATGAAAGATATGAAATCATATAAAGACGTAATTAATATTGTACACGCCAACTCAGAATCATTCTTGGGGTATTATCCTCAGAAAATATGTGAATTCTTTGATGTGTTCACTAGAGTAGACAGTGTCCCTAAAAAAGAGAAATTCAGAAAATTTATTAAACATTTTATAAAAGATCGCGGTTTCTCAAGTCTGTTTAAGGATTTGTACGATGGGATTAGAATTGCAATAGGAGTTTTGAAATAAGATGAGTGAAAATAAAATTCCAGAAAATATAGATGACAAATTGTTTAGTGTAAAATATACTTGTGATACTCAAAGTCATTTGATTGCGGATCAGGAAAAATGCCGTAAATGCAAAGAAAGATATTGTACTTTTATTTGCCCGGCGAATGTATATTCTTGGGAACCGGAAGAGAAGATTTTGGCTGTAAGGTATGAGAATTGCCTTGAATGTGGGGCATGCCGTATAGCCTGCGAGAAAAGATGCATAGACTGGAAATACCCTCGTGCCGGCTATGGTATGGGATTTAAACAAGGCTAAATTATTAGGAGAGATGAATTATGCGTGATGAATACAGCGAAAGTGCAAGAAGGTGGTACGATAAAGACCCAATCTTATCTAGATCAATGAAAACTTTAGAAGAGTCAGATGATGAGACTCAAATTAAAGTTGCCTTGAATTTAATCAAAATCATAGTTGAACATAATATGGCATACAGCGAATATGAGGATATCGACGACATCATAGAAGCTGTCGATGACGGTATAGTGGAGCGCGGAAGATGGTATGACATTGATAAGACACTTCGTACAGCAATAAACATGCTGGAAAATTGTCCTGCTCCTACTCAAAAAATTATAGCAAAAGAAATGGCTAAAATTGTTATAGATAAAATCAAGGAAGACAAGGACCTTGATGATGCAAATGATGAACTTGAAAGACTTTAAGGAATAAGTTTTGCAAAAAAACTGGAAAATAAAAGAACAAAAAGCGCTGCCGAAAGATATAATACAAAAAGCAGGAAGCGAAATACTGGCAAATATATTGATTAACAGGGGTATTGATACCCCTTTAAAAATCAAAAATTTCCTAAATCCGTTGAAACTCTCTGTCAGCAGCCCTAATGCTTTTACGGATATGGAAAAGTCCGTTGAAAGAATTAAAAAAGCCGTTGAAACCAACCAAAACATAACCATATACGGCGATTTTGACGCAGATGGGATTACTTCTACCGCCGTATTATATAAAACGTTGAAAGAAATCGGCGCAAACGTAAGTTTTTATATCCCTGACAGGGACACTGAGAGCCACGGTCTTAATACTAAAGCTCTTGTCAAAATCATATCAAAGAACAAGGCCAAGCTGATAATTACCGTAGATTGTGCCGTGAGTGATATCGCTGAAGTCAACTTTGCCAAAGGTCTAGGGGTGGATGTAATCATAACTGACCACCATGAGGCGCCTGAAGAGTTGCCTCCTGCTTTTGCTATTATAAACCCTAAGGCCAAAAATTCTTTGAGAGAGGATTTAAGCGTAGAAGAAATAGAATATCTGAATTATTTAGCAGGTGTCGGCGTTGCGTTTAAGTTTTCCTGCGCTCTTTTGGAAGAATTCAATAAACAGGATTTTGTGAATAAATTATTACCCCTTGTCGCTGTCGGCACAATTGCTGATATAGTGCCTCTTTTAGGTGAAAACAGAACTTTTGTAAGTATGGGGCTTTCTCTGATTCAAAATGGAGGGCATATTGGTTTAAATACATTGCTAAAAACGGCCGGTGTCGAGAAAATCGAAGCCATAAACTCTGAAACTATAGCATTTACAGTAGCTCCCAGACTTAATGCTGCCGGAAGGCTGGATTCAGCTCAAAAAGCTCTTGCTATTCTTATTTCCGATGATGAACAAGAGGTACAAGAAAGTGCTGAACTCCTAAATGAATTAAATTCTGAAAGACAGATTATTTGCGATGAAACTTATAAAGAAGCTGTTTCTATGATTGAAAAAGCGCCATCAGATTATAAGCATTGCATTTCTTTGTTCAATGAAGATTGGCATATTGGGATTATAGGAATAGTCGCTTCAAAACTGATTGAAAAATATAATCGTCCAGTCTTTATGATGACAAAGGATTCTTCTGAACCTACACATATCAGATGCTCTTGCAGAAGCGTTAAAGGAATTAATGTATATGAAGTTCTGGAAATCCATTCTGAGATGTTCTTGGGATTCGGCGGGCATTCTATGGCGGCAGGTTTTAGTTTCGATGAAAATAAGATTTCGTTTGAAGAATTTAAAAACAGGCTTTCTTCTACAGTCGAAGAAGTCTCTCAAGGTCTTGATTTAACCCCTTGTTTAGATATCGATTTGGTTCTCTCATCTGATGATATAAAGCACTCTTTGGTCAATGAAATAGATAAACTCCAGCCATTTGGGGCAAAAAATCCCGCACCTGTTTTTGCGCTTAAAGATTTAAAACTTTCTCAATATAAAATGATGGGGCAGAGTGCAAACCACCTGAAAATGTTTGTTACCGGCTCAAATAATCAGGTTTTTGAATGCGTAAAATGGAATTATCCGGATTTTAACCTACCTATAAATTCAAGCCTCGATATAGCTTTTTGTCCCAAGATTAATCACTTTAACGGCAATACTACTATTCAATTGGATTTGAAAGATATTCAGAGCGAATATCTGGTGCAAAAAAATGATTCGATAAAGATACTCGATCATAGAAAAAAAACTGGCATTTTAAGCCAGGTAATAGATTACATTAATACTTCAAAAAAGCAGATAGCTTTGTTTATCGAAAATAAAAAAACTGAAGAAATTATTTCCAGCCAATTGGCAGGCAAAAGCAAGATTTTTAACAGGCTCTCTATTCCCGAAAACGCTGATCAGGTTATGTTATTTGATTGCCCTCCCAGCAGAGAAATATTAAATAAAATAGTTTTAGAAACGAAGGCTAATACCGTTCATATTATGAATTTTGATTCAAACACTCTTTCAACAGATGAATTTATAAAGGTGTTCTCCGGCATGTTGAAGTATGCTGATAAAAATAAAAACGGGTTGATTAACCTTGATGAATTGGCTAAAGCAGCTAAGACGACAAATAAAGCGATAGATATTTCTTTGGAATTGTTTTCGGATTTAACATTGATTGATTTAGAGAGAATAAACGAAAAACAATCCAAAATTGCCTTTAAAACGCCAATTGAACTCAGCAAAATAAGACAACACAAACTGTATTCTGAATTGAACACTGAGCTGTCTGAGGTAGAAGAATTTACTAAAAAAATGTGCCTGTGTGAGACAGATGAATTAGAAAAATTTTTGGTACAAAACTAATCTATTAACAAAGATTTATTTTGCATAACTAAAAAGCCAAGAAAACTATTCTTGGCTTTTTGCTTGTTAAACTTTGGTAAAACTAGTTTATGTTTTTTCTGATTCGTTCTTTTGTTTTATCGATGTCTTTGATTTTTCTTTCGATTTCTTTTACCTGTTTACCTAAAACTTTTCTTTCATTTTTGATTAATTTGTATTGGTTATCAATATCCGTATATTTTGATTTGTAGTCAAGCAGGTTGTTTCTGATTTCAACTTGAGCTGAATCAAGCTGGAATAAAGCGTTTTGGAAATTATCATTTCCTTTTGAAACAACGTCTTTTACAGCATTTGTTGTCACATTAACAGCAGGTTCCATTTTTGGTGTTGCTTCCATTGCTTTTGGAGGTGCAGGAAAATCCACAGGATCAAAAACCATACCGTCTGCGAAAGCCATATTTGCTGATACACTGCAAATACCCACTAAAAGAGCTAAATTAACAATCTTTTTCATTTTGTATCTCCTCTCAATCGATTTCAATATTAATATTAAACATATTTAATAATAAATAATCAAGTAATATAGATTTTTTAACAAAAATTTCATATAAATAATTGATTAATAACATCAGAGTGGTTAAGATGTAATAATGATAGATTATTTGAGTAGTTTAAATTCAAAAGAATTTGCCGAAATCAAAAGATATTTCAGCAAAGGGAAATCATTTGCCGTTTCAGGAACGACAAATGTTCTTAAAATCCTATTATTAGCTCAAATGGCGGATTCTTTGAATAAAAAACTTTTGTTTATAACCGACTCAGAGCAGACTTCTATTAAATTTAAAAATGACCTGAATAACTTTTTAGATGTTGAAGCTTCTATTTTTCCTTATCAGGAAGGATTTATGTACGAGGGAAACCCTCAAAATCTTTATACATACCAAAAACAGCTTGAGACAATTTCCAATCTTAATGAATCAAAAATTGTGATTGCACCGGTGAAAGCCCTTGCCGAAAAGTTTGCTGACGCTGATTTTGTTGCGAAAAATTCCTTAAATATAAAGGTGGATGATGAAATAGACGTTAAGGAATTCACTAAAAAGCTTGTAAACCTTGGATACAAGAAAACTACGATGGTCGTTGACATAGGAGAATTCAGCGTAAGAGGCGATATCATTGATGTCTATGGATTGAAAGAAAATCCCTATAGGATTGAACTTTGGGGCGATAATGTTGTAGATATAAGATATTTCAACAATAAAACCCAGAGAAGTATAGAAAAGACTGCCTTTGCCCAGATAGCTCCACTTTATAAATTTATAGTGAATGATAAAACGTCCAATGAATTCTGCTCAAACCTCACTAAAACAGCCGAAAACTATGAAAAAGACTTTGAAATTGAACAAAGGATTGTTATTGAAGAAAAATTATCTGAAACGATTGATGCCATCAAAGAAGAAGGTTATTTTGAAGGCATTGAGTATTTCCAATCTTTACTGAATAAAGATTTGAGAAGTTTGCTGGAGCTTTTGCCTGATGATTACATAGTTGTTTTCGATGAATATTCTCAAATCAAGCAAAAATTCGAGCAGGTTGATTTAAACCTTACCAAGCACTACGAAGATAACCTCAAGACGTTTATCAATTTGCCTCTGGATAGATATAATCATCTTACGTATCCGGAGTTTTTAGCTGGTATTGCCTCTAAAAATAAGGTTTATTTTGACAATTTCATTAATGATGAGGCCGAATACTTAATTGAATACCAAACTGAATTGATACCAAGTTTTTCTTCTAAAATTGAAGATATCGTTGTTTTTATAGAAACCAAGCAAAACAAAGGGTACAAAATAGTAGTCGCTACAGATTATCAAACAAGGGTTGAAGAAATCCTTAGAGAGTTTGAATTGCCGTATTCTCAGGATATAAGCGTAAAGAGTGATATTTATGTCTGTAACAATCTCTCTATGGCAGGTTCTGTAATTGAACCATATAAAATAGTTATACTGACAGATAAAGAGCTTTTTAACAAAAGATCAAAGGATGTAACGGTATCCAAGAAGTCTTATTACAAAGAGAATCAGGAGTTTCTTGAATCCATAAACGACATCAAAGTCGATGATTATGTTGTTCACATGGTCCATGGGATAGGGCTTTTTAAGGGATTGTCAAAGCAAACCATTGACGGAGAAGAAAAAGATTATCTGACAATCGAATATGCCAACAACGATAAGCTTTATATGCCCGCGGAACAGATAAACTTACTATGTAGATATAGAGGTTCCGGAAGTGCAAAACCGTCTCTTTCAAGGATGGGCGGAAATGATTGGAACAATACTAAAAATAAAGTAAAAAAAGCCGTTGAAGACGTAGCTAAAGAGCTTATTTATTTATACGCCAGAAGGGAGCTTTCCGAGGGCTTCTCTTTTGAGCCTGATACTGTATGGCAGTACGAGATGGAAGAAGCCTTTGAATACACCGAAACACCAGATCAAATGAAGGCAATCAATGATACAAAATCCGATATGGAAAATTTAAAACCCATGGACAGGCTTATCTGCGGGGACGTTGGTTTTGGCAAAACAGAAGTTGCTATAAGAGCCATTTTTAAAGCCGTAATGTCAGGAAAACAAGTAGCGGTCGTGGTGCCCACAACTATTTTGGCCATGCAGCATTTTCAAACCATAAAAGAACGCTTCAAGCCTTTCCCTATGAAAATAGAGCTTCTTTCAAGATTTAGAACCCAGAAAGAACAGAAGGAAACTCTTAAACACCTGACAACAGGTGAGTGCGACATCGTAATCGGCACTCATAGGCTTTTGCAAAAAGACATACTCTTTAAGGATTTGGGACTTCTTATCGTGGATGAGGAGCATAAATTCGGAGTCAAGCATAAAGAAACCTTAAAAATGTTCAAGAAGAACGTTGATGTGCTTGCAATGTCGGCGACACCTATTCCTAGAACCCTTTATATGTCTTTATCCGGGATAAAAGATATGAGTATAATCAACACCCCTCCTACAAATAGGCTTCCTGTTAAAACATTTGTGGGTGAATACAAAGAAAATACCGTAAAAAATGCTATAAACTATGAACTGGAAAGAGATGGTCAGGTGTTTTATCTTTACAACAGGGTTGAAACAATATTTGAATTTGCCGCAGCCCTTCAAAAGATCGTCCCCAACACAAGAATTGCTGTAGCCCACGGGCAAATGGACGAAAAACACTTAGAAAAGATAATGCTGGAGTTCTTGGAGCATAAGCATGATATCCTTTTATGCACTACCATTATTGAATCTGGGCTGGATATACAAAACGCAAATACAATAATAATACATAATTCAGACAGATTCGGTTTGGCTCAGCTTTACCAGCTTAGAGGACGAGTAGGCCGTTCTGACAGACAAGCCTACTGCTACTGTTTATATAAAAAGACCAATAAACTCACCGATGAGGCGATTAAAAGGCTTAAAGCGATCAAAGAGTTTACGACCTTGGGAAGCGGCTATCAAATAGCTTTAAGAGATATTGAAATAAGAGGTGTCGGCAACATTCTCGGGACAAAACAGCATGGGCAAATGGTGAATGTCGGGTTTGACACGTATTGTAATTTGCTTGAAGAAGCCATAAATGAAGTCAAAAACGAAAATTATGAACCCGTTAAGCCGACCATTATCGATATAAACATTACAGCTTTTATCCCCGATGAATGGGTAGGCTCAAAAGAGCAGAAGATGATAGAATATAAGCGCTTAGCTGATGTTAAGTCGGTTTCCGAGCTGGATATTATCACTGCTGAATGGAAAGACAGATTCTCAAAAATGTCAGAACCTATTGAAAATCTTATTAAGCTGGTTCACCTAAGACTGCTGGCAAATCAGGCTAATATCCCTCTTATTAGGGAAACGGAAAATAATATCCGCATTTATACGTGGTTTAATAAGCCTGAATGGAACATCATTCAAGCAAAACTGCCTTCAAATATTACAAAATATATTAAGTTTGTCCAAGCCCCCAAAACCTGTGAAGATGGACGTTCTATCCTGCTTGTAGATAATTCTTTATTCACATTTGAAGAATTATTTAACATATTGACTAATTTATTTTATTATATATTTAGGATAACCTCTGAATACAAAGAATAATTTAACTTTTGACAAGGAGAGATAGATGAAGAAATTGAAATTAATGCTGACAATTGCTTTAACAGCTGTTGTTTTTGCAGGGTGTGGCTTTGATAAGAACAAGAATGCTCTTATTGTTGTTAACGATAAACCGATAACCAAGCAGGATTATGATAAAGCTTTTGGAGAAGTTTCCAGTAATCCTATGTTTGCACAGCTTGGAGTTGATTTGAAATCCGATAAGAACAGCTTCCTTTATTTGATGCTAAAAGATAGGGTCGTAAATGAACTTATCGTGAAAGAGCTTTTAAATCAGGAAATTGAAAAAAGAAGAATCAAAGTTACAGAAGAAGATATAAACAATGAACTAAAAAATATCATTGATAAAGTCGGCTCAAAAGATAAATTTAATGAGGTATTGAAACAAAACGGCATTAGCGCCGCTCAGTTTAAAAAAGATCTTGTTGAAGAAGTTAAAGTTAAGAAACTTGTTGATTCCTTATCATTGGTTTCAGTGGGTGATAGCGAAGTCAATAAATATTACAAGTCTAATATCGATAAATTCAGATATCCTGATAAAGTCAGAGCTTCTCATATATTGATAAATGCTAACCCTGAAGAAATGAAGCAGGTTATCAAAGCTAGCCCAGAAGGCAAAAAACTTACTGACAACGAACTTCAAGCTAAAGTAGAAGAAAAGATTAATTTGCAGTTCCAAAAAGCTCAAAAGCTGCTTGCAGAAGTTAAAAAAGACCCAAAACAATTCGCTAAAATAGCCAAAGAAAATTCAGATGATACTATAAGCGCACAGCAAGGCGGAGATTTAGGATATTTCTCTTCTCAAGAAATGGTAGAAGCCTTCTCAAAAACTGCTTTTGCAACCAAACCTGGAACAGTCAGCGATATAGTTAAAACTCCATATGGATATCACATAATCTATGTAACAGACAGAATCAAGGCGGGTACTGAACCTTTGGAAAAAGTTAAACAAGAAATAAAAGGGTTCCTTGAAAATCAAGAGAAAGTAAAAATCCTGGAAAAATTTGTAGATTCGTTGAAAGATAACGCCAAAATAGAATATAAGGATCCGAGCTTTAACCCTGAAGTTATCCAAAAACAAATAAAAGACCAATCGTCCAAAAATACAGGCATGCCGGATATGCATGTTCCATCCAAAGAATAAAAAAGGATATTTATAGTAAACTAATATGGGGAAAGCTTAATTGTTTTCCCCATATATAAGTTAATCTGGTATTACCACCAATAGAAGCTCTTTGATTCAGATTGTTGCCCACTTTTGTACAGGTGGTTTCAGATCCTCGAGAGCGGGGGGAATCGTCAGAAAGCATCATAAGGAGAATAGTTGTGGGACAACTTGTAAGACAAGAAAATTTGGAAGAGCTGTTAAAACTCTTAAAAAGTGAAAATAAAACCGTTGTGACAACAAATGGCTGTTTTGATATTTTGCATGTAGGGCATGTGAGATATTTAAAAAAGGCTAAGAGTTTCGGGGATGTTTTGATTATAGCTTTAAATTCGGATAAATCGATTAAAAGTATAAAAGGACCTGATAGGCCTATTAACAATGAGAATGACAGGGCTGAAATCTTGAATTCATTGTATTTTGTCGATTATGTTGTGCTTTTTGATGAAGATTCTCCTATGGATTTATTGGCAAAAATTAAGCCGGATGTACATACTAAAGGTGCTGATTATACGGTAGAAACATTGCCAGAGGCAAAAGTTATAATGGATAATGGCGGCAGAATCGAGTTTATAACCTTTGTGGAAGGGAAATCTACCACTTCAATTATTGAAAAAATCAAGACGTAATGTTGAAGGGAAACGAAGAGTTTCCGATTTGCCGATAAGACAGATTAAATGTTACATTTGAATTTTTATCAACTAAGTATTAAAATAGAAAAATAAATTTGTAGAGGGGACAGAGGACTTATGAAGTCATACACATTAGAAGAGATTTCACAAATAGTCGGCGGAATGCTTACCAAAGTTGAAAATGCTGACATTGTAAGGATAGGACCGCCAGCATTAGCGGATGAAAACACTTTGGCTTTAGCTTTAAACGAAGAAGAAATTGAAAATCTTGCTACTACTTCTGCTAAAGCGGCATTAGTACCGTTAGGTGTTTCTCTTGATAATATTTCAACAATTGAGGTCGAAAGACCCAGATTGGCGATGATGAAATTACTTCACCTTTTCTACATACCGCCGGATTCAACGGCCGGAATACACCCTTCAGCGACTATTCATCCTGAGGCGAAATTAGGCGAGAACGTTTCTATTGGCCCTAATGTAGTGGTATCAAGACATGCTTCAATCGGAAGCGGATCAAAAATTTTGGCGAACACATACATCGGCAGATCAGTCCAAATCGGTGAAAACTGTTTGTTTCACCCAGGTTGCAATATAGGAGACAATGCTGTTATTGGAAGCAGAGTTATCCTTCAACATGGAGTTAGTATCGGTGCAGACGGTTTTAGTTTTGTAACTGAAAATCCAAGCAATATTGAACAAGCAAAATCTGAAGGAGCCATAAAAGAAAGTAATACCGCGCAAAAAGTTTATAAAATCCCTTCAATAGGTTCTGTAATAATCGGGGACGATGTTGAAATCGGTGCTAACACTTGTATCGATAAAGGAACAATCGAAAATACGGTTATCGGCGCGCAAACAAAAATAGATAATCTTGTTCAAGTCGGTCATAACTGTAAAGTCGGCAAAGCTTGTATGATAGTCTCTCAAGTCGGTATAGCAGGAAGCTGCGTAATTGGTGACAGAGTCGTTATTGCGGGACAAGTCGGTTTAGCGGATCACTTAAATATCGGAAGTGATTCAATTATCATGGCCCAATCGGGAGTTACAAAAAGCTTCCCTGAAAAGTCTATCATTGTTGGTTCTCCAGCAGTACCGAGAAAAGAGTTTATAAAACAACTGCAAACAATGAAACGAGCAGAAGAAATCATAAAAAAATTCAAAAAATATGAGCATTTATTAAACTCTGAGGATGTATAGCGGATAAAAAAATGAATACTATAAAAAAAGAAGTTCAAATTAGTTCAATAAGTTTAATGTCAGGCATAGAATGCACCGCAAAAGTAGTGCCTGCTTCTGAAAAAGGAATCCGTTTTCATTTAGGCGATAAAAGTATTTTGGCTCATATTGATAACGTTGTTTCAACTGATCACTGCACTGTGATTGGCAATCAGGACATCAAAGTTGCTTTGATAGAGCATTTCATGGCTGCTTGCAGTATATGTAACATCGATTCTTTAGATGTGTATTTAAGCCATTTTGAATTGCCCATATTGGATGGCAGTTCTAAAGTCTGGGTGGACCTTTTCAGAGATGCCGGATTGGAACAAAAAGAAAATATAACTTACACAATTACTGAACCTGTTCAGTATATAAACGGTAAAACCCATCTGGTTGTGCTGCCTTCAGACAAACTCGCAATTACTTACAGCGTAAATTTTAACCACCCTGATCTTTCTCAAAAATGGGTTTCGTTCAGCCGGGAAAATATTGATGAGATAATTGAAGCAAGAACATTTGGGTATTTAAAAGAATTGGAAGCTTACCAGCAGGCAGGGTTCGCAAGAGGTGTCTCTGTAGAAAATACTGTAGGGCTTACTGAAGATGGTTATACTACCGAATTAAGATCGGCTTTAGAACCGGCAAAACATAAAATATTGGATTTAATTGGAGATTTTAGATTGACAGGCTTCAATCCGCTTAATTTAAAAGCAGAAATAATTGTAAAAGAAGCAGGTCACGCGGTTCATACGATAGTCGCAAAATCTTTAAAAGCTAAAATACAAGAGGAGAAATAAATGAGCGAGGAAATTTTAAACTTTGATATTATGGAAATAATGTCTATGATACCTCATAGATATCCATTTTTGTTAGTTGACAGAATTACAGAATGTGTTCCGGGTAAATACTGTAAAGGTTACAAAAATGTGACTATAAACGAAGATTTCTTTAACGGGCACTTTCCTAATAACCCAATAATGCCTGGTGTACTCCAGATTGAAGCTATGGCACAAATCAGCGCCGGTGCTTTAATGACTCTTCCTCAATATCAGGGAAAATTAGTTCTGTTCGCGGGAATAGACGGAGTAAGGTTTAAAAATGTAGTAAGACCCGGAGACAAATTGGAGCTGGAGTCTGAAGTCGTTAAGATTAAAGGGCCAATTATAAAAACACATACAAAAGCCACGGTTGACGGCAAATTGACTGTAGAAGCCGACCTTATGTTTTCTGTGGTATAGAAGTTAAAACTAACCTTCAATATTTAAATGTAGAAAGAAGAATAAATTATGACAATTCATGCTAGTGCGGTGATTGATAGTAGTGCAGTTATTCCTGCAAGTGCCATCATTGGGCCTAATGTAGTTATCGGTAAAAATGTTGTATTGGGAGAGAATGTTCAGGTAATTGCGAATGCTTATCTGGAACATTGTGAAATCGGTGATAATACGGTGATTGCTCCTTTTGCAAGTATTGGTACTCCTCCTCAGGATTTGGGGTATAAAAATGAACCTACCAAGTCGGTAATCGGAAAAAATTGTCTTATAAAAGAATATGTAACCGTTAACAGAGCTTCAGGCGAAGGAAACATCACAAAAGTCGGAGATAAATGTCTGCTGATGGCATCTTCTCATGTGGCTCATAATTGTGTGCTCGAAGATGAAGTTATACTCGCGAATTTAGCGACGTTGGGCGGGCATGTTCAAGTAGGTTTCGGCGCATTTATAGGCGGAATGAGTGTATTCCATCAAAATATCAGAATCGGTGAAATGTGTATTATAAGTGGATTCTCCGCTGCGAGAATGGACATATTGCCTTATTGTAAATGTGATGGAAGACCACCTACTCTCCATGGCATAAATGTTATAGGGCTTAAACGTAGAGGCATAACTTTAGAAGAAAGAACTAATTTAAAAAATGCGTTTAAAATTATTCAATCGGGTGAGTATACAGTACTTAAAGCGGCTGATGTAATTGAAGATACTTTGGTTCAGGATAAATATACGAAAAAACTGGTAGAATTTATCAGAACATCTAAAAGAGGAATTACAATCAGAAAAAGCGATTATACGTTAGATTAAGGAGCTTGTATGAATAAATTATGGGAAAAATATGCAAAAATATTGGTTGAATATTCTGTTGATGTTCAACCCGGCGAATTGACAATAATAAGATCAGAAAGCTATGAAGCCACTCCTTTAATAAAAGAAATATATAAACAGGTATTGCAAAGAGGCGGCTACCCTGTTGTAAGATGCTCTTTAGACGGCATTCAAGAAACTTACATAAAATACGCTTCAGAAAATCAGCTGGATTATATCGACCCTATGTCAGAAATTGAATACCAGCAGGCTAAAAACTTTATTTCTATCGGTGCTCCATTAAATGTCAAAAATATGGCTAAAGCCGATTCTAAAAAAATGGCTCGAAGATCAAAAGCCACCAAACATTTGTCGGAATTGTTGTTAGATAGAGCCGCAAAAAAGGAATTAAACTGGGTTATAGCAGATTTCCCTACTCAAGCATTGGCTCAAGAAGCAAAAATGTCTCTTGATGAATATACAGAATTTTTAATCAATTCTTGTTATTTATATTTAGATGATCCTGTTGCCAAGTGGAGAGAAATAGGAGAAGAACAGCAAAAGATGGCTGATTATTTGACTACAACTTCAACATTGAGAATTGTTGGAGAAAAAACCGATATTACTTTCTCAACTGAAGGCAGAATCTGGAAAAACTGCTGCGGCCACTGTAATTTCCCTGATGGAGAAATTTATACTTCACCGATTGAAGACAGTGCAAACGGCGAGATTTACTTTGATTTCCCTGCCATATACAGAGGAAACGAATCTCATAAAATCCATATGAAGCTTGAAAATGGCAAGGTTGTTGATGCTAAAGCTGAAAAAGGCGAAGAATTTTTGCTTGATATGTTGAATATGGACGAAGGTTCAAGATTTGTCGGTGAAATCGCCATAGGTACAAATGATATGATTCAGGATGTAACAGGAAACATTTTGTTTGATGAAAAAATCGGCGGTTCAATCCATATGGCGGTTGGTTCATCTTATCCTGAAACCGGCGGTAAAAACGTATCAGGGCTTCATTGGGATATCATTAAAAACATGAAAAACGGCAGTGAAATATACGCGGATGATAAACTTATTTATAAAGACGGGAAGTTTATCATATAATCAACATAATAAAAAACTCACCAGAAGGTGAGTTTTTTTGTATTGTATTACATTTCATATATAGCCGCAGGTGCAACAAGCATACAGTAATTTGTTTCAGTTGATAGAGGAAATTATAAATTTTGTTTATGCTAAAATATTTACGAATATGTATAAAAGAAGAAAGGCCGTTTACATGAAAGAACTTTCACCATTACAAATTGAGAGATTAAAATATCAACCAAAATTGCCTGCTAGCTTAGCTAACGGAATTAAAAAGCTTGTTATGCAAGAAGGTAATAAGACTCAATCAGTAAAAGATCAAGAACAAATTCAGGAATTATTCCCTAATACTTACGCCAAACCGATTGTTACTTTTAAATCTACTGATGAAGAAGCTTCAAGCGAAAAAAGAAACGTAGGCGTTATCCTCTCTGGTGGTCAAGCTCCCGGCGGGCACAATGTTATTGCCGGTTTGTTTGATGCTCTAAAGCAGGCTAATCCAGAGAATAAGCTATATGGTTTCTTAGGCGGTCCATCAGGAATAATGAATGGGGAATATATAGAGTTTACTTCTGAACTTATCGATGAATACAGAAATACAGGCGGTTTTGATATCATCGGTTCAGGAAGAACTAAATTAGAAACAGAAGAACATTTCTTAAAAGCATGGAATACCTGCCAAAATCTGGATATTACAGGTATTGTAATCATAGGCGGCGACGATTCTAACACAAACGCGGCAATGCTTGCTGAATGGTTTGTTCAAAAAGAAGCTGGCATACAAGTAATTGGTTGTCCAAAAACAATAGACGGTGACCTTAAAAACGATCAAATTGAAATTTCATTCGGTTTTGACACCGCAACAAAAACTTATGCTGAGATGATTGGTAATATTCAAAGAGACGCCAATTCTGCTAAAAAATACTGGCATTTTATTAAGCTAATGGGAAGAAGCGCAACCCACGTAGGTTTGGAAGTGGCACTTCAGACTCAGCCAAATATAACTTTGATTTCAGAAGAAGTAGAAGCTAAAAAAATGTCATTAACTCAAGTTGTTAATTATATGGCCAACATTATTTCTAAAAGAGCTGATGCCGGCAAAAACTTTGGTATTGCTTTGATTCCTGAAGGGTTAATTGAATTTATCCCTGAAATCAAATCAATGATAGCAAACTTGAACGATGTCTTGGCTTTAGTTGAAGATGATTCTGATTACAAATCTGCTAAAAATGATTTTGAAAAATTTGAAGTTATAAAAAGCAGATTGGACGAAGAAAATGCCCAAGTGTACGATTCTCTTCCTGTAATGATTAAAGAACAGCTGTTGATGGATAGAGATCCTCACGGAAATGTTCAGGTTTCAAAAATCGAGACTGAAAAGTTATTGATAGAAATGATCAAGGGCAGATTAAAACAAATGAAAAATATCGGCGAGTATCACGGTAAATTCGCAGACCAGGCACATTTCTTCGGTTATGAAGGAAGATGCGCATTCCCGTCTAATTTCGATTCAGACTATTGCTACTCGTTAGGTTATAATGCATTTGCATTGATGAACTTTGGTCTGACAGGTTATTTGTCTTCTGTAAAAAATCTTTCAGCTCCAGCTTCAGAATGGGTAGCCGGTGGTGTTCCATTAACGATGATGATGAATATGGAAAAAAGACATGGCCAGTTCAAACCTGTTATACAAAAAGCTTTGGTAGAATTAGATGGTCCTGTTTTCAAAAAATTAGAGCAAAACAGAGAATCTTGGGCTATGGATGACAGATATATTTTCCCAGGTTCGATACAATACTTCGGACCAAGCTCTGTATGTGATATAACGACGCAAACGCTTAAGTTAGAAAACGAAGCGCGCTTAGTTAATGCATAATTCATAAAAAAATTAAAAAAGCCGCTTTGAACAAGGCGGCTTTTATTTTTGGATTTGATATTAAGCTTTTTAGATGTTATAACTAGATAAACTGTACTTAAAGGAAAGAAATATGGAAAAGAATAATGAAACTCTGCATATATTAAGACATTCGACCTCTCACATTATGGCCCAGGCTGTTCAAAGTCTATTTCCAGAAGCGAAATTGGCTATAGGACCTGCTGTCGAAAATGGATTTTATTATGATTTCGATTTGGAAGGACACTCTTTTTCCGAGGAAGATCTTGCAAAAATTGAAGACGAAATGAAAAAAATCGTAAAACAAAATCTTTATTTTGAAAAATATGAAATACCCGATGTGGAAAAGCAAATCTCTGAATTTAAAGCACAAGGCGAGATTTACAAAGCAGAGCTTTTAGAAGAACATAAAAATGATAATCCTACTCTTTATTTGACCAAAGATAAAGAAGGAAACGTATTATTCAATGATCTTTGCGCAGGACCTCACGTTCCAAATACTTCTTACATAAAACCAAATGCTTTTAAACTTTTAAAAGTAGCAGGTGCTTATTGGAGAGGCAACGAAAAAAACAAAATGCTTCAACGTATTTATGCTACCTCTTTTTGGAATAAAGAAGCTTTGGATGAATATTTGAATTTCTTAGCGGAAGCTGAAAAGCGTGACCATAGAAAACTTGGAACTCAGCTAGATTTATTCTCTGTTAGAGAAGAAATCGGAGGCGGCCTTGTTTTATGGCACCCAAATTTAGCCATTGTAAGGGAAGAAATTGAAAATTACTGGAGATCAGAGCATAGAAAACGCGGTTACGTTATCGTTCAGACCCCCCATATTGCAAAATCTAAATTATGGGAGCTATCAGGACATGCCGATCATTACAGGGAGAATATGTTTTTTATAAATGATAATGGCGAAGAATTGGTTTTAAAACCTATGAATTGTCCTTTTCATATTATGATTTATCAGGCAAACAGACATTCATACCGTTCGTTGCCTCTTAGAATGGGCGAATTAGGAACCGTTTACAGAAGAGAAAAATCAGGTGCTTTGTCTGGTTTAACTCGTGTACAAGGTTTTACGCAAGATGATGCTCATATATTTTGCACTCCTGAGCAGCTGGTTGATGAGATTAATGCAATCATTGATTTTGTCACTGACACTATGAATATATTCGGGATGGAATTTGATGTTGAACTTTCTACAAGACCTGATGATTTTGTGGGTGAAATCGAAAACTGGAACAAGGCTGAAGCAGGTTTAAGAGAAGCCATGGATAGACGCGGAATGAATTATGAAGTAAATGAAGGTGATGGAGCATTCTATGGCCCTAAAATTGACTTTAAAGTTAAAGATGCCATAGGTAGAACTTGGCAATGTGCGACCATTCAATTGGACTTTAATCTGCCTGAAAGATTTGAACTTAAATATCAAGACAAAGATGGCCAGATGAAAACTCCTGTTATGCTCCACAGAGTAATATTCGGATCAATGGAAAGATTCCACGGTATATTGATTGAACACTATGCTGGTTCTTTCCCGACTTGGCTCTCTCCTACGCAGGTAAGCGTCGTTCCTATAGCAGAAAGACACAACGATTATGCTGCGCAAGTTTACAAAAAACTTTTTGAAAAAGGCATAAGAGTTAAACTTGATGACAGATCAGAAAGCATGAACTATAAGATAAGAGAAGCTCTTCAGGACAAGAAAATCCCGTATGTTCTTGTGATGGGAGACAAAGAAATAGAAAACAATGAAGTGGCGGTAAGAGTAAGAGGAAAAGGGCAGGTTGGCACAATCTCGATAGATGATTTTGCCCAAAAACTTTTAGAGGAAATATCCACCAAAGCTAAAGAAACTTCATTCTAAAATATTCAAAATAAAAAGAGCCTGTTCGAGGCTCTTTTTGTTTTATCTAAAAGAAATTGTTTCTGTCGATGTATTCATCTCCCGGTGACTCTTTGTATAGTTTATCGTCATAGCTTTTTTCTACGGCAACAGGTTTCGGTTTGAATTCAATTTTATCTGCTATTGCAATAAGTATGGGAAGCAATGGATTGATAGTTTCTGTTCCTCCTGAGATGCCATTTTTGGATTGTTTGTAAGTGAATTTACCATCGTCTATTTTTCCTTCGATTTCTTTGAATTCACCTTCGTTTCTTACAACTAATTCTATACGATTATTACCCATAGTTCCTTTTATGTGTGAAAAGTCTTCCGCGTCATATGCTCTTAGCTTGATAGCCTTGTGACCTTGTTTACCTTCAATAAATGTTTTTGATCCTAATGTTGCGCTATGCATTTCCAGGTCAGATGACAAGAGCTTTCCGGAGAAATTGTATTGCGGTTTTGCTCCCTTTTCAAAATTTAGGCTAAAAGGAAGATTGGCGTATTCGCCTTCATAGTTTCTGCCTTGAATTTTCATAGAAAAGTTTAGTTTGTTGTTTATTTCACCTTCCAGTTGAGTGTATCTGAAATATTGAGACGCTTTTATTTCCGCAGGATGAGGCATTTGTTGTTTGTCGATATTTAGTGTATTTGATTCTAAATCCCCAAATTCAAAAATGTCTTCAGAGTGTCCAAAACTTACTGGACTTGCGTAATTTCTATTGTCCGAGAATCCTTTAGCCGAAAGAATTTGAGGGCAGTTTTTAATTGAGTTTATGAAAGCTATTTTCATATATATTTTACTCCTTGAATTATCTTTAAAAATAATATTACAAACATAGCAATATGATAGTTATACAGGTGGCTAATATTTTCAAAAATTTACCATCAAAATTTAAAGCTTAATGTCTTTTAAGAGTCTGTCATTGTATAGGGCATATAATAGAGGCAACAAATTATCGCTGTCTTGGTATTCGCCGCAGATGTTGTTTCTGTTAAGGGTTAAATCGATTTTCTTCTCGTTAATCTTTCCTTCAATTTTGTGTTTGTGCATAAATGTGATGATTTTTAAATCTACGGGAATTGAACCCAGATTACCTGATATTTCGCTGTGATCCGCTCTTACTTTGACTTTTAAATCCGCCGGCATGTTATCAAAGCTTCCTGTTAAATCCGAGCTTCCCCAAGGGTTGGTGCTTTTGATAAAGATATTTTGCCCATTCAAGTTACCTTCATAACTTTTGGCATGCCCGCCATAAGCCGTATTTATCTTTAAATCATATGTCCCATCGTTTTGTTCTCCTTGAAAAATATTGTTGTTTACCTTGAGAGTGAACGGTTTTTCCTGAAGAGAACCTTTTATTGCGTGCCTTAACAGAGTTTTGTCTATCGCCAAATCTACTCTGCTTTCTTGCGCTATCGAATTTAAGCAATCATTTATTACTTTATGCGGCTCAAACGAATCATAAGATCCAAAGCTAACCATGCTTCTATCTGGTTCTGTTTTTTGGTGCCGCAAGCTGGTTTTCGCACCATAGTTTTTTGAGGAAATAGCCGAAATATGTTGAATAAGCATTTATAATATCCCTTTAAAATATAAACCAATAATACACTGTTTTTGCTTTTTTGGATAATTTATATTCTATTCGACATTTTTATCTTGAACAATTATAATTTGAGTATGAAAAGACTTTTTTTATTGATTTTGTTTTTATTTTTATTTTGCCCGGTTGTTTTTGCCGATATCATTCCGACAACAACAAACAGCATCGCGCATTATGGTTTTGGTGTTCTTAATATGAAAGATTCTTTTTGCGTATATTCTGAACCCGATGAAAATTCTAAAGTGCTGAAAAAAATCGATTTTGAAAAAGAAGCTCAATACCAGCCTATTATAGACAAAACAAGCAGCCTAGAAGGCACTATAATTGTTTATGTTCCTTCAAGCTCAATAGCTTTGGTTTCGGTAGAATCGAACCAGGAAAATGGATGGTATGAAATATATTACGACCAAAAAAATGGCAAAACAGGCTGGGTAAAACAGACCAACCCTGATGCTTTTAAAACGTGGAGAAGTGCCTATTATACTTGGGGTAAAAAATACGGGCTTTATATTTTTAGAAATGTTCCGGAAGAGAAAAAAAGATTGTATAGTCAGGATTCAGATACCTCACAGGCGTTAGAGAGTTTTACTTACCCTAAAAACATAAATTTTTCTATGATCAGAGGCAACTGGATGCTCGTTTCCGTCTTGGACCTTGGACAACACAATACAAAAATCGGTTGGATACGTTGGAGAGATGACGACGGAAAGCTTTTGATTTTTCCTTACTTTAAATGATTTTATTCGATTTCAGTTGAAACCAATTCTTCTGAAATCGTAGGAATTTGTTTTGATGTTTTTGCTCCAAGCTCCTGAAGTCTTTCAATTTGTCTAATTATATTGTCCCTGCCGGCAAGTCTTGTAAAAATCTGGTTCATTGATTTTTGAGCAGAATTTAAGTCTTTTACCATGTCTGCAAACTTGTCATACATTTTGCCTGCGACTTGCGCTATTTCTAGAGCGTTGTTATTTTGTCTTGTTACTATGTGGAAGCTGTTAATTATTTTTAAAGCGGCAAGTAATGTAGATGGTGAAGTCGGCATTACTTTATTTTTCCAGGCGAATTCCCATAGCTGAGAATCTTCTAAAAACAGCATAGAATAGCAACTTTCGACTGGAATGAACATAAGAACATATTCTGGCGAATTGAAGTCGGGGGTATCGAAGTATTCTTTTTTAGAAAGATTTGTTATGTGGTTTTTTGTTGAATCTTTGAATTGTTTTAAATAATATTCTTTTTCTTCTCCGGTTTGAGCATTTATGTAGGCTTCGTAAGATGCTAAAGTTGTTTTTGCATCTATAAAGATTGCTTTATTTTCGGGTAATAATACCGTGGCGTCAGGTCTTTGAGTTCCTATACCTGTTTGAACCACATATTCTTCGCCTTTTTTAAGTCCTGAAAGCTCTAACACTCTTTCTAAAATGAGTTCGCCCCATTTTCCTTGTTTCATGTTGTCGCCTTTTAGAGCCTGAGATAGTTTTGTCGTGTCCTGAGTAATCTTATTACCTGTTTCAATGACGCTTTTTATGTGCAAATCAAGGGTTGTGAATTTTTCATTGTTCTGTTCAAATTTCTTTTTAAATTCTTCAATTTTTTCTTTAAAAGGATCTAAAAGTTCTGTCATTCTTTCTTTTGACATCGTTGAGAAATCCTGGGTATTTTCCTTTACTATTTTGTTTGCCATGTTCTCAAATACCAGCTGCATTTGATTAAACATTTCCTGCTGGTTTTTTTCCTGGTTTTTACTTGTTTGTTTCACTATTAAAAAGGTTACTCCAACGCCCAATGCAAATCCAATAATAAAGATTAAAATATTCATTAATTCTCTCCGAGTGCTTTCGCTTTTTTCATTGTTTCTTCAATTGTAACATGCAAAATATCTTTGATATTTTTTGCTTTCAAAGTGTTATTTCCAACTTCAGTGCACCCGCCAGGAGTCGTTACATTGATAATTAATTGCTCTGGAGGTACATCAGTGTCCATAATCATTTTTGCAGCCCCATATGCTGTTTGAGCGGATAATTTAAGACATGTTTTGTAATCTAAACCTAATTTTTCACCTGCTTTTGCTATTTCATCAATGATGTAATAGTAAAATGCTGGACCAGAGCCGCTTATAGCTGTAATAATGTCTATATACTTTTCTTCTGATTCAATAACTTTTCCCACGCTTTTAAAAATATCAAGAGCAATTTTAGAATGTTCGTCTGTCGCAAATTTCCCCTTGCAAACAGCGCTCATTCCTTCATTTACAAGAGCAGGTGTGTTCGGCATAACCCTGATTACTGGCACTTGGCCTAGAATTTCTTCGATATCTTTTATTGAAATCCCTGCTGCAATTGAAATTACGATGTGATTTTCTTTTATAAAAGGTTTTAACTCTTTTAAAACGTCTTTTAAGATGAATGGTTTTACTGCAAAAACAAGTATATCCGTATTTTTAATGACTTCAGTGTTATAAGTCGTAGTTTTTATTTTGAATTCGTCTTCTGCTTTTTTTAAGGCATCTTGATTTAAATCTGATACGAAAATGTTTTTTGAATCACAAAATTTTGAATCAATTATTCCTTTTATTATTGCGCTTGCCATTTTGCCTGCGCCGATGAATCCGATTTTCTTGTTCATATTCTTTAACCTTTTCAAATGTGCTTAATTGACTTTGGAGTTTGTTTTATTTACTATGATACAACTGGCAAATATAATATTCAAGGAGAAATAAAATGAGACGTACACTAGAGGGTACTAAAAGAAAAAGACAAAGAGTAAGCGGCTTTAGAGCTAGAATGTCTACTCCTGGCGGTCAAGCAGTTCTTAACAGAAGAAGATCAAGAGGTCGTCACAAACTTGCTATCGTAGCTAAAACAAAAGCATAATCGTTTCAAGTTTATTTAAAATTATCAAGGCTATCCGTAGGATAGCCTTTAAACTAAGATATGGTAACCCATGTTAAAAAAACAATATAGATTAAAAAACAGATTAGCGTTTTCTGCTACTTATAAACAAAGAAATACAATTTCAAATGAGTTTATGGTTGCTTATTTAGGCAGAGAAAAAAAAGATGCCGGTATGTCCACAAAAGTCGGATTCGTCGTGAGCAAAAAATTTCATAAAAGAGCTGTAAAAAGAAATAGGACAAAAAGAGTCATCAGGGAAGTGTACAGGCTGGCTTTGAAAAGTAATGAGATCAATGAATTTCAGCGTTATCAGTCGGTGATTTTTATCCCCAAAAATAAGGCTCTTGGTGCTGATTTTAAAACTATTCAAAATTCTCTTCATAGTTTGTGCAAAAAGCTGTCTTAAAATATTGATAATAATACGATTTTCCTTAAAAAAATAATAGATATACAACAAATAAATGATGTCCCCCGAGTGAAAAGCTTATATTGTATAACTAGGGATTTTATGCCTTTTATTTATAACACTTGGGGAAATAGGGCAAAACTGTGCAGGCAGAACAATTAAAGTATATTGCTAAATCAATGTTTACGGGTAATATTTATAAAAATTATCCTTGGCTTCGCATGAATATTTTTGAAAAGGCCTATGAAGCTTCAAAAGAATTTTTCAATACTGATTTAGGTCTAAAACTTGTAGGGATAACGGAAAAAGATAATGTTTTCTTTGCCGGAGAAGATTATTTTGTTACCAAAATAAGGATTACAAAAGAGCTGAATGTGCTTTTCAGAATTTCAAAAAATGCTGTTGAGATTCTGTTAGATGAAGTCTTGGGTAAATCAGATGCTCCATTTGTTTTTGAAAACCTCACTGAGCTTGAAGCAAAAATCCTGACAGGGTTTAACGACTTTTTGTATAAGTCTTTTTCAAATTATTTGATAGATACCGTAAAGTTAAGCAAAAAAGCAAAACAAAGCGCTGATTGCCATTTCACCATATTTATAAAAGGGCAATCGGATAACACAGGTAAAATAATAATTTCTGTTCCAATGGCGGCATTGCCCGAAATTCCAAACTTTGATACAGAATATACTTTTTCAATAGATGATTTCCCTAAAACTCTTGTCCCTGTTGATATAAAGGTAGGAACAACAAAAATCTCTCTAAGAGATTTGAAGAATATTGAAGTAGAAGATATAGTTGTTCTTGAAAAAAGCAACATAAACAAAATGACAATTATGCTAGGCGATGAACAAAAGGTGTTTAAAATCAGTCCTGATCCATCTTTGATTGTAAGCATGGATGATAGTGAAGAAGAGCTTGAAGGCGGAGGATATATAATGAACGAGAACATAACTCAGAATATGTGGGATTCAATTCAGGTTGATATTTCAGCTGAATTTGAACAGGTTAAAATCCCGCTTGGGGATTTAAGACAAATCTCTGAAGGTCTTGTTGTAGATATCGGTTCGGTTTACGAAAACAAAATCGATTTAAAGGTCGAGAACAAAATTATTGCCTCCGGCGAACTTGTCATTATAAATGATAGATATGGGATAAGAATTGACAAAGTGGTCGCTCCTGAATCTCAACCATCGGGTTATTCTCAGGAAACTCAGACAAAAGAACCTGAAGAAATAGCTCAAGAAGTTGAAGACGATTTTAATGAGGATGACTTTGACTACAGCAATTTTGAAATCGAAGACGAAAACATATAAGGAGAAATAAATGGGATTGTATTTAGTTAATTTTATGGCATATACTCTGGCAATGATTGGTATTATTTTCGTTTGCCTTATGATATACAAAAAAACCATGTTGAATGTGGGAGAAAATAAAACTCCTGAATATTTGAAAATCGAAAATGCGTTAAATCTATCTGCAAGAAAAACAATTTATGTTGTAAAAGCAGGAGACGAAAAGTTTTTAATAGCTTCAGATGTGGATAAAACAACTTTTTTGGCAAAATTAAATGATCGCAAAGAAGAATCTGTTGAAGAGAAAATAGCTTCAGCTATAAAAAAACCGACTTTATCAGGAATTTCAATAGACGATGAACTTTTGTCTAAATCTTCAAACGTAAGAAAACTTCCTGTTATGAAAGAGTTAGTCAGAAAACTTAACGCACAAAGGGGTTAGAATGGACGGTTTACTTAAAGATTTGAATCCTGTTTTACAAATGCTTTTGGTAATGAGTTTATTCTCATTACTTCCTTTTGTATTCACTTGTATGACAAGCTTTTTAAGATATGTAATTGTATTTTCATTCTTAAAACAGGCAATGGGTACGCAGCAATTGCCTCCAAGTATTGTTTTGATAGGGCTTTCAATTATATTAACTTTTTATACCATGGGGCCTGTGTTTCAGCAGATGTGGGATGTTGGTTCAAAGCCATACCAGAAAACCGGTTCAATGGTTCTTGCAATATCAGAAGGTTCTAAGCCTTTAAAAGAGTTTATGATGAAACAGACAAGGCAGGAAGATTTGGCGTTTTTTGTCGAATTATCCAAAAAACGTCCTCCGAAAAATCCTGACGAGATAACAATATGGGAAGTTGCTCCCGCTTATATCATAAGCGAGCTTAAAACTTCTTTTGAAATAGGTTTTATAATCTTTGTGCCGTTTATCGTTTTAGACTTGGTTGTGGCAAACGTCCTTCTTGCGTTAGGGATGTTCATGTTGTCTCCGACAATCATATCTTTGCCGTTTAAACTCTTGATATTTATCGCTGTTGACGGATGGAGCCTGATAGTCCATGGTCTGGTTGGAAGCTTTAATTAAGGATTAATTTTATGGAAATATTAATGGAATATATGGGAAAAGGCTTGGTCACAATGCTTATGATCTCTATGCCCTGCGTATTGGTTGCGGCGGGGATAGGTTTGGTCGTGGGTATTTTGCAGGCCGTAACTCAGGTTCAAGAACAAACAATTGCTGCAGCTCCTAAGATTTTAGCAGTATTTCTTGTTATTATGATTTTTGGGTTAGGATATGTGAAATTGCTTACAGAGCTTATCCGCGAAGGTACCGTTTTGGCATTTGACGTTATTCCTAAAAACGAAAATTATGCGCTTCCTGCCGATTATTACAAATATACAAAGCCCTTTTCTGATGAAATGAGGGTTGATAGCTTTAGAAATGTTCCTTCGGTTAATGAAGTGATGAGAAACCCGGGCAAGCCTCCATTTGTAGATAATCAAGATAGAGTCAGATACAATTCAGCAAGCAAGGTGGAAACTCCTCACCCGAACCTTATTGAGCGTAACAAAATTATGGGCAGATAGTAAATGAAAAAAGTTATCCTGTTTATTGTTTTTATGTTGTTGACGGTTACTGTTTCAGAGGCTGCGGTGGCTAAAAAAATCAGCCTTAATAAAGGTTCTATCTATCTTTTGCTGTTAGATGAAGAACCAACGAATTTTAAAATATCAAATCCGAATATTATGCAAGTTCAAATAATCCCAACATTGGAAAATAATAAAAAGCAAGTTCTAATACAGGCTCTAAACTATGGCAATTCATTATTTGAGGCTCAAACGTCAAGTAATCTGTACAAATATGATTGCAAGATAACTGACGGTGCGCTGACCATCGATGAAGACATTTTTGAGATAGAAAAACCGAAGAACGAGGATTTAAAATGATAGATTCAGTGCTTTCAGGTTTTTCGACATATTTTCCGGAGATAAACAAAGCTCTAAGCTCAGGAATACTTATTTTTGTGAGGTTTCTTGGTTTGATAAGGTTCTGTCCGGGATTAAACAGAAAAGAAATACCAGCTATTGCAAAGTTGTCTTTTGCGATTATTTTTTCAGTAATACTAACAGCCATTCTCAAGCCGCCGATGCCTCCTACGGGTGTTTCAATGATTTATTCGGTTTTGGCAAATTATGTATTTGGCGCATTGCTGGGCTATATTGCTTATTGTATTTTGGCAGCTGTCGAAGCAGGCGGCGATATGATTAATATGCAAATGGGTCTTTCTTCTGCAATGGTTCTGGATCCCACTACTCAGGCTCAGACGTCCATATTGGGCAAATTTTTCGGCCTTTTAGGTTTGATAATTTTTATACAAGTCGGAGGGTTTTATTGGCTTTTCAATGCTTTTGTAAGAAGCTTTGAGATTTTTCCGCTGACGGCAGTAGCTATTCCTCTGGATAGGATAGTTAATATTCAGTACATTATAACCGTCACGTCAAATGTCCTTTATATCGGGCTTCAGTTGGCGTCTCCTGTACTTCTTGCAACATTAGGGCAAGATATAATCCTTGGTATAATTTCTAAAACGGCGCCCCAAATCAACGTATTTCAATTGAGCTTCCTGTTTAAACCTGTTTTTGGTGCTGCAATCCTTATTTGGATTATGCCTATACTCTATAATATAATTAATGATTTCTTTTTGTCGTTTTCACGGATCTTTTAGGAAGTTACATGGGGGAAATAGAACCTTGTGGAGGTCCGTTTCTTGGTTAAGATTATTGGCAAAAAGAGAAACCTTTAAGAAGGTGTGATTTAAAAATAATCGCAGATTCTTTTTTCTGATTTTACAAAGAATCTTTTAAATAACTTGTTTAAGAATGATACCTTTTGGACGATTAAATCGTCTCTTAAAACAGCTTTTTCAATGAGTACCCTGTTGTATATTTCGCTCAAATTAGCTGAGTTCTCGATATGAGGTTTTAAATTTTTCAACCTCATTTGACAACAGAGCATTGCATGCCTGATATTATCAATCTCATTTTGTTTCATTGGTTTGATTCCCTTTTGGAAGTATGTTGATACTCTTAGTTATTCAGCATTCGTATGCAGAAAAAGTTGTTTTGAATTTTGCGCATTAAGTTTCTTCTTTAAGAAAGTTGATTCGCAACAAATATATAATAATAAATAATTGTGAAAAAATACTCCACTAAAAAGTTTAAAATTATAATATGGAGTAGAATTGGCGCAAATTAAGCTTGGATAGGGATATCGATTATTGCGAGGCTTTGTTCCTTGTGCTAATATACGTTAAATAAGTTATAAACAAATTGTTGCATATATGGATAACAATACTAAAATTTTAATAATCAGACTAAGCGCCCTTGGCGATACTATTCATACGCTGCCATTGGCAAGCGCAATTAAAAAAGCTTACCCTAATTCTCAAATAGGCTGGATTGTAGAGGATAAGGCGCAACAATTCATAAACAATAACCCTTTAATCGATAAATGCTATGTTCTTCCCAGAAAACAGTGGAAAAAAAGAGGGTTTTCTCTTAAAAACGTCATAGAGTTTTTCGATATAATTAATGAAATAAGAAAAGAAAAATACGACATAGTTATAGACACCCAGCAATTATTCAAGAGTGCAAGCCTGATGGCTTTCTTGAATATAAAAAGAAAAATCACACATGCTGATGGCAGAGAATTTTCTTGGATTTTTGCAAACGAATTTGTTAAAACTGACAAAAAGCAATTTGATTTAAACTATCACGTAGTAAGAAGAAACCTTGATTTCGCTGCACATTTAGGAATTGATGATGATTTTGTCGGCTTCACCCTTCCTGAAGTTCCCGAGGAATCAAAAGCCAAAGTCAATGAGCTTATGGCATCTTTAGATATGACGAAAC
The DNA here is from genome assembly GCA_023421795.1 of Cyanobacteria bacterium OH_PDB_230. GTDB lineage: Bacteria > Cyanobacteriota > Vampirovibrionia > Gastranaerophilales > Gastranaerophilaceae > JAEZOG01. The sequence continues at coordinate 795,658 of JAEZSO010000002.1, forward strand.
CTACAATTGCACTTGCCCCAGCAACAACTTGGGAGACAAAACATTGGAAGACGGAATATTGGAAAGATATTATCGAGAGGTTTGCAGACATCGCAAATATAATAATGACAGGTTCTTCCGCTGATGAAAAACTTACAAATTCCATTTTAGAGATGAATCCGGATAAAAAGGTGTTAAACCTGACAAGCAAAACAAATCTACTTGAATTATCCGAAGTATATAAAAGATCAGACGTTGTAATAAGCCCTGACTCAGGAAGCGCACATATCGCCTGGGCGGTTCAAAAACCTTCGTTAATTACGGTTTTTTGTTCGACATCTAAAAACAGAACGGGTCCATTTGGTACTATTTATTATTCTTTGGCTCCTGATATAAGTTGCTATCCTTGTATGAAGAAAGTTTGCCCTAACAAAAACGAAAAAAATATATGTACAAGTGCTGTAAATTCTTCACAAGTTATAAATATTGTTAAAAAGATATTACATTAGTTGCATAAAGGGTGTATAATTTATATACTTGTGGAACAGAAATAAAAGTATGAGCATATTTTCCAAGTTTAAATCATATTTAAATAAAATCAATCAGGTTGAGGACAACATAGTACTTCGTACAACAGGTTTTTTGGAGGTTTACGAAAGAAACATTGCTCTTGAGCAGGAGATAGAGCTTAGAACAAAAGAGTTAAATCAAGCAAACCAAACTCTTCTTACGCTAAGCAATATTTGGGATATGATGAATTCTTCTCAGCCATTATCAAATGTGCTTGAAAAAATAGTCGCATCACTCCATGGAGAGATGGGATATATTAACAGTACGATTATTCAGCTCCATGATGACCTCAAAGGCAAGTATTTTCAGCCGAAATCATACTCTATTACTCCTATCTTGCAAAAAGTAATGGATTATATCCAGTTTCCTTTAGATAAATTTAAAATTCCTTATATAGAAGAATCTATATTCTCAAAAGCTTTAAACGAGAGAAAAATTCTTCATACTCAGGAAGTTGAAGCGTTAATTAAAAATTTGCTTCTTGAATTTCCACCGGACAAGGTTGATGAAATTATAGCAATGATTGTTAGTAAATGCGTTATCGTTGTTCCTCTTTTTCAACATAATGAGCCTTTCGGTTGTTTGACAGTATCTTCGGCCAGAGATGTTCCGACAGATACAGAGCTTAATTTCTTGAACTTGTTTGCGAATCAAATTGAGCTTGCAATAACGATAGCTGGTTTGTTTGAAGAAGTTAAAAAACAAGCTGTTACTGATCCTTTGACAGGATTGTTCAATCGAAGATATTTTGAAGAGAGCATCATAAAAGAGGCGGAAAGATCTCTGCGTCTGAAACAGCCTTTCTCACTGATTTCTTTGGACTTGGATTACCTCAAAAAAATAAATGATACATATGGTCACCAATACGGCGATACCGCTATAAAAACTATAGCTGACGTAATCAAGAAAAAGGCCCGTTCTATAGATATTCCGGCAAGAATCGGCGGAGAAGAGTTTAATATTATTCTTCCCGGTATTGATTCTTACGGTGCCCTTATTGCCGCAGAAAGGGTCAGAGCAGCGATTGAGGCAGAAAAAATAGAAAAAATCGGCACCATTACAGCGAGTATTGGTGTTGCCACCTTCCTGGAACATAGCGACAGAGTGGATGAACTTATGGAACTTGCAGATCAGGCTATGTATAAAGCAAAAATCTCCGGAAGAAATCAGGTTCAGATAACTAAACTTCAAAAAGAATCGAACTGGCAAAAAGTCGCCGTAAGTACATTTGTCGATATACTTGCGAAGAATAGAATTCCTGTTCCTGAAGATGTTGCTAAAGAATTGTCCGACAGACTTGAAAAAGTAACGGTTACAGGAAAAAACTCAAAAGAGGTCTTATATTCGGTTGTTGATATGATTTCAGGTACATACAACAATATGCATCAGGTGGGAGAAACTAAATCCAAACTCCTAATGGCTGTATTGTTGGCTAAGAGACTCGACTTAACACGAACGGAAGTCGACAAACTGAAAGTTGCTATGCTGCTTTATGATATCGGAAATATAATGATTCCAGGGAATATTTTTAACAAAACAGGACCTTTGACCGAAGAAGAAAAACAACAGGTTCAAACCCATCCTTTGATTGCAGCAAGAGAGATTTTAAAACCTATAGCAAGCATACAAGATGTTATTCCAATCATTGAATACCACCATGAAAATTGGGATGGCAGCGGATATCCTAAAAAATTATCCGGCAATGAGATACCTATAACCTCCCAAATCATTTTGCTTGTTGATGCATTTTTTGCTTTAACGCAGGATAGACCATACAGGGTCGCTTATACCGTAGATGAAGCAATGAACATAATTCGTTCAGGAAGCGGCAAGCAGTGGAACGATAAATTGGTCGAAGAATTTATTTATATAATAAAGCATGAATATGTCGAGCAATAAGGATAATATAATTACAGCTTTGTACCGCTGGATTACCACTTTCAAAAACAAGGAAATTCTCAGGGACACAACAAAGTTGAATAATTTTAAATTTGACGCTTACGTCGACAGTTCTGTTACAGACCCTCTTTCCTTTACGGTGTTTGAATTGTCGGAAAAAGGTGAGCTGCTTATTGACGATACATCAAGGCTGATTGACAGTCAGGCAGCCTTTTATCTGTTTGTAAATCCAAAATCAGGGTGGGTTTTCGCAATAAAAAACACACTGGAAAACCAGAAAAAACTAATAAAACAAGAACCTATACAGAATTTTAAAATAAAAATTATTCAGTAAGTTCAAAATCAGGGAAGCCTTGCTCTTCTTTCGCTGCCGCTTCTAAAAGTGAATATGTCATGTAAGCTCCGAGGGCAACTGCCTTAGGATCCAAGTCGGTATGATTGGCCGCTTCTATGATTGCAGTATTTATTTCAGGATTTTCTTCCTTTATGTAATGAATCATCTTTTTTCTCCAAGAGTGAACATCTTGAAAAATTTCTGCAAAAATTAAAGTTGCGTGCTCTTCACTTATGATTGGTAACACTTCTCTATATCCTGTTTCGCTTACTTTTGTATTATAGCCCAACTTGCAGAGATTGTCATTATTTATATTTTTCTTAACAAAAAAGCCATATTGGATATGGCTTTTAGAATATTGCAATTTTAAATATTTTTATTCAACTGTTTCTTCAGTTTCTTCTGATTCTTCGTCTTCTTTAATCACATCAGTTCTGATTGATCCTGTTTTTGCTTTTGACATATGTTTGTCTTTGAATTTTTTGACTTGTCTGTCTAGCTTGTCTGAAACAAGGTCAATACTTGCGTACATTGACTCAGCATCTTCGACTGCCTGGATTTGGCCTGCCGGAAGTTTGCAGATAACTTCTGCTGTATGATTAAGCGCCACTGAAGGGTTTTTGATTACGTTCAAAATAACCTCGATTGATTGTATTTGATCGTAGTGGTTAGCCACTTTTCCTATTTTTTCTTCAGCATAAGCTTTGATTGCATCTGTGATTTCAATATTACGCCCTTTAACGGTAATGCGCATATTTTTGCCTCCATAAAAACTGTAACTTATTGATTATAAACCATTTTGAAAAACTTTTAAACCTCTTTTTCATTATTTGTTAAGGAAATAGATATTTTTATTAATTTTTTATGAAATCTGCTTTAACAAACAACAAGTCGGATGCTATAATAAAAACGAATCAGAAATTAATTTTAGATGATTATATAATTAGTTGTTCCTGGTTTCAATACTACTAATGGAGATACATATGAATAATCTTTCTATAGGAGTTGACTTGGGTGGGACTAAGGTTCTAACTGCCCTAATAGATAAAACTTCAGGTGAAGTGATTCATTATATAAAGAAAAAAACCAAGAAGGACAAGGGTCCTGAAAGAATAGTTTATAAGATAATAAAATCTATAAAAGAATTATTAGAAGAAAAAGAACTTACGACAGAAGACATATCTTCAATAGGGATAGGTGCGGCAGGCCAGGTTGACAGAGATCACGGCATTTTGATAGCAGCACCTAATTTAGACTGTTTTAATTTGGAATTAAAATCCATTGTTGAAAAAGAATTTAATCTCCCTGTATTTATCGGTAATGACGTGGAGATAGCAACCTTAGGCGAATTAAAGTTCGGTACGGGTAAGGGGCAAAAAGACTTCGTGTGTATATTTGTCGGTACCGGTGTGGGTTCAGGACTCGTTCAAGATGGTAAAATCAGGCATGGTGGAGCCGGTACTGCAGGAGAAATAGGGCATATTATTGTTGATGTTGGGGGAAGACCCTGTGCCTGCGGGGGAAATGGTTGTTTAGAGGCATATGCATCAAGGCTAGCTGTTGAAAAAAGAATTATTGGCGCTTTGAAAAAAGGAAGAGCATCTGATATTACAAATTACCTTGCGGAAGGTAAATCTATAAAAACAAGCATGATTAAAAAAGCCTTGAAAAATAACGACGAGCTTGTAATCCAAACCTTAGACGAAGCAGCAGAGTACCTTGCAAGCGGACTAGCAAGCGTTATGAACTTTTACAATCCCAAATTGCTAATTTTAGGCGGCGGCTTGATAGATGCTATAGATTACTTCTATGAGAAAACGGTGAAGATTGCTAAATCCAAAGCGCTTCCTACTCCTTCGAGAAATACGGAATTTAAAAAAGCCGATAGGGGCGATTTTTCAGGGGTTATAGGAGCGGCATTGCTTCAAGATTATAGAGAAGAAAATATTTAATATTTTCCTCCGGAGCAAAGACTTTTATCTCTAGGATTCAATAGAACTTCAGCCAAGTCGCTGCAAGCGTAAGACTGATTTAGTTGTATTAATTTTTCGAGTTCACTTTCAGCTTCTGTTATTCTGTTCAAGGATCTTAGCAAGGACGCTTTTTTGTAGATGAGTTCAGGATTATATTTATCATACATCTCAACCGATTCTACGTATTCAAGAGCTTTCTGATAGTCGTGATTTTCTTCGTATGCCGAAGAGATGTCCAGATAGTCTTCAATAGTTGACGCATTTACATTACACAGGGCCTCACATCTTATAAAAGATGCAGCAAAAAATATAAAAAATATTATGTATTTTAGAGTTTTCATATTCCACTTATTTTGTTATTGAATTATTTATTTGCGTTTTTTTAAAATGTCTTTGAAGTCTTCAGCAGGGTCTAAAGTTAGATATTTTACGCCGAAAAATTCATTAAGCCCTTTTATGATATTTGGATTAACTGTGAGAGGACAGCAGTTTCCGAAGAAAAGGCTTTTGAAACCGCAATATTTTAAATTAAGTATGTGTGCAATAGTTTGTATATCGCAGTGTGTGAATATAACTGAAAAATTTAATTTATCAATATCGAAATTTTCTATGATTTCATTGATAATAAGATATACAAGGCTATAACCGTAAAAGGCATCTATATGATAAACGTTTTTTTGCTTTGAAGGGTAAGATAGTGAAATCACGTAATGTTCATCCGATAAAAGGTTAAAAAATTCTTCAAGATACAAATTTTCATGGGGGTATTGGTTCAAAAGATCTATTAAAAACAGATGTTTAATTTCTCCTGACTTTACACGTTCAAAAATCTTATAAAGGTTAGAAACCATTTCTTTCCATTTGTAGCCGACCTTTATAGGTGAACATGCCATCTCTTTTTTAAACCCACCGGTTTCTCTGGCATCTTGTATTATCTTTGAAAAGTCGTAATTCTCAATTTTAGACATCCCAAATGCAGGATATTTATCTAACGTATAAACTCTTCCCCTTAAAAAATCTATTTTAGGCTGTGAATTTTGAGTTATCAATATCGGGCCAGGGAAAGTAGCAAAATCATATTTTATGTCTTCTATAGCTTTTTGGTAATGTCCTGCCAAATTCTTATAATGATTCAGTTGGCTTAAAGAATGCGCGATAAGCAAATCGTTATGAGTATAAATATTTATATTTTCATTTTCAGTAGCTTTAAGTATAGCTTCCAAATCTTTGAAAAAGTGTCCGGATACTAATATTGCGGGACCTTTTTTTAAGTTCATACTCACTTCTTTTTCTTCAACAGGGCCATAAGTCTCGATGATAAGGTCTTTAAAGTTTCTCATTATTTTATAGCTGGTCCTGCTATATTTGAGTATTTTTGAAAATAATTTTTCATCGGAAAGCGAAATAAAATTGGTTTGATTCAACAATTTTATTACTTCAAGTTTTGCCAGCTTGTCATCAATGCCATAATTGTCGAATTCAGTGAGAACCAGGCAGCTTACTTCAACAAGGTTTATTATTATCGAATGAAGATACTTTTTGCTTTTCGGCAAAGCGGTACTTTTTATATATGATTGCCTTTCGCCTTCACTGATCTTTTTAGATAGATTGTGAGAATTGTTTTTTTCTAAGTGATAAGATGGGGTTATTAGTTGGGCGGTTATTCCATTTTTTTTGCAGTATTCAATGTATTTGTCTTCAACTGCGGTTTTGTTTTCTCTTATTTTATTGAAGATTTTCTCAAAATCTTCCCTTTTAAATTCCAGGTTAACTATAATGAGCGAAATATAATAAATGGTTTCGTTCAGATATTTTGTTATTTCAATGTGTGACTCTTCTAATTTCAAAATGTAATATGATATTTGCTTTAACTCAGAAAGCAAAAGTTCTTTTAAATAGTTAATTGAAGGGTCAAATGAAAAAGGCGTCGGTGATTGATCCAGCGAACACAAAGCATTATTGTAGTTAAAAAATACACTCATTTCTTTTCCTTTTTGATAAAAGTATTTCTACTCTTGGTGATTGTCTCTGTTTAATATCATTTCAAAATCTTCAGCTGGATTATTTCCCATGTATTTAATTTCAAAAAGCTCTTCCAGACCTCTAATTATTGAAGGATTAATTGTTAGAGGGCAGCAGTTTCCAAGAAACAGATTTTTTATACCGATGTGTTTGAAATTCAATATATGAGTGAGAGTATGTGCATTACATTGAGTAAATACTGCTGTGACTTCGGTATTGGGAAGGTCGAAGTTAGCTCTTAATTCTTCTAATATCAGATATATCAAGGAATAGCCATAGAAGGAATTTATGTGCAATACGTTTTCTTGATAGGCGGGATAGGACAATGAAATCGCAAAATGGTCTTTAGGCATAATGCTGAATAATTCTTCAAGGTAATCATTTGTATACGGATATTGTTTCAAAATATCTATTATGTATAAATGTTTTAATTCACCTGATTTCATCCTGTCAAAAATATTATGCAGTTTCTTTAAAATGAGCTCTTTATTGTACCCTACACTTATAGGGTCATGTGTTGTTTCGTTATGGAATCCTTCAGCGTCCTTGGCTGCTTGAATCAACTGTGAAAAGTCATAATTTTCTATTTTAGACATTCCATAAGAAGGATAATCGTCGGTTGTGTATATTCTGCCTCTGATGAGTTCAATATTAGGAAGTGAATTTTTGCTTATTAAAATCGGACCGGGAAAAGAAGCAAAATTCAGCTTTGTATTATTTTGTGTTTTTTGATAATGTCCGGCAAGGTGTTTGTGATGGTTCAGTTGCTTTAATGAATGAACCATTAACATATCGTCGTGCGTATAGATATTTATGTTTTCATTTTCAGTCGCTTCTAACAACAATCTTAAATCTCTGAAAAAATGTCCTGATGCTAAAATGCAATGCCCGGGCTTTGTTGATGTGCTTGCAAGATTTTCTTCCACAGGTCCATATTCGTCAACCATTACATCTTTTAGCTTCTTCATTATTCTGTAAGTGGTAGAGTTAAAGTTTAATACCATTTCAATCCACTTCTCATCAGGAAGCGAAGGGAAATTTGTTATATTCAAAAGCTGCATTACATCGAGCTTTGCATCCACTTCATCAACGCTGTAGTTGTCCAATTCCGTAATAAATAAGCAGGAGGTTTCAATTATGTTTACAATTATTTCGTATAGGTTTTTCTTGATTTTTGAGAGTATAGTGTTTTTTAATAAAGCTTGTCTTTCGCCTTCATGGATTGCATTTACTATGTTTGATTTTTCAGGATCAAGTTTATAGGAAGGTTTTAAAAGTTGTGATGGGGTACCGTGCTCATTGCAGTAATCAATATAAGTTTTTTCGATTTCATTTTTTTTAAATCTTAAACCTTCAATAATTTGATTGAACTCATTACGTCTAAAATCCAAGTTTGCAACAACAAGAGAAATAAAATATATGACTTTGTCTCTTACTTCTTTTGTATCTATCGATAGGTCTTCAAGCTTTAGAATATAATATGCTATTTGCTTTAATTCATAAATGAGCAGCTCTTTTAATGAAACTATAGAAGGGTCATGCGAAATAGAACTGGGAGCCTGTCCTAGAATGCAAACCGGATTTGAATAATTAAAAAATACACTCATGTTTTTTCCTTTTTTGTGATTGTTATATACTTATATGATTTTGTTTTCTTATTGAATTGTCTTTGCCGTGTGTTTTATTTTGGCAAAATATGCTCAAAGTCTTTTGCGGGGTCAGATGTCATATATTTGACGCCATATATTTCCTTTAACCCTTTAATAAGGCCCGGGCTCATTGTTAAAGGGCAGCAGTTTCCTATGTGGATATCATTTATTCCGAATTCTTTGAAATTCAATATGTACGAAATTGTTTGCATATTACATTGAGTAAGCAGCAGTGTGATACCAATTTGATTTAGGTCAATATTGTCTTTAAGAGCTTGTACTATCTTGTAAACAACCATATCGCTGTAGAAAGAATTTATATGCCATACATTTTCTTTGTTTTCAGGAGCATAAGATAAAGAAATTACGTAATAATCATCTGGAATCATTTCTAAAAATTTCTCCAGATATTCGCTTTTGTATTCATAAAGTTTAAACAGATCTATTAAAATGATTCTTTTTATTTCTCCGTTTTTTATTTTTGAAATTATTTCATTTAACTTTTCTAAAAGTTCATCTTCCCGATATCCTACGTTTATTTTTTCGAGTTCGATATCTTTCGTAAATCCCATTGATTCTTTTGCCAATTTAATCATTTCGCTAAAATCAGAATTCTCGATTTTTGATATCCCAAACAAAGGGAATTCATTGGTGGTAAAAATCCTTCCCCTTATTATGTTCCTGTTTATTTGAGAGTTTCTTGTCATTAATATAGGCCCGGGAAAAGATTCGACATCCAGTACCGCATCTATCGAGGATCTTTGATAGTGTCCGACAAGATGAGGGTAGTTTTCAGCGAGTTTAGAGGAATGAGCCAGAATCATTCCGTTGTGGGTATATACGTTTATGCCTTGGTTTTCCGTAGCATTTAATATGTCAACAAGATCTCTGAAAAAATGCCCTGATACAAGAATGGCGGGCCCTTTTTTTATACTGGTATCGATTTCCCTCATTTCTATTGGGCTGAATGTTTCTCTTAAAAAATCCCTCATTTTTTTCATTATTCTGTAATTCGTTTTGACAAATTCATTAATGTGATGGAACCATTTTTCATCAGTCACGGAAGGGAAATTTGTGATATTTAATAATTTTATTACTTCGAGTTTTGTGTCCGGTGACTCAACGCCATAACTGTCCAGCTCTATCAGATACAATGAGCAGTTTTCTATTAAGTTCATAATAATTTCATAATAATGCTTTTTAAATTCAGATAAGATTTTATATCTTAAATGTGTCTGATATTCGCCTTCATTTATGGAATTTGCTATTGTTATTTCTTCCGGGCTCAAATTATAGTTGGGTTTCAATGGCTGAGCAATTATATTTTTTGTCAGACATTCGTTCATATAAGATTTTTCGAGATGAATTTTTTCTTTTTTTACTTCAGCAATAATTTTATTTATTTCACTTCTTTTTAAATCAGTATTAGAAGCTATTGTAGATATAATTTGGATTATCCTGTTTTGATCTTTTTTTGTATCGATAGAAAGTTCATCTAATTTTGTAATGTAATATGCAATTTGTTTTAACTCAAATATCAATAACTCTTTAAGCGAGGATACTGTGGGGTCGTTAGAAAATGGACAGCTTGATTGTCCGAGAAGATAGCTGGGATTATTATAGTTAAAAAATATACTCATTAGTTACCTTCTATTCATCTTCTAACAATCTGTCCAGTTCTCCTGTAGAATTAAGGCTTTCTAAAACATCAAAGCCCCCTATTCGCTTTCCTCCAATGACAATTTGAGGGACAGTTACGCTTTCTTTTATGTCGTAATAGTCCGCAAGTTCTTTTCTGTAGACGTCTTCATTTTGAGTAATGTCTATTTCTTTGTAAGGAATATTTTTACTGTTTAACAATTCTTTTGCTTTATAGCAATAAGGACAATAATCTACGGTATATATTTCAACTTTTTTCATATTAAAAAACCTGCCCGACAATAACTGTAATAATTATTATCTAAGTGCAGAGTTTTTTAATTACACATTAGTTTAATATTAGGTAGTAATCCTACTTATAATACCTTTTATGATTTCTTTTTCTTCTTCCGGCAAATCAAAATTCAGATAATCATTGAAGTATTCCAAGGCGTCTTCATTTTCTCCCCTGGCCATGAACAATATTCCAAGCTTTTTATAAGATGGATGAAAATCCGAATTACAAGCGATAGCTTTTAGATGGTTTGAAATTGCCTTGTCTATGTTGCCGTTTGCTTCATATGTCAGAGCCGTCTGGTAATATAATATATGATTGGAATCTACTAGCTCTAAAAGTTGTTCAAAACATCCTGTTGCGCTGTCATAGTCCCCAAGTTCATAATAGATATTTCCCAAATCCCAGTATGCATCAGAGTTTTTAGGAGACATATCAAGTATTTCACTTAATTGATCCATTGCCAAATCATATCTTTTGTCTTCAATATAGATTCTTGCAAGAGTATGCTTTAATGGAATGTTTTCGGGCATTGAGCTTACAGCGTTCTCTAATAGATTGATGGCATCTTCTATTTTTCTGTTTCTGAAATAAATATCTGCCAGGTTTATGTAAGTCTGGATTTGTTGGGAGTTTATTGATAGAGCTTTAACAAAAAGTTCTTCTGCTTTATCATCTTGCCCCATTTTTGCATAACAAAGTCCCATATTGTTTAGAATATGAGGGTCGTCAGGGAGTTCTTCCAACGCCTTTTCAAAATGCTCTACGGCTTTTGCATAATCTTGTTTTCTGAAAGACGCCAAGGCCTCTTGTACTGATTGATTCATTTCATTTTCCATAAGTTTATATTACAATAAAAGATAAGAATATCAATAGAGGAGTTACTTTATGTCAGGACATTCCAAGTGGTCTACTATTAAACATAAAAAAGCAAAAGTCGATGCTCAAAGAGGAGTCGCTTTTCAAAAATTTTCCAGAGAATTAATCGTCGCAGCTAAAATGGGCGGGTCGGATCCAGTAGCTAATTTCAGGTTAAGAACAGCAATAGACCGCGCGAAAACAGCGGGATTGCCGAATGACAATATAAAAAGAGCGATAGAAAAAGGAGCCGGTGGCTCCAGTGCTGAGAACTATGAAGAATTGACATATGAAGGCTATGGTGCAGGTGGAGTCGCGATATTTATAGAAGCAATGACCGACAATCGTAATAGAACAGCCGGAGATTTAAGAAGCTATTTTACTAAATTCAACGGCAATCTTGGCGAGACCGGTTGTGTAGGCTGGATGTTTAAACCTGTCGGGATGATTACTTTCGATAAAACAGTTGATTTTGAACAGCTGTTTGAAGCCGCTATTGAAGCAGAAGCAAACGATGTTATTGAGGATGAAGATGAGTATAAAGTACTTACCTCTGTAGCTGATTTGCAGTCTTGTGCTGAAGCACTCGAAAAGTCGGGATTTAAGGCTAAATCTGCGGAGCTTACGAGATTGCCCGAAAACTCAATTGATATAACCGATGTTCAAACGGCAACACAAATATTAAAGCTTATGGATAGAATTGAAGAGCACGATGACGTGCAAAATGTATATTCTAACTTTGAAATAGATGACTCAATAATCGATCAAATAAAATTATAGAGTGAAGCAAGAATAAACATACATAGAGCAGATTAAAAAGAAACTTGCGAGCAACCAACAAATTGTGACAGGGTGTTGAGTTGCTATGATCTCGTTAATCCCAATTTTCTTGATATTAGTTTCAGTGTGGTTTTTCATGTTTCTATCTCCTGAACTTAATATAAGCTGTTTTGATTAAAAATGTATCGCCCAAATACACTATTATAAATAAAAAGAAGACCCGGTTTCCCGAGTCCTCTTATTCTTTAGAAATAAGCAGTTAGCTATTTTTGAGCTGGACAACCAAAAGCGATTGTGACTTTTTCTTTTGGATGGACAGATGCAACTTTCATTCCGCATGGATTTACTAAGTAAGCTACTTCATCACCAGAGTATTGTAATGCACCTACAGTACCTGATAATGCTGTTCTAGTTACGTCAATAGGAGCCATAATGACTTGTCCTGCAACGTCCACGTAGCTTCTACCAGCTGCACCGAATTGACCAGTAAGAAGTTCTCCTGTACCAACACCAAATCCTTGTACTGTGTTGTCTACAGCGTTACTAGCGGTAATGATTCCACCACCAATAGTTCTTCCTATGTCACCTACCAAGCCACCAACTAGAGTGAATGGGAATTGAATGACTCTAGCAAATGCATTTTGCTTTTTAGCACAGCTAACTTGTGCAGTTAGAACTTGGTTTGGAAGATCTGCTTTGCAGTCACCGTTTTGGATTGTATTGAAAGATAATCTCAATGCACCTTGGCATTTTGAATCTGGACGAATAACTTCTAGTACTTTACCCATAACTTTTGATCCACATGGGTAGCAAACACCGTTTATTGTGACATCTTCAGTTGTTACGGCAGCGAATCTGTCTCCAACGTGAGCTGCTTTAGCAGTTACTTCGTCTTTGAGTTTAACTTGTAAAGTAGGTAGTTTTATGCAGTCTTCTTTTACCATATAGGCTGCGCAACCGCATGGAGAAGGTGTAGCACATGCGCATTCAGGAGAAGCTGTAGCTGTTTTGTCTACGCAACTGTATCCAAGTGCAACTCTTATGTTCTCTAACATAGAAGCTATTTCTGCACGTTCAGCATCTTTGTTTGGAGAAATCATATTAGGACATGGGAAGTCTGACATAGCGCCAGATTGTATAGCTTTAGCTATAGGTATTCTAGCCCATGATGGTACTGTATTGGCATCGCAGAATTGTCCGATTATTTCGTTTGCTTTACATTCATCCATAGGGCAGTTTATGCCTTTAGATAATATTGTAAGAGCCTCTGCACGGCTGATAGGTTGGTTAGGTTTGAATTTGCAGCCTGGGTATCCTACCATCATGCCATTTGCAACAGCATTGTTTATTGTTTTGTTTGCCCAGTGACTTTTTGGAACGTCAAGGAATGTTTTTTCTGGACAAGACATTTTGTCGTTTAAGTTGAAGCCTTTAGCTATCAAAGAAGACATTTCAGCTCTTGTTACAGGCAAATGAGGCTTAAACGTTTTATCCGGGTATCCTGCGATAATATTATTTTCTGTTAATTTGTTGATATCGCAACCAGCCCAGAATCCTGCTGGTACATCTTCAAAAGCACTGATTAACGGAGCGGCACCAGATGCACATGGGCTGGCAGCTGAAGGTACCGTGAATGGCACTAGTGATTTTCTGTTAATTGTAGTACTGTTGCGGGTGCTAATTTGTGTTGCGCAGCCGCAAGCATCAGAGCAAGATGAGCAAGGTGCAGCACAGCCGCATTCACAGCCTCTATCTACTGGAACACCGAATAGACATGGAGCAGGTTCTAAGCAAGGCATAGGTGAAGCAGCACCGGTCATTCCTGGAATACCGCATCCGCATCCATACCCACAACTTGGAGAACTACAGCAAGGAGCCGCAGCACCAGTCATTCCTGGTCCCCAAGCGTAACTTGGGTTACCGATGTTTAATCCAAGATTGCTGCCGCCGCATCCTAGATCAATGTTTGCAGCAGCACCGGTAATATTGGTGTTGCATCCGCAAGCACAGTCATTCGTCAACGGTACTCCGAACCCACAAGCGGTATAGCTAGAATCGCCCATAAACAGACCATTATTTCTTTCACCAATTATTTGGTTGTTTCCATAAATAGCCTTTGGATAAGCGTAAGCTTGTTGTTTAAACTTTTCTCCGCAACATGGACTTGGGCAAACCGCGCAAGCTGGTTCTGGAGCCGCACAGCAAGGTTCGCATGGGCAAGCAGAGCCGGTAGTGCACGGATCGCAACATGGATCACAAGATTTAGCACAAGGATTGCAAGTACATGGGTTACATTTACAGCTTGGGCAAGTTGCCGTTTGTGGAGTCACAACAGAGGGGCATCCAGACAAAGGGCAAGCTGCCAAAGTGCTTGTTGATGGTACTGTAGACAAATCCTGGGTTAAACCTGCATACGTTGTACTTGCCATAATACCTATTGATAAAGCAGCGGCAAGTGTAAATTTGTTAATAATCATATTTTTCCTCCTTGTACAAGAAATGATACAGGCATTTCATTTCTTAATTATTTCCCAATAAACATATAGATTTGTTATGTATGATTATGAATGTGAAAATGCTTATTAATCATTACCAAAAATGGTTATCTTGGTGGGCTATTTGTATTTTTCAACGTGATGAGAACTTTCTTTAGTTCAAAAATGTAGTATAATGTTTCCTATACATGATTTAGTAGAAACATTAGAAAACGGTGAAACAATGGGAAAAATTTATATTGTTGATGTAACCAACAGAGATGGTGTTCAAACTTCAAGATTGGGTTTAGCTAAACTTCAAAAAACAATTATCAATTTAATGTTAGACGACATGGGTATTACCCAGTCAGAGTTTGGTTTCCCCACTACGCAGCATGAATTGAACTATTTGAATGCTAATTTGGAGTTAGTCGACAGAGGAGTTATCAGAAAAACAAAAATGTCCGGTTGGATGAGAGCAATGGCATCAGATGTAGTCCAGTCTTTCAAAAATATTCCAAGACTCAAGTACGTGAATTTGTCTCAATCTACTTCTGAACAAATGATAAATGGCAAGTATCAGGGAAGAAAAGGTTGTGAAGACATATTGAAAATGACTATTGAATCTGTCGAAGCTGCCGTGACTTGTGGTGCCAAAATAATCGGAGTCAACGCAGAAGATGCCTCAAGAAGCAATTTGGACTATTTAGTCAAATACGCTCAAGAGTGCAAAAAGCACGGAGCTCACCGCTTTAGATATTGTGATACTTTGGGTTATGATGATCCGCAAACTGCATATGACAGAATTTATACAATTGCAAAAGAGGCTCAGATGCCTGTAGAAATGCACTTCCACAATGATTTAGGAATGGGGGTCGCATGTTCTGTTATGGGTGCGAAAGCTGCGATTGATGCTGGTGTCGATGCTTACATAAATACTGCAGTCAACGGCATGGGAGAAAGAGCGGGCAATGCTGATTTAGTTTCTTGTGTTTTAGCTATTTTGAAATCAAGCGGCTTCGGCGGCAAATATGAACTAGATGAGCAAATAGATTTATCCAAGGCATGGAAGCTTGCCAAATACACTTCATTGGCGTTTGGAGTTCCTATCCCAATAAACCATCCTGCCGTCGGGGACAATGCATTCGCGCATGAGTCCGGCATACACGCAGATGGGGCTTTAAAAGACAGAAGAAATTATGAGCTTTATGATTTTGAAGAACTTGGCCGTGGCGAACCTGAAATCATTGAAACAGGAAGAATGATTACTGTTGGAGAGTATGGTGGAATAAAAGGATTCAGAAATGTTTATGAGTCGTTAGAGCTTGAGTTCCATGATGAAGACGAAGCCAGAAATATTCTTGAACTTGCCAGATATGCAAACGTTCATACCCAATTACCGCTTACAGACAGCGAATTGAAGTTCATTTATTATTATCCTGACATAGCTGCAAAAATTATGACCGTGACGCCATATTATATGCCGACAGGAGAGCTTAAAAAGCGTGTTGAATCTTCAATAATAACTGAATCAAAATCGATAGTATAAAAATACATAAAATATTAATAGTAAAAGGACATTAAGAATGGGACAAACATTAGCAGAAAAAATTATATCTGCTCACGCAGGTTACAATGTAAAAGCAGGGGAATTATGCATAGCAAAAGTTGATGTGGCGGCAGTTCAGGATGGAACTGGACCGTTGACCGTCCAAGAGTTTAAAAAACTTGGCAAAAAAGAGCTTGCTAATCCCAAAAGGACGATTCTGTTTATAGACCATGCATCGCCTAGCCCCAGAAAAGAGCTTTCAAATTCACACATGGTTTTGAGAGAATTTTCTAAAGAAACAGGGGCAATACTTTCAGAAGGTGGTTGTGGTGTTTGTCACCAAAGACTTATAGAAGATTATGTTAATCCGAATGAAATCCTCGTAGGAGCTGATTCTCATACCTGTACGTCAGGCGCTTTAGGGGCTTTTGCTACAGGCATGGGGTCTACTGATATTGCTGTTGCTATGGCGCTCGGAAAAACTTGGATAAAAGTCCCTCAAACCTATAAAATCGAAGTAGAGGGAGAATTTCCTAAAGGAGTATATGCAAAAGATTTGATTTTGCATTTGATAGGAATGATTGGTGCTGACGGTGCTACTTATAAAGCTTTGGAATTTTGCGGCCCAACGGTGGATAATATGCCAATGACTGATAGGTTTACGCTTTCTAATATGGCTGTTGAAGCAGGTGCTAAGGCCGGATTGTTTTCAACTGATGAAAAAACCAAAGAGTACCTGAAACAAAGAGGTAGAGAAGATAAATTTGTTGAACTTAAACCTGATGCCGATGCTGAATATGAAAGAATTATAAAAATTGATGTGTCAAAATTGATGCCAACTGTTTCTTGCCCCCACACAGTTGATAACACAAAAACTGTGGATGAGTTAAAAGAAATAAAAGTCCAACAGGTGTTCATAGGTACTTGTACAAACGGCAGAATCGAAGATTTAAGAATCGCGGCTTCAATACTTAAAGGAAAAACAGTTAATCCAGATGTAAGGCTGCTTGTGGTGCCTGCATCAAAAGAAGTTTATATAGAAGCAATAGAAGAGGGATTAATAAAGACCTTGGTTGAAGCAGGTGCATCTGTGAGCGCTCCGGGATGTGGTCCTTGTGTTGGTGTCCATGGGGGGATTTTGGGTGATGGAGAGGTTTGTCTTGCAACCCAGAACAGAAACTTCCAGGGAAGAATGGGGAACACATTGGGCTTTATTTATTTGGCATCTCCGGCAGTTGCGGCATATAGCGCAATAAAAGGTTATATCGCCAACCCACAGGAAATCATGTAAGAAGGAGCATTAAAATGACATTAAAAGGAAAAGCCTGGAAATTTCCAGATAATATATCTACAGACCACATAGCGCCAGGAAGATTGTTTCACTTGCGTTCTAATTTGCCTGAATTTGCAAAACACGTTTTGGAAGATGCAGATCCGAACTTCGCCCCAAATATGGAAAAAGGTGATTTTGTTGTTGCAGGAAGCAATTTCGGTTTAGGTTCATCAAGAGAACATGCTCCGCAGATAATAAAATTGTCTGGAGTAAGTGCAGTTATAGCCAAGTCTTTTGCCAGAATATTCTACAGAAATGCAATAAATATAGGGCTTTTGCTTCTGGAGTGTGATACTGACAGAATCGATGCTAAAGATGAATTAGAAGTCGATATCAAAAAAGGCGTAATCAAAAATCTTACTAAAAACGAAGAAATCACATTCACTCCTCTTCCAGATGTAATGATAAAACTTCTTGAAGACGGCGGTTTGATTGAGCATATAAAAAAATATGGAGATTTCAAGCTAGTATAAGAAGTGTAGAAAACAATAACTTTTCATACTTTTATTGTATGGTTTAAGCCTGGTAAATTCACCTTCGGGTTGATGTTTGAAAACGCAAAATTTGTGAAAATAGGATTTATGGTAGTTCAAATGAGAAATCCTAAATGAATTTAAACGAAGAGTGTTTGCTTTATTTTCTGCTTAATCCGCAAGAGTTAGAGAGTTTAACTGATATGTTAGAAGAGAATATCAGATTTGTAAATGAAAGTAATCTTGTATCTGTATCCAGAATTGCAAGATAATTTAGGGACATTGTATGGTTAAGATCAATAGTTTTATAAAAAAATACAAAAACGAAGTTCTGTATGGAATTTCGTTATTTTTTCTTTTTATTCTGGTTGTTGTTATTTTTAACAGCCCGAATATAAAAAGACTTCTGGTGGATATGGAAGCCAAGACATTTGATTTGCGTCAAATAGCAACAGCAGACTCAAGAAAAGTATCCAAAGATATTGTTATTGCCGCTATAGATGATGATAGCTATGAATATTTGATTGATAAGTATGGTGAATGGCCTATCCCCAGAGAGGTATATGCAAGTTTTATAGATTATTTGGAGCCACAAAAGCCTTGTTCTATTGCGTTTGATTTATTGTTTGTAAAATCGCTGAAAAGCAGACCCTATAGCGATGCTAAACTAATAGATGCAATCGCAAGAAACAAAAATGTTTTTGTTGGGATGAACTTTGATAATCGTCCTTTTGACCTAAGGCTTCCTGTTATTTTGCCGGATGACATAAAAACTAATATTAAAATCGATTCTAAATCTATGGACTTTATGTTGTTTCCAAATTGCAGAAGTATTTTAACAGGAATAATAAATGCGACGCCAAATATTGGCCATATAAACACTCCACGCTCACAAGATGCTATTAGTAGGACAGCTCCTCTTTTTGTTGCATATCCTCACTATAGCGCAGAAGCTTTAGAAAGAGGAGATACCAGTTATTTAAAAGTTGATTATTATACTTATCTTGCGTTGAAAGTTGCCATAAAATATCTAAACGATAAACAAAATACGAATACGAATCAGTTAGTTATCGATAAAAACAACAATTTGATAATTGGTTCCAGAAAAATCCCTATGTTGAATACCGGGGAAGCTATTTTAAACTGGTATGGCGAAACAGGGCAAAAATCTCATAAGACATTCACTTATGTTCCTTTCTGGAAAATTATCGAAAGTATTGAGCTGGAAAAACAAAATAAGCCGGGCTTGTTGCCAAAAGATTATTTCAAGAACAAGATAGTATATGTCGGAACAAGTGTTGTTTCTTTGTCTGATATAAAAACCGTGCCAACCGAGAAATATATGCCGGGAGTTGAGCTTCACACAACTCTTTTGAACAATATTATTGATAACAATGTAATTAAAAAAGTAGATACCAAAATAAATCTCTTAATTACGGCGGTATTTGTTTCTATCATTGCGTTAATTGTATTCTTAATTTCTTCAACCGTAATTGCATCGGCTAGTTCTGTGTTCGCTGTTATTGCTTATTTCTTTATTTCTACATATATAATGCAGTTTTTCAATCTCTGGATATGGACAGTAATACCAGTTATTGGCGCTGTAATGACCTTTATAGCTATATATTTGATGAAGTACATTATAAAATCAAGGGATTTAGAATATACCTATAAACTTGCAACAACGGATGGACTCACGGAACTCTACAACCACAGGTATTTCCAGGAGCAAATGCTTTATAATATAGATTATTCAAAAAGATACGAGAGTAATTTTTCTCTTATTCTTATAGATATTGATTTCTTCAAGAAATTTAATGACAAATTCGGACATCAAGCCGGTGATGCTGTCCTAAAACAGGTCGCACAGACTCTTAAAAAGTGTGTGAGAAGCTCAGACCTTGTTTGTAGGTATGGTGGCGAAGAAATGGCGATAATTTTGAGAGACACAAACAAAGAAGAAGCCAGAATAGCTGCTCAAAAGATTTGTGATACAGTAGCCCAAAAACCATATAAATTAGGGCCGGATCTTGAAAGCAGTGTAACTATAAGTTTAGGTGTGGCGACGTTCCCTGTCGATGGAGAAACTCCTGCTTCGTTGATTGAACATGCTGACAAAGGATTATACGCAGCTAAGGAAAACGGCCGAAACCAAGTAGGAAAAGTTGATTAAAAAAGTCCCTCTTAATAGAGGGATTTTTTTTTATGTATATGGATAAACTACAAAAAATCCTACAGAGAACAATCCCAGTACCCACATAGCCAGGTTGGTTTCTTTTTTTCTTCCCGTTAAGACTTTTAAAATCGGGTAAAGAATAAACCCTGCGGCCATACCGATTCCTATGTTGTATGAATACACCATGGTTGTTATGGCGAATAATGCAGGAACATATTCTGTCATATCTTCAAAATTGATTTTGCTTACTATAGAAACCATGAGCATCCCTACTATAATTAAAGCCGGCCCATACGCAAAAGGAGGAACCATTCCAAATAATGGAGCGAAAAATAATCCCAATAAGAATAAAAATCCTGCAACAACTGCTGTCAAGCCTGATTTTCCGCCGCTCTCGATGCCTGTTACGGATTCAAGATATACCCCGGAAGTTATCGTCCCTACTGAAGCTGCAAACATTGTTGTAACTGAATCACAAAGCATAGGTTTTTCGATTTCTGGCAGGCATCCTTTTTCATCTAGTAACCCGGCTTTGTAACATACACCAAGCATACACCCCATAGTGTCCACATAAACAAGTAAAAAGATTATGAAGAATATTGGCAAGAATTCCAAAGAAAAAGCACCTGCTATATCCAGCTCTCCTACTAAAGGCATTATGCTTGGGGGCATAGAAATTATTTTCTCAGGAACGGAAATATCTCCTAAGATTAGTCCTAGCACGGTTGATGACAGTATCCCTATTAGAATAGCGCCTTTTACTTTTCTTTGCATAAGCGTCACTATTACTACGAAAGTGAATATGGCAAGAAGTATGGTATGGTTATGAAAGTCTCCTATTTGAATAGGTATAGCGTTTTGGGTGAATTTCACTATTCCTGTCTCTAAAGAACCTACAAGTATTAAAAATAAACCCAAGCCTACTGTAAAAGCTAATTTCATTGTTTCTGACATCGAATTTACCAGCCACGGCCTAATTTTTAAAAGTGTAAGAATGAAAAATACCAGTCCGCTTATAAAAATTGCACCAAGTGCTGTCTGCCACTTGAATCCAAGAGCAAGGACAACGGTGTAGGAAATAAAAGCAACTTCACCGATATAAGGAGCAACTGCGAATGGTCTTTTTGCATATAAACCCATCAGCATACAACCTAAAAAAGCTGCGAAAATAGTAGCTGCAATACTTGCTTCAAAAGGGAATCCCGCTGTGGCAAGTATTTTAGGATTTACTATCAGCACGTAGGACATTGTTATAAAGGTTGTTATCCCTGCTAGTATTTCTGTTTTGACGTTTGTCCCTAATTCTTTTAGGTTAAAAAATTTTTCCATCTTTTCTTATTCCTTTAAAAACATTTATAGTAGTTCGTTTAATTTTTTTATGAGCTTGGGAGTGATAACTTCATCGGCTTTTTTATCTCCATTGAATAAAGGTTCCAAAGCTTCATCTAATATATCATTAATTTGCTGGTAATGTTCGTTTGTGGGTGTCGGCTTAGCATTTTTTATCATATCAATAAATATTTTAGAATTTTTTGGCTTTTGATTTTTTGATAAAAAAGTCTCTGATGATGCGACATCATATCTTGCGGGAATTATGAGGCCGCTTTTGGTGAATTCTTCTATCGATCTTTTTGAAGATAAGAATTTTATGAGTTTAAAAGCGCCTTCCTTGTTCTTAGAGCTTTTAGAAACTGCCCAGCCAGAAGAATCGATAAGAACCTTGTTTGTTTCGCTTGCAGGGAAATTAATCACATCCCAGTTAAAAGGGATTGCTTCTCTGAATTTGGGAACCATCCATCTGCCCCCAAGGTACATTCCCAGCTTGCCGTTGATGAACATTTGGGCGCTTGTCATACTTGCAACCTGAGCTTTTGATGGGGCTAGTTTGTATTTGTTTATAATGTCAGAGTAAAATTGAAGAGCCTCTATGCTTTTAGGTGAATTCAAAATTATTTGTTTTGAGTCGTCTGAAAGAATTCCTCCGCCGTTAGATTCCAAATAATATAGCCAATACAAGGATTTTTCTTCAAAGTTTATCGCAAAACAATCTCTGCCGTTTATTTTTTGTGCTGTTTTTAATAAATCATTTAATGTCCAATCGCTTTTTGGGTATGAAGCACCTTTTTTGTCAAAAATGTCTTTGTTATAGTAAATCACAAGGTTTGACAAGTCTCTTGGGATAGCGTAAATGTTGTTTTTATCGCTGAAACATTGTATTGAATTGTCGAGATAGGTACCTTTTTCTATTTCCTCGGAAAAATAAGGACCTACATCTTCCAGCAAACCTGCTTTTATATATATCGGCGCGTAAATATTGTTTATAAAAATGACATCAGGTGCCAGATTTGATGCAAATAAAAGGTGTAATTTTTGAAAATAATTTTGAGGTATATGCAAAAGTTCAACTTTTATATCAGGGTTTTCTTTTTCAAATTCGATTATTAATTTTTTTAAAACGGTTATCTCGCTCTGAGAGCCCCAGCTTGAGAATTTTATTGTATTGTTTTCTTTCGGATTTTTGGAGCATCCGCTGATAAAAAACATCATTAGAATTAGAGCAGAAATTAGAAGTTTTTTCATAGTTAAAACTCGATTAATACTTTCATATTAGTTTTAGATACCTGAATAAGTGCCTTGTAACTGTCGACTCTTACCAGGTAATTGCAGTATGTTTCTTGTCTTTCGTGCAGTCTTGTTTGCAAGTTAGGCTTAAATATCTTATTGAATTTATTTATTACAAAATAATTATCCCCTATGTATCCTACCAGAGCGATTTCGCCGTCATATTGTATCAGATAGAATCCTTTGTTGTTGTCTATTTTTGCTTCTGACAAAAGCTTCGGAGCATAAGTCGTCTCAATATCTTCAGGTGCTTCTATGATTTCATAGTCAAAATTCTCATCAAGATAGTCCTCTTCTTCTGTCAATGTAGGAATATTAGAATAGGCTTCTTGAATATTTTCCTGAGATTTAGTGGCAACGTTTTTCTGTTCAGCCGTCAGGGACATTGATTCCACTTGTTGCTGAAAAGCGCTTTTTGTAGTTGGTTCAGGATAAATATTTTCTAAATAATCCTCAGTTGGGTTTTCTTCATTTGAGCCGTCTAGTCTTTTGCGATAATTTTGTTTTAGCTCTTCTCTTTCTACTGTTCTTGCTGTTTTAATTTTGTATTTTTTATAAAAATATCTTGTTAATAAAAGCATTATTAGCAGGAATAATGATATGTTCATCATAATCGAGAGGTAGTCTTTGTTTATTGGCGGTTTGTCCTCTGGCTGGATCTTTTCAGCTAAAGATTCATCTACAGAAGTGAGCCCCCTCATTATTTCTAAATCTTCTTTTGATTGGTTTGTTTCAGAAGCGCTGTTAGTCTCTTGATAAGTTGGTTGTGCAGGTTCTTCAGGTAAATTTTGAGGCACTGCTTCAGGTTGAGTTTTTGCGACGGGTTCTTTTTTTTCTACCGGAAGTGTGGGTACTTTTGTTTTTGCAGTTTGCGTTTTTACAGCGCTTTTCGGGACATTTTGGATATCTTTTGCCTTTGACGCTGTAACATCTGTTGAAACGTTAAGTTTTGCATTGTTTTTGACAGATGCTGTGACTTTTACATAGCCGTTATTGATGGTTTGATCAATATATGGATATTCGTTAACAGTCAGTTTTATCGAATCATTTCCGTCTTTATAGACAATCTTTATGTTTTTTGAAGACAATTTCGTTTCAGGCAGTATTATAGAATAAGTTGTTGGCCCTTTTTTCTGAAGCGACAGAGGTTCAGTATATTCTTTGTTAAATAAAAAATTCACAGAATAATTATTCCCTGATGTTTTTTTGATGTAAATTTCATCCAGAGAATTTTTAAAATTGGAATCTATAGCCACTGCTTTTAATGAAAATACAACTATAGCCAATACTAACATTGTGAGTTTATTTTTTAGCATATATAAATGAACTTTTTATTAATATACTCAACTAATATTTTATTTTATCATCTAAATAATTACATGAATGAAAAACGCCTACAAGCTATATTTTTATTAAGATATTATTTAAAAATTTTTATGTTTGTAATAAGATAAGTTGGTAATTTGAAGAAGTCCGATAGGCAAATAGGCCGAAACTCTTTAAGCGAGGGCTTGTAAGCTTAGTCTCTGTAGAGATGGGAGAACTGCAAATTACATGTTTACAAGAAAATAAGGAGAAGAAAGATGCCAGTAGCATCAATGATCGAATTGCTAGACGCAGGTGTACACTTTGGACACCAAACACAACGTTGGAACCCAAAAATGAAACCATATATCTATGGTGCAAGAAACGGAATTTACGTTGTAGATTTAAGAAAAACAACTCAAAAATTAGATGAAGCTTATGCTATTGTAAGAGAATATGCAGCAAAAGGCAGAAATATAGTATTTGTGGGAACTAAAAAACAAGCCTCTGAAGTAGTTGCAGAAGAAGCTAAAAGAGCCGGTGCATACTACATTAACAGAAGATGGCTAGGCGGAATGCTTACTAACTTTGAAACTATTAGAGGAAGAGTCAATAAACTTAGAGAGCTTGAAGAGTTCGTTGAATCAGGTCATATTGACAAGTTACCTAAAAAAGAAGTTTCTCAAATAATGAGAAAACTTTCAAAATTAAGCAAAACATTAGGCGGTATCAAAGAAATGAGAGGTATGCCTGATTTAATATTCGTGGTTGACCAGAAAAAAGAAGCTATTGCTATTGCAGAAGCCAATAAATTGAATCTTCCCGTTGTATGTTTAGCTGATACAAACGCTAATCCTGATGGAATCGATTACATCATTCCTGGTAACGACGATGCTATAAGAGCTATCAGACTTATCGCTTCTAAACTTGCTGACGCTATTTTAGAAGGTAAGCAACTTAGAGAAAATAAAGCAACTCAAACAACAAAAATCGAAGCAATAAAAGCAGAAGATGCCGGTGTTGCTGAAGTTGCTGAAGTCGAAGAATCTGCAGAAGTTGATGAAGTTCAAGAAGAAGATGAAAAATATTCTGATCTTAAATCTAAATTCGAGACAGAAGACTAATCAACGAATATACGAAAGGATGACTTAAAATGAATATAAGCGCTTCACAAGTAAAAGAACTTAGAGAAAAAACAGGTGCAGGCATTATGGATGCCAAAAATGCTCTTATCGAAGCTGAAGGTGATATGGAAAAAGCGTCTGAGCTTCTTAGACAAAAAGGTATGGCATCTGCTGACAAGAAAATGTCTAGAATTGCAGCTGAAGGTTTAGTTGTTTCATACATCGAAAACGGTGTTGGAACTGTTCTTGAAGTTAATTGCGAAACTGACTTTGTTGCTAAAAATGCTGATTTTAAAGAATTAGTTGAAAATATTGCAAAGCAAATCGTTGCAAAAAAACCTCAAACAGTTGAAGAATTAAATGCTTCAGTATGTGACTGTTGTTCAAAAACAGTTGAAGATATAATTAAAGAAAAAATTGCTACAATCGGTGAAAAAATCACAATCAGAAGATTCCAAATTCTTGAAGGCAATTTAGCTACTTATATCCACAACAATAAAATCGGTGTTTTATTGAATACCAGCGAAGCTGATGAAGCTTTAGCAAAAGACATTTGTCTACATATTGCAAGTTCAGCTCCTGAATTCGTTTCAAGAAAAGAAATTCCTCAATCAGTTATCGATGAAGAAACTAGAATTGAAATGGGTAAAGAAGACTTAGCTAGCAAACCTGAACAAATCAGAGCGAAAATCGTAGAAGGACGTGTTAACAAATTGATGTCTCAAAAATGTCTAGTTGAACAACCATTTGTTAAAAATCCTGACCAAACAATCGAAGATTTAATTAAAGGTAAATTTGAAATAAAAGAATTTGTTCGTTGGACTTTAGGTGAAGGTCTTGAAAAAAGACAAGAAAACTTTGCTGAAGAAGTTATGAAACAAATGCAATAGTTTCAATAAATACAAACTTTCAAATCGGATCCAATCATTGGGTCCGATTTGTTTTATGATATAATTTGCCTATGAATATGATTCTATTATTGTTAAATATAATAATTGTTATTTTAGTCTTTATAATAATTGTTGTTTATTCCAAGCTTAAACGGTTTAAAAGCTATTATCGGAATCTCAAAAGAGACATAAACAAGCTTGTAAATATTGTTCAAAAAGTCAGATACGGTCAGCTTTATTTAAGGGCTGAACAAATGCAGGACAAGGAACTTGAAGAATCTTTAAATCGACTTATCGAAACTGTGGAAGACAGAGAAAATATGATTAAAGAATATCAAGCAAGCCTTTTTGAAAAAAATCAGTCACTAGAAAAGTATATTGAAAGTGAAAAAGAGTCAAAGAAATTTAAAGAAGACTTTGTTGCTACTTTGACCCATGATTTAAAAGTACCTGTGATAGCGGAGCTTAATGCTTTGGATTATTTGCTTTCAGGCAGGTTCGGTGAATTAAATGAAAAACAGCTGGAAGCGTTAAAGCTGATGAAAAGCTCTAACGAAGAACTAATGGAGCTTTCGGAAGTCCTATTGGAAACATATAAATTAGAGCATTCTTCTTTAGTTTTGAACAAAAGTCTTGTAGAAATAAACGAATACCTTTCTTATATTGTTGAAGAAATGAAAATTATAGCTTCAAATAACAACAGAGAATTGATTTTTAAACCGCTAGAGGCCAGTATGGATATTAGCTTGGACAAGCTTCAGATAAAAAGAGTTTTGAAAAATGTTATTTTCAACGCAATTTCTTTTAGCACTTTTGATACTCAAATAACAGTTACTCTTTCTCTACAGGATAATTTTTTAAAAATAGATATCAAAAATTATGGAACAGGCATCTCTCAAGACGAATTAGAGCTTGTGTTCAAAAAATATTATACAAGTGTCAAAAAGTTCAGAAAGTTGGGGACAGGTTTGGGGCTTTACCTCGCAAATCAAATTGTCCAAGCTCATAATGGAACAATAACAGCGGATAGCATAGAAGATGATACTACCACTTTTACAATAAAGCTGCCTGTTTCTTAGACGTTTCCTGTGGAACTGTTTCTGTCGTCCTCAAGCTGTTTTATATCTATTGACTCATCTGTTTCTTCAGCATATTTATTATTATAAGAAGTATCAATTTCTATATTGACTTCGGCATCAATCATTTCAATATCGTTTTTGCCGTATTCTTTGATTTTTCCATCTTCAAGCTTTACAGATACTTTGTCATTTAAGAAATGCAAAGAACAAACTCTTCCTACCCCATCAGGAGTCATAACACCTGAACCGACAGGAGGGATATCTTTAGCAGCTTCAATATAATTGGGATATTCATAATTTAAACAGCATAGGAGTCTGCCGCAAGTACCAGAAATTTTTCCTGGTGTAATAGGCATTCCTTGATCCCTTGCCAGTTTTATATTAATCGATTCAAAAGAGCGTTTGAAAGAGCAGCAGCAAAATGGTCTTCCGCATAGTCCGTTCCCTTGGCATAGTGAGGTTTCGTCTCTTACGCCAATGTGCCTTAGGTCGATTCTGACTCTTTTAAATATTTGAGTTAAATCTTTTAAAAGGTTTCTAAAATCTACTCTTTCAGGTGCAGTATAGTAGAATGATACTTTTCTTTTATCAAATGTATATCTGCATTGAATAAGATTCATATTAAGATTGTGCTGTTTTATAAGATCATTGCAAGCTTTATAGCCTTCTTCTTCTAGCGCTTCAATTTCTTTTAACGTTTCCAAATCGGCATTATTCATAACCCTAATGAGAGGGAGGGCTTCAGGCTTGTGGCATTCCCAGCATTTTGAAATTTCAGAAGAAACGGCAAAAACCTTAACGGCTTCTTCACCTTTTTCTGTTCTTACAAGTACCATTTGACCATGCTGGACTTCAGCTGTGTCGGGGATTTGTAGTGGGTAAAATTTATTTTTTAACAGTTTGACTGCGAATTTGATCATATATATTAACCTTTAATTTATTGTAGCATAAACCTTTCGCTTTTATCTTAACAATTGTAAATTTTGTATCCTATATAGCAATAATTAAATTGTTTTTATTTTTATATAAATGTAAGGGAAATCTAGGGGAACATATGTTAAATCCGAAATTGGTTAAATTTATTATTAAAAATAATCTTGAGGAAAGCGCTGTAGAACCGAAGAAAGAAGCTAAAGTTGAAACTTCGGAAAATAAATTAACCTCATATACACGATTTGCAGCTATTCCAGTACAGATTATTAAATAATAATTGTTTAAATAAAAAATCCGGTATTCAAGAATGCCGGATTTTTTGTTGTTTATAGATCTACTCGCCTATTAAAGCGTTAATTTCTTCAACCATTTTATCCGGATCAACGCCGTGGACTTTTGCTCCAGCTTCAAGATTTTCAAACCTCGCTGCCGCGCAACCGATACAGCCAAGACCATATTTTGCAAATACTTCTAAAGATTCAGGGTAATTTTGTACTATTTCTATAATGCTCATCTCTTTTGTAATTTTTCCCATGATTACACCTTTCATATTTTTGATTGATTTTTCTTGTGAATTAATTAAATATATTATACACTAAACGAGGAATAATACTATTATGCGTTTCTTGGATTATCTTTTAAAAACGGAATCTTACATCGGTCTTAGTTCTCTGGATTTGAAAAAAGATCACAAACAAACTTATTATAAAGGGAATTATAATTCCTCATTTTTTAAGTTTGAAATAAACAAACCGATAAAAAGTTCCATATATCTTATTGATCAGATTGTGTGTCATCCTTCATAAGCCTTTCAAAGTCTGAAGGCTTGATACTTTGGATGAAGTCTCTGAATTCTTGTGCTTCTTCTTCATCTTTTGAATTGTCACAAGAAATAGAACCGTCTGCTAAAACATTTGCTGTTACAAAGATCGGAGCATCTACCCTGATTGAAATGGCTATAGCATCAGATGGCCTTGCGTCAATTTCTATTGTTTTTCCGTTGTCATCTTTTAGGAAAATTGTCGCAAAATATGTTTCTTTATCAACATCGTTTATTTCGATTTTTTCTACGTCATAACCTGTTTTGATAATCACATCCGTTAAAAGATCATGTGTCATTGGTCTTGATACATTGATATTTTCTATTTTTCTTATGATAGCGCTTGCCTCTGCTGACCCAATCCATATCGGGAGCGCTTTTCTGTTTTCTTTATCATGTAAAACTACTATTGGAGAGCCGGATCTTGTGTCGATGGCTATTCCCATTACTCTCATTTCTATCATTTAATTTGACCTATATTGATTATACTTAGTAACATTATAGACTAAAAAATTGTTGTTAACCAATTTTAGCTGAATTAGTCAGCTAATTTAGTGAGAATTTCAGGACCTTCATCGGTAATTAATACCGAATGCTCGAAGTGGGCAGAAGGCAGATGGTCTTTCGTTACGACCGTCCATTTGTCTTCCAAAACATATACATCGTCAGTTCCGAGGTTTAACATCGGTTCTATCGCTATAGTCATACCTGATTTTAACACGGTTTTACTTCCGACTCTGTAATTGAAAACAAATGGTTCTTCGTGCATGTTTCTTCCGACTCCATGTCCGCCATATTGTCTTACAATGCCGAGTCCATTGGCGTTTGCAACATCTTCTATTGCACCTGAAACGTCATCTAAAATTGCACCGTTTTTCATTTTTGAAATTGCTGCGAATAATGACTCTTCAGTAGCTTTAAGAAGTTTTTTACACTCATCAGATACTTGTCCGACAGGATATGTCCAGGCTCCGTCTCCTACAAGACCTCTATAAGTGGCACCTACATCAACACTTATGATGTCTCCTTCTTTTAATATGACGTTTTCAGAAGGAATACCATGGACTACTTCCTCGTTGATAGAGGCGCATATACTCGCTGTGAAGCCGTTATATCCAAGAAAAGAAGGCTCACATTTGTTATCTTTTATTATTTGGAAAGCAATATCATCCAGGTATTTGGTTGAAATACCTGGTTTAATAATGCTTTTCATTTCTTTATGCACCAGAGCAACTATGGAACCTGCTTTTTTTATCAGTTTTATTTCTTCTCTGGATTTTCTTATTATAGCCATTAACCTACTGCTTCTTTCAGTTTTTGATATACTTCTTCAATCGAGCCAGTTGCATTGATTCTTACTAACTCGCCTCTTTTTTCGTAGAAGTCTACAAGAGGTGCGGTTTCAGAGAAATATGTATTAAATCTGGCTTTTGCAATTTCTTCAGTATCATCTGCTCTAGTTACAAGTCCTGCTTCGCAATAGTCGCAGAAACCTTCCTTTTTAATAGGCATAGTTTTGACATTGAATATAGCGCCACATTGTGGACAAGAGCGTCTGTTTACTATTCTTTCGATAAGATTATCGATCGGAATATCAAAGTATAAAACCTTAATTTTAGCATCGACTCCTGTATCGATTTCTTTTAGCATTTCATCTAAAGCTTCAGCTTGTTCAATGCTTCTTGGGTAACCGTCAAGAATAAAGCCATTTTTCGCATCATCTTGCATCAGACGGTCTTTTATTATAGCTGCTACTATTTCTTTAGGAACAAGTTGCCCTTTTTCGACGTAGCTTTTAGCAATTTTTCCTGCCTCTGTTTCGTTTTTCATTGCGGCTCTTAGAAGAGACCCCGTATCAACATGCGGGAAATCCAGTTCTTTAGATAATCTTGCAGTTTGTGTACCTTTGCCACTCGCTGGTGGTCCGATAAAAATCAATTCTTTTTTCATTTTTACAACCCTATTCACTAGTTCGACAAGTTTATTATATCATATTTTTAAAAAATTGAATCTTGAGTAAATACAACAGAAAGTCACTATCTACTTATGTAATCATTAGTAGTAGCTATAAATTTAGTGGTGACGCCATTTTCTACGGCTCGAGTTTTCTCGCCTTGAAAAGAATGCAAAAGGTGAATGAAATAAATCATTCACCTTTTTGAAATTTTGTTTTTTACTTACTCTTTTAAGAAGCTTTCGTAATTTCTAGCTAATAAATGAGTTTTTATTTGATTTATAAAGTCTAAAGCAACCCCAACCATGATTATCAAAGATGTTGCTCCGATACCTTGAAGGGTTGTTATATTAGTTACGTTACTTGCTAAAGATGGAATCAATGCAATTGTTCCCAATCCCAAAGCTCCGATGAATGTTACTCTGCTTAAAATTTTGTCTAAAGCTTCTGCCGTTGGTTTTCCAGGCTTAATACCCGGTATAGACGAACCGTGCTTCTTCAAGTTATTAGCAATTTCTTTTGGCTGCATATTTGGCATAATTGAAGCATAAAAGAAAGTCAAAACAACTATAAGCACAAAGTATACCAAGTTATAGCTTATGCTGGCAGGGTGAAATAACATCGAAAACTGAGTTATTATGTCTTTTGCCGGTCCATTTAACATATTTGATTGTCCCGCGATACTTAATACAGTCGTTGGGAAAAGTAAGATGGCAACTGCAAAGATTATAGGCATAACACCGCCCGGATTGAGTTTAAAAGGAATAAATGTATTCATCCCGCCGTAAACCTTATTTCCGACCTGACGTTTTGGATTAACTATAATAACTTTTCTTGACGCTTCTTGCATAACGACGATTAATACCATAGTAGCAAAGAATATTGCCAAGAGCACAACCAACCCGAGCTGCAAGCCGGGGTCATTGGACACCATTTTGTTTGTTTGTTGTGTATACACGGGAATTTTACTTATAATACCGCAGAAAATAAGCATCGATGCGCCATTTCCTATGCCTTTTTCAGTCATTATTTCAGAAAGCCACATTGTGAATACTGAGCCTGCTGTCAGAATCAAAACTGATCCGATCATAAACATGCTCTTATTTACTTCCGGCAAAATTGCTGCCGAAGCAGAATGAGTAAGGAACAAGAAAAACACCATGGATTGAAATGCTGCAATAGCAACAGTAAACACTCTTGTGTATTGAGAAATTTTTCTTCTTCCTGCTTCGCCTTCTTCTTTTTGAAGCTGTTCTAAATGTGGTATAACCACTGTCAAAAGCTGCATTATAATTGATGCTGTGATGTAAGGTCCAATACCTAAAGCAATTATAGATACGTTCCCAAGCGCACCGCCCGAGAACATATCTAAAAAGCCAATAATATTGTTACCTGCTGCAATGTGTGAAAATACCTCATTGTTTATCCCAAACAATGGAAGCTGAGTACATAAACGAAAAACCGCAATCATCAAAACTGTGAAAATTAGTTTTTCTTTTAAGCCTGATACCTTGAACATAGATATCATTTCTTCCATAGATGGTGGTTTCATCTTTAGTTGCTGCATTATACTAACTGAGCCTTTCCGCCTGCTTTTTCAATTTTTTCTTTAGCTGAAGCTGTAAAATATCTAGCATTAACAGTTACAGCTTTTGTGATTTCACCGTTGCCAAGAACTCTTAGTTCTTCTGCCGAAGGGTGTACTTTGCCTGCTTCTTTAAGAACGTTTAAATCAACTTCTTTAGCGCTTAGTTTTTCCAAATCGCTTACATTGATTTCACCGTAGTTAATAGCGTTGAAGTTATTAAAGCCTTTTAATTTAGGCATTTTTCTGTATGCCGGCATTTGTCCGCCTTCAAAACCTCTTTTTGCAGATCTTCCAGATCTTTGTCCTTCACCGTTATGACCGCGACAACTTGTTTTACCGTGTCCTGATGATCTTCCACGACCAACTCTTTTTGTTTTTCTGGTTGCACCGTCAGCAGGTCTTAGATCCTCTAAAGTTATTCTTTCTGACATTTTATAATTACCTTTCTTAATTTAATTTAGTATAGAATTACCTGTTTGACATTATCATATTTGACGACAACAGGCTTACTTTTTAAACTACTTCACAATTTCAACAAGGTGTGAAACTTTGTTTACCATACCCATTATTGTAGGGCTGTTGTAGTGTTCAACAACTTGATTAGTTTTGTTAAGTCCTAAGCCTTTTACTACTCTTACTTGTTTTTCAGTAGAGCCTATTAAGCTTTTTACTAATTTTATTTGGATTTTTTCTAATTTTTTTGTCATTTTAAGTTTCCTTTTAGTTAAGCATTTCTTTAAGTGTAATACCGCGTTTTTTAGCAACATCGCCAAAAGATCTTAGATTTTTTAGTGCCGCTAAAGTAGCGCTAGCTGCGTTAAGTGGAGATTTTGATCCTAAAGATTTGCTTAGGATATTC
Organism: Cyanobacteria bacterium OH_PDB_230; assembly: GCA_023421795.1. Lineage (GTDB taxonomy): Bacteria > Cyanobacteriota > Vampirovibrionia > Gastranaerophilales > Gastranaerophilaceae > JAEZOG01. Next base: position 828,834 of record JAEZSO010000002.1, read on the forward strand.
TCGATACCGGCTAACTCAAGTACTGCACGAACAGCACCGCCAGCGATAACCCCTGTACCTTGAGAAGCAGGTCTTAACATAACGCTTCCAGCTCCTGAAATACCTGTGATTGGGTGTGGGATTGTTGTTTTGAATATAGGAACTGAAACAAGATTTTTTCTGCCTTCAGCAACCGCTTTTTGTATAGCTACAATAACTTCAGATGCTTTTGCACAGCCAACACCAACTTGACCGTTTTTATTACCAACGATAACAACAGCTCTGAAGCTAAGTTTTTTACCGCCTTTTACAACTTTTGTAACTCTTCTTATTTGAATTACTTGTTCTTTCCACTCAGATTGTGGAGCTTCTTCTTTTGTTTCAATTTTTCTTTTTTTTGTTTTTACTTTTGTTTCTTCCACGTTTATGACCTTTCATTTAGTAAAATTTATTCTAAAAATAAAAAAAACATGTCTCCAATAGGAAATACTCGGTTTGTTAGTGCAAACCATCCTATACGCATGTTTAATTGTGGGTTTTTAATTTTCTGACTCAATTATTGTACAACATAATATTTTTAATGCAACTGACATTATTGGTATATTTATTTTTTTAGTACTTTTGTAAAGAAAGATTTATAAATATCAAGCGAAACATAAGCATTGGTTTAATATTCTTTTTCTAGGGGAATTATTTAAGTATTCACTAATTGCCGAAAGTTTGTCATGTCTATAAATGCTATAGCTGCAGGAAATTCGTATTATTCTTCATCTATCGACGCAGAATATGAATTAATAAAGCAGAGGCTAAAGGCGCTTGGTCTTGCACCGTCAGGAAATAAAGCCGCTGACAAATTGCTGTTGCAAAAAACTGAGAAACCTCAACAATCTTCAAGTACTTCAAGTTCACTAAATAACATAATGCCGACTGGAGCGGAAAAGTCACAAGGGCAGCCTCCGCTTCCGCCAGGTTGGAAAGAACTTATGGCTCAGCTTGGAATTACTTCGAGTGGAGATGTCGAAATTGATTATAAAAAAGCTGTTTTAGTAATCGCAGAGAAATTATCTGCGACCAGCGATGAAGCTGAAAAAAGTAAATATAAGAATATTCAGACAAAAATAGAGCGTGTAAGGAATGAGTTCATAAAATCCAAGCTTATGTCTCCTAATGAGATGACCGGTGCGACGGCGCTTTCGGATATGAATAGAGCGTTGCTTGTAAATAAATCTTCTTAGATTGTTTATTTAATCAACCTTTTTCTCAGCCGGCTGGTTTTCTTCAAGTTTTAAGTAATTTGAGTCTTCCCATCTTAAATCCACATATTTTATTTTTTTATTGAAGCTTCTTATTTGAGGAAGAATAGAGCTTATTGATTGAATTCGTTTAAATACTGATGGGTCAAGTTCTCCGAGTCTCAATTTGACCGTGGTTAGTTGTGCATATGCATCATGAGGGTTTCTGATATCTATGTACTGGACTTTTTCTCCTGAATAAGCGCTCAAGCTCTTCGCTAGTTTTTCATACATTTTTATTTTGGATTCGTTCCACTTCCTATAATCCTCGCCTTTGTTTCCATAAGTAAGTATCAGGATAGGATTATATTTGTTGCTGAGAGGCAGGTATTCTCTCCCGATGAGTTTCCCTCCTTCAGTGAAAAATGCTATAGGTGCTACTTTTTCGGATGGAGAAATTACCAGAATTGGTTTTCTTTCCTCAACAAAAACGGTGAATCTTCCCGGCCACCAAAATCTTCTTATATAAACCCTTTTTATGGGTTCTATTCTAAGAATTTCCTTTTCCATATTTTTTGTTTGAATAAGATATATTGGTTTTTTAGGAAGTTCCGTTTTTCTTAAAGCATTTAGTATTTTGTAATCAGGGGTTATATCGTTGCCTAAAATTTTAAGGTATTCATTGTTTGGTGATTTAAAGACTGCCGGATTGACGTACCAGTGCGAAGAATAAATTAATTTGTAGGTGAGGAAAATAATGAACAGGATAATAAGAAAACGTAGAAGAGCGAAGAATCTTTTTACAGAGAGCTCACTTTTTCTCAAGTTTCTCTGCATTTGATTTCGTTTTATACGTCTTTTTATTGAGTCATTGCTTTCCATTTACTTATTTAAGCCTGCGTTGTTCAAAATTATTAATACGAGTTCATCATATGATATACCCATTGCTCTGGCCTGGGCAGGTAAATCGCTCAGATCAGTCATTCCGGGACTTGTATTTATTTCTAAAACATATGGTATTTCATCTACAATCAAGAAATCAACCCTGCTTACCCCGTCGCAGCTGCAAGCTTTATGAGCCTTAATTGCAATGTCTTTTACTTTTTCTGTCAGTTCTGTTGATATTTCTGCAGGAAGTATGAATTCTGTAAGTCCGTGGGTATATTTTGCTTCATAATCATACCACTCTGTTTTTGTTCTAAGTTCCAAAATTTCGGTGGCAAAAGTCGATTGGTCATTATCTAAAACACCGACTGTCGCGCAAATACCTACCAAAAATTCTTCTATCAAAATATCTTGATTGCATTCCAAGGATTTGTTGAATAAATCTTTTAATTCTTCTTTAGAATTTACTTTGTACATACCGATGCTTGAACCTTCGCTTACAGGTTTTAGCATTAGCGGGAATTTCAAATCTTTGACTTTTTCTTCTGCGTTTTCACATTTATTAACAAGAACAGATTTAATAAGCGGAATGTCAAAGTTTTTTAATATATTTTTTGTATGGTCTTTATTCATGCAGGTTGCGCTTGCAAAAACGCCGCATCCTGTGTAATCGATTCCCAAAAGTTCCAATACGCCTTGAATGCAGCCATCTTCTCCGTATTTGCCGTGAAGAGCGTTATATGCGACTTCAATCTCCTTTTTTGTCAGTTCTTGAGCTACATTTTTATCTACATCAACAAGACAGGCATTTTTATAGCCCAACCTAATCAGTGCTTCATAAACATTTTTTCCTGAGCGAAGAGATACTTCTCTTTCGCTGGATAGACCTCCGTATAATACTGCAATTTTGGTCTCTAATGGGTATTTTCTTTGTTTAATATATTCCATATTCTCACTTCTTCTTCGTCTCTTTTCCCTATAAATTTAACTTCCGGCTGAAGTTCGATTGAGTATTTTTCTCTTACTATATCATACATTTTTAGCATCAAATTTAAAACATCTTTTGAAGTAGAATTATTAAAATTTACAATAAAATTGGCGTGGTTTTCCCACACTTTTGCACCGCCGACCTCAAGCCCTTTTGCTCCGGCTTGATCAAGCAATCTTCCCGCCGAATCATTTTCCGGGTTTTTAAAGCTGCTTCCTACGTTTGGAAGAACGAGCGATGGCTGTTTGGTTTTTCTGAATTCAAGGTTTTTTTGCATCATTTCGTTTATTTTTTCTTTTTCATCTTCTTTGAATTCAAAATCAGCAGATAACAATATGTAATTTTTTTCTGAGAGGATTGATTTTCTGTATTTAAAATTCATGTCTGCTCTTTTTAAACTCAGAACTTTTTTAGTGTCTAAGTCAAAAACCTTGCAAGAAACAAAATTATCTGAAATCGCTTGGTTATGCGCCGACGCATTCATATAAATCATTCCCCCTATTGAACCGGGAAAACCAATCATAAATTCCAATCCGCTCAAACCAAGGTTATAGCATTCCTTTGAGAGCAGTGGACCTTTAGTGCCGCAAGATGTTGTTAACCTGTTGCCTTCAAAAGAATATTGAGTGATTTTTGAAGTTATTATTACTTCATCATCTATGCCGTATGACGAAATCAATACATTTGAACAGCTCCCTAAAAGAATCGGCTTCTCTTTTTTTGTAAGAAGTTCAACTAATTCATCAACGGTTTTGGGGAAATATACACATTTCGCTTCCCCACCTATTTTAAAAGTGGTATGTTTTTTTAATTCGTAATTTTGTTTTATTTCCATTTTAGCTTGTTACTTTATTATAAGTTTCTTTTAAAAGTGAACCGAGTTTTGTTATATCGCCTGCGCCTAAGGACAAAACTATGTCGGATGGTTTTAAGAGCGGCAATATTTTTTCAGCGGCTTCTTGCATATTACCGCTAATATAAGTTGCATCTTTGTGATTAATCTGATTTGCAAATGTGTTTGAATCAGCTTCCTGTATAGGTTTTTCAGAGGCAGCAAAAACATCTAGTACGATAAGCTTGTCGCAATTGTCAAAACAATTTAAAAAGTCATCCCAAAGACCTTTTAGCCTTGAATATCTGTGTGGTTGAAAAACTGCTACGATTCTCGAATCAGTAGCTTTTTTTGCACTTTCAAGCGTTGTCGAAATTTCGCTGGGGTGATGAGCATAATCATCGATAACTTTTATTCCGTTAAATTCTGCTGACAGCTGGAATCTTCGCCCCATTCCGCTAAATGTGGAAAAATGATTTATAAAAGAGTCTACAGGAATATCTGCTTCATTTAAAGCCGCAAATACCGCAAGAGCGTTATATACGTTATGTTTGCCAGGTACTGTCAGTTTGACGTTGCCTAAGACTTTACCCTGCTTCAATATGTTGAAACTAGAGCCGAAGTCTTCATAAACAATTTCTTCTGCCGTATAGTTAGCTTCTTTTAAACCAAAAGTTATGAAATCAAATTCTTCATTATGCTTCATCAGTTCTTTATTGCCTTTGCAGTCTGTATTTATTATAACTTTTGATCCGCTTTTAAGGTTTTTTAAATATTGGCTGAATATTTTTATCAAGTCATCAAAACCGCCCTGATAGAAATCGAGGTGGTCAACTTCTAAGTTATTTATGACATTTATATCAGGTTGATATTTCAAAATAGTTCCGTCTGATTCATCTAGTTCTGCGACAAAATAATCATCCGACCCGAAATGCGCATTATCATTAAGCTCAGGTATTATTCCCCCTACAACATAAGAAGGTTTTCTTCCTGCTTTTTCTAATAAATATGAGCATAAGCCGCTTGTTGTTGTTTTTCCGTGTGTTCCTGAAAAACCGAAAAACGTTGCTGTTTCATTGTCCGAAAAATCTTTTGCTATAAGCTGAAGAAGGTCAGATCGGTGTAAGATGTCTAAATTCAGCTGCTTTGCTTTTTTAAATTCTACGTTTTCTTCTTTTATTGCCGTACTTGAAATCACAGTCGGTGTCCCTGAAATGTTCGATTCACTGTGTCCTACAAAAACATTTGCGCCCAATTTTTTCAGGTTCTGCAGATATTTACTGTCTTGAATGTCTGATCCTGATACTTCAAGCCCTTTTTCAAGCAAATATTTGGCTAAGCCGCTCATCCCTATTCCACCTATCGCAATAAAATGGTATTTGTTATTTTTTAAATTCATATATATGACCTTGACAATATTCTCTTAATTTTATTTTAGTACAAAAAATACAAATATAATAATCAATATTAGCTCAAAATCATTTCAAAATATTTAAATTAATGTTCAATTTAATGTTCAAATTAATATCAAAATATCAACTATTTATATTGTTGTCTTATTTTTGAAAAAATAGTACAATTAAAGTCGCTATTTATTGTGTAAAAGTTTACGAGGTATAATTATGAAATTACATATGCAGGTCCTAATAGCTTTGGGACTAGGTATTAAACGAAATGGACATATCTTTTTCGGACTTATTGCAGGGATTATTTTAGGTATTATAATTCACGCTCAGCAAGGACCTGGCGGAGTTATAAACAACAATATGTTAAATGTTCTTTTGCATGTTTTATCATTTATCGGTCAAGTATTTATAAGACTTATCCAAATGGTTGTCATACCTCTTGTGTGTAGTGCTATAATAGTCGGTATTTCTAGTATCGGCGATAATAAGCAGCTCGGCAAGTTCGGTCGAAAAATGATTTTATATTATGGAATTATTACCGTTCTCGCTGTTATTATAGGTGCTATATTGGCTTTAGCAGTAAAACCAGGTATTGGAGTACAGACATTTATAAATCAAGGCTCTGCTGTTGAGATTCAGTCTCAAGTTCATAACGCTATAGCAGAGCAAAAAGGTAATATCGGAAACATATTCTTGAATTTGATTCCTCAAAATCCATTAGAATCATTGGCTAAAGGGGATATGATTCCTATTATATTCTTTGTATTTGTATTCGCAATTGCTCTTGCAAAAGTTGGTGAAATAAACAGGCCAGTTGTTTCTTTCTTTGAATCCATATTTGCCGCGACAATGAAAGTTACGGATTGGATTATGTACTTGGCGGCTCCTGGTATCTTTGCCTTGACTGCTGTCGCCGTTTCTTCTTTTGGAATTTCAATATTCGAGAGCATCTCTAAGTACTTCTTGGTCTTAATTGTTGGCTTCGGTATCCAATTGTTTATAATATATCCGCTGCTTATGAAAATATTCAGCAAGGTACCGATTTTGACTTTCTATACTGCAATAACAGAAGCAATGATGGTAGCCTTCGGTACAGCCAGCAGTTCTGCAACATTACCTTTGACAATAGCTTGTTGTGAGAAGAGAGGTATTTCTCACAAAGTATGCAGCTTTGTTCTTCCTTTGGGTGCTACATTGAATATGGATGCTACTGCTTTATTCCAGACTGTCGCTGTTTTATTCCTTACTCAGGCGTATGGGGTGACATTGGAACCTATCCAAATATTACAGATAATGATATTGGCGATTATTGCTTCAAGTACTTGCGCAGGTATCCCAGGTGCGGGTCTAATTACAATAGCTTTGGTGTTAAACGGTCTTGGGTTAACTCCACATCAGCTAGTAGAGGGCTTTGCGTTCTTGTTTGCGATAGATAGAGTTATCGATATGATAAGAACAATGGTCAACGTTACCAGTGATGCTGTAGTGGCTGCAGTAATTGCTGATAACGAGAATGAAATTAACTATGACTTGTTAAACAATCCTGAGTCATACAAAGAAATTATTTAATAAATAAAATATCTAAACATTAAAAAGCTCTACTTCAAAAGTAGAGCTTTTTATTTGTCAAAAATAATTTTAATCTAAAAGAACTTGTTGCATTTCTATGTCTGGTTTTCCAAGCACTCTTACCAGTTCAAGAACTGATGCTTTCATCTGGCAACGTTGAGATGTTCCATTAAAGAAATCAGAATAAAAACACCCTTCGCAAATGCAACCTCTTTTGTAACACTCTAAAGCCGTATTAGTCCAACGTCTAACAGCTATAGCTCTCCCCATATCTCTGCTTCTTAGCACGATTACTCCTCCAAAAATATTTAATTTTCCCCAAAATTTATTTAAATCCCAGCTCGTATGAACTGTTCCTAAACTGTATTTTAATTATATCTTTTCAGAATACATTTACAAGGCGCTGGCCTGGTAATTATTACATTAGTATACAAAGTATCTATAGTTAGTCATAATGATTGTTTTCCCATTATTGGCTATAAACTTTTTTATTCAAAATAGGGTAATTTACAAAAAAATAGGTAGCATGGTTACATGCCCCCTATTATAGTGTATATTTTGTTTTTATAGCGTGATAGCACCTTGAGAAGCGCTCTGAACAGTTTTTGCGTATTTTGCCAAATATCCTTTTCTTTCTTTTGGCTCAGGCATTAAAAAGTTGGATTTTCTGTTGTTTATTGTTGATTCATCGACAGAGAGTTCCAGTTTGCGATTTGGGATATCTATTTTTATGGTATCTCCGTCTTCAACAAGTCCTATGAGTCCGCCGTCGGCTGCTTCGGGGCAAATATGACCTATGCAAAGCCCTCTTGTTCCTCCTGAGAATCTTCCGTCCGTTAACAGAGCTACTTTCTTGCCTAAGCCTTTTCCGACAATCAATGATGTTGGCGCAAGCATTTCTCTCATGCCGGGACCTCCTTTAGGCCCTTCATATCTTATAACAACAACATCTCCAGCGACTACTTTGTCTGTTTCAATTGCCTTCATTGCTTCTTCTTCAGAGGCAAATACCTTGGCTTTGCCTTCAAAAGTAAGGCATTCTTTGTCTACTCCGGATATTTTTACTACAGCTCCTTCTTCAGCCAGGTTTCCGTATAATACAGCAAGCCCGGGGTTAGAAGTTATTGGGTTATCGAGCGTTCTGATTACTTCGTTATTAACCCAAGCCTTTTCTGATACTTCTTTAATAGTCATTCCGCAAACATTTTTTGTATTTTTCATTTCAGGAGTGTTTTTGTATATTGTTTTTATAACGCCTGGAATTCCGCCTGCGTTTTCCAAATCCGTCATCGTTAAATCTGATGAGGGATCTAGTTTTATTATTTGTGGGATCTTTGTGCTTAATTCACTGAAATCATCAAGCCCTACACCGATGTTTCCGGTTTTAGAGATAGCTAAAAGATGAAGGATAGAGTTTGTTGAACCCCCTAATGCCAAATCCGCTATAATTGCATTTCTAAGTGAGTCTTTGGTAATTATGTTTGTGGGTTTTATGTTCTTTTCTACCATTTTAACGATTTGCATACCGCTGTCAAACGCTATTCTTTTCTTTTTGGCACTTACTGATGAAGCGCTTGCGCAACCAGGGAGGCTCATTCCCATTACTTCTGTCAGGCAAGCCATGGTGTTGGCGGTGTATAAGCCTTGGCAGGAGCCTGATCCCGGGCAACAGCTTTCTTCCATTTCATATAATTTTTCTTCGCTGATTTCACCTGCTCTTAGTTTTCCTATAGCTTCAAAAGAGCCTTTTATGAATGTTAAATGTTCGGTTTTGCAGCTGCCGTCAAGCATCGGACCAGCTGTAACAACTATGCATGGTATATCCAGTCTTAATGCTGCCATTAGCATACCTGGAGTTATTTTGTCGCAGTTTGTAAGTAAGACCAATCCATCTAATTGATGAGCGCTTGCTACTGATTCGACGCAATCCGCAATCAGTTCTCTTGAGGGAAGAGAATATTTCATTCCGCTGTGTCCCATTGCGATACCGTCACAGATGGCAGGAACTCCAAAAATAAATGATTGCCCTCCGCCTGAGTGGATTCCTTTTTCAATACTTCTTTCAAGTTCTCTCATATTCACATGGCCCGGCACTAATTCGGTGAATGAACTTGCTATCCCAATAAATGGGCGTTTCATTCCTTCTTTTGATATTCCTGTTGCGTATAAAAGAGCTCTGTGAGGCGCTCTGTTGATTCCTTTTTTTACGTTGTCGCTTTTCATTCTTAGTGCCTTTCAGTCTAAATAATCGATAAAACAATTTTACCTTTATAAGGAAGATATTACAACTTTAGAAGAATAAGTTAAAATGAAATTATTCTATATTTATCAGTTCGTTTTTTTCTGTTCTTGATAATTGTTTTATTCTATATTCTTCTTTCATAGCCTCCTGTTTTGTGTCAAATTCTTTTGTGAAGACTATTTTCATAGGTTTATTAGCTTTTGTGAATTTTGAGGCAGTGCCGTCAAGATGTTTTTGGAACCTTTTTTCGACATCATCGGTATAGCCGCAATACAGCTTGTTGTTTTCAGTCAAAATAATATAGGTATAATATTTTTTATCCAATTGATTGAATCTCATCTAATATTTTTATAATGTTTGAGTAAGAATCTTCTCTTACAAGGTTAAATCTGTATTCAGCGCCGCCTCTTATCCCTTTTATGTAATAAGGATAGAATTTGCGAACGAACTTTAGTCCAACTTCATCTCCTCTTAATTTCATTTCCATATCGAGGTGTTCTTTTAAAAGTTCTATTTTTTCCGCGATGCTTGGTTCAGGCAGTTTTTCACCTGTTTTGAAATAATGCTCTATTCTATATAATAAAGTAGGATCGCCAATAGCTCCACGGCCTACAGCAACAGCATCTGCGCCTGAAAGTTCTTTGCATTTTATGGCTGAATCTATGTCTACAATGTCACCATTTGCAAATATTGGAATATTCATTTCATCTTTCAGTTTGGATATAATCTCCCAATCTGCTTGACCTGAGTAGAATTGTGACCTGGTTCTTCCGTGTATTGTTATTGCATCAGCTCCTGATTCTTGCATAAGTTTTGCAAATTCAACAAAATTAAGTTCATTCTGGCTCCATCCTAGCCTAAATTTGCATGTGACAGGGATTTTAACCACATCTTTAATGGCTTTTAAGATGTCTGACGCAAGTTTAGGGTTTCTCATTAACGCGCAGCCGTCTGTTCCTTTTACAACCTTATTTACAGGGCATCCCATATTAATATCTATTATGCTGGCTTTTTCTTCTATAATTTTTGCAGCTCTCGCCATTAATTCGGGTTTGTGGCCGGACAGCTGGAAAACAAGAGGATGTTCAAATTTTTCATACTGAAGAATGGCGCCTGTTGGCCTTTGTACAAGCGCTTCAGAGCTAATCATTTCTGTTGTTAAAAGACAGGTCTTTGAATATTTTCTGATGAGCTGCCTTACAATAGTATCAGTGATTCCCGCCATTGGAGCGAGACTCACGCAACTATCTATTTCCACTCTTCCTATCTTAATTTTCTTTTTCAACGTATTATTCATTTTTTATTTTATTTCGGTAATTCTTTTTCTTGCATATTTTGTATATTCGCTTTCTTCAGGCTTCGTGGCAAGAAATTTTTTGTATTCTACTGCTGCATCTTTATATCTTCCAACAGAATCGTAATCCACGGCAAGTGAATAATGAGCGAGTGTTATGTCAGGGCTGAACTTTATGGCGTTTTGATAATCCGTTATCGCTAGATTATACTTTGACTGAGCATCATAAATAAGTCCTCTATAGTAATATGCTCCACCGTTTTGAGGATCTTTGAGAAGAACCGCATTTACTATTTTTAAAGCCTCAAGGTATTTTTTCTGATCATAAAGATTTAATGCTTTTTCGAGCTGATCATTGTTTTCTTGCTCTAAAGCAAATTTCAGCAGATTTTTTGCTTTTTCATTCGTTTTATCTAAGGCTATTGCTTTGTTTAAATATATCTTTGCGTTTGCGTAATCGTTATTGCTTAAGTAAGCAGAGCCCAAATAATATGGTATATCTTGGCTGTTAGGATCTGATTCGAGCGCTTTTCTATAGAAATAAATTGCGGATTTGTAGTTTTCAAGTGCCTGATAGCAAGCCGCAATCCCTAATAATGATTCTGTTGTCGCCGGCTGAATTTTATTGTAAGCCGTTATTGCTTGAGAATACTGGCCTTTCTCAAATAATGCTGAAGCGCTTGTGTACATAGTAGAAGACATTTCTTCTGTTATTGAATTATATTGTTTTTGAACTCCTGCATCATTCGGGAATAATCTTTTGGCATTTTCTATTGTTGCAAGAGCTTGCGTTAAGTTATTTTTTTGCCTGTATACTTGGGATAAATTAATATAGCTGTCAATTTTATTGGGATCAAGTTTTATTGTTTGATCATAATAGGTGATTGCATCGTCCAATTTATTTGCTTTATGAAGCTCGTATGCAAATTCGTAATATAGATTCGGGTCTAATGGCTGGTTTTGAACATTTTGATATAAATAAGCCAAGATCTGTTCAGCAGGCATTGTGGCTTTTAATAGTTCAAAAAGTTCTTCTCTTGCTTGAGAATTTGTAGGGTCATACCCCATTGCAAGTTTATACTCTCTTATTGCATCTTCATTGTGCCCAAGCTGCTTTAGGCACTGTGCTTTATAAATATGTGCCGGTACATGGTTTGGATAGAGCTGTATTACAGAATTGTACGCCGCAATAGCCCCGTCATAATTCTTTTGAGCCTGATATAAAGTCGCCAAATTAAGCCTTGTTGTTATGTTTGTCGGATTGATTGCTTCAGCCTGCTTGTATTGATCCATTGCTGCCGCTAAATTTCCCTGTTTTTGGTATACAACACCTAAATTTGCGTGCGCTTCGGCATCTTGATTGTTTGCCGAGACTTTTTGCTCCCAAATTTTTTGAAGAGCAAGCAATATGTCTTCTTTTTCTGCAGAATTTTGAAGCGCTAAATTATATTCAGACGCTGCACCATCAGAATTGCCCACTTGTTCATAAGCTCTTGCCAGCTTTAAGTGAAGATCGGCATTTTTCTGATCAAGCTGAACGGCCCTTTCATAGTAAAATACTGCCTTTTGTGGCAGGCAAAGTATTTTCATTACATCTGCTATCCCAATGTAAGCGTCTTTTCGGTAAGTTTTATCGTTTATAAGCTGGTAAAACTCATAAGCGCTTGCCGCAAACTCACCTTGAGAACGCAGATTTTTGGCCGCAGTGTATCTGGCTTTAGAAGATCTGTCGGCATTCAAATTTGAAAGAACAGTGTTAAGATTTTGTTCAGCGGCAGTGCAAGCCTGAGTTATATTAGGGTCTGAACTCATTTCATCGTAATACTTCATATAAAAAAGTGCTGATCTGAGATCATTTGCTGCTTTCTGATATTCAAAACTTTTGTTGTTATAATACTGAGCTCTTGAAATGTATGCATTTGTGATGCCTATTTTAGAAGAAAGATCGGCAGGATTTTCTCTTAACGCTTTTTTGAATTCTGCTATCGCGCTTGAATATTGCGAATTTTGCAAAAATTGATTTCCGCTTATACAATAAGCGCTTTCGTTGTAATTATCGCCATATTCTTCTGCAAGTACGTTATTACCTATGGCAAATATAAACAATAATATGCTCAAAAATATTTTCTTCATATGCAATACACTCTTTCTAATCCCTTTTTATTTTAACTCAATCAAGTCTTTATGCATATAGCATAACAAGTTAATATAAAAAACTAATAAGATAATAAAAAAGCCGGCAATTAAACCGGCTCTTTTATGAATTATCATCTTATTCTTCAGTTTCTTCAGCTTCTGTTTCAGCGCCTGATAAAGAGCTTACATCTTCTTCATCAAGTGCATATTCTTCTTCTTCTTCAATTTCTTCCTCAAGAACAACATCTTCTTCGACCTCTTCTTCAGGCTCTTCATATGCTGGAGCCGAAGCCGCAGCAGCCTCAGCAGCTTCTGCCTGAGTGGCGCTCTTGATGTCTATTTTCCATCCGGTAAGTTTATGAGCAAGTCTTACGTTTTGACCTTCTCTACCGATAGCCAAGCTCAATTGATCGTCAGGAACGATAACCAATGCTTCTCTCGAATTTTCATCATCAGCCAAAATGTCGACAGAGATGATTCTTGCAGGAGATAATGCGTTAACGATATATTCTACAGGATCTTCAGAATATCTGACGATATCAATTTTTTCATTTCTTAATTCGCCGATTATAGTTTGGATTCTGCTTCCTCTTGGTCCTATGCAAGCTCCTACTGAATCAACATCAGGATCGTTGCTTGCTACAGCGATTTTTGTTCTGAAGCCGGCTTCTCTTGATATTGATTTGATTTCAACGATTCCATCTTCTATTTCAGGAACTTCAAGTTCAAATAGTTCTCTAACGATTTCAGGGTGAGCGTGAGAAACAATTACCTGTGGTAATCTTGATGTTTCTTTTACGTTAAGAACAAATACTCTGATTCTGTTTCCTGATTTGTAGTATTCGCCTGGAATTTGTTCTTTTACAGGCATAATAGCGTCAGTTTTGCCGATATTTACAATTACATTTCTGTTTTCAACACGTTGAATTATACCTGTTGTCAATGTTCCTTTTTTATCTAAAAATTCATCTAAAACAAGTTTTCTTTCAGCTTCTCTTATTCTTTGAGTGATAACTTGTTTTGCTGATTGAGCTGCAATTCTTCCAAAGTTTTCTGGAGTTACCTCAATTTTCACTTCGTCTTCCAATTCAACTTCGTCATCGATTTCTTTGGCATCTTCCAAAGAAATTTGATAGTTTTCATCTTCGACTTCTTCTACAACAAGCTTGGTTCTGAAAACACCAATTTCGCCTGTCTGTTCATCTAAAATCGCTTCAACATTTGTCGCTTCTTTAGTTTTGATATGTTTTTTATAAGCTGTAACCATAGCATCACAAAGAGATGCAATAATTACATCTTTAGAGATACCTTTTTCTCTTTCTAGCTGCTCACAAGCTTCAAATAACGCTGTTCCGATTTTAATCATTTTTTTATTCTCCTATAAATCGCTTGCATATAATTTTGCATAAATTATGTTTTCTTTTTTTATTAACAGTTCTTTGTTGTCTTTTTGTCTTAAAACAGTTAAGCCTTCTTTGTCGTCAAAATCTATGATTTCTGCAATAAACTGTTTTTCTAGGGTTTCATCAACTGCGTTTTTAAGTTTTAAGGTAATTTCTTTTCCTCTGAAAATTAAAAACTCTCTTTCTGATTTTAGTTTTCTTTCTAACCCGGGTGAACTTATTTCTAAGTGATATTTTACCGGAATCAGTTCATCCAGGAAGTCTCCAAGGCTTCTTGACATACTTTCGCAGTCTTCGAGAGTGACTTCTCTGCCTGGCGCGAATATGAATATTCTAAGGAACCAGCGGTGATTTTCTTTAGAAAAGTCTATTTCTATAGGTATTAAGTTGAATCGCATTGCGGTATTTTCAACCAAAGGAATAAGTTTATCGAGTACTTCGTGTTTGTTGAAATGTTCATGTTTTGGTGTTTGCGAAGCATCGTGGCGCTTGTCGTGTTTCATTTGAACCTACCTGCCTAACTTGGGATAAAGGTTACCGCCGTGTTAATCCAGTGCCGCAACTAATCGAAAACTCTTCGTTTTCGCTTTGTTGCTTACCTTTTCAGGGGGCACTCGCAATTTCCGTTACCACGAAAATTGTTCGGGCAATTAATAAAAAAAGAAACGGTTTGGCCGTTTCCTTTTTACAACTATTAAATAATAACACTAATATTTGATTTTTCAAATAGTTTTTTTATGAGATTTAAATATATATTAAGCGAAACTGAGCCGAGGGCGGAGCCGAGCTTTAGAAGAACAAGATGACGAGCCCGTTAATAGTGAAGAATTAAGACAGCTTTCGATTAATCTAGATGTTATATATTATTAACCTCTTGTTTAAAATCGATCTTATCTTCAACTATTTTGAGAAGTTCTGAATACCTGTTTTTGTTGTGTATGTAGTTATAGCCGAACAAAACCTCAAGTGCTGTAGCTTGTCGATGCAGTGTGTGATTTATTCTTCTTGCAGAAGAAGTCGATATGTTTCTTGCTCGTCTAACCAAATCTTTTTCTTCTTCAGATAGAAATTCCTGCATAGTTTCAAGCAGATTTGTTTGAAACTGGGCGTTAACAAACTTCACAGTATATTTGTGAAGTTTATTTGAATTTGAAGTCAATAAAATAACTTTTTCTCTCACGAAGACTTCGTAAACGGCATCTCCAATGTGTGCATAGTTGCGAATGTTGAGTTCTTGCATTATTATCCTTGATTTAACAGAAGTCCTGAAACCGGCTTAACTTTTACAATATACTCTGCATTAGCTTCACTTAGAGCTTTTTCAAGATTTGTTATTGCATCTTCTTCAGAGTGTCCGTAGCCTACCAAATTTTTCATTATGCAGTTGGCAATAAAAACATTATTGCGATTGCCTTGGTATACTAACGCCGGGTATTCAATGATTGATAGTTCCATTTTGTATCCTCTTAACCTTGATATTTTAAATATCGGTAAGATTTCAAATAACTTTAAAAATATGATATATTTTTTTTATGAAAATTTTATTCGTAACAGATCTATTCCCGATAGCCAATAATAATGAGCCTAAAACACTCAGCTATTTTGTTAACAATTGGAAACAATTTGGCCATGATATAGATGTAATAAGACCAAATTTTTTGCTTAATTCATTTTTAAGGAACAAAAAAATCCTGAAAGAAGGCGTTTTCCATGAAAATGATGTTAGGATTCTAAACCTGAACTTTATAACTCCGTTTTGGTTTAACGTAAAAAATAAACTTCCTGAGTGCTTCAATGTTGATGATTATGATGTTGTTGTGAGCCATATGCCATCTGGTGCTTTGTTTGCAAATAAGTTGATAAAAAAAAGCAAGATACCGTTTGTATGTTCAGTACATGCCTCAGACATTGAAGTTTTGACTAAACCTCTTTATAAATTTTACTTCGCATCAAAATTAAAAAAAGCTTACAAAAGAGCCGATTTGCTCTCTCCCAGAAGCTATGTTTTAGAAAAAAAGATAACTTCCATTCTCAAATATAAAAAGCAAAAGCCAATAGTAGCTTATTCGGGGATAGAAGATGAATTTATTGAACCAGTCGGTTTGTCATTGGAAAAAATCGATGATTTAAACAGGCACCGTGTCTTGAGAATAGTTACTGTTGCATCTTTAATCAAAAGAAAAAATATCGATGTTGTCTTAAAGGCGCTTTCAAAGCTGGATGATGTAAATTGGAATTATACTGTAATCGGCGCAGGAAAAGAATTGTATAATCTTGTCCAGCTGGCTAAAAAACTGAAAATATCTGACAAAGTGACATTTTTGCTTCAACTTCCAAGAGACAAAGTATTGGAAAAACTGAAAAAATCCAACATTTTTGTTATGGTGAGCGAAAAAGAAACCTTTGGGATGGCTTATCTGGAGGCAATGGCTGCGGGTAATCTTGTTGTAGCAAGAAGAAATGACGGCATCGACGGGATAATAAAGCATGAAGAAAACGGCTTCTTGGTGGGTTCTGAAGAAGAACTGGTCGCCACTTTAAATAAAATATCCAGAATGGATTATTCTAAAATCAAACAACTGTATTTGAATTCAAACACAACAATCCACTCTTATACCGATAGCACCGCGGGTAAAAATTATATAGATAACATTCAAAAATTGGTGGAATCAAAAAAAATTAAAGATGAAAAGCCTCTGTAATACCGGTGATTATGAACTGGCATGCCAGGGCTGTAAGTAATATTCCGAAGATTTTCTTTAGAATTCCGATACCTGTATTACCTAAAATTTTGCTTATGTTTGTGGCAAATATCAAGATGATGTAGCACAAAATCATATTTAAGAATAACGCCAAAATCGTCATTAACTGGTTTAAGAAAATGCCGTGAGCCTGCTTCATAAATATTATTAACAGTGAAATAGAGGCCGGTCCTGACAGCAAGGGCAATGCTAAGGGGAATACGGCTATGTCAGATTGCCCGTATCCGGTGGATTCTTGAGGAGTTTCTTCTTTTTCCATTACCATGCTGATTCCAAATAACAACAATAAAATCCCGCCGGCAATCCTAAATGCTCCTATTGAAATCCCAAAAGCATGCAAGACTGAGGCTCCCAATAACGTAAAAAACAATAATATTGCAAAAGCTATAGAAACACCTTTTTTGGCTATCAATTTTTTTTCTGCATTTGAATGATGTAATGTCAATGATATGTAAATCGGAACTAAGCCCAAAACATCAATTGCAAAAAATAATGCCACAAATTGTACTGTAAATATCTGAATTAAATTGTCCATATATTCAGGCTATCATACAAATAAATAATCCTCAATTATTCTAATGCATCAGCTTTTAAAACAGAAAATTATGTCCACTTAGGTCCGCCTATCAGTACGGCAGAATATAGCAGATGGGCACGGAATCTACTAACGCCGGTTTCCAAAAGAATTTCCTTAAATATTTGGTGAGTCCTAATACAGCTCAGCTCCCTGGATACGCACAATTTGTCATGCACAAGAGCTGCTTTGAGGTATTTTTCATCATGCCTGCAGCCAACCAGGGGCGCAAAAAGCTTAGGTATAGTAGCTCCGTCGAACTCGAATCCTTTTACTATTCTGATTGTTTCTCCGCCTTTTAGGCTGCCATATTTTATATTGTTTTTTAGCTTGAAAGGTTTTTTAACATCGCTGCAAATAAATTCAATCACTGGTTCTTCTTCAAACGGCATATCTTTATTTCTTCCTATTGTTCACTTTTTTAATATAACAACCCTTGAAAGCTTTGGCTAGTTAGGAAAAGAGCGTAAGTATTTATACTTACGCTCTTTAAAATTGTTTTATTTCTTTAGTGCGGAATCATTCTGAATAAAGAATAAAGAGTTGCAGAAACCAATATGCAAGAAGGTATTGTTAAAACCCATGCGCAAATTATGTTTCCGACGATTCCCCATTTTACGGCAGAAGCTCTCATTGTTGATCCAACCCCCATAATTGATGTTGAAATAACGTGAGTTGTGCTCAGAGGAATACCGAAGTGTGATGCTGTCAAAATTATCGATGCAGCAGATGTTTCGGCAGCAAAGCCATGGATAGGTTTTAGTTTGATTATTTTGCTTCCCATTGTTCTGATTATTTTCCAGCCGCCTTGCATTGTACCTAAAGCCATCATAAATGCGCAAACAAGAATTACATATATCGGGATTTCAAAGTGCCCGTCAGCTGGCGTTTTTAAAACTCCGGCTGCAAGTAATGATAAAGTTATAATACCCATTGTTTTTTGAGCATCGTTAGAACCGTGGCTTAGAGCCATTAAACCTGACGATACAAGTTGGAGTTTTCTGAATTTTTTATTTATTGAGTCAGGATTGGCTTTTACAAAAATTCTCAGTAAAAACAGCATAAAAAGGAACCCGACACTGAAACCGATAGCCGGTGAACTGAACATCGGAATAATGACTTTCTCAACAAGAGGCCCTATTCTGACACAATCTACTCCAGCATGGACTATAGAGGCCCCTAGAAGACCTCCTATCAGAGCATGTGAAGAACTTGAGGGTAATCCCAAGAGCCAGGTGAAAATGTTCCAGAACACCGCTGCAATAAGCGCACATAATATAACCTGTAATGTTATAGATCCGGCATGTACTATTCCTGAACCTATTGTTTTTGCTACGTGGGTGCCGGTCAAAGCTCCAATAAATTCCAATGACGCTCCGAACATAACAGCTTGTCTCGGAGTTAATACTCTTGTTGAAACAACTGTTGCTATGGCATTAGCACAATCGTGGAAACCGTTGATATACTCAAAAACTAAAGCTGCTATTACCACTAAAATTAATAATAATATAGTCAAAGACATAATTAATTCTCACTCTCCAAAAATTAACTTTGCTTCAATACAATATTCATAACTGTATCAGAAACTAAGAAGTATGTGTCTAATGCGTTTTCAATGTCTTTATGTATGTCTCTTAATTTAATAACATTTAAAGCATCATATTGGCCTGAGAACAAGTTATCAACTGCATTGTGCCATATTTCGTCACCGTGAGTTTCTATATCTTTCATTCTCAAGTTGCTTTCAGTAATCTCTTTTATAGAACTTACTTTTTTAAACTTATCAATAATAAAACCAAGCTCTTCTGAAGCTTTTACAAGAGTGGTTCCTTGGGCTTTCATGTTCTCTGTGTAGCTTTCCAGTCTGTAGACTTTCAGGTTTAAGCAGGCTTTAATGATTTTTTTAGTAATTTTGTTCAGCAAAATAGCTATGTGTTGTATATCTTCTCTGTCTATAGGTGTGACAAAAGTGTGATTTAAAACTTTAAGGGTCTCTTTTATTAAATCATTGCTCTTATGCTTATATTGTTTTGCAAGGATAACATGTTCTTCTGTTATTCCTGCTGTCATGATGTCGTTGAATAAACAAGCGGCGTCTTTACAAACTGAAGCGCTTTGCTCAAACAATGAGTAGAAAATTTTATCTTCCGGTGGCAATAAATATGCTAACAAATTAAACTTTGACATTAAAGTTCCTCCAACTTTCTTATATGAAAAATATACTATAAAAGAACTATTTATTAAATCTAAAAGACTAATATATTATTAAGTTAAATTAATAATATTAATATTGTAATAATATTATTACTTAAATAGTTTTTTATATCTAAGATTACTCTTGTAAAGAAGAAAAACGTTATGTTGCAAATACTTAAATCAAAAGATGGATTGATCGAAGAGCTTTCTCTAGAAAAGATTGAGAAAGGCAGTTGGATTAACCTCATAAAGCCTACAACAGATGAAATCAAAGAAGTAGCCGAAGTCATCAATGTAGATGCTGAATATTTAAGAGATGCATTAGACGTTGAAGAGAGATCTCGTATAGAGTTTGATGATAATATGATGCTTATCATCACAAATATACCACTGATGGAAAATGAAGATAATTTTGACGTTATTCCGTTAGGTATAATTTTGACACCGGACTATATCGTCACTGTTGCGGTTTCTGAAAATAAGATATTGTCGTTTTTTAACAAAGATACAGAAAAACTCTTTGATACAACAAGAAGAACGAAATTATTATTCCAAATACTATTTAGAAGTACGAAATTTTACTTGAGATATTTGGAATTCATCAACAGAAGAACAGAGAAAATCGAGGTTAATCTTAGAAGAACAATGAAAAATAAAGCATTGTTCCAGCTTTTCGAGGTCCAAAAAAGTTTAGTGTATTTTACGACTGCATTGAAAAACAACGGCATGGTTTTAGAAAAATTAATGCGCCTGAAAAATAATTCAGGTATCCATCATCTTTTAAAGCTAAATGAGGATGATGTAGATATGCTCGAGGACGTTATCATCGAAAACAAACAGGCGTTAGACATGGTCGAAATGCACAGAAATATCTTAGAGAGCATGATGGATGCGTTTGCGTCTATAATTTCTAACAATTTAAACATAGTGATGAAATTTTTGACTTCTATAACAATTATATTGGCAATCCCTACCATGATTTCGAGTTTCTGGGGAATGAATGTTGATGTACCTTTCCAGAATCTTCACCATGGCTTTTTCTATATAACTATAACTGCAGGTTTAGTTGCTATATTTATTGGATATAGATTATGGCGAAAAGGGATGTTTTAGATAGTTCTAAATATATATCAGTGATTTTAAACCAAATTTTGTTTAACAAGCTCTTTTCTGACTTTATTGAGTCCGGCTTGAATTATTCTTGAAATTCTTGATGGAGAAAGATTAAATTCATCAGAAATTTCACGCAGTTTTTTATCTTTGTAAAATTTGCATTCGATGAGTTCTCTTTCTCTTACGGGAAGCTTTTTTATCGCTTCTTTTATGCTTTCGCTGAGTTCATGGAAAACGACTTTTTCTTCAGGATTTCTTTTGAAATCTTTGATTTGAGTGGGGGATTCACCCTCCGCCATTTCATCAATAGACAGAATGGTTTTGTATACAGCTTCTCTTACTGCTCCCTGGTTTTCTTCAGAAAAATAAGCGCTGTCTTTTTTGTTTTTAAGAACATACCATTTGTAACGGCGTCTTACTTCATTTCTTATAGCCCATTTTATTGCTGTTGAAATGTAAGATTTATTGTAAGCATCTTCTTTTGCATTTGCGCACAGCTTATGAACCACTTGTGTTCCGATGTTGATTAACTCGGAAAAATCAATAAGATGGTTTGATGAAAGTTTTTTATATTCAACCTTTGCAAGAGTTTCAATTAACTCCATGTAATCTTTGATGTTAAATTTTTTTGAAGTAGACTCAGTATTCAAGCTCATTACTCTTTAGTCACATTTTCCCTAAAAGTATTTTATATTAAAATACTTTTGAAAGCTAGAGCGTATTATAATAATATTAAAGAATTTATTATATTTCTTAATAACCGTCATGTTTGAAACCAAAAAAGTTATTTCTCAGTTGTAATCTATCCTGAAATTCGTCTGATTATGTTTATAAGCGAGATGAGCTCTATGACGAGGTTTTCGTTTATCCTGAAAATATAGCCATCTGGGGAATATTAAAAAATGTAAACTCGAATTTTTATGCCTACAATCCTTTATTGGCAAGCAATTTGCCATGATGGAGCATAAGATTGTTGAAACTTTTCTAGCAATTTCTGATTGTCACGGTTATTTATTAAGTAGTCAAGAAAACATAACAAACGTTAATAAGTAAAAATAGTAAATAAAGGGGAACAAAATGATCCAATCACCAACTAGCCAGTATCCACAAGGAATTATGCCTCAGGCACAACCGCCGGTACAGTTAGCTGCACCTCAAGCGCCACAAGCAGCGCCACAAACTCCTGCTGCACCACAGGCATATTACAACTATCCTAGTTCGAATTTCTATCAATATCCTCAAGCTCAGCCTTCTCAGGCAAATGCTGTAAATATTCAAATATATAATCCACAAGCATATGCAGGTTCCCCAAATGCTCAAGCTGCACCAGCAGCTCCTGTAGCTCCAATGATGCCGGCTCAATTCATGCCAGCAGCACCAGTTGTTAATCAAATAGCTGAGGCTCCAGCTCAAGCACCAGTTCCTCCTGCTCCAGTAATTACTGAAGAAGTTCCTGCTGCTCCTGCGGCACCAGCAGCTCCTGCAGCTCCTGTTGAAGCTCCACAAGTTGAAACTCCACAAGCTCAAGCTCCTGCAGTAGATGTTCAAGCATTCAAACAAAGATTAACTTCAGATAATTTAGAAGATCAATCAAAAGCAATCGAAGAAATTGCTGAATTAACTCAAAATGATCCTAATGCAGCAACAGCTTTATTGGATACTCAAATTATGGAAAGCTTGTTAGGCGTTATTGCGAAAGATACAACAACTCTAGCTGGCCCTACACCAAAACAACTTGAATTAAGACAACAAATTATCGCTGGTAAAGAATTGTCAGAAGCTGATAAAACTGAAGCAAATACAATAACTCCAATGGAAACAGCTGAAAGAAACAAACAATACGCACTTTATACAATAGCTTTCTTACAAAACCTTCTTTCTTCAGAAGTTGAAAAAAGAAACGGCGTAAAACTTGATATTAAAGATCTTCCTGGTATTGAACAAGTAGTTCAAACTGCAAAAGCTGATCCAAATCCATTATTAAGAGTAAGTGCTTTAGCTTCATTGTCTCACATAGCTAAACCAGAATATAAACCAGTATTATCTCAAGTATTTGAATTAGCTAAAGCAGATGCTGATGCAAATGTTCAAGAAGCAGCTAAAAAAGCAGCAGAACAGTTAGCTACAATCGGCGGCGAAGCAGCTCCTGCAACACCAGCAGCTCCTGTTGAAGAGCCAAAAGCAGAAGAAGCAAAAAAAGCTTAATTAAATAATTAAATAAAAAAGAAGCATTCCTCAGGATGCTTCTTTTTTTATGAACTAATTTGTTACGTTTTGGACATGACTTCAAAATCATAGTTAAATATAAGTATGACAGACAATATAAAAAACAAAGTAATAGATATATTTAAAAAACACGAGGATTCATCAGAAAAAGATGATGCAAGAGTTAAATTCTTTAAAGGATTTAATTATGTAAGGCTGGACAAGGATGTTAATGGTAATCCGTTCAAAGAAGACCATTTGCTTGAATATGCAAAAAAGTGTCAGTATATTGTAAGAGTTATGAAGGAAAAGGATGGGAATGTCGCCTTATACAATTACAAAGTGCCGCATGACAGGATTATTGAGTTCATAAGCAAATTTGCGAATAATGAATTAAGTGGTAAGATAATTGAAATAGATAAATATATCCCAGAAAACTTAGCATAGATGACGCGAGAATTAAGTAAAAAAACACAAGCCAGTTTATTTAAAGTAAAAAAACCATATCAGTATATTGGGGCAGAGCATTTAAGTTATAACAAAGAATGGAATGTTGATAATGTTTCAATAGCTTTGGCTTTTCCCGACAAGTACGAAGTTGGCATCAGCAACTTGGGGCAGAGAATCCTTTATGACATAATAAATTCGATTGAAGGTCTTATTGCGGATAGGGTTTATGCTCCTGATTTTGACTTCAGGCAGGTTTTAAAAGACGAGAACATCTCGTTATACAGTTTAGAAAATAAAAAAGAAATAAAGGATTTTGACTTTGTTGGTTTTTCTTTCCAATATGAGCTTTGCTATCCGATAGTTTTAGAAATGTTGGAGCTTTCTCACATTCCTGTAAAAAGAGCGGAAAGAGAGGACAATGATCCTATTATCGTGGCAGGTGGACCTTGCTGCTATAACCCCGCGCCGATGTCGGACTTTATCGACTTGTTTTTGATAGGTGACGGCGAAGATGTAATTGTTGAAATGATGCAAAAATATAAAGAGGCAAAAGCATCAGGTCTTTCAAGAACCGAAATAATCAAAGTATTATCTGACAATGAGGGTATTTACTCCCCGATGTTCAGCAAAAAAACAAAAAAAAGAATTGCTCAGCTAAAAGAAGGCTTACATCCGACATCCAATCCGATTCCATATTCAAGCTCTATACATGATAGAACTGTTATTGAAATAAGAAGAGGATGCGGAAGAATGTGCCGCTTCTGTCAGCCGGGACATTTGAACCTCCCAATTAGAGAGAGAAAGGCAGAAGACATTATCGAGCTTGTTAAGACTTCAATCGAAAAGACAGGCTATGATGAGTATTCGCTGCTATCATTATCTTCAAATGATTATACGAATATTGAAAGCGTTATAGAAGAGTTGTCTTGTTCTCTTAATGAAAAAAGGGTTTCGGCTTCTCTTCCAAGTCAAAGGATTGACAGGTACAGCACTAAACTTGCGAATTTGGTTCAAGGAGTCAGGAAATCGACAGTTACGTTGGCTCCTGAAGCCGGCAGCCAAAAGCTTAGAGATGTAATAAACAAGAATCTTACGGAAGAACAAATCTTGGAATCTATTTTGCGTTGTTACGAGAATGGTTTTAGTTCTATTAAATTGTACTTTATCCTGGGGCTTCCGACAGAAACTTATGAAGATCTTGATGAGATGGCAGAGCTTCTAAATAAAATAAGATATAGAGCCTATCTTTTAAGAAAAGAAAAACAGTTAAAAGACGCCATTAATATTACATGTACGGTTTCGATTTTTGTCCCTAAACCATTTACTCCGTTTCAGTGGCATAGGCAGAATTCCAGTGAAGAAATCAAAGAAAAACTTGATTATCTTCTTTCTAAAACAAAGCCGATAAAAGGTGTAAAAATAAAATATCACAACCGTTACGTTTCTAAGCTGGAAGCAGCATTCTCCAGAGGGGATGCAAAGCTGGGCGAATTAATCTATAAACTCCATAAGGACGGAGCTTATATGACTACATGGGATGAAAATATCGATAAAGAACTCTGGGATGCTTTAGCAAAAGAGTGTGCTATTTCTATAGATGATCTTGCAACTAAGCAGTATGACTTAGACTTCGAGTTTCCCTGGGATCTCATTGATATAGGAATAGAAAAAGAATGGTTTAAAAACGAATATCAAAAAGCTTTAAAGTACGAAAACACTATTCCTTGTGAATTCAATTGCGTTAACTGCGGAGTTTGTAAAACATTCAAAGTTAAAAAAATAGTCGACAAGAAGTATGAGCCGAAGCTGACAGAAGCGATAAAGGGTCAACAAAGTGATCCTAAAAAATTCAGAATAAAACTGACCAAAGAAAATGAATTGAGATACTTATCCCATCTGGATTGGCAAAATACTATAATAAAAACATTATATAGAAGCGGATTGAACCTGTGTTTTTCACAAGGGTTTAACCCTTCCCCCAAGATTTCTCTCGGAATTGCTCTTCCGATATTTGTTGAGAGTAAATGTGAACTTATAGATATTGATATTTATGATGATTTAACTTCTGAAGAACTAAAAGAAATTTTGTCAAAATCTCTTCCAGCTCATATTAAAGTTGTAGAAATAGAAAAAATTTCAAAAGAGGCCAAATCAATTGATACCACTGCTCAATGGGCAATGTATGAATGCTCTTGTTTAAAAGAAGGTATTTCAAATTTGAACGAATTGTTGTATATTATAGATAAGATTTCTTCAAGTGATGAAATATTCATAGAGAAGAAAAATAAAAAAGGTATAAAAAAACTCGTAAATATTAGACCTTCAATAAAATCAGCTGAAGTTAAAAACGATAAACTCCAAATGATTTTAAAAGTAGGACAAAATAGTGATATTCCGTCTGTGAAGGCTGATGAAATACTAAAACTATTTTATCCGGATGTAGAATTTAGAATAATAAGAACAAAATTCTTTGATGAAAGTCTAAACGAGTTATAGAAAAGGTTTATAGATTTAAAAGGAATTAATTATGGCAAAATCAATTATTATTGCAGAAAGAGACAATGTTGCTGCAGTTATTGAAAATGGTAAAGTGAGCGAATTTTTTGTTCACAGAGGAGAAATTTTATTAAATGATGTTTATCTGGCCAAAGTAGATAACATCCTGCCGAGTATAGACGCGGCGTTTGTAGATGTAGGGTACGATAAAATGGGTTTCTTGCACGCTAATGACGCAATTGGAAAAGGCAGCTTAAAAGATAAATTATCTCCAAAACAAAAATTAATCGTTCAAGTGGTTAAAGAACCCACAGGCCACAAAGGTCCAAGAGTAACCACATCGATAAGTTTACCGGGTAGGTTCTTGGTTCTTATGCCGCATGAGACAGGCGTTAACGTAAGCAGAAAAATAGTTTCTCAAAAAGAAAGAGCAAGATTAAAATCTGTAGTTAATTTGTTAAAACCTGTAGGACTAGGCGTTATTGTCAGAACAGAAGCCGAAAACCAAACAGAAGCTGATATTCAAGAAGATTTAGAATTGCTTTTGGAAAAATGGAACAGCATAATTACTGCCGCTGAAACCCATGAAGCGCCAAGCTTACTATATAGAGACCAGGATTTACTCTACAGAGTCATGAGAGAAGCTTGCAGTGAAGATGTCAAAGAAATTATTTTAGATACTTCTTTTGCAATGCACAGAACTCAACAGATTCTTCAAAACTGGAATATGATGAATAGAGCCATCGATATCAGCGTCTACAAAGGTACAGAACCACTTTTAGTAGCTTCAGGGGTCGCAAAAGAAATTAAATCAGCACTAGAAAGTAAAGTTACATTGCCAAGTGGTGGTTACTTATTTATTCAAACAACAGAAGCACTTACAGTAATCGACGTTAACAGCGGCAAATTCGTAAGCTCGGCTACTCAAGATGAAACAATCTTAAAAACCAACAAAGAAGCGGTTCAGGAGATTGCAAGACAACTTCGTCTAAGAAACATAGGCGGTATGATTATTGTCGACTTTATTGATATGACGAATAGAAATGATAAACTTGCGATTATGGAAGAGTTTGAAATGGCTCTAGATAACGATAAATCTAAGCCTCAAATAGGGCAGCTTTCAGACCTTGGGCTTGTTGAGTTGACAAGACACAGACAAGGACAGGCATTATCTGAGATGTTCAGTAAGAAATGCCCTCACTGTCAGGGAAGCGGCTTTGTTGCTGAAGATTTGACATTCTCATCTTCTGTGGCAGAAGGCGAATATAGGTCTAAAGCAGCGAAATTAAAAGTACCTGTTCAGCAGATTAAACAAAAAAATCAAGCTCACAAACATAACAAAGTTTTCAGCCATCAAAGTCCTCAACAAGAGAACAAACCACAGCAAGAGCAAAGCCAAGGAAATAAAAATCAACATCATTTCCATCACAAAAAACACAACAGGCCTGGAAATTTTGAACAAAAGCAAGAACAGGTTCAATCTCAAGAAACAGCTGATATTCAACCTATAGTAGAAAAAAATGTACCGGCGGTTGAAGCAGCTCAAGTTATAGAATTTCAACAACCAAAAGTAGAAGTAAAAGAGGCAGTTGTTGTAGAATCAGTTGAAAAACAAGAAACTAAACAGCCTTCAAAACCAAGCAGAAGACCAGCTAGAAAACCGAAAACAACTAAGCCGGTCGAAGAAACAACGACTTCTGAAATAAAAGATACAACTGAAGAAAATAAACCTAAAAAAACTCAGGCTAAACCTAAAACGGCCAGAAAACCTAAAGAGACAAAAACCAAGGTGGAAGCGAATGCAACTGAAAAATAAAATTTTCTTTAGTATTATTGGTTTATCTTATACGGTTCAGTCGGCTTTAGCTAATGCTAAAGTCGACGAGAAATCCGTAATTGTACAGAAATTTTCTGTTGCAATAGGATTGGTAGTCTTCTTTTCAGCATTGCTTTATGGAATTTTATATTTTTATAAAAAAGTTTTTAATAAAAACGCTTCAAATGAGCAAACTATAAAAAAAGAGGTGCCTTTGACATCTCCAAGTAACATGAATGAAGCCATCTCAGTGTTCTTGGAAAAAACCAAAACAAATAAATAATTATTATATCTCAATTTTTCGGCTGTGGAATTTTATAATATCTTCCATGGCCTTTAAAACATCTTTATTGTAGTAAGAATCTTCTTTGCTAAACGCATAAACCTTTGAGTTAAGGGTTTTTGACAGGTTTGATAATGTTTTTTGTATTTGTGATCTTGGTATGCAGTCTATTTTTGTTGCAACCACTATGCAAGGCAATTTGTGATGATTTATCCATTCTGCCATCTGTAAATCGTTTTTTTGAGCCGGGTGTCTGGCATCAATAAATTGGATTAAGGAAACAATGCTTTCCCTGTTAAGGAGATATTTTTCAATGTTCTTTTGCCAATCATCCTGCATTTTTTTTGAAACTTGAGCATATCCATAGCCTGGTAAATCAGCGACAATAAATTTTTCATCTATATTGAATAGGTTTATAAGCCTCGTTTTTCCGGGCTTGTTACTGGTTTTAGCCAAGCCTCTTATGTTCACTAACGTGTTGATAAATGAGGATTTTCCTACATTTGATCGCCCAATAAGTGCAAATTCAGGAAGGCCTAATTGAGGGCATTCCTTTATTGAAGGAGCGCTAGTTATAAATCTTGCTTTGTTGATTTTCATTGAAAAATTTCTTTTTATATAAAACGTTTGAAAGTAATTTGTAAACTTTCGGATTATCGTACACAGTAATTTGAGCCTTGTCGTTTTCAATATCTAACTGCATTGGCAATTTTCTTGAAAAAATATTGGTTTCGACATGCATAATCTGTATAATTCTGTTATGAATTATACTTAAAGGATTTGATAAGAATGTTTCAAAAGTTTTAAATATATTCACAAAACAATAATATCAAAACAAAGGAAGTTTTCCAATATGAAATTAAAATAAAGAAACAATTATTATTTATCGGTTACTAAATTGATAGTTTTGGACCGAAATCTTCTTTGATATTATTATCTAAAAGTTTTTGTTGTGATTCAAGATTTGCTGTTACCGCTTTTATTTGAGTTTCTAATTTCTTTTGTTGAGAATCAAGGTTGGTCTCTTGCAAGTGCAACACCAAATAGTTAGGATCTTCTGACCAATTTAGTGAAGAACTTTGAGTTAAAGCGTTTAAAGCATCTAAAGCAACTGAGATGTCGCCGCTTGGATTATTCAATGCGTTTGTGATTATTGCTGCTTGAGAAGTTGAATTTGAGATAGATTGGTTAGCTTGTTTTGTTGCGTATTCTGCAATTATTGCTGATTCTTGTGCAACTACAGCTTGTCTTTTCATTGAAACCATCATTAAATTATAGTTCAAATCATTTAAATATGAAGTATACATAAGAACGCTTGCATGTGCGCTTGCTACTGACATCTTGTACTCTCTTTCAATTAAATTTGTGCTCTCTTAATTATATAAAAACACGGCTCAAATATTAATTGATATATAAAGAGTATATACTTTACATTTCTTAACTATTTGGTTATCAAATTGACTGGTACAATCTGATTAAGCTCAATAAGTCTGCTGGCAGCATATTTGGCATCATCGTTCTCGGGATCTTTCGATACTAGTAAGCATTGTTTATAATATTTTATTGCTTGATTTGTATCTTTCGCTTCAGACAATTCACCTGCTAAACGAAGTGCTAACACGTTTTTAGGATCCATTTCGTTTGCTTTGATATAATCTTGAAGAGCTCCTTCATTGTCGTCATTTGTTTGTTTTAGCAACCCTCTAATAACATAAGCCTCAGGGTCTATGTATTTGTTTTCAAAAAGTCTATCTATAGTTTCAGTTAATAATTCATTGTTGTTTTCATCAATGGAATTCCAAGCTGTAGCTATTAGATGTTTGTTCTCCTTAATAATTATATCTTTTTGGAGACTCAAGTAAGTTCTGTTTTTTGGAGAGATGGCAAGAGCTTGTTTTATGAACTCCTTGGCGCCTTCGTAGTCTTCTATCTTTTTGTATTCATTAGCGATTGTATAAAGCAGTTTTTTATCATTAGGAGAGAGCTCCAACGCTTTTTTGTACCAGTTTATTGCATTATTCGGCTCATCTATCTCTGAAAATATATTTGCTTTTAAAAGACATAACTGATAGGTGTTGTCTTCGATTTTGTCTAGTATTGCGGCGGCTTCTCTTTTATGATTTGTTTTGATTAGCTCTTTTGCATCAA
Source organism: Cyanobacteria bacterium OH_PDB_230 (assembly GCA_023421795.1). GTDB lineage: Bacteria > Cyanobacteriota > Vampirovibrionia > Gastranaerophilales > Gastranaerophilaceae > JAEZOG01. The sequence goes on from JAEZSO010000002.1 coordinate 858,843, forward strand.
GAAAAGGATCCGGAGATATGTGTGCCAATCTCGCAGCGATTTGTACCGTTGGATAGTCAACGTTTTTGTAATTGCCGGTTGTTTTGTCTTTTATCGGCGTCATACATTTATAAAGAAGTTTCTTTAAATCTTTATAGTTTTTTTGTTCATAATAAGAATATTCTAATTCCTTATAAGCAGTGATATTTTCAGGGTCTACTTTAAGAACTTCTTGGTATAATCTATCTATTTCTTTTTGATTATTTTGTATATATTTAAAATTTGTAGCAAAATCTATATAATTTTTTGCAAGGATAGGTTTTGTTTTATAAGCAGGATAAATTTCTTTGTAGATAGCAGGAATACTTTTTTCATCTTTCAAGCACATATACAAACCAGCTGCAGAATTAAATATTTCCGGTTCCATTTTTAGACCTGCTCGATAATCAGCTTCAGCTTTGTCTTTTTGTCCAAGTTCATAATAACAGTCTCCTCTAAAAGGCCTTACTGCTTCTGCATACGGCGATTTTTTGAGAATCGTATTGTATATTTGCAGTGCAGAAGTGTAGTTTCCTTGTTTCTGATAGATTCTTGCCAGTTCTACTTGAATATAGCTGTTATCTGGATCTATTTCTAGAGCTTTTTGGTATTCTTTTATGGTCGCATCATCGTCATTCAGAATTTTGTAGGTTTTACCAAGTACGATATAGTTGAAGTCATAATCAGGATTGGCTTCTATTCTATTCATAAGTATTTTTTTAAATGCATCTACTTTTTCTTGGTTATCTCTTATTTTAACAATGCTGCTTCCTATCAAAAGTAAAGAGTTTAATCTATCACCGTCTAAATGTAACAATTCTGAAAGTTGCAACGCTGTAGTTATATCATCTTCATTTGTTGATAATTTCTTTTTTAATTCTGATATTTCATAGGTATGTGAAGTTTTTTTGACTTTTTCAACAGGAGCTACCAAGAGACCTGAGTCATAAAGAGTGTCGGCAAAACAGCTAGAGCCAGCCAGTGTAGCTGCAATTAATAATATTAAACCTTTTCTCATATTCAACTCCCTCTAGATTGACAAGATATTCATTTATATTATATCAAAATACTGAATAAAAAAAAAGCAAAGTTGGTTTCTTTGCTTTTTTTACTAATAGATTATATTTTAGCATTTTTTGAGTTCGTCTTTTAACAAGATCAAACAAACTGCAACCCCAATGATTGCTGATAAAATCCAGAAATATATAGCTCCGTTCCAGGAGAATTTGTCAATTATATATCCTGTTCCGACTCCTGAAAGTACAGCACCTATATATCCAAACATTCCGCAGAATCCTGTTGCGGCAGATGCGACTTTCTTTGAACTCGATTCTACAGCACTTAGACCGCCGATTAATACTTGTGGACCGCAAGTAAATATGCCTATCAATGAAATATACAAATAATCAAGCATCGGATAAGATGAATTGACTTTAAACAGATATAAACAAAGGGCTAAAGCTGATAAACAAATTATGTTTACCGGTGCTCTTTTTCCTTTGAAGAATTTGTCTGAAACATAACCAGCGCCCACTGTTCCTATAACTCCAAAAAGAGGAAGGAAGCTTAATCTTTTTGCTGCGTCTACAATTGTATAATCCTTAACATCAACTAAATATTTTACAATCCAATCTATAGTTCCGTATCTAACGATGTAAACAAACACATAAGCGATAGCTAAAAGCCATATGATAGGGTTTTTAAGAATGTATTTTTTAAATATTTGAAAATATGTTAAATTATCTTCTTCACTGTTTTTAGTTGTAATCTGACAATAGCCTTCTTCCAAAGAATGGTTGTATTCTTCGATGTCTGGTAAACCAATGGAAGCAGGTTTATCCTGCAAATTTTTATAAAAGTATATGCAAAAAAGGATTGAAAAAATAGCCGGAATATAAAATACTGATTTCCAACCGCAGTGTGCGATAAGGTACCCTGATATGATTACGCTTAAATAGGTTCCTATTTCGTGAGAAGATGACCAAAGTGACCACTTGAATCCACGTTCTTTATTTGAATACCAATAGGATAAGCTTTTTGCTATTGGAGGGAATCCCATTGATTGGAACCAACCATTTAGCCCCCAAAAGAAAGCTAAAAGCCATATCAAAATTGAGGCGGATGGCAATCCGAAAAATGAAAGCTCTCCCGGTGTTACAAATATTGCACTTAGGACAAAGCAAATGTTTGCCAATGCAGAAATGATAAGAGCCGTAGGCAATATCTTTTTTACGTTGGTATTATCGGCAATCATCCCATTTACAAATTTACCCACAGCATATGTGAAATATAAAGAACTGCCAAGTAACCCTAATTCGGTGTTAGAGTAACCAAGATCGGCCTGCATTGCCGGTAGGGCTACCGATATGTTTTTTCTGCAAAGGTAAAAAACTATGTAGCCAAAAAACATTGCTAAAAATATTCGTAAACGCCATTTTTTATATGTCTGTTTTACGACTTGTTCGTCTTGTATTGGCTCTATTGCTTGTGGTTCTTTGTAAAAATCTTTTATTTTGCTCAGAGTAATCATAAAATCCATCATCTAATGTGTAATAGTATGATTATCTCATAAAAAAAATTATTTAAAAGGTTTAAAACATGCCGGAGTCTTAGCAGCGTCTATGGTTTTAGAATTCGCAGGCAAATTATTTTCGGCTGCAGGTTGAGCTTTAGCGGCTGATTTTTCTTCCATTTTCTTTTTGATTACAGAAGCCATAGGAGTTGCAAGCAACGGTACAATAATTCTTTTTGCTATTATTTGAGTTACCACAAGTGTTGCTACTATTCCTAATCCTGCTTTAGCTGCTGACTTTTGACTTTTTAGGCAAGTTTCAAAAATATCATCATCTACTTTTGATTTTAGTGACTGTATGACTTTATTGTTATCAAAATATTTAGGTGCTATTTTTGTATCGAAAAAACCATCTATTCTTTTCAAAAGAGGGGCACCCATCGCTATTTGCGTGATTATGTTTAAAATGCCGTTGGATAAATCCAGTGCAGCTACGAATTTTCTTTTCTCTTCCGGGATTTTTTCATTTTTTAATGATTGAGTTACATAATAATAGCAGTTTACCGCGTCTTTTGATGTCGCTGAAACCATTGCTACAGTGGCAGCAGCAGCTCCGACTCTGAACGGATCCGATGCAATCTTAGAAGCTTTGCTGTTAAAAGCGTAGTTGGCAAATTTAGAGATTATAGACATTATTTACCTCCTTTCGCTTTTTTGGCATTTGCAATTTCTGGCATAAATTTTTCCATTAATCGTGGGTAAGCCCAATTTAAAAGACCGCAAGAGAAAGGCAATGTAGTAAGTGCTAAAATTATAGCCCCCCAGGATTTGTTTTCTTTTAATACTGACTTAGCAACGCTTGTTTTAGCTTCAATAAATTGTTTTATTTTAACGCTTTGTAGAACTTCTTTGAAAGAGTCACCGTGGATTTTTAACTGGTCGAAACTTTCGACACGGTTTAGTTTTTTCAGTGCTCCATCTATTACTTCTTGTTTAGTTTGTAATCTTTTTACTCTTTCAGGATTAGCTAAATTAAGCTGAATTTTTTCAAAAAGAGAATCTGATTCGGCTTGAAGGTTGTTTCTTGCGGTTTCAAGAGATATTCCTGATTTTTTTAATCTTGATGTGACGAATTTAACTTTTCCTTCAAATTCCATTTCTTTTTCGACGTTTTTTACAGCCCTTTCCATTATGGTGGCTTTGTCAAGAATTTTAGCTTGTTCTTTTTTGGTTTTTCCTTTTAATAGTTCTTCTTTTTCTTTCGCAAGTTCTGCTTTTGCCTTGCTAAAAATTTCTGTATCAACTAAATCTTTATAGTCGATTTTGGTGTTTTTCATATCTTTTCTGGCTTTAGCTACCGTTTCCCAGAATGCTTTACTTTTCGAGTCTTTAATTGCTTTTTCGAGTTCTGGTTTTGATAAATTTGGTTGTTGGATTTTTATGAGACGTTTTAAATACGAATCTAAAGGCTCAGCTCTTAAATCGGCTCTATCGAGTTGTCCTGTACTTGCTAAGGTGTCAAGATAATTATTGAATTTCTTGTTTACGCCTAATTGAATTCCTAATGCTATAACGGCAGATATAGGCTGTCTCATTGCAGAATATATTTTTGTATCTTTGTCTTCTTTCGATATAGGGTTGAAGGCGATAAAAATAGGAGCAACGAAAGCTGTACCTATAGCTGTAATAACAGTACCCAAGCTTTCTTTGTTCACTTTGCCAAGTTTAGTTAAAATTCTAACAGCGCCTTTGTTGCCTTCACCGATTTGTTGAGATAACTCTCTTGCAATGTCAACCTTACCTTTGAATGAAGTATTTGACTTGCTTGCTTGTTGTGATGGCATTACAGGTTTATAGTTTTGATTTGATGCAGAAACTTTCACTTTTTTACCTACCCCAGCTGATCTATATATAATAAAACTCCGAGACTAAAAAAATTGCCATAGGAATTCAGCTTTATATAAAAAAAATAACAAATAAATAAAAAAAGTAAAATAAATTTATGAAAATTAATGTTTTTATTCTAAAATTGCATAATTTTGTTTCATTTCTGTTTAAAAAATAACTATTAAGTGATTTTTACTTTAACCGTCGTTTGTAATATTATAAAACTGTTTAAAATTAGAATAGGAATTTGAATGTTTACGAAAGAGTACGAAATTAAGTTCTACGAGGTTGATTACAAAAATCACTTGAAGGAATCTGTTCTTCTAAACTTTTTACAGGATATAGCGGCGGCCCATGCAGAAATGTTGGGATTTGGATATTCTTTTATAAAAGACAAGAACCTGGGATGGTTTTTGCTTAAATACCACCTAAAAGTCTTTAACTGGCCAAAAAATATCGATAAAATTTTTATAAAAACTTGGCCGAGAGGAGTTTATAAACTTTCTTGCATAAGAGACTTTGAGGTTTATTCTCCGGACGGCGAAAAAATAGCAGCGGTGAGCAGTTCTTGGGTCTTGATAGATATAGAAACAAAAAGGATTACTCAACCTTATAAAATACTCCAACCTTTCGAGACTTCTGATGATAAAGCAATCGAAACGGATTTTCCTAAAATACCTGAACTTACCAGTATTGATTTAACGAAAGAATTTGAAGTAAGGTATGATGACATTGACATAAATCAGCATGTTAACAATGCTAATTATTTAAGCTGGGCTCTTGAAACCTTGAATTTTGATTTCAGAGCTAATCACAAGATTGAAGAGCTTGAAATCCAATATAAAAAAGAGCTTAGATATGGTTCAAATGTTGTCTCTATGCTAGAGTTTGACAAGAAAAATAATACAACAGTCCACAGCTTAAAATCTTCTTCTACAGGCGATGCTCTTTGCAGTATAAGAATAAAATGGGCTAAAACTAAATAGTTTTACAAAGCGATTTAAATGTTTTTATGTCGAGCATTATGAATGCTTCAGCATATTCAATATTGTGAGGAAGACCCCTGTATGAGTTTAATGAAGTGGCTTTTGATGTGTAGTCTTTTACCCCGACTTGAGATGCGTGAGCATTAATCATTTCTTTTTTCTTGTCTATAATCGAAGATATATCCACAAACGCGTTTGGCATCGGCAGTGCTGACCATACTTCGTACATTAGAATTTTTACATCTTTTTTGTAAGGTTTTTTGCCCAGAAGTCTTTTAAGATTTAAAGCAACTGATTTATGGTCTACGTGCTGGTCTAAGATGTTAGGTATAAAGATGTAATCAAAGTCTTTAATATCTATATTTTGAAATTTTTCATACTGTGAAATTATGTTTTTGTCATCAATATCCAATATTTTAAAATCTTTTATGTTTGCGATTTCCATCGCTGATGAAAATTCTTTTTTTCTCAGTTCAAAGGCCTCTTCAGGGCTTAGGTTTTTTATTCCTTTTATGCCGTTAGTTAAGCAGACAACTTGAAAGTTATCGGAATATCTATAAAGGGTTCCTCCCATTCCTATACTTTCATCATCAGCGTGGGGAGCTAAACACAGACATTTCGCATTTTCTTCTATTTCAAGTTTTTGAGTTTTTAAATTGACAGACAAGTAAAATTTATAAATGTTAGGTATTAATTTATTAAACAAAATCTTTTTTAACATAACTTCTTTCTATAATTTTTCTAATATTTTGTCAGTAAAAGCTTTCCAACTGTATTTTTTAGCAAGATTATACGCGTTTTCAGAGATTTGGTTGAATTTTTCTTTGTCGTTATAGTATAAATCCACGATCTCTTTCATTTTTTTGATAAGGTTTTTGACTCCCTTTTTATTTATGTCGAAAGTAAAACCGTTTTCGTTTTCTGTCAAAAGCTCTGCAAATCCCGTATTAGAGCTTACTAAAGGAATTGCTTTATAAGAGGCACCTTCTAATGGAACCAAGCCAAAAGCTTCATGTCTTGACGGCATTACAATACAGTCTATTCTTTGGTAAAAATCAGACATATCGTATTGGAAATCCAATATTTCTATATAGTTTTTCACTCTGTAGAACCAGGTCAAAAAGCGGATTAAATAAAGCCTTTCGTAGTTGTTGCAGATAATAACGGCTTTTATATTTTTGTTGTATTTTTTTACCTTGGAGAGCGCTTTTAAGAACTTGTAGATTCCCTTATTTACATTGCTGCTGGCTACAATTCCGAATCTAATTTTTTCTGAAGGTTGTTTATTGATGTTTTCGGGAAGATCCGTGCCGGGATAGGTTACAAATATTTTTTCCTTCGGAATCTCAAAATTCTCTGAATAATCCTCTTTCACTTTCTCAGACATCGCTATATAGATATTATTCTCCTCTGAAAAAGTTTGTTTTTGGGTATTTAATTTTCTCTTTTTTATTTGTTTGAAGAATTTAGTTTTGAATCCGCCATAAAGGTTATATCTATGTATAAAAGAGTGTGCCTGAAGCAGAACACTGCCAAAAGGAGCGATTACTTCTCCAAAAAGAATATTGTCATAATTTTCATTATTTATATATTTTTTTAATTCTCTTATGAAACCATTGATATTTGCATATTGGTTTATAGGGATTTTAACTATTTTGTTTATGCCTTCGTATTCAAAAGTTTTTGTATAAGTACAGTAAACATCCAGCATTACATCCGGATTTTTTATCCAGTTAATCATTATATTTTTCAGAACATGGCTTCCACCGCCTTTTATTCCTTCCGGTGAAATAAGTCTGTCAAAATCTGTAATTACAAAAGCTATTTTTTTCATTTGTTAAATTTTATCACACTAATAATAGATTAATAATACATTAATAATAAGACAAAGAGAATACTATAAAGATGATAATACATTGATAATAATACTGATATACTGTATTATTTTAAAAAGGTAAATAAAATCGCGAAGACAATGATATGGCTGTAAAACAAGATGTAATAAGCTGTATATTGCTTGATTGATTAGGTGTGAGGCATAGACAATGGACAAATCAGCATCTTTATTTGATATTATAGGGCCTGTTATTATTGGTCCTTCAAGTTCACATACAGCAGGCGCGGTTAAAATCGGTCTTTTGGCAAGAAAGATATATGAAGAAGAGCCTAAAAAAGTTAAGTTTGTTCTTTATAACTCATTCGCAAAAACAGGAAAAGGTCACGGCACAGATAAGGGTCTTCTAGCTGGTCTTTTGGGGATGAATGTCGATGACGAAAACATCAAAAAAGCTTTTGAAATAGCTAAAGAAAGTAATTTGGACTACGAATTCACGTATGAAGATGATTTTTCAAGGCACCCGAATTCTGTTGATATAATATTTTCTTCTCCATCAGAAATGATTCTTAAAGGCGAATCTTTAGGTGGCGGTGAAGCAAGAGTTTCTTTTATAAATCAATACAATGTAGATATCCGCGGCGACTATCATACACTTGTTTTAATATATAAAGACAAGCCCGGCATGGTTTACAAAGTCAGCAATCTTATCCAACAACAAAAGGTGAATATTGCTTCTTTGAATTGTGATAGGACGGTAAAAGGCGAAGAAGCTTCTATGTGTATATGTCTTGATTCTCCACTTCCAACAGAAGCAATAAATCAATTAAAAAAATTGGACGAACTATTTTTATTCAGGTATATTGAGGCTTTAACAAAATGATAAATATAAAAACGTTTGCTGAACTTGAACAGGCAGCTGAAAAAACAGGCAAAAGAATTTTTGAAATAGCTCAGGATATCGAAGCTAAAACATTAGAAATTTCTACTGAAGAAGTGAGAAACAAGGTTAAAAATAACCTGAAAGAGATGAAAGAAGCTATAAACAGAGGTATTTATTCGAGTGAGCTATCATTCAGCGGAATGTGCGGTGATGACTGCAAGAAGCTAAAAGATTGGTATAAAGGTCATAGTTCTCGTTTATCTAACACGTTTCAAAAAATTCTTCTTTATGCTCTGGCAACAAGTGAAGAAAACGCCAGGATGGGCAAAATAGTTGCGTGCCCAACGGCAGGAGCGTGCGGAATTGTGCCTGCGGTTTTGATTTCCATATCAGAATCTATGAATGCTACAGAAGAACAAGAAGTTGATGCACTTATTACAGCAGGCTTTATAGGCAAAATAATTTCAAATAAAATGGCACTCGCAGGAGCAGTTATGGGCTGTCAGGGTGAGTGCGGAGTTGCCTCTGCTATGGCGGCGGCAGCTATGGTAGAACTTTCAAAAGGAACCTTGTCGCAGATATTAAATGCGTCGGCATTGGCTCTTAAAAATATTATGGGACTGGTCTGTGATCCCGTTGCGGGACTTGTTGAAGTTCCTTGCGTGAAAAGAAATCCTTTTTTAGCTATGCATGCAACAGTTGCGGCGGAACTTGCTCAAGCCGGCATAACAAGTTTTATCCCGATTGATGAGATAGTTGATGCGACAAAGCAAGTCGGGCAATTGATGTCGGTTTCTTTAAAAGAAAGCTCCGAAGCAGGTTTGGCTAAAACTAAAACCGGCATTAAAATAACTGAAAAACTAAACAAAATGAACTAATAAGATATTTTCCCCATAACAACAGGATTTTTTGCGCCAGTGCAGTTTGGGAGATTATTTGGCTTTTTGTTTAAAGTGAAAAAGCCAAGATAAGCAAAAGCCAGAGCTTCTTTTAGTTTGTTTGGAATATCAAAATCTTCGTGTGTTTTTATTGGGATTTCTCCAAAATATTCTTGTAAAAATTTTATTAAAGTCTTGTTATAAGCGCCGCCTCCACCCAGAACAATTTCTTGTATTTCTGTTTTAGGCATAACAAAATTTTTATACGAATCATAAATGGTTTTTGCCGTTAAGTTTGTTATAGTTGAGATAACGTCATATTTGTTTTCAGGTGCGGATTTATATATTTTTTCTGCATATAAGTCGTTAAAGAGTTCTCTTCCTGTGGTTTTAGGAGGCGTAAGAGAATAATACGCTTCCTTTAAAAGTTCTTTTAACCAAATTTCATCGACATTACCTTTAGAGGCGATTTTTCCATCTTCGTCAAATGGAAGGTCGAATAATTTATTCACAAAATAATCTATAAGCATATTACCAGGACCATTGTCAAAAGCAAATGTATCAGTGTCTTTCGATATTACTGTAACATTTGAGATGCCGCCAATATTTTGGATTGCCCTGTTTTTTTCTTTGCCAAAAAGGATTTCATCGGCGAAAGGGACAAGAGGGGCTCCAAAACCCCCTGCTGCTATATCCTTCGTTCTGAAATCACCTACTGTCAAAATGCCTGTTTTTTCAGAAATCACGGAAATATCACCTATTTGCAGAGTGCTTTTTGTTTTTATTCCGTCTAGTTCTTTTTCCTCTGGGATATGAAAAACGGTTTGCCCGTGAGAAGAAATAAAATCTATGCTCTCTTTTTTTATGTTTGATTTTTGAATAAGTTCATTTGCGCATTTTGCAAACAATTCGCCAACCACAAAATTTAAAAAGCAAATATCTGAGGTATGTGAATTGTTGTTTGCCGCCTCGAGCAATTTTTTTCTTACATCTTTAGGATAGCTGATAGAATGAGATTCCAGTATTTTAAAACTCAAATCATCATATATATTTACTAAGCACGCGTCAATTCCGTCTAAAGAAGTCCCTGACATCATTGATATACAAGTTTTATAGTTTTTCATTGGTTTATTATATAACTCTTTTTGCAACCTATGCAATAGAAAATGAATGATGCTGCTGAAATTCTGTTTTACAACCTTGCAATATTAATTTCAACTTGTGTATAATTGTTTCTGAGAGAAGATAAAGGGTATCTTATGACCAATTTGTATTCAATTATATTAGCAGGAGGCTCGGGCAGCAGACTTTGGCCTTTAAGCAGAGAAATGCATCCAAAGCAGCTTTTAAAAATGAATGATGATTATACCCTCTTTCAGTCTACTTTTTTAAGATTAATAGGCGATATTGACGACAAAAATATAATTACGGTAACAAATATCAAACATGAACCGGCTGTTAAACAACAATTGACTGAACTCAAAGAAAAATTTTGCAGAAATATTGATTATAAGGTAGTTGTAGAGCCTGTAAGTAAAAATACTGCCCCAGCTCTTGCGTTGGCTACCAAATACATTGCCGAAAAAATCGTACAGAATAAAAACGTTGATCCTGTAATATTGTCGGTCCCTTCTGATCAATTGATATTGGATGAAAAATGTTTTTCAGAAGCGATAGAAGAAGGAAGTAAACTTGCACAAGCCGGTTATATTGTTGCTTTTGGAGTAAAACCTCTAAAAGATGATACCGGACTTGGTTATATAAAAACCAAAAAAGATAAAAAAGTATCCGAACTGTCAGAAACCGGACAGAAAGTAGCAGAATTTATTGAAAAACCAGCTTTACAAGAAGCACAAAAATTTGCAAAATCTGATAAATATTTATGGAACAGCGGCATCTTTATGTTTAAAGCCTCTACCTTGATGGCGGAGCTAAAAAAACATTCGCCGAATATATATAAAGTGATAAAAGATGCTAATTTGGAAACAACATCACCTTCGATGGCTTATCAGGAATTTGATAAAATGCCTGATATATCAATTGATTACGCGCTTATGGAAAAAAGCAAAAAACTCGCGGTGCTTCCTTTAAATTGTTATTGGTATGATATGGGCTCTTGGGAAGCTATATATGAGGTTTCAGAAAAAGATGAAAATGAAAATTATATTTCAGGTAATGTCATTGACATTGATTCAAAAAATTCTCTTATTTATTCTACATCGAGCCTGGTTACGACAATTGGTTTGGAAAATACGATAGTTGTTGAAACAGAAGATGCAATTCTAGTGTGTGATAAGTCAAAAGCGCAAGATGTAAAAGAATTGTATGAACAATTAAAAGGCAAAAATGACTCTACTCACTCTGTCCATAAGACCATGTATAGACCCTGGGGGTATTATACGGTTCTTCAACAAGGAGAAGGATTCCTTACCAAATGTATAATGGTTAATTCTGGTGCAAAATTGAGCCTTCAACTTCATCATCATAGGAGCGAGCATTGGGTTGTCTTAGAAGGTAAAGCTAAGGTAATCAAAGGGGAAGAAGAATTTATTCTTTCTCCCGGAGAAAGCATCGATCTTGCAGTTAAAGAAGTACATTCTCTTCAGAATCCTTATAATGAACCGTTAAAAATATTAGAGGTTCAAAGAGGCGATATCTTGGACGAAAATGATATTGTAAGAATACAAGATGTATACGGAAGAGCTTAATTTAAGAATAACTTTGAAAGATTCAATAAAGAATATAAATAAATGCTTTATCGACTTGTAAAATGTAGCTTTTATAATTTATAATACAATCAAAAGGTTTAATGTGTTGGATAAGTCAAAAAAAATTAAAGTCATAATTATCATTAATATAATTATAATGATAATTGCATTTATTGGTTTAGAGATATATTCGTATAACTTTTTAAAAGATGTATACAAAGATTCACTTGAAACGCATAATGCTTTTTTGAAAAAGGAAGGAATAAATGCCTCGCCTGTCGTTATAAGCTATCGACTTGTAAAAGGGTTTGATTACAATGAATTTGAACAAAATTTAAGACCAACGGTAGAATATAAAAGCAAAAAACGCCCATTGATTTTTGTAATATGTTCTTATATGGATACTCAGGGTTTAAGCTATGAGCAACTTTTGTATTCTAAAGTGGCAAAATTGTCACAAAGAACCGCATATGACCGATCAAGAGGAGGAGAAGGTGTTCAACTTATCCTTCATCAATTAAGAAGGCCTGATTTTTATCAAAAAGTGCCTGATGCAGAATATATAATTTATACTTTTCTGTACGATCATTTCTACAGGCTCAACAGGTATCAAATGGGGCCATATAGTAATTATGCGGGTTTGAGATACAAAGAGTCAAACGGGAAACTGGTTGAAGCAAAGCCGTTTCTTTTGCCGCTATATTCATCTTTTTCTGTACAAATGGTTCAAAGCCACATACAAAAACAAAAAGCCGAAAATAACGATCAATGTTTCGACCTTTTCTATAAGATTCTGGTGGAATCCAAAGATACTGCAAAAGCACACTATAAGGATCTTAAATTTGTCATTATGCTTTATACAGATCCGACATATAAATCGCTTACAAAAAATCAAATACAGAAATTGAAAGATGCAGGTTTTATAGTAATAGATTCAGAGCAGCTGGTGGGACACGAATTAACAAGCGATAAATACCGATTAAGTGATTTTCACCCGAATGAAGCCGCTTGGGACGAAGTTGCGCCGAAATTGGTAAAGGCTCTGAACTTATAGATTCAAAAGATAATCTTTTATGGCTATTAAGCCTAACTTGTAACTGTTAGCCTGAAAACCCGCTATCTGGCCTATACATACAGGCGCAATCATCGAATGCTTTCTGAATTCTTCTCTGGCATGTACGTTAGAAAGGTGTATTTCTACTGTAGGAATCTGCACCGCTAAAATAGCATCCCTTATACCAACGCTCGTATGAGTATAAGCGGCAGGGTTTATTACTATTCCGTCAAAAACACCTTTGGCTTCTTGAATTTTATTTATGAGTTCGCCTTCAATGTTGCTTTGATAAAAGTCTGTTTCAATATTTAATTCTTTAGCAAATGATTCTATACTTTTCTTTATGTCTTCAAGGGTTGTTTTGCCGTATTTTTCAGGCTCTCTGGTTCCCAGAAGATTAAGATTTGGACCGTTAAGAAAAAGTATTTTCATTTTTAACCTCAGATTGTAAATAACTTTTGAATATTATATCAATTTAATAATTATCAATCAAATCTCTTGTTGCTTGTCTTATTTCATCATCGAGTTTGAAAATTTCTTCAAGAGAAGCATTTTTGATGCTTGAATGAGAATCCATCATTTTTTTTGTTATTTCGTATATATTGTAAAGAGAAATTTTGCCGTCCAAAAAGGCAAAAACAGCTTCTTCATTCGCCGCATTCAAGCATAAAGGGAATGTCCCCCCTAATTTTCCTGCTTTAAAGGCCAGCTCCAAACAAGGAAATCTTTTGAAGTCAGGCTCCTCGAAATCCAGTCTCGATGCTTTGACAAAGTCAAAACTGTCGGTTTTGATTCCTTCCACCCTTTCAGGATAGGTTAAGGCGTATTGTATTGGAATATGCATACTTGGTAAACCGATCTGCCCTACGATGCTTCCGTCTAAATATTCTACGGCACTGTGAAGTATACTTTGCGGATGGATAACAACCCTTATGGAATCATAATCCATACCGAAAAGATGGTGAGCCTCAATTACTTCCAGCCCTTTGTTCATAAGAGTGGCTGAATCAACTGTTATTTTTTTTCCCATATTCCATTTTGGATGCGCCAGAGTTTCTTTTACTGTCGCTCTTTTTATTTCTTCGATGCTGCTGTTTCTGAATGGTCCGCCAGAAGCAGTTATTATGAGTCTTTTTAACGCTCCTTCAGGTTTTAAACACTGATGAATCGCTGAATGTTCGCTATCTACAGGCAAAATTTTAACATTATTGTTTTTTGCCATTTGCATAACAATATCTCCCGCCATAACAAGCGTTTCTTTGTTGGCAAGAGCTATATCTATCCCCGATTCTATCGCTGCAATGGTAGGTTTTAAGCCGATTCTTCCGGATACGGCTACTAAAATCATTTCGTTGTCTTTGTTTTTGCAAAGCTGAATAAGACCGTCTTCTCCAAATACTGCTTGAATATTTGGGAATCTTTTCTTGATCTCTTTCGCTGCTTGTTCTGATTTTGTGCAAACAATTTCAGGGTTGAATTTTTTGACTTGTTCAGATAGTAGCTCAATATTATCACCGGCACTTAATCCCAGGATTTCAAACTTATCTTGGAGTTTTTCAATGACTTCAAGCGACTGCGTACCTATAGAGCCTGTAGAACCTAATATTGTAATCTTTTTTTTCATAATTAATAATTTTAACCCGTAAACAATTTACCTCTTTAGTATAGAATAAAAATTATTATTATAAAAATAATTGATAATTATTCGACTTTACAGACATCTACCCATTTTCCGTTTGTTATTTGTTCTAATTTCTCCAATGAAATTTTAACGGCATTATTAGATGCGCCTGCTGCAGGATAGATTGGATCGTATTTTTTAAGACTTTCATCGAGGTATATTTTTACACCTTCTTTTAAGGCGAAAGGGCTGACTCCTCCGATGCGATGACCGGTAAGATCTGCTACTTCATCTTCTTTTAAAAATTTAGCTTTTTCTTCAAATGTTTCTTTGAATTTTTTGTTGTCAATTCTTGCTTCACCCATAACGACAATAGCAACGGGGTTGTTTGAAACTTTAAAAGTTAGAGTTTTTGCTATTCTTCCTTTTTCGCATCCGACTGCCTGAGCAGCAAGTTCTACGGTTGCGCTGGATGAATCAAACTCCAAATATTGATCTAAAAGATTATTTTCTTTTAAAATTTTTTTTACTTCTTCTACACTCATTTAGCTCGCCTTTTTTATGAAAAAATTATACCAAAACTATTTAATAAATAAAAAGACCGATTATTAATCGGTCTTTTTATTAGGCGGCACCCAGATTCGAACTGGGGGATAAAAGCTTTGCAGGCTTCTGCCTTACCACTTGGCCATGCCGCCATAAACTTATTTTATATGCAAAAGACAAAATTGCTTATTCAACAGATGGATATAGTCTTTTACTCTTAATGTTCAATAAATTAGCGGAAGACGAGGCTCGAACTCGCAACAGCCTGCTTGGAAGGCAGGTACTCTACCATTGAGCTACTTCCGCATGACATTGAGTTTACTATAAAGATTTTTAATTTTCAATACTCTGTTATTAAAAAAATCGTTATATAGCAATGTTTTAGAAAAATAGCTCTCTTATATTAGGTAGAGTGGTTCAAGATTTGTTAAATTATAGCAAGTTTTTTTCCGATATATTCCAATGCTTCTAAGGTTTTATTTAGATCATCTATCGTATGTTCAGACATCAAGCTCATTCTGATTCTGGAAAGTCTTTTTGGAACCGCAGGATACTGGACAGGATTTACATAAATTCCTCTGTCATGAAGCATTTTTGTTGCTTCTTTTACTTTTAAAGTATCTCCAATAATTATCGGGAATATGGCAGTTTCAGAGTTTCCGAGATTAAAACCTAAGTTAACAAGATTTTTTTTGAAGTGTTTTATATTTCTCCACAACTTGCCTCTTCTTTCAGAATCATTTTCTATTATTTCTAATGCTTTTATCAAAGATCCTGTAACTTGAGGTGTGGGAGCTGTTGAAAACATATACGGTCTTGAATAGTAACGCAAAAGTTCAACCAGTTCCTTGCTTGTTGCAATAAAACCGCCCACTCCTCCCAGAGCCTTACTGAAGGTTCCAGAGACAATGTCCACTTTTCCTTCTACATTGAAGTGTTCGGGAGTTCCTCTTCCGTTTTCCCCTATCACGCCAGTTGCATGGGCTTCATCAATCATCAGATAGGCACCATAAGCTTTTGTTAATTCTATTATTTTGTCTAAAGGAGAGATGTCACCATCCATAGAGTAAACTCCGTCGATGACAACAAGTTTGGTTCTGTAGTTGTTTTTGGAGCTGGCTAGGACTTTTTCAAGCGAGTCCAAATTATTATGTCTAAAAAATTTGACGTTTGTATTTTTGCATCCATCTATTGTGCTTGCGTGTACTAACATATCAAGAATAGCGATATCTTGTTCTTGCAATAGCGCAAGCAATGTACCGCAATTTGAGCCAAAACCTGAAGTGTAAAGGATTGCATCTTCACAGCCTTTAAACTTTGCAATTTTCTCTTCCAGTTCAAGATGAATGTCTAAAGTTCCTCCAAGTAAAGGTACACTTCCCGCTCCTGAACCGTATTTTTTAATTGCTTCTATACCTGCGGCTATGGTTTCAGGGTGTCTTGTCAGGTTAAGATAGTCGTTAGAGGCAAGATTAATCATATCTTTGGAGTCACCGGTATGGTGGTCAAAAACATTCATTACAGGCGAAGATCCGTTTAAAGAAATTCTTCTGTAGGAGTCATGTCTTAGGCTCCTTATGTAATCTGCGTATTCACCGAAATAAGAAGCTCTGGACATTATATCTTTTTCACCGACATCAATGAAGTCCATAAGGCTCGCATCCTTAAAATCCATATACATATTCCCTATAAATCAGTCATTTTGAGTATTTTAGCATCTTAGCTGTAAAAAAATATTCTCTAGAAGACTAAGAATGTAGGACAAAGAATCGTTGGCGGATTAAGTTAGTAAGAGAGTTATAAAAATATTTAAAAACTTTATGTTTAATTTTAATTCAATATTGAAAAGATTTTAAAAAAATAAAGAGCAAATAATCATCAATCCTATTTTGCCTGGTTTTTAAAGATAAATTTATCAAGTTTTTCTGTATAAAAAAGGTTTTTGCCATGGTTATCTAAACTTCCTGTTGGCGAAAGACCTTTGCTCAATGCTTCTTTACGTATAAATTCCAGAAATGAATCATCAATGTCTAAATATTGACCGTTGTTGAAGTATGGGTAAGAATCTTCAAAAAACAGCGCGTTAGTTTTTCCGTTCGTTTTGAAATCTGAAAATAACTTTGCGATAAAGTTTTCTCTGTCCTTTAGGTTTGGAGACGGGGTTTTATAGTGCTCTTTTACGCTCATTGCAGGATGAGCAATGCCCATAGCAATTTGATTGTCCTTAGAAAGTTGATTTATCGTTTGAGTGAATTCAAATATCTGATCGGTCTCTTTAACCTTGAGTCCACCTACAAAGCTATCAATTTCTTGAAGTGCTTTTTTAACCTCTCTGGGTAAATCATTAAATAATTCATCTACTTCTTTTAATGAGTTTTTGTAATTGTCAGGAGTTAACATAAAATTATCCCCGTGGAGTTTTTTTAAGAGTTCCCATTTAAGAGAAATTATGTAATTTTCCCAGTATTGTATATTTTTGCCTTGAGTTAATTTTTTGTGTATGTAAGTGACATTTTGAGACGAATCTTTAAATTGCAAGTCCTCAAATCTTATATTTTTTTCGTTTAAAAATTTTTTTAGTTTTTCATTCTGGGGCACCATTTCATGGAAGATAATTCTAAATTGAAAATAATCTTTCAGAGGATTGTTGACAGCATTTTGCCCGTTTTTAATGCACCAATTAGTTGTTTTTGCCTCTTCTAAGTTATAGTTTATTTTTCTGTAATCTAAAAAACTTTTGAACTTTTCTTGTACAGAATTTATTATTTGATTAGCCGCCGAATATGTTGCTGTTTTCTTGTCATCAAGCATCTTGGCAAGCTCTGAATCGAAAGGATTATGGCAATATGTTAGCAGGTGGGTTCTATGGGAGTCTGATATTTCGTCTATTCCCTTATGATAACAACTTAGTTCGCTGCCTAAAACTATTCTTAAATTTTTGTATTTTTTAGGGTTTTTCATTATTATTTTTACTGCCTCTTTACAGCCTTCAATTGAGTCATGATCACATATCGCTATCGTGTAAGGGGCCTTTTTACATAATGATTTTTCAGATAAAGACGCAGCAATTTTATCCGCATATTCAGCAGCGTCATCCAGAAGCTCCTGAACATTTAACTTGCCGTCAGAGGCCGTTGTATGTATGTGCAGGTTTGCTCTATAGAGTAATTTATCTATGTTTTCAGCACTTTCTGTATCTTGCACCCATTTTTGTAGCCTTTTACCTTGCTTATAAAATTTTTCATCCCCTCTTGCTTCTTTGATTATTGAACTTAATTCTTCTTTTCCAATAATAGGGCGCAATACAGCATAGTCATTTTTGTCATAACCAAATAGGTTCCCAATCTGATTTAAGATATTTTTTCTGTAATTTATATCTTTTGGAAACGAGAACATTTCAGTTTCTATAAGTTTTCTTTGTTTCGAGTTAAAAATTACTTCACCTGATATCTTGTTAAAGAGCGCTTTGATATTTTTCCTTTTGTATATTGCTGTTGCTATAGCGGCTGCTCCAGCAAGAAAACCTATTGAAGCGGCGGCTTTGGATAAATTTTCTTTTGTTATATTTTTATTTTTTAGATAATTATTTGTAGCTGTTGAAACATTGATTTTATCCGCGATTTTTTTCTGTGAAGTTTGCGGATTTTCATATGCTTTAAATTGGTTAAATACGCTATAATTATTTGTTATCATTGTCTTTATGTTAGTTTCTCTCTAAATAAATTATATGTTTTTGTTTTGTAAAGAATAACATTTTTTTCACCGAAATAGAATGTTATTTTAAGGTTTTTAACTATGATTTTTCAATTTTGTTAT
The DNA here is from genome assembly GCA_023421795.1 of Cyanobacteria bacterium OH_PDB_230. Lineage (GTDB taxonomy): Bacteria > Cyanobacteriota > Vampirovibrionia > Gastranaerophilales > Gastranaerophilaceae > JAEZOG01. The sequence goes on from JAEZSO010000002.1 coordinate 877,586, forward strand.
TGCTTCTTCTGTTAATTCTTTTGGAAAAGGTTCAATTATATTCTTAAATTTAAGCCCATAATGGAAAGCTGAAGGAACCTGACAGCATAGATGTTCATATTCATCGTCGATGGCAACTATTCCGTGCTCTAAACCCGGAGGAACCACGCACATATCGCCTGCTTCAAGTATTCTGAGGTTGGTCTTGTGATTGTTGGATGTGCAAAAGGCTGCTTTTCCTTGAGTTAAAATATATATTTCTGTTTGTTTTTCCTCTTTGTTCTTGCCGTTTTCGTGTTTGTGTATCTGTTCTTCAGGTCTTATGATATTAAAGTTTCTTGCTTCTTTTACTTCATCACTTATAACCCTTGATACTCCTATATCAAGAGAACCTTTCTCGGTCCATTCAGTAGCATTCGTAATCCATTCAGTTGGTCTGGAATTAAACTGGTTATATTTTTCGCTATGTTTATATATCGTTAGTCCATTGCCTGCTTGGACAAGCCCTGTTATGTCATAGCCTGACTTGGTTGTTTTCTCCCAAATCCTTACTACGTCATCTTTTACGCTTCCATAAATGCCGACTTTGTCCCAAAGTTCTTTTTGTAATTCATCAATTTTGTAGAATGAATCCCATACTGCTTTATCAGGGTTCTTTTCATCCCTTGTTAAAATTCTATGGCTGCATAATTTGTCATAAACCCAGTCAGGGCAGTCTTTGAAATCTTGTCTTGAAACATCGCCGGAATTTTGAGCCGGATATTTGTCTCTGTTTTGGATTTGAACGTATAATTTTGAAACTTTATCTTTCTGTTCTTTTGACAAAGAGGTCTTGTTAAGTTCATTCATAAAATGTTTTATGCTCGGGTATTTGTAAAAATTAAGATAATCAGCGTTATAGTCTACAACTATACCTTCTTTGCGTAGAGCGTTATATTCATCTTTCAAATAACTTTTATGAAAACATTTTTTATAGTAATAATTGTTTTTGTCGGCCAATGTTTCAAAATATTGTCTGTGCTCGTTAGTAGGGCTCATTTTGGTAAACCATTTTGCGGGTCTTTTCGATGTGATTATCATCGGATTTCCCTTTAAAACATCGATTTTTGCATAGGTATTTTTATTTATTAGAACAGCGCCGGGTTCAAAAAGCTCAAAAATTTCTCCATTTAGAGATGTTGCTTTTAATTTCCCGTCAGATTGAAGGATAACCTGCGTATCATCAGGAAAATAAGTTTGGTGTTTTAGAAGATTCTTTGCTTCTTCCCCATAATATATAACTGTTTCAGTTTCATTATCAACAAGATAGCCCCCGTCATAACGTTTAATAAGAGGTATATCACCTGAGTTTCCCAGCAGAATTGCTTTTTTAATGTTATTGCTTGTTAAGCCGCTAAAGGCAACGAGGCTGCCGCTTTTGTTGCTATCTAGGCTTTTAGACTCTGTTTTGTTTGCCGGGTTTGAAGGTATTAAATATGATCTTAATAGTTCTGCAGAAGGTACACTTTTAGCTTTATCTTCATTGTTTGCTTGTGAAGATAAAGATTTTTTGAATGAAGGTAGCGTCGCATTCTTTTTTAAATTGTGTCCGGAATCTATACTGGATGAAGAATACGCACTTGCAAATTTGCTGGAAGATACAGTTATCATTTTCGGGTGGACCTTGATAAGAAACCACTTTTATAAACGAATAACAAATATTTTTTTGACAAATTTGGCTATATTGTGACCAGATATTTACATTGTTTAATAGTAATAAATAAAACAGTGTAAAATATTATCTTAGAAACTTAGATACAAAAGGTGAAGATTCTCCTCTACGAAGGAAATGGCCTGAAGGTCCTTCTCCAAGAAATTCAGAAAACCATGATTCGTGCTCTAATTCTTCATGAAGAATAGCAAGCGCTAAATCGTATGTTCTATGATCTTTTCCTGCTGTCATATTGCAAATGTTGTTGTAACCTCTTACGGCGCATCTTTCAGCTTTTACCAACACTTCAAGAATAGCTTTTGTATCATTTCTGTTTTCCGGTAAAGAAGCCGGAGGACAAATTGCAACGTTGTGAAAGTCGACCATTGAGTCCGGTAATTTTCCTCCCAGTTCATATATTCTTGGAACTAAAGATTCAAAATGGTTTCTGTCTTCTACTCTTGAGATTTCAACAATTTCTTTTAAAGTTTCACCTTCAATTCCGATTAAATTTGCTCTTAAAAGCGTATAGTAATAATAAGTTGTAAGCTCTGCTGCTGCATTTTTAACAAGCAGGTTCAATAAAACATCAACATCTACCCCAGCATTTTTAACGATTTCGATTGCAACTTGTGCCATATTATAATTCTCCTAACTTTTAAATTCTTCTTTAATAATGTAATAAATCAGTGTTCGATTTGTTCATATCCTCCAGAAGGGTATAGACAGTTAGATTTAATTTATTAGCTTGTCCAAGATTTTTAATAGATTAGTGACGACAAAAATCTTCATCGTTGGCTTATTTTATTATTTTCTTTGTGTTTTAGATTATTGTTAATAAAATTGTGTTTTTGTAAACGTTTGTAAATTGTTTATTTAAAATTAGCATTTTTTAATTCTTATACCCATTAATGGAGAAGAAGTAGTGTTAGTATAAAAAAATTATAAAGGAGCAAAATAATGCAAGTAAATAGTGTATCAAATCCTATGATGAGAAATCAAAGTAAGCAAGTTAATTTTTCGGGAATTAAAGAAATCGGAGAAAATTTAGGTAAAGCTGTAGAATCCTCTCAAAGGGCTGTTTTGTTTACAAATGACTCTGATAAGTATGAAAGACAAACAGAAGAATTAATTAATAATGCTATTAGTGATGAAAAGTTTGATGATTTTTTGAAGCTAAATTTTGAAGGATTAGATAAACTCAGAGCTGAATCGAAAATATTAGGATGGCCTCGATCAGTCCAAATTAAAGATATCGCAACAGAGTATGGCGGCACTAGCGGAGATTCACTTAAAGCAAAGATAAAAGGCTATGGCATGTTTTTACAAAAGTTGTTTAATGCGGATAAGCAAATGACAGGCGAAAGCAAAGTCAGAGAAGATTTATATTATATAGCTAGCTATATGGCTCCTAAGTTAGATACTACAGATGTGCTCAAGTTAAATACAACCATGAAAGAGCCTACCTACAAGAAATTGCAGTATCTTGAATTTCCAGAGATCGATTATGTAGACGTATAGGTTATAAATATTGATGTTAAAATATTTTATCTAAAAGGGCTCTGGATGAGTCCTTTTTTATGTGTGGAGGATTCTCTCTAAAAAGTAAAATACTCTGAAATTTCTGTTGGTAAGGAAATCCGTTCATGAAAATGGTGTAGTCTTTTATCTCGTTGCTTTATTTTTGAGATTTGTTACTCTATATTTTATCAACTGTTAAATATTCGATTATTTAATATCTCCACCAATACGAATATTTTTCGGGAAATTAATTAAATTTTTAACAAAGGCATCCCCTTTAATTTCTTTTAAATTCCCGTAGTTTTTGATTTTTGAATGGCCAAAGAAAGCATCACCACCAATAATTTCCAACTTCGACAAGTCGATTACATTTGAATTTGAAAAATCAGCTGTTCTTCCAATGTATTTTAATTCATCAAGACTCGTAATTTCAGAATTGGAAAAAATTGCGCCGCCTTTTATACACTCCAATTTTCCAAGACTACTAAGCCCGTTTAGAATAGCCAAGCCGCCAATTTCAGTAATATTACCCAAAGTTTTCAATGATGAATTCTCGAAAATTGCCTTGCCGGAAATCTTTTCGACATCTCTCATCATTTCTTTTTCATCAATTCCAAGATCTTTGAAAGTAACATTTTTAGAAGGTTGATGATATTCAGAAATCTCTATTTTTCCATTTGGTAATTGAGTTGTTTGAATATTGAAATAATTTAAAATCGAGTTATAGTCTTTTGAGCCAATCAAATGCTGAATATCTTTTTTGTATTGTTGTTGTTCTAAAAATGTTTTTTTTGCTTTGGTTATATAAGAATCAGCACCTGCAATATTCTCTTGTTTTACAATATCTTCAACCTCAGAAATGTATTCAGGTGGAATTTTGGAATCATTTTTTCTTCCCTGAATTTCACATACAGAATTACCGTCCATTCTTATACAGACTTGAGGTTTATAATTATCGGTATAAATATATATATCACCATCACTGAGATATTTTTCTGTCTTTTCATTTTTAGTGCACCAGGTCCGAGCGCTAAACACTTTTAACTTGTCTAAATTAAATATAAAATTATCGCTATCATGCTTTAATGAAGGGAATTTTGTCCATCCTTGAATTGGCAAATCATAGTATTTGCGAAGGTTATCGTTGTACATTTTTGAAAAATCAAACAACAATCTTGGTTCTTCTGTTAATTTTTTTTGAAGCTCATCTACAGTTATATCAAGAACATCCGAGTTATATATGTAGGGAAGATTGTCAGAATTTGCTTTTAAACCTTTAGTAATTGATGAATAAACAATCAGAGCTAAAGAAGGATTTTTACTATATTTGTCAGAAGACAAAGCTTTTTTCCATCCATATAAAATTTCTTCTCTGTTGTATAAAGTTTTTTCATCTCGCCCCAAAAAGTTTTGTTTGCACAACTTTCCAAGTTCATTAGTAGCCCATTCTTTCATATCATTAGGAGATTTGAATTTTTCCAAAGGAGCCTTGAACATATTCGCACAAACAAGGTCAAATCCTTTCAGTTCGTTCTTTTTTATTGCGCCAAATGAGACAGTATCACAAGATAATGTCTTCATTTTTGGAGATGAATTTTGATACTTTTGATTGTTTATAGAGTTAAAATAAGTATAAGGATTGACTAATTGGATGCTCATACCTCAGTCAAAACACATACTAAAAATAAAATGCTAAAAAACCCAAAAATTTTAAAATATATTAAATAGCTAAAAGAGTTTCAGATTATTCCGAAACTCTTTTATAATCAATGGTCGGGATGACACGATTTGAACGTGCGACCCCCTCGTCCCAAGCGAGGTGCGCTACCAAGCTGCGCTACATCCCGTTCGACTTATGTAATAAGTTTAACAACAACATTTTTTGTCGTCAAGTATGATTGATTAAATATTTTCTGCTTTAATTTGCTTTAAAGTTTAAAAAAAGTTTGCTATAATTGGCATAAACAAAAGGGGGTATCAATGGAGTTAAGATATTTAGGACATAGTGCTTTTTACATCAGAAAAGATAATTATGGTATTTTAATCGATCCATTTCTGTCACAAAATCCGACTGCAAACTTCGATTTAAAAAAAGATCCCTTAACTCATATTTTAGTTACCCATGGACATAATGATCACTTGGGCGATTCAATTCCTCTTTCAAAAGCAACGGGAGCTCCGATAGTTGCTATATTTGAACTTGCTAACTATTGCGCCTCAAAAGGTGCCGTTACAATCCCTGTAGGTATGGGGGGAGAAATAAAAATGGAATGGGGAAGCGCATATTTCTTGCCCGCTTTTCACAGTAGTTCGCTGAGTAATGGGAATTATGCCGGAAATCCTGCCAGTATTTTACTTGATATTGACGGGGTAAAAATTTACCATGCCGGCGACACCGCACTAAACACGGAAATGAGATTGATTAAAGAGCTTTATAAACCTTATTATGGATTGTTGCCTATCGGCGGGCATTTTACTATGGGAGTGAATGAAGCAGCTTATGCGGCAAAAATGCTTGGAGTTCAGGAAGTTATTCCGATGCATTATAATACGTTTGATGTTATAAATGCCAGCCCGGAAGAATTCAGAAAAATCATCGAGCATCAAAACCAGAAATGCACTATACTCAAGCCTAATGAAGCTATAGAAATATAAATATGATGCAAAGTGATGAAAAAAAATATTCTGTCTTTATCGTCCCAACAGGTATAGGAGCGTCTATCGGCGGGTTTGCCGGTGATGCCAGTTGTTACGCCAGAAAAATAGCTGAAAAAAAACCTTTGATAGTTAATCCCAACGTAGTTAATGCTGCTTGTTTTTCTGGAATATCCCCGCAGATGCTTTACACAGAGGGTTGGACAATATCACAGTTATTGAAGGGGAATGTTTCTTTAATACCGTCAAAAAACAATAAAATCGGAGTTATTTTTGATAAAGCTATCTCTAAAGAGATTTTAAATATACACATAAATACAATAAATGCAGTTAAAACCGTTTATGGCTGTGATGTCATCGGGTATGAGATTACAGATGAAGAATGCGGCGTAGAATTTTTTATGACGGAAGAAGGAATCTCCACTGGTGCTTTGAAAAATAATAATACCCTGTTGATTTCTGCTGAAAGACTAATTAAAAAAGGTGCAGAGGCAATAGCAGTGGTTTGTCATTTTGATGAGCCGCCTGATGATAATTATAAAGATGGAGAAGGTGCTGATATTATAGGTGGTGTCGAAGCGATAATATCACATTATTTAACCAGCAAGCTCTTTGTGCCGGTGGTTCACGCTCCTGCTTTTGAAAAAATTGAAATAACTGAAGAAATAGTCGATGCAAGAGCCGCTTCAGAATATATCACTCCAACTTTCTTGCCTTGCTTGCTTTTGGGACTCCAAAATGCCCCTCTAATACACAAGGGACTGGCGGAGGAATATATTTCTGTGAATAATATTTCTTCTTTGATTATGCCTTACAATTCATTGGGATCTTCAATTGTTTTAGATGCCCTGAAAAAGGGTATTAAGGTAATAGCAGTTCAAGAAAATAAAACTGTGCTAAACATTGATAAATATGCTTTAATGTTGAATGATGATATAATTGCTGTTGATTCATACGAAGATTGTTTAGAAACGTTAGAAAAGGTTTATTAGCGATGTATAACAGAAAAAGTGCTTTTTCAATAGTCGAAATACTTTTAATGTTGGCAATAATAGGCATAATAATGAGCTTATTGGCGATTATTGTAATGCCAGGTGCTCCAAAATACAAAACAATGTATTACTATGGATTTAATAATATAAAAAAAATGGTTGGCGAAGTGGTTGCTCGAAGATCAGATGCCATGCTGCCTACCGATAACAACTTATTTTGTACCAGACTCACAGGTAACATAAATACGATGGGTGGAAGCACAAACTGTATAACGTTCTATTCATCCACCCTTTCTGCTCCTTTTGGTGGCATGATTACTTCAAATTTAACAAGCCCAAATTTTACTTTATCCAATGGGCAAAGAATATATATTTCATCCAGAGCGGTTTTTGCAGCTACTGGTGCAGGATATAGAATAATTTCTATGGATTTGAACGGAGAATCTGGTCCTAACGAATTTAACAAGGATGTTGTCCCTTTTGCTGTTTTTGATAACGGTGAAGTCTATCCTCTAGGTTTAGCGGCAGAAGATACAGAATATTTAAAAACTACATTACGAGTTCATAAGTTTGATACCGGTTTAAAGACCAATACATTTGTAGCTGACAGCGGAGGAAATAAAATACTTAGCTATCGTCAGGCTACATGTCTTGCTGGGAATACTTCTTCTGTGTATACAACATATTGTAATAACACGGCTCCTTTTTCTGCTGCTATAAATATGTCGAACTTGTGTAATCCAGCACTGACACAAGATTTTTGCAACATGGAAATCAAACGTCCTCTAATAAACATGAAAATATAATATTTGATTTTTATAATATGTCTATGGGATCTATGTCAATTGTCATTTTTATGTCTTCCGGCATGGTTATTTTTTGAAGAAAAGAACTTATAAAAAAGTGGCCTTTTTTATCCATTTTATTTTTTATAATGATTTGAAATCTGTATTCGTTGTTTATTCTTTCTAAAATACAAGGAGAAGGCCCTAGGGTTATTAACCTTTCAATTAGTGAATGCTTTTGTATTATAGAATTTAGCCTTAAAGCTATTTCCTGTGCTGACTTTTCCGCTCTGAAGTTATTTTTTGAAGATATTACGATTTTTATTATTTGGCTAAAGGGTGGATAATCAAACATTTCTCTTGCCACGATTTCTTCTTGGTAAAATTTTGAATAATTTTGTTCTCTGGCGTTATCAATGGCATAGAAGTCGGGATTATATGTTTGGAAATATACTTTTCCATTGTTTTTACCTCTGCCGGCTCTACCTGCGACTTGTGTAAGCAACTGGAAGCCTCTTTCAGAAGCCCTGTAATCAGGCAAGTTGAAACTGGAGTCTGCGTTAATTACTCCAACCAGGGTTACGTTCTCATTGTCCAGTCCTTTTGCTATCATTTGGGTTCCTATAAGGATATCGATTTCACCTTGAGAAAATGCATCCAATAATTCAATATGAGCGGTTTTTGTATTTAATATATCTGAATCCATCCTTGCTACTTTTGCAGTCGGGAATAATTTTTTAACTATGGATTCAATTCTTTGGGTGCCTATTCCGGAATTTTTTATTCCTGTAAAACCGCATTTAGAGCAGCTTGATGGCATTGGCATCTGGTAGTTGCACCAATGACATTTCAATTGATTGTCTTGAGAGTGCCACACCATAGGGATGGCGCAGTGAGGACATTTTATTACTTCGCCGCATTCATTGCACTGAGATTGAGTGGAAAACCCTCTTCTATTCATAAGAAGCATAGTTTGTTTTTTATTTTTTAAATTTTCTTCTATTTCCCTGATGAGTGAGCGCGAAAATATACTTTTATTTTGCTTGAAAAATTCTTCTCTCATATCCACAATGTTCACTCTGGCTAAAGGTGCATTGTTGAATCTGTTTTTAAGCTCAATTAGGTTGTTTGAATTCATGGCTTTATAGTATGTAGGAACATCAGGAGTGGCACTTCCAAGGATGATAGAAGCGTCATGATATATCGCCAATTGTTCCGCTATTGTTTTTGCATTGTATCTGGGGGCTGGCGTTGTTTGCTTATAGGTACTTTCATGTTCCTCATCGATTATAATAAGACCAATATTTTGTAATGGCGCAAAAACCGCGGATCGCGCTCCCGCTAATATTTTTATTTCATTGTTTCTGAGTCTTTGCCAGACATCATATCTTTCCCCGTCTGAAATGCTGCTGTGCCAAATAGCTACTTCTTCTGTGCCGAATCTTCTTGCTAGTCTTGTTGTAAGCTGCGATGCCAAAGCTATTTCAGGAGCCAAAAACAATACATTTTTTCCCTCGTTTATAACTTTTTGAATAGCGCTGAAGTACACTTCGGTCTTGCCTGAAGCGGTGATTCCGTGAATAAGAATCGGTTCTTTTTGTTTTTTATCTATTTTTTCTGAAATAATTTTAAAAGCTTCGTTTTGTTCTTCAGTTAATTCCGGGAAATCTTCTTTTGTTTTTATATTTAAAATATTCAAAGGATTACGATATATCTCTTCTTCAATGATTTCAACAAAATCAAGCTCTGCAAGTTTTTTTATTGTCGCTCTTGTTGTTTTTACTTTTTTTTCAAATTCTATTAGATTAGTCTCACCTGTTTTTTCAAGTTCTTCTAAAAGCCCCAAGTGTCTTTTATGTGCATTTTCTTTTGTTTTGAATCTTATTCTTTTTACAAATTGGGTTTTCTGAACTTTGTCATCTAATATATTTTCGACTTCAATCAGTCCAAGTTTTTGCAATTTTCTTATGCTCTTATAGTACTGTGAATAAGGCAACTTTGCGCTTTTTTGAAGAGAGGAATTAAGAATTTGTTTTTTATCTTTTAACAAGTCAAGGATTTTTAGTTCAAATTTATCTAAGTTCTCTTTTAAATCTATTTCCGTTCTTCTGACAATCCTTTTAGACTGTTTTAAGAATTTCATTGGAACAGCGGCTTGAAGAACGGTATTTATATCGCAAGAATAATAACCGGAAACCCATTCCAGCAGTTTCAGATATTTTAAATTGAAAATTTCTTTTGAATCCAAAACTTCTAATATGCTTTTAGCCTTTATGTTTTCATCCAAATAGTTGGAAAACCCTACTACGAATGCATTAACCGTTCCTTTTGTTCCAAAAGGGACAAGTATAGGGACCCCTATTTTTACTTCATTTTGTAGCTCTTCCGGAATTAGATAGCTGAAAGTTCTTGTTCCTAGCTTTGGAGCGTCAACAAGAGTTAGGGCATATTTATAAAATATGCCCGAATCTTGTGAAATATTGTTTTCAACCTGTTTAGTTTGTTCCATTATTCTTCTTCTGCAGGAGTCATTAATTCTTGCATTGCTTCGTCAATAGAGTCTTTTAGAAGTTCGAGATTTTCAGGGGCAACAGTAACGCCTTTTTTTGTAGGGTTCCAGTTGATTCCGTCATCTGTTGTATAGAATATTCTTAAATCAAGGTAGCTTTTTCCTTTGTAAGAATTTATTGCTATTTGTAATTGTTCTGTTGCGCTTCTTGGAATAGTTGCCAAGATCTTTGGTTCGTTTGCCATCTTGTTCTCCTCTGTAGATTTAATGTAGATTTAAAGTCTTTTTGTAATTAGGGATTACAAAAGCCTCATTGTTTGCATCTTTGTCTGTGAATTTTTGGTAATATTCTAAAGATGTTTCTTTTGCATTATTGTAATAATCTTTTGCAATTAATGCAATATATTTATCATTTAATTCGCCTGAATAATGACCTAACGACTGAGCATATTTAAGAATATCCTCCTTGTTGTTGCCGGCGCCGTAGGCTTTTGTTTTGGCATCGGTACCAGACGGTCTTATTTCGATAAATTTGTCATCAAATTCAAGATAGGTGCCATCTCCTACAAATTTGATGTCTTTCATGTTTTCAAAAGATAAATCCTTGAAAATATCAGAAAAAATTTCTTTAACGTTTTCAAGCGTTATTTTACCTTCTTGTTTTGCGATTGCTAAAGTAAGGAAGAAAAGGTCATTTTTTGTTCTTTTTTCTTCGCCTTCTGTTTTCGCTTTGGTAAGTTTTTCGATATTAGGTTCGGATTCATTGTAATATGAAATATCTTCTCTTATGTCGTATCTTCCGATAATTTTGTTTTTATCAAAAAGTTCTAAGAGAGCTTTTGATAAGGTTTTCTTTTCTTTTTCCAAAGTGCAAGCAAGGATAGAAGCTATGATTATGGCTTCTGTAGCACTTTTTTCTCTCATTGCTATGGCTATTCTGCCTGCTTTTGACTTTATTAGTTCTTCTGAACCTATAATCATCCCGCCGGATTCTTCTCCCGCGAAAATAACTCTTGGATCTACCCCAAGGTTAACGTCTTTTCCAAAGACATCGGTTATTACCACTTCTTTGTCGGGATTTTCTATAATTTGTTTTTCAACTTTTTTCATTATATTTGCTATTTCTTTGAAACCGACAGGGACATTGACAACTTTGACGTTGTTAGCGTTTGCCCATTCATCCCAGGACATAGCAGATGCCGTAGTTTTAATTATAAATCTTGGGTGTTTGTCCCATTGGCCGTTTTCTTTTAGTTGCTTTGCCCAAAAGTCCATCAGCAACAAGAAAGACTGATTTGCTGTCAAAATGCTTAGAACCCTGTTTTGATCAAGTTCAACATAATCTATTCCTGCTTTATTAAGGTCCTCTATATTCGCCTTATCTTCAATTTGCGTTACAGTTAACCTGTCATGGTCAGGATCTGTTATTAAAACAATTGTTGATGTTGGATAACCTTTTAATTTTTCACCATAGTGTAAAGTTTCAATGACGGGGAAGAAAGGTTTGCCGTCAGGTTTTTTGGAGATCACGGTTGCATCTACTGAATAATCATAGAAGCATTTTTTACCGGTTTTTGGATCGCAATCTATTTTTCCAATCCCATGGAAAAATGGGTCTTCTTCCTTATTAAACCAATCATAATTGTTATCGATTTCCAATTCTTTTAGAAGCTTGCTTAAAGTCCTGTACGCAGAACCGCCTACGTTTTCTATTACAATTTTGTTCTGGGCATTTTTGATACAAGTCCTGTTTACATCGCTTGCCACGCCATTTTTCAGATACTCTTTATATAATTCTATTCCGTCATCTATTGACTCCATATAGCTTTCATTTATCAACGGATCGTTGTCGGCAGCAAGTTTAATATCGTATGTTCCTTCTTTTTCAACGATGTCAAAAATTTCTCTTATTTTATCTACAAATTCCATAGATTCTTCCGGTAAATACTGGCTGCCCTGGGAATTTAAATCTTTAGTTGCATTTTTCACGCTGATTCCGTGGCTAGAAGTAATATACTCTCCCCCAAGAAGATCTAACTTAAACGCCAAAAAGGATGCCATCCAAATAGGCATAGATTTTCTACCTGCTGCAGTAAGTGTTTCAATACCCTGAGCTGCTTGGATTCTCGCGATAATATTCAAAAATATTAATGAATTGTACCTTACTTCTCTTCCTACTATTTTTAAAAGTTTGGAGTTTGGATATTTTTCTTTTGCAACCAATGCTTTTGCATATGTGGCAAGCATTATTCCTATAGAATTTATAGGAAACCTTACGTCTTCAGGATATAAAGTATTTTGAGGACCTCTAATTCCTGCGGTAGAAACAGCGGCTTCTTTTGCGTAATTCTCAAGCCAGTTTCTAAGGTTTAAACCTTCCGGGTTGGTTTCTTCGTTATATGGTGCAAGATGTTCTTTTTTTAAGGTGAAAACGAATTCGTTAAAATTAGTTGTATCTAATAATTTTGTATTTTTTACATGATCAGGAGTATATTCTTTAATCATTTCAAATAATTCTTGTTCAAGGTTTTCGTTATAAAGTTTCATGCTTCTTCCTATTTATTTCACACTGGTCAATTATAACATAATAAAAAATACAAAAAAAATCCTCAAAGTCATCGAAGATTGAGGATTTTTTATTAAAATAATAAATATTTTTTTACTAACATAAAAGACTTTTAGTACAATCCGGAGGCAGAGAACTTGTTTTTGTCTTTAGTCTCTCAAATATTGACAATGGCGGTTCTACGTTGTTTTGCATTAAATAAGCGTTGTATTTTTCTTTAGCCTTATTGTAATTTCTAGCCATTAAATCGTGGTCTAATAAGCCAGTACTTATTCCATTTTCTTTGCAAAAATCATTAAATGATAGTATGCCTGGTGGAAGTTCAGGTTCCTTAAGTAATTTTATGCCGTCTTTGTTATTCAAGGCGACAATAGAATGATTAAAATCTACTTTTCCCATATTAATATCCTTTCTTTTGTTTATACAAATATAAAGATATTTTTTTGGCCTAAATTGACTAAATTTTTTTAAATATTATATCTTCGTTACAAAAAAGCCCTGATATAAAACAGGGCTTTTTTTGAAGTTATTTTTGATTATTCGCTTATCGCATCGTAGCATTCTTGGCAAATAGTAGCGTGTCCTGATACTGTTCCTAGTTCTCTATATTTCCAGCATCTTTCACATTTTTCACCAAGAGCTTTTGTTACATAAATTGTGTAATTTTCTTCAGTGTAGTCTCTTAATGTTCCTTCTGGTTTTTCTTCCGTAAGAATTGCTTGAGAGGTTATAAAGATATTACATAATTCATTTTCATATTTTTTAAGAAGTTCAGAGTTATCTGATTTTACCCAAACAGCTACTTCAAGAGAGCTTCCGATTTGCTTGTCGGCTCTTAAAGGTTCGATTGCTTTTGTTGTGATTTCTCTTAATTTCAATATCTGTGTAAATTCAGCCTCGACTTCTTCATTGTTCCACTCTTCCTTGTATTTTGGCCAATCTGAAAGAAGGATACTTTCTAAGCCGCCTTTTTGAGATTCAGGAGTGCTTGTCCAAATATCTTCAGCTTGATGAGGCATAACAGGAACAAGAATTCTTGTTAAGGCTTGAGAGATTTCGTAAAGGACTGTTTGGCAAGCTCTTCTTGAAACTGATTTTTTACCTTGTGTGTAAAGTCTGTCTTTAACAATATCAAGGTAGAATGAACTCAAGTCTACAGCCGCAAAGTTCTGTAAGTATTGGAAGTACTTGTAGAATTCATAGTTATCAAAAGCTTCAGTTACATTTTTAATAAGAGCATTTAATTTGTGCAATGCAAACTTATCGATATTTTTTAATTCATCATATTGGACGTAATCTTTAGCCGGGTCAAAATCATAAATATTGCCAAGCAAGAATCTTGCGGTGTTTCTTATCTTTTTAAAGATTTCAACAAGTTGCTTGATTATTGTATCGCCGATTTTGATGTCGTTTCTGTAATCGACTGATGCAGCCCAAAGTCTTAATACATCAGCGCCATAGATTTTGATTATTTCCTGAGGACGAGTTACGTTGCCTAATGACTTACTCATTTTTCTGCCATCACCGTCAAGAACAAATCCGTGGGTCAGAACTGATTTATATGGAGCTTTTCCTGTTGTCGCAACAGAAGTCAACAGTGAAGACTGGAACCAGCCTCTATGTTGGTCTGAACCTTCTAAATATAGTTCAACAGGGAGTTCGCCGAGTTCTTCTGTTCTTTTTGCAACTACTGCTCTATGCGTACAGCCTGAATCGAACCAAACATCCATAATGTCTGTTTCTTTTTTGATTTTTTCGCTGCTGCATTTAGGGCACTTGTAGCCTTCGGGTAGAATTTCTTTAGCTGAGTATTTTACCCAAGCGTCAGAACTTTCTTTTTCAAAAAGGTTGGCTACGGATGAGATGGTTTCTTTGTTAACGATGACTTCTCCGCAGTCTTCGCAGTAGAACACAGGGATTGGTACACCCCAGGCTCTTTGTCTTGAAATACACCAGTCAGAGCGTCCTTCAACCATGTTTGTAATTCTTGATTCGCCTGCTGCAGGTATCCAGTTAACTTTTTTGATTTCTTCAAGAGTTTGAGCTCTGAATTTATCAACTTTAACAAACCACTGTGCTGTAGCTCTGTACATAACAGGGTTTTTACATCTCCAGCAATGTGGATAACTGTGAGAAATATCGTGTTTTTCAATTAATGCATTTTTAGCTTCTAATTTTTCTATAACAATTTTGTTGCCTTTAAAATAAGGAACGCCTGTTAAATCTTCATCTTTGAAGTCAGCGCTTTCTTCCCAAACACCTTTTTCATTTAAAGGTGATAGTGTTTTAATGTTGTATTTTTGGCAAACTTCCCAGTCTTCCAAACCATGCCCGGGAGCTGTATGAACGCATCCTGTACCGGCATCTAGGGTAACGTGCTCACCTAAGATAATCGGGCTTTTTCTTTCATACAGAGGATGATTTGTTTTTAAAAGTTCAAGGTCACTTCCTGAAGCATTTCCTAAAGCTTTAACATCAGCCTCATTCCATTTGGCCTCAGTTACGAAAGAGCTTAGAAGATCTGTTGCTACAACGTAGTTATCTCCTTGATATTCAAATATTGTGTAGTCTAATTTTGCATTTAAACAGATTGCAAGGTTGGATGGAATTGTCCAAGGGGTTGTTGTCCAGATGACCGCGTATAAATCTTTTTCGCTTTTAATATTTGCTTTTTCATATGCTTTTTGGGCATCTTCCATATCAAATTTAAATCTTACATAGATACTTGTTGAAGTGTGGTCTGCATATTCTACTTCAGCTTCAGCTAAAGCTGTTTCGCAAGATGCACACCAATATACTGGTTTTAAGCCTTTTTCAACGTATCCTTTTTCGTACATTTCGCCAAACACCCTGATTTGTTCAGCTTCAAATTCAGGAGCGATAGTCAAATAAGGGTGCTCCCAATTGCCCCAGACACCAAGTCTTTTAAACTCAGATTCTTGACCTTTTAAGTTGCTTAAAGCGAATTCTCTGCATTTTGCTCTAAGTTCAACAGGAGTTATAGCTTCTCTTCCGCCTTTTATAGTCTTGACTACGGCGTTCTCTATAGGAAGACCATGGGCGTCATATCCGGGAACGTATGGTGAATAGAATCCGGCTTGAGATTTATATTTTATTAAAATGTCTTTTAAAATCTTGTTTAAAGCGGTTCCGATGTGGATTTTGTCGGAACTTAAATATGGAGGGCCATCGTGGAGAATGAATTTATTTGTTTTATCTCTTTGTGCAATATTTTTTTCGTAAATATTATTTTCTTCCCAAAATTTTTGGGTGTTAACTTCTTTTTGTGCAGCATTTGCTCTCATCTCAAGCGTTGTTTGAGGTAAGTTCAACGAATCTTTGTACTCTAATTGTTTGCTCTCAGACATTATTTTCCCTCGTAATTTTTCTATTCTTATATATTCAATATTTTAGTACAAAAATGAAGTTATGAATAATTTTAAACTTTTTAACAGAAAATCTTAAAAATTGGCAAAAAAAATATATAACAGGACTTATAACTATATCTACAGAAGAGAGATGTTAAAATGATAAACCCTATTTCTGTGAGTTTTAACCAGAATAGTTATAAAAAAAAGCGACCGTGTTTAGTTTCTGACAGCCATTTTGATAAAGGCAACAAAGCTGATTCATATTCCAATCAGAGGCTGAGTAGTGCCTATAACTACGCTGCTTTTGTTTCATTTGGAAAAAACAAACATCAGATAAACATCGATTCAAAGAATTATTCGTTAAAAGATTATTATCCTGAGTATAAAAAAGTGCCGAATGGATTTAAATATATCGGAACGAAAAAATTGTATGCAGCCGAAAGTATAACAAAAAAAGGAACTTTAGGTTCTTTTTACAATCCCGAATTAGAACAGGTCACAATTATTGACAGAAGCAAGGACCGAGGATTAAAAATTATAAAAAATGATTTTAGTAATGAAATTGCAAAATGGCAAACAGAATTACATGATTGTAAAGGATTTACAAAAGATGAGAATGACGAATTTATAATCTTAAAAACTCTGGATTACATAAGAGACCTAAAATACTCTAAGTCCATTGACTGGCGTGGTGTAGAAAAGAACCCTTCCAAAGAACTCGAAGGCAAAGAGTCTTATCTTGGTGAGGTTTTTGCAGCTGGAAAAAATGTATGCAGGCACAATGCTTTTTTGTCCAAAATATTGTTGGAAGACCATAATGTTGCGCTAGGAGTTCAGTCAGGATACATTATATCCCCATATGGAAGCGGTCATCATTGCTGGAACACTCACAAAGAAAAAGACGGACTGGTAATTCCATACGATGCGAGTTTCCCAGACAATGACTGCTGGTATTTCAGCTATGGCGGTGAACCTTTATATGTTGAAAATTTAACTAAACAAAAACAGTCTTTGTTTGACGTGCTTTCCATGCAAATTGGAGACGAAATCCTTCTGGGGTTTGATGAAGAAGGGGATGTCGTTACAAATAAAACAGACGAAAATGCGAAATATTTCGCAAGATTAAAGCTTGAAGAATCTGACCAGATGTATATTTCATCAATAACACCGGATGAGGATTCACCATATGATTATACTTTGGATGAAAAAAACAATGTCTTATTTTATGACAAGGAAAATAATCAGACAGTTTTTGAATTTCCATTCTCTAATTTGACTTTCTTTTTGAAAGTAAGGATGTCGGCAGATTGTATAAAACTTTCTAAAATGTTAAATATACCAATGCCAAACGGTAAAATCAATTATGAAGCAATTCTGAAAAATAAAGATTTGATAAAGACTATTGATCCTACAATAAATCAGGAAATGATAGATTCATTACCTGAGCTTCTTGGTATAAGTTAAATTTACAGCTTTTTCTTAACAAATTTTTTATAAATAGTGAAAAATTGCTATTTATATGAGATAATCAACGGGTAATTAAGCTAGAAAAAGGGTTTTTTATGATAAGAGTTGGAGTTGTCGGTGCTCTTGGCAAAATGGGAAAAGAAGTTGTTAAAGCGGTTCTTTCCGAGCCCGAAACAGAACTTGTACTTGCGGTTGATATTTTTCAAAAAGGTGAAGACATCGGTTCACTTGTTATAGGAAAAGAAATCGGCGTAGCGATAAACAGCAATCTGGAAGCAGGGATTGACTCATCCAAGCCTGATGTAATAGTCGATTTTACTCAACCGGACCTTATTTATAAAAATACTCAAACTTATATCTCAAAAAAAGTCAGATCAGTAATCGGAACAACAGGTTTGACTGATGAGCAGGTTGCACATTTAAAAGAATTGTCTGAAGCAAACAAAGTATCTTGCTTTATTGCTCCAAATTTTACTACAGGAGCAGTCTTAATGATGATGTTTGCACAACAGGCAGCTAAATATTTCAACAATGCTGAAATTATAGAGCTTCACCACAACCAAAAGAAAGATGCTCCATCAGGTACTGCTATTAAAACAGCAAAACTTATGGCTGAAGAGAACTCAAACTTCGCAACTAACAATTGTGAAGAAGTAGAGCTTATTGAAGGCGCAAGAGGGGCTAATGCTGATTCAAATATAAGAATACACTCAGTCAGGATGCCGGGTTATATTGCTTCTCAGGAGGTAATATTTGGTGCGAGCGGACAAATATTTAAACTTAGACACGACAGTATGGATAGAACATGTTATATGGCGGGAGTGCTGCTGGCTGTAAAATATGTCTATGATAATGTCGGGTTCGTATACGGATTAGAAAATATAATGTAAGGGGAAACCATGAGAAAACCAAACATCGCAGTTTTAGGCGCAACAGGTGTAGTAGGACAAGAGATCCTAAACATCTTAATTGAAAACGAAGTTCCATACAACGAAATAAAGTTCTTAGCAAGCAAGAAGAGCGCGGGAAAGGAAATCGAGTTCAAGGGCAAGAAACACACGATAGTTGAAGCAACCCCTGAAGCTTTTGACGGCGTTAATATTGTGCTTGCGTCTGCCGGCGGTGCAACAAGTAAAATGTTTGCTCCTGAAGCTGTAAAAAGAGGCGCGGTTTTTATTGATAATTCAAGCGCTTTCAGAATGGATAAAGATGCTCCGCTTGTTATAGTTGGGGTAAATGAAGATGATATAAGAAATCATAAAGGAATTTTACCGAACCCTAACTGTTCAACTTCACAATTGATGCTTGTTTTAAAACCTCTTCATGATTATGCGAAGATTAAAAGGCTTGTTGTAAGTACTTATCAGGCAGTCAGCGGGGCCGGCATTGCTGCTATAACAGAGCTTAAAGAGAGCACAAGAGCAGCCTTGAACAACGAACCATATGAAAATAAAGTATTTAAAAAACCAATAGCGTTTAATGTAATTCCTCAAATAGATGTGTTCTGCGATAATGGCTACACTAAAGAGGAAATTAAAGTAGTTGATGAAACCAAAAAGATACTTCATCTTGAAGATTCAACACCTATAACTTGTACAGCCGTTAGAGTTCCTGTTTTCAACGGTCACTCGGAAGCTGTAACCATAGAGTTTGAAAAGGACATTACTCCTGAAAAAGCAAGAGAACTACTTGAAAATGCTTGGGGTGTAGAAGTCGTAGATGATATTGCAAATTTTGAATGTCCTACACCTGTTATGGCTTCAGGCAAGAACCCGGTTTACGTGGGTAGAATCAGAAAAGATTTAGCTTTTGATAATGCAATTTCTTTATGGTGTGTAGCCGATAACATCAGAATCGGTGCGGCTCTGAACACGGTAAGAATAGCTGAAAAAGTTATCGAAATGCAATTGTTCTAAAAATAAAGAATTAAGGAGAATTTTATAATGACTTTAAGATATGATGCAGGTGAAGTAATTACGGCAATGGTGACGCCATTTGATGAAAATTTAAAAATTGATTTTCAAGCTCTTGAAAAATTGATTGAACATCTTATTACCACTGGTACAGACGCTATTTTGGTGGCAGGAACAACAGGTGAGTCTCCGACTTTAACCCATGAAGAGGAGCTGGAATTGTTGGCTTTTGTTAAAGAAAAAGCCAAAGGAAGAGTTAAAATCGTTATGGGTGCGGGTTCAAATTCGACCCATACTGCGGTAGAAATGGCCAAAAAAGTAGAAGCAGCTGGAGCAGATGCTATTTTGACAGTAGTTCCTTATTACAACAAACCTTCTCAAAAAGGGATGTATGAACACTTTGCGGCTGTCGCCAGAGCTGTCAGTGTGCCGATTATTCTGTACAATATTCCTGGAAGAACAGGCGTGAATATGTGCCCTTCCACAATCGCAAAACTTGCAAAAGAATTTAAAAACATAGTAGCTGTAAAACAAAGCAATGCCGATTTGGACTTGGTCAGTGATATTAAAATCATGTGTCCTGAGGACTTTGCTGTATATTCAGGTGACGACAGTTTGACACTTCCAATGCTTTCTCTTGGTGCCCACGGGGTGATAAGTGTTGCTTCTCATCTGGCAGGCAAAGGCATAAAAGAAATGATTACGGCTTTTAAAACAGGCGACATAAAAAAAGCGACAGAAAAACATCTTTACTTATATCCAATGTTTAAAAAGATATTTATGCTTCCAAACCCAATTCCTGTAAAAGAACTTCTTTCTAAAATCGGATTAATCAAAAAATATGTAAGAATGCCTCTGGTTGTAATGGATGAAGAAGAAAGAAACGAATTATACAGCGTTTTAAACAAATATTTATAATAAATAATTATAAAGAAAAAAGCCTAAGTTTTATCTTAGGCTTTTTAGTATTTAATTAACTAGTTTAAAAATGTCATTACAGATTTTAAACAATTCTTTTGCCTGTTTCAGGTCAACCATATTGGGCCCATCGCATAAAGCAGAATCGGGATTAGGGTGTACTTCAAAAAATAAGCCTTTTGCTCCCGCGGCGACTGCTGCTTTTGCCAAAGTCTCAACGAATTTTCTCTCACCTGAAGAAGATTCTCCAGCGCCTCCTGGCAATTGGACACTATGCGTTGCATCAAAGATAACAGGGTAACCCATTTCCTGAATTATAGGGATTGCCCTCATGTCAGAAACAAGGTTGTTGTAGCCGAAACTTACTCCTCTGTCTGTAATTGTGATTCTGTCGTTGCCTGAGTCAGAGACTTTTTTCGCTATAGATTTCATTTGGGCAGGAGCTAAAAATTGTCCTTTTTTAATATTAATTACTTTACCTGTTTTGGCTGCTGCAACAAGTAAATCGGTTTGTCTGCAAAGAAAAGCAGGTATCTGTATTATGTCAGCGATTTCAGCTGCAATAGCTGCTTCTGCTGATTCGTGTATGTCTGTTACTATTGGAAGATTGAATTCTTCTTTTACTTCTTTTAAAAGCTCAAGACCTTTTTCCATGCCAAGACCTCTATATGAACCTATAGAGCTTCTGTTTGCTTTGTCATAAGAAGATTTAAAAATGAAATTTACTCCTGTTTCCTGAGCAATTTCTTTTAGTTTCTCTGCTGTTTTAAAAAGAATATCCTTGCTTTCAATTGCGCAAGGTCCCGCTAAAATAGTCAGTGTATTTCCACCAATTTCAAAATCGTTTAATTTAACTGTTTTTATAGTTGTCATTTTATGTTCCTCAATCTCTTTTATGATTATATTTCAAATTTGAGTACAATGCCATAAGTGATTACATTTTCTTCACGTGTAAAGTACAAAAACTAGAAAGCACCGAATTTGTATGCTATAAAGTTGTATGAGTTACCTTTAAAAAGTGAGCAACAAATCGGAAATCATAAGTTTTTGATCCGTGCGAAACTAGGTTAGGTGAGAGTTGTCTAATGTTAAAAAAAATATTATATAGTTTAGCAATTTCTGTTTTTGTTATGCAGGGAGTCTCTTTTGCCCAAGAAGAAGTAAGTCTCGGGAATCAGCCTAAAAAACCTGTTAATTTAAGACCTGTAGACAAAGTGATAAAAGGCAGTCTTATGGTCAATGATAAAGAGACTTTAGACAATATCATAAAGATGCAGAAAGAAGAAGAAATTAAAGACATAGAGCTTTTGTGGAAGGCTACAGTTGAAAAAAATAATTTGATTAAGTTTACAATGAAAAAGCTTAATACTCCTGAAAGTCAAAGAAGATTGCATTCATCTCTTATGGCAAAGAGTGTCTCAGCTATAGTTTACGGAGCTTCTTTTATTCCGAGTTTTTCTGGTGCTAATCCTCTTGTTCAATCGGCTTCTTTTACTACTGGTAGATTGGCAAATAACTTTATCAACAAAGAAAATATGCAGAAAGAGCCTCCTCTTACTGATACAGAGCTAATAGAGCTTGCAGGAACAATCGAGAACCTTCAAAACGATATAATTTCCACTTACTATAACTACAAAGCTTCTTTGAATAAGCTTAAAGATACTCGTTCAAGGATGATTCTTTACAACAAAAACTACGCAGAAGCCATACAGAAAAACGACATCCTTGAAATTACCATATCTTCAACATTGTATGATGATATGCTTATGCAAGAATTTGTGCAGGAACAAACTGCAAAAAAATATTATTTAGAACTAGAAAGATTGGCTGGGAAACAAGCCGTAGACAGCTTGATTCTTTCTCAATACGCTCTTAAAAATTCATTGATCAGCCCTAAAGCTATAAAAGGAGGGAATTAACGTGAAAAAAAATACCGTAAAAATGTTAGTTTCTTTGGCTTTAAGTTCTCTTAGCCTTGCGTCCTTTGCCGTTACGATTGATGATTTAACGCTTCCAAAGGATCCTGCATACAGGCTCGGTACCACAACAGAGCTTGAAAAAGAATATAGTGTTGTTGATCTGTCTAAACAGTCAGATACTATGAATTCTACATACGATAAAGAATACTTAAAGAGTATTTCTTATTCTGATGCCACGCTAAAAGACATTTCAAAAGAACTTTCCAAGATAATAGACTTAGATAAACCGGAAATGATGGAAGACATACAGATACTTTGGGCCGGTGCCGCAAATAAAAGTGAAACAATAAAATTTGCGATTTACAAACTCTCTAACCCTGATGCGGATAAGCCGGATACTAATATTATAAAGAAGATAGTCAGACCTCTTGTAGGTTTTACTTCAATTGCAGGCGCGGGTTTTGTGAACCCTGTTGCTGCAACTACGGCTTTAGCAGGAAGCTCTCTAATCAATTCATTGTCATTCAACGATAAAGATTTAAATTATAAATTCACTAAAATCAGTGATGCAGATATGATAATGCTCATTAAAAAAGTAGATGAGATGCAAAAACAGATGATAAGTGAATATTTTGACTATTTAACTTCAGCTCAGATATTAAAAATGGCTAACCAGAATTTGAAAAAACGTCAGGTTAATTACGAAGCCTCAAAGTCACTCAGCAATGAGAAACTGCTTATATCAGACGCTTATTATAGGGTCGCTCTTGATAATAAAGCAAAAGCAGAGCTTGAATTTCTTTCTAAAAGAGCCGCGTTGGAACAATTGGTCGGCAGTGACGCTTTAAATGAATTTGAACAAAGATACAACCAAAGAGAAAAAGAAAAACAAGACCGTTAAGTTCTTGTTTTTTTCTTTTTTAACGAAGTCTGCGTATATGTTCTTGTGTTGGAATTTATAGGGACTCTTTTTACTGAATGAACATCTTGAAGCGACTGAAGTGCCGTAATAACTGTTCTTAGTTTTTCAATGCCGTCAACTTCCACACCTAATTCTATAATTCCGAGTTTTTTTGCATTGTTTGATTTAACATTGGCATAAGTTATGTTTGTATCACAGTCTGTGACCTTTGTTAAGACTTCTTTTAATATACCTATTTTATCGGTAACATCTATTTTTATTGAGGTTATATATGTTTTGTTAAGATTGGCTTGTGCCCAATGGATATCCATCAGCCTTTCAGGAGGAACATCATCCAGTGAGTTGCAATCGATCCTGTGTACTGATACACCTTTGCCTTTTGTAACCACTCCTACAATCGGCTCTCCGGGAAGAGGAGTGCAGCATTTCGCAAAGTTGTATAATAACCCTTCAAGTCCAGCAATATCATTTTTATGGGCTTTTGGCTGTTTTGAACTTACAAAAGTTGTATGATCTTCTATTTGAGGCTTCTTAAGTTTGTTTACGACTTTATTAACAGTTGTTTCACTGCTGCCCACAGCGGCATACAAGTCTTCCAATGAATGGAAATTTAAAGCTTTAGCTATTTTTAGAAGTTCCCCTGATTTTACATGTTCGTCGAAGCTTGCTTTTGTAAGCTCAACCTCAATCATGTTTTTACCGAGAGCAACATATTCTTCTTTGTTATTTTTCTTGAACCATTGTCTTATCCTGGCATGAGCCTGTTTCGTTACAGCAAAATTAAGCCAGTGGAGCTTGGGAGAACTTGTTTTTGAAGTGAATATTTCTACAATATCTCCATTTTTAAGTTTTGAATCAAGCTGCGCTATTCTTCCATTTATAAGAGCTCCTGTTGTTCTGTTTCCGACATCGGAGTGGATTCTATATGCAAAGTCTATCGGAGTGGCTCCTTGAGGAAGGTCTATAACGTCTCCCATCGGAGTGAAAGCAAATACTTGGTTTGCAAACAAATCCAGTTTTACTTGCTCGACAAAGTCGTTAGCATTAGCTGACTCTTGGTCCAACTCGACCATTTTTCTCATCCAGGAGAATTTTATGTCAGAGTCTGAACTAGCTTTTTCGGCGCCTGATTCTTTGTATCTCCAGTGCGCAGCAACCCCGTATTCAGCGATGCGGTGCATTTCCGTTGTTCTTATCTGAACTTCAAGCGGTTTTTGTCTCGGACCCAAAACAGAGGTATGCAATGATCTGTAACCGTTGCTTTTCGGCATTGCTATGTAATCTTTAAAGCGTCCTGGTATTGGTTTAAATTGGGAGTGGATTACGCCTAACACCTCATAGCATTCTCTTTCATCATTTACTATAACTCTTACCGCAGTTATATCGTAGAGGTCATGGAATGCTACATTTAGCCTTTTCATTTTTTTGTAGATGCTGTAATAATGCTTGGCTCTACCGGTGATTTCAGCGTTGATTTTATTTTGTTTAAGGCTGTTTGAAATTTTATCTATAAGAAGTTGAACGGTTAAATCTCTTTCGGTTTTCTTTTGAGCCACAAGTTGGGCTATTTCAAAATATTTTTCCGGGCTTAAATAGCGAAGAGAAAGGTCTTCAAGCTCTGCTTTTATTCTTCCGATACCCAAACGATTTGCAAGAGGGGCGAATATGTCTAATGTTTCCTGAGCGATTCTTTGTTGTTTATTCTGAGCCATATAGTTCAAAGTTCGCATGTTATGGAGTCTGTCAGCAAGTTTTAAGAAAATTACTCTGACGTCATTAGCCATCGCTATAAACATTTTTCTGAAGTTTTCAGCCTGGCGCTCTTCGTTTGATTTAAATTGATATTTACCTAACTTGGTAACACCTGTTACCAGATTCAGAACGTCCTCGCCGAATTCAGTAGATATTTGTTCCGGCTTTGTGTCCGTGTCTTCAAGAATATCATGCAATAATGCTGCTATTATTGTGTTTTTATCAACTTTTAAGTCAGCAAGAATTTTTGCTACTTCAAACGGGTGTATGATATAGGGCTCTTCGCTTATCCTATATTGTCCTTCATGTAGCTTTTCAGCAAATTTATAGGCTTTGAAAATATCATTAATATCTTCTTGTGAACGATTTTGGGCAACTAAGATTTCTTCAAGTTCACGAAAAATTATTTTGTCAGTCATTTTTATTTAAAATTTCCCTTATAACTTTTATTTTACAATTTATTTTTGCATTTGACTACATTTTTTCTTTAGAGTGCTTAACTTTTGAGTATATAATATAATAGATTTATTAAAATACGAAAGAAGAATGAATATTATGCAAAGGTTACCTTTTTTAAAGGAAACCCCCGAGGGGGTTGTTATAGCTGTCAGAATTATCCCTAATTCCGCAAAAAATTCTGTTTTGGGTTATTCAGAAGAATATTTAAAGCTTAAAATTTCTTCTCCACCTATAGAAAACAAAGCAAACAAAAAATTGACAGAATATCTGTCGGATATATTTAAGATACCTAAATCCAAAGTAAGGTTCATATCTGGTGAAAAATCAAAAATTAAACGTTTATTGTTATCCGGGTTAACTATTGAAGATGCTATAAAAAAAATTGATGTTTATGATAGAATTGAAGAATAAATTATTTAGATAAATTTCGTTTAGAGAAAACTGGAAACGATTTTTATAAAAGGTAAGCAATATAGCAAATATGATTTTGAAAATTGCAGCACTGAAAAAATAAGACTTTAAGGAGAAAATATGTTAACAGCTATTTGGATTATACAGATAATATCAGCTACATTATTAATTATACTTGTACTTTTACATTCTCCAAAAGGCGATGGATTGGCTTCAATAGGCGGCGCTGCTAATCTTTTTTCTTCTCAAAAAAGCGCCGAATCAGGATTAAATAAGCTTACAATGTATGTTGCTATTGTTTTCTTAGTAACAACATTTATAACAGGCTTCCATTTATTTAAATAATTTTTAATACCCTGTAGAACCGAAACCACCAGAAGATCTTACACTTTCTGAGAGTTCTTCTGTAACGATAAGCTCAACTTGTTCGTATTTACAGATTATCATTTGTGCTATTCTGTCGTTTGGATTGATTGTGTATGATTCGGTTGATAAATTTACAACTCCGACGCAGATTTCGCCTCTATAATCTTCATCAATCGTTCCTACACCATTGATTAGAGATATTCCGTGTTTTATTGAAAGCCCTGAGCGTGCTCTAATTTGTGCTTCAAAACCTTTTGGCAACTCTATTTTTATTCCGGTAGGTATTAATGCTCTTTCAAGTGGTTTTAATTCTATTGGCTTTTCAATTGCAGCAGCTAAATCCATTCCAGAAGCGCCCTCGGATTTATATTCCGGTAATGTTTTATTATGAGGTAGTCTTATAATCTTCATTTCCATAACACTATTATAGCTTAAACTTCGCAGCCAAAGTTAAATATTAAGAATAAAAAATATTAAGTATTTGTTACATTTCGCCAAGAAAAGTAAATCTTACGCATTAAAATGTTTTTTTTATATTAGGTAAGTAAGGTAGAAATAAATTATATTTGTTCACGCAAATTATAATTATTTGGGGTAGTTATGGGTGCAATTCTTAGAACAATTAAAATGGCTTTAGCTAATGAAGATACTTTGGGTAAGGTATTAGCTGGGTCTGGCGGAAAAAATATTAAGCAGTTAATAAAAGAATCAGCTTCTGTCGTTAACGCAGAAGGGGTTACGTCTTCTTTAAAGGGATATGCAAGATTCAATAATCTTGTAAATCTTACTCAAGATCAGGTAGTTAATTTTGACAAAGCAATGAATCTTGCAAGTGACGTGTTTTCAAAAAATACTGTTGGCAAAGATTTAATAAAAACTCTTAAAGCAGATTCTAAAACCCTTGGTGCTTATAATAATAAACTTGTTCAGCTATATGAGCAAGCATCTAAAGGTACTTTATCAAAAGATAAATTGATAGAAATATTTGGTAACAAAATTAGCGGTAAAGCTGATGATATAATTGCTGCAGTTGGCAAATCAACCGGAAAAGAAGCTGCGGAAGAAGTTGCAAAATCTAGCGTAAAAGGATTGCCAGGTAAAATAGGTAAATTCTTAAAAGGAAAAGGTGGTTCAGTTGCAATTCTCTTATCAGTTGTTTTTGAGCTTCCTGAAATCATAAAAGGATTCAAAAATGGTGATGGAGTCCAGCAAATAGGTAGATCCGCATTGAATATTGGTGGATTTGCGGCTGGTGCTGCTGCTGGTGCGGCAATAGGTTCCGTAATTCCTCTTGCAGGTACTTTGGTAGGTGGCTTAATTGGTGGCTTATGCGGTATAGTTGGCGGTATGGCCGGTGGAGCAATATCTGACAAGCTAGGGAAAGCGATTTTTGGTGAATCAATAGCTAGCAAAAAAGAAAAAGCAGCAGAGCAGCAACAAGCTATGGCAGAAATGCAAAATTCAGGACAGGTGCAACAATCAGAAGTTGCAGCGGTAAGTCAACCACAAACACAGGCATATCCTGCTTCTACATTCTCTACTGCAAACATCCCTCCGTTAGAAGAAATGCTTGCATTGGCTAATCAAAATGCGATGCTTAAAAATAATACGTCATTAAATACATTTGCATAATCAATTATTACTAAAGGTTCTCTTTTAAAGAAAATATTTCCTGGTTATTGTTTACGTTCAGGTTTTTCGATAAATTGTAGATACCTTTAGTAACGTTTTTATACTGTCTCTTTGTTCTTTCTTCATATAAATTTCTGAATCCGGCTGTTGTTACGAATTCGTTCTTCAGATTAAGACAAAGAATCGTATCAAGGATATTAATTTCCTGCATAAAGTCATCATTAGGTCTTAATCTTCCTAATGAAACTAAAAAATCTATTCTTAGAGTTGGTTTTGAAAATTCTCTTGAAAGAGCATTTAAAGTTTCTCTTGTGTAGAATATAAAATTATCGATATAATCAAAATCTTTGTATATCAAGTACAGTTTCTTTTTGAAATAACCTTTTTGGGTTATTCTGTTCTGGTTGAGGTTGTGTAACAGCGCTTCATGAAACTTCTTTTTTAACTCATCCACAGCTTCAGGACTCAATTTTTCTTCTTGAATGAAGTTAGAGACGTTAGTTATTTGAACATCAAGTATGAATATGAAACTTGTTGTATCTTTCGGCGTTTTTTGTGCTGTTGCAGTTGCTGTTTTTGCAGATGCTTTATCTTTTTTAGGTTTGTTTGCGACTGTAACCTTATAGTTCAGTTCAAAATCATCCAAGAAATCATGCAAACTTTTCATTAAATTAGAAATCAGTATCATAATTACTGAACTTATTACGCCCGTGAAATCGACAGATTGAGTTCCAGCTACCGGTTTATAGCTATAAAAAATTCCTATAAAATCCCACGATGGTTTAAATATCCAGAAAACATTTGTTATGCCCGGAACCTGAGAAGTATAAAGCAGCCAATAGACCAAGCCAAAAAATGCATAGAAAATCGTGAAAATCTGAAAGAACCTAACAACGTTTTTTGTTAGATTCAGAATTCCAAGAGGTTGATCGTTCTGTGCATAATGAGCCATTAGCAGTTATTTTCACCTATTATAATGTTATCGATAAGTCTTACGTTATCAACCTTAGCCGCAATAGCAACCAAAGTTTTTTTGTTTATTATATCGGTTTTTTCAAGAGAGTACAAATCTACAAATTCCAGATATTCTAGTTCAATGCTTTTATCCAAAACGCCAATCGAAGAATCGAAGAGTATTTCAGGATCATTTATACCTTTGAAAAACAGTTCCTGTATTGTTTTTAGTGATTTGCTGATTGTTAAAGCTTTTGTTCTTGATTCTTCAGAAAGATATTTGTTTCTGGAACTAAGAGCTAGTCCATCAGAATCCCTAACTATAGGGCAAGGAATTATTTTTATTGGAATATTTAGATCTCGCACCATCTTTTCTATTATTATAAGCTGTTGTGCATCTTTTTGTCCAAAGAAAGCAAAATCAGGCTGAACTATATTAAATAATTTCAGTACAACAGTCGCAACCCCGTCGAAATGACCTATTCTGGACTTTCCGCATAACGTGTCTGTATAATTGTATGGAGGGCATACAAACGTGAAATTGTTGTTATTGATTGAACCGCCCGACTTTAGTTCGTTGCCGTACATTTCAGTTACAGAAGGCGAAAAGATAATGTTAACGTTGTTGGCATAACATATTTTTTTATCTGAATCTATAGTTCTGGGATACTTGTCATAGTCTTCGTTTGGACCGAACTGAATCGGATTGACAAAAATGCTTACAATAATTTTGTCACAAGTTTCGGCAGCTTTTTTTATTAAAGACTCATGGCCTTTGTGAAGAGCACCCATTGTGGGTACCAAGCCAATCTTCAGTCCTTCTTTTTTCCAGTCTGCTGTAATTTTTCTTATTTCATCAACACTATTTGTTAAAATGCTGCTCAAGTTTTTCGCGCTCCTCTTGAGTTAGGTTAAATACGTGTTCTTGCTGCGGAAATTTATTGTTCTTTATCTCGTCTATGTAATTTTTTGAACTTTCAAAAATTATACTTTTTATATCGGCATATTTTTTTGCAAACTTTGGAGTAAAGTCAGAATATTTACCGATTAGGTCATCTATAACCAAAACTTGTCCGTCACAATAACGTCCCGCGCCTATTCCTATAGTTGGAATGCTAAGATTTTCTGTTATTAACCTTGCTGTTTCTTCAGGAACCATCTCCAGTACAATTGAAAAAGCCCCTGCTTCTTCAAGTTTTTTTGCATCATCCAGTAGTTGAAGACTATTTTCGTAAGATTTGCCTTGCACAAAATAGCCACCTAAAGAATTTATATATTGCGGAGTGAACCCTAGATGTCCTATTACAGAAATACCGCATTGAGAGAGGTGTTTTACGATATCAAGTATAAAATCGTTAGCTCCTTCGATTTTTACCGCTTGGGCCCCCGATTTTATTAGTTCCCCTGCATTCGCGATTGCCTGTTCTTTGGAAACGTGATAACTCATAAAAGGCATATCCGCAACGACCAAAGCTTTTTTTACACCTCGAGAAACCGCTTTCGTGAATATTTTCATTTCTTCCATCGTCACATTTAGCGTGTTGTCATAGCCTAGAGCGGTCATACCCAAAGAATCACCTACCAGGATTGAATCTATGCCAGATTCGTCCAGATACTTTGCCGTTGAATAATCATATGCTGTTAGCATCGTTATTTTTTGTTTCGTCTGTTTGTATTTTATAAATGTTTTTACCGTAACAGGTTTTTCTTTTGTTTTAACTGACATAATTTTACTCTTCGATTTTTCCTTGTTTTCTGAACCAATGATAAATTGATCTGCCTATCCTGCTTGGGCTGTGTCTGACCAAATTATCCGTATTATCTTCAATTAATCTTTTTCTCACGATTCCTATTCCAAGTTTTTTTATGTTTTCTTTGTCAACTGTTACAGGAACAGAATTCACTTTTTTGTAGGCTTCAATAACTTCATCGGGTAAGTAGTTATTGATTAGAACTGTGTCGATAATTTTCTTGTTATCTGCATGTTCAATGATAGTTTTTATGTGGTCTGATACTGAGAAATCATCAGTTTCTCCCGGTTGAGTCATTATGTTGCATACATATATTTTTTTAGCTTTTGCTTTTTCAATAGCATCTGCGATATCTTTTATTAGGATATTTGGGATTATGCTTGTATAAAGGCTGCCTGGACCTAATATTATTATATCCGCATCGTGTATAGCAAGTATAACGTCTTCAAGAGGCTTACAATTTTCAGGTTCTGTATAGAGTCTTTTGATTTTTTTTCCTGATTCGGGTATATTGGACTCCCCTTTTATGATTGTGCCGTCTTCCATCTCGGCAACCAGTCTCATATCGTCCAGAGTTGATGGTAAAACCCTTCCTCTGATAGATAGTACTTTTGAGGATTCAATAACGGCTCTGACCATATCTCCGGTAATAGCGCATAGTGCTGTAAGAAATAAGTTGCCAAAGCTGTGGCCTTCTAATCCTTCTCCTGTTTTAAATCTGTATTGGAAAAGCTTAGTCACCAAGTCTTCATCGTCAGCCAAGGCTGCTATGCAGTTTCTTATATCTCCAGGTGGAAGAACGCCCATTTCTTCTCTTAATCTTCCTGAGCTTCCGCCGTCATCTCCTACGGTCACTATTGCCGTAATGTTGTTTGTAATTCTTTTTATGCCCTTTAGTAGTGTTGACAGGCCTGTGCCACCGCCTATTGCTACTATTTTAGGTCCTCTATTTAGCTTTCTTCTTCTGTATAAGTCTTCAAGTAAAGCGTGTCTGGCTCTTTCTGTGTGCACATCCAATATTGAATAATTGGTTTTTTGCCAGCCTTTCACAAAGAACAAAGCTCCAGCCAGTATAAAGATAGCTCCTATGACCTCAGAAGGCACTGTTTGGGCAATTTTTACAACTAAATTTATAAGGAAATAAATAGGTTTTAAATTTAAAATTATGCATAACCCAATCGCAGAAAGAATTGTTCCGACTATAATTATTGCAAACCAACGTTTTATTTCAAGCCCCGGAAGCAACCATCCGGCATCTTTTGGCATAATTTTTATAACTTTTCTGAGTCTTCTCAATTTATTTTCCTCTTGTGTCTTTTTCTACGACCAACCAGCAGATTCTACTTTGTTGAAATTAACAGGCGACGGTATTGTCAGTTCTCTGGCTTTTTTAGCAAGTTCTATAGTTTCTAATGTTTTCGATGAAAAATGTATTGTATCGCAGTTTACTGAAATAAAGTTATTGTTGTTAACTTTCATTTGAGAAGAGTGAAGAATTGTTCTTATTCTGTTTAATGAAACATCACTAGATACTGGTTCTTTTGATTCCCAGTCTATAGAGCCGTCAGCAAGGTATGATTTATCCGCAAAGATTTCTCTTGCAATTACAATTCCTGTTTCTTCACTCACTTTTTCGAGAGTTTCATTGGCTGCGCCGTAGTATACAAGCCATTTGTCGAATTTTTTTATTGCTTTTGCGATAGCTAAAGAAAATTCGTAGTTTTCAGCAGCCATTTTATACATTGCACCGTGTGGTCTTACGTGCTCTATTGAAAGTCCGTATGTTTTAGCAAAGCAAGCTAATGCGCCAAGTTGATAAATAACAATAGCTTCCACTTCTTCTTCATCAAGTTCTATAGGTCTATATCCAAATCCCTGAAGGTCTTGAAACCCTATATGAGCTCCTATTGCTACATTTTTTTCTGTACATTTCAATATGGTGTTTCTTATGGTAATAGGGTCTCCTGAATGGAATCCACATGATATGTTAACACTGCTTACATAATCCATAATCTCAAATTCATTGTCATTTTTATATATGCCAAATCCTTGAGCCAAATCACTATTAAAATCTATATGCTTATTTATCATTCCAAATTCCCTGCCAATCTAACACCTCTAATACTTATATTATACCCGAATATAAATCTTAGTCTAGTTAATGTTATTTGAATAATATTTGTAATTGACTTCTTTAATTAAATCATTAAAAACAATGTAGAATTCATTCAAACGGATGTATCTATAGAACATTAAATGCTTAATAATATAGATGTATTCGTATACAGTCGAGTTACTATGCCCTTTCATTACAGATTACAGAAAATACTGGATTTTCGTATTAAGAAGAAAGAAGAACAATTACAAGTTGTTTTACTGGCTCAGCAAGAAGTATACAGGATAGAAGCCCTCATTGATGCTAACAACCGTGACATTGCTTCTACAAGAGCAAATATGCGAAAAGCCGATTTCATGATGATGGAAGCTTATGACAATTATCTGAAACATCTGTATGAAAAAGGAGAAGATCTGGAGCTTGAAAAACAAAAAGCAATCGAGAATCTGGAAATAGAAAAAGAAAAACTCATCGAATGCGAAAAAGCCGTCAAGGTTTTGGAAAAACACAGAGAAAGAGCACTCGAAATTTACAAGGAAGAAGAAAAAAATATCGAATTAAAAAGACTCTCAGAGGTCGCAGTACAAAAACATTTCGCAAAAACACGAGAATTAAACGAAGAAGAGCTTTTAGAAGAGCTAAGGTTAATTGAAGGAGAAAATTTTAATGAAAGTTAGTTCATCTCAAAAAACGGACACTCAAGAACTAAATAATTTAGATAAATCCAAAAGCAATGAGGATGCACTTTTAAATTGTGATGTCCCTTTTAAAGAAATGCTTAATTTGCCGTTTAATTCACCCTTTACTGAAAATATGATTTCTTCAGTTTCCTCAAACGGAGCCCTTTTTTCAGATAAAGACATAAAGGCTTCATTTAACTTCGACACATTCACAATGGATAAAGATGATGCCAAGTTTTTTGTAGATATGGTTCACGACGGGCAATTTGCTTTAAATATACAAGGTGACAGAAATGCGGCTCTTATCAATATTGATAACGCTAATGAAATAACAACCTATAAGTCAGCAAATGTCTCAAAAGCTTTGATGACACTGGTTGATGATGCTTATAAAACCCAAAAGCCTATAAGGTTAGATTTCGATAACAATGTTTCTGTAATTTTAAAGGTTGATAAAGACGGGAAAGTAAGCGCAGAATTTATCCCTGGGGATAAAGCAGTTGAGGCTTATTTAAGGAATAATATCCCATTTCTTAAACAAAGATTTGACCAGCAGGAACTCTCTTATAACGAGTTATCCTACCGAGAACACAAACAGCAGCAAAATAAAAAAAGAAATAAAGGAGAATAGTATCATATGAACGATTCTTTTATTACCGCAATAAATACACAAAAAGCGACGGCGAACTGGGTCGATTCGTTAACAGAAAACCTCGCTAACATATATACGCCTGGGTATAGAGAGAGCCAAACAAGTTTTAAGACCTTTTTAAACGGCTCTATTTCTGATAGCCCATTAAGAAACGTGGGTCAAGGTAAATCTAGTCCGGGGACTTCTAACGAAAACATCTTTTTGGAAGGAACAGGTTTTTTTGTAATAAGAAACGACAAAGGCAGAGTTTCTTATACAAGGCTTGGCGAATTTAAATTTGATGGTGAAGGTGTTTATAAAACTACAGACGGCCAAACAGTTCAGGGATATATCTTGAATGATAAAGGAGAGATAATGAAAGGTACCAAGCCGGTTGATGCCAATATGTACGGCGATACAGCTCTAGATGGTGGTTCTGTCTCTGTTCCTACAACGGATATTAAGTTGTGGATTGATCCAAACAACGGTAAATATCTCGGAAAATATGATGAGTTTGAATTCGCAGGCGACGGCATATTGTACGGTAAAGCCGACAGCGGAAAAGTTAAAACTCCATTGTATAAAGTGGCAATTATGAACTTCCATAACCCTCAAGATCTTTATGAGGTAAATCAAGGCCAGTTTATAGAAACCGCTGAATCAGGAGCGCCTGTCGTAGGTAGAGGCGAAGTCAGAGGAGGTCTTATTGAAATGTCAAACGTAGACTTCAAAGCCAATCTAAATTATTATCAACAAGCAAAAATGCAGATAGAGCTTTCTAACAAATTGATTCAAACAAATAAACAGTTGTTGCAGCAAGCAATTGAACTAATGAATAGTTAACAAGGGCTATTATTTTTGCATAAATAATTTTAAAATGATAAACTAAAATACTAATTTATTGTAAAGATAAGTTAGTATTTTATTCTATTTCTGTGAAATTTTAAATATAATACTCTTAAGTTTGATTATTGGGAAGAGGGAATTATCTTGAAAACTGATTTGAACAAGCAAAATAACCCGGGAAGTGCAATAACTCCTAAAGTAATTAGGGATCTGCTAAAAATCGATAATTCTCAAATACAAGAACTATGTAAAGCAGCTTCAATAAAACCCAAAAAAGACTCAAGAGGCTTGACTTACTTTACGAAAGACGATGTGGAAGCAATGAAAAAAATGTCCAATACCCCTTCAAATACAAAACCTAGTACTCTTCAATCAAAGTTAGCTATGATACAAGCTCAATCAAAAGCACCTGCTCAAGTAAACAAAATTGAAAATGCTTCAATGGTTCAATTGATTACAAGTTTGAAAAATATTGAAACCGCCATTACCGAAAAAGTTTCGGCTATTATGGACGAAAAACTTGACGGTATGGATGATGTGGTTGTAGAACTTATTCGTTGCAAAACAGAGAACGAAACTTTAAGATATAAAATCAATGAATTAAATAAAGAAAATTATAATTTGAAAAATGAAGTTAATTCATATAAAAATGTTGGTTTAAATTTTTATATCAAAAAAACAACCAATAATTAATAAAAAAGAATTTAATACTAAAAATAATAGGCTCAGTTCGGGCCTATTTTTTATTTATAAATTCATATTTTAAAACATTCAAATTTTCATCCCAGTGTATTTTGCAGTTATTTTTAATGTTGTGATATTTTTGAAGGTTTTTTGAAGCCATTTGGATTGCTGTTTCAAACGGTAATATGTTTTTTAAAACAAGATTTTTAATGATATCATTCAATAGCATTGCGCTTCCAGCGATTGTACCTTCTTTGTTTGTCGCTTTATTATCTTTCAGATATATTTTTTCGTTGCAAAAGTCCATTTCTGTTAGTTTACTGTGGGCTATTGGAAGGGCATCACTTATCAAGATAGATTTATCTAAAGATTTAGCTTTAAATACAAGTTTTAAAACCTCATCGTTGATATGAATGCTGTCTGCTATTATTTCCGTGTAAATGTGATCGGAAGTTAGTGCCAACGTCGCTGTTGATGCTTTTTTATGGTCTATTGTGCCCATAGCATTGAACAAATGAGTAACCTGGTTAGCGCAGGATAAGTCAGTGCTTAAAGTATGTCCTGCTGAAACTTTTATTTCTTTGGATTTAAGATAATTGCAAAGAGAATAATTGTCATCAAGCTCTGGCGCTATGGTTACTATTTTTATAATTTCATCTTCAATAACCTTAAAATCTTCAACATTGGGTTTCAAAATGCAGTTTTTATCATGGATACCTTTTTTCTCAGGGTTTATGAAAGGCCCTTCCAAATGAATACCGATTATCTGTGCTGATTCTTGTGGCTGTTTTTCTTTTGCTTGCTTAATTATTCTTATTTGTTTTTTTAAGTTTTCAATCGTATCTGTGACTAGTGTTGGGAAAAACATAGTTATCCCTTGAGAAGGAAGAATTTTTGAAAGTTCAATAATCTCATCAGAAGTGCAGTTGGAAAAATCAATTCCAAAAGCGCCATGGAGATGCTGATCAATTAGCCCATCGGTTATTCTTACGTTTCCCATTTTTACCTCAAAGAATTTATTGCTTCTTGTATGTTTGAACTTTTGTAGATATAATTCCCTGCTACAAGGGCATTGGCGCCGTAT
Source organism: Cyanobacteria bacterium OH_PDB_230 (assembly GCA_023421795.1). GTDB lineage: Bacteria > Cyanobacteriota > Vampirovibrionia > Gastranaerophilales > Gastranaerophilaceae > JAEZOG01. The sequence continues at coordinate 914,159 of JAEZSO010000002.1, forward strand.
TCTTTGCATATTTTCGCTGTTTTGTCGTTTATGCCGCCATCGACCTCAATAATCATATCTTCTTTTGAATTTTCTTTTATATATTTAATTTTTTTGGCGCAATCTTCCATAAACTCTTGTCCGCCAAATCCTGGTTCTACGGTCATAATCAATACTAAGTCCAGATGGTTCAGGTATTCTTTGATTTCTTCTGGTTTTGTCTTGGGCTTAATTGATAATCCTGCCTTTATTCCGTAACTTTTTATTTGTTGGATTGCTTTTAAAGTATTTTCTTTTGTTGCTTCAAAATGAACAGTTATCATATAGGAGCCGGCTTTTGCGAAATCCTCTATGTAATTCTCAGGATTTTCAATCATAAGGTGAACATCAAGTGGTATATTTGCGACTTTTTTTAATGCTTTGACGACAGGTGCGCCAATTGTCAGGTTAGGAACGAAGTGTCCATCCATAACGTCAACGTGAATCCAGTCTGCACCAGCATTTTCAAGCATTTTAATGTCAGATTCAAGATTGGCAAAGTCGCCTGATAGAATAGATGGAGCTATTATCATATTTGGCATTTTCCTTCAATTATTAATCCTAGGTTCACACTGGCATCCATAGCAGCATCTTTTTCTGCTTCTTTTTTGGATTTTCCTTTACCTTTTCCAAGCACTTCACCGTTATAACGAACCTCTACTTCATAAATTTTGTTATGATCTTTTCCTTGTTCTTTTGTAATTATATATTCAGGCAAATCTTTGTTTTTAGATTGTGTGTATTCCTGCAGCAATGCTTTGACGTTATAAACGCACATATTGGAATTGATTTCATCAACATAATCATCATATAAATCTTCTAAAAAAGTATAAATCTTATCAAGATAACCGTCTTCGTATAATGCCCCTAAAAGAGCTTCAAAGGCACATGCCAGAATAGAAGGTCTTGTTCTTCCCCCTGATTTTTCTTCATGTGGGCCTAAATTCAGATATTTAGAAAGATTGATGTTTCCGGCAAGTTTTGCCAAAAACTCATCACTTACGATAATTCCTCTTATTTTGGTCAACTGACCTTCGGCATAATCAGGGTATTTGAAGAATAAGTATCTGCTTACTGCCAGTTTTAATACAGCATCTCCTAAGAACTCCAACCTTTCATAATGATCGTAGTTAGAGTCGTGGTTTTCAAAAGTATAAGAAGTATGAGTTAGAGCTTTGTTTATTAATTCATAGTTTTTTGAATTGAAATTTATTGATTTTAAGAAGGTTTTAAGCTCTTTAATTCTAAATTCCGATAACATGTAAAGCCTTTTGGAAGTACCTTATAACATCATAAAGCGTATAATTATTTAATACAAAATATTTTAAATAATAATAAGCAACAGGAGCGCTGAAAATATAGCTGTCAGCTCTATCTAAGAATCCACCATGCCCTGGCAGAGAATCGCCAGAATCTTTCACCCCGGCATCTCTTTTTATAAGGGATTCAGATAAATCTCCAAGTTGAGCGAATACCGTAATCAAAATACCGACTATGATTGACTGATACCAGCTTAAGCTAATCAACGATCCAATAATTAAAGAAGTAATTACTGCACAGATGGCTCCAGCGACTGAGCCTTCAACTGTTTTTTTAGGGCTGATTACTTCTGCAAGCTTGGTTTTTCCATATTTTGATCCAAAGTAATAAGCTCCTATGTCAGTGGCAAGAATCACGAAAAATATTAAAATTAAATAGTGCATTCCGTCATTAAAATGCCACTTCATAAAACTAATATCATCGGAGCCCAATTGTCTTATGAGTATTATATAGCAAGGCAACCAGGCAAAAGTGAACCCTAACATTGTGGTAGCTACGTTTGCTATGTATGGTTGTCTTCCTTTAAACAATACTGTAAAGAAAGAAGCCATTACACCGCAAGCTAAGACAAGAGGAACCATTTCAAAGCAACCCAAGCTGGTTAGTACTGTCAGAAGTACTCCGAGAGTGATGATTACCTTGAAAAACGGTAGAAAGCCTTTATTTCTTAGGATTTCACAATATTCTTTCGAGCCCAAATATACAAAGGCTAAAATAAGAGCCAATAAAGCTAAACCGCCTCTGATTACGCAAAAAAGTGCAATGAAACCTACAGCAAAGCCTGTCAGTATTCTTATTTTATTTTTATTAAAAGAGTCAAAGAGCTTCACTATACTGTTAATACCTCTTTTTCTTTTTCAACGGTTAGGTCATCAATAGTTTTTGTGAATTTATCAGTTAATTTTTGAATTTCATTTTGATTATCTTTGATAACATCTTCAGATAAATTTTCTGATTTTTCTGCTTTTTTAAGATCGTCAGCCATATCTCTTCTGATGTTACGGATAGCTACTTTTGCTTCTTCGCCCATTTTTTTGACATCTTTAGAGATTTCTTTTCTTCTGTCTGCTGTCAATGGAGGGAATGAAAGTCTTAATACAGTTCCGTCACTGTTTGGAGTGATTCCCAATTCTGCTTTAATTAATGCTTTTTCAATATCTTTTATGATTGTTTTGTCGAATGGAGAAATGACCAAAGTCGTACCGTCTTGTACAGTGACCTGAGAAAGCTGTCTTAAAGGTGTTGGAGCTCCATAGTAATCCACTACTACTTTATCCAAGATAAGAGGATTCGCTCTGCCTGTTCTGACGCTAGCAAATTCTTTCTTTAATTGAATTAGGGCTTTTTCCATTTTTTCTTCGCCAAATAAAAATATCTCTTCTAATGACATGTTATCCTCCTACGTATGTTCCTATTTTTTCGTGATTCAAAATCTTCATGATGCTTCCTTGGGCTGCAAAATCAAATACGATTATCGGTATAGAATTTTGCTTGCATAATGCGCAAGAAGCCGTATCCATTACTTTTAGACCTTTGATTATTATATCGTCGTAGCTGATGTTTTCATATTTTTTGGCATTTTGATTTACTCTCGGATCGTCAGAATAAACTCCGTCGACTCCATTTTTTGCCATGAGCATAACTTCAGCATCTATCTCAGAAGCTCTTAAAGCTGCCGCTGTATCTGTCGTAAAGAACGGATTCCCTGTTCCTGCGGCAAAAATTACAACTCTTCCTTTTTCTAAGTGCCTTATAGCTTTAAATCTGATATATGGTTCTGCTATTTTGTTAATATCCAACGCTGATTGAACCCTGCAGGATACATCAAGTTTTCTAAGAGCGCTTTGAAGGGCTACAGCGTTCATAACCGTGGCAAGCATCCCGACGTAATCCCCTGAAGCTTGGTCCATTCCGTATTTAGCACTGTTTTTGACGCCTCTGAAGATATTCCCGCCGCCAACAACTATAGCGATTTGTGCGCCTGATTGGTGGGCTATTTGTATTTCTTTAGCAATCATCTCCAATGGTTTTTGGTCTATACCAAATTCTTGATCGCCCATAAGCGCTTCACCGCTTATCTTTAAGAGGATTCGCTTGTATTTTAAACTATTTCCCATTGTTCTTTCCTATAAAACTCCTATAATTATTATACTAAAAATTTGATTAATTAATAGATAGTTACAATTTTTTTATTAGTGTAGCTACGTTTTTGGAAAATCTTTTTACTGTTTCTATGCCTTCTTTATCTTCTAAAGCCTCGCCGGGGCCGAGTCCAAAGACGATGTTCCAGTAATTAGAGCCCGGTACAACCATTTCGTTTATGAAATAAAACATCAATAGTTCGCTATAAGAAGTGGTTAAACCGCCCCTTCTACCTACTGCAATTGGGCCTCCGACTTGCCACGACAAGAAATTGCCTGCTCTTCTTGATACATATCCGATTCTTTGAAGCGCTGACATTAGATCGCCTCTTGCTGTTCCAAAGTAGACCGGTGTTGCAACTATAAAACCTTTTGATTCTTTCAATTCTGCAATTATATCATTTACGCCATCATCATCAAAAACACATCTTTTTAAATCAGAACACATTTGACAAGCGACGCAAGATCTTATGGTTTTGCCTTTTAGCGTCATTACTTTTGCTTCGAGGCCTTCATTTTCTATTATTTTTTTGCATTCTTTCAGAACCTGTTCGCAATTTGATTCATGACGAGGACTGGCTGATAACAATATAACTTTTTCCATTTGTTTTCTCCTGATTTTTTCATAAATTATAGCACATTATTTTTGGAACTAATGTGCTGTAACTTATTTAGATAGATTTTTCGTATTTATTTACTTGTTATTAAAAAGTTTTTTTAATTCTTTTTGATTGGGTAAATTTGATTTGTAGGCTTCTAATAGATTTTGTTTTACCTGTTCAACTTTGGCATATGCTATTTTTATGTTCTCAGAGTCCAGATATGGGTTTATATCTCCTTTATTTTTAGCATTGTTCTCTAACAATTTTTCCAAAGTATTTTCTGATACCCATATGTTAAATATGTTTTTGATAACTTCTAGTGGGTAAAAGGTCTGCAATATGTTGAGCAAATCTTCATCCGAGTAGTTGTTTTGACGAAGTCTGATTAAGGTTTTTAAGCAATTTATTTCTTCAAGGCTTATGTAGCTTTCATATTTTTCCCGGCATAATAAAACTTTTTCTATGTATAGTAAAGCTTCATCCAGTTTGTTTAATTTTATGCAGCAATCTATAGCTAATAATATGTTGGGAAGGTTTTTTACTATGCACATATAATCAACATAGTAGTTTGAATGCAGCACTGATTTTAGCGCGGTATAGATTTCATTGAGTCCCTCTTGTGTTTTGTATCTATCTATAACATCTTGAGTTGTGTAAACCATTCTAAGGTAGTTGTATATTTTGTAATCTTCAGGCGTCGGAGTCATTTCAGGAATCACTATTTGGTAGGTCGGGAATCCTAAATATGAAAAGTCCCTTATGTAGATATTTTCACAATTTTTTAAGCAAATCTCTGTTAAGTTATCTAATAATGCTTTGTTAGAAACAGTTTCGCCGCACCAGGTATCTTTTTCAAAACTCCAAGTAGTTTGGCCCGTGAAAAACTTCGGCGACACTTTTACAATTCCTGTTGTAACGGTGTTTCTTATTTGAGTTGCCGTTCCTGATTGATCGATTGAGTAAAACGCCAAATCGCTAAAAGTTCTTTCAACTGTTTCGGGATTTTCAAGGTTCATTCCCTGCCCGATTTCAGTGAGGCATCTTTCTATTGCTATTGGTAAATAAGGATGCGCGCCAAACGATATTTTGTAGGTTTGTGCTTGCTTGTTTATTAATGCAGCTGAGATAACAGGGTATTGTTTACCTAAAGAGCAATCTCTTATTTGGACTTCAAAACCAAGCTTTTTGAAGTAATTTAGCATTTTATGTAATTCTTCATAATAGATATATTCAGACTCAGGTATAATCGGGGGTGTTAGCTCCTCGGTTAATATTTCTGTAAGAGCAACTCTTTCAAGGATTTCAGAAAACCCTTGAACAAGAGCTTCTTCAGGTGTATTGCCTGCACACATTCCGTTGGAAGCTTGAGCAGACCTGATAATTGATTGAGGCAGCAAAACTTCATCTTTTTCTTTTACGCTGTAATAAGGTAAGCAGATAACATAATCTACAGCCCCAAAATCGACTTTATCTAACCAAAAATCCAAAAGCTCTTTGTTGTTTTTCAGGTTGTCAATCTCAGGGTTAAGAAAAGATCTCTTTGTGATTGTCCTAAAATCGGTGTTCAAAAAAGTATTATTTAGCTCCAAAAATTCTTTCCTGCTTAGATTTACTTTGTCAGGAGCGATAATAAACTCTTCGGGTGAATATTTGCTTGGGTTTTTAAGTAAATGACCGGTTTGCAGCCGTTCCATCATTTCCCCATAAGCACTGGCTATGGCATATTCAGGAGTTGTACCTTTTCCGTTGGTTCCGTATCTGCCAATTCCGAAAATGTTGATCCTAAGCGAAAAAACGGTTGAAAAAGCTATGTTTTTCGGGTTTGTCCAGGATTCTGTCATATAAATCCCAACATTGTTAAGTATATTTTTGATGGTTGTGATAGTTTCTAAAGGTTGTTTTTCTTTTTTCTTGGAATACATAAATGTCGTTTCTATTTTAAAGTGATTAAAGGGATTATAAAAAAAGATACTTGCTTTCGCAAGTATCTTTTAGTTTAGACTTCTATATATTCTTTTAATCTTTTGCTTCTGTTCGGATGTCTTAATTTTCTGAGAGCTTTTGCTTCGATTTGTCTGATTCGTTCTCTTGTTACACCGAATAGTTGTCCGACTTCTTCAAGAGTTCTTTGTCTTCCGTCATCCATACCGAATCTTAAACGAAGAACGTCTCTTTCTCTTGGAGATAATCCGCTTAAAACTTCAGCCAAGTCTTCTCTTAAAAGTTCTTGAGCAACTGTTTTAACAGGAGCATCAGCGTCTTTATCTTCAATGAAATCGCCTAATCTTGAATCTTCTTCTTTTCCGATAGGAGTTTCTAATGAAAGCGGTTCTTGAGCAACTTTGATGATTTCTCTTAATTTACTTATTGAAATGTTCATTTCAGTTGCTAATTCTTCTTCGGTTGGTTTTCTGGAAAGCTCTTGAGCTAACTTTCTTGTAACTTTTTTAAGTTTATTGATAGTTTCAACCATGTGAACAGGAATTCTTATTGTTCTAGCTTGGTCTGCAATAGCTCTTGTAATAGCTTGTCTTATCCACCAAGTAGCATATGTTGAGAATTTGTATCCTCTTTCATGGTCAAATTTTTCCGCTGCTCTGATTAAGCCTAAGTTACCTTCTTGAATCAGGTCTAAGAAGAGCATCCCTCTGCCTACATATTTTTTAGCAATACTTACAACAAGTCTTAAGTTTGCTTGAACTAATTTTCTTTTAGCGATAGCGCCACCGTTGCCGCCTTCAATAATCTTTCTTGCAAGAGAGATTTCTTGTTCAGCAGTTAATAGCTTAATTCTTCCGATTTCTCTTAAGTACATTCTTACGGGATCATCAATAGAAACGCCTCTTGGAAGAAGAATATCTTCGTGTGGAATTTCAGCATCTTCTTCAATTATATCTGAAGTGAAAATGTCTTCATGTTCCATAGATTCTATGATTTTAGAGCGATCCGCACCCATCATAACGTCAATATTGTCACTGCTTATTGTTTCTGGTTGAGACATCAAAGTTACTTCTTGATCGTCTGTAGCTGAAACATTAATTTCATCCTCATCAATAACGCTGATTGTTGATATTCCTGAAATTCGTTTTCTGCTCATTAAATTATTCTCCAGTCTTTGCTAGTTTGTTTCTGATTTTTTCTCTGATTTGCATTTGATATTGCATTGATTCTAAATCATCGTCGCTTAGCTGCTTGTATTTTTGTCTTAATTGTTTTTTTTCTTGATTAGAATGGAATTGCTCTATTTTTTGCACATTCTCATAAATAACAGCTTTAAAATCTTTTTCTGATAGATTCTTAAAGCTTTCTGACAAATATATTAAATCCGTTATAATTTCTTTGACTTCATCGTCCTCAGCAAATTGAGTGTACAGGGTACCAATTAATTTTTCTACATTATTTACCTGACATATCAATTTGTCAATTGTATTTCTGAGAACATTTAACTTTTCATTATCAAATTTTACGTTTTTTATTATATTTGAGAGAGTACTAAAGTCTAAATGACTTTCATCTATTAAATATAGGCTCAATAAATTTTTTTGCCCCTTTTCTGAGATATTTGAAGTTTTTGTTACAATTTGATTCTTCATCTCAATAGGTGCTTGATTTACACTTTTTCCCTTGCTAATCTCCTTCGACAATGCTTTTTCATCCACTTCAAGCTGTGTTGCTACAAGCTTTATATATTCATTTTGAACTATATTGTTTTCTATTTCCTCGAGTATTGGGATGATTTTTTTAACTAATTTAGCTTTTTCAACCGGAGTTGAAATTTCATTTTTGTCTTTAAGTACTTGATTTAACTGAAAATCAATAAGAAGAGGAGCGGCTATTATGTGTTCCTTGTACGCTTTAATCCCGAATTCTCTTATGTATTCATCCGGATCTTTTCCTCCAATTGGAGATACTACGCGTATTTCACAAGAGTATTTATCCTGAGTTATGGATGAATAGTTTTCATCAAACTGTTTTATGTTTCCAAGCCCCGTAAAGACTTCTTTTATAATATCAGCGCCTCTTTCGGTTGCTTTCAGTCCTGCTGAATCGGTGTCAAAAGCAAGATAAATTCTTCGAGATGGGCTGTATTTTGCGATTAATCTCAAGTGATCGGGTGTTAAAGAAGTTCCGCAAGAAGCAACGCAGTTTTTGAGCCCGGCAGCCTGAGCCGAAATGACGTCGAAATAACCTTCCATGATTATTGTGGCATCTTCTTCTTTTATAGTGTCTTTCGCTTTATGTATTCCGTATAAGATTCTGCTTTTGTTGTATAAAACAGTGTCAGGCGAGTTTAAATATTTTGGGTTTTGCCCTTCTTCGGTCGCTCTTGCGCCAAAAGCAACTATAGTATTTGATTCATCGCAAATAGGAATCATTATCCTGTTTCTGAACCTGTCTACATAACCTTTTTCTTGTTCTCTTTTTACAATAAGGCCTGCTGCTTCAAGAATGTCTTTTTCAAATTTTTTGCTTAAAGCTTCTTGCAGTGCCTCATAACCTTTTAAAGAATAACCTATATTATATTCTTTTATTGTTTCTTCGCTGATTCCTCGTTTAGTTAAATAATCAAGTGCATTTTTGGCTTCAGGCAGTGTGAGAAGGTTTTTTGTATAAATGTCAGCTGTTTCTTTCAGTGCTAGTTTTATTTTTTCTTTTTTTTCTGTGGAATCCTGTGAAGGAGTATACGATTTAGGTAGGTCTATACCGTAAGATTCCGCTAAATCTTTAATAACATCGTTAAAATTTTGACCGTTTGTTTTCATAAGAAAACTTATTGCGTCTCCTCCTTCTCCACAGCCGAAACATTTATATATTCCTTTTTGTGGGTTTACCGAGAATGAAGGAGTCTTTTCTTTATGAAATGGACAGCAGCCCCAATAATTTGCTCCTGATTTTTTAAGCACTACTTTGTTTTGGACAACATCTACGATGTCCAATCTGTTTTTTATTTCGTCTATAACTTCAGAATATGTTCTTTCGCTCATTTTTTATTGTAGTCCGTTTAAATTTGCCAGTTTGAAAAGGAATTCGTCCTGAGGGTTCCCAATCAAAGGTTTTGGGAGAAAAACATCCTCAAATTTTTGCAGTGCATATCGGTCCGTCATGCCTGAAAGGTAGTCACAGGCTGTTCTTTCTATAACAATTTCATCGGTTTTGTTTACAAATGCTTTGTTTAGAACAGCGCAATAGTGATAAAATAGTTGTTTTATGACATTTTTAGCCTTATCTTCTTCGGACTTGGCTATAGAGTTCAAGTATACGTTCTCAAACATCCAATCTCTAAGCTCACTCAAGTAATAACGGCATTCTTCGGACATAATTATATCCGGTTTGTCAAAGCTGTTTTCAACAATATCATAAACCATTTTTGATAATCTTTTGCTTCTTGAACTTGAAAAGTATTCTATACTCTCTTTTGGCAGGTTTTTTTCTTTTATTATTCCTGCTCTCAGGGCATCTTGGATGTCGTGGTTTATGTAAGCTATTCTGTCAGAGATTTTTACGATCTGCCCTTCCAGGGTAAAGGGTTTTTGTTTTCCTGTGTGGTTTAAAATCCCATCCAGCGTCTCTTTTGTAAGGTTCAAATCTTCGATATGAGAAACTACTCTTATGCTTTGTTCATTATGCTTGTAGCCTTCTCTCATTATTTCGTTTAAAGCATCTTCGCCGCTGTGACCGAAAGGCGTATGTCCCAAATCATGCCCTAGTGCTATTGCTTCGGTTAAGTCTTCGTTTAGGCTTAAAGCCTTTGCTATAGTTCTTGAAATCTGGGAAACTTCCAAAGTATGGGTCATTCGAGTTCTGTAATGATCGTCATTTGGAGAAAAGAAAACCTGAGTTTTGTGTTTTAATCTTCTAAAAGCCTTGCTATGTAGAATTTTATCCCTGTCTCTTTGAAAACCGGTTCTTAGATCACAGTCTTCGCTGGGTTTTAACCTGCCTTTAGAAAGCCTGCTTTTGGCAGCAAAAGGGCTGAGCTGATTTATTTCTTTCTCTTCCAGGATATGTTTTATTGATTTTTGTTGAACACTCATCTTTTTTCTCGCTTAGCTCTTTTCATTTTAATCCAAAAATACCAAACTTGCTTTAACCTAAGCCAAATATTTTTAAAAATTAATATTACTTATCTCTCATACTTGATTAATTATTATATTTTGATTATTATTCCAGTACACAATCAAAAATAACGTAATCTGAAAGGGAATAAAAATGTCAGTCCAATGTGAAGTATGCGGTAAAAAACCAATCAAAGCAGCAAAAATTTCATTCTCACATAAACAACATGTTTACAGACAAAGCCCAAACCTACAACCAGTAAAAGTAAATATGGGTGGAACTGTTAAAAGAATTAAAGTTTGTACTTCTTGTATAAGAGCAGGCAAAGTTCAAAGAGCTGTTTAATTAATTTAATGTAAAATTTGAAAATAAGAGTCCGGCATGGACTCTTATTTTTTTTTTTTTCGCTTGTCAAGAATAAATATATACTTTTTTTACCAAATTTCATTAAATTTACTTCATTAACCTTTGTAAAACCTTTTTTAGCCTCTTGCCACCGAGGGCATGGTCAATTGTAAATTTATTTTTATATTTATTTTCTTGTAAATCATGGGGCACCATAATAGGATAATTACAAGAGTTGAGATAAGGGATTGGTAAGCGAGGTGATGGCTTAAACTTTCAAAAGAGAGTGGTTACTAGACGGAGAAGATTTAAAAAAGACTATTAATTAAAATAGATTCATTGCTTTTAAAATTTTAAAAGTAAGTATGAAAAAGTTTATGGAGTTGGGGTAAAAAAAGATTTAGTTGGGAGAAAATCAACAAATGTTCTGTTTATACAGAACTTTTTTTTAGTTTGTGATAAAAATATACATGCATGATAATGGTTATATAGTAAGAGTGAAATATGATAGGTGAAAAAATGAAAAGAGCAATCGTTGTTGTTATTGATTCTATGGGTGTTGGCGCTATGCCTGATGCGCATGAATATGGTGATGTAGCTACTTGTGATACACTTGTTAACGTGGCTAAAGCAGTCGAAGGTTTAAATGTGCCAAATCTTGAAAAATTAGGATTGGGAAATATCGCTGATATTGAAGGCGTTTCTAAAAACCCTAACAATATTGCCCAGTACGGAATTTTGCAAGAAGAATCAAAAGGCAAAGATACAACGACCGGACATTGGGAGATGATGGGTCTTGTGCTTGATGAGCCGTTTAGAACTTTCCCTAACGGTTTTGGTAAAGATATCATTGACTTGTTTGTCGAAAGAACCGGTTGCAAAGGTGTTTTAGGTAATATTCCGGCTTCAGGTACAAAAATAATAGAAGATTACCATGAAGAGCATGCCAGAACTTTGTATCCGATTATCTACACGAGCGCGGACAGTGTTTTTCAGATTGCCGTTGATATTGATTTGATTCCTATTGAAAAATTATATGAATATTGCACGGTTGCAAGAGAGATTCTTGATAACGGATATAATGTTTCAAGAGTTATCGCAAGACCATACAGAATGGTTGATGGAAAGCCAGCCAGGGTCTCTGCATTAAGAAGGGACTATTCTGTTATTCCTTTCCGCGATACTTTGTGCAATGAGTTGGTCAAAAATAATGGTCGAGTCATAGGAATAGGTAAAATAGAAGATATTTTTGTAGGTTCAGGTATTTCCCATGCGATTCATACCGGTTCAAATAAAGAAGGCCTTGAGCTAACATTAAAGGCTATCAAAAAAGAGTTGGATATCGAGTCTCTAAAGGTCGGTGAGTGTTCTGATTCAATTAACAAAGAATTTATTTTCACGAACCTGGTTGATACAGACATGCTCTATGGCCACAGAAATGATGCTGTGGGTTACGCAAAAGCTATCGAGGAAATTGATGCCTATATCCCAAATTTCATAGAAAACATGACAGATGAAGATTTGTTGATAATAACAGCAGACCATGGTTGTGATCCGACCGTTGAAGGTACAGACCATACAAGAGAACAAGTTCCAATACTTGTCTACTACAAAGGTATTATTCCCGATAATCTGGGAGTAAAAAAATCATTTACCTATGTGGCTAATATTATACAAAATTGGATGTGTAAATAATATTAATTAGGATATGGTGAATTGATTTTATTTTTGATATAATTTAGCTCGAAATGCTTAAACATTTCAAAGAACACAAGGTAAAGGAGAAAGACATGAAAGTAAAAATCGAAGATGGTTGCATATCATGTGGCGCTTGCGAATCAATTTGTGATGCTGTATTCACAGTTGAAGATATCGCTGTAGTAAACGAATCTGCAATCGCTGGTAATGAAGATTGCGTTAAAGAAGCTGCTGATGCTTGCCCAGTTAACGTTATCGTAGTTGAATAATTGATTTCAAATCAACAAAAAGCTGCCTCAAAAGGGCGGCTTTTTGTTTTTTTATAGTATATTTGATAGACTAATTATTGATAGGTTGATATGTTTAGCGGTGCTGATGGAAAATATAGATAAAATCTTTAAAAACATAAAAGAAATGAACCTGCCCCAAACTGATTTTGTGAATTTTATGGATCAGGCTAAAGATCCTTTTATAGTTTTAATCGGATGCATATTATCTTTAAGAACCAATGACAAAACGACATATCCTGCAACTATGAGAATGTTGAAACTAGGCAAAATTCCCAAAGATTTTTTAAATGTTAAAGCAGAAGATTTGGAAAAAGCGATTTATCCTGTGGGATTTTACAAAAATAAAGCAACACAGATTTTGGATATAGCCAGAGAATTATACGAAGAGCACGGCTCAAAAGTTCCAAATACAATAGAAGAGCTTATTAACTTCAAAGGTGTAGGAAGAAAAACCGCTAATCTTGTTTTGGCAAAAGGTTTTGGGCTTCCGGGTATATGCGTTGACGTCCATGTGCACAGGATTTCAAATAGAATCGGGCTGGTCAAGACAAAAACTCCGGAAGAAACGGAATATGAACTGAAAAGAACTTTACCTCCTGAATATTGGATAGATATTAACTCTTTGTTAGTTACTTTCGGGCAGAACATATGTAAGCCGATCAAACCGTTATGTGGTTCTTGTCCTATCACAAAGTATTGTGATTTTTATAAATCGTTATAAAAAACCTACTATCTCGGTTTAATTATGATTGAAACTCTTTATTTAAAACGTCTAGAAGTCTATTTTGAGCTTCTTTTAATTTTTCCATAGGAAAAGTATAGGAGTTTTTTATTTTATCCACGGTTTCGCTTGTTATTTCTGTTTTTGTCAAGTTAATAGCGCTTATCGGTTCATCAAAAAATGCGGAATAAAAGTCCTTGAATTTATAGGTATTGTTATTTTCAGAATTTGAAAAACTTATCCATTGGTTAGGGATATCTAATGCAGCGGCTACAATAAGGGCATGCATTGCAGAAGCTACTATGACTTCACATTCAGCCATTTCTTTAATGAAGTTTTTGGCATTTTGTTGTATGTTGATTACTTTTGAATCTTTAATGTTCTTTTTTAATTTCTTTAATAAACCGGAGTCCTTATCTTGGAAATGAGGTACTATTCCCAATTTATATTTCTTTTTTACATTTGACCTGTCAATTAGAAACGGCGCCAGAATCCCAGGATCAGCCAGTATGACGTTATCCAGATTTGTATTTAAATTCTTCTCAAATCTTTCTTTTGTTAATTTGCCTCGCAATGCTAAAATTTCTAAATTTCTAGAATATCTCTCAACAGGAGCGGCTTGTTCTTGAATAAAACCAGCTCCAATGACCTTTAATGGTTTTGGGTTAATTATTTTATCTTTCTTCGTTATAAGAGCATCCGCAATACTTCCTATAAAAATATAATCAGCTTTCTTGATATTTGTTTTTATAGGGTTAATGTTGAAAAGTTTTTGAATTATTTCAAAATTTAAAAGGTCTCCAAAATTGTAGATTGAAGTGTAATAAAAAAATTTTTTTCGTTTGTTTTTTAATGGAAATTTACTATATATATGGATATGTAAAAACTCTATTATTGCTGAAATAAATCTTCTTAGATAATGCTTGGGGTTTGTTTTTCTTATCTTTATGCCCAGTATCTTTATGTGTGATGTCATTAAACCAGATTTACCTTTATTATGATTTTAGTCTTTTTATTTTACAACATTTATTCAAAATAGAATATAAACCGGATGGTTTACGTTTTGAAAGATTATTTGGACAAAAAAAATCTATCCTTTAATGTTGGATAGATTTAAAATTCCCTAATTCTTTGGACTAAATGTTAAAATTTTTCTCGTCCGTTCTTCTTCCTTTTCCATATAGTGGTTAGATTGATTAGAATCTATCCTTTGATTACTTTTGATACAAAGTTCATTACTTCAAAAACTGATTCTTTAACAAATGATGTAGCTAATTTTGAAAGTGGTTGGTTGTCGATATAATCAAATGCTACATATATTGGATCAGCTGAGTTTCTGAATCTCATTCTTGGATCGTTGATTCCAAGTACTGTATTATTAAAAATGCTTTCGTCTAAAGTTATTGTGCCTGCCATAGTTTCTAAATCCTCTGTGGTTATTGTATTTTGTCATCTCTCTTATGTATATATAAAGTATATACTTTATCAAAAATTGCCTTTTTCTCTCTTTTTTATTAAGTTATGTTACAAAAACGAACTCTCTTGCAATTTTTTGAAAATGCTTTTATGACTGGTTTTTTAGCCTATTTTTTTGCAACAAAAAAGCGACCGTTGAGTCGCTTTTTTTATTATTTTATCTTTTTATTAATCCAATAAAGTTTCAAGAATTGATGCGTTTTTAATAGCTACTGCATTTTCTCTTACTCTTTGTTTGTGGATATAAGTTCTTAATGCTTCTCTTATTAATTCACTTCTTGAGCGGTTTTCAGTATCTGCTACTTTATCGATTTCCCCTAAAAATTTCTCGGGCATTGAAATTAAAACTCGTGCCATATATTCTTCTCCTTTGTGTTTTGTTTCGTACTTATATAAAAAATTTTACTAGATAAAAATTGACTATTCTGTATATATTTTTTAAATATCGCTTAACATTTCTTAACAATATTAGCTCGTATTCGTTGCTATTATGGGCTTTTAGAAGTTAACATTAAATTGAAGAGAGATTAAAAGAAAGCTAAAATATTACCATGTCGAAAATTAATATACTATTAGTTCAAATATGCCCCAAAAAAGGCGATAAAAAAGGGAACCTTAACAGAGTCAAAACACTTATCGAAGAGAGCGGTTATAAAGATATTGATTTGATTTTGTTGCCGGAATTCTTTAACACCGGTATTGATAATAAATCCTTTATAGAATTAGCAGAAGAAGAAAGTAACAGTGAAACTATTAATTTTTTCTCTGAGATTGCTATTAAATACAGTACAAATATAGTCATGGGTACCATAATAGAAAAAGACGGCGAAAAGTTATATAACACCAGTTATTTCATTGATAGACACGGCAACATAGCAGGTAAATACCGCAAAATGCATTTATTTAACTACTTTGGCGGTAATGAAGGTGAATGTTTGTCGCCGGGAGATGAAATAGTAGTTCTGGAGACAGATATCGGAAAACTAGGAATGTCTATATGCTTTGATATAAGATTTCCGTTGTTGTTTAATAAATTGCTAAAAAAAGGTGCCGAAATTATCGTCTGCCCTGCCGCATGGGCTGCTGATTGGGTTCATACTTGGGAGATTTCTAATCAGGCTTTAGCTCTTCAAAATGCAGCATATTTTGTTTCTTGTACTGGTTGTGGAGACGCCGGATATTTATTGGCCGGGAATTCTATGATTGTCGATCCTTATGGGAATATCGTAGAGAAGATGGGCCTTCAAGAATCAGTTTTGTATAAGACTATTGATTTAAATGTAGTAAAAGAACTTAGAGACACATTTCCTATAATGAATTTAGAATAAATAAAACAAAAAAAAGGGTCAGTTGTTAACTGACCCTTTTTTAAATTACACATGTAATTGTGAACGTAAGTTTTGTATTTGTGATTCTATTTCTTCAAGTTTTGTTCTTGAATATTCGTTGTTATTTAGCAGAATTTCACGTAATGCTCTTGCTTGTTGAGCTTCTATTAATATTATTTGTGATTTAATTTTGTTGTTTTCTTCTTCTTGTTTTTTTGCTAAATAATTTGAATCGTTTATAACATTAATAACTGTGTTGTCTTCAAGCTTTTCAAAGTCTTCTAATGCATATATGGCCGTTTCTGTTTCTTCTATTCTTAAGCCTTTATTATGATTATATTCAACAATGAAATCTGCTTTTTCTTTTCCTGTAAAAGGTTTATCTAATTTATGTGACATTTTTTTCTCCTTAATATCCGCTTACTTTCCAATACAAAATAGGTAATCCAAAAGCAGCAACTGTATTTGAATTACTCAGTATTGCGTTACATCCGGTTGTCGTCAATGAAGCAAATGCAAATAGACCACACCCGGTATTAGACGTAGTATGACTCCCTATTATGGAGTATTTAGTATCTTTCATTGTTTTTAAATAAGTTATACTCAGAAACCAAGAGCTACTGGCGTTTAAATTGCTGCCTTTTGCGACTTGTCCTCCCTGCTCTATCCAGCCGTCAGACCAAACTCTATACCAGGAAGTGCCGTTTGTGTAAGAATCCACTATAACGAGGGGCAGTGTGTCTACCGAATTGTTTCTTGTTACAGTGCCCCAGGTTGCTGAATTTAAATTGTATCCGTTTTGATTAAATGGAAATATTTTTGTGGCTGTTATTGCTCCATTAGTCATAGTAAATGAAGCAACAGGAACTTTTGTATATTCTACCCAAGTTGTTCCATCCCATTTGCCTACAAATAATGGTTCAGTTGAAAGGTTCATCCATAAATCATTTGCGTTTTTTGTTGAAGGTTCTACGTTCTGTCTATATATTGTATTAGGGAAATATTCAAGTGTAGAATCTGCTCCAACAAATATGTTATAAGTTCCATCAGATAGACTTGCACAATTTATTGACGCTAAAGACTCTATCTTAACTGTTATGCCCTTGTGCGTGGTCATTTCAAACGGTGCATTAAAATATATAGTTGCTCCTGATGTAGTTATTAAAGAGCCGTGTGCGTTGTTCACGCAAAATTTTGTTCTTCTTTCCTGAAGAAGCTTCTGCGTATCCGTCAGCTTTTCTTTTGTAGTGTTTAAATCGTTTGTTGCTGTTATTAAGTTAGTATTTACCTCTGTCAGAAAATCTGCAACACAAGTAAAGTTTGAATTTACTTCATTCGCTTTTGCTTTTGTTCCCGGAATGAAGGTGTAGGGGATTTTGAATACCATATTTTTCCTTTCTTTTAGGTCTAAGAGTAAGCTTACCCTTTTAATATGGCATTTTAAAAAATTGGTTTTAGAATTTTTGTAATCCTTAGTCCCGACTTTTTTAGAAAAATAGCGTTAATAGAGCTCCAAAAAGCTGGCATGTAAAAAAAAATGAATACCGAAGGTAAATGTTATTCCCGATTTAAAAACTTATTTTTAATTTGATTTTGGAATATTTTATAAACCAGTCTTTGCCTTTCAGTTCTTCCTCATTTATTTTTTTATATTCCCATCCAGAAATTATTCCATCTTCACTTAAAGTATCCAATGTGTTTTCAAGTTTTTCTCTTATAAGTGAGGGTTTTAGTGAGGTTGTTTCTGCTTTTATTAAATCAGTCAGGCATTGCGATTTAATGACTATGTGTTTTTGGCCAGAAATATAATTGTTGAAGGAGAGATATTCTCCTATTCTTTTGTGCCAGAAGTGTGTTTTCGGGTTATAGCTAATCAATTTTCTTTGAATAGGATAGATTATGTTGTGTTCGTTAAATACTTTTCGATTAAATGAAATTGAGTAGTTATATTTTTCTATTTCCTGAAAATTTATAATGCCTAAGAATGAAAGAAACAAAATATCTTTGTGAACTTTTTGTTTGAGTTTTTCCTTAAAACCGCCTCTATTTCCTTTAGAATTTATATTTTTTTTCTTGTCTTTTAGAGTCAATATTTCATCTGCACTGATAAAAAAATGACCGCCTTTAAATTCACTGCAAACAGATTCATTGAATAAAATATGGAAAATATCTGTTATTGAATCATTTAGTATAAATCCTTCATCTTTTACAAGCTCTATAATTTTATTTGTAATATTCAGATCCTTTGAAATATTTGTTGTTAAAAGGTAATCGGTCTCTTTTTTATGGTTTTCGGCTTTTGACTGTTTAAACTCTTGTCTTTTCAAAACTTTAAAAATTGCCTTCCAGGTTTTTTCCAAAAATTCTTCAGCAATATTTAAAGTATTCTCCTCAGATAAATTATCGAAATTGATAAGTAAATCGACCTCCGGGCAAACATTTATTTTTAGATTAAAAAAGCTGTTTTCAAGAGAATTTTTGTCTACAAAATTTGTTTTAATCTCAATTATTCCCCTGTAACGTCTTTTTTTATTGCTTAAACAAAAGTCGTAAGGGATGGAATAAAAGTTCTCATCGAAATATTTATCTTTCTCTTCGTCTTCTAACCTTCCAAGATAGTATATTTCAAAGTCTTCCAGAAAATATTTAAAGACTTTTTTCAGAGAATAATTTTGCCCTAAAATCTGTGAGAGTATATTGTTTGAGAAATATGCATTTATGCATGTCAATATCATAGCCTCGTTTGAAAATATTTCAGGCGTATAATTTTTTTCTTTTTTAAAGGTATTTATAGGGAAAGCGATTTTTGTCATTATTTTTTGTTAACAAATATTAATATTTAAGTTGGTAAAAAGTCAATTTTTGGGAAAGTATATACTTTATATATATAAGTAAAGGATTTAAAGATGAGCAAATTATTCAGTTTTATTAATAGAAGAAAAAGATTTTCAACAATGATGTTGATTAACCTGTAGTTAGATTTATTCTTCCACAGCTTTTTTATAACAGTTATAAATATTGTCAGGCAACCTTCTGTAGAGTTTGCCTTCTTTGTCTATTGCAACTATAGTGCTAGAGGCAATGACCCTGACTTTTTCTGTTTTTTTGTCTTTAACGATGTGTTTGAATTTCACGCTTGTATTTTTAAGTTCTTCAATCGAGGTTTCGATGATTATTCTTTCATTAAACCATGCAGAAGACTTATAACGGATATTTAAATCAACAACGGGGAAGGTTACGCCTTGTTTTTCCATTTCTTCAAGAGGAAGGCCTAACATTTCAGAAAGTTCGACCCTTGCAGCTTCAAACCATTTGATATAAGCGCCATGCCAGACAACGCCATATGCGTCTGTATCTGAGTATAAAATTCTAACTTCATTAGTGTGTTTCATGTTTTAATTAAAAAGGTCTTGTATTTTGTCGTTAATTTCTTGAGGGTCTAATTCATTTGTAATGGTGTTCAAATCCATAGCTACTTGATAGAGCTTGGCAGCTTCTATTTTATCACCTGTGATGGCGATAGATCTGGCCAAATTGTAATGAGCAAGAGCATAATTTGGATTGTATTTTATAGATTCTTCAAACAGTTCAATCGCCTTCTGAACTCTTCCCAAGTCATCAAGGTAGATAACCCCGAGGTTATTGTAAGCTATGTCGTATGTTTTATCGTACTTTATCGCGGTCTCGTATGATTTTATAGCTTCTTCAAGATCGCCTTTCCCCCAGTGCAGGTAACCTAAGTTGCAGTGTATTTTTGCGTTGTATGGCTCAAGCTCTATTGCTCTTCTGTATACAGTTAGAGCGTTATCATATTCGCCTTTTTCATAAAATGCGCTTCCAAGGTTTATGTAGATATCGATGTCTTTTGGAGTCAACAGGTAGGCGCTGTGGTATGCGCTTATTGCTGCATCCAAATCCTTTGTGTTTTCTTGGAAAACATATCCTAAAGTTTGGGCAATAATACTTGTCCAATTTAAACTTGGGTTTATTGTTATTGCATTTTGGTAATGAGAGATTGCCTCTTCTACATCACCTTTTAAGTACAGGATATTCCCAAGATTACTGTGATACTCCGCCAAATACGGCTGAATTTCTATCAATTTCTTATATGTTTCAATGGCACTGTCATAGTCGCCTTGTTCTTCATATACCTGGCATAATGCTCTGTATGCCGTGATATTTAAGCTGTCTAGCCACACGGCCATTTTGTATTCACAGATTGCATCATCGTATCTTCCCATTGCTTTGTATATTTCACCGATTAAGCAGTAGAGAAGAATAAATCCAGGAGCTTTTTCGACCGCCTTAAGATAAATTTCCAATGCCTGCGTTATACCGTTTGTCTGGGCTTTAATTAAACCTGTGATGAGCATCGGAATGAATTTTACGTAAGAGAGTTTTCTTAAAACTTCCTTTATAGCATCCTTATCAAAAGGAAGAGTTAAAAATGAATAAAACAACTCCAAGTAGCTTCTTAAAGAAGTCTTAAAGTCTTTAAAAGAAATGACTTTTAGGATGTTGTAAATTAGGTAGTGAGTCCTTGAAGATTTGATAGGCGAAATTTTTATTGATTTTTCCGCAAATTCAATAGCTTCAAGAAACTTGCCTTTTCTCATAAACGCCTCTGCAATCATATAGTATGCTTTAGACATTTTTGGATCATGCTCTATTGCAAGCTCAAAATAATTTATTGCTTTATCAAGTTCACTTTTGTGATAAAAAGCTATACCTATTTTAAAGAATATTTTTGGTGAATCTATATAAGTTTCTAATGCCCTTTGGTATTCTGTTATAGCTTCATCTATGTATTGTTTTGCCTGATAAATATCAAGATGCCATTCAAGATAGAGGTCGCCTAATTTCACATGCAAATCAGCATTCGTTGCATCGCTCAGTAAAGCAAGCTGGCATGTTTCTATTGCTTTTTGAATGTTGCCAGACTTTTGAAATTTGTTTATTTTGTCTTTTATTTCTTTTTGTTCTTTGGTTTTGCTCATAAGTTTTGAATTTGTATTTATTTTCTCAGCTCGTTCACTTGTTTTGTAATGCATTTTTTTATAATCAGATTCCTATCTTTTTCGGAAATTTCGGTAAATTCTATTAAATATACTTGCGGTTTAAAGTGGGGCTTTCTTGATACTTTGCCTCTGCATTTTATGCTTGGCTGGTCATCATCGGCATTTATCCAGACAGAAACATACGAGTCTTCGGTTACGTTTGATTCTGTTGTGAATCTGAAGCCGCCGCCCCCCATATCAAGAGACATGCCGGATATTGTGTTATTGCCGTCTTGTACGATAATTTTGTATTGAAGATTTTCTCTTATGTATGCTCTTCTTTGAATTGTTCTATAGTCTTCAGGGTATTCAATTTCAAAGTCTTGGTCGTATGGTGCTGTTATAATTATTGATTCTAATACCTGTATGTTTGCTTCTGTAAAAACAAAGGCCCTGATTTCGGTTCCTTCTGAAAGATACTGTGCAAATCTCATAAGTTCACTCGGGTAAGTAAGAGTCAATCTGTCAGACTGAACTTTCTGAATTTTGCATAATATCTGCATTTTTTCAGAACCTGTCGTTGTAAACTCAATTTGAACTTTTTGACCAACTTTAAGAATTTTCATGAATAATTTTTACACCTTTGTATCTTATAATACAACATTTTCTAAAGTAGACAAATATTGTTTAGGAGCTAAAACAGATAAAACATAGGGATTACTAAAGTACTTCTTGGCTATTTCCTGTATTTTTTCGGGTGTTACAGACTTAATTTTTTCAATAAGTTTTGTTTCGTAATCATACCCTAAACCTTCTGATTCATACAGTCCTATCAGGCTTGATTGTAAAATGTTTGTTTCTGTAAAGAATTGCCTTTTGCCTATGATGTTGTTTTTTGCATCTTCAAGCTCTTCATCAGAAATTCTTTCGCTTACTATTTTATCTATTTCTTTTTTAAAGCCTTTCAGGCATGTTTCAATATTTTTAGGTTCGGAAGCTATGTAAACGCTGAAGCTTGCCGCTAGTTTATAGGTTTCATAAGAACTTCTTACAGTGTATGCTAAACCTTGTTTTTCTCTTAATTCTAAGAAAAGCCTTGAGCTTAAGCCGCTTGAGCCAAGTATTGTATTTAAAAGGCTTATTGCAGGATAATCTTCGCTATGCATAGAAGGGAAAATCCAGCCCTGTATTATTTGTGCCTGATTGGCATCTTCTTTTTCTATTGTCACTATTCTGTTTTCTGTTACTTGAGGTTTTTCAAGATCTTGCGGTATTGCAGGATTATTTTCAATATTTCCTAAATGTTTATTTAACAGGTTTTTTGTATCTTCAAGATTAACGTCCCCAACAACACAAATATTCTTTTTGGATGTGGAAATGATATCTTTGTAAGTTTCAATTATGTCTTCTTTAGTTATAGAATCAATTGCCTCTAATATTGTTGTGAAGGTGTTTCCGTAAAAATGGTTTTTATAGAGATTTTTGTAATAGTTATCGAGCGCCTTTGTTTTTGGAGAATCAAGTTCTGCTATTAGTTCTCCTTTTAATTTTTCGACTTCTTTGTCAAATGTTTCAAAGTGAGAGTTCTCTATTATATCTTCAAGAATTTCTAAGCCGAGGCTAAAATCTTCATTGAGGCATAATAATTTAAACCTTAAGAAGTCTTGTTTCATTTCGCTGTATAGCTCTATTGCGTTTTCTTCCAGTTCTTGAGCGAGCTCTTCAGAAGTGCGGTTTTTCGTACCTTGCATAAACAATCTGTTTAAAAGTGTATTTATACCGGGTTTTTTCTCTGGTGTGTTAACCCTAAAATAAAGGCTTAAGGCTACCCTCGGCGTATTAGAGTTTACTTTTACAACGGTTGATATCTCATTATTTAAACTAATTTTTTCCATGGTTTTCCCTTTAATATAAATTAATTTTGCGGCATTAGAACAGAAATAGTTGCTTTATTTAAATCTAAATATTTTTTTGAAGCTTCTAATACGTCTTCTCTTGTTATTTTTTCTAGCGTTTCTAAATATTGGTCAACAAGTTCTAATCCGTTACAGACAGTCATATAATAGCCTATTGTTTCTGCTATCTCAGATACTGTTTCGGCACTATCAGCGAATCTGGCTTTTAGCTTTTTGACTGCCTTTTTGAATTCTTTTTCAGAAACAAGTTCGTTATAAATACCTACTATCTGGTCTTTTACAAGATTTATTGCCTTTTCTTTATGTTCCGGTTTGAAATTTGCTTGTAAGAAGAAATTTCCGCCGTCTCTGAAATGATAATAGTCAGCGGAAACGATATTGAATATTGATTCTTCTGGCTTTTCAATTAAGTTCTGATAAAGTCTTGAACTTTGGCCTTCTCCAAGAATTATACTTAGCATATCCAGGATTATGCTGTCTTTGAGGTTGTTAGCTTGAGCTCCCAAATATCCGAGCATTAAAAACGCAGTATTAGTATTTGCTGTATTTTCGATATATTTAGTGGTTTTTGTAGGTTCATCTATAGGATATTCCTCGATTGGAGAATTTTTTCTGCCTTTAAAATCAAACGCATTTGCGATTTTTTCTGCTATTTCGTCAAAATCAAAATCACCTACGACTATAGTCGTTATTTTGTTCGGTGTATAGTGCTCTGTATAGTAGTCAAGAATTGTTTCTCTTGGAATAGTAGATATTATTTCGGCTTTTCCGATTACATCTCTTTTGTAAGGGTGAGATGTATACAAATTACGGTTAAGCGCATTATAAGTTTTAGTCCAGGGTTGATCTTCACGCATTCTAATTTCTTCTATTACAACGTGGCGTTCTCTTTTTACTGGAATTTCAGTGTCGTTTAAGTCAAAAGGTTCCCCTATTTCTTGGGGAGGGATGATAGGTCCTAGCATCATATCAGCATGGAGGTCAATTGCGAGGTCAAAATATTTTCCTTCAGGTCCTTTTGGAAGAGTTACGTAGTAGAAGGTATAGTCTTTCCAGGTTGCGGCGTTAACTATTGCTCCTTTAGATTCTAATGTTTTATCGAACTCTCCGGCAGGATGTTTTTCTGTCCCCTTGAACATTAGATGCTCGAGGAAGTGTGAAATGCCCGTGTTTTCATCATTTTCATTTATAGAACCTGTTTTCACCCAGCTGCTGACATTTACGAGCCCACCTTCTTTATAGGCAAGCACAATTTTGTGTCCGCATTCTCTTTCATAAATAACTACAGGTTTTTGAAGAAAAGGATAATGGGTGGTTCGTTTTTGCATTTTACTCATTAATTAAAAGACCTCAAATAATACCATTCTATTGTATCAAATAAATCCAAAATACGCTAATACAAATATAATCCAAAATAAAGCTAAGATAACCTTTTAAGAGGTTTGTTGTCTTAATTATGTAAATTTATGTACACTTTTATGATTATGGTGACAAAAAAATATTTTTTCGTATTTAAAACAATGTAGATTAAATATTTAAGATTTTAATCAGTCAATTGTTATTAAACACGATAATTATTAATATTAATAAGGAGAAGGTTTATGAAAGTCAGCCCGGTATCATTTGGTACTTTTAGAGTTCTTCATGCCGACAAAAAAACTTTTGATGAAATTCACCAAGAAGTCGGTAAAAAACTTAAAGATAATGGTTTTGAATATAACGACCAAACAGATTTAGATGAGTATGTTTATAAGGTGCCTTTTTCAGAGTTTAAAAAAGAATGCCAAATATTAGACGATTTGTATTATACAAACAGGTATTGGCCCGACAATCCAAGAGTTTACGCGACAAGCGTAAGGAACACGGATAACGGAAAAAAAATACTTTTCCTGACTGGAGAAACTACATTTTTTGAAAACAAGGCTTTAAAATTAATTGATGATATTCCAGGCTATTACTGTATTAAAGGTAAATAGAACTAACATTGCTTTGTAAATGAAATTTTAAAGTGTTTCTCAAATCCTGAAATTATATGTTTTGATAAATCAGAAATTTTAATTTTAGGGTTTATTTCTTTCATCGTTGTTATAGATTCTGAATCAATATTTTCGTTGAATATTTCTTTTATCGTTTGAGGATTGTAGTCAAAAAGAATAGAGCCATGTTGTAATATGTAAGAATGTTTTCTGAGCTGCGCCGAGCCTATGAGTTTTTTATCGTCGTAGCTAAGGTCGGCTCCTGTACTTATTGACATGCAGTAATCAAATTTTGTGTTTGCTTTTTTGTTTTCAGGAAAGGTCAGAATTATTCCAGCTTCTTTGAATCCTTCAATTAAGGCCCCGGAAATTTCTTTGTAAGAAGCTATTACACTGTTATTGCATTCTAAAAGAGTTTCAGGACAGATAAATGCATATGTAAGCTCCTGATCGTGGAGAAGGCCTCTTCCTCCTGTTAATCTTTTTACTATGTCTATGTTGTTTTTTTTGCAATATTCAATGTTTATGGATTCAGCTGTTTGATTCCTGCCCAAAGATACACAACTCGGGCTCCAGCCATATAACCTGAGAATAGGTTCGTTGATTTTTTCTGTTATGGCTATATCCAGGAGTCTTTCGTCTTCTGCCATGTTAATTGAGCCAGTATTAATTTTATAGTCGTATAGTATTGCCATAGTAGTTAATTTATAACATAGAAGAATTCCTTTATAAATTGTATTGGGAATTTTTATATTGATAAAAGTTCAAATAACTTTTAAAAACCGCCGAACAAACTTTAAAAGGTGAGTTTTGACCTGTTACGATTGTAAATTACATAAAAATATTTTGGAGGAAGAATGGATAAACCTTTATTGAAAGGCTCAAAAACAGAAAAAAATCTTATGCGCGCATTTACAGGAGAATCCCAAGCAAGAAACAGATACACAATGTTTGCATCCATAGCTAAAAAAGAAGGATATGAGCAGATTGCTTCGATTTTTTTGATGACGGCCGATAATGAAAAAGAACACGCTAAAATCTATTATAAATTCATAAAAAACAGCCCGATTGAGTTTTCTGTAGTGATGCCACATTGTTTGGGGAATACTTATGAAAATCTTCTTTGTGCCGCTCAGGGCGAATACGATGAATGGCATGATATTTATCCAAGCTTCGCTGATGAAGCTGATGAAGAAGGTTTCTATGAAATAGCCGCCGCGTTCAGGCATGTTTCCTTGGTTGAAAAACATCACGATGAAAGATATAAAAAGCTGGCCCAAAATGTTGAAAATCATCTTGTGTTTTTAAAAAACAACGAGATATATTGGCATTGCAGAAATTGCGGATACACGCCTTTATCTACATCTGCTCCTGAAGTTTGCCTCGTTTGTCATCATCCTAAAGCTTATTTTGAGATGCTTTGTGATAATTTTTAATTAGACTTCAAATAGCGCGAATAAGCGGTCTTCTATATCCGATTCTTCTATTTCTCCTGTAAGCTTATTCAAGTTAGCGGCCATCTGGAAATTTTTGGCCGCTTCCATTTTTAAGCCGGTAATTTGCTGTGCCCTGCCTAAGTTGAAATAAGCAAGAGTGTAATTTGGATTTAATTCTATAGCTCTTTCAAATAATTCTATTGATTCTTGAGTATTCCCTATGCCATCAAGATAAATAACGCCTAAATTGTTGTAGGCTATGTCATAATCAGGATTTAAACAAATAGCTTTATTATAGGCCAAAATTGCTTCTTCAAGAAAATCTTTTTCCCACAGAGCCATTGCACACTTGCTATAGGCTCTAGCGTTGTCCGGATTAATTGTAATCGCATCACAATATGATTTTATGGCGGATTCCATATCCTCTTGGTCAAAATAGATATCACCTATACTAATGTGCGCTTCATCACATTTTGGATCTAATACAAGAGATGTTTGATATAGCGCAATTGCCGCTTCAGGATTGTTCTTTACGTTATAGTGAACAGTTCCGAGTGCCTGACATACAACAGCTGTCCATTCATTATCGGGATTCAAATTTACTGCGATTTGATAATGTTCAATTGCTTCATCGAATTGCTCTGCCTGAACAAGCGCATATGCTAATGAATTGTGGTAGAAAGGGTTAGTTGAGTCAGTATCTATAGCCAATTTAAAAGCGTTAACAGAATTTAAAATATCTTCTTTTTTGAGGTATAAATGACCCAACTCATAATATATTCGGTCGTTTTTACCTTCTATTTCAAGAATTTTCGTATAGCAATCAATGGCTTCGTCTAAATTATCTTCAAAATAAGTTTGCACAATTGTCGCAATTTTTATAAGTACATCTTTATTGTACGGATTGGCTTCAAGTGCTTTTCTATAGCAGTCAATAGCAATTTCGGGAGCTTCATTTTGAATGCTGATATCGCCGATTTTTTTATAGAAAAGTTCTTCCTGACCGGTTTTTTCTGCAGCAATATCGTAAGTTTTTATTGCCAATGAATGTTGTTTGGTTTTTTCCAGAATGTCTCCAAGGAAAGTGTAAGCAAACGTTGAAAATGATTTAGATAAACTTTTATGCAACATCCTCAATGATGCATAATCAAAAAACATGGTTAAACCGCCAGAGCAAAGATAGTACATTGTTTTTGTAAATTCTTTAAAGCTCGGTTTCTCAGAATGCATTTTCGCCATCAGCATCATTGCTAAAATTAATCTGGGTCTTGCGGCTAACAGAGGGTTAATTCTAATGGCTTCTTTAAATTCTTTTTCTGCTTCTTCGTACTGCTGGGCAAGATTCAAAAAATACCCTGTATAAAGCCTTGCGTTTGGATTTTTTGGAGAAATGCTGACTGCTGATTTACACTGTTCAATAGCTGCTGTTAAAGTGATTTGCCCGTTTTCCCATAATAAACTTGCTAATCTGTAATAGGTTTCTGCAACATTAGGATTTAATTTTATTGTATCTATGTAATAGTCGATAGCTTCATTTAAGTCGTTTTTATTCGATCTTATTAAATAATTTTCATGAGCTTTTCTTGCCAATTCTAATACGGATTCAGCGTTCTTAATTTTTGAATCCGAGCTTGTTTCCGTATTGTTTATGTTTTGTTGCATGCTTTCCTCGTGAACAGTCTATTTCTCCCTAGAAATAGTCGTCAAAAAAAGTCCTTTTATTCAAATGTTTTTTAAAATATCAACTATATAAATTAGATTTTAAGTTTAACATTTCTTAACAATTTCGTCAAAAGAATCAATTTAAGCGATAAAACGTACTTTATTAATATAGGTTATAAAAAATAGGGGTAGTTATATGTTTGGGTATTCAAATTATGATTTATATTTTGGGACGAATAATGTCAGACCGTATTTAGGAGGCGGAATGATTGGTGGTCCGGTCGCGATGCCAACCAGAATGGATAGACTTCCAGGAATTAATGCGCCTAAAAAAAATGAGAATAAGGAATTAAAACAATTAGCCGGAATAACAGCAGGTATTGCAGCGGTAATATTGCTATTTAAAGGAAAAGGTAAAATTTCTAATGTTATTAAAAAAATATTTCCTAAAAAAGCGGTAGCAGAAACTACAGAAACTATTGCAAAACCAAAATTCTTGGAAAAGGCAAAAGGTGTTGTCACAGGAGCCGTTGATAAAGTAAAAGGATTATTCGTAAAAAAACAAAAAGTAGCAGCTGAAACTACGCAGACTATTGTTAGTGAAGCTGGTGATACTCTTACAAAAACAGCTGCAAAACCTGCTGTTAAAGAAACAGTTGAAAAAATTACAGAAGAAGCTCCAAAAGTTCAAGAAGAAATTGTTAAAAAAGTTTCATCTCCTTTGGAAAAATTTGTCCCTAAAAAAATTCAGTCAAACCCTGCAGAACCTTTAAAATTAGTTGACTTAGACAAAATCGTTGGCAATAATACCGAATTGAAAAATGCTTGGGTGAGCAAATTTGAAGAGGCAGTCAAGCTTCAAAGAGAATCAGGAAAAAAATTCTACATTAGAACAATTGAAAACTTTGCTACAGATTCTAAAATATCAATAGAAGACGCTATAAAAGCAATTCAAGAGAATCCAAGTGGATTAATATGCAAGATTTCATAAGTATCAATTAATTTAAAAAGTTACTTAAAACAGCAAAAAATAAATATATAATGTTTTTATACAACCGGGTACATATGACAAATATAGTGAATTCACAACCTAATAATGTTTTTAAAGACTTTCCACAATACAACGTTGGAAAGCCTTTAAGTGCTGTTGGTGTCAATTCTCAAGCTAATAATTCAAAAAATGCTGTTAATACGAATTATAGTCCAGCGAATGAAATCGCTTCTGTTAAAGTATCGGATACAGAGAAAAAACGTAATAAAGGCGGAATAGTTGCTGCCACCGTGGCAAGTACAATAGTAACAGCAGGTGTAGTTGCCTTGTTTTTTACCAAAGGATTTTCATCTGTTACTTATAGAAAAATTAATGACCTTATTGATGTTTTGAACAGAAGAATTTATGATTCATCAATAACTAAAAAATCAAAGTCATATGTGGAAAAAGGCCTGATTGTTCTTGCAAAAGGTGTTAAACATGTTTTATCAGGACTTAAATCAGTAGCCAACTTCAATGCTATCAAAGATAGTACGGTTGATAAAGTCTGTAAAAGCAATAAGATTACAGCAAATGGAGCAGATAAAGTTACAAAATTATTCAAAAAATTTGCAACAGATTCTGTAGATTCTGCCTATAACAAAGCGCATATTGCTACGAGTGATTATTGCGCTGACATAAGAACACAAGTTGCTAAAATCATGAAAGATGCTTCTATTGATTTGGATCAGGAAGTTACACTTGATAAGCTAAAACAAACAAAAACGCTCAGGGAATGGCTTGAGGATTTGAATTTCTACAGCAATAAAATGGAACAAAGCTTTAAAGAAGGTTTTGGCAAAGATGTCAGAAATGCAAGGTCTGATGTAAGAGAAAAATCTTTAAAAGGTCTGCAGGAAAAAGTTTGCAAAAGATTATGGAATGAAAATGGCGGAATTCTAAATTTCAAAGAAAATATAAACAAGTTTAAAGTATATGTCACAGAAGACTTGAGCTCTAGCGGCAAAATGACTTTGAGAAAAGAAATAAATTCTCACAGAAAAGAATTCACTAACAATATTACTCACAATTATTCTGTTGTAAAAATCAGCCTTCAAGAAATTTCTGACAAGCTTCGCTTAGAAGATGATGAAACCAGAAATGTTATAAGATTGATTTCTAAAAAAATGGATACATATAAAACTCTTGCCGGCAATGTTGAAAAAATCGAAAGAGATAAATTAGTTAAAGAAATAAGTTCAGATTTAGATGGATTTATCAAAATAATTCAAGATTCAAGCTCATATAATTCAAAGTCAAAAGCAGCTATTAAAAAGCAGGTTGAGTTTATTAGAGATGATATCTTAAACTCTGACAAAAAAGGAGCGTTGCAAGAAGTTGTGACGTTAATGAATGCTTTGAGCAAGAAAGAAATAAAAACAAAAGACGGTCAGGTCCTAAAATCGGCTGTGGATTCTAAAATTGCAAGTGCAATGGACAAAAAATCACATGATATAACTGTTCAAATAAACAAAGCAACAAACATGGAAAGTGAAGATCTGTTTGATAAATTTGCAGAGTTTGAAGTAGGTTCAGCTCCAAGTGATGTGATAGGGCTTATGATCCCGGTAGCTGCCGGCGCATACGCAATATCAAAAGCTGATGACAAGGACGAAAGAGTTTCTACCACTCTTACAACCGGTATACCTATTGTCGGTACAATCGGTACGATGATATATGGTACAACAAAGATGCTTGCAGGACCTAAAAACCTTATTATGTCAACAGTAGTTGGTTTAGGCTTGAATTTTGTGGGTAATATTTGTGATAAACTCTATAAGCAGTATCAGGAAAAGAGATCTTTTACTCAAATGGCATTGGATGCATACAGAAACAACCCCCTTGTTTCTCAATTGAATACCAAACAAAATTAAAAACTGGCACATATTTTTAAATTCAATTAAAATAAACATGTCATGAAGAAAATTCTTTCAGTTTATTTTTCTATATTTATTTTTGCATCGCCGGTTTTTGCTGCTATGGCGGATGATTCTATTGACGAGGAAATAAGGAGAACATATCGTACCGATGTCATTGAAAAAGATTTGCTCCCCAGTTTACCTAAAGTTGATCCGGCTATAAATATCGATTCAGAGGATACCGTTTTTACTCAAAGCAGTCCAGCTCCACCTCCTCAAAAAACAACAAGCACGCCTGAACCACAGGCTAATTTTTATAACACTAATTATCAAAATAACGGTTTCGTCCAGACACAAAAACCGAATCTTTTGCAATCACAAATAGATAGTGATTTTGCGAAAGCATACAAAGAAATAAAGATAAAAAAAGGCACCAGGTTTAAGTTAAAACTTCAAAATTCTATTTCGGATACAACCCCCAGGGGTACAAGAGTTACTTTTGTAAGTGTTTATCCGGAAACTTCCAGATATGTAACTATTCCAACAGGCACCGTTTTCAAAGGGCAGGTGGTTAATTCACATTCTCCTCAGCTTTTAGGCAACGGAGGATTGATACAGATAAAAGTTGATCAAGTGGTTTACAAACGATCATCTTATTACATTGATTCTAAAGTTGGGATAGCCAATCACAAAAGAATTTATCTTAATAACATCAAAGGTAGGCATAAATACTTAAAAAGCACGGCTAATATGACAAGGCCAGGCAATCAATTCATGAAGAAAATGTGGCGAATAAGTGATAGGCTTAGTGATTCTACCGGAGGAATTCTTCTCGTTCCGGTTGCTGTTCTTTCAGGGGTAGTCGTTTATGGGTTTAATATTGTCCTATCTCCTGTTTTGTCTTTGTTTTCCATGGGTGAATCGATAAAAATTCCAAGCGGATCTTATTTTGAAATTAAACTGACCGAAGATGCCATAATCAGAGAGTATTAAACGAGCACTTTCTTCGTATTTATATAAATATAATCTTTCAAAATATTTCTCTTTTTATCTTTTATATGTATGAAATCTGTTTTGTATGGAGAACTCGCATACAAATTAACAGTCTCTTTAAACTTTTTATAATTTTCCATCTCTCACTCGTTAAAACTTGTAATAAACCTCTATATAAATATTCATTTTTTTTTAGAATAATTCCTTGCTCTTTTGTATATTTTTAGGGATACTTATAGATGAACCTAGAAAAAGAAACAAAAAACAATGACTAAGTTGAAAAAGACAATTATTTTCTCTGTGATATTTATAGCTGTTTGTATCGGATTTGGGCTTGTTTATAATGATTTGCTATCTTTGGACAATCCTAAATATTATAGGCAAGCAGTTGATTTTTACGAAAAAAAAGACTATCAAAATTCCTATTATAATTTCAGTAAAATAAAAAGAATAAGTCCTCTGTACAAGGCCGCCCTTCTAAAACAGGGTATTTGTGCCGAGAACCTTGCAGACTACCCTACTGCCATTAAAAAATATACGATGCTTATACACAAATATCCTAAGTCAATATTTGTTCCTAAAGCTCGGTATCGTCTGGCAAGATGCTATTTTTATAACAAACAGCTTGATTTGGCAAAAAAAGAATTTAAACATGTTCAAAAACATTCTTCAGATGAAAATTTGATTATTGCTTCAAATTACTATCTCGGAATGATAGAAAAAGACAGGGACAAAAAGCTTGCTAAAGAATACTTCGTCGGTTATATCTCTATGAGTCCTAAAGGCAAGTATGCGCTTGCATCTGCCGATGAATTGATGAATTTGCCCGAAAAAATGTCTCCGTACGAAAGTTTAATTGTAGGGGAAGTTTTTTTTCATAATAAAAAATACATGAAGTCTGTTAAATTTTTCAAAAATGCTGAATTCAAAAAAGCTTGGCCGTATATAGGAATTGCATACGGTAAAGTTGGTTATCCAAGACCATCCAGGTTGGCTATTGATACAGGAATTAAAAAATACTCAAGAACAGTAAATCCTGAGTTGTTAAATGAAGCACTTGAATACTATGCTTCGGTTCTTTCACCTGATAAAAAACAGTCTTGGCAACAGATTTTGAAATATATCTTGGAAAACAAAAGTGCCGGTGAAGATTTTGCTTTATATAACCTTGCAAAATACCTGCCAGAGCCGCAAAATTTGAATTTATATGCAACCGTATCTTATAAATATCCAAATAGCTTATATGCATCAGAATCGATGTGGAATCTCTTCTGGCATGCATACGAGACCGGGAATTTAGATACTGCAAAAAAAATAGGTAATTCGCATCTGAAGCGTTATCCTGATGCAGCAGCAAATCCAAGGGTTCTCTTCTGGCTGGCAAAAATCGCCTGTAAGCAAGGGAAATCCAACGAGTCAAATAGCCTGTTAAATAAAATATTGGTTAAACACCCTGATTCTTATTATGCATTTAGGGCGGATTCTTTATTGAAAGGTAACAAAAGCAGTTTTGGAACAAAATCATACCATGAGCTCGATACAAGATCTTTTAATATTGAATTTCCTATAAAATACTCAAATCTTGATATAAAAGATTTAAAATTAATAAATACATTGTTGGGTTTTGGCGATTACGAAATATGGAACGAAGTCGAATTTGACAATGAATTCGTAGAAAGTTGGTTTGAGTATAAAAGAGGTCATAGAGCAAAATCAACTCTTCTTGCAAGAGACGCACTTGCAAAGCTTCAAATTAAGCCACCATTTAGTGATGATGCGTACAAACTTGCATATCCTATCCATTGGGCGGCCGATATAAACAAAACCTCAGCTTCTTTGCATTTGGACCCTTTCTTGATGATTTCTTTGATAAGAGAGGAAAGCTATTTTAATCCGATTTCACTTAGTTCTTCTAACGCGGTAGGTCTGATGCAAGTTATGCCAAGTACCGCTCATTACATAGCGGATAAATACAATATGCCCCACTATGGTGTTAATTCGCTTATGGTGCCTGAAAATAATATAAAAATCGGATCTACATATTTTGCGTTCATTAAGAAAACATTGAATGATGACGACTTATATGCAGTAGCAGCCTATAACGGCGGTCCCAATGCCGTTAAATCTTGGCAAGATAAGATTAAATACTCTGACTATGATGAATTCGTAGAAAATATTCCATACCCTGAAACCAAAACATATGTCAAAAAAGTATACAGAAGTTATTGGAATTATTTGAATATTTATAATTATTAGGCCAATTTTAAATTCAAAATTTAATTATTTCTAACTAATATCTATCGTTACTGATGTTCAATAACCCATTTTTCGAGAATATTTTCGTCGATATCGTCCAGGAATCTCGAGGGTTTTGAAAGTACCATGCCTGTGGAGTAGTCGAACATATCTATCGGATAAGTTATATATAGATGAGTTTTGGCTCTTGTCACGGCTACATACATCAGCCTTAGTTCTTCGTCCAGTTCTTCTTCTGAATTGAACGAAAACACGGATGGGAACCTACCATCCACGGCTCCAATAATAAATACAGCCTTATATTCCAGACCTTTTGCGCTGTGGATTGTAGAAAGTGTCAAAAATTCATCTTTTGTTGTACCTTCTTTTACATCAATCATAGAACTGTCGGGAGGCTCCAGGGCCAAGTCGCTCAAGAAATCTTCGAGGTTTGAATATCTGGAGGCCAGATATAGAAAATGCTCTAAATCCTTTAACCTTTTTGAAAAATCATCATATTTATTTGTAAGAATAGGTTCATAGTAAGAAATTACGGCTTCAACTATTTTTGAAGGTTCAAATAAATTCTGCTTTGATACAGCTATAAGCTCCAAAAGTTTTTTTATTGTGTCAGAGCTTTTTGATGGCAAGTAAGTTTTACTTACATCCAAATCAGGATTCGATAATATCGGGATTAACTTGTTTGCCGTTTGTGCGCCGACTCCTTCTAAAAGAAGCAGGAGTCTGTTGAAACTTATCACATCGTTTGGATTTAAGATTACTCTTAAATGTGCAATTATATCTTTAACGTGCGCTGTTTCTATAAATTTAAGCCCACCGAATTTCTTGTAAGGTATGTTTCTCTTTGCAAACTCGATTTCAAGGTTATATGTCATTCTTGCGCTTCTTGCCAGAACGGCAATTTCATTTAAAGAAATATTTTCTTCTTCGCTCAGCTCCAATACCCTTTGAACGATAAATTCAGCTTCGGTTTGTATATCAGAAGAACATATAATAGCTG
The DNA here is from genome assembly GCA_023421795.1 of Cyanobacteria bacterium OH_PDB_230. Lineage (GTDB taxonomy): Bacteria > Cyanobacteriota > Vampirovibrionia > Gastranaerophilales > Gastranaerophilaceae > JAEZOG01. The sequence continues at coordinate 949,280 of JAEZSO010000002.1, forward strand.
GTTTATTAGGGTTTTCAATTACTGAAAAAAGATTTTTAGAATATTTTTCTTTTGCCTTTTTTAGTATTTCATTTGCTAAAGAAAGAATATTTTGAGAACTTCTGTAGTTTTGTTCAAGCTTGATTATTTTTGTATTTGGGAAAGTGTGCGGAAACTCAAGTATATTTTTAAAATTAGCACCTCTAAAAGAATAAATGCTTTGAGAGTCATCACCCACGGCCATAACATTATTGTGCTCTGATGCCAAAAGCTTTATTATGTCTGACTGAATCGTATTAGTGTCCTGATATTCGTCGACCAGGATGTATTTATACTGGTTAGATATTTTTTTTCTTAAATCATCATTTGATGATAACAAAATTTTTAAATACAAAAGCAGGTCATCATAGTCCAAAAGAGAATTTTCTCTTTTATAATTTGTATATTCTTTTGATATTTCGTTTATTTTTTCAAGACAGTGCTCGAATTGTTTGTATTCATTTTCCAGAATGGATTGTGCTGAAAGGTTTTTATTTATTGCTTTAGAGTAAATATCTAGAATCGTATGTTTTTTAGGGAAACGTTTTTCCTGTTTACCCGTAACTCTTCCTCTAATGTGATTTATGACGTCTTCGCTGTCGCTTCTATCTATAATAGTAAAATTGTTTTTCAGTTCAAGGAAGTTTGAATATTTCCTTAAAATATAATTTGCAAAAGAGTGGAAAGTCCCTCCAGCAACCTGTTCGCATCTTGAATCAAGTATGATGCTTGCTCTTGATAACATTTCATCGGCTGCTTTTTTAGTAAAAGTCAAAAGCAAGATATTTTCAGGCTTTACTCCGCTTTCAATCAATCTTGCCACTCTGTATGTGAGAGTTTTAGTCTTGCCGGAACCGGCCCCTGCAATTGTTAGAATTGATCCTTCGGTTTTTAAGACAGCTTCAAGCTGAGCTGGATTAAGCTCTTTTTCGTAGTCAATTTTGTAATTGACAGCGGATGATGTTTTCTTTAAAACATATTTTTTTGTAACCAGATTTTCCATACTTATTTCATAAATTACCTTAACTAACATTATACACGTTAGTCTAAAGATAAAAAAGTTTTAGTTTATAAGTTTAATTTAGCAGCTAATTTTGGAACCAATAAATCCCAAGCTTCTTCTGAAGGGTGACATTTATCAAAAACAAAGTATTTTTCTTTTTTAATTTCGTTTCTGGAATTTAACAACTCTGAAACATATATGACAATAAACCCTTTGTCTTTTAACCTGTTAATTAATTTTTTACTAGCGCTGTCGTAGACCAGAAAAACAAATTTGACCCCTGGATATTTTTCTTTTGCTAATTTCATTGATTCATCCATAAGCGCATAAAATAACTTATCATATTTTTTGTTTTTGACTTGTATGTTGGCAAATTCTTCTTCGATTACCCTAGAAATATAGGTTTCCATATATAAAGTTGAAACAGGTTTGCTTTCAACTAATTTATTTTCTTCTAGTTTATAAACTATATTTGTATTTTCCGCCTGCGTCCAGGATCTATATTTGTACAATCTATTTAAATGATCATTGATAAAAGTATAAATAATATATTCTGTGTCGGGAATATCTTTTTTTATGTCAGTTTCTTTTAATTGATAGTACATAAAAGGCAAACCGGTACCTGCAACTCCTCGATTATATACAGTTCTGTTTGTATAATTTGATAGTTTATATGAGAATGTTTGATTATTTTCTAAAAAGACTCCATAAGTATAGGAACAACCGAATAATATAATGGGTCTTTTTTTTAAATGTTTTGCACAAACGGGTCTGAATGATAAACCCTTCATCGAAAAACTTGATATTGCAAAATATCTATCTTCTTTTATTGAACCAACATGGCCTTTTCTTAATGAAAAAGAATCTTTATGCTGGTTATGTATTTGCGCATAAGCCAGCCATTCTATACTAAATAATAAAAACACCAGAATAAGTGAATTAATTAGTAGTATCTTCAAAGCCTTCATTGACGAGAATAATCCTTAAATGAATATACAATAATTTCATTTTATTTGTTTTGCAATAATGGTCAATTTGTAAATAAATATGTTAGATATCGGACATTTAAATCCAAATCTTATCCCTGAATTTAGAAATGTTTTTGGTTCCGTATTTACATATGTACAAGAAAACTTTTTCTCGATAAGCAATGTTTTTATATTTCAGATTGCTCCAGTTCCAGCTCTCTGCCTTATATTTTTCTAATTCATTTAGTTCTTCTCTTGTCATTCCTTTAGTGGTCGAAAATCTGTAAGCAAAAGAGAATCCTGAACGGAATTTTTCAACTTTATTTATAGAATATTTTTCTAAATCCTTAAAAATAGGTGCATTATCAAGAAGTACAAATTTACCTCCTGTTGAATGTGAGATTATGTTTTTGTTTTCTTTTAAGAAATCCACGGTCTCTTTTGCTTCTTCAAGTGTTTCAGAAGGGAAGCCAAACATGATGAATAAATGATTCCAAATATCGGAATCAAAAGCATCCTGAAGTATTTTTTGTCTTTCTTTGGAGCTACGAACTTCGCCTTTGTTCATCAGCCCATATATTCTTTCATTAGCGGATTCAAAGCCCCACAGAATAAACCTCAACCCGGCTTTTCTTGCTAATTTAAACAACTCCGGAGTAAATTCTTTTTCCAGCCTTCCATATATGTAGAAATTCATTTCTAAATTTTCTTCAATAATTTTTTCTGATAGCTTTTTCAAGTATGCCGGGCTTATCGCTTCATCTACAAAATGAAAGTATTTTGCATCAAAGTTTTTTTGCAAATATTTTATTTCGCCTATGACCTGTTCAACAGATTTTACTCCATACTTACTGCCAAAATGATGTGTGCAAAAAGCGCACTTTTTCCAATAACAGTTCCTGCTTGTTTGAATATTAAAAATAACTTCAGGAGTATAGTAAGCTTCTAGCGGGAAATTGCTGTAATTTGGAGGGGGCAGGTCTTTTAACTCCATAGGAGATTCTTCTTCGTTAATCTTTATTTCATTATTTTTAAGGTAAATTAGATTAGGGACTTTGCTTATCTCGATTTCTCCTTTTAGGTGTTTTAATAATTCAAGAATTGGCTTTTCTCCCTCGTTATACATAATAGAATCCGCAAATAATTTAAAGAATTCAGGATTGTTAATCAAGGTGTCAGTATATCTTCCAAAAAGATTCCCGCCGATTGCGATGTGAGCGTTAGAATGTTTTTTAAGCATCATAGAAAGAGTTAATGCAGGCAACAATTGAGTGTAGTCACCTAAAGAAATACCTATAAAATCAGGATTATCTTTTAATAAGTCAGGTAGGATTCTTTCGTAAAAATGATAAAAAATATTTCCTTCTTTATCTATGCAGTTAAAGACCAGTTCGTTTATGTTATTGTAGCTGTTTGCAACTACGTTTATAAAATTTACCCTGGATGGATAATATAGTGAAGACAATATGTCGGTAGCTTTTTCTATATCTTTAAAAGCTTTTTCCAGAGCGTGTAAGTTATAAAAATCTTTTTTGTTTTTGATTGTTTCAAGTGCCGCGGGTAGTTTTTGCGCAATTTCATTGTATTCGTTTTGTTTAATTATTTTTTCAAGTTCACTAAATCTGTAGAAGATATTTTGAAAATCTTTAGGAAAATCTTTTAAATCGTTTTTTTGCTTCCTTATTTCAATTATTTTTTTAATATTTGCCTGATAAATATTAGCCGATCTGTTTAATGAACCTAGTATAAATTCAGGAGTAAGAACCGTTTTATAAAATTCGATGTTTAAATCTTTAAAATTGACACCATATCCATTATTGCTAAGAATACTTTGGATTGCTGCAGGCGCAAGGTGAGGGTTAAACGGCATCCATTGAGGAGGGTATATTAGTGTACACTTCATAAATAAACTTTCTTATCCAGATTCAACCTTTTATTATTGTATTAGTTTATCATAATTTGCCTATATTGGCTTAAAACAACTAATCTAAGCGCTAAAAGAAACACTAAGTTTTACGTTTTATTATATTTTATGTGCCTTCATATATTTTGTTTTATAATAGTCTAATAAATTATAAAAAATTTGAAAGAAACAAGAACGGGTTTGTATGAAAATAAAAGCAGAAAATCTAATTAAAATATACGGTGATAGAACAGTCGTCAACGATATAAGTTTTGAAGTAAACAAAGGTGAAGTAGTTGGACTTTTGGGGCCAAATGGAGCCGGCAAGACAACAACTTTTTACATGGTTGTAGGGCTGGTCAAACCTAACGGCGGAAAAGTATTTTTGGACGGTAAAGATCTTACAAAAGAAACGATGAACATCAGAGCAAAACATGGCATCGGCTACCTTCCTCAAGAAGCTTCAATATTCAGGAAATTATCTGTAGAAGATAATATAAAACTGGTCTTGGAAGTGAATGATAAGTTGAATGATGAACAAAAAGCCTTAAAGTTGGAAGAATTGCTGGATGAATTCGGTGTAAAAAAACTCCGTAAAGAATCAGCAGTTTCATTGTCAGGAGGAGAAAGAAGAAGGGTTGAGCTTGCAAGAGCTTTGGCAGCAAGCCCCGAGTTCATTCTGCTTGACGAGCCATTCACCGGTATCGATCCTATTGCGATAGGAGAGATTAAAGAAAATATAAGAAAGCTTTCAGAAGAAAAAGGCTTAGGGGTCTTAATCACCGATCACAATCCAAAAGCGACTCTGTCTATTACAGATAGAGCTTATGTGATATTTGACGGAAAGATTAAAATACAAGGTAAAAGCGAAGATGTGGCTGTGGATGAAGTTGCTAAACAATTCTACTTAGGAAAGGACTTTACTCTTTAATGAAAGTGAAATTGTTTGACAAATATGTCTTTACTCAGGTTCTATCAGCAGGTGCGGTTTGCGTTTTGCTTTTCATGGTAATTTGGATTGCTCCTGAACTCCTGTTAAAAACTATACAACGTACTTTAAGCGGAATGTACACGGTCAAAATGGCCATTGATATTTTGCTTTATGAAATCCCTAAAATTTTAGGCAATGCCCTTCCCGTAGGCCTTTTGCTAGGTACTCTTTTCACGTTTGATAAAATGAGCAAGGATTTTGAGCTCACTACTTTTAGAAGCGTAGGGCTTTCTTTTTGGAGAATCTTGACGCCGGTGATTGTTCTTAGTGTTATGGTTTCCATTTTGTCTTTTGTTGTTCATGACAAGATGATTCCTTACAGCACGAAAAAATTAAATGTCATAAAAAATGAAAATGAAGAATCTCATTTTGTTTTTCCACTGAAAGAAAAAAATGGAGAAATGGAAAGAATAATAATTGTTTCAAACTTTGATAATACGACTATCAAAAACCTTGTTGTACTTAACTTCGCGGGAAAACAATATCTGGGTTCAAGTTTATTGGAAAGTATTTATATTGCCGACTATGCAAAATACAAGCCCGGCAGCTGGGTTTTGAACGATACCAAAAGGTATTTAATATCTCATGAGGGTATTTTTGAGAAAATTACTCAAGAAAAAAATATACAAATTCTTGCAGGAGAAAGAGCCGATAGTGCTTATAAACTTATGAAATATTCCGTAAAAAGGGATAGAGAACTTAATAATGATGAAATTTCTCAGTATATAAAATTATTAAAAAAAGAAAACATGGATGATGAATACAGGTTTATGCTGAATAAATATCTTCAAAGATTCACTCATTCAATTATCTGTGTGTTATTTGCAATTTTTGGATGTCTGCTTGGTTTTTCACAACCAAGAGAGCAGAGGCTTATTGGCTTTACTATTGCAGTAGCAACCATATTTCTGTATTATATAACGATGCCATTCTTTGACCTTTTAGCGGAGAAGGGAATCTTGAGTCCAATAGTTACTGCATCTATTCAACCTATAGTTATTTTGTATGCCATAATCTGGTTCAAGAAGCATAAGGATTTGTAAATTATGAAAAAATTTCTTGCTTATATGTTTGTTGTTTTTGCCTTTCTCATTACAGCTGCATTTCAAAATGAGAAAGATATTACTGTAACAGAGCCTAAACCTGGTGTCTACGTTCTTAAATTGAATACGGTTAAGTTAAAAGGATGTATTAGACCTTATTTTGTCAGAGATTTGACTACAAATAAAGATGTATACGATTATACAAAAGCAAGACTTGTTGTTAATGCAGGATTTTTCGATCCTCAAAATCAACAGACCATATCCTATGTAACCGTTGACAGTAATTTGGTTCTTAATCCTCAAAACAATTCAAGCCTGGTGAATAACGCTGTTTTAAAACCATATCTTGATAAGATTTACAACCGCTCAGAATTCAGAATCCTAAGTTGCGGAGGCGATCTTAAATATGATATTGCGCCTCATAATGCGCCTGTTGCTGATTCTTGTTATATAAAACACGCAATCCAAGGAGGCCCGGCTCTTGTTCCTGACTTGAGGCTGGAAGAGGAATTTTTCATACTCAAAAAAGATGGTAAAATCGTTTCTCAATCGGCATCATCATTGATGAAATATCCAAGAACAGCTATAGGAATCAAAAATAATAATGTTTATATAATTATTGCTACAACCCAAGCTCCTATGTCACTTGAAGATGTAGCGAACTTGGCAAAATCTTTGGATATGGAAAAAGCTATGGCCTTTGATGGCGGCGGGTCAACGTCTTTAGATTATGACAATTTGCACATCATCTCTGATAAAGATTCTTCGGCACGAAAGTTAAAGTCTTTCTTGATAGTAACTGAATAATCCTTGATTGGCGCTTGCTTTTATATTATTCTGTTAAAAGAATTGTATATTAGAGGGAATTAAAATGCTAAGAGCAGGAATCGTTGGACTTCCAAACGTAGGTAAATCTACACTTTTTAATGCGTTAACATCGTCAAAAAACGCGCAGAGTGCAAACTATCCGTTTTGCACAATTGAACCTAACGTTGGGGTAGTCACTGTTCCGGACGAGAGACTTTATATCCTTCAAGATTTGGTTAAAACGCAAGTTGTATTACCTACTGCGATTGAATTTGTTGATATTGCAGGACTTGTGAAAGGTGCAAGCAAAGGAGAAGGTTTAGGGAATCAATTCTTGGCAAATATCAGAGAGGTCGACGCAATCATTCAGGTTGTAAGATGCTTTGAAGATGAAAACACGGTACATGTATCAGGCAAAGTTAACCCTATAGATGATATTGAAATTATAAACACTGAACTAGCCTTAGCTGATATGTCTTCTGTCGAAAAAAGAGTTGCAAGACTTACTAAACAGGTAAAAGGCGGGGATAAGGAAGCAGTTTTAGAAAATAATGTCCTACAAAAATTATATGATTTACTTTCAGAAGGTAAATTTATAAATATAAAAGAACACTTTGAAGGTGATGAATTAGAATTCGCTAAAAAGACTCAACTGATGAGTATAAAACCGGTTATTTACGCCGCAAACGTATCTGAAAACGAATTATCCACAGGTAATGACTATGTGGAGAAGGTAAGAGAATACGCAAAAACTCATAATGCAGAAGTTGTTGTTATTTCGGCTAAGATTGAAGAAGAGCTTGCAGAATTAGATAAAGAAGAAGCAAAAGCCTTTTTGGAAGAACTTGGAGTGGAAAATTCAGGCATAGAAAGAATGATTCGTTCAGTTTACCACCTGCTTGATTTAAGAACTTATATAACAGCAGGCGAAAAAGAAGTCAGGGCATGGACAATTCCTGCTGGAGCTAAAGCGCCTCAGGCAGCCGGTGTTATACATACGGATTTTGAAAAAGGATTTATTAGAGCAGAAGTCACAGGTTACGATGATTTTGTAAAATGTGGTTCTTACACTGTTGCAAAAGAAAAAGGTCTAACTCGTCTTGAAGGCAAAGATTATGTTGTCCAAGACGGTGACATCATGCATTTTAGATTTAATGTATAAGCTTTAAATCTTAATCACCCGGTGAATTTATAAATGTACTTATAATTGAGAATAATAACGCTCCGAAAAAGGCCGCCCAGAAACCTGAGACCTCGAAACCGTCCACAATACTTGAGGTGAACCAGAATAAAAGGGCATTAATAATCAGTGTAAACAGTCCTAATGTTAATATGTTTATCGGGATTGTTAAAAATATCAAAACAGGTTTTATGAACATATTGATAATACCTAAAATCAAAGTTGCCCATAGCGCAGGGAAGAATCCTGATACGCCGATTCCGGGAAGTATCCAGGCAACGAATAAAAGTGCAAAAGCTAAAATAATCCATCTTAAAAGTAATGCTAACATTTACTTACTCCTTAATCTTTATTTATACAATATAGTAATAATTTTAGTAATTCATTACTAAAAGGAATAATTTTAAAAAAATTAACTCTTATCTTTAGTAATACTAAATATTACAAATTATTAATATGTAACCCTTTTTGTTAAAGGTTATCCAAACTGGCCAAAAATAACATATCAACTTTATGGAAAAGGGGTGTATCTATGAATAATGATCTGAGTATAAACGAATTGGTTCTCTTAAAATTAGCTCTTTCTAAAAAGTATTCAACAAACGATCCTTTAGTGGATGAGGCCAACAAAAGTGAATTACTCACAGAAGCCGATAAGTTAGACGGGGAAGACAATATAATCGATTTAAAGAAAAATGGTTCTTTTTTCGGTTTGTTTACCGATGATAGTATGGTTCTCCTTGATATAGCGGATGGAATAAAAGACGATAAAATAGATTTAAATAACCTGATTGCCGGATTAACAAAGACAGACATTTTCTCTGGCTTATTTAAATCATTACTCGACGATAAACCAAAAGTTGATGCCAGCAAGTTAAACGAATCAGACATTGTAGCAAAGGCAATCATTAATGCGTTTGATGCAAATGCAACTACAGTAAAACCCAGTAACTCAAATTATTTTGCTCAACCTGTAGCTGCTCCAAGTTCTGGATTTAATTATTCTCTACAACCGGTTAATCAAACAGGCTCTGTACCTGTAACAAATGCTGTGCCGGATAAACCAGCAGCTTCGGGAGACCCAACATCGCCAGCGTCTCAGCCCAATAATGACCCGGATGAACCAGTCTCAGGCCCTGCCTCTGTGACTATTCCAAACACTCCAGTTAATACAATGAATGAAGAGGCATTGTCTCAAGAATTAGACAGTGCAGATAATGACCAATATCCTAATATCCGAAATAATCTGTCTCGATCTCAACATAACGTAGACACGCTCCAGAACGAAATTGCAACGTGCCAGGATAAATTATTGAATAATAATGAGATAAAGTCGAAATTAAAGGAAGAAGAAAAGACACAGCTAGATGAATTAAGTAAAACTATTGATACGAACACAAAGGCTAAAAATGCTGCCAAAACTAAAATAAAGGAACTTAATAATTCAAAAAATAAACAGAATCAGATAGTGAAACAAGCTGACCTTGATATTCAAGCTGCAAAAACTTCCATATCTGAATGTGACGCCATTATTACTGCTCCTACCGAATATGAAGAGGTAGATGTTGGAAATGGAAAAAAGGAAAAAGACCAATTGACAGAAGCGAGGAGATAGCTAGAGCAGAAGATACAAAAGCTAAAGCTCAAACAGCCCTTGATAATGCAAAGTTGGCAAAGACAACAGCTAAAGAAGCGCTGCAAGACATTCTAGAGCAGCAAAAAGCCCAACATAAAATAATTACTGATTGCGAAGAGGCAATAGATGCTGCTATTACAAAAAGACAAAAAATAATTACCGAAACAGCAGCAAGAGTGGACAAACTTACTAAAAATTCAGAAATATTACTAGGGCAAATAAGCGTTGCCAATACTAAACTAGACGCTGCTAAAGAAAATCGTACGGAAGTTCAACAAACATATAATGGGTGGGTTGATAGAAGAAGAGATGTTGTCGATCAATTAATGGTCGTTCAAGCAAAAAACTCTCAAGATCCACATCCTCAAACTCGACAATCCACCGCTGTATAATTTTGAATTGACTGAAAATAATAAGTTTTTTGTTAAGAAACAACATTTAACGAAGAATTGTTTTCAGTCAATTTTTTAATGCTTTCAGTAGGTAAAAACATTGTTGCAGATTCGCAGTTTTTAGGAAGCGGCTTCTTCTCTCTCATACATTCTTCGACAATTTTTTGTTGTTTGCTGTCAGCACATTCAAATCCTAATTTATAATAAAAAGGTATAGGTGTTCCTATTTCTGCTTTTGTTACACTTGCATTAAGGCATACCCTGCCTTCTAAACCCAACCTTTTGCTTTCTTCGACAATTGATTTCACAAGAGCCGTTCCTATCCCTTTATATGTTTTGTGAGAATCAAGAGAATTTATGTACAAATACGCTTTATTTTTATAATACTCGGGATAATTATCACCTTTGATTGGGGAATATGCTCTTGAAAACAGAACTGTACCAACGGTTTCTCCCCTGCATTGCAAATTCCAACTGCCCTTCTTTGGCTTATTTATGTATGCCGGAATACGCTCACCGTTAGTCATTTTCAATAAAGGTTCTGACGGCTCAAACAAAAGAACATCTTTCAACCTTTGAAGGAGCTTGTTTAAGCTCGGATTTTTTGTCAGCTTCACAGGTGTAATGGCCATTCCAAAAGATATTTGAGCGGCATTAACATTCTGTTTAACTGGCTTGTTATTGCTATTTTTTATAGTATGACCATTTATTCGCATTGATTTACCTTGACTTGTTTGTTTTAAAATGCGAAAAAGAAAAATTTGCCATTATTTGTTTTATATTCAATAAAAATTGGGAAAATTACGCTCGATGGGAGTCGAACCCACGTCTAAAGACTTCGGAGATCTTTGCTTTATCCATCTAAGCTACGAGCGCATCTGTTAGTTCTCATTAGCCTTTAATTGAATTGCAAATGCCTTCCATTATATTTTCAAAATCTTCATCCGGCAATGTAGAAATGGTTTTAAAAGCTAAATCAAGATGCTTGCTTTTATCATACCAACGCCGTGAATTATTAGTCTGGTATAGTCCCAAAACTCTGCTAAGGCCAAGACTTAGAGGAACAATTTCTTGTTCTTTTCTTATACTTTTAAGAGAATTTGCTATATTTACAATATCTGTAGAAATAATTTTTTGTGAAACAGGATCTAACTCTTTTAGCAGTTCAATAGCAGATAATGTAGTTTCTTTAGTATCGTACCATCTCTTTTTTTGCACTTAAGAATCTCCTCTGCCATATACACTTATATTATATGCCGATTAAAATTTTATTCAATTAATTATACTTTTGTAATATTTGTAAATGTCGCGAATGTATTGCTCTTAGTGAATGCTGGAGGAGTCGGAGTTTTTAGCGTTGAATAAATTGGCTGTGTTTGTATGGGGTTAGCTTTCTCCTCAATTGATTTTGCTTTTTTCTGATAATAATTACCCATATAGTTTCTTATAATTGGAGTTGCAATGTTTGTAGAAAGAACAGATCCTATGATTGTTGCTATTATTGCTACTCCTGAGCGAAAGTTCGTAAATGTTTTTATTGTTTCGGACGATACATCTTTCAACTGACCGGTTGCAGCAATTTCTTTTGTTAGTTCAGCAAATTTTTTCCCGGTTTTTTGGGATTGACTATTGAACATATCCATTAATTCTTCTGAAATTATTTTTCCGCTGTCAACTTTCTTTTTTGCGAAAAAAGTTAATATTGAAGTTACCCCTAGATATAACAAAGTATTGGTGATACCATCTGCTGTTTCTTGAGCTAAGAGTATTTTTTTCTTTTCCGGAGATAAACTTTCATTTGTCTTAACAGCGGTTATCTGAGCAAACATACTTATGAGCCAGCCAACAGCACCTACGCCAATAAGAGCCTTATCCGGGTTTTGTGATATTTCAAATGCTCTTTCAATTAATTTATTCCACATTATTCAGTTTCCTTTTTATTGGAAACATGTTTGTAGAAGAAATTTGTCAGTTTTTGAGTTACCGGAGCATCCCATAAGAAATTAGTAAACAGCATTACTACTAAGGCACCTGCCGAGCCCATGAAATTTGAAAATTTTCTTATATTGTGTTCAGTTAATTTCTCTGTATCTTTTATAACATTTTTTAAAAGGTTTGTTGTTGCCTTGTTTTTTGCTAGAGAAATGCATGCTTCTCTTACAATTACACCGCTTGTTGTTGCCGCTATTATTTTCCCGAGTGATCTGCACGCAGAAAGTACTCTTGTCTCTTCATCCGCTTTTTTGTTGCTCAAATCAATTACAGGCTGAGTTACAAGGGCTGTAAGCCCTATAATTAAACGTTGTTGAGGAGATGAAATTTCAAGTCCTGCTTTCGTTACAAATTCGTTAACTTTGCTGTTTCTTATTATCATATTACTCGGCTATAATAGTGCATGAATTATAAGCACCGTCAATACTATTATTTGCCAAAAATCCCCATTTTGTAACAATATTTTTACATTTTTATCCATTATAACAATTTTTTTGAAAATTGTAGCAATTTTTTTTTTTACGGTTTTTAACTTGTTACAGAAAGGGATAAAATTATGAAAATTTTTTCTATTAATTGCGCTCCTGTTAAGAAATCACCTAGTTTCGGGAAAATATACCTTGAAGGAAATGTGAGCAGAAAAGAAGCAGAAGCTTTTAATAAAGACAATAGATATAAAGAATTAGAACAAAAGTATCCCGACATTGATTGTATCATTTACTCATATAGAGACGCGAATTATGATACAGACGACTATGTAGCTTTTGTCTCAGGACATAAAAAACTTAGAACAAAATATGCCCGTCCTTACAGAAGAACAAAAGATAATGATTTTCTTACCAAATATTTGGTATTAGAAAAATATAAAAAACAGTATAACGAAGATGCGTATTTCTCAGACGTTAAAAAAGGGTTTGAAGTTCATGAAGAACTTAGAAGTAAAGTTAGAGAAAAATTTTTAGAAGCGCCTGATATAAGTCTTAGAAAATTACAACGTGAAATAAGATTGTACTATCACGAAAATATTAGTAAATTATTTAAAGTTATGGAACCGATGAGAGAAGTCGGAGACTATTAATAAAAAAGAAAGTAGCTCGTAAGCCGGGTTCTGTTTCTAGATAATCATCTGTCTAGGCTATAAATTGCTTTATAGCTCAAGCGATCCTTCAAAAGACGGCGGGTCACCTTAATCTTTTAGTCGATCTTGCACCCAATCGGGGTTTACCGAGCCGATATCTCTCGATATCGCTGGTAGTCTTTTACACTACCGTTGCACCTGAACCTGCAAGCAGGTTGTTTACTTTTCTGTGGCACTTTCCTGGCGATTGCTCGCAGCGGACGTTATCCGTCGATTTGCCCTGAGGTGCCCGGACTTTCCTCATACAAACAAGAAATCTTGTTTATACGCGATTATCCGACTACTTTCTTTGATTTTATTATTACATGTTTTATTAGAAACTTAAATAGGTTGTGCGAGAAAGTTTCGTACTAACGAAAATTTTGACAAAGGAGTTTGCCGAAGTAGGCGGAGGCTTAACGATCTGTCTCCGAAGCGAAGCCTAGTGTGAGACACCTTTAAAATGTGAGCAACAAAGCGTAAACGATGAGTTTTCGATTGGTTGTGACACTGGATTAAGTTTGTATTTATTTTTTTGGTTTATTTAGCTGCTCAATTATTTTTGTCGGAACCTGTATATTTTGAAGTGACAGAGTGTATTTTTTTAGTTCCGCAATTCTTGTCTGTTCGTCCAAAAGATCTTTTTCAGGCATTGTTATGCTGCTTTTCACTTCTTCAAATTTAGATTTGGGTTTATCTTTTGAAATCCTGTATATTATTTCATCAATATCATCTGTGTGCATTGAGTAGGCGTTAGCGATATCTTTTACACTAGAAGCGCAAGGAAACCTGTATAACCATTTTATGGATTCAATGTCGCCTTCTGAAAGCCTTGTCGTGCCGTACTGATGAGGGGTATACATTATGTCTTCTTTATTGGGGCTATGTCCAAGCCCTAATGAGTGTCCGATTTCGTGTAGGATCGTATGATAAACTTCGTTTTCGTCCATATATTTCTGGTGTATTACGCCATCAGAAAGGCCTATTTGGACTTCCGCCGAATATAATCTTCCGTTGGGGTCGAAATGATAATGGCAATATCCAAGCGATTTTCTATCCACCCTTTTCCATTCCAAATTGATGTGAGAATCATTCAAAATATTTACTGTTTGAAATTTTACTTTTCCATTACTCGCATTTTCCCAAGCTCTTAGTGCATCCAGTACCATTTGCTGGTACTTATAGCCTTCATTCTGCGCTCTGTACCATCTGAATGGCGCAATATAAAATCTTATAGGAAACGCTTGATCTGGCCACCTAATAATTTTTGAGTCTTTTAAGTTTTGCTGTAAGTATGTAATCTTTTTCATGATTAATTATTGAGTCTGTTTTTATCCTGTTTTATAAAATCACAAATTTCTTCAAGTCTTTTTTCTTCCATAGCATCTATCAAGTCTTGAATAGAGTTGAATTTTTTGAGGGCGAACCCTGTTTCCGCAAAAAGAACACAATCGTTGCAAAGCCTGAAGTCACCGTAATGGATTGATCCTGCATACATTTTGTATCCCCCGCAGCAACCGCAATCAAAAAATTCAGATTCGCTATCAGGGTTTTCTTCGATATCGTCAATTTTCATTTGGGCAACCACTTCTTGCATATGGTTTATTATTTTTAATTGTTCTTCTTTGTCCATGAGTTTTCCTTTACTCTTATATAACTATTTTATCATATTGATGTGAAATTAGGATTAAAAATTTAATCTGCATACTTTTAAACGCGAGTATAATATGAGATGTTTGATTAGTATAAAATATTTGCTATTAAAAGTATTTTTAATCTATTATAGGAATATGAAATTTAACAGATTATCATACTTAAATACAAAAAGAGACGCCTGGGTTGAAATTAACCTTGATTACATCGAAAAGAACGTTTACGAGCTGAAAAAATTTATAAAAAAGGGCTCAAAGTTATTGGCGGTCGTGAAAGCTGATGCATATGGACATGGCAGCGTTATGATTACCCCTACATTGTTGGCCTCAGGTGTCGACATGCTTGGCGTAGCTTCTATAGATGAAGGCATGCAGCTAAGAGAAGCTCAAATTAATGTTCCTATATTGGTTCTTGGGGCGGCTCCCGTGTGGGCTTTTGACTATGCTGCCGAAAATAATATCACTCTTTCTTTGTTTTCTCAGGAACATATAGAAGCTGCAAGGCTTGCTTACCAAAAAACAGGGAACAAAGTAAAGGTTCATATAAAAGTCGATACCGGCATGAACAGAATTGGCGTATGTTATAAAAGTGCTGTAGAGCTTATAAAAAAAGTTCAAGAATCAGAATTTATAAAGCTTGAAGGCATATTCACCCATTTTGCCTGCGCAGAAGATGAAGAAAAAACAAAAGAACAAATAAAAAGATGGAACGAAATAATCTCTCAAGTGGATACGGAAGGTCTCTTGATACACTGCGCAAACACTTCTGCAATAATCGGTTTTGACGATTTGGATTACAATATAGCAAGGGCTGGGATAGGAATCTACGGATTTGTTCCTGATGTCGTTAAAAATGCTGAAAAGCTTCCAAAGCTTTTCCCTGTTATGTCTTTAAAAGGTAGAATCACTAATATTCATATAGCTGAAGAGGGCTGTGGCGTCAGTTATTGCCATACATACGTTGCTGACAAAGAAGTTAAGATAGCAACTATCCCTATAGGTTACGCCGACGGTGTCGCGAGGTCTTTATCCAATAAGATTTTCGGATTATTAAACGGTAAAAAAATACCCCAAATCGGGAATATAACAATGGATCAAATGATGTTCGATATATCAGGAGTCGAGGCTCAAGAAGGTGATATAATTACCCTTCTTGGAGAAGACGGCGAAGAAAGTATCTCTATCGATGAGTGGGCTGATATTTTAGGCACGATAAATTATGAGCTTATTTGCAGGCTAAAAGTTAGGCTATCAAGAGTTTATACACGATAAGTCAAGCAAGATTAATTTTAAAAGCGAAAATTCATAGGAGCTTTATCTTGTTGAATAATAACATAATTCAGATTAACAATTAGCGTTGACCAGTCCTCTTGCAAAAGTCAAAGATTCGTCATTAATTTCTCCGCTTGCAAGTAATGCTATGGCTTTTATTTTATTTTCGCCTTGTAAATTATAGACTTTCACTTTTGTCTCTTCTTCCTGATCTTTTGCAACATAGAGGTGGGTACTCGCTTTTGCCGCTATGATTGGCTGGTGAGTTATTACAATAACCTGATGATGTTGTGAAAGATTAGCGATGCTTTCTGCTACGGCTTGAGATGCCCTGCCTGAAATTCCTGTATCTATTTCATCAAAAATAACGGTATTGGTTTTGTCGGCTTTTGCAAATATTGTTTTTATAGCGAGCATAACTCGTGATATTTCACCACCTGAAGCGACTTTAGATAAAGGCTTTAGAGGTTCTGAAATGTTTGTAGAAATCATAAATTCCACTTTGTCTATGCCGTTTTCATAAAGACCAGTTTCTTGTATGTCAACCGAGAACTTAACCTTAGGCATTTCTAATTTGTCAAGTTCATATGTAATAAGATTAGAGAGCTCTTGAGCTAACTTTTTTCTTGAACAAGAAACATTTCGAGCCAGTTCATACATTTCATTCAGAACATTTTTAATTTCATTTTCCAATCTTATGACTTCATCTTGTGAAAACTCAATTGAATTCATTTCTTCAGATAATTTGTTAAGTGTTTTGTCTACTTCTTCAAGAGTATTGCCGTATTTTCTCTTCAATTTGTCCAGCACGTCAATTCTTAATTGGATATTGTCTATTTTTTGCTGATCTAGTTCTTGCGATTCAGAATAGTTTCTAAGCCTGGAAGCTATATCTTTTAGTGTTTCCTGACAGTTAATGAGCTCTTCTTCCATTTCAGTTGTGCTTTCATCCATTTGTGAAAGTTTTGTCAGGTTTGATTTTATTGTACCGAGAGTTGTTGCTATGTTCTGGTCATCCCCATATAACATCCAATAACTTGAAAACGATAATTCTTTTAATTTTTCCGAATTTAATAGCACTTCAAGCTCTTTTTCGAGTTTTGCATCTTCTTCATAATCTGCGATTTCGGCCGATTCTATTTCCTGAATTTGGAATTTTAGAAAATCTATTTGTTGTTCAGTAGCGTTGGTATTTTTCAGTGCATTTTCAAGTTGCTTTTGCAGTTGTGTGTACTTCAAGTACAAGCTGTCGTATAGACTAACTCCGCTCTTGTGATCTTGAGAGCCGAAATTGTCGAGCAACTTTATATGTGTTTTTGGTTGTATATAGTTATAATTTTGATGTTGTGTGTGAATATCTATTATTTGTTCTCTAATTTCTTTTATAAATTCTTGTGTTACAAGACTGCCATTTATTCTGGAGCGTGTTGTAGTTGTGAGAATTTCTCTTGAAATAAGAAGTTCGTTTCCGTTTATTTCAATACCGTTTTCTTCCAACAATTTAATGTCAAAATCTTCGTTCGTTTTTACCGTTAATTCCAAAAAAGCCTTTTCCTGGCCTGTTTTTATTACTTCTTTATTTACTTTCGAGCCCAAAACTATGTCGATAGCGTTGATAATTATACTTTTACCTGCGCCGGTTTCTCCCGTGAACACGTTAAAGCCGTTATCAAAGTCTAAAGTCAATTCATCTATTAATATAAAATTTTTAATACTTAAGGATTGAATCATGTTAGCCTTTCCAAGAAGTTCCCCATTGCAGTTTTTCTCTTAAGACTGAATAAAATAAGTTGGTTTCAACATTTAACAAGAGCAATTTTGCTTTATATTTGTTTTCTTCAATTATTATTTTTTCGTTTTCGTGGATATTGAGTATTTTTTGCCCGTCTGCCGAAATTTTCAGTTTGGGGTTGCTTTGGCAAGTCGTTATTTTGATTTTTTCTGAAGCAGGGATCACTAAAGGTCTTGCACTCATTGTATGAGGACAGATAGGGACAATTACCATCGCATTTAAACTTGGTACAAGAATAGGGCCGCCAGCTGAAAGAGTATAAGCTGTAGAACCTGTTGGCGTCGAGATAATCAAGCCGTCTGCAAGATAATCACAAACAATTCTATCGTTTATGTGCACATATAGCCTTGCTGTTCTTGAAAAACTGTCCCCTTTAATTACGATGTCATTGAGTGCTGTTAATCTACCGTCTAAGGCTGTTAGCATAAGCCTTTCTTCTATTTTAAATTGGCCTTCCATTATTTTTTGAATAGCAAATTTAACATCATCAGGGCTTGATTGAGAAAGAAACCCCAATCTTCCAAGGTTTACGCCAAATACAGGAACATCAAATTCGCTGTAATACCTTGCCGCACGTAAAAGAGTTCCGTCACCTCCGACAACAATTGCAAAGGTAATTGAATTGTCAAAATGGTCGGTCGTAAAAACCTTAGATTTTAAGTTGTAATTTTTCAGGGTGCTTTGAATCTCTTTTATGGTATCTAAAGACTTTTCGCTGTCTGCGTTGTAAATGATACCTATTTTTTCTAAAGAGATTTTTTCTCCCCTAAAAGATTCTATTTGTATATTTTCCATAAAAAAATTATACAATAAATTTCAGACAATGTTAAAGTGTAAAATCTAGTTATTACTTTTTGTAAGCCAATAAAAGTCCTGCCGGCAAATTTAAAATCTCCACCTGATATTCAGAGTCATTTTTTATTTTTTCTACAAACGGCTTAACTTTTTCTTCGTGGGATAAAACGTTGTCAGCCGCTATTATGCCGCCTTTTTTTAATAAAGGGTGAATCAACTCAAAATATTTTAGGTATTCACCTTTGTTTGCATCAATAAATACAAAGTCAAATTCTTCTTTTATTTCATTTTCCAAGATTTGCAAAGCGGAACCGAGTCTAGTCGTGATGAGATTATCAACACCGCACTTTTTGAAATTTTCTATTGCCAAAGACTGCCTGTTATCCCAAAACTCAATTGTAGTAAGGTGACCGCCGGTCTCTTTTAATGCATATGCGATCCATATAGCTGAATAGCCGTTGGAAGTACCTATTTCAAGGACATTTTTTGATTCTGAAATTTTTAAAAGCATGTTTATGAAGTTAGCAGTTTCAGGTGCTATATTCCAAAAATCTTTTGATGTTTTTTCCAGTTCTTTTAATGTTTCTATTGTTGATGCGTTCATTATTTTTTATCTACTATGGTGATTACATTTATTGGAGAGTTTATATTTACTGTTTGCAAAATTGCTTCTTTTTCAAAGTCTAAAATTTGATATTTTTTTTCAATTACATTTGTAATTAATGCTAAATTACTGTTTGGAACTTCTGTTATTCTTCTTGGGAATCCTGATGCGGTAAGCTTTATTTCTTTTGTCAGCTTTTGATTTTTCGTGTCAAAAACATTTATTGTACTGTTTTGTGAGCAAAGGATAAAGAGGTTTCCTTTGAAAATCGTCATGTCTGTTGGCTTTTCATTTACCACAAAAGTTTTTTCATCAGTAGAATAGTGTTTTGCTTCTTGTATCAGGCTTTTTTTCTTCTTTTTAGGATTTTTAAAACCTGATGCTATTCCGTCCATAACTCCAGAGACAGAGAGGCTTTCGTTGCTAGGCTTGATTTCTTCTTCTTCTTCAAAAACTTTTTCCAAATCGTAGCTGATAGATGAAAGTGTATTGTCCACCCTGTTTATTTTATAAAGTCTATCACCGAAAAGTATTATTTCAGCTGTGTTTGGAGCATTTGTTATAAGCTTGTTTTCGTATGAACCATCCAATTTCAAAATATATAAATCGGATGTTGATCTATCTATATAGGCGAGTTTGGTTCCATCTTCTGAAATTGCAATTTTTTCAGGAGATCCGATTAAGTTAATTTTTTCTTTTATTTTCATTTCCTTTAAATCTATTACAAATATTGATCTGTCAATAAGGCTTGAAACATAGGCTTTTTGGTTTGTTTCATCAATACTTATTTCGTTTGGATAAACAGAAAGATCAATTTGTTTTGCAATATATTCATTTTGAACATCAATGACGTCCATTTGTTTTTGTGAATTAGAAATAACCAGCAAATATTTTCCTCCGCAAACAGGCTTCATATCTTTTGGTACACCGCTTATTTTTAAGCTGTAAGCAGGGTTAGGGGATTCTGATTGGAAGACTTTTAGGTATTGAGTATCCAAGTTGCTTACATAGTAATTTTTGCCTTTTAATTTCTGGTTTAAATTTGTTGCAGTAACAAATTTCGCACTGCTGCTTGTTTTAGGTGTTTCTGCGGTTTCTACAATTAATTTTTGTTCTTTTGGGCCCTTTTCTTTAATTACTGCGCTTGCATTTAAAAGCGGAACTTGAACGTTGCCGAGAATCCCTTTTAAGGTTTCCGGTAGTACAAGCCCTCTGGGGACAAGAATATCTTGAGGAAGAGCTCCTGTTTTCACTGTTAAAGGAATATCAGGATTATTGCATACGGTCAAGATGCCGTTTTTAGTGCGTATCAGTTTTAAAAGCGAGTAATTATTGTTAAAAATAATTACCTCGGGAAGTTTTTTAAAGTTTGTGTTTTCAGGATAAAGATATGCAACATCCAATTTGTCTACTTTTTCAAGATAAGAAGGGATAACCGGCAGGTAAATGTTACCGTCTGGCAAGGTTATAAGCCCATCGAACCTTATTGTGGAATTTGGGTATTTGTCCAGTATGAAATCTTTCACAGGTTTTGGTAGTTGAGTAGCAAGTGCACTATTTACCGAAAAAATAATTAATGCAATTGTTATAATTATATTTTTTAATTTCATACTTTCCTCTTGTGATTAATTATGAAGCGCGTTTTTCATTTTATCGATTATGCTTTCTGAAGATTTTTTTTTATTTTCCAATTCAGAAAGCTTTGTGTATAGTTTTTTTTCTTCATCACTCAGGTGTTTTGGACTTTTGAGTTTTACAACAACGTGATGATCACCTCTTTTATGTTTTTCGCCTATAAATGGCACGCCCACGTGTTTAATTGTTAATATTTTATCATGTTCTACACCTTGAGGGATAGTTAATGTTTTTTCTCCATCAAGAGTTTTTATCTCGATGGTATCACCCAGCGCAGCTTGATAGAAAGGAACTTCCAAGGTTGTATAGATATCGTTTCCTTTGCGGCTATAATATTTATGATCTTTTACAAACAATACTATATATAAATCACCTCTGGGGCCGCCGTTTTTTCCGGCATCACCTTCCCCTGACATTCTTATTTTAGAATGGTTATCCACGCCTGCAGGAATTTTAACCGTTAATTTCTTTTCTTTTTCTATTCTGCCTTTGCCTTTACAGTCAGGGCAGTGGTCTTTTATTATTTTTCCTGTACCTTTACAATTTGGGCATGTTGATATTTGGCTGAAGTGCCCGAGAATAGTTTGCGTAACTTGTTGTATTTTTCCTGCACCGCCGCAAGTAGGGCAAGTTGTAGGGCTGGAACCAGGTTTTGCTCCTGAGCCTTCGCATTTTTCGCAAGTTTCGAGGTGGTCAATTTTTACTTCTTTTTCAACTCCAAAAACAGCTTCTTCAAACTCTAATTCAAGGTCCAGTCTTAGATCAGCACCTCTTTGAGGCGCATTAGGATTTTGGGAGCTTTCAGAAAATCCTGCAAAACCGCCAAAAAAGCTTTCAAAAATATCATTGATATTTCCAAAGCCAAAGTCAAAAGGTCCTGAAGTGTTGAAGCCTGCGTTTTTAAGTCCGTCTTCTCCATATCTGTCGTATGTGGCTCTTTTGTTGTCATCCATTAATGTTTCGTAGGCTTTGCCGAGTTCTTTAAATTTCTCTTCCGCGTCATCGGCTTTATTTACGTCGGGGTGCAAGTCTCTTGCTTTTCTTCTGAAAGCGCTTTTTATTTCATCTTTTCCTGCATCCTGGCTAACCCCAAGTATATCGTAATAATTACTCATAATTCCCTTTGTTCTCTCAAATACTAAATTTATATAATAATATTATTGCATAGCTACGTCGACAAGTGCAGCTCTTAAGACTTTATCTGCTAATTTGTAACCTTTTTGTAACTCTCTTATGATTGTTTCTTCCGGATACTCTTCTGTTTTAGTCTGCATAACGGCATCATGCAGATTCGGATCAAATTTTTGTCCTACTGTTTCAATTGGTTCTAATCCCATTTTTTTGAGAGAGTCTTCGGTTTGTTTTTGAAGAATGTTGAAAGTTTCTTTTAATTTTGAACAGTCATCGACAGAGTCTATGGCTTTTTGCGCTCTTTCAAAGTTATCAAGAACTTCTATTAATTTTTTGAGTGCTTCTTCTGTTCCATATTTCAAAAGGGCTTCTCTTTCCTGGTTTTGTCTTTTTCTGTAGTTATCAAAATCTGCAGCCAATCTTACATATTGATTATTAAGGTTCTCGAGATCATCTTTTACCTTTTTTAATCCTTCAGCGTCTTCAGCAGGAGGCTGATCTACAGCAGCTTCTGCGTTTTCGCATTCTTCGGATTGCTCTTCTTTGCAATAGTTTCCTTCTGAAAACGGGTTGTTAATTTCATTTTGATTGTTAGGATGTTCTTTTTTATGCATAATTTTGACCTATCTAAATTAATACCTAATAACTATTATAGGATATCAAATTTTATACTCAATCTTTATTAATGTTTTTTTAATTTTTTGTTGGAATTATTTATGTTGTTTAACTGAGATTGCGAAAAGATGCAAAAAAAGCTATCATATTAAAGAATGCTCTTATAAATATGAATTTTATGGAACGGTATATTTATGGCAAAAATTAAAAGACTAGGAATGTTTGATGTTCTGAAAGTGCAAAAAATGCTTTCTATGCTTAGTGAAAACAAGCCTCCATCGTTTTCAAAATTTGTATTGTTATTCCCTTTCAACCTTTTACAAAATATATTGCCTCTGAAACTTAGAAAATTACCTGAAGCCTTTGTTTCTACAGAAAACAATCAGGTCAACGGAATGATTTCTATTCAGGCAGAAAGGGGTAATGCATATAAGTGGAATATAAATCAACTGTTTTTGGACAAAAATTCTTATCCGGCAGGAAGGCAGCTGGTTGATTTTATTCTGGCAAAATATGGCGCGATGGGAGCGAACACTTTTTCTGTTGTAGTAGAAGATAGTCATGAAGAACTTATAGATTTGTTTTCAAAAGGCTGTGGTTTCAGGTTATGCTCGCACGAAGGTCTTTGGAAAATGAATAAAATCAACTTAAAAGAACCGTCTGTAGGTACAAATATAATAAGACCGTTTAAGAATTCTGATGCCAAGGAAGTGTGTGAACTCTATAATGATTCGATATATCCTCATTTTAGGTATTCTTTGTCCAGGGCAAAAGCTGAATTTTACGACAGGTTTTTCCAGGGATTTTCTTCAACTTCATCTTTTAAATATGTATTGGAAGACAATAATACTAAAAAAATCAAGGCCTATGCTGAAATTCAGACCCAAGATAACGTCAATTACCTTTTAGATGTTATTCTTTACCAGGCATATGAAGAAATGTGTTCAGATATGATAAATTTCTTAATTTCACAAATTTTGAGAAGAAAAAAAGATTTTAACTTGTTCGTGCAAAGCAGAAAATATATAACTTCTTCTAAAAAACTGGAAGAATATATGAAGGAAAACGAATTTTCTCAGGTGCAAAGCAGGATGGTTCTGGTTAAAGACTTTTTTAAGACCATAAAGCAAGAAGAAAAAATTGCAAAACCAGCAATCGTGTTTTCGGAGATAAAAGGTCGACCAGCATTCAACAGCAGTGCAGATAAGAGTCTTTTATTTTAATTTTTTTCAGTTATAATTAGCATATGCTTGATTTGAAAGACTTTAAAAGAATAGTATTTAAATTTGGAACAAATGTTCTCAGGAATGACGATGGTGAAATATCTTTATCCCGTATATATTCTTTTGTAGAGGACATTGCTAAACTTCACAAGCAGGGAAAAGAAATAATAATCGTAACCTCAGGTGCTGTCGGTTTGGGAGCCAAGAAGGTCGGAGTTGATTCTTCTGCCAGCATAATATTAAAACAAGCTTGCGCTGCTATAGGACAAGGTCAGCTGATGTCCATTTATGAACATGGGTTTGACAAATATTCTATAATTACAGCCCAAATCCTTCTTACAGGAGAAGATTTTGCACAAAGAATCAAATATTTGAACTTGAGCCACGTTTTAAATGAACTTTTAGACCTTAAAGTTATTCCGATAATTAACCAAAATGATACTGTTTCAACAGAAGAGTTAGAAGAATCCGTTCATAATGTTTTTGAAGTTTGTTTTTCTGACAATGATAAATTATCAGCTCTTGTAGCAAGCAAGTTAGACGCTGATTTGTTAATGATTCTCTCAGATATAGACGGCCTGTTTGACGATAACCCTAAAGAAAACAAAAATGCAAAAATTATTCCAATTGTAAAAGAAGTGACAGAAGACATCGAAAAATTCGGACTTAATGCTTCAAAAGGCGGTCGTGGTGGTATGAAAACAAAGCTTGAGGCTGCTAAAGTTGTTACAAGATCAGGCGGGCACGTTATAATAGCAAACGGAAAAACCCCTCAAATCATCAGTAAAGTCCTATCAGGAAAAGGCGTAGGAACAGTATTTTTACCCTCAGAGAATCTCTCAGAAAGAAAACGTTGGATAGGTTATGCAACAAATATTTCAGGACAAATTGCCGTAAACGCAGGTGCCATAAAAGCATTGGTTGAAAAAGAAGCCAGCTTGCTCCCAATCGGGGTTTTAGAACTTAAAGGCGATTTTTTAAAGGGCGATATAGTCAGCATATTTGACGAGTCAGGGAATGAAATAGCTCGTGGTATGTCTAATTATAGTTCTGATGATTGCAGAAAAATTATCGGAGTTCACTCTGATAAAATTATAGATATCCTGGGATACAAAAATTACGATGCGATTATTACAAGGGATAACATCGTTTTACTATAGGAGACAATATGATTGATCTTGAACAAATTGCTAAAAATGCAAAAGACGCTTCAATAAAAATGGCATCCTTGTCATCAAGTTTGAAAAACGAAGCGCTTGAAATAATAGCAGAGGCGCTTGAAACCGATAGTTATGCAATTTTTGAAGCAAATAAAAAAGATTTAGAAGAAGCTAAAATAATGCTTGAAAAAGGTGAATTATCCGAAGCTGTTTTTAACCGTTTAAAACTAGATGAAAACAAAACAAGAGATATGATTCAAGGGATACGTGATTTGGTCGAGCTTGAAGATCCTGTTAACAAAGTATTATGGGGCAAAGAATTGGCTGAAAACCTTGATTTATATAAAGTAACATGCCCTATCGGAGTTATCGGGGTTATTTTTGAGGCGAGACCTGATGTTGTAGCTCAAATTGCTTCACTTGCAATTAAATCCAGCAACGCAGTTCTTTTAAAAGGCGGAAGAGAAGCTCAAAACACGAACCTCGCTATATTTGGAATAATAAATAAGGTTCTCTCGGAAGTAAAAGGATTTCCATTAAACGCTGTAAATCTTCTTCTTACAAGAGAAGAAGTCGCTAAAATGCTGGAAATGGATGATTATATTGACCTTATCATACCAAGAGGCTCAAATTCTTTTGTTAAATACATTCAATCTAATACTAAAATTCCTGTTTTAGGTCATGCTGAAGGGATTTGTCATATTTATATTGATGAAACAGCAGATATAAATAAAGTTTTGCCTATTTGTATTGATGCAAAATGCCAATATCCAAGCGCTTGCAATGCTGTTGAAACTATACTAATAAATAAAAATGTTTTGGATTCAATTCTTCCAAAGCTGGTGGAAGAGTTTAAAAACAACGGGGTTACAGTAAAAGCTGATGATAGATGCAGGCAGGTAGTCAATGACCTCGACGCAGCAACAGATGATGATTGGGCAACTGAGTATGGGGAGAAAATAATTTCTATAAAATCAGTAGATTCTTTGGAAGACGCTATAAACCACATAAACAAATATGGGTCGGGCCATACCGATGCTATAATTACAGAAAATGATGAAAATGCACAAAAATTTATGAGCTTGGTTGATTCAGCAGGTGTTTTTAAAAATGCTTCCACAAGATTTTCTGATGGTTTTAGATACGGCTTTGGAGCTGAAGTGGGCATTTCCACGAATAAAACACATGCCAGAGGTCCCGTTGGACTTGAAGGTTTAACTATTTATAAATATAAATTGTTCGGAAACGGAGACATAGTCGCCGACTTTTCAAATGAAAAAAGAAAATTTACGCATAAAAACATTTGAGACTATTTGATAAACATGCAGTCGCCATAGCTGTAGAACCTGTACTGGTTTTCGATAGCGTGTTTGTATGCGTCAAAAATAAAGTCTCTTCCAGCCATTGCGCTTACCAACATTAAAAGTGTAGATTTTGGAAGATGGAAATTTGTTATAAGTTTATCAACGATTTTGAATTCAAAACCGGGATAGATAAACAGTTCAGAAGAGTCTTGAACCTCAATGATTTTGCCATGTTTTTGCATCGTGGTTTCTAATGTTCTCACGCTGGTTGTGCCCACCGCTACTATATTTTTACCTTCCTGTTTTGCTTTATTGATTTTAAAGGCTGTTTCTTCAGAAATTTCAAAAGATTCAGAGTCCATTTTATGTTCAAGAATATTATCGCATTTTACAGGCTTGAAGGTTCCCAAACCTACATTTAAGGTAACAAAGGAGTAACCTACCCCTTTTTCTTTTAATTTAGAAAGTATTTCTTGGGTAAAGTGTAGCCCGGCAGTCGGGGCGGCAACGGAGCCTTCTTTTTTGGCAAAAACTGTTTGGTATCTTTCATAATCAAGGTTTTTAAAGTCTTCTTCATTCATTTTTCTTTCGATGTATGGAGGAAGAGGGATTTTTCCGACATTTGAAAGAATTTCATAAATATTTCCTTCATAAAGGAGTTCTATAAGCCATTTGTCTTCTATTTTCTCTGTTATTTTTATCGAAAGTTCTTCAGAAATATCTATAACCATGCCTTCTTTGACTCTTTTGGAAGGTTTGATTAACGCTATCCATTTTTTAGGTTGCGTTTCCCTGATTAAAAAGAACTCAATCAATGCGCCTGTGTCTTTTCTGCCATAAATCCTTGCCGGAATAACTTTGGTGTTGTTCAAGACCAGAAAATCTTTCTCTGTCAAATGATTAACTATATCGCAGAAAATATTATCAGAAATTGACTTTGTAAACTTATCAAGCACCATCATTTTCGACATATCTCGTCTTTGTGATGGTACTTGTGCTATAAGTTCTTTAGGTAAATCGTAATCAAAATCTTTTACATGCATTTTTATTAGTTAGCTTCTGAATCGCTTGAAGCAGCCTCTACCTCTATAGTTTTTACTTCTTTAGCATTTATTGGTTTTGCATCTTTGATTTTTACAGAAGGTGCGGTTCCTTTTTTTGCATCTTCGACTTCTAATTGCTTATTGATAATAATAGTTTGTATTACTTGAATGATATTGCTGGCAACCAGGTATAATAGGACACCTGCAGGAATCGGAATAATTACAAATGTTGCGGTAAGCATAATCGGCATCATCGTGCCCATTGCTTTCTGCATTGATTCTTGAGTAGGATCCGTTTGCATATTTTTATTTGATGCCATCATGATTTTTTGAGTAAGAATCATTGTTCCAGCAAAGATTAATATAAGAATAAAGACGTCAACGTTAAATGTGCTTGCCACTTTGTTTGTTGGAATAGATGCGGCTAAGAGGTCGCCTTGTCTTGTGAATGTTACTTTTTCAACTTCTCTTGTGTTTCTATCTACTATTTCAGCTTCCGCTCCGGTTACTTTTTTAAGTTGAGTGAAAGTAAGATCAATGTCATCTAACTTAATTTTAAAGTCAACGTTTTCCCCAGGAGTTATTTCGCCTTGGACTTTAAGTGCATCTTTAGTGTTTAAGAGTTTAACTTTATCAATTTTTTCATTTCCAACGGTTACAGTTATGTGTTTTGGTAGCGTGAATGCATCATTTTTAGAAACATTAAAAGTCCCGTCAAACGGTTGTCCAGCTTGACCTTTTAAAGTTGCGTCAAGCCTGTTGATGAATAAAAAGTTTGCATCCCCTGCCATTTGTATAAATTGCGGGCTCATTAACGCCGAGTAAAGCAAGATAAATACAGGCATTTGTAACAATAACGGAAAACAACCGGCCATAGGGTTAAATTTGTGTTCTTTATAGAATTCCATCATTTTACGCTGCATTGTTTGAGGATCGCTTTTGTATCTTTCCTGAATCATTTTTAGTTTCGGCTGAAGTCTTTGCATGTCTTTCATTGAACGTTGCTGAGAAACGTTCAACGGCCAAAGCATCAACCTGATTGCTATTGTTAGCAAAATAATCCCTAATCCGTAGCTTCCTGCTATATTACTGAGTGCTTTTAAGGCATCTATAGTTAATGATGTAAAATCCACGATATTTTCCTCTCGTTTGTCTTTTTTTTCGTCTAGTTATATTTTAATCTAAATAAATATTTTTTCTAATTTACGAGCTCTCCAGCCGGTGTTTTTTCTTCTTGCTTATCTTCTTCTTTTTCTTCAATTTCAATTACGCCGTGCGCTGTCTTTCCCCAATCCATTGTTTTTGCTCCGAATATAATCTTAGGAATTATATAAACAACGATAGGGAACCATAAAACAACGATATAAATACAAGTTTCTACAGATTGTTTTAAGTTTTCCAAAGGTTTTAAGCCATTATATTTTCTTAAACTGTATAATAGTGCTGATGTGAAAAAGGCGCACATTATAATCGCAAGAGTGATTGAAGATAAAACCTGATTACCTTCTCCTTTTACAAATCTGAAGATTTGGAATGCAATTTCAGACATAAGCCAGAAAGGTAAAATAAACTCTGATATGTAGGCTGTCATATCGAGGCTCACCCTTTTCGAGATATCTTTTGAAGAGATAACTTCTGTAAAATGCTCTAAATATCTTCTTATACTGCCTTCAATCCATCTTCTTCTTTGTCTTACCAAAGGGAAATATTCCAAGACGCCTTCTTCATATACGCATACTTCGTGACAAAAACGAACGTCCCAACCTTTTATATGAAGTCTTGTAGACATATCCAGGTCGTCAGTGATTGTGTGGTTGTTCCAGCCGTTTATGTCATTCAACGCGGTTCTTTTTATTAGCTGGCCATTGCCTCTTAGTTCCACAGCTCCCTTGACGGCGTCTCTTCCGACTTGGAAGTGTGTGTCTAGTGCCATTTCATTGTCTTGGCATTTGGTTAAGAAATTGCACGTTCTGTTTATGATGACTTTTCTTGCCTGAACGGCACCAACATCATCAGGCTCTAGTGCTGGAACTAATTTTTTTAAAAAATCAGGTCTGACTCTTGCATCAGCGTCAAAAATTAAAACTGCTTCTCCTTCAGCCAACTCCATAGCTTCATTTAGAACTGCGGATTTGCCGGGAAAAGCATCTTTATGTCTTATAAGAGTTTTTACCTTGCTATATTTTTTACTTAATTCAGTGATTATTTCAGGGGTCCTGTCTTCACTTCTGTCATCTATAATTATAAGTTCATAGTCTTCATATTCTATCGAAAGTAAATTCTCTACCGTTTTTTCGATTACTGTTTCTTCATTATGAGCAGGAACCATTATCGAGACAAAAGGCCTGTAACCATCATTTATAACAGGCGGATTCTTCCTCTTTTTTCTTACCTGGTGTTTAAAGGCTACTTGCATGTAAATAGTATACAGAACCATAAAGGTCATTAGTGTTATTATTGCCCAAAAGGTGTCCATGTAATTTTGGAACACGAAAAGAAACGTCCATAAGCAAGCTATAATCGTTGATAAAACAATTCTCTCTTTCATCCCCTAGTCCCTAATAATATTTCTGTATTATATATCTTATCAAAAAAAATAAAAAAATATTATAAATGTTACTATTTCATTACTTTTTATTTCTTTACGTAACGATTGTAATAAG
Source organism: Cyanobacteria bacterium OH_PDB_230 (assembly GCA_023421795.1). GTDB lineage: Bacteria > Cyanobacteriota > Vampirovibrionia > Gastranaerophilales > Gastranaerophilaceae > JAEZOG01. The sequence goes on from JAEZSO010000002.1 coordinate 979,219, forward strand.
TTTTGAATATACAAAAGTGAGCACATCAGTATATGTAGTTAATTTTTATTCTATGTTATAATTTGAGCTGAAGATTTGAGAGAAAGTCTTATGATAAAAACGATAAGTAAAGCCTTTGAATTATTAAGAGACAATATAATAATAATTCAACCGTTAATATTTTATTTGTTGATATTAGGTGTAATATCTAGGCCGATTTCTTTTGAAGGGAATTTTACACTAGATTCTGTTTTTGCAATTATAATATCCGTTTTGCTCACTGTTGCCTTTTTGTCAGGCTGGTTCTACATTACAAAACTTGCAATATCTTTAAAAGACAAAGTTTATGAATCAATTGAAGAAAAAAATCTGGCTCAATTGTCTTTGTTAAAACAGTTTTTTACAGGAGTCGGAGAATATTTTATTCCTGTACTGTTTGCATTTTTACTATATACTGTCGTATTCATTTCGTTTTCATATTTTGCATACAAATTTGGGATTGAACATATAGGTAAGTTGGTCCTGACGCCTGATCTTGTGAAGGCTCTAAATACAGGCTCATCTAAAGATTTAATAAAACTGTTGAATTCTCCTGAATCGTATCAGTCCATAAAATTAATGGCTTATTGGGGTTTTTATATTTCCGGTTTAGGCCTAATTTTCTCTTTCTTAACAATGTACTATGGCCCTGCGATAGTGTATGATACGAAAAATCCAATAAAAGCTTTGTTTATAAATTTGAAATTCTTGTTTTCAAACTTCATGGGTTCTATTTTTATCCTGTTGTTTTTAACATTTTTGAATATGCTGCTTTCGCTGTTTAATGTTTTGTCTGCGATGAACATTATTTTCTCTGTGATTTCATTGCTGTTAATGTTTTTGTATATGGGCTATCATGTTGTGTTAATATTCTTATATTATGATGAGAAAACACAAAGTAATAGCAATCGTGGGCCCGAGCGCATCGGGGAAATCGAGCCTGGCAATTAACATTGCTAAAGAAATCAATGCAAAGATTATTTCAGCCGACTCAAGATTGATTTATAAAGAATTTGATATCGCCACAGCCAAGCCTACTTTAGAAGAACAAAAAGGCATCAAGCATTATTTAATAGATATAAAAGAGCCGACACAAGAATATACAGTCGCTGAATTCGCCGATGACGCAAAATCTAAAATAGAAGAAATTGCCTCTGAAGGTAATGTACCAATTGTAGTGGGCGGCACCGGGTTATATTTTAGAATATTGCTTGAAAACTATGATTTGCCAAGAGTTGCGCCTAATGAGAATTTAAGAAAAGATCTGGAAAAAAAGTCTGCAGAAGAACTTTATAATATACTTCTGGAGCTTGATCCTGAGATGGCTCAAAAAATTCATTTTAATAACAAAGTCAAAATAATTAGGGCTATTGAGGTTGCTAAAACACTTGGTATTCCTATGTCAGAAGCTCAAGGCAAAAAAGATTCCGAATACGAAGTCCTCTGGATTGGGCTAAATTCTGCCGATAGGGATTTCTTGTATCAAAGAATTAACCTAAGGGTTGATAAAATGCTGAAAGAAGGTCTGTTAGAAGAAGCCAGACAGCTGTTTTTAAAATACCCTGAACTCAAGCTTCTGAAAAGTACAATCGGTTATCAAGAGCTAGAGCCCTATTTTGAAGGTAATCAACCGTTAGAAGAATGCATAGAACAAATCAAACAAAATACAAGACGCTACGCAAAACGTCAACTGAGCTGGTTTAGAGCTAACAAATGTATAAACTGGCTAAACATAGATGAATTAAGCAGCGATGAATTGATTAGTAAAGCGAAAAACCTTGTTGTTAGTTTTCTTGAGAAAGAAAGCTGTTAGTAATCGTATGAATATATTCAATTATCTGCTCAAAGTAATTTAACGCAGAACCGCCGTTTATTATGATATCTGCCTTCGGTTTTTGTGGAAGAATGTATTTCTCTGAAGCTTTTCTAACGTAAGATAGCTGTTTTAGGGCATTTTCATATTCTTGATTTCTTGTTTTAGCCCTTTGTAAAAACCATTCCTTTTGAAGATTTCTGTCTATATCTACATAAATTATTACGTCAAATAATTCATGAACATTTCCGAACATAGAAGCCATGCCTTCAACTACTATTATTTTTTGAGACTTGGCATCAAGAGCTTTTGGAAGGTTAACGCCGCTTCCATTTATCAAATATTGTGGGGTTTTAATATCTTTCCCCATAGATAATGCTTCCAGGTCCTCTCTTAGCTGTTCTAGCTGGAAGTTCTCCGGTGCATCAATGTCATAACCGCTTTCTAAAAGATTGTCAAAGTTGCCATGAACGCGAATAAGCTCCGAAATATCATTAAAATAATTGTCAGAGCTTATAATTTCAACAGGCATGCTAAGTTTTTCTGTAGAATGTTTTATGGTATTGCAAATTGTTGTCTTTCCGCTGGCAGATTCACCGCAAATACCCACAAGAATTCTCTTTTCAGGATTATTGATGATTCTTTTTGCGAATCGGCTAATAAAATCATGCTTGATGTCTATAAAAATCGGACTTTCATTCTTCTTGTCATAAGCAATGATTTGTTTAAACTTCGTCTGAAGATAAAACGCAAGGAATTCTCTCCCTGTTTTTGTTGAAAAATCCGGCTTTGATATTTTATTGTAAGTGTTATTTTCTTTTTCTAATAGTGCTTGCATAAATTATTTAAGTCTACTGATTCTATTAATTGCTATAATATTAAAAAATTGTAATATTAATTGTTATATTAACACGTTTTCTGTTTTTGCAAACTGCATTTCGTAAAGGTGTTTGTAATGCCCGTTTTCTATGTTCATAAGTTCATCGTGCGTTCCCAATTCAACTAATGAACCCTCATTTATTACAGCTATTCTATCAGCATTTTTGATTGTGGACAATCTATGTGCAATTACAAATACTGTTTTATTATTCATCAAGTTATCTAATGCTTGCTGTACTATAGCTTCAGACTTATTGTCCAACGCGGAGGTCGCTTCATCTAATATTATAATCGGTGAATTCTTAATCATTGCTCTTGCTATAGCAACCCTTTGTCTTTGCCCTCCGGATAAGGTTGTTCCTCTTTCGCCAATCACGGTATCGATTCCCTCAGGAAGACTCTCCATCATATCTTGTAAATGGGCAGACTCTGTTGCTGCCTTAATCTCTTGCTCCGTAGCTGTCGGTTTACCCATCAGTATATTTTCTCTTATTGAACCCGTGTATAAGAAATTATCCTGGAAAACCATCGCTATATTGTTTCTTAGAGATTTCAAGGTGAAGTTTTTGATGTTTACTCCGTCAAATTCTATTTCTCCGCTTGTAACGTCATAAAACCTAGGGATTAAGTTCACCAACGTGGATTTTCCGCCGCCTGAATTCCCGACAATAGCTATGGTTTCACCTTTAGCTACTTTTAGATTTAGATTTTTGATGACCATTCTGTCTTCTACGTAGCCAAAGTCAACATTTTTGAATTCTATTGATTTGTTAAGTTCCTGCATTTCAATCGCATTTTCTTTGTCTTTGAGTTGCGGCTGATAATCAAACAGTTCAAAAACACGTCCCATTGCAACGAATGTGGTTTGTAAGCTTGTTAAGTTGTTTCCTAACGCTCTAACGGGCTTGTACAAAAGCACAAGAGACATGACAAATGAACCAAAAGAACCGGCAGTCATTTGACCTGTAGAAATCAGATTATTACCGTATGCAAATACAATCGCAATACCAATAGATGCGATTAAATACATTAAAGGAGACATCCAACCTGCTCTTTTTATCAATGACATAGATAAATTGAAGGAATCTTCTATTAACTTTTTGAAGAGGGTTATTTGTCTTTCTTGAAGGCCATAAGCGGTCATTACTCTGTTTCCGGAGTATGTTTCGTTAAAGTTGGTGGTTAGATTTCCGCCTATTACCATACCTTTATTTGAAGTGTTTTTGATTCTTTTTCTGATTAAAATGATTGGTGCAAAGGCAACACATAAAACAAAAACTCCTACAAATGCCAATTTCCAAGAGCTGTACAACATTATACTGATAAGTGTTAATGCACCAAATGCGCTTGCCATAATAGTTTTGATATTATCCACTATCGTTTTAGAAGCAGTATCGGGGTCCGAAAGATATCTTGTTAACACAATCCCTGATGGGTTTTGATCAAAAAAGCTTGTGTCCATATATACTAATTTTTCAAATAACCCGTTTCTTACAGAATTTGTTATTTTTTGGCTTGTCCAATCAGTCAAATAATCGTTTAAGTACCTTAAAACACCTTGTACGGTTGCGAAAATGACTATTGCGTAAGGGATAATCGTAGCCAATACTAAATGGTTTATATGTATTTCAGGGAAATTAATGTAACCTTGGATTATTGGGAAACTGTTAATAATGACGTCTTTTTTTGCAACTACATAGTCTAAGTACGGTTTTAATGCAAAAGCAACAACCCCGTCTAATATCCCAACAGGTATTGCGATTATAAATCCAATAATCACCCTGAATAAAAATGGTTTAATGTATGGGAATATTCTTGATATGAGCCATCCATATCTATAAGCGTTTTTCGTTGTTGTATCTTTTAATTTCATTACTTCCTCAATACTTACTCTTTATTCTAATTTTACATTAAAAATACATTATTTTAGAAATTATACTTTTATCTAATGAAAAACTTTACAAGACTATTCAAAATATAAAAAGTGGATTAGTTTAGTAGGTGTTAGAAATGAAAAAGATACTTTTGTCAGGTGCATTAATTGCATTGTGGTTTAATTTGCAGATTGTTTGGGCAGCTTGCCCTACTGGCTATGCATGCCTTCTGCGGGATGTTAAAAATCAAGATTCGGTAATAAGGCATGTCCAGAGAGAAAAAGTCGATGAATATTACAAGCTTAAAATTTTCGAGCCGAAAAATAAGAGCAATGACAAAGATTTTATTCCTCCGTACAAAGAGTTGATACCTTTTTCCCCAAAATATTATTAAGGCAAAAGGGTGATTAGATAATCACCCTTTTTTTTATTTATTTGAAGTTTGTTATTTGCAGCTGCAGCAAGAGCAGTTACAGTTTAAAGCTTCTTTTGCTTCTTCCATTCTAACTTTGATTCTTCCGTCAACCGCGATGCCTTCGCCGGTTTTTTCACTGATTAGAAGAGGGTTGATATCTAATTCATCAATGAATTTAAAGTCAGAAACAAGTTGTGATAATCTTAGCAATGTTTCTTGAATTTGGTTGATTTGTGCTGGTTTTGTTCCTCTTGCACCTTCAAGAAGTTTGTAAGATTTTACGGATTTAATCATTTCCATAGCATCAACATCTGTTAATGGTGCTATTCTGAAGTTTACATCTTTAAGTACTTCGATGAATACGCCGCCAAGACCAAACATCATCATTGGACCGTATTGAGGATCTGTTGCGATACCGCAAACCATTTCTCTTGAGCCTTTTACCATCTCTTGAATAATAACGCCTTCAAGACCTTCCAAGCAGCCTGCTTTTTCTAGTCGTACCATTAGCGCATCATATTCTTCAGCTAATTTTTCTGCTGACTGGATGTTTACAACAACCCCGCCTACATCTGTTTTGTGTGAAGTTGTTTTTGAAGTCATTTTCATTACAACCGGGTATCCGATTGAATCTGCAAGGCTTACAGCTTGTTCTTTTGTAGTAGCCAAGCCGTATTTACAAGCTCTGATTCCATAAGCTTCAAGTACATCAATACTTTCAAGAGTTGTTAATTGGTCACGACCTTCTTGGATTGATTGTCTTATTATTTTTTCAACTTTTGCTTTTTCAACGTCGAAACAAGGAATTTTTCCTTCTTCTCTTTCTTGCCATTGTCTTTGTTGATCCAGTCTTGCAAAACCGTCAGCAGCTTCTTCAGCGTACATAAAGAATGGCATATTAACTTCCATTTCAGAAATTTGCGTAAAGAATGAACTTGTTGTCATAAACACGCCTGCAACTGGTTTTTCAGGATGAGCTTTTTTGATTTCCATAACGGCTTTAGCAACATCAATGTCTTTTAGACCCATAAATGGAAGATAAATTACCATTATCATGTCGACATTTTCGTCTGCAATTACTGTTTCAAGAGTTTGTTTGTAATGTTCGATAGGAGCTGAAGCGATCATATCGATAGGGTTTTTTACACTGGCTGCAGCCGGTAAGAAGCTAAGAAGTTTGTTTCTTGTAGCGTCTGTTATTTGAGCCATTTCCATTCCGTGTTCACAAATCGCGTCTGTTGCCATAATTCCAGGACCGCCTGAGTTTGTTATGATTGCAACTCTGTTTCCTTTTGGAATTGGGCAGTTAGAAAATACTTTTGCCGTATCAAATAAAGTTTTTAAAGAATCTTCTCTTATAACGCCTGATTGTTTAAGTAAAGCGTCAGCTGCTTTGTCAGCACCTGCTAAAGAGCCTGTGTGAGATGATGCTGCAGAAGCACCTGCGGCTGAACGACCTGCTTTAAGAGCCAAAATAGGTTTTTTCTTTGTAATTCTGGTAGCTAATTTTCTGAAGTTAGCAGGGTTAGCTATAGATTCCATATATAGAAGAATTTGTTTAACATCATCTTCTGTCTCCCAGTATTCCATCATTGTTTCAGCGTTGATGTCAGCTTGGTTTCCGATAGAAACGAATTGTGAGAATCCAACGTTTAAGTCTTTTAATATGTTAAGGATACCGCCGCCTAAAGCTCCTGATTGAGATACGAATGCAATATCTCCTCTTACTGGAAGAGCTTCAGCAAAAGTAGCATCCAGTTTGATTTTTTCATCAGTGTTTAAAACACCTAAGCAGTTTGGACCTACGCATCTCATTCCATATTCTTTTAATTTTTCTGCTAATTGTCTTTCAAGTTCAGCACCTTCGGCGCCTGTTTCTTTGAATCCTGCAGAAATTATACAAATTCCTTTAATTCCTTTTTTGTTACATTGCTCTAGGGTGTCAAGTATGAATTGTTTTGGGATTACTATTACAGCTAAATCGATTTCACCTTCTACATCAAGAACTGATGGATAAGCCTTAAAGCCTTCTATTTGATCAGCTTTAGGGTTTATCGGGTAAACATTCCCTGTGAAGCCGTATTCTTTTAATCTTTGCATTATTTCAGATCCGATAGTTTTAGGTTTTGTAGAAGCACCAACTACCGCAATCGCTTTGGGTTTCATGATTTTGTCTAACTGTTCTTTTAACATACTTTTGCCTTTCTGTATTATGTAGAAAATTTACTGTTTAATATCCACTATCTAGCCAAGGGCGCTCTCTGAATTTCGCGCCTAAACTTGCTGTAATTTCTTTGCATTTTTCTATATCGATTTTATAATTCTTATACCCGGTAACAATAGTCGCCGTAGTATCTATTCCATTTTTTACACATTCTTTTATGAACTCTTTTACAGCTTCATAAGAATTATCCATCTTTGGATCTGCTATTTTGTTATAGAGTTCTTCATTTTCGGCATTTAAACTTACAGATATTTTATCAATTAAGCCGACAAGTTCTGGTACAATATTTCTTTTATGAATTAGGTTTGCTTGTCCGTTTGTGTTTATTCTCACGATTATGTCGGGGAATTTTTCTTTGATGTATTTGGCGACTTCTTTGACTATATCTAGCTTAATGAGGGGTTCACCGTATCCACAGAAGACAATTTCTTTATTTATTTTGTCTTTCATTTTTTCGAGTTGAGAAATGACTTCTTGTGCTTTAATGTTTTCGCTTTTCAGGAATAAATTTGTGCCTACCACATCCTCTTTTATTGCACGGATACAGAACACACAGTTGTTTGTGCACATATTGGTTAAGTTAATATAAATATTTCCATCAAGGAAATAAACTAAATTGTAGTCATCCATTTGAGTAAAACTTCCTTAATACAATTTTTGCACAATCATAACTAGATAATCAAGCCTAAATTTAAAATTAATTTAAAATCGTGACAAAAATCCCATTTATATTTTGCTTTGTCACGATAAAAGATTTGTAAAAACTGGTCAAACCCTAAGGATTTATGTTATTTTAATACTATGATTGAGATTTTAATATTGTATGTAATTAATAATAGAGCAAAGACGATTTATTCAGTTAGAAAAGAAATAATCGAGCTTTTCGGTGCTTTTACAAAGCCCAGTCTTGGAACTATTCATCCCGCACTTAAAAGAATGCTGGAAAAAAAGTACGTCCAAGTGACGGAAAGAATGTCAGAAGGCGGCAAAAAATCCACTTATTATTTAATTACAGATGCTGGTAACAAATATTTCAAAGAATTATTTTTCTCTGACATAAGCGAGAATCCATCATTATTTTACAATCACTTGCAATCCAGGTTTGCGACTTTGGGCATGCTTTCTTCTCAAGAGAAAGATGAATTTTTGTCTGAAACAGAAAAAAAAGTCGAATTGTACGGAATTGAGCTCAGTGACAAACTTAATGATGAATATATCTCTCTCGATTTTTATCAAAAAGAGCTTTTGAAAAAAATGATAGTTGAAATCTCAAATCTCAAAGATTTTGTAAAGGTTTTAAAGGTGCACAATGGCGGCCATAATTAGTGCAATTATTAAAGGTTCTATTGCCGAAGAACTTGGTTTGCAAAAAAACGATCAACTTTTAAAAATAAACGGCTTAAAAGTAACTGATTATATAGATTACAAATATGCCTTGGCGTCAGAAGAAGTCGAATTGGAAATAAAAAAATCCACCGGAGAGGTTGAGGTTATAGAAATTGAAAAAGATTTTGAAGATGACCTCGGAATTGTCTTTGAATCCGCTATTTTCGACAAAATAAAACCTTGCACAAACAAATGCATATTTTGCTTTGTCGACCAGCAGCCTAAAGGTTTAAGAAATTCTCTGTATGTTAAAGATGATGATTATAGGCTTTCATACTTGCAAGGGACTTATGTTACTTTGACAAACCTGACAGACAAGGATAAAGAAAGAATCAGTAAGTTAAGACTTGGTCCTTTGTATATTTCAGTGCACTCTACCAATCCTGAATTGAGAGTTGAAATGCTCAAAAATCCAAAAGCGGCAAATATTTTGCAAGAGCTTGATTGGCTTAAAGAAAATGACATCCCTATTCATGCCCAGATTGTTCTTTGCCCTGGGTTTAATGACGGCAAGGAACTCAAGAGAACGTTAAATGATCTGGCTAAATATAAAACCATATTATCTTCAATTGCAATAGTTCCTGTCGGGGTTACAAAATTCAGGAAGGAAAAATTGCAACTGGTTAATAAAAAAATCGCAAAAGAAACAATAAATTTACTAGAGGAATTTAATCAAAAACTCAAAAAAAATATAGCATGTGCATCCGATGAATTCTTCTTACATGCAGGAATCCCGATTCCTGATTCCAAGTATTACGGCGGTTTTTGCCAGATAGAAGATGGCGTCGGCTCTTTAAGGCTCATTATCGATGATTTTGAAAAAAGAAAAAAGAAGTTACCTAAAAAGATAGTAAAGCCTTTAAATCTTGCATTCGCAACATCTCAATCTGCACATGAAGTGTTTAATTCTTTTGCTGAAGAATTAAACAAGGTTGAAAATCTAAATGTGGAAGTTATTCCTATCCAGAGCAATTTCTGGGGGGAGCATATAAATGTTGCGGGATTAATTTGTGCAAATGATTTGATAGAGCAATTAAAAGGTAAACAGATAGAAAATTTGGTTATTTCATCAGTAATGCTGAGACCATATTCAAATGAATTTTTAGACGGACTCAGCATTTCTGATTTGGAAAGAGAAATTAAATGTAATGTTTTTGTGATTAAAGATATATATTCTACAAAAGAAATTTTTGATCTGATAAAATTAAGATAAGTTCTGAGCAGATTTACTGTCACCTTCAATAGATTCTTTTAACATCTTTTTAACGATGTCACCCTGAGTATCAAGCATTTTTACTACAGTTTCAATGTTTTTAACTCTGTTTGAAAGAATAACATCTGCATTGGCCTGGATTTTTCCGGTAACGTTTTGATATGCGCTTAAAGCTGCGCTACTTGTTCCTTGTAAAAGGTTACCAGCAACTGTCGCACCTAAGCCAAAAGTCCCCATATATGGCGCCATAGCTTGCATAATACCGCCCCATCCAGAAATTACCCCGGCTGTCGGTAATACCCAGTTGTTGCCGTAACCAAAACCAGAAGCCACTCCGGCACCATAAGCGCCTGCATTTATGCCGGCCATGCCTGCAATGTCAGAAGCAGCAGTTAAAGCAGAGGCTGCACCTGTTGCGAATCCACTACCAGAGCCGAACCCCCATTGTATTGGTGCTGCACCGCCAGGGAATCCTGGATAATTGCCGAGATTTCCTATACCGAAGGAAGAGCTTCCTCCTGGAACCATTGAGTTCCCTCCTTGCATAGGGCTCCAGTATGAGGTTCCTGGAACGTTTAACGCTGTGTTGCCGCCCATTACTGTCATAAAGGAACTTGGTGCAATCATTCTTGCAATCTGCCATAAGAAACTTCCGGCAGTCCCAAAACCGCCTCCGTCAGTGGCTTGTCCACTTACGGTCAAGTCTCTTAATCTATCGTAGGTTTCAAATAATTCTGCTTTAGCGTCAGAAGAGGCACTTCCAAACTTGTTGGCAATAACCAATAAACCATCATTTTTGTAACTCATGTATCTTCCCTTTTCGTGTTTATTCTGCTTCCCGTGGAAACATTCGCATATATTATGCGAATGTTTTGAATGTAGATTCGATGTTTTTGTCGATTACTTTTGTAACTGCTTCAAGCTCTGTTTGAATCGCTTGTTGCTCTGTATCTAGTTGTTTTAATCTTAATTCAAGAGTTCTGTCTTGTTGTTGTATTGTTTCTGTTTGAGCATTGATGTCTGAAATTTGTTTGTCGTAGTTGTCTTTATCAATGGTGTATTCTCTCATTGCCAAGTTGTAGGCTTCTTCGTCTTCAAGTTTTGAGTATGTCATTGGATAAGAGTTGTTACCGGTTGAAATTAAACTAAATCTTCCGTTTGCATCAAGCTGCATAGTTGCACCATATACTGGCAATTGTTTTGTTCTGCTGCTTTGTTGAATGTTGTATTGATTTAAAGTAACAGTTTTATCAATGTTCTCAGTTATATCTTCTGCTTTTAAGTATACAGTTTGAGTGTTAGATCCACTTGTTACGTTGTAATAGAAGTAATTTCTTTCAGCTAAAGTTGAAGAACCATCAATATAACCAGTGATTTTAGCAGGTCCGGTTAACAATTTGTCGCCCATATAGTAAGCGTCTTTGCCGTCAGTAGTTGTTTTGCTTACTTTATCAGTAACTGTATTGTGGTTAACAAAGCTGTTTTCTTGTACTGTCTTTTGGATGATCAAGTCATATTTATTTGTTTCTCCGGCAACAGGAGTATAACTCATGATCTTGCATGCACCTTCTATATCAGTATAAGTGTAGCTAGTTTTATAATAAGCGTTTGAATCTGGTGGTGTTGGCACCTTTAATGTCAACATTTGATTGAATAAACCTGAACTTTGGTTAGCTAAAGCTGTACGTTGTTGGTTTACTTGTTGACCTTCAAACTCTGTATTTGTCTTTCTTGCTGTTAATCCTAGAAATCTAGCTTGTGATGCAGCCATTCCCATGATTGTTTGCCTCCGATTATTGTTGTTAACTTATTCTATTTATCGGTACAATCAAAAATAAACTTTAATCTTTTGTTTAAAATATAAAGTTTTGTTACAAATAAGTTAACAAATGAATAACCTTTGTAAAGATTTGAAACTGAAATATTCACACAACTATCGACCTTAAGATTTGTTTAATGATTTTTTTACTTAAGTCAATATTTTATAAAATATTTTTAAACTAATTTTGGTGTAAAATCAGCCCGTACATTACGCTGTCAACTATCGCCATATAGGAGGCTTCTATTATGTTTTCGCTTACTCCTACAGTATCCCACTTGTTGAAGCCATCTGTGGTTTCTATATTCACTCTAACCTGAGCGGCGGTACCAGCAGATCCATCAAGTATCCTAACTTTAAAGTCATGTAGTCTATATGATGTAACTTTTGGATAAATTGGAGCCAGGGCCTTTCTTAATGCTTTATCTAAAGCGTTAACGGGACCTTCCCCTTCAGACACCGTATGGTAAATTTCGTCATTTATTTTTAATTTTACAGATGCTTCAGTAATAATCGTCGAATTTAAATTTTCTATTGATGTATCTCCGATTACTCTAAAGCCTAGAATGTCAAAGTACTCGGGTTTTTGCTTTAGCGTATCCATTATCAATAGCTCGAATGAAGCTTCTGCGCCTTCGTAAGCAAAACCTTTCCATTCTAATTTTTTTATTCTTTCAATTACTTTTGGAATATCTGAATCGCTTATATTTTTTATTATTCTTAAATTATCAATTTTTTCTTTTATAGAAGCAGCTCCTGCTTGATCGCTGATTAAAATTTTTCTTGTATTTCCTATTAGTTCAGGATCAATATGTTCATATGTTTGTGAATTTTTTCTAACGCCGCTTGCGTGGATGCCTGCTTTATGAGCAAAGGCGCTGCTTCCGACGAATGGTGCATTCCCCGGGACTATTACGTTAGATATTTCAGCTATGGAATTTGAAATATAGGTTAGCTTTTTTATCTTGTCTCCTATAACTTCATATCCTTTTTTGATTTGTAAGTTAGGGATTATAGAGCAGAGGTTCGCATTCCCGCATCTTTCTCCATATCCGTTTATTGTTCCTTGAACTTGTATGGCTCCTGCATCAACTGATGCAATAGAGTTTGCGACAGCCATATCTCCGTCGTTATGTGTATGTATTCCAACTTTGCAATTTGGAATTTCTTCGATAACTTTTTGGGTAATTTTAAATATTTCAGTATTAGTGCACCCTCCGTTGGTGTCACATAATATTATTCTTGTTGCGCCGGCATCATGAGCCGCTTTTATGGCTGTAATTGCGTAGCTCTCGTTATTTTTGAATCCGTCGAAAAAGTGCTCAGCGTCAAAAAATACTTCTCTGCCTTGAGATATCAAATATTTAATGCTATCAGAAATCATGTTTAGATTTTCTTCAAGAGTTGTAGATAAAGCGTGTTCAACGTGAAAATCCCATGTTTTTCCGAAGATGGTTATTATTTCAGTATGTGCTTCAAGAAGCATTTGTAATATTTTGTCTTCTTCAGGTTTAGTATTGGGTTTTCTGGTGCAGCCGAACGCTGTAATTTTCGCATTTTTGAGCTTTGTATTTTTTAATTCATTAAAGACTTCTATATCTTTAGGGTTAGCTCCCGGCCAGCCTGCTTCAATATAGTTTACCCCCAACTCATCTAAAAGTTTTATTATCTTCAACTTATCTGAAGGAGAAAAATTAATGCCTTCAGATTGAGCTCCATCTCGTAATGTCGTATCGTAAAGTTCTATTTTGCGCAATTTGATAATCCTATAATGTATTTTTCTATAAGTTATTGTATACAAATCGGATTCTATTGTCTACGTGTCTTTTTGGACGTTATTCGTTTAAATAGTTCCTTATATCAGAGATTCCAGAGCCTACTTTTCTCCTTTTATAAAGTCATTAATGTTTTTCTTTAATTGAGAAAGTTTCAGGTTCATTTGGTTTTTTAGATTTTCTGATCTTATTTTGTCAGCTATTATGTCGAATTCAAGGTCATGTAATCGGTTATATCTAATGGGCGTCGGGTTAAACTCTTTGAAGGAGCTTTGATTGCTTCCCATATTTATTTGGTAAGGTCTTGGTGTTATTCTCATTCTCATTCTTAATGTCCTAATCTCTAGTGGTAGTAATTTTTTAGTTTCGTCAGGATAAATATTATAATCAAAAATATTATTTAAATATATTAACCAATAGCCGAATATGGAGAATAACGGTTTTGGTTTCTTGAAAACCTTATCCAACAAGGGATAGTCTGTATTTACAAAAATTAATATCCTTAATTCGGAAAATATTATATTTTGAATTTTTCTTATGATAATATATTTAGTTAATAGTTTTTAAAAAGTAAAGGTGATATATGCAAATTGAAGAAGTGATTAAGGTTGCAAAAGGCGATGTAAAAGCTGATCTTGTTATAAAAAATGCAAACATAATAAATGTGTTCTCTGAAGAGATTCACAAAGCTGATATTGCTATTGTTGGCGATGTTATTGCAGGAGTTGGATTTGGCTATGAAGGTGAAAAAGAAATAGATGTTCAAGGCGCTTATATTTCTCCGGGTTTTATAGATGGCCATGTCCATATTGAAAGTTCAATGCTTATGCCTTCTGAGTTCGCTAAAGCCGTTGTTCCGGCAGGTACAACCACTTTAATAATTGATCCGCATGAGATATCAAACGTTCTTGGGCTTCACGGTATAAGTTTTATGAAAGAAGCTGTAAAAGATTTACCTATAGATGTCTACACAATGTTGCCGTCTTGCGTTCCTGCAACAAGCTATGAAAGTTCAGGTTTTGAATTAAGCGCATACGACTTATCTCTATTGATTGACAGCCCTTGGGTTTTAGGGATTGCCGAAATGATGAATTTCCCAGGAGTCTTGAACAGAGACAAAGAAGTTATGGCCAAGTTAAAGCTGGCCCTTGATAAAAATAAACGTATAGATGGACACGCACCTTTCCTTACAGGAAAAGACTTATGTGCATATATCGCATCAGGAATAACTTCTGATCATGAATGTACAACCCCAGAAGAAGCTATAGAAAAGCTGAGACAAGGAATGTATATAATGGTCAGAGAAGGTTCTGCGGCTAAGGATTTAGAAGCACTTATTCCTGTATTAAAAGAGAAAAATACAAGAAAATGCATGTTCGTTACTGATGACAGGCATCCTACTGATTTGTTGGAACATATCAATTACATGGTAAGAAAAAGCGTTGCCTCTGGAATAGACCCTATCAAAGTTATTCAAATGGCTAGCATAAATACGGCCGAGTACTTTAAAATCCAGAATTTAGGCGCCATCGCTCCAGGTTATAAGGCTGATATGTTAGTGTTTGACAACCTTGTTGATTTTAAACCCAAAATGGTATTTAAATCAGGGAATATAGTGGCAAAAAATGGTGAATTGATTGATTCTAAAGAAAAGCCGCAACTTCCTCTAATAAGAGGTTCTGTGAACGTAAAATGGATAGAATATGAAGATTTTAAAATCAAAGCAGGGGCTGAAACTGTAAGAAGCATAGAGATTATTCCAAATCAGCTTTTAACTAAGTCATCATTGAGCCTTATTAATGTGGTGGATGGATATGCAGAGCCGAACTTGGATGATGATGTTCTAAAAATCGTTGTTATCGAAAGACATAGAGCTAGTGGAAACATCGGAAAAGGTTTTGTGAAAGGCTTTGGGCTCAAGTCTGGCGCAATAGCTTCAACAGTAGCTCACGATTCTCATAATATGATTATTATCGGAACAAATGATGAAGACATGTACAAGGCTGCCGTAGAACTTGTAAAATCTCAAGGTGGAAAAGTCATTGTGGATAAAGGTGTCGTCCTTTCAAAATTACCTTTGCCAATAGCAGGCCTTATGTCTAATGAAAAATTCGAGTTTGTAATAGATAAATGCAAGGAGCTAAAAGAGGCGGCAAAAACTATAGGCTGCAAGCTCTTAGATCCTTTTATGACTATGTCATTCCTTTCTCTGTCTGTTATTCCGGAACTTAAAATAACCGATAAAGGCGTAGTTGATGTTATGAAGTCAGAGTTCGTGGATATTTTTAAAACGGATACTTATTTGGCATAATAAAAAGAGACAAATTCTTTGTCTCTTTTTACTGGTATTCTAGTTTTAATTCTTTTAATTTTCTTACAATAATTGCTCCTTGAGCTATTCCTATTGCAAAGAGGGAGATTGCAAGCCCTATCCAGAAACCTTTTAGAAGATAATGATATTTGTATGCAAGGATAAAACCTAAAGGCAGCCCCAGCAACCAATAACCTGTTAAAATACTTATCGTAACTATTTTTGTAAGTTTTAATCCTTTTAAAATACCGCTTGCAGATACTTGGAAACCGTCTGCTACTTGGAAAATCGCTGCTATATACATTATCGGAACTCCGATGTATAAAATCTGCGGGTTGGTTGAAAATATGCTGATTATTTCTTTTGGGAAAATCATCAATATCAATGAGCAAAGCAGCATAAATGCTGAACCCATTACAAGACCTGCTATAGAATATAATTTGATTTCTCTGTAATTTTTAGCTCCGTTATAATATCCTACTTTGATTGCGATGGCATTAGAAACAGCAAGCGGAACCATAAAAGTAGCTGAAGATATTGTCATTATTATATTATGAGTCGCCGCAAGCAATCCTGAGGTTCTGCCGATAGAGAAAGTTATTATGTTAAAGGCCAAAAACTCTAGCATAAGTGCTATTCCTATAGGATAGCCTATTTTCATAAGCTGTTTCAAATAATCGTAATGAATAAGTTCTTTGAATTTAACAAGCCTTGCGCAATATATCAAAAGCGTAATTCCCATAAGCGTCCGCGTCATTAAAGTTGCTATAGCCAAACCTTTTGTACCCAAAGAAGGAATCGGGCCCCATCCGAAGACAAGTATAAAATCCAAAACAAGGTGAATCAAAACAGCCAACACAAGCACAGTATTGGGGAAATTGACGATTTCATGAGCTTGCAAAAATTCTTTAATAGCTTGAAACAGATATATTCCGAAGAAAGAAAAAGAACAAATAAATATGTATTCTTTTATCAATGGCACAAGAGTCGGTTCAAATCCCACTTTGTCAATAAATGGAATGGTTGAAAGAGTTATGCAGCAAAATATCGAAGCTAAAACCAATGAGAAAAAGAGGCTTGCATCAAAGAATTTTTTTGTGAATTTTCGGCTGCCTCTATAATTTGATAAAACAATCGAAATACCTGCAAGAAAACCTATTCCGATTATAAAAATAGAAAATATTATTGAGTTGGCGATACTTACAGCCGCAAGGGTGTTTATATTATATTTTGCTCCAACAAATACATCCGTTGCGCCGATGAGGATTTGACCCAGGTTACCTATAATCAAAGGTATTGATAGTGTCAGCAGTTCTTTACAGTGTTTTTTGTATAGCGTAAATGGTTTTTGAATTGTACTCATTAGACTATTCTATAATAAAATAAGATTATGGAGTAAATAAAATTATTTAAGATTTATAAGGGTTTGGGCAAAAATCTCTTTTCGGGAACTGCTCGGGATTTTCCTCTAAATGTCTTGCACTGTTATAAAGTTCAATTCTTAAATTTAACTCTTTAGCTCTTTTATTAATATATTTTATTTGTTCAAGTATGTGAGTAGGCATAGAGCTGCTTTCTCTTTGAAGCTTAAACCATTCATGCTCTATATCAAGTATTATTCCTCTTACACCCGCTTTGGCGCTCAGGCTAAGCCATCTTTCGATTTCTTCTAAGGAGTCATTGTACTCGGGGAAAATAATAAATTTTGTAAGGACATTGCTTTGGTTTGTGTCTCGTTGGGCTTTTGCATATTTTTTTGTATTTTCATACACTTTGTTGAAACTGTCCTGGTTTTTTATATTTTTGTAAGTTTCAGCAGTCCCTGCATCCATAGAAATAACTATGTCTATTTTGTTTTCACTTACTCCTCTTGCTACCGCCGGAGAAAACTTTATGCCTGAAGTATGTATTCTCATTTTTATTCCTTCAGCATTATCAAGCAAGAAGTGTATCAATTCTTCAAATTCTTCTAATATAGTGGGTTCCCCGCCGGCAAAGGTTATTTCTCCGCCTGGTCTGAAAAGATTTTTATCAAAGATATCTTTTACTATAGGAAGAACATTATAGTGAGGTAAGTTATTGAAAAATTGTTTTTGATGATCAGTAAAACAATATTTGCAGTTGCAGTTGCAATGTGTCCAATGATTGAAGTGGATGAAGCTAAAGTATCTTTCTTTATCGTTCCAATCCTTGCGCTCAAGGTTAAAGCATCCTTCGCATCTCGGGTCGATGTTTCCTTTTTTGTTTACATCAATAAACTTTTGCTTTAATTTGAAAAAATTGTCCCAATCGATAGGCTGTCCGCTGTATCCGGTTTGGATAAACAAATTCCCGTTTCCTACATGGCATCTTAAACAGCACATTTCTATGTGTGCCGGTTCAAAGTTTAGTCCATGTTGTATCCAATTACAGCTTGTATATTCCACTTTTGTATTTTTTCCTTTTAAGTAATATTTGTAGTTTCCTTAGCTTTTCTTTCGTTCATAAGGTGTTCGGCTCTTTCGTAGAGCCCATATTCTAGTCCCATTTCGATTGCTTTGGCTTTTGTGAAATCAAATAGTTTGTATATATATCTTGGCACATTTTCTCTGGAACCGTAAAACCATTTTGCTTCTATTTCCTGAATAACAGAATTTATTCCAACGCTTTTACACTTTTCTAGCCACAATTCAATTTCTCTTTCCTGATCATTTAGCCCTGGAACAACAATATATTTTGTTTTTACCAGGTCTGGACGAGCTTGATGGCTTGCATAGTTTCTTAAATTTTCCCAGACCGTATCATAGGTGTCTACTTGTTTGATTCTTCGGTGCATTTCTTTTGAACCTGAGTCTACTGAAACAACAAGGTCTAATGCGCCTTTTTTTAACCCCGCCTCTACGGCCGGGCTGTAGTCCATACAGGCTGAATGAATCCTTATGTTGCTTATCCCGAAATTTAAAAGAATTGTCAGTGATTCTTCAAATTCCTCAAGCAGGGTAACTTCCCCTCCTCCAAAACTTACATGGCCACCTGGTCTTAATATATTCCTTTTTATCATATCTTTTAAGATTGGCAGGAAGTTATATGTTTCTTTAGAATTATATCCTTCTTTGTCTTTTGCTGTGTGGCAATAAGAACAATTGCAGTTGCATTTTGTCCAATAATCAAGGTTTATGAAGTTTATAAAATCTTCTTTATCGTCCCATTCTCCTTCTTGAAGAAACACGCAGCCTTCGCATTTAGGGTAAACTTTTCCTTTTTTATGGAGCTCTCTTATTTCTCTTTTTTTCTTAAAAAATTCATTCCAGTTTACGGGTTCACCTTTGTAATTGCTTTTTATTATAGTGTCACCGCCGCCTGTTCCACTGTATAAACAGCATATTTTGTAGGAATCTATATCAAAATTTATTCCTTGATTAAGCCAAATGCAGCTTTTATATCTGGCTTTGTTATTGTTTATGGCTTTTCCCTTCTGTTTAGGGGAGAAAAAATTTAAAATAGATGCTAGATTCAACTTATTACTTCCTTTTTGTGCGTTTTCATATGTGATGCCCTGTCATAGAGTTCACAATTTATCATTTCGAGTTCTTTTGCTCTGCTTATTCCATATTCTAATAAATCGTATAGATGTTGAGGGATCTCATCCTTGTATTGTCCGTACCATCCGCCTTCAATATCTAGAACTATCCATCTTACACCGGCTTCAACAGTCATCTGAAGCCATTTTTCAAGTTCTTCAACTGTGTCGTTTACTCCCGGAATGATTATGTATTTTGTTCTAGCGAGACCCTTATTTGCCGTTTGAGATTTTGCATAATATCGTATATTTTCCCAGACTTTATCAAAACAAGGAACTCTTTTGATTTTTTCGTATGTTTCTTTTGTTCCTGAATCCACTGAAATAACAACATTCAACTTCCCTTCGCTAATCCCTCTGGCAATTGCAGGTGAAAATTTAATGCCTGACGAGTGAACTCTTATGTTGTCCATGCCATAATCAAGAAGCAATTGAACCATAGGGTCAAATTCTTCTAATATAGCCGGTTCACCGCCTCCAAAACCTATTTCCCCACCTGGTCTCAAGTAGCCTCCTTCAGCAAGCTCTTTTATTTGTGAGAACATAGTATAATTTTCTCTGGTATTAAAGTGATCGTTTTGACCTTCTGTAAAACAGTACATACACTTACAGTTGCATTGTGTCCAGTGGTTAAAGACCATATAGTCTATGTAATCTTCATCGTCCCACTCTCTTTCTTTTAAGAAAATGCAGCCTTTACATCTTTCAAGCGTTATGCCTGCTTTATTGAGCTCTCTCATTTTTCTTTTTTCTTTAAAGAATTTTTTCCAGTCGATTCTTTCGCCTTTGTATTTGTCAATTAGGATTTGTCTTCCTTCACCCTCATGGCAGTTAAAACAGCACAATTTTATATCAGAATAATCTACGTTAAAACCGTGTTGAATGTATTCACAGCTTAAATACTTTTGGTTTTTGGATTTTTCTTTTGGTGCAAAAAACTGTTTTATTTTTTCTATTATCATTTTGAATATCCGTTTAATAATGGAGATTACACCATTATGATAATATTAAATCTGATAATAGACAAGGATTTAATGAATTATGGAGGTATGTATTTATATAAATAGTTATTAGGCTATAAAACAAAAGGCACTCTATAAGCGCCTATGTTTTCAACATAAATTTAACTATTATCTTTTATATTAATTTGAATTTTCTATCCAATCTGGGAGTTGTATGTAGCCGTCAATGTTAGCTTCACTGAATTTTTTACCTGATTTCGCAACTTTGTTTGATGCGACTGAGTCGCCCCAATTTCCTTCAATAGTTTGAATTGTGCCGTCTTCATTAATTGCTGCGACGTAAGCTACGTGAGAGATGTCAAGATTTGAATCTTTCCAAACTATAACATCACCTGGTTTTGGCTGATAGCTGCCATCATTCTTTTGATAGAAACCTGCATCCGTTGCCTGTGATCTAAGTTTTGAAACTGATGAAGAACCAAATCCGTCAGGTAAATTGCGGCCTGTTCTTTCGCAGTATTCTCTTGCTATACTGGAGACAAAATCCGCGCACCATGCTCTGCTGTTTCCACCGGAGAAGTATTGATTTCCCTCAGCATCTGTATCAATACCCATGCCAAAATAGCTCATGCCAAGTTCAGCAAGGCCTTCGCCGGTTGCATTTGATTGCATTTTTCCTTTTACTTCGCCAATCTTCTGCGCTAATTGAGAAGCTTCAGTTCTTTTTGCTTGAATTTTTTGATCTATTGCTGCTACGTCAGTTGCTTTGGTCGATTCAGTTTGTTGTATTTCAGCTTTTGCATCACTTATTTTTCGTTGCAAATCTGGATCTGCCGCCATAATTTTTTCTTGAAGCGCAGCGAGCTGTGTTTCTATTTCATTTTTCTTTTGTTCTAATTCTGTTTTTTCTGTTTCGAGTTTTGCCTTTTCTGTTTCAAGGGCTGTTTTTTCGGACTTTTTGCTTTCTATTTGTGATGAAATTTCAGATTTTCTCGTTTTGTTTTTTTCATTTAACGCATCATCGTCAGTATCTGTTGCAATATTGTCGAACTCTGCCTGTAAAGAAGTTATATCATCTCCAAGTGAAGCTATTTTTGATGTGCAATTTTCTATTGCTGTTTCTTTTTCTTGAATTGCCGTGATATTTTGGTTTTTATCTGCGGTGAGATTTTTGTGTTGATCTTTTAAATCAGCTGAAACCTTTTCGCTATTTTGAACGGCATAATCTATATCTTTGTTGAGTTTTTGTATTTTTTGGTCTGCCACACTTATTATTTCTTGTTTTTCAGCTTCTAGTTCTGGAAGATCGGCCTCTTTTATTGTTTTAGCCTGTTGATTAGTTGTTGGAGCAACAGAAGATGAACGTCCACCAACTTTATTAGAATAGTAGTCATTTCCGCTAGGTAAAACTGATAAAACTGTATCTTCTATTGTTTCAGAATTTATCTTCAAAGCCTCAAGTGCTTTCAGAAGAACAGAACATAAAAGTTTTCTTAATTCGCCGCTGGAAAAACTGCTAGCGTTACCGTCAACTCCTGAACCTGATTCAACTTCTTCCTTTTGAAGAACACCATCTTTATTTGTATCAAGTTGGTCAAACATATTACTTGCACCGACAACATTGATATTGTTAAAGAAAATTGATTCGCCGGCTGTTGTGCTTTGCATTTTTTGTTCAACTAAAGTAGCGAATTGTGACTTGTTCAATCCGATGAAGATACTTGCGGAAGAAGTTGATGCATCAGATTTATTTATTGAATCTAATGCTTTTGTAATGTCAGTTGCGGAATTAAGTTTTGGTAATTCGTAATTCTCAAAAGGCATATTTTCTTCCTAATTGTACCTATTTATATAAAGTATTTTTGTCGATCAGTATTTCACCAATATATACTAAATATATAATATTGTTACAAAAATTTACAATACAAATAAAACTTGTTATTTATATTATCATTTTGAAGACACGCTTAATGACAGATGATGCACAATCATCATAATATTAAATTTACAATAACTATAATATATTTAAAAAGAGGTTCATTAAGAACCTCTTTTTGTTATTTGCCTCTCATTGACACAATCGCAATTACTTCGCTCATGTTTCTTTCTCTTGATGCAACTTTACTGTTTGATGTAGTGTTGCCTTCAATTGTTTTTATTGTGACGCCGTCACCGTTACTGACAAGTATCCCAACGTGATCCGAAGTTCCATCGTCATCCCAATCAAAGAGTACCATATCCCCTGGTTTTGCGTCTTTTATGTCAATTATCGCGCCGTTATCAGAGGCCTCTTTGTATAATGTTGGGCAATATGCCGGGTTTGCTGAGTTTTGATACCATTCTGGAAGATTTTCTCTTCCGGTACCTTCATATAGAGCCATTCTTGTAAAGTCTGCGCACCAGGCACCAGCATGGAAGTTATAGCCTTTGTCTTCAAATATTTTGGCCATTTGTGCTTGAGTCATTCCGTCATACAATTTTGCAAAGTCGATAGCGCCTTGACCATCTCCGTAACTGTTTTGTCTTAGAAGCTCAGCAGTTTCGTCTTTTTGGTTAAAAAGTATAAGTTCTGATCTTAGTGCTGCAAGTTCTTTGTTTATTCTGTCTAATTCAGTTTGTTGTTTTTGTTTAACCTCTGCAACGGCTTGATTTTTTTGGTTTGTCATCTCTTGAATTTTGCTTTGTATTGCGCTGAAATCGAAGTTTTTATATTTCTCTTCGGTTGACATTGTTTGCAAAATATTATTCTTAGCTGTTTCCGCGTCAGTTTTCGCTTTTATGGCAGCATCTTTATCAGCTATTGCTTTATCTTTTGCTGTTTTTGCATCTTCGATTCCTTGTTTTAATTTTTCTTTTTCTTCCTCTAATCTAGAGATTTTTGTATTAATTTCATTTCTTTTATTTTTATTTTCTTCATTTTTTGCAGGATCGTCTGAGTCTACTATGCCGCTTAGGCTTGAATTCAATGAAGATAACTGAGCCTCTACAGAGGTTAATGCCATTGTTTTTGCGTCTACATTTGCTGTTTGTGTTTGGATTTCTGATTCTGCAGTTTGTATTTTGGTGGTTTCTTCATTTATTGTTTTTGTGAAAGCATCAGCTCTATCTTGATAATCCTTTTGAGCAGTTTCATCCAGGCCTTGTCCTGCCATGGCATCTTTTACTGCTATATCATAATCTTTTTCTATGTCAGCGATTTTGGTCGCAGCATCGTTATTTGCGTTAGTTATTTCGCCTTCTCTTGCTTTTATGTCACTTTCTATTTCCGTTTTTGTTCTTGGTTTATTTGCTGCACTGTTAACACCTGATGAACCAGTATTTCCGCCATTATTGACGAATGGTTTCATGCTTTTTACTGGTAACTGTTCTACAGGAGTTTGTACGTATTCATCTTTTCCTACCTTGTTTGTTAGGAAAGTTTGTATGTCCTTAACGGATAGTTCTTTATCATCGCCGTCAAGCCCTGTTAAGGCTTTTATTTCATTTTCTGTTAATTTATCTCCGCCCTCAGTCTTCAATGAATTAAAGAAGGCCTCGATATCTTTGTCATTATTGAAAAATATTCTAAGTTCGGGATTCTCATTTATAATTTTTGTGAAATCTGCTAAATTTTTATCTTTTAAATCAATCACTTCAACAGTTTTAACAACATCCTGACCGTTATCAGCAAAGAAATTTCCTATTTCATTTACAAGATTTGGTTCAGCAACTGCAGGTTGAGTAGCACCCTCTGCTTGAGGAGCTTGATTAGCTTGGGTTTGAGGTGTTGTTTGTTGAGCGTTATCTACAGCATTTGGAGTGTTTGTTGTTTGTGGCTCTTCAATTTTTCCATCTTTTTCAACACTGTAGCCTATTCTAGAAAAGAAACTTTTAATTAGGTCGATTACGCCGGGATTTTCTTGGGCTATATATGACTTACTGATTTCTTCGTCAGTTATGACTTTGTCACCATTATCAATTTCATATAACTTATTGATTTCTTCTGTAGTGACAGTGCCGTTTTTATCTGCATCAAGTAATTTATATAAATCAGACGCTAAAAAAATACTCTGATTTAAGTCCTCGCTTGATATAGATGGATTTTTTCCCTTTAATGCTTCAAGCAGGTTGAGTTCGTTAAAATTAATTTTGATTCCCATAAAGCACCTACATACTACTCTGTATATATATAAAGTATATACTTATGAGGCGATTTCAATAATCTAAATTATTTTAACAATTCTTAACCTGAAACTTTAAACTTTATAATGAATATAAATTAATTATGGGCTTTTATATATTTTGCTTTAAATAAGTATCTATAAATGGTTCTATTTCACCATCCATTACTGCATCGACGTTTCCAATCTCGTAGTTTGTGCGGTGATCTTTTACCATTTTATATGGATGAAAAACGTATGAGCGTATTTGGGATCCAAAATTTATATCAACGTTTTCGCCTTTTAGCTGTGAAAGTTTTTGTTCGTGTTCAGCTTGCTTTATTGCCAAAAGTTTTGAAGCCAGAATTTGCATAGCTGTTTCTTTGTTTTGTAATTGTGAGCGTTGTTGCTGGCACCTTACAACGATGCCTGTGGGTTTATGCAAGATTCTAACAGCAGTTTCAACCTTATTTACGTTTTGCCCCCCGGCTCCACCTGCTCTCATTGTGTCGACAACTATATCTTCAGTTGGGATAACTATTTTTTTGCTGAAATCTTCAATAACAGGGCTGACCTCTAAACTCGCAAAGCTTGTCTGCCTTTTTCCGTTTGCGTTGAATGGAGAAATTCTTACTAATCTATGAACCCCTTTTTCTGCTTTTGCAAGGCCATAAGCATATTTGCCGCACACTTTAATTGTTGCGGATTTTATCCCGGCTTCTTCACCGTCAGAGCGTTCAATTAATTCTGTCTTCCAGCCTCTTGATTCCGCCCACCTTGTATACATTCTTAGAAGCATTTGGGCCCAGTCTTGAGCATCGGTCCCGCCTGCACCTGCATTTATAGTGATGATGGCGTCAGATTTATCGTATTCGCCGCCTAAAGTTTTTTCAACTTCCCATTTTTCAAGTTCTTGTTTTAAGGTCTTTATCTCTTGTTGAGCTTCTTTTAATGTGTCTTTATCATGGCTTTCTTCATAAAGCTCAATAAGAACTTCAGCGTCACTTAAAAGAGTTTCCCAGCCTTTAACCTGATTTAAAACATCTTTGTTTTCTTTGAGTTCTTGAGAAATTTTGGAAGATATTTCAAGATTCTCCCAGACATTTGAGTCTTGGAGTTTTTCTTCAAATTCTGATACTAATTGTTCAACATGTTTAAGGTCAAAGACACTCCTTCGCTTTTTCAAGCATTGTCTTTGCGCTGTTATAGTTTTGTTTTAATTCAATTAGCATCTAGATACATTAACCTTTTTTCTTGTCTGTAGCGAATTCTGAATCTAATCTTAAAAATACGGGTTTGATTTTTTCTTTATCTGTAATTTTGCCTATTTTTAAGCTGCCCCATTTTAAAGAGTCGATGTTTAAGTTTTTTTCTGCTTCAATTTGCTCTAAAATATCATTTGATATGTTTGGGCAGTAAGGAGATAAAAGAACTGCGATGTATCTCATTGACTCTAATACATTATAAATTACTTTTGCGCAGTCAGCCATTTTTTCTTCTTTTGCAAGCGTCCAAGGAGCATTATCTGTTACGTATTTGTTTACAGAGTTTGAAAAATCCACTATTGCGTTGGCGGCTTCTGCCACTTGATAGTTATTAAATCTGTTTTTTACTTCATCTGTTGTTTTTTGAGCCAGTACAGCTATTTCACAATCAGCTGGAGTCACAAATTCTTCTTTGATTTCACCGTCAAAATATTTAACCAGCATATTTAGGGTTC
The DNA here is from genome assembly GCA_023421795.1 of Cyanobacteria bacterium OH_PDB_230. Taxonomy (GTDB): domain Bacteria; phylum Cyanobacteriota; class Vampirovibrionia; order Gastranaerophilales; family Gastranaerophilaceae; genus JAEZOG01. The sequence goes on from JAEZSO010000002.1 coordinate 1,005,326, forward strand.
TGTTTAGAAGGTTGCCGATGTTGTTGGCTAAATCAGCATTAACCTTTTCTTTGAAGTCTTCATCGGAGTAGTTGCCGTCTCTTCCAAAAAGAGCTGTGACCATCATATAGTATCTGAAGGCATCGCCGTTTTCCATATTGAATGATTCTATGACATCTTTTGGGGCAATTACGTTTCCTACTGATTTACTCATTTTTGCTTGATCTATTGTAATCCAGCCGTGTCCCAAGATTGTTTTAGGAAGCTCGAGCCCAAGCGCCATAAGAATAGCAATCCAGTATATAGAGTGAAATTTAATTATATCTTTGCCTATAACCTGAACATCAGCAGGCCAGTACTTTTTGAATTGTTCATTTTCGGTTTCTGTATCATAGCCAAGAGCTGTAATATAGTTTGACAAAGCGTCTATCCAAACATAAATTATTTGAGAATCGTCTCCGGGAACAGGGATTCCCCATTCGACAGAGCTTTTTGTTCTTGAAACTGAAATGTCTTCAATGTCTTCAAGTTGATTGAGTACCTCATTTACTCTGAAAGAAGGCTGCAAAAATTCAGGATTAGTTTTTATGTGTTCGATAATTCTATTTTTGTACTTTGTTAATTTAAAGAAGTAGTTTTCTTCTTTTACTTCTTCAGGTTTTTTCAAGTGATCAGGACAAAGGCCGTCTTCAGTCAAATCCCTTGCATTTAAAAACGACTCGCACCCTGCGCAGTATAGCCCCGTATAAGAATGCTTATAGATATCGCCGTTATCCAACAATTTTTTAAATATCTTTTGAACTGCTGATTTATGCTCAGGAGATGTTGTTCTTATTAATTTATCGTAAGAAATTTCCAGTTGTTTCCAGGCATCAACGAATTTTTGTGCGTTTTGATCACAAAGTTCTTGAGGAGAAATGCCGCTTGCTTCGGCTGTCTTTTGTATTTTAACTCCGTGTTCATCGGTTCCAGTAAGAAAATAAACATCAGAGTATTCTGATCTTTGTCTCATATGTCTTATTATCACGTCAGCCATAATCTTTTCATAAGCATGTCCTATATGAGGTGCTCCGTTTACATAATCGATTGCTGTTGTTAAATAAAACTTATTCATAATTCGCCTTACCGTTGTAGTATTGTTATAATAAAATTTATCATAAAATTATTTTAAAAAAAAGGAAGAAAACCAAATGAGCGAACGTTTTAATAATAGGGCAAATAACCAGCTAAGAGAGATTAAGATTACCAAAGATTATACAAAGCATGCTTTAGGCTCTGTTCTTATTGAATTTGGGGATACTAAAGTCATTGTTACTGCCACATCAGAAGAACAAAAACCAAGATGGATGTCAAAGGATGACGCCAGAGGCTGGGTTACGGCGGAATATTCGTTGCTTCCTTCGGCAACTCACACAAGATGCCAGAGAGAACGTTCTAAAATTTCAGGCCGAACTCAGGAAATCCAAAGACTAATAGGAAGAAGCCTTCGTTCCTGTGTAGATTTGGAAAAAGTTGGGGAAAGAACTATAACGATTGATGCTGATGTTATCCAAGCTGACGGTGGTACAAGATGCGCAAGTATATGCGGCGGTTTTATCGCTCTTCAAATTGCAATTGAGAAACTTATGGCAGAAGGGCTTCTTCAAGAAAACCCTATAATAGAGCCAATTGCTGCTGTTTCAGCTGGTATTGTCGATGGCGAGGTTAAGTTGGATTTGGACTACTGTGAAGATTCATCAGCTCAAGTAGACAGCAATATAGTTATGACAAAAAGCGGTAAGATAATAGAGTTCCAAACAACTGCAGAAGGAAATCCTTATGAAAGAGCCCAACTTATAGAAATATTAAACTTGGGCGAGCAGGCAGTGAAAGACATTATAGCTTTATACTAAAATCTTTATATATTCTTAATATCCATATTTTTTTAAATATGTATAATATTAGAATATCAATTTGTACAGAGGAGAGAAACAGACAATTATGTGTGGAATAGTAGGATATATAGGTAAAAAAGACGTAGTTAAAATTTTGATTGATGGACTTACAAGTCTTGAATACAGAGGGTACGATTCATCAGGTATCGCTTTAAATGATGGCGGTGATATCAAAATTTTTAAAGCTATAGGAAAACTCCAGAATCTTAGAGACGTGCTATCTGGCAATGAATGTAAGATAGACGCTCCTACCTCAGGCATCGGCCATATACGTTGGGCGACCCATGGTGGAGCTACTGAATTCAACGCCCACCCGCATACTTGTAACTGCGGAAAATTAGTTCTCGTGCACAATGGGATTATCGAAAATTTCAAAGAGTTAAAACAAGAATTAACGCAAAAAGGCTGTGTATTTAAGTCACAGACAGATACGGAAACTATAGCGCACTTGGTAGCGTATGAATATTCAAAAACTAATTCTTTAAAAGAAGCAGTGAGAAACTCAGTAAAGCAGCTTCAAGGTGCTTATGCTCTTTGTGTATTGCACAAAGATGAGCCTGATAAAATAGTTGGTGTAAGAAAAAATGCTCCATTGCTTTTAGGTATCGGAGAAGGTGAAAATCTTATTGCCTCTGATGTTCCGGCTATAATAGAGCATACGAAAAAAGCCGTATATTTAGATGATAATGAAATAGCCATTGTTACAAAAGACAATGTTGTAGTTGAAAATCTCGCAGGTGAAGTTGTCAATAAAAAAGTTGAGCATCTTCCTTGGGAACCCGTTGCTCTAAGCAAAATGGGATACAAACACTTTATGCTTAAAGAAATCCATGAGCAGCCAGATGTAATCAGAAACGTATTAAACGGTAAATTATATGATATCGATTCACCTATAAATTTAAGTGAAGTCAAATTAAACAAAGATATACTCAAAAATCTGAACAGAATAGAAATTATTGCCTGCGGAACTTCACTTCATGCCGCGATGGTCGGTAAATATATCATTGAAGACTTTACCGGAATTGCAGTTGATGTTGAACCTTCAAGTGAATATATTTACAGAAAGACTGTTACAAATGCTTCAACACTTGTTGTTGGGGTATCTCAATCAGGTGAAACGGCTGATACTATAACTGCAATAAGACAGGCTAAAGATAAAGGTTCTCACGTACTTATTATCACAAACAGACCTGACTCCAGTATGGCAAGATATGCTGACAGCTTGATTCCTGTAAGTGCGGGTATTGAAGTCAGTGTTGCCGCTACAAAATCATATACAGCACAACTTATGTCTTTCTACTTGCTAGCGATTCATCTTGCAGAAATAAAAGAATCTTTAGACAAAGAGTATTTGAAAAATTTAAAACATGAATTAATCCAATTACCTACAAAAATAGAGCAAATTTTAAACAACAAAGAACAAATAAAAGAATGCGCTAAGAAGTACGCTAATACAAAAGACTTTATTTATATCGCAAGAGGCATCAATTTGGCAACTGCTTTAGAAGGCGCTTTAAAATTAAAAGAAATCAGCTACATCAATGCAACAGGTTACGCAGCGGGAGAGCTCAAGCACGGTCCTATTGCGATGTTGGATGAGACTATGCCGGTTCTTTCAATCTTGATACCTGGACATATTACATACGAAAAAATCCTGTCTAACAGTGAAGAAGCTAAAGCAAGAGACGCAAGGCTTATCGCCTTAACTTCATCCACTGATAAAGAACTTGAGTCACTTTTTGAATACATTATAACCATTCCTGAAGTGTCAGAAATATTGTCGCCGGTGATTGCGAATGTCCCGCTTCAACTTTTAGCTTACTATATAGCTGAATTCTTAGGTAAAGACGTTGACCAACCAAGAAACTTGGCTAAATCTGTAACCGTAGAATAATGATTACAACAAAAGAAGTTAAAATAAAAAAAACAGATAAGTTAGATTCTGATTATATTGAGTCCCATTTAAAACAAATGGGGCTTAATGTATTAAGATGGGCCATAGTCAAAGTGGACGAAGAGTTTTATACCCTTACACTTGCTGTTTTAGAGGGGTAATTTATCCAATATCTTTGTAAGGTCTTTTTCGCAAACTACTATGTTTGCTTCTCTTTTTAAAACTTCTTTTGCGCAGAATGCTACTTTTGTTCTGGCATGTTTAAACATGCTTAAATCGTTAGCGCCATCTCCCACAACTAATGTATCATTTTCAGAGATATTTAGCAGTCCTTGAAGCGTCTGTATCATCGTTCCTTTACTTGTGGAGAACATCATCTCGCCGCCGACAAGACCTGTCATTACAGCGTTTTTGAAATGTAAAACGTTAGAAAATTCCGCATCTAAACCCAAATAAGACTTGGCCGGAACTGTAGCTGATTTAAATCCGCCTGAAAAACATACGACTTTATACCCTGCTTTTTGTAATTCTGAAACGGTTTCTCTGGCTCCCGGCATGAACGGAAGATTCAAACAGATATTGTTTACCTTTATTTCACTTAACCCTTTGAGCATAGAAACTCTTCTGGTTAAGCTTTCAAAAAAGTCCAGATGCCCTTCCATAGCTTGGTTTGTGATTTCTTTGACTTGTTCTTCTATCCCGTATTCTTTTGCAAGAAACTCAATGGTTTCTCCATCCATAAGGGTTGAGTCAAAATCAAATACTGCTAGCTTCATTCAAGTTCTTTCTTATAAGCTTCTTTTCTTTTTTGAATTTCTTGAACTTTATTCTTAATGTCTATTGACATCTGTTGTTGTCTTGCTCTGATTTCGTTAGAAACTTTATTCATAATAGGGGTAGGGTCAGGGTTGTTTATGTTTGTGCCTAAGAGAGTGTCTTTAAGAGTTTGAATATCTTCTTCAGCAACAGTTATTATGTCTTGTACTTCGTTAATTTCCATTGTGGTGAAAGATAACTGCTTTAGGTTGTCTTCAAGTAACTTTCTTATTTTGTTTCTGTCTTCTTGTATTTTCTCAGTTGTAGATTTTTGCGATCCGAAAAAATTTTCAAAAAATCCCATAATTTTTCCCTTTAAATATTTAGTTTGTATTCCTGAACCCACTTCACCCCATAATGCATAACGTATAAGAATAAATATTCTCTATATTTCAGATACATCCATAAAGGATTTTTATACGCTTCATTGCAGGTCAAAGTGCACAATTTTATAATATCACTTAATTCTTGCTTTGTCATACCAATTCCTTGGAAATCATATGTTGGAGAGAACTCATCTTGTTGTTCGCTCACACCTACTATTCCGTAAGATTCAGAGTGTTCCCTGAGTTTTGTGTGTTTTCCCATTGTGAAAACACTTCTGCCATAAGAATTTATTATGTCGTTGTTTTTGCAAAGCATTTCGATTGTGGATTTCGCATCCTCTGTTGTTTCAGCAGGGAAACCAAAGAATATAAAAGCAAAGTTCCATATGTCAGATTCTGACGAATTTCTGAGAATTTCAAACCTTTTTTCAAGGTCAATTCCTTTGTTTATCAGTTCCATAATTTTTTCGGAACCTGATTCTAATCCCCAAAGAAGCATTCTTAAGCCTGATTTTCTTGCTTTTGCAAGAATTTCTTTAGAAAAAGCTGTTTCTAATCTGGCATTGGAAAAATAGTTTATTTTCAAATTTTCTTCTTCGATTTTATTCGCCATCTCTTCAAAATAAGAAGGGCTAACCGATTCATCTATGAATTCAAAGTTGGAAATGTTGTATTTTTCTTTAATCTCTTTGAGTTGGTTTACTAATTTATTTATGTTTTTTACATTGAAATTTTGTCCGAAATCCTGATCGCAAAAGCTGCATTTACCCCAATAACAGCCTTTACTTGTTTGAAAAGGCATAACAACCTCTGGCGAAAAATATTTTTTAAAATCAAAACCTGATAAGTCTATATTTGCTAATTCATCAAGTTTTTTGGGCAAAGCTTTTTTATTTATTTTTATTATATTGTTTTCATCTTTATACACAAGATTAGAAACTTCTTCTATTGGAATTTCGCCATTTAAGTATTTGGCAAGGTCTAAAACAGGTTTTTCGCCTTCTTCTACAAGTACGGAGTCGGCAAATAAATCAAAAAATTCTGGTCTTTTCTGTAAATTTTCTACTACTCTTCCAAAAAAGTTGCCGCCGATATTTACATGAGCACTTGTCTTTGTTTTTAATATGTTGGCCAAGGTTAAACCCGGAATGACCTGAGATGAAGAATTTATGGAAATCCCTATATAATCAGCTTTTCTGTCTAATATTTCTTGAATATTTTCATCGAAATAGTCAATGAACATATTTGTAGCTTCATCAAACACATGATGCTTTATGCTTTCATAATTAAGTTTGAAAAGAGGGTTTGTATAGCTGTCGAACGATAGTTTAGCCGGTGAGTAAGGCAATGATATTATCTCAAGAGCAGTTTCAATAATATTCAAGGATTTGATGCAAGATTCAGGATTAAAAAAACCTTCGTTTGATTTTATGGTATTAACTGCATCGTCAACAACTTTGTATATATTTTCAAGCTGGTATGTTTTGTTTTGCTTGTATTCTTTTATTTTGGAATACTTAACCATCAGGGTTTGGATTTCAAATGGATAATCCGTGAAACTTTTTGTTGGGGAATGATGTTTTGCTATTTCTTTTAATAAATCAGAGAAAATTATATTTGTTTTATCAAGCATTCTCTCTACAAAAGAAGAGTTTAATATTTTGTTGTAAAAATCGATATTTAAATCTATAGCTTCAGCGTCGAAGCCTTCGTTTTTAAACTGTCCCAGAAGTGTAGGGATGGCAAAATGCGGGCTTATCGGTGTCCATTGCGGAGGGAATAACAATAGTATTTTCATTTTAGATGCTCGTAACTTTCTAGATTCTAATATAAGTGTAATTTAATGTTGAGCTTTATATAAGCATTTAAAAGATTATGCTTTACAAAACTTAATAATCAATAAAAAAAAGTAAATTTTCAAAACGATATATACTTTATATATTCAAGAGATATTAAGATGGAGTATTTATATGAAAGTAGATGATTTTATTTTAGAAGATGCCAAAATGGAAATTCTCGGAAATGGCATAACGGGTAACGGAGTTTCGACAATTGAATCTTTTGATTTCAGCCAAATGTTTTCAGTTTTACCAACAGATATCGGTGGAAACGGATTCTAAATAAAAAGATCAAGTAATAAATTAGAGATATTAAATAAGAGATGGAGATAGAGATATGACACTTTCAACAAAAATAACAAACGAAGAATATATTAAATCCTTACAACAAAGAGGTTTAGATACAACAAATGTTCGTAAAGGTGATGCGGATTTCGTTGATTATGTTACTTCACTAGGTGGTAACGTTCAAAGCTTAGTAATGGACAGCTTTGATGCTGAACACGTAGCAGAAGATACAGCTTTACAAAACAAATTAGCAGCTGGATGGCAAGCAAATAATTTTAAAGACTATAAAGCTATACAATCATACTGTAAAGCAAACGGCATAAAATGCGAAGTTTCATATGTTAAAACTTCATACATAGTAGATAACTATGCGGCATCAAAATACAAAGGAAACAAAAACGCTACAACCGGTTCTATCGCAGTATATACATTCAGAGATGCTAACGGTGGCGAAATCAAAATCGCGGATGCAAACGGCAACGGCGGTTTGGAAACCGAAGAATTGTTTATGAACGAAATTTTAACAGGAGTAACAGCAGACATCGCAGCATCAAGAGATGCAATTAGCAGTCAGGCAGTTAACAGCCCAGTTGACGCTGCAAGTACTGATGGCGCTGACTATAGCATGTTTAAGAAAGATGATGCAAATGCTAATGGAACTGAAGATACAAAAGAAGAATCTGAAGAAAATTCTGATCCAAGAGTAAATGTTTCTTCCGGTAAATTTGAAACTTTAGTTAAAGAACAAATGGAGCTAAGAGGCTGGTCAGAAGCTGTCGCAAAAGAATATGTGTTACTCACTTATTCTGTAGATGGAATGGAAGACAAAGATGCCTTCAACGTAGAAATAAAGCTGGACCAAGCAGCATAATTTATAAAAAAAGACCCTTCAAGGGTCTTTTTTTTGTCTGTTAATCGATAAATTACGTTTTATAATGCTTAACCCCATTTATGCCATGGTGGCAAATATATAAAAACAAGTAATGGTAGCTTTTGCAGTATTTCCACAATCCTGTATCATAATATTTTATTACAACATCCAGAAGAAGGTTTCGTTTTTGCTGGATAGACTCGTTGCTTCTACCCTTTTCTGTAAAATTTAAAAAAGTAGCGAATTCCTCTATATAAGAAATATCTTCTATTCCATATTTTTCAGGATTGAATTTTACTTCAGAATGTCTGCCCAAACCAAAGGTGCAAAATGAGCAAGAGTGTAGTATTTCTGAATTCGATTTTAGAAATTCGATTGTTTCTTCTGCTTCTTTCATCGTTTCGGTGGGGAAATCAAAAAAGCCGAATCCATGGTTCCAAATGTCTGCTTCAGCTGCTGACTTAATGATGTCTACTCTTTTTTTTATGTCTACACCTTTATTCATAAGCTCCATTATTCTTTCAGAACCCGATTCTATCCCCCACATTACCATCCTAAGCCCTGACTTTCTTAGTTTTTTGAACAGTTCAGGGGTGAATTCTTTGTCCGTTCTCACCGGACAGTAATAATTTATGTCCAGTTTATTTTCAATTATTTTATCTGCAATTTTCTCTAAGTAATTTGGATGTATCGACTCATCTACGATACAGAATTTCGATACGTTAAATTTCTTTTTGTAATCTTTTAATTCTTGTATTAACAAATCAACATCTTTTACGCTGTATTCTTTTCCGTAAGGAATGTCGCAAAAGGTGCATTTGCCCCAATAACATCCTCTTGTTGTTTGTAGTGGCAGGACGATTTCTGGTGTTATATATTTGGAAAAATCAAAACCTTTAAAGCTTGGCACTTCAAATTGGTTTAGCATTAAAGGATTACATTTCGCGGTACTTATTATTTCGTTATTTTTTTTGTAGACGATATTAGGTACCTCTTCAATATTTATTTTTCCATCTATATGTTTTGCAAGTTCTACAATTGGTTTTTCACCTTCATTTATTAAAATGGAGTCTGCGAACAGGTCGAAAAAGTCCGGGTATTTTTTTACTTCTTCAATAATCCTGGAAAGGTAATTGCCGCCTAAAGCTATATGAGCCTCGGTGTTTTGTTTTAAAAGGTTTGCAAGTGTTAACCCCGGGAGAAGCTGGTTATGAGAAGTTATTGATATTCCTATTAACTTAGGTTTTTTCTTTTTAATTAGAAGAATCCATTTTTCATAATAATCCTTAAATATATTTGTGGATGAATAAAAGATATTATATTTTAGGGATTTATAATCCAGATTTAAAATAGGGTTGTCATAACCGTCGAGTAAAATTCTCATAGGAGAATAAGGAAGAGATGATAACTCCAGCGCTAATCCTGTTGTTTTAACTGCATCTACAAGCGTTTCGAGATTGTAAAATCTCTTTTTGTTTTTTATGGTAGAAACTGCTTTTTCTATATCTTTTGGTAGCTTTTTTAGAAGATGCGATTTCTTTTCTAAATATTTTTGAATTCTTTCGTTTTTAAGGATAATTTCTTTAATTTCTATAGGGTAATCATTTATGTCGTTTTTGTCATACTTTTGGGCTTCTAGCCTGATTTCGGGCTCAATTTTTTTTAAATATTTAGCCGTTTTCTCTAGGTATGATTTTTTTAAAATGTCATTATAGAATTCTACGCTTAAATCCATAGCTTCGGCATCGAAGCCTTCATTTTCCAGCTGGCCGAGCAAAGATGGTATAGCGAGATATGGTGCCATAGGAGGCCATATAGGTGGAAAAATTAATAATGTTTTCAAAATTTTGCTCCGTTAAGGATTTATCCAAATCTGATTATACATTAAAGGGTAATAATAGTCATTATTTAAGGGTTATTTGTTATTTTAGCTTTTTAATTTATAAGTTTTAAGAGTATTAGTTCCGTATTTTGCTAAATATAAAAACACGTATTCTTCAGTGGTTGGAACATTGTTAAAAATTGGCACTTCAAAAAATTTTCCCAAAGTATGTTCGCATTTTTGTTTTATTTTTTCTTTTTCTTCTTCGCTAAGGGTATTTCCTTTATATTCAAGAATGTTGCGGAAATCTGTGTTTTTAGGGCCGATGTAACTTAGGCCATATTTTTCAGGTTCTTTTTCCACATTAGAGTTTTTGGTAAGTTCAAAGAAAGTGATTCCGCATGAATGGATTATTTTTGAATGTTTTTCCAGAGTGTTCACGGTCTCTAGAGCTTCATCAAAAGTTTCTGTTGGGAAACCAAAGAACGCATAACCATGGTTCCATATATCTTCATCAGCCGCATCTTGCAAAATTTGGAATCGGTTGTCGAAGTCTACACCTTTATTTAATACTTTCATAACTCTCTCAGAACCAGCCTCTATACCCCATAGAACCATTCTTAACCCGGATTTTCTTAGTTTGTGAAGTATTTCTTTTGTGAATCCGGCTTCTGTCCTTGCGCAGCTGTAATAGTTTATGTTTAATTTCGATTCAATGATTTTTTCCGCAAATTGTTCATAATATTTAGGCGGAATCGATTCATCTACGAGTTCAAAATTTGATACCCCGTATTTTTTCTTGTATTCTTTTATTTCGCTGATCAAATCATCTACGTTTTTGCTGCTATATTCTTTCCCGTATGGGATATCGCAAAATGCACATTTGCCCCAATAACAGCCTCTATTTGTTTCCAGAAGCAATACTATTTCTGGCGTCAAATACTTGGAAAAGTCGTACCCTTTGTACGAAGGCTTTGGTATTTGATTAAGCCTTAAAGGTTTACAAACTTCATTGATAATTACTTTATCGTCTTTTTTATATATAAGATTTGATATGTCGTCTATAGGTAGGTTTTGCTCAATTCTTTTAGCAAGTTCTGTTATCGGGATTTCTCCTTCATTATAAAGAACTGAATCAGCAAAGGTATCAAAGAAATCGGGGTAGTTCAAGAAAGAACCTTTTGTTCTTGAAAAATAGTTACCGCCGATTGTGATGTGGGCATCTGTGTGTTTTTTTAACAAATTCGCAAGAGTTAATGCCGGTATAATTTGATTTTTCGAGCCTACGGAAATCCCTATGAGATTAGGTTTTTTCTTTAATATCTTAGGAATCCATTTTTTGTAATATTCAGCAAAAATGTTTGTAGAATGTGAAAATACGATGTTTTTTATCGATTCATAATCCATTTCAAATAAAGGATTCTGATAGCCATATAAGGCAATTCGGGCTGGAGCATATGGAAGAGAAATGATTTCAAGTGCCGCAGATATGGTTCTCATAGCTCTTATATATGATTCAGGCTTGTAGAATTCTTTTTTGCTTCGGATTATAGATATAGCTTTTTTAATTTCTTTTGGAACGATTTTTAGTTGGTGTGATTTTTTATTTAAGTATTTTTGAATAGAGTCGTTTTTTAAAATTAATTCTTTGTTTTCAAAAGATAAATTTTCAAATTCTTCTTTATCTATATCATTTGCTTTGGTTTTAGTTTCTTCAGCAACCTTATTTAGTTCTTTTATTGTTTTATCAAGATAAGACTTTTTTAAAAGATCGTTGTAAAATTCCACATTAATATCAAGCGCTTCTACATCTACGCCTTCTTTTTCCAATTGTCCCATTAGTGAAGGAATGGCCAGATGAGGGGCCACAGGATGCCATATAGGAGGAAATATTAATAGGGTTTTCAACTGTGCATCTCCGTATAGGTTTCGTACCTAATATAATTATACATTAATAATTAGTTATGCATTAATGAAATTATTAAATTAAATAGAATTATTGAATAGAATGAAGCTCTATTCGTATAAGTTTAGAGGCAGAATTGCAAACATTTAATTTGATGGCAGGTTCTATTAAGCAGATTCTTCCTGAAGACTTTTGATAAAGTTTTTAACCCATTCCATACCATAATGAGAAATGTACAAGAAAAGATAGTCTCTGTTAGGGAAATACCTTTCTAAAGCATCACTTCCGATTTTTTTTGTAACATCTTTAAGCTGTCTTATCAGTTCTTTTTTTTCTTCTTTTGAATGGACTTGCCCTTCAAAATTTAAAAATACCTCAAAGTTATTTTCCGGTAGTTTAATACTTTTTATTTTATAGAAGTCTTGATTTTTATTTATGTGGGAATATTTAGCTAAAGAGAAATGGCCATGGGCAACTGAATTGATTATATCCGTGTTTGCGTTTATTAAATTAATTGTTTCTTGTGCTTCTTCCATTGTTTCTGTCGGAAAGCTAAAGAAAAGAAAACAATTATTCCATATGTCTGCTTCAGCTGAATTTCTTAAAATATCGATTCTGTTGCTGAAGTTTTCACTTTTGTTAATGAGTCTAAAGATTCTTTCGGAGCCTGTTTCCAATCCCCATTGCAATAATCTTAAACCGGACTCCCTTGCTTGATTCAACAATTCTTTGCTAAAGGCGTCTTCTATGCGGCTACAAGCTTTGTAATTTATTTGAAGGTTATTGTTAATCAATTCTTTTGACAGTTCATTCAGATAATACGGGTTCAAGGATTCATCGACTATTTCAAAGTGATTTATTTTATACTTCTCTGTATAATTTTTTATTTCCTCTATTACTTTGTCGATTTTTTTTATGCTGTATGTTTTTCCGTATGGAATATCACAAAAAGAACACTTGCCCCAATAGCATCCTCTGGCGGTTTGGATTTGAAGGATAACATCAGGCGTCAAGTATTTAGAGAAATCAAATCCTTTATAACTTGGAAGCTGAGTTTCTGATATCTCCAACTGACAGGGGATATTATTAGTGATTATTTTCTTTTTTTGCTTGTAAATTATATTTGAAACTTTTTCTATCGGTAATTCTTTGTTCAAAAATTTCAAAAGCTCAACAATAGAATTTTCTCCGCTTTCAAAAAGGACCGCCTGTGCAAAAGTATCAAAAAAATCCGGGCATTTAGATAATGTATCAAGGGTTCTTGTAAAATAGCTTCCACCTATGGCTATATAAGCGTTTGTTTCCTTTTTCAACATCCTCGCAAGAGTTAAACCTGCCAGCATTTGGTGATAAGAAGCTATCGATATTCCTACAAATTTAGGTTTTTGTTCCTTTATTTTTTTTACCCATTTTTCAAAAAACTCAATATATATATTAGTGGATTTTGAGGATGTATTATATTTAATGACATCATAATCAAGCGATAGCAGGGGATTTTTATGCCCCGGAAAAAATACATTTGTCGGTGCATATGGGAGAGAGGCTATTTCTAGCGCCGCAGATATTATTTGTATTGATTTCTTATAAGATTGAGGATTATAAAATTCTTCTTTGTTTTTAATCGCTGCTACTGCTTTATCAATTTCATTAGGAATGATTTTGAAAAAATCGGATTTTGTTTCTAAATATGTTTGTATAATCTTGTTTTTAAGGATTATTTCCCTTGTTTTGATTGGATAATCCCATAAACGTTTACTATTGTATTTTTTTGCTTCTTTTTGGATTTTCTCTTCAATTTCTTCAACTTTTTTTATACTTTTTTCAAGATATGTTTTTTGTAATACCTCGTTATAAAATTCTATATTCAAATCTAAAGCTTCTACTTCAAAACCTGCTTGTTCAAGTTGGGCCATCAAAGCCGGGATGGCAAGATAAGGACCTGTAGGTTGAAACATTGGTGGTGAAATGAGTAAGTTTTCCAAAAAATATCTCCTTAATAAATGCCGTTATAATTACAGATTACACATTGGTTGACTCGAGCTTTGTGTGTCAATTTTGTAGTTTTTAAGCCACTCGACCCCATATTTTGTAATATACAGGAAAATTGAGATTCTGTTTAAGAGGATAGAAAAAGAATATCCATACAGCTCCTTATTGTTTTCCATGTGAAGCCCTATAACTTCTCTTACTTCTTTATGGCTCATTCCCAAGGAGTCGAATTTTATACCCGTAGAGAAAGGCTCATCATCCGGGTCGAAATTGGTTATTCCGTATTTTGAAGGATTTTTGCTTATGATTGATTGATTGCTCAGTACGAAAGGAATCACCCCGTTAGAATCAATCACATCACTGTTTTTTCTTATTATTTCTATTGTTTGAATGGCTTCTTCTTTTGTTTCTGTGGGTAGTCCGCAGAATGTCAGCGCATTATTCCAAATACCTGCGTTATGGGCATTCTTTAATACGTTAAATCTTTCGTCGAAGTCAACGCCTTTGTTGCTGAATTCGAGAACCCTTCTGGAGCCTGATTCTATCCCCCACAAGACCATCCTTAGGCCGGATTTTCTTGCTTTTTCTAAAATCTCTTTAGTAAATTCACTTTCTGTTCTGCTGTAGAAGTGATAATTTATATTCAGGTTGTTTTCTATTAATTTGTCTGCAAGTTCATTAAGGTAAGAAGGCCTAACCGCTTCATCTATTATGTTGAAGTTGTTTATTTTATATTTTTTCTTGTATTCTTTTAATTCGTTTATTAATTTGTCTACATTTTTGAAGCTGTATTTTTTTCCATGTGAAAAGTCGCAGAATGTGCATTTTGCCCAATAACATCCCCTGTTGGTTTCAACAGGAAGGACTACTTCCGGCACAAAATAGTCTGAAAATTTAAAATCCGAAAAATCAGGCGTTGGCAATTCATCCAAGGAATAGGGCTCACATAAAGGATTCTGAATTATTTTGTTATCTTTTTTATAAACTATGTTAGGAACCTCTTCAATAGTTATTTTGTTATCCAGATATTTGACAAGTTCTAGTATCGGTTTATCGCCTTCGCTCACCATTATTGAATCAGCAAAAATATCAAAGAAGTCAGGTTCCTTTTTTACGCTTTCGAGGATTCTGGTAAAGTAATTCCCGCCAATACTTATATGGGCGTTGGTATGTTTCTTTAATAAGCTTGAAAGAGTTAAACCTGCAATCAATTGAGTGTTTGTGTTTATTGATATTCCTATATAGTTGGCTTTTTTCTTAATTATTTTCGGAAGCCACTTCTTGTAAAATTCTGTAAAAATATTAGTTGATTCAGAAAAAACAAAGTATTTAACCAATTCATAATTGTATTTCAATAGCTGGTTTTCATATGAATAAAACAATATTTCAGTCGGAGCATAAGGAAGTGAAGCTATTTCTAACGCGGCATTTATTGTTTTGTTAGCTTTTCTATAACTTTCCGGGTTATAAAAAAACTTGTTACTTTTAATGATTGAAACGGCTCTATCTATTTGCTCCGGGATTTTTTCCAGAAGATGCGCTTTATGATTGAAATAATCGCCTATCCTTTTCTGTTTTGTAATTAGGGTTTTTATTTCTATTGGATAATCTTCTTCGTTAAAATCAGGGACTTCATATTTTTCTGCTTCTATTTCTATTTCTCTTTTTATTTGATGTAAGTTCTTTACTGTTTTTTTTAAGTGTGACTTTTCCAAGATTTCATTGAAAAATTTTACGTTTAAATCAATTGCTTCGGATTTTATTTTATTTTTTCTTAACTGAGCTACTAAGCTTGCTATACCAAGAGGAGGTGCCTGCGGCTGCCAGATTGGAGGTAATAAAAATAGGCATTTCATTTATTGTTGCTCCTGAACATTAGATTAATGGTTAGATAAGGATGTTCTAATCTTATTATAATCGTTTTTGCTTAGGTAATGCAAAAATAATACTGAAATTGTATACTTTAATATATCTTTACATGCTTGTATATATCCTCCTTAAAGCTTTCTATGACTGTGTTTTTCTAGATAAAAACTAATTTGGTTATACAAAAAGTATTGCGTTCATGGTATGTTATTGATATAAAATTCATCGAAGATAGTTAATGTAAATATAAAAAGGAGAACTATGGGATTACCTAAAGTAGCATATTTTTCAATGGAAATAGCAATGGATCAGTCTCTATGTACCTACTCTGGTGGCTTAGGGTTTCTTGCAGGGTCGCACATGCAGTCCGCAGGGTATCTTCAGCTTCCTATGGTTGGGGTTACAATGCTTTGGTCATATGGCTACTACAATCAAAGAATTGATCATGATGGCAATGTCGAAGTTGCATATATTAGAAAGCACTATGACTTTTTAACTGATGTCGATACTTATGTTGATGTAGAAATTTTCGGTGAAAAAGTAAGAGTTAAGGCATTTAGAGTTGAGCCTGAATTATTCGGCACATGCCCTGTATATTTATTAACAACAGATGTTGAAGAAAACTCTGAATGGGCAAGATCAATCTCTCATAAATTATATGATGGAGATGAAAAAATTAGAGTAGCACAAGAAACAGTTCTTGGTGTAGCTGGTATTAGAGTTCTTCAGGCAGTTGGATACAACTTTGATTGTGTTCACATGAATGAAGGTCATGCACTTCCTGCTGCTTTTGAACTTTTGAGACAGTATAACGGTGACTTAGAACAAGTTAAAAGAAAAACTGTATTCACTACTCATACACCTGTTGCAGCGGGTAATGAAGTTCACTGGGTTGACACGCTATTAGAAGGCGGATTCTTCTCAGGATGTTCAAGAGAAAGAGCTATCGAGCTTGGTGGAGAGCACTTCTCGCTAACAGTAGCAGCATTAAGAATGAGTAGACTTGCCAACGCAGTATCTCAATTACACGGTTTAGTTGCTAATAAAATGTGGGATTGGGTAAGTGGACGCTGTCCTATCAGAGCAATCACAAACGCTGTAAATTTACATTATTGGCAAGATGAAAAAATTAGAGAATCTAAAACTTTAGAAGATCTATTAAATGCAAAAGTCGAAATGAAAAAAGACGTGTTCAGCTATATTGCTAATACAACTGGTAAAAGACTTGATCCAAATGTGTTAACAATCACCTGGGCAAGAAGATTCGCAGACTACAAGAGAGCTTGGCTTATCTTTATGGATAAAGAAAGAATCACTAAGCTTTTAAACGAAAATAAAGTTCAATTGATATTCGCCGGCAAATTCCATCCGGATGACGTTATGGGTAGAGAAATGTTTAATAAAATATTACACAGATCTCACACAATGAAAAACGTAGTCGTTCTAGCCGGTTACGAATTGGAATTAAGTGCTAAACTTAAAAAAGCTTCTGATGTTTGGTTGAATACTCCGTTGAGACCATTTGAAGCGTCAGGTACTTCTGGCATGTCAGCTAATATGAACGGTGCACTTCACTTATCATCATATGATGGTTGGACTGTTGAAGGTACGTTCCCTGGAATTAACGGCTACACAATTGAATACGCCGGTTTAGATGATGATATTCCATGGGAAGAAAGACACTGGAAAGATTATCAATGCATGATGGATATGATTGAAAATCAAATCATTCCAACATACTATGATAACAAACTAGAGTGGGCAAGAATGATGAGACAGGCTATCAGAACAGCTGAGGCTTACTTCAACTCTGACAGAATGGTTGTTGAGTACTACAACAGACTTTACAAACCAATCGCTCACGAAGATCCAAAAGATGGCGGATTAAATGGTGAAATTAAAATTGCTGAAAATCCAAATTATGATGCTTGGACATTCTCAAATATTAAATAACCGTTTGACAAATATACTAAAAAAGCTTCAAGATATACTTGGAGCTTTTTTGTGAGGAAAAATGATAAATAAAAAAATAGAATTAAGAAAAAAAGCAAAACAAATCAGAAAATCCTTGGATATAAATGAAATAAGCAAGAGAATAACTGATAAACTTCTTAACTTACCTGAGTACAAAATATCAAAAAATATATTTTCATATCACTCTTTTAAAGATGAAGTTGATACATTGAACTTGTTTCAAGATACAAGTAAAAATTGGTTCATACCAAGAGTTCATGAAAATCATTTGCTTGTATGTGAATATGACAAAAATTTATTGGTAGAGAATTGTTTTGGGATTAAAGAGTCTATGAAAGAACATAGCGATTCAGCTAATCTTGATATCGTAATTCTTCCAGGCTTGATGGCCGATAAATCAGGAAATCGTTTGGGGTATGGAAAAGGCTATTACGATAGATTTTTAAGTTCTCTTTCTCATAGTCCAAAAAAAATATTGCTGTTGCCGGAAGAACTTTTAATAGATGAACTGCCTATCGAAGAGCATGATTATAAATGTGAAATTATAATAACTCAGCATAATGTGTACAGAGTTTAAAAATTTTACTATTTTCGCAACAAAACTATTTAATAATTTGCACGTCTACTATTTTATGAGTAAAATATTAATATAAGTTATGGTGAGAGATTACTGATGGAATTTTTTAGAACTAATCAAAAAATTATAATTGGGATAATAGCTATTAGTTTTGTTATTTGGACTGTTGGACCAATAGTATTTGCAGTAATGACAAGTATGCAAAAATAAAAACTTTTTAGGAATATATAATGCCGGTTTATTTTAATAAAAAAATATTTAGCGTCTTGGTGATGTTTATGTTTGTTATATCTTCTTTGCCTGTTGAAGCAAAGAGTCTTGTGCATGTTGAAAAAGAACGTAAGGCAGCCCAGGCTAAAATCAAAAGATTAAAGTTATTAGAGTCTCAAGAGACAAACAAGCTTTATAGAAACCAAATCAAGTTAGAGAAGAGCGAAAAAGCGCTCAAAGCTTCTAAACAGCAGTACACCTCGGCTCAGACAAAACTTGCGGATTTAAACAGCGAATTATCTTCTTCGATGTCTCAGTTTACAATTAGTGAATTTCAGGCAAGAAATCGAATAAGACAAATATATAAAAAGCAAAGAAGCGGATTGTTTGAACTATTGTTGTCCACCAATGATTTAAATATCTTTTTAGATAGAATATATTATCAAAATTTAATAGCCAAGAAAGATAAACACAAATTAATTTATTTAAAAGAAAAAGCTAGAAGAGTAGCAAGGCTTAAGTATCAAGTTGAGCAAGAGCGACAAAATCTTGCCGGTGCAATACAAAATATGAATTATCAACAGCAAAACATTCAAAGCGCCATAGATAAAAATTCATATATGATACAAAAGTTAAGAACCGACAGGCATTCATATGAAAGAGCGGAAAAAGAACTGGCGAGACAATCAGCAAGCTTGAGAAATATGATTTCCAGAAGCACAGAAAGATCGGAAATTTCTGTTTCAACAGGATTCATAAAGCCGGTTGAAGGACCAATCACCTCTCCATTCGGGTGGAGAGTGCACCCTATATTTAAAAGTAGAACTTTCCATTCAGGTATAGATATAGGTGGCCGAAATGGCAGCTCAATAAAAGCCTCTAACGCTGGAAGAGTGATTTATGCCGGCTGGTATGGCGGTTACGGAAAGGTTGTAATTATAGACCATGGGCGATATAATGGTTCTCCGACCACTACTTTGTATGCTCACTTATCTAGTTATAGAGTTAGCCCGGGTGATACAGTGACAAGAGGACAGGTAATAGGTAATGAAGGCTCTACTGGCTACAGTACCGGACCACATTTACATTTTGAGGTTCGTATAAATGGACAGCCATGTAATCCTTTCAATTACATTTAATTAGGAAGAAATAAATGAAACGTAATTTGTTTATAACAATAAATCTGATATTTATATTTTTTCTTAATGTTTCGTCGCCTGCTTTTTCATCTGATTATTCATCGGAAATGACCAACAATCCTCAAGAAACTTCATTAATCGAGAATACTAAAGCAGAAAAAAAAATAATCAAAATCAAAAAAAACAAAAAATCAGAAGAGTCCAAGCAGACGTTTGTGGCATCAGATGTAGTTGTTGATTCTGATTATATGGACTATTATCCTGATCGCTACGAGATAGAAGCTATAGGAAATGCTAAAGTAACCGTAAAAAGTCAAAACCTTACATTGTATGCGGATAAGATTGTCTTTAACCACGATTTAAACAATATAAAAGCTTATGACAACGTCAAAATAATAAACGATTCATCGGTAACTGATGGTGACTTTATAAATTTAGATTTAAATCAAGAAAACGGTTTAATAACAAAACCTGTTACTAAAAATTATTCAATCAGAATAACTGCAAATGAAGGCTATTTGTACTCTGACAGAATTGAAGAGTATAACGGGGTGGCAAAGATTCTTAAAAATTATAATTTAAGATTCGGTTCAACTTCATTTAATGGATTTGTTAACCCAGGCGGCGTCGGAATTGACAGTGATGAAGGTAAAGTTGCAAAAGAGTCCGGGATATACAGGATTAAAGCTAAAACTATATATATAGATTCTCGAGATGAACATAATGTAATGACTCTTAAAAATGCAGATTTATATATGAAAAAACTTAAAATCGGTAGTCTGCCATCTTTAAGGGTCGTATCAAATAAAGAACACCAATATGTCGAAACAAACATACCGGAATTCGGACAAGTCGCACAATTAGGTATGTATGCAGGGCCGGGTATAGTGTTAAACACTCCTGGTGCTTCTACTTTGAAAGTGGTTCCTTTAATAAATTATGCGGACAGCGATTTTGGTATTGGTGGTTTAGTCAGATTTAAAAACGGAAGAAATTCAACAGATATCGGATATGGGTCTGTAAGAAATGAGTTTATAGTAAGCGGTTATCAAAAAATCGGTGATAATTTCACATTGGATTATTCTCAAAATTCATATCAAAACGAATGGTTCTTGGGATTCAGAAGACCGAGATATTCTACCCAGCTGCAATACTATAAAAGTTATTATCTTGATGATCTAGATGTTAGTTTCTCGCAAAGATTTTCGGGTGGATATTTTGTCGATACCGAGAAGCAGTTAGGCGAGGGCGATGGCCGTTTCAGATGGATGACTCAGACGCAAAAAGATTTATACACTTTCATTAACAAGAATGAAGATTTTAAATTAAAAATAGGTGCAGTAACTCAGACCGCAATGTCTTTGTATACTTCAGGAGATACCGTTGGTGTAGTTAGGGTTGGTCCGATGGTTACTACAAAGTATAAAAATTGGACTCAAAATTTAATTTACTTCCAGTCAGCCACTGCAGGACAAAGTCCTTTTCTGTTTGATAAATATGCTTATGGCAAATCGAATATAATTCTTATTGAGAACCTAAAAATTAATAAATACATTTCTCTTGGTTATTTGTCATCTATTGCCCTGCTTAGAGACAATTCAGAAGACAATATGTTCCAAGAAAACAGATTCTTGTTGAGCTTAGGGCCTGAATATGCAAGAGTAACTTTTGGATATGATGCTTTTAGACAGACGACAATGATGTTGTTATCTATGTTAGTTGGAACAGAAGGGTCGGATGTTAATTTTGATAAGGCAGTCATAAAAAATCCTGATACTTTGACTAAAAATAAGAACAAAAAGAAAAAAATTAATATATGGAATAAAGTATTCCCTGAGTTGCCTAAAAAAGCTGAATAGTTACTTCGCTTTTGATTTCGGTTTCTTTGTTGGGATAAACTTACAGGAGTCATCTTGTTTATCTATAAGTCCATCGAAATCATTATCTATTCCGTCATTGCAAGAACCTATTGATTCGTAGGATTCTGCCATTGGGTCTCTGTATAGGTATTTGTTTGGTATTTCGTTCCACATTGTTAGAAATGTTTGTTTCAAATATTTTGAGATGTCTGCATTCTCGATTATCATTGTATTTTCATCGTTGTTATATTCAGCGCTTTTTGTAAAATTCATCGAGCCGATAACCGAAATTTTATCATCTATTATAATCGTTTTCATGTGCATTTTGCCTGCTTTGTTTTCGGTTTTTACTTTTATTCCGGCATCTCTTAGGCTTTTATGAATTGTATATTTCCCGTGGGCATTGGTTGAGTCGGTAATAACCTTAACATCCACACCTTTTTGTTTTGCACTGATTAAATGATTAGCAAGGTCTTTGTGAGTAAAGTAGAAAATCGGTATATAAATGTAACTTTGCGCATTATCTATTAAAGGTATTATTTTCGATTGTATAACTTTATCCTGAGGAGAGTATAAGACTGTTATTTTTGTGTTTTTATTTATCATAAAAGGTTCTGTTGCATGAGACTGCTTCAGGTTGTGGAATTTTCCTGCATAAAGCTGTTCAAATTCTTTTTTGTATATTTGCGCTATTTGTTGTGAATTTATGAGTATAGAATAATTAGCATTAAACTCAGATAAATCCGTGTTTGTAATGTTTGCTGATCCTGTCCAAACTTTTTGATTATCAAATATAAAAAATTTGTTGTGCATTATAGCTCTTTTGTCTTTTTTATTTATGTAGTTTATCGTTTCAGCAGAGTCCGTAATGTAAGATTTTATTTTTTGCATTAAGGTTTTTGTGTCAGGATAATAGTCTTCAGATTGTTTGTCGAAATCCGTTACCCATCTGATTTGAACTCCTCTTTTTGAGGCATTTTCTAAGGCCCTAATTATTTCAGGTTCTTTGTTGATGCCGTAGATGGCAAAATCGATTGAATTTTTAGCCTGGTTTATTTCATTAATTAAGCTTTTGCAAGTTATATTTGCACACGCGCTTGTCGGTTTTAAGTTCTTATAGTTTAAGAAGTAGATTGTTATGTTATCAAATGTCTTGTATGTCGGTATAGTTAGGATAGTTTCTTCTTGTATCTTGTTTTTTGTATGATTAACAAGGCAAGAGTTACATTTAGAAGCGTTTTTGGGCAGTTCGTTCTCGGCGACTATCTTGTAGTTATAAGATCCTTTCCCGAATTCACAATTGAGTTTGTGATATTTGTTGTTGTTCAAGTTTAAAATAACATAGTTTTTGCTGTCGGCTGTTTTTATAAATTTGTTGACAGTATCAATATCGAAGCTTTTTTTGTATTCTTCTTTCTCCGGGAAGGCCAGTCCTTTTGAAATGATTTCGTTTGAAAAATCTTTTTTGTCGATAAAAATTTTATATTCTGAAGAGTTTATTTTTTCTACATTAACTAATTTGTCGTTTAAAGTTTGTTCTGTATAAATTTTCCCAAAATAATCTAATAAAAAAGAATTTGTTTTGAGTCTGTTAGGTGTAGAAATATTATTGAATGTACTTATTCCATATATTTTTACCAATTCTTCATCATCTATTTGTTTATTCTTGTTTAAATCAATGTAGGCATGGGAAGAATCAGTTATTTGCATAACCTTGAATTTATCATAATTTTGCAGAGAGTATGTTAGGACTGCAAAAAGGAGAAATGTTAATATTCCTAAAGTAGTTTTTTTCATGATAAAATTATACCAAATAGAGAATATATGGAGAAGTGTCCGAGCGGTTTAAGGTGCAGACCTGGAACGTCTGTGTACTGTCAAAGGTACCGAGGGTTCGAATCCCTCCTTCTCCGTATTAAAGTCCATCATTCAGAGAGTGGTGGACTTTTTAATGCAAAAAATCCCGCTGTGTGGGCGATTTTGGAGGGTGCAAAACTAAAAGAGAATTTTTTATTTTAAAATTCTCTCAACTTTTTTCCAAATTTCTTAAATATTCTCTTTTTACTTTTTTCGAGGTGCACTTTTGATAATGATGATGATAAAAAATCCTAAAAAGGATGTCACGTTATAATCCACAACAAAAAAGCGTAGAATTCTACGCTTAATTATTTTCTGTATTATTAATATTAACAACTTACAATTTTTCTTTGTTCATTCCAATCTAAAGTTTTTATATCAAATAAATCTTTAATCGTTAAATTTCTTGGCTGGGTGCCAGTTAGGATAGCTTCAATAATTTCTGGAGCTAAGAATTTTAAGTCTAAAATGTTTTTTATGTAGGTATAAGATTTTTGATTTTCACGTTTTTGTATTTCGGCTCCGCTTTTGACTTCGCCTGATAAAAGTTGTTTGTTCCATAAATAACTTTTTGCTATTGCTTTTACAAGAGTTGGATTGATTTCTGGTTGTTGCGTGTCCGAGTTGGTTAAAATTAAAACGCTTCCGTTAGTGGCAGTTGAAGTTATTTTGATATTTTTAGTAAATTTAATAGGTGTTTTAGTTTCAAATTTTATTTCTTCAGGATACTCAGTATCATATGCTGTAGCTTCAAGCACCTTTAAGAGCCGATCCTTACAAATCGTTATTTCAACTTTTTCCTTATAAATAACAACTTTACTTAAAATGGTTCTGATAAACTGATTATCGATTTTTTCCGAAATATTTTTTAGTAGTTCTTTTTGTTTTTGAATATCTGATTTTTTTAATAAAGGTTGAATATTATTAGCATCTAACACAAAATTTTTTATTTCTTGAGTAACAACTTTTTCAATTTCGCCTGCAGGTATTTTTGAAATAGTTCCGGCTTCATTTCTTCTGTGTTGAATTAATGCCTGGCTGACGTAGTATCTGTATTTTCTATTTCTAGTATTACTATGACTTGGGCTCATGTAATTATTCTTATCATCAAATAATTTTCCGGCCAGTAGTGAAGGATTCTTTTTATCTATTGAACAACTTTTTCTTATTCTATTTTCCAAAAGTAATTTTTGAGCTTTGTTAAATATTTCTTCTTCAATAATAGCTTCGTGTAATCCTTCATATATTTTTTCTTTGTGTTCAATCTTGCCTATATAAGTTTTGCTTCCTAATATTCTGTACAAATGACCTTTTACAAAGGTTTTTCCTGTTTTTGTATAGATTTTGTTTTCTTCTAAATATGTTTTTAGTGAATGAACACTTTTTAGCTCCAAGTATTTATCAAAAATTATTCTTATTTTCTGGGCATTTTCTTCATCAATTATTAACGTACGGTTTTCGGATTTGTACCCCATAGGAGCAACTCCATTCATCCACATACCTTTTTTCTTTGATGCTGCAAACTTGTCTCTGATTCTTTCACCTGTTACTTCTCTTTCAAACTGAGCGAACGATAGAAGTATATTTAATGTTAATCTGCCCATAGAAGTTGTTGTATTAAAGTGCTGAGTTATTGATACAAATGAAGTTTCGTTTTTGTCAAAAATATCAACTATTTTTGCAAAGTCCATAAGTGATCTGGTAAGTCTGTGTACTTTATAGACAACTATGATATCAACTTTTCCGTCTTCAATATCTTTAAACAGTTCTTTTAAAGCAGGTCTTTCAAGATTGCCGCCAGAGAACCCTCCATCATTATATTGTTTTTCAATTAATACCCAGCCTTCGTGCTGTTGTGATTTAATATATGCTTCGCAGGCTTCTCTTTGAGCATCAAGAGAATTAAAATCTTGTTCTAATCCTTCTTCAGATGACTTTCTTGTGTATATTGCACATTTTAAGATTTTCTTTTCAGTTATTTTCATACTTACCTGCTTTTCAATCCAAAGAATACTTTACCGTTCCATCGGGTAGTGGTGAGTTCATTTGCTATAGCAGATAAGCTTCTGTAGAATTTGTTGTTATACTGATAACCTTTTTCAAGAACAATTACTTCGTGATTTTTTCCTTGATACTCTCGAATTAGCTTAGTTCCTGGTTTGATTATTAATCTGTTTGATTTTAAATTCTTAATGGTATCAGCTCTTAGTTCTTGAGTTTGTTCTAAGCTTTTTGATAATGATTCAAGTTTTTTCTTTGTTTCTGAACTATAGCCACCTCTATCTTTTGCTTGTATTTGCCAAACAATGTGTTTAATTAAAAACTCCCTTCGCAATGATTGAGAGGGAGTTTCCTTAAATAGTTTTTGCCATTTTTGAATTAATTTTTCTTTAGAGAGCGATTTTAGTTTTATTATTGTGTTGTCCATCATATCGTAATCCTTTCTATGATTGAGTTATGAGTACATTAATCGCTCTCTTTTAGATAAAAGTCAAGTCCAAATAACAGCAAAAAAGCCCAGTTACGGGCTTTGCTTGCTATAACAAAATATATTGTTAACGAGCATCATATCTTTTAAATGAATGTTTTTTTAGTATTCGTTCTATACTTCTTTTGCTTTTATAAAAAGGACGCTTCATTGAATATCCATTTTCAGTAGAATGAGTTAATAGCTGAATAAGTGCATCAATCTGGTCATCGTGTCTTCCATTTGGAAATGAGTCCACTTCTGACTTTAATGAATCTAACCAAACAGCATTTTTAGGTAAATAAATTTGTCCTGCCTCAATTTTTGGAGTTTGAATGAATGCTCTTTCTTGTTTTGACAATTTGGGAGAGATTGGAATGGCATATACCCCTTCTTCTTTTAGTTGTGGAATAAGCCCAGAACCAACGCCAGTTTCTTCTATTAGAATTCCAGTCGCTTTGTATTCTGATTGTTTATCTTTAACTAATCTTTTTAGATTAACAAAATCTTCTTTAACACGGAAAATATCTAGCAAATAAAATGCGTTATTGTAAAATAATGCAGTTATGCAAACAGAGAAATCATTGTTTACTCCTGTTTTTAAGGCGATATCCCAACTTTGCCAAACACTTGCTTGTCCGTATTGAAGCGGAAGTGAATCATAAAATTTAAACCATTTCCATTTTATAATACTTCCTTCAATTGGAATAGGGCGCTGTTGGTATTGTGCAGAAAAGTTATAAGAACCAATTTTGTTTTTCATTTTATTTAGTTCTTCGATTGAGTCGAGGCTTTTGTTCAGGACTTCTCCCGTCTTACGTTCAATAACTTTACCAGAGTTTAGAACATACTTTTCATCAGTTTCAGCAATCGCTGGTAGGGATAATATTTCCCAAGATTCATTTTCTTGGACAAACCCGACAAGATCATCAATATGCAGTCTTTGCATAACGATTATAATTACATCTTCTTGCCTGTTATTTAATCTACTTAATAGGGTATTGTTGTACCATTGATTAACTTTCGTTCTTAGGCTTTCTGATAAAGCATCTTGTGGCTTAATCGGATCATCAATGATTATAAAATTCCCGCCTCTACCCGTTAACGTGCCGCCAGTTGAAGTTGCTAGCCTATAACCATTTTTAGTAGTTTCAAATTCATTTTCGCTTCTTTTATTTTGATTTATACGAGTTTTGAATATATCTTTATAAAAGTCACTTTCCATAACGGCCCTGGCATCTCTTGCAAGTTTATTCGCCAAGTCTTCTGAATAGCTGACATTTACAATCCGAGCATTTGGTTTATGTCCAAGAATCCAAGCGGTAAATGCTATGGATATGCATACTGATTTTAAGCTCCTTGGAGGAAGGTTAATGATTAATCTTTTAATTTTTCCATCTTTGCATTGTTTTAGTTTGTCAGCTATTACTTCTATATGCCAGTTACTTTTGTATTCTTGGCTATTGTCAATAGTGATGAATGTTTTATGTATGAAAGATACAAGATCTTCTCTTAATATGGATTTGTAAATTTCTTTATTCATTTGAATTACCTCTTTCTAAAAATTGCTGGATTATTTCTAGGTCATCAATTGAAAGTTCTTCGGGTTCGGAATTCTCATCATCCTTACTATAACTAGAAATATATTGTGTCAAAGTGCGGATTGCTTTCATATCACCATTTAAAGCAGCAGTTGTAAGCCTTTTTATCATAGCCCTTTGTTTTGTAGTAATCTTTGCTTTGCCAGCTTCATATATAGTGATGATTTCATATAATTCTTCCTGTAAATCCTCTTTAAATGATTTTTTAAGTTTAGGGCGGCCTTTTGGATTGCCTGATTGACCTTTTTTAAATTGTGTGTGCTTCGGAGGCTTTTTGAACCCTATTTTATAAGATTCTTCTTCAAGCTCTTCTTGCTTTTCGAAGTTTTCCTCATTGAAGCCTTGCCCATAATTAGACATTTTCAACTTCCTTTCTATAATTTCCTATTAATTCTGCTTTTTTACCTGTTAATTTTTCCCAGCGGTGTAAAACTACATCGCAATATTTGGGCTCTAGCTCAATAACTCTTGCTCTTCTTTTTGTTCTTTCAGCGGCAGTCACGCTGCTGCCAGAGCCACAGAATACGTCAAGAACAATATCATTCTTGTTTGAAACATCAAGTAGTGCATCTATTATCATTGCGGTTGGTTTTACTGTAGGGTGCAGTTTGAGCAGTCCTTTAGAATGAGGGTTAGAAGCGTGTAATCCAGGATATTTCCAGACATTAGTCCGATAGCGTCCATGTACGCCTAATTCTACATTGTTTATATGTGAAGCATTTCCATTTTTAAATACAAAAATCAATTCGTGTTGACTTCTATATAAACTCCCCATTCCAGCTGTAATCTTGTCCCATGCACATAGATTTAGCAATTTATATATTGGTCTTGCGGCGGCCAGCATCTCGTGCATATGGCGAAAGTCCATACATTGAAAGTGGATAGATCCATCTTTTGAATACTTTGCTTGCAAAGACATTGCTGTTCTTAAGAATTTAGCAAACTCTTTTTCGCTCATCTCACCTGATGCCATTTTGAAATCAGAATGAGTATTTTTGGTGCTGATACTGCTTGACTTAAGGTTATAGGGACTATCAGTGAATATAACTCCAGCCAGTTCATCTTGCATTAATATTTTATAACTTTCTTCTTTTAAAGAATTACCGCAAAATAATTTATGTTTACCAAGTTGCCAGAGGTCTCCAAATTGAACGCGTTTTTCAATATCACTTTCTTCTGGTATATCGTCTATCGGGTTTTCTTTTTCTTTCTTTACCTCCTCAATCATTTCAGGATTTGTTATTAGATCTATCTCAGCCATTTCAAATCCAGTTATACTGACATCGAAATCTAGATCTAAATAACTGAGTTCTTCCAATTCAATTTTTAAAATTTCTTTGTTCCACCCAGCTTCTTCTGCCAGCTTATTATCAGCAATAACGTATGCTCTAATTTGTTCTCGAGTTAGGTTCTCTAAACAGATTGTTGGAATGCTTGTTAATCCTAAAAGATCTGCAGCTTCAACTCGTCCGTGGCCGGCTACCACCATCCCATCTTTATCTATCAGAACAGGATTATTGAAACCTAATTTTTCAATACTCTTGGCAATTTTGTGAATCTGTTTTTTGGGATGGAGTTTGCTGTTACGAGGATTCACTCTCAGCTGACTTGGGTTTTTATAAAGAACCTCTAACTTTGATTTTTCTAGGGTCATATTGACCTCCTTTCTTAAAATTTGTATCCCAAGCATTTTGGGATGCTATTAGTGGATACGTTTTCTTAGTGGTCAATCCGGTAAATAAAGGTTTAAAAATGTAATATTGTTGCAAAAGTTTACATTCCTGACTAGAATGGGCTTGCAAAAATAAGGCAAAATAATGCCTCTAATAGTTATTAATAGAGAATCGTAGCCATTAGGATGTATTCTGACGTAAATAATCAGTAGAAGAACTCAGCTTTTAAAAGTCAAGAGCTAGTTTGTATAGCTACCTGATTAAAAACATCTGATATTAATAACTTCTTTTCATAATTAGCTGATTATTGGAGTCATAGCAATTAGGACCGTCACAGTAGGTCTTTAATTCACCGTTTGGTTTAAAGCTGTAACTTTTATCATATTTAACATCAATGGTAATTCTGCTTATTTCCCCACCAGGGTAAATATGTTTATATCTTTTTATGGGAAACAACGATTCATACGGATACTTTACCATATCATCCATAGTGTAAATATTGTAGGGATAAATAGAAAAATCTATTTCTCTAAGATTTCCTTCATAATCGTAGTAGTAAGATTCAGTAATAGAATTATTATATTTTATTGAATACCAACCATCTGAGTATGCTGTTATGATTTTCCCGTTATCTTTGAGTATGTTTTTACTGATGAGTTTTTTATTTTCTTTAAATTCCGGATCCGTGGGTGAATATTGGCTTAAATCTATCCAAGGTTTGGCGTCTTTAAATGCTTCTTCTCTTGCTAGATCAACAGTCCAAACTTTTTCTATGTTTCCAGTAAGTGTTTTACTTATAGAAATACATTGTGTTGATATACAAAAAATTACAAGGGTTAATATAATTATGCTTTTGACTCTATTCTTCAACTATAAACTTCCTTTTTTAATTACCTATAGCGTTAATAACTGGGCTTAGAATATTCGTCCAAGTGTTAATACTTCTGGGGTTACTTAAGTTTGAATATGTATAATCTATTCCGTCATATATTTTGTGAAATCCATTTCGGTCTAAAGGAGCCGGTTGTTGATTATATGTTGATTGAGATTGAGCATACGTTGAAGATGCGTTGTTATTTTGCCAATAACCTTGTCTTAGCCTGTATTTTTCAAGTCTGCTTTTAGTTTTATCATCTAAAACGCAAGTTCCGTATTCATTTAAAATTCTATTTAGCTCGTTTTCTTGAGAGCGGCTGAGGCTTCCATATGATTGACCGCCTGCTGATTGCGTATAGCCATCACATAAAGAGTAACTAATTCTCTTTAATATTCCATAATCTTTATTAGCATCCTCTAAATCTTTATTTATTACAGGTCTTCCTTGCTCTTTTGCTTTTTTAACTTTTGCTTCTACAAACGCATAGCTGTTACTGAATGCATAATTGGCACTTTTTCTATATTTATCTATATCTACTACTTCAAATGAATGCAACTGACTATCTGTTAACATAGAAGGATTTATTCCCTGAGGAAACCAATATTTGCTATTATACTGACTTCTATTAGATGTTTGACTTTGTATGTTCTTATTAAAATGATTCACTGTTTCTTGAGAAAAATATTTTTTTAAAACCAATTCATCTTCATTTTTTTTATAATATTTAACGATTGTTGCATATCCTAATGCTTCAGGCATTGAGTATTCATATAGAGGAGGAAGCCCAAGAGCAACAGGATTAATATTCATATCATGAACGTATTTATCTATTGATTTTCTAAAGTCATATCCGGCGATTCCCCATATTTTAATATAGTGATTTATATATGTTTCTAGCATATCTCTTGATGTGATATTTTCTTTTACTGGTGTTGCAGGAAGTCCATATTCATCAAGAAGATCAGCTAATTTTTCGAGTGCTTGTTTTGTATAAGGAGCTGCAGGTTTTGAGTTTTGTACATTAGCTGCAAAAACGTAATTGCACATAGATAACCCAAAAAGTAAGATTATAATAAGTGATTTATACATTAAATTTTTCATAGATGCCACTTTCATATTCTTGTAATCAAAGTAAAGTTATTATTTAAATACTGTGTATTTATAATGCTGTGAGTATATCATAAAACGCTATTTTTGTAATATCTTTCTTACTGAATTGTTTCCATTTGTGTATGAAAATGCAGAAATGACTGAAAGTATTGCAAAAAGACTCAAAAAACTTGGCTTAAAGATTAAACATCTAAGAATCGATCATGATTTAAGCCAGGAGAAACTCGCAGAAAAGGTAGATATGTCCAGAGAGCATATTTCTTGCCTTGAGTGCGGTAAGTATTCCATTCATGTTAGTAATCTTTATAAAATAGCTGATTTTTTTGGTGTTGATATAAAAGAATTTTTTGACTAAAAATCAACTTGACCTACAATAAATTCATAATCTCTTTCGCAAATTTTCTGCAGCCAATTTATAGGCATAAGGTAGTTTTTATTACATTTTTGTAATAAAAATATTACAATAT
Organism: Cyanobacteria bacterium OH_PDB_230; assembly: GCA_023421795.1. Taxonomy (GTDB): domain Bacteria; phylum Cyanobacteriota; class Vampirovibrionia; order Gastranaerophilales; family Gastranaerophilaceae; genus JAEZOG01. Next base: position 1,036,666 of record JAEZSO010000002.1, read on the forward strand.
CAGCATCATATGCACTGGCAAATACAATTAATTCACCTAAGCTTTCTGGAAAATCTTGCCTTGAGGCGAATAACAAAATCTTCCTCTCTGTGATCTCTTCAAATCCTGTTATGCAAAATGGTCTTATTTTTAAGCCTTTTTGAAACTTTATGCCGGTTTCTTGCTCAATATAATGAATATTTTTAACCAAACATTCATACAATTCTTCAACTCCAGTAAACTTTTGCTCAATTTTAAATGTCTTAACTTCAGTCATATCAGTCTCCTTCTTGTTTATGCACAAGAACAATAACTCAAAAGAGCTGTAAACAGACTTCTAATCAAGAAAAAAGAAACATTCAGACACAACTTAAATATTGATTTTGTAAAATAATATTCATTTATTAATTGTCTTGATAGCCGAGGTGGGTAATAGACGAGTGGTTGGTTCAAAAAATATAATAAATTCTGAGAAGGTTGTAATGTGATTGAGGCTTGGATTGTACAAAATTTGTGATAAACCCCAAAAAGAGGCAAGTTGAAAAATATACTTGTCTTTTTTGCATAAATAAATTCTCAAAATCAGCAATTTGACGTACAAGCAAAAACGAAAAATTTGCTAAAATGGATAAGATTTGAATAGAAATAAGAATTAAAATTGGTTTAAAGGGTACCTATATTCATAGAAAGAGTGGTGTAAAAGTGAATAATCAAGAGATAATTGAGTCAAGTGAAAAAAAATATTCAAATTTTCTTCCATTACATAAACTAATTTTATTATTGATTATTGGAGGAAGTTTTTATCAGTTTTATTGGGTATATAGTAGTCTAAAGATTATAAAACAGTATTATAATAACGATATAAACGTTCCATTAAGACTTTTATCTCTTTTTATTCCTATATTAAATTTAATCATATTATATATATTATTTTCAGATCTAAGCAGGCTATGTAAAAGTAAACTTAAATTAAATAAATCATATAATGCATTAACTGTCTTTTTGCTATTACTTTTATTTACATCGTTACTTTATTTACCAAAACCATATAGTATTATTGGTTTTTTGACATCTAGCTTGCCCTTTATTTTTGTACAAATAAAGTTAAATAAAGTTTGGAAAAAAGTTGAAATTTACAAAAAAATCAATCAATATTTTACGCCAATTGAAATGTTTTGTGTTGTTGTAGGCATATTTATTTGGCTTTTATTATTTAAATATTACTTATAATTATAAATAGGAGAAAAGCAAATGGCGAATAATGAAATACTCGTGGGATTAGCTGGTATTTTTCAAGACATAAAGGCAAGAGAAAAGACAAAAATTGAAAATGGAACTAATGTTTCTACAGCAAGAGAAGAGGCAGTAGGAGAGTCATTGCTGAATGCAGGCATTCAATACTCACTAGAAGCTGGACTAATTACTATTTGTGGATCAATTGTTGAACTTCCTCTTTTACTATTATCTTGCCTACAAATACTTATTAATCAATATAATCAAGGTGAAGATGTTAACTTTACTCAAGTTGATGGTAAGACATACGCTTTATTTGAAGGAACAGCTTTGCAAGATACTTTAACAGGAATTGATGCTGATAGTTGCCTTATGGGATTTGAGGGTAATGATTCCTTATACGGAGGAATGGGCAATGATCTTTTAAATGGTGGTATAGGAAAAGATTCTATTTACGGACTTGCTGGTGATGATGAGATTTATGGTGGGAGTGAAGATGATTCTATTCAAGGAGGATCAGGTAAAGATACTATATATGGTGGTTCGGGAAATGATAAAATTGAAGGATATGGGTTACTTGATGGTGGTACTGGTGAAGAAGAATTGGGAAATTTAATTTATGGAGAGGCTGGTAATGATACTATATATGGTGGAAATGCGAATGATCAGATATTAGGTGGAAACGATGATGATTCCATATATGGTGGACTCGGAGATGATAAAATATATGGCGAAAACGATAACGATATAATTTATGGCGAAAGTGGAAATGATTTAATAGAAGGTAATGAAGGACTAGATAATATACATGGTGGCAATGGCAATGATACTCTAGCTGGCGGTTCAGGAAATGACATAATAAACGGTGAAAATAATGATGATGTAATATTTGGAGATGATAACACTTATCCACAACATTCCTTTACAGATTCTGATTTGATAAATCTTGAAACTGAAAATGACGGGGACGACAAGCTATACGGTGATGAAGGTAATGATTTAATCATCGGTGGTGGAGGCAACGATACTATATATGGCGGTAGTGATTATGATACTATCTACGGCGGTTCGGGTGGGGATGATATTAAAGGCGGAAGCGGAAAGGACCTAATTTATGGCGACTTTAAATCTGAACCTATACTTACAAATTGTGACGATACCATTTATGGAGATGACGGAAATGATACCATAATAGGTGGCGGAGGAAATGATCTAATAAATGGCGGAGACGGTGACGACAAGTTATATGGCGATTTTGAAAGTGTAAATCTCGATAATACAAGTAGTGATAAAATATATGGTGGAAAAGGGAATGATACTATATATGGTGGTGGAGGAATGGACCTTCTCGAGGGTGGAGAAGGGAATGACTATATAAGAGGCGGAAATGAAGATGATTCAGTCTTCGGCGATGATGGTAACGACGAAATATTCGGTGATGATGGGAATGACACTATTTATGGTGGTCTAGGCAGTGATGTAATTGATGGTGGAAACGATAATGATGTTATATTCGGAGATGCCGGGAATGATATTCTGCTAGGGGGTAGTGGCAATAATCATCTTTATGGAGGCGACGGCGATGATAAAATATACGGTGGTTCAGATAATGACTATATCGAAGGCGGCAAAAACAATGATTCATTAGTAGGTGGCGCAGGTTTTGACACCTATAGTTATAATTCAGGAGATGGAAGAGATACGATTATTGACAGTGATCAAAGTGGTGAAATCCTAGTTAATGGAAATAGGGTTTATGGTTCAGATAAAAAACCTATTTTTAAAGGATTTTGGAGAGATCAGCAAGGGAATACATATAGCTGGGGTGGTGGATCAAATGACTCTTTAATAATTAATGGAAAAATAACAGTGAATGGTTTTAATAATGGCGATTTGGGTATTCATTTAAGTGATGATGACCCATTTTTTCCAGATACTAAGCTTCCCATCATAGGTATTTTGATGGCAAAAATAGCCCAACCTCGACTTATTGATCCTCTAATCTTTGACTTAAATCGAAATGGTGAGATATCAGTAACTAGTGTAGAAGAGGGTACTTATTTTGATCTTGACAATAATGGCTTCGCCCAAGCTACGGCTTGGGTTGGATACGGTGATGGGATACTTGCATTAGACAGAAATGAAAATGGTGTCATAGACAATGGTTTAGAACTTTTTGGGGATAATACTCTTTTATCAAATGGAGAATATGCGCCCAGTGGTTTTAGTGCACTAGCAGATTTTGATGATAACGCCGATGGAAAAATAGATGAAAATGATAGTGTGTTTACTTCATTGCGTTTTTTAAAAAATGATGGCTCTTTAACAAGTCTTGCATTTGAAGAAATCAAATCTATCAGTTTAACAGGCTCACCTAAAACTGTACTAGACTCAAATGGAAATATTCAAATAAGTTCAGGCACTTATATTAAAGATGATGGTTCAGAGGGCATAGTAGGAGAGTTTCTTCTATCTCAAAGACCTTATTCAAGCTTACCCTCAGAGTGGATTCCTGTTTCTAATGAGATATATAATTTGCCAGATGCATATATTAGTGGAAATGTTCATACATTACAACAAACTATGGGGAATAATTCTAATGGGGCCTTAAGATATTTATTAGAAAGCTTTATCTCTGCAGACACTTCATCTGAAAGATGGGCTCTAATTCCTGACATTTTATATCATTGGGCAGGAACACAAGGTTTCGTCCCGAATCCAGACTATAAATATATAACTAAAGAACTTGTAACATTAGAGCAATTTACTGCACAAGTGCAATTTATCTTCCCTGAAACAGTTTACAATCCTCAAGAATGGGAACCTAAAAGAGCTCTTTTAGATAAAGCTTGGTCTGATCTTTGTAATGTCTTATATGTACAATTGTCTGTTCAAACACATCTTGCCTCATTAATCAATACAATAGATTACAGTAAAGATCCTTTAACAGGTAAAATTACTTACGATTTTAATAGGCTTTATGCAACTATAGTCGATAAAATTATTGAAGGTGTTAGTCCAGAGCTGATTTTAACTGATGTTGGGCTTGCGCTTAAGGTATTTTGTTTAAATGACACAAATGAATATGCGGAATTATATTTAAAAATAAATGAATTAAACCCAGGATATGCTGAATTTTTTGGAAAAGCCGGAAATTATTTTGCAGAAATAGGCTCTTCTGGAGACGACCTCATTTATGGTGATTTTGGAGGTAACGTAAACTTGAAAGTCACCATGGCTAATTATATAAATGGAGGCGGGGGGAATGACACTGTTTACGGCAATTTCTATGCAGACATAATAGATGGAGGAGCGGGAAATGATTATATCGAAGCGGATGGTGGGGACAATATAGTCTTTGGTGGAGATGGTAATGATGTAATAAATAGCCATAGCTGGCATGATTCTCCGGGTAACGATACTATATATGGTGGTAACGGCAATGATGTCATTTATGGACGAGACGGAAATAATTTATTAATTGGCGGTAAAGGAAATGATACTTTCTTATCCAGTAGGGAAGATAGAAACTGGTATTTTATTGGCAATGATACATATATTTTTAACCCAGATGATGGAAATGATCTAATATCAGACGTAGGAGGAAATGACAAAGTAGTTTTAAAAGGAATTAAAAGTGACGAAATAACTGCTGTCGGGGATAGAAATGGAGATGTTGTTATTCGTTTCAATGATTATCCTGATAACAGTATTCTTATTAAAAAACAGGATATTCTGAATTATAAAATTGAAACCTTTGTCTTTGATGATATAACAATAACTAATGAGCAATTTATTGATAGATATTTAAAAATCCATGAAGGTACAGACAATAATGAAGAAGTACATTCAACACCATTTTGTGAGCAAATATTAGGTAAAGGTGGTAACGATTTAATTATGGGTGATCCTGGTTCATACTCAATTGATGGAGGAGATGGAAATGACACTATATACGCTGGTGATGGCAATATATCAGTCTCTGGAGGAAATGGCAATGATCTAATTCAGGGTACTCTTGGGAATGATACTTTATATGGTGGTGATGGAGATGATGTAATATATGGTAAAGACGGAGATAATCTTTTAATTGGAGGAATAGGCAACGATTATCTTTATTCTAATGCAGGAAACGATACTTATATATTTAATCCAGGTGATGGTCAAGATTTTATTTCTGATATTGGCGGATACGATAAACTAGTATTTCAAGGAATTAATAGTACTGATATTAATATTGTTTCAGATAAGAATGCCCAAGTTTGTATTACATTAAATAATGACCCAAATAGTAAAATATATCTTTCAAGACAAGATATCGAAGTAAATAGAATTGAAGAGTTTATTTTTGATAATGTAACGCTTTCTTTTAATGAACTGGCAGAGTTATTTTTGCAAACTATAGAGGGTACTGACAACAGCGATGAAATATATTCGACTCCATTTAGCAAGCAAGTGCTGGGTAAAGCTGGCAATGACACGATTTTTGGCGATACGTGGAACGACAACATAAATGGTGGAGATGGTAACGACACTATATATGGTCGCGATGGAAATGATTTAATATATGGTGAAGCTGGTAATGACTCGATTATTGGAGGTTATCACAATGACACAATATACGGCGGTAATGGTGAAGATACAATCCAAGGAAGAGAAGGAAATAATCTTCTAATAGGTGGCGAAGGTAATGATAACTTCGTGTCAGCTTGTTTTGGAAATGATACATATATTTTCAACTTAGGTGATGGGCAAGATACTATAGATGACGATGGTGGTATTGACACATTGCAATTTGGTGAAGGCATAACTGATGAAAATATTGAATTAGTTAAGACAGATACTGATTTAATTATCAAAATCAAAGGAACTGATGATCAAGTTACAATCAAAAACTGGAAGATCAACGATTCTAGAAATATAGAAAACATTGTATTCTCTAATGGCTACAAATATGCAGAAGAAATTAAAGGCACAGATAACAATGACCTATTAGTTGGTGACTCATTGCGAAACATTATAGATGGAAAAGCCGGTGCTGATACTATGATAGGTGGTCTTAATAATGATACTTACATAGTTGATACTTCGGGTGATGTTGTCGTTGAAAACGAAAATGAAGGGATTGATACTGTAATTTCTACTGCAAATTATCAGCTTTCAGATAATGTTGAAAGGCTTATCCTTGATGGTGACTCTGCTATAAATGGATCTGGAAATAATTCAGACAATACTATTCTTGGCAACTCTGCAGATAATATCATAGAAGGTAAAGGTGGAGATGACAATATTGTAGATGATCAAGGAGGAAATGACACATATATTTATAACCTTGGTGATGGAAATGACTACGTTGTAGATGCTTCAGGAACAGACACCATTAAATTCGGTGAAGGTATTTCTCTTGAAAATTTAAGGTTTGAAAAACAGCCTAACAACCTCTTTGTATATTTTAACAACACTGATGGCAGTATTAATATAGAGAATTATTTCTCTAATGAAAATAACAAAATAGAAAGATTCGAATTTGTAGATGGCACAGTTATTATAGATATTACAGGTCATATTGAAGCAATATCATCTGAAGATAATTTAATTCTTCCAGATGGAATTCCTAATGGTTCATTGTGGGGAAATTCCGACCTTTCTATTACCGGAAATAACCAAAACAATGTTCTTTCCGGAAATGCAGGAAATAATACGTTATATGGTGGTTTAGGAGATGACAATCTCCGTGATGAACAAGGTGGGGATGATACCTATATTTACAATCCTGGTGATGGATACGATTATATAGTTGATACAGCAGGTACAGACACAATTAGATTCGGTGAAGGTATTACTTTAGATAATATCAGATTTAACCAAGAACCAAATAATTTAAACATCTGGTTCGATGGCGTTGATAATTCTGGTTTATCAATTGAAAATTTCTTCTCAAATCCAGATAATAAAATAGAAAGATTTGAATTTGCTGATGGAACCGTAGTAACTGATATTTCTTCACTTATCTCAGGAATATCTTCTGAGAGTGACATTGTTTTACCAGATGGAGTCAAAGAAGCCCGCCTGTGGGATGGTCAAGATGCTTCAATTACCGGTAATAATATGGATAATTACCTAGAAGGAAACTCAGGTAATAACACATATATTGGTGGATTAGGAGACGATAATTTTAGAGACGATCGTGGCGGTAATGATACCTATGTCTACAATCTAGGTGACGGAAATGATAATATTTATGATGCATCAGGAGCAGATACGATTAAATTCGGTGAAGGTATATCTCTTAATAATTTAAGATTAAACCAAGATCCTGACAATTTATTTATATGGTTTGTTGGTCAAGATGGCAGTATTTGTATACAAAACTACTTCTCTGACAACAATAACCAAATAGAAAAAATTGAGTTTTCAGATGGTTCTTCTATTACTAACCTGCAAGATTTTGTGAATGATTTCTTTGGCTGGGATCAAAATGACTATATCGTAGGAAACAATAACGATAATTATATGGATTCAGGTAATGGAGATGATACTTTAGTTGGTGGTCTTGGAAATGATAATTTAAATGGTGGTTTTGGAAATGACACTTACATTTTCAACCAAGGTGATGGCCAAGATAGAATTAATGATATCAGTGGCTATGACGCTATTCAGTTTGGAGAAGGAATTACTCAAGGCAACCTTATTTTTAATAGATGGGGTAACGATTTAGGTATACAGATCAAAGATTCTCAAGACCAGATTGTAGTTCAGGATTGGTTCTTAAATCCTGATAACAAAATAGAAGAAGTAAATTTCTATAACGGGGAATCAATTAATAACCTTGATGACTATGTAACAAATTTCTTCGGTACAGACCAAGATGATTACATTGAAGGTAATTCTGGCAATAATACATTTATTGGCGGAGCTGGAAATGATAATTTTAGAGACGATAGAGGTGGAGATGATACTTATATCTACAATCTTGGAGACGGATATGATTATATAGTTGATATTTCTGGAGCTGACATAATTAGATTTGGAGAAGGTATAACTTTAGACAATATCAGATTCAATCAAGAACCTAATAATTTAAACATATGGTTTGACGGTATTGAAAATAGTGGAATAGGTATCGAAAATTTCTTTACAGATGAAAACAACAAAATAGAAAGATTTGAGTTTTCTGACGGTACTGTTGTAACTGACATTTCTTCACATATTTCAGGTATCTTTTCTAATAATGACATTGTTATGCCAGAGGGTGTTAGAGAGGCTCATTTGTGGGATGGAAATGACGCTTCTGTTGTTGGTAACAATTTAGACAACTATATTGAAGGCAACTCTGGTAATAATACCTTTATTGGTGGTCTAGGGAACGATAGTTTCAGAGACGATAGGGGTGGAAATGATACTTATATCTACAACTTAGGTGACGGCAATGACTATATATCAGATTTATCTGGTACAGATACAGTTAAATTCGGAGCAGGTATTGATTTAAATAATATACGTTTTGTTCAAACTCCAAATAATTTAAATATCTGGTTTGATGGTGTTGAAAATAGCGGAATCTGTGTCGAAAATTTCTTTACTAATCCTGATAACAAAATAGAAAACTTTGAATTTTCTGATGGTACAGTTATATCTGATCTTACCCCATATATATCAATAATGGGTTCAGAAGAAGACATTACTCTACCTGATGGAATAAGAGAAGCTCACCTATGGGGCAATGGTGATACAACTGCTGTAGGTAATGATCTGGATAACTTCTTCTGGAGTGGTTCAGGTAACAACACTCTAATAGGTGGTCAAGGAAATGACAATTTCTATGACGATCAAGGTGGTAACGAAACTTATATCTACAATCTAGGAGACGGTAGAGACTCTATTACCAACGTTGGCGGTACAGATACAATTAAATTTGGTGAAGGAATCACTGTTAATGACTTTAGGTGTGAACAGCAGCCTAATAACTTGTATATTTACCTAGATGGTAATGAAGAAAACACTATCACTATTGAAAACTATTTCTCAAATCCGGATAACAAAATTGAAAGATTTGAATTTGCAGATGGTACTGTTATTACAGATATCTCAGGTCATATTGAATCTATAGTCTCAGAAAACGATATAGTTATGCCAGATGGAGTTTCTAATTCCTGCTTGTGGGGTAATGCTGATGCTTCTATTTCTGGAAATTATATGGATAATGTCATTTCAGGAAACTCAGGCAATAATAATCTTTTAGGGGGACAAGGAAATGACAATCTTAGAGACGATCAAGGTGGAAATGATACCTTAGACGGTGGAGCCGGAATAGATACAATGGTAGGTGGGCTTGGTGATGATCTATATTTCGTTGATAATTCTTCAGATGTTGTAATTGAAAACGAAAATGAAGGTAATGATACAGTTATATCCTTTATTGATTACACATTAGGTGATAATGTAGAAAACTTGGCCTTGGCCGGTTTTGAGAATATTAATGCAACCGGAAACGATATGAACAACTGGATTGGAGGAAACACCTGCAATAACATTATAACTGGTGGTAAAGGTAATGACTTCTTAAATGATCAAGCAGGTGATGATACATACCTGTTTGATTCAGGAGACGGACAAGATATTATTAATGATGAATCAGGTAATGACACTATTCAACTAGGCTCAAATGTTGTTAAAACCGATATAGCATTATTTATGGATGGATCTGATTTAATAATTAACTACGGTGCAAATGATACAATAACTGTTCAAGGTCAAGCGTTATTAAACAACCAGATAGAAACCATTAAACTTGCTGACAATACATCTTTATCAAATACTGATATAAATTCGCTGATTCAGAATATGGCAGCTTATGCAGCAGCTAACAGCATAGAGTTTACAGGCATAAATGATGTAAAAAACAATCAAGATCTAATGGCAATGGTTGCAAACTCCTGGCATTCGTAGATTAATAATTTAATGTCTAAACTTAAAGAAGAGCCTATTAATTAGACTCTGTCAAGCCCCCAGTTTTTGGTCCAGAATTTAAGAGGAAGTTTGATAAGATATTGATATTTTTAATTAAAATAATATATTGGATAAATATGTATATAATTATATATTTTTAACTTAACAATACGTTATTAAAATTATTTTAGTTTTATAATAATTTTAATAAGTGAGCATAATATGGATAAAATAATAACATCAGGTATAAAAGATAATAGAAACAGAGGTTCCGTAGGTAATTTCTTAAAAGAAAAAATAGATTTTGATTGCAATCTAGCTTTTGTTTCAGCTTATTTTACAATCTATGCATATGAAGCATTGAGAACTGAATTAAACAAAATAGATAAGCTAGAATTCCTTTTTGGAGAACCTTCCTTTATCAAGTCAATTGATCCAATGAAAAATGAACTTAGAAATTTTAAAATTGAAAATGGAAATATCGAATTAAAAAACATATTGCAACAAAAAAGAATTGCAAAAGATTGTTCTAATTGGTTTAAGGACAAGGCGGAAATAAAATCCATAAAGCAATCTGGGCTACTTCATGGCAAAATGTATTATATCAAAAATTCAAATAATAACGAATCAGCTATTTTAGGAAGTTCAAATTTTACACAAAGAGGCCTGGGATTTTCAAAAAATTCAAATATAGAGCTAAATTTAGAAATTCAAGATCGAAGAGATCTTCAAGATTTAAAACAATGGTTTTATGAAATATGGAATGATAAAACTCTAGTTGAAGATGTTAAAAATGATGTTTTAAAGTATTTAGAGCAATTATATAAGAATAATCCTCCAGAAATTTTGTATTTTAAAACTTTATATCACATATTTGAACAATATTTAGAAGATAAAAACACTTTTGAAGACATTGAAACCCAAAAGCAATATACAGAAACGGCGGTTTGGCAAAAATTATTTGAGTTTCAAAAAGATGGAGTTAAAGCTGCGATTAATAAAATTCATAAGCACAATGGATGTATTATTGCAGATAGTGTAGGTTTAGGAAAAACTTTTGAAGCACTTGCTGTTATAAAATATTTCGAGCAGCGAAATCATAGGGTTCTTGTTTTATGTCCCAAAAAATTAAAAGGTAATTGGACTAAATACAACCAAAATTATGAAAATAATATTTTTAGAGAAGATAATTTTAGATTTGACGTTCTTTGTCATACTGACTTAAGTCGAAATAGCGGTTGTTCTGGTGATATAGACTTGTCCAGTTTGTATTGGGAAAATTATGATTTATTAGTAATTGATGAATCTCACAATTTTAGAAATAATAATCCAGGTCGTAAAGGAAAACAAAGTCGCTATGAAAGATTATTAAATGATGTTATTAAAAAAGGGCGAAAAACAAAAATATTACTGCTTTCGGCGACGCCCGTTAATAATACATTAGAAGATTTGAGAAATCAATTATATTTTATTACGGCAGGCAATGATAATGCCTTTCAACAATCCTTAGATATTTCAAGTGTAAAAAATTTAATTTCGAAAGCAAAACAAGAGTTTTTGAAGTGGTCTAAGTTGCCTAATAAATCCCAAGAAGAGCTATTAAATATTTTGCATTCTTCATTTTTTTTATTGCTTGATGAACTAACAATAGCAAGGTCAAGGAAACATATAAAAAAATATTATAAAGAAAATCTGGCAAAGATAGGCAATTTTCCTAAAAGATTAAAACCAGAGTCTGTATACTCTGATATCGACCTTAAAAATGAATTTCCTCCATATGATGAAATTAACGATAGAATTTTAGAATATAAGTTATCATTATTTACCCCCTCAAAATATGTAAAAGAAGAGTTTAAACACCTTTACAAAAGTGACACAGATATCAGACAATTTACACAGGTTGATAGGGAAAAATTTCTTATTGGAATGATGAAATCCAATTTTTTAAAACGATTGGAAAGTTCAGTAAATTCTTTTAAATTAACGCTTGGTAACACTTTGACCAAAATTGATAATATAAAAGAGCAAATTAGTTATTTATCGTCATATGATATCGAAGAAATAGAAATATATGATGAAGATGATGAGGATTTTCAATCTGAGTTCTTAGTTGGTAGAAAGCTAAAATATGATTTAAGACACTTAAACACAAATGATTGGCTTTATGACATCGAAAATGATGAAAAAGAATTAAGGTATTTATATCGTGTTGCCGATGCAATTGGGGCGAAAAGAGATGCAAAACTTCAAGAACTAATAAAAAAAATTAAATATAAGGTAGAAAACCCTACTACTAATAACTTAGGAAAAGAAAATAAAAAAGTAATTGTATTCACTGCATTTAGTGATACAGCTAAATACATATTTAATAACATAAAAAATCTTGTAAAAAATGAATTAAATATAAATATTGCACTTGTAACAGGCTCTTATTCTGAAACTACATTTGGCAAAAATGAATATGATGAAATACTAACTAATTTTTCTCCATTATCGAAAGAACGGAATTCACAATCAGTTGAGATTGATGTTTTAATAGCTACCGATTGTATTTCTGAAGGTCAGAATTTACAGGACTGCGACTATTTAGTGAATTATGATATTCATTGGAATCCAGTCAGATTGATTCAAAGATTTGGTAGAATTGACAGGATTGGTAGTTACAACACTAATATAAAAATGGTCAACTTTTGGGCAACTGATGACTTAAATAAGTATATTAATTTGAAGCATAGAGTTGAAGATAGAATGGTTTTAGCTGATCTCTCAGCTACCGGAACTGATAATATCTTAAGACCTGAAGAAATTGAAGATGTTAAAGAAGCTATTGCTCAGGACTTAAAATACCGAGAGAAACAATTAAAAAAGATGAAAGAAGAAATTTTAGATTTAGAAGATTTTGATGAAAATGTATCTTTGACTGATTTTACTTTAGAAGACTTTAGGTTAGAACTTTTACGTTTTATTGAAGCAAATAAAACTCTTCTGCAGAATATGCCTAATGGCACTAATGCAGTTGTTTCAAAAGAAATTACAATGAGTGAAGATAAAACCATTAACATAGCTGATGGTGTAATATTCTGTTTAAAACAAAAAACGACATCAAAAGCTAATAAGTATATTAATCCATTGCAGCCTTATTTCTTAGTCTATATAACTTTTGACAATGTTATAAAATATACATTTGCAAATGCTAAAAAAATACTGGAAATTTTCAGAGCATTATGTTTTGGGAAAACAGAAGCAGATGATAAATTGTACGAACTGTTTGACCAACAAACTGACTATGGTAAAAATATGGAGCAATTTAGCGATTTGTTATATTCTGCCATATCTAAAATTAAAGAAAAATTCGACACAAAAATGTATTCAAATTTATTTAATACAAAAGGAGTTGTAATCCCTGAAAATAATAAGCGTATAAATAGTGCTGATGACTTTGAGCTTTTAACTTGGCTAGTAATTGTATAAGGAATTTATATGATTGAGTTTTTAGAAGAGTTAAGTAATATAAAGTCAGCTTTATTAAGGTTTAATAATAATGATTTGCGTGAAAATGCAGTTAATTTTTTTAAATCATTAGGATATAAATCTAATATTGATCTTTACGAAATTGACTCACCGCATAAGTTTGTTGAAATATTGCAAGATTCTGGGCGAGTTCTCAATAAAGATAAATCCCTTTTTACCCGCTGGAAAAAGTTGCACGGATTATTTCAATATACAGAGGAAGATTTAAATAATGTGTTAATACAGCATAAATCTATGCTTGATACATATTATAATCAATCGTATATTTTTATTGTTATTGAATTAACTGGTTTTTTTTATAAAGAGAATGAATTAATTAGCATTTCAAGGGAAATTAATAAATGCTCGGATAACCCAATCATTATACTATTCAAGTATCACGATAAATTGGCACTTTCAGTGACTGAAAGAAGGGCCAACGCCGTAGATACGACAAAAGATGTACTAATGAATACTTATCTAAAAGTTAAACCTTATAAGTATGGATATATGAGTGATGTTAAATTATTTGCTGAATTATCTGTATACAAAATGTTAAAAATACAAAATCTAGAAGTAAATGAAAAACAACAAGTAAACTTTATATCTGAACCACAGATTGAATCTGTACAACAAACATGTTTGCCAATTCAAATAGAAGAAAAAAGAATACAAATAGTTAGACCTATAATTGCAAAAAATAATATTAAAACTATTGAAAATGTTTTTATCAAAAAAACAAAATTTGATGATTATAATTGGGAAGAAGAAGAAAAAGAATACAAAGACAAACAAGATAAACTATTAAATGATTCAATACAATGGTATTTAGAAAAAATTGGAAAAATAGGACTCTTATCAAGAGAAGAAGAGCAGCAATTAGCAGCATATATTATTGATGATAAAAGAGTTACTAATAAACAAGAAAATATATTAATTGTATGCAATTTAAGATTAGTCGTAAGTATAGCAAAAAAATATTCTTCCCAACTAGTGGGCATGAGTTTTGAAGACCTCATTCAAGAAGGTAATATCGGATTAATGCGTGCTGTTGAAAAGTTTGATGCAAGAAAGGGATATAAGTTATCAACTTATGCAACTTGGTGGATAAAACAATCTATAACAAGAGCGCTATATGATAAAAATAAGTTAATTAGACTTCCTGTTCATGTAAGTGAAATGTTAGTAAAAAGAAAAAAATATATAGAAAGAGAAGAAAAATTGACTGGGTTATTGCCGTCAGAATCGGCAATAATCAACTTTTTAGATAAAAATATTAATATGATTTCTAAAAAAGAAAATGAAGATGAAATAAATGAAAAATTGGATATAGAAGAAAATGATGAAGAAGCAAAAATTATCCCAGAAAAACCTTTAGTTGAGAATAATATTTTTTCAGTAAAAAAAAGAAAATTAGAGCACATGGAAAAGATGAACAAAAATGTATTTTCGATGTCATCATCTATTGGTTTGAGTGGTAAAAAATATGAAGATATAATTATAGACAACAATGAAATACCAGTTGATGTTAATGTTGAATTGTCTCAATTAGCTCAAAAAATTAGTGATATATTAGTTCATTCAAAAAAAACACCAACCAAGAATGTTTTTTCTCAAAGGGAAATAGAAGTTATTTGCTTTCGATATGGTCTTTCTGATGGTATAGATAGAACTTTAGATGTAATTGGTAAAAGATATGGATTAACAAGAGAGCGTATAAGGCAAATTGAAGCTAAAGCTTTAAGAAAATTAAAACATCCAAACAGAAGTGGACGCTTAAAAGAATATATTGATTTTGATCATTCATCTTCTTTTGAATTGCCAAAAGAAGATGATATTCTGTTTAAAAATGAAAATGGAATCTCTTATCTTCCTGAAAGAAGCTTAATAGCGAAAAAAATATTAAAAGTATATGCAGAGATAAATAATTATGTAGAACTAGCAAAAATATTTGAAAAGACAGCTATCCTTAATGGATATAACAAAAAAGATATTGGAAATGAAGAAGAAGTAAAAGATTTATTCAAAAGATTAAAAACAGCTCAGTCTGATTTAAAAAATGAGCAAAGAAAGCGTAATAGTAAAAAATCCAAACTATCAATTAAAGATATAATCTCAGTAATAGTTGATTTAGAGCCTGAATTAATTAGCAATGATAGGGATTTTTGTAAAGTATTTGATGATTTAGCTATTGATTCTGGATATAAAGTTGAAGAATTGCCATCTTTTTGGGCTATCTGTAGAGAACTCTATAGATACAAAAAAGAGAAGGGAATTAATATTATTGAGAAAAATAAAGTACCAATAAATTATGAAATTGATTTGTCAAATCCAATTTATAATAATTTTGTTTTTATAAATCATCCAAAAATAAAAGATATAGTATCAGCAATTATCAATTATGATAAATCATATTTAAATAATGACCGAAAATTAATTACTTTATTTGACGGGGTCGCTTTGAAAAACGGTTATGAACGAAGTTCTTTACCAAAATATTGGACTATTATAAGAGCAATGTATGATTGTAAAAAAACAAAAAAAACACAATTAGAAACCGTTGAACCTGTATTACAAAACTTGTAAGGAGATTATAATTTATTATATATACATATAATTTTATCAAGTTCGAGTTCCACAACTAGGCCTAGCTATATATTTTACAGCTAAACCAATATCTTGATACAGTATTTTTGTCATAACATACCCTTTATTTAAGGTCATTATATAATAAATCTGCTCGGTTAGCTTTTCCCTGCTAATTCCCTGTTAAGTTGAGCAGGGAATTATGTCTGAAACGCTTATTAATAGAGCATTGTGCCGAGGAACAAAATCGCTTTTTGACAAAAAAACTAAAATATCCCTGTAAAATTCCCATTAGCAAGGAATTTTCTAGAGACTTTTGCTGCCAAGACTACGGTATCCGAACTTAAATCCATCATTCAGAGAGTGGTGGATTTTTTAATTAGAATTTTAGGCGTTGTTACGGGCTTTTATGCCTATAGAGTTGTAAAGAGAGACTGATATAAGAGACTTTTTAACGCAAATTATAGGCCATTTTCTTCAAAAGTCTCTTTTGTATTTTTTGAGGTGGAGAGATTTATAATCCAAAAGTCTCTGTTGATAATTTTATATATAACTCAAAGTTTATTTCTTTCTTAAATTACAATCTCTTCTTTTTTCATTCCATTCATAGCCGTATTTTATGCAGTTTTCTTTTGTAATGATAAATTCTGCTTTTTCTGTTTTGACTTTAATTCCTTCCGAACAAATTCCACTATCAAGACATATGTCTTGATTATAATGTGTTTTTACATCAGGAAGTATCTTTGCCATTATTATATAGGAAAGCCAAAAGACAATGTAAAGTATAATTAAAAACCGTTTAGGTTTTGATAAGAAAATCCAAACGGAATAGCACAATAATATAAAAGAAAAAATTGAGTAAATGATTATTTGAAATGAAAATTCTTTGGTTATAAAAAAATCATAAATTGTAAGACTTAAATATAAAACTATCCATAAAAATAAAATAATTCTTATACAATAAATAAAAATATGAAATATTTTCTTTAAGAAGTTCAGTAACATAAGAACATTATAACAAAAAAATAATTTACCAATATTTTTCCGGTAAACCCTCCGGTATAATTATTATATCTTCAGGGTTTTTGTCTGGGTTTTCCCTTCCTAATTTTCTGCCTTGTTCATTTATTTCCAAATCATGAATACTATGCTCAAAAGCATCTTTAATACTCTGCCCTTTAAACAAAATCTCTTTAGGAAAATCTCCTAGTTCCCTAATGTAACCAAGAATAGTTGCAACCTGTTCACCGACTTTACCTAATTGAGTAGCTTCGCAATTTGCTTTAGTATGAAAATATTCTGCTGATCCATCTAAATAATATCCAAGTTCATGACTTACAGCTTTTAAATCCTCCAGATTTGAATGAAAGATTTGAATGGTTGCAATTGTTTGTTCTATTGCATCAATTAATTCTGTCACGGAATTTTCTATTAATTGATATAATTCACTTGCTAATTCTTCAATAGTCGGGTTTGAATAATTTGAAATATAATCTAAATAGTCTTCGAGTATATTTTGAGATTCTTCTGTTTCATCAATTAAACTTTCTGTATCACCACAAGCTTCTTCACATTCATCTAACCACTCTTGAATTTGTTCAATGCAATCACAAGGCTCTTCGTTTTCATCATTTTCAACAACTTCTATATAGCACTGACAATTTGGATGTGGATGATCAGGAATATTGCCATCATATTCGTATTCGTTTCCATCTAAACCTTGACAGGCATCACAAGCATTTGAACTTGCGTGCCAAATATATTTATTGTAGCTTACGCCACCTTTTAAAACTGTATCGTTCATTTACATTTTCCTTTCTATATTTGCACAAAGTCCATCCATTAATTTTTCGGTATCAATAGAAAAATTATTTTTTGTGTCAAAAATTACGTTATTCTGAATTCCTTTTTTAATATATTTTTTAATTACTCTCGGTGTATAATTTTTACATACATCACAAAGACAAGCTTGGGTTTTATTTCCATAAATTCCATCTTGAAGAAGAATATTTTTAGTTTCAATTGGCGACTGTTTTCTATTTTTGTTTAAAAGACTTAAGCCTCTTTGTAAATCTTTAACGGCTTGCGCTTCTCCAACAAGGGCTATATGCGGTTGTAAAAATGAAATAATTTCTTTAATATTTGAATTAATATCAATATTTTCAGATTGGTGTTTTAAGCTATATTTGTTTAAAGTTTGATTAACAAAATCTTTGAGCCTGCTGAGTTCTTTTTCGGCTTCTGTTTGCATATTGTATTGCAATAAAGTTCCGTATCGATACACAAGTGTTTTTAAATTTTTATTATTATTAAATATTTTTAAAACAGCACTTTTTGAATACATTGGCAAATCAATGATCGCTTGATAATTTTCTACAATATATGTATCGAGGGAATTTATATCACCAGCTAAAGATTTTAGTGATTGATTATTGCCTAAAACTTTATTTGCCTTTTGTAAGATTTGTATAAATAATTCTCGGATATTTCTTGAATTTACCATTATTTTCCTTTCTGTATAAAACTATTGCGTATTTTTAAACTAGCGTTGAATAATATCAATTATACTGTCCGCTTCGAATATTTGTCAACACACGTTGAATATACACGTTATGTGTTAAAATTATTGAAGGAGAAACTTATGGATAAAAAAACTCAGCTTAAAAAATTCGGAATAACAATAAAACAAAGGCGCGAGGCTTTGAATTTAAGTATTAGGGAACTTGCAAGAATTTCCAATATTAGTGCTGCTTTGATTACAAAACTTGAAAACGGTAAAACATCTAATTTCCCAAAAGCTTTAACTATAAAACAGTTAAGTGATGCTCTGAGATTTGATAATGAACTTTTTTTCATTGCTGATATATTATTTGAGCCTAAATATTTAGCTAAAAAAGAACCAAGAAAAACTTTTGAAGAAGAACTTAGAGAGCTTTTAGCAACTCGAACTGAATTGAATAGTGAAAATATATCTCAAATTATTTATTTTGCAAAAGGTTTAGAAAAACTACAAAAGATAAATAAAATATCAGAATAGCCTATGTATTTTATTGACAAACTATTTTGAAAACACTTGATATTCTTGCGTTTTAGAGCAATACTTGACATAGGATGATAAAATGGAGGAACTCTCTCTAGGGTTCGAATCCCTCCTTCTCCGATTTTAAGTCCATCATTCAGAGAGTGGTGGATTTTTAATGCGGAAAATTTTGCACGCAAAGCGATCAGTAATGGGAAACATAAAATGAAATCCCTCTTTTTAAATTAGATAATATTTATCTTTATTCTGTTTCTAATTTTTCGATTATCTGTGTTATTTTGTTCAACAATAAAAGACTTCCATTTTCGTCAATGGTATATTTTCCGCCATCGAGATATTTTGTTCTAGCTTCTTCAAAGACCTCGCTAAATGTACCTTCCGGGAAGTTTTTTGAACCCCATGAAGTTAGCTCTTTACCGCTTCCATCTCTGTTTATATAATAGTCGGCTTTAGCATCACACCAGCCTTTTTTATCAGAGTGTAATACAAGACTTTTATCAAACGAACTATAGGAAGCTTCGCACATAATCTTCTCTTCAGGCATTTCTTTAAAAGAAATACTTAAGTTGTTTGATTTAGGGATGTTGATAATTTTATCATTTTTTTTGATATCCATATTTTTTCCTTTTTACTTAGCATCATTGAGATTTAATAATTTTGCGATATAAGATATTGTGTTAGGGAAGTATCGAGTCAAAATTTGAGCTCTTGTACTTACTTCTTCTCTGTCGTGCCCATATGTCGTTAAAAGAGTTCTTGTTTCTGCAAGTACTTCGCTTAATCCGGGTCCGGCAGAACCACCTGTTTGAGAGAAGTATCTCACATAGTCTTGATTATCTTTTGTTGTTAAATCATTGAATTTATAAATTTCTTCGTTGTATATGTCTATCAATTTAGGGTCTGAACTAATTGTAAACATTGAATTTGTTGAATTATTATGATCTTCCGCATGTCCTAATTCATGGGCAATAATCCCAACATTATCTCCAGACATTAAGATTCCATAGTCAAAGTTGAAACAAGACTTCATATCATTGCAACTTGACCATTTATTTACATATTTGTCCATATCTACAATCAAATCGGCGGGCAAGTTTTTACAAGTTTCCCAACTGTTTGAATTTTGTATTTTTGAATCCATATCAATGGTTCTTACGCTCGTACCATCATTAAGGGTAATTGTTCTATTGGTATCATTAAAGTATGCAATATATTTCTTTCCATTAACGACTGTTGTGGTGGTGTTGGCATTTCTTACGAAAGATCTATTCATTTCTAAAATTTTATTTCCGTTTTCATCAGTAATTTTATAGCTATAATCGGTTTTTTGCGTTTGGCTTTGCGCATCTTTGTATTGTGTATAGCTTCTTTGGGTTTTATTACCGTCTGAATTAAACGACTCTTGATACGTAATACTTCCATCGGCGTTTTGAATGACTGAAGATATAGGGGTTCCGCCTTCAAGGTTACCATTTTTTATGGCGCTGATTACATCAATATTTTCATCATAGTTTTTTAAATCATAGACTGTTGACTCGTAAGCTCCCGGTAATAGTGCTGACTTTTTAGTATATAGTACTTGGGCAGGTTCATTCGTTTTTGCATCGTTAATAATCTGAATTTGAGACTCCATAGACGATGTATTTTTAACAGTACTATAGGACCTATCAGCTCCTTTATTCCAGCTGCTTGTTGCTTCACCTTTTTTACTTTCTTGCCTTGCGTATTTGATAGTTCCATCGTTTTTAATTGTGGCTGTTAGTTTTATTTCAACTTTATTAGTTGTGTTTATTGTTCTTGATATATGGTATTCTGTCCCCGCATTATTTTGCAGAGTGGTTTCGGTAAGAGTCAAAGTGCCTTTTGGTGTATTTTTAAAGCCTGAAAGAGCTTGGTTAATGTTAGCAATAGTTTGAGAATCGTAATATAAACAGTTTTCTGCACTAACATAATCTAAACCTTTAGACATAAAATCAAGTATTGTATTTTGATCACTTTGATTTAAGTTTGAAGAAAGAAAACTTTCCATTAAAAAGCTATCTTTGAAACCATATTTTGCTAGTTTTACATATTCCTTTTGTTTTACTTGATCTGTAAGTTCCGATATTTTTCTTGCTTCATAAGACTCTATGCCTTCTTTTAACAAATCAGAAAACATAGTAAATTGTTCATCCTCAAGTCCTAGAGCACTTGTTATTTCATAAGAAGATAACTGATTCTCTCTACCTTCGATAAAAATTAACTTGTTGGCTTTTTCCCAATTTTCTTCTTTGAGATTTATCAAGTTTTGAATATCATAATCGCTAAAATCATCTCTTTTATCAATTATTTGATTAAATTTATTCCATTCTTCTCCTTCAAGCATTGAAAATTTAGCAACACTTGATGCACTCATATCTGACTTATTCTGAAGTAGATTTTTAGCCTTTACCCACTGATCATTGTTTAATTCAGCAAGTTCTTTCATTTCAGAAACTGAGAATTGTGATTTTAATAAATTTCTTGATTGAAGATTGGCCCATGTTTCGTCATTTGCCGAAAGCAACCCGAAAGAGTCCATAAAGTCTATAGATTCATTTTGAGAACGGACATATTGTAATTTTGCAATCTGTGATTCATCCAAAGACATTACTGCCATGATACCTGTAGAGTCAGTGGATTCAAAACCGAGAGTCTTTAATAATTTTGATGAATCTATAAGTTGCTCTGCCGTGCAATTAAAGTTATTGATTAAATCAAATAAAATCGGCATATATCCATCTTTCTTAAATGATGCCAATAATCCTGCATCGCTTAGAGCTTTATAGTCAAAATTATTTAAAGCATCTGACCAATTTTGTATAAGATAAAGCGAAGATTGAGTATCAGTATATTTATCAAGTATTCCGTTTTTATAAAGATTTTTTAATCCTTCATAAGAAATATTTTCTTGTGGTTGCCATCCAGATAGAATATCTTTTATTGAACTATAATCACTAGCTGGAGGCATAATATCCGAAAGTTCTTCCCAAGGAAAGTTTTGGGCTAATTTTTCAGGTGTATTAAATAATTCATTTTTGCTTGCTTTGCAATAATATTCAACCATTCTTGGAACATCTTCTTCATCTACGGCTTTTTTAAAATATTTTTGCATTGATTGTTCTCTGTTTGCAGGAATGCTGGCGCTGCCGAAAGAAACATTGGCTGCATTGTTTGATGATGCTGAAATGTTCGCAGTGTTTGTTATTTCATTAGAGCCTGCTATTGAAGCATTCGCATTTATTGATAGCGCAGCATTACCGGCATTACCTAATACCCCGGCTACTGAAGATGATGCCATCGTTGGATTTATATTTGCTGTGGACAAATTATTTCCTATAGTATTAGGGTTAAGAGCGGCAACATCAAACCCTTGATTGTGAAGCTTAAATAAATTTGCTTCTGTTAAAGCAAGATTCATATTCATCGTTTTTGGAGTGTTGCTGGCTGGCACTAATGCTTGAGAGCTGCTTGATAATTTGTTTAAGTCTACGTATTCATTTTGAGGATTTTGAGTTAATTCAACAAATAATTTTGATACATTTGTAGCATTAAAATTACCGTTCCATTCATAGAATGATAGGTTTCCTGTTTTTGCCTCAACTGTATACTGGCTGCCATTTTGCATAAATGTTTGCGATTGAGTTGGTGAATAATTCATTCTTACGGTTCTTACGGCTAAGTTTTGAACCTTGGTTGTGTCTGCGCTCAAAGCTGTTTCTTGATTTGTGGTTGCCAAGCTGCTTCCTGCTTTTTGAGATAACATTTTTTGCATGTCTGCTGCATTAATGTCTGAAGCAATAATGTTTCCGTTTTTGTCATAGTAGTTTTTGATCTTTAATCCGTTTTCTAATGTTTCATTTTTTACAGAAGCTGTTCCTTCGGGTTTTGGAGCGCCTGCTGCCAAGTTAACAGATTCAAAGGCAATACCGGCAATAGATCCGACTGCTGCGCCCATTTGTGCGCCCTCCAATGAAGCATTCAGCCAACCTTCAAATGATATTTCTTTTCCTTCTGAATTAAGCAAATAATTAGTACCATTCCCAACAGCTCCACCAGCAGCACCAGCAGCAAGACCAGTTGCGCCGCCAGAGGCTAGTCTGCCTAAGATTTGGGTTCCGGCTGTTTCTCCTGATGTTAAGAAAGGACGAACAACTGAACTTGTTGCTCCACCTACAGCTCCAGATGCAGCACCTGAAACGGCTCCTGTGATTGTGGCTTTAGTCAGTTGGCCAAATGAGAAGTTGTTGGTTCCAACGGTTTGAGCAAAATAGTTACCTCCATTGTAGATACCACCATATGTTGCTCCTGTTGCAGATCCTGCTATTACTGTTTTAGCGGTGGTACTTAATGCGGTTTTTCCTAAGCTTTTTGCAACCGAACTGCCAACTCCGCCAGATACAGGAATTAACGCACCTTCAATTGCTCCTGATGCAAAATCTCTTGCACCTTGCTCAAGACTGTATCCATTTGCACTTGTAATTCCATCACTACCTTTGATTGCAACCATTGTAACTCCGCCAACCCCTGCTGCAAATCCAGCAGTCAACGCAATAGCGCCTAATGAGGCTCCTCCGGTGAATGGAGCTGCTGCTACGGCTGCTACTACAACAAGAGCTGTTCCGATACCTGCGACAATTTCCTTGCCGGTTGCTTGAGTCTGCTCATAATCCATTATCGATTCTGCAGCTTTGGAATTGGCCACTTTAGAAACTCCTTGGAATAGAGTATCTAAGCTTTCTATTGAAAGATCCTCACCGGTTATTGATTTATATTGTTGGGCGAAATCTGGAGAATCTGGATCAAGCGATGAAATAAGCTTTTGATATTCAGCGATTTGTGCTCTTGATTTTTTTTCGCTTGTTCCGATACCAAGACCATTGTTGCACCAACTTATTGTTTTACCCAGCCAACCTTGATCTTTGACGGATTTGTCTAAGGTGCCACTTAAAGTTGAAGCTTGTGCTTGAAGAGCTGATACAATAGCTTTTTTATCATTTGTAGATAAATTATTATTTAATTCTTGTGATTTTTTGATTTGTGCGATTTTATCTTGAGTTAAATCCGTTCCCATTATTAATTTATATGCGCTTGATAGCGTAGAAGGATCCTTAATAGCTTGTGCTAAAACCTCTTTTTTCTTCTCTAGCTTTTCAGTATCACTGTCTTTCCAGCCATCTCCGGTGATTGCATTTCCTAAGGAAGAGAAAAAGCCGCCAATTTTACCAACAACTCCTTCACTTGATTTTTTTGCATCATATTCAGATTGTAATGCTTGTATTTGTGCTTCGAGTTCTTTGATTAATTCATTGTCTGTATTTTCGTCTAGTACGCTGGATGATTGAACTTCTAAGCCTTCATTTCCGGTGCTTACTATTCCTTTGTTCATTATAGAAGAGGAATTGGTATCTTGTTGATTGGATGTAGAAGCAGAAGAAGTCGACAAACTATTATTTGTCTCTATAAGGTAGTTATAATCATTCGGATTAATTAAAACCATTAACCTTCATCCATTTTGCAAATTTATATATCAGATATCGGATAATTTTTGTTAATTAATTAATAAAATGAATAAAATTTGAATAACTTTTACATAAGTTTACATTTGTGCTATAGTTTAGTTACTTTAAATCAATGATATAGGTAATTTTTCATGTTATCAGTTGTTATTGCGGTTTATACAGTTATCTTGTTTTATGCTTTTTATTTTTGGGGTTTGGGCATAGGAATTAGTTTTCTTATACTTGGTGTGATTATAATTGCATTAACTCCGGTTTTTCAAAAAATTCAGGCAAATAATGCCGCATATATTATTAAAAATAATTCTAAGAAAAATTTCATAAACGTAAATAAAGCCCCATGGCAAATTTTGGCCCAGCTCCCTTTTATAAAGCAAGTTGAAGCAAAAAGAGTGGTATATATCAGAAACCATTATGGAAAATATCTATCTATCGAAGATTTTTTAACAAAAATGAATATCCCGGATGAACACAAAGATGAGATCTCTCAATATATTTGCATTTAGATGCTTTGACGCTGCGCCCTTTCAAACAAATATAAATAAAGAAATAAAACTTTCTGTATTCCTAGAATGGTGATGCGATTAGATCGAAGTGGACTCTCGCGGGGGATTCTTGATAGATGTCTCTGTTCATCAATGGTACTCCGACGTAGACTCTTGCTGTCAAATATTTGGAAATAGCCACCCTTAAACCTGCGCCAACACTTGCTAAAAAATTAAGGTTTTTTGTCTGTTCTTCGTAAGGGTGAATGGCTCCCCCATCAGCAAATACAGCAAGTTTTATACTGTCTCTTAATGCAAATTTAGCTCCTTTTTTATTGAAAGGAACATTTATTTCTTTAGGAAGAAAGATGATAGGTAATAGCACTTCAACGCTTGTGAAATATGAAGAAGCAGCCATAAGTAAACTTTCCGTATATCCTCTTACGCTTGAGATACCCCCTATTTGGTATTGTTCAATATAAGATACATTACTAGGAGAATATTGACCGCCAGCTCTAACTGTAGCAATTATGTCTTTTGGCAAATAGTGAATATAATATGAGTCGGCGTTTAATTTTGTAAAATAATTTCTATTGGAGCTCATTAAATCTCCGACTATACCGTTAGTTGAATATAATGAACTGTATAACATACTTTTTTTAAATCTGTATTGACCGCCTAAACCTACTGCTATATTGTAATCATCATATTTTGAGTATACATAGTCTGAAATTGCTGATGACGAAAATTTCATATTGGTTGAGGTGTTCAAGTTTAGAGTAAGACGTTCTGTAGTTTTTAATGGATGTGTAATATATGCGCTGAAAACATTTGTTTTTGATGTAATATCGAAATCCCTGTATTGACCGCTTGAAATGTCGTTTTTTCCATAAATGTAAGAAACGCCTAACCTTGTTCCTTCAAGATTTATCGGAATATTATAGTCAAAATATGGAGAGACAGAAGAGCGAGCCATATTTACCGCTGCTGTTAAACGATCCTGAAAACCGAACAATGAGTCTGTATTGAGCAATATTCCGCTTCTCAATAAGCCTGTAGTATCTCTTCCGAAGCTATCATATGAAGCCGATAAGTGATAAGGGAATTGTTCTTCTGCTGATAAGGTAACATCTGTTGTTCCGTATTTTTCGCCAGGTTTAAGTTTTGCGGATAATCTGCTTCCTTTTGCGTTTCTGTTAAACTTTTCTAAATCACTTTCTAAAGTTCTTAAATCTAATATTTCTCCTTCTTTCTGAGAATATTGAGATTTTAAAAACCATTTCCTGTTATATTTGTTGCCTTCTATGTTTATTGAAGCAATTTTGGCTTCTACGAGTTCAATCTTCAAGACACCGCCTTCTAAATTTTGAACAGGTAAAAAAGCCTGAGCGGTAATAATATTTCTCTTTTGATATTGAAGATTGATTAAATCTATTAAGTTGTTTATGTCTTCACTTGTTAGTTCTTTTTCTTCCGCCAGCTTTTTAAAATAATTTAGCTCAACATCAGAAAATATTTTGGATTCGGTTATTGATACTTGTTTTATATATATACTTGGTGCCTCAGCTACTACCCTTGCAGGAAGTTTTATATTGCTTAAGTCATCCTGTGGAGAATCTTTTAATTCTTTAGGACTTGTCTCATTACGGCCTTTTAAATTTTGATAATATTGCCTGGTTCTTTCTATGTCTCCTCCAGGGATAATACCCGGAGAAATATTTGGTGTTAAGAGTTTTTCATTTGTTGTAGATGAATTATTGGATGAGGTATTTTCGGATTTTTGTTTTTGCTTTTCTATTTTTGAATATTTTTTTTCTTTTGTTTTATTAATAGCCGGGACGTCATTTTTTGCAGTCTCATTTTGCGCTTCTTCTAATGCTTGACAGTTATTTGATAAGAAGAAGATTACGCAAGTGATGCAAAATATTGATTTTACGAAATCTACAATTTTCATTCCACGCCTCTGCCGATAATTTTATAAGGAAATGAAATTAATGTCCATTTGTGTATAAATAAAAATTCTATTTGCTTAAAATAACTTAATTATTACTGTAGTATTTAAGACTGGATATCCAATTTATATTATAATCGTTCCAAGGGTCGGATTATTTCTCCAAATAAGGTGAAGGTATAGATATGAATGGAATACAGAAAAAGATAGTGTCCGTATTTCTATCTGTGTGTTTTTTGTTTCTTGATACTGCAGCTCTAGCTGCTCAAATTGTCGTTTCAAACACTTACAAAACAGAGACTACAGTTACTCCAGATAATTCAATATATAAAATACAAACAAAAACAACAACAGGTTCAGGTACCATTGGTATAAACTCTTTTGATAAATTCAATGTTTATTCTGGTGATACTGTTAACTTCGACTTGATTGGAAGTCAAAACAAGCTTGTGAACCTGATCTACGACAATTCACCATCACAGATTAATGGGATTATTAATTCATACAAAAACGGTGTAATCGGCGGAGATATGTTATTCGCCAATTCTAACGGTTTTTTAATAGGTTCAGGCGGTGTTTTTAATGTTGGTTCTTTGACTCTTATGACACCGACGCAAGATTCAATGAAAAGCCTTTTTAACGGGGGAATCTTCTCCGGTGGCGAACTAAATCACGATAAATTCAGCAGTTTAATATCTTTTTCAATGAATGGCAATGATTATTTAGTCAATGGAGCTCAAGAAAATAAAATAGCAATAAATCCTTCGGGGATAATTACAATTGACGGTGTTATTAATTCAGGCGGCGGAATTGACTTAATCGCAGGTAATAAAATCGACATAAATTCTACCGCACAGCTCAATGCGAATCAAAAATTTACAATTAGTGGTGACACAGTTACCCATTCAGATAAAGTTAATCCTGACATAACATCTATAGTTAATAACAAAAGAACTATGGCAATGTCTGATGGAAAAGGTATTGTGATTGTCGCGACAAATTCCGGTGCAAATAAGGATTATATGTCCGCTATTGTTAACTTGGACGGCAAAATTAACGCAAACGGAAATGACGTAGTAGTTGCATCTGAGGTTCATAAAGCTTCTAATTCCGGAACAGACGGTGCTTATGTTTATGCAAAAAGCGCAGCTGATATATCAGGAAGGGATGTCACTTTAAAAGCTCAATCTAAAATAACAGATTTTGACCAAAATTTGTTAAATTTAGATGACGATTACGGAGCTAAAGTTCCGATTGTAGGAGATATTGCCGATGCTCTGGGTGATGTTGCAAACTACATCGCAGGATACGTAGTCCACGATGCAAAAATTAATTCAAAAGTCGAAGTCCAGTCAGGCGCAAAGATAGATGCTTCAAGGAATTTGAATATTAATTCTGTAGTAGATGCTGATTTAAAGGCGTCTACAACGTCTATTGGTTTGGCGCTTAATGTAGTAGATTTGTCTTCAAACTCTGAAAGTATAGTAAAATCAGGATCAATTTTAAAATCCAAAAATTTAACTGTTTCAGCTGATAATGACGTTAATTTGACTGTAGAAACAAAAGTAACAAATCTTTCTGATAATTATATAAATAATAACGTCGGCAATGGAGTAGTAACAGTCGCTATTGAAAAAATAAAGACCAATGCAGAAATAGAAAAAAATGCGAATCTAACTGGTGTTACCAACAATTTAACCGTAAATGCCGCGACATCAAATACTTATAAAGAAGTATCCAAAAATTCAGCCTTGCCTCTCGTTGATAAAAGCCATGGGGAATTAGGAATAGGAATTTCTGTAAATTACATTGATACTCAAAATACAGCAACCTTAAACTCCAACGCCTCTGTATCAGGTGATGTTAATGTAGCGGCTGATATTTCACAGCAAATAAACAAGCAAGTTAATATTTCTGCAACCGGAGCTTCAGGATTAGGTGAAAAAATCGGTAAAGGTATCTTGTCCGGTGTGTTGAAAAGCGATTTGTTCAAGCCAGCTTTAGCTAAAGCTACCACAAAATCAAACACCAATATATCAAATACAGAAATAGCAGGTGCCGTTGGTGTTTCTTTGGTTAATGCTTCTTCCGTCGCTAAGATAGGCGATGCAGCTGAAAATATCAAACCGACGATAAAAGCTAAAAACGTTAGCGTATCTTCTACAATGTATGATGCAAAGAGCAATCTTGATGTAGAAGCAATGTCAGAAAAAGAAGCGAAAACTATAGCCGGCGCGATAGGTGTAAACTACAAAAATATTTCATCAGACTCTACCGTAAATGCAAATATTACGGTTGATAACAGCTATATCAAAAACTCTTCTGACTTCGGCGAAAGATTATCAAGCAAGGATGTTTTAACACCTTCTTATACAAAATATTATGCCTGGAAAGTCAATTTTGAAGGTAAAGAGATGACTTTATACACAACGTCAGCCAGCCCTTCTGAAGGCGACGTTTTGTACACAAACATATCAAAAACAGATGCTTTTGTTCCTTCCAACTTTAATTACTATGTTTCCTCTTTAGATTCCGCAAATAACAAAATCAGCTTAAATAGAGCTGCTTTAAACGTCTTTGCTGATACAAAAATTACTCATCCTCTATCTTATATAGATATTATAAAAAGTATTTCATCTAGCACCCCGGACTTTTTTAGCAATGCAACTTGGTCTGAAGCCTGGGATAATGTCAAGGATAAATGGAACAGCGCAGACAGCGCCGATCCTACAACATATTTAAATTATTTAACCGCCCTTTCAGGTCTTTCTTCGTTAACGGATACTCAATTTATTGACGACATTTCTAATACGATATCTTTAGCGTCAAATACCAACAATTTCGGTATTTATGATTTCTTTAACACATACGTCCAAGCTGCTTCAAATTCCGTTTCAGATACATTAGATTCAGGTACTATAAATAATCAAAAGGCTTTAAGCGGAGCAATAGGTGTTTCAGCTTTCACTCAAAGTGCAAATGCGGCTATCAAAGATGGTTCTGTTATTACAATGAATACCTCTAAAGATGCAGGATCGGTCAATGTATTGGCTAATTCAACCAGTGAAGTCTGGACAGCCGCTACATTATTGAATCCGCTAAATTACAAAAATTTTGCAATAGGTTCAACTTCAGGTGGTTTAGGAGTCGGCGGCACTGTTGCTGTGGGGTATTCTGACTCTTCCGCAACGGCAACAATCGGAAATGTTAGCATTCTGAAAGGTAGCAGCTTTAATGGCGCTTCCGATGTAAAAGTAATTTCTAAAACTGACGGCAGCTTCCTTAACCTTTCTGCAGGCAGTTCAACAGGCGATAAAACAGGTGTCTCAGGGTCAATAAACATCGGATATGTTAACGGCTTAACAAAAGCAGGCATTGAAAAAGATGCAGTCATATACAGCAGCGACAAAGTTCTGGTTAAAGCATTAAAAGATATATTGAATATGAATATATTCTTTGCTTTTGCAAAAGCATCAAACAAGGATGATTCAAATTCAACCGCTGTAGGCTTCGGTATCTCAGGTTTAATCGTTCAAGATGTAGTAGATGCATATATAAATGGAACAATAACAACATCTGATGTCGAACTGTTAGCCAAGTATGATCAAACTGCAGTAAATGCAGGTTTAAATATGGCTGTCCAGACACAAGGAAAAGCAACTTCCCAAACCGATTCAAATCAAGCCTTCCAAAAAAGTGTAGATGAACATTCTGAAACTGATTTAGGCTTTATAGGGGCGCTGCTTTCTCAAGATTGGGATGCCCAAACATTAAACTCTGTGTGGGACGCTCAAAATGCTCAAGTTGCAGAATCAGGCGCATCATCGTCTTTGAATTCCGCAAAGGATGCAACAAGCAAGTTAAGTTCTTCTAAATCCGGAGCAGGCGGTATTACCGTTTCTTGGCTGGATAGCGACGTAAAATCTCATATTGGTGGAACCATAAATGCTGTTAATGATGTTTCTGTAGAAGCTAAAAACAATGTACAACTTTATGATACATATGTAGCTCTTGCAACCGGAGGAAAAACAGGTGCAGGCGCATCTGTAATGTTAGATGTTTTACAAAACAACGTAAGTGCATATATAGATAAAAATGCAACAGTGAATGCAGGTAAAAATTTATCAATACTAGCGGATTCAGATTATAAACTAATAGCCGCTTCTGCAGGAGTCGCTTCAGGTAAAGATTCAACAGGTGCAGGCAACCTTGCTGTAACTGTACAATTAAACGACATACAAGCATATATTGACGAAGGCGTAAAGGTTAACGAAACTCAAAATGCTGCTCAAACCGTATCGGTTAAAGCAGATAACAAAACGTCTACTGTTAAAGTGGCAGGAGCGGTTGCTGTTCAAAAAGGAACTCCTACGCAAGCTACTCAAAATGCAGTTGGAGGAACAATAAATGCAAATATCGTTAAAAATAAAGTAAAAGCATATATTGCCGGAACAAGCACCAATAGAACAAAGGTAAATGCAGGAAAAGAAGTTTCTGTTATTGCTGCAAACGCTGATAACTTTATTGGAGTGGATGTCGCAGGGGCTGTTGCTACAGGCTCCAGTTCATCAAGTTTCGCTGGAATTTTGTCTGTAAGCTACTTAGCAGATGATGTTGAAGCTTATATCAAGTATGCAGATGTAAATAAAGGGCAAGAATTATCCAACGCGGATTCAGAACAAAAACTAACGGTTAGAGCAGATAATAAATACAATGAAATAATCGTTGAAGGTACAGGTTCTGTAGGAAAATCGAAAAGTGCCGGTGCGACTTTAAGAACTGGAATTATCGCAAATACAGTAAATTCATACATTGACAACTCTTATGTGGAATTTAGAGGAGATTCTGAATTAAAAAATTCAGAAGAAATAAAACAGATTTCTATTGCAGCCACAGGCTCTGTTGCGACAGGTTCGGCCGGATCAAGCCTTGCCGGAGTTATAAACGGTATATTTTCTTTCTCTGATCAGGAAAACTATATTACTGACTCATATTTAACAACAAACAAGTTAACTATGGACACTGACAAAAACATGTTAAATATTGGAGTTACAGGAGCAATTTCTGTCAACACAAATGGGGCGGCTGTAGGTGAATCTCTTTATATTGTCGGGATAGGGCATAATGTAAAAACTTATATCGAAGACTCAGATATAATCTCTGTTAACGATGTTACGATGACGACAGATTTTGACCAGAACTATGTTGGAGTGACTTTTGGCGGAGGCGTTTCAACTTCTAATGGGGTGGCGGCTTCCGGCGCATATACAGCATTGGTCAATAACGGAAACATTGATACTCATATTTCTTCAAGCAGTGGCAGAAAGTCTGTAAAATCAACAAAAGGCAAAGTCGCATTGAAATCGAACACAAATATTTCAGATGTTAACGTTGTCGGTCAGGTTTCTGTATCTTCCACTAAAAATGGTGTTGGAGCAGCCGTTCTCACATCTGTAAATAACTCTGATGTTAAATCATATATTGAAGATACCAACATCTATGCTAAAAACGGCATAGAGATTGAAGCGAAAGCAAGTGAGAACCATTACAATATCGCGGCAGGATTTGCAGGAGGAAATGGAGCTTCATTTGAGGGTTCTGTTTCTACTTTAGTATATTCTCAAGATGTTGATGCATACATCAAAAATTCAGATATATATACGGATGGCGGTATTTCTATATACAGCGAAGACAAGCTTAAAACGGTTCCTGTTACAGGTGCTATCGGTGTTTCTACAGCAGGCGCTGGCATTGGAGGAGCGATATTTACAGCTGTTATAACTGGCGAAACACAAGCTTTGGCCGAAAATACAGATGTTTACACTTATACTGACGGTTTAACTTCTCCGATTGGCGACTTTATGGTTAAAGCTATACAATCCGATGATATACAAGGAGCGACGGTTGCAGGTGCAGCTTCAGGATCGAGCTTAGCTGCCTCTGGTTCTGTTACTACAATTGTTATTGATAAAAATGTTACAGCAGAAGCGAAAGATGTTACTAATCAATCATCCAAATTTTCAGCTATAACAGTTAATGCAGAAGGTGCTACCAAGTTCGGGCAAGGAACAGGAGCTATTTCGGGCTCAAGCTCAAATGCATTTGGTGGGGCTGTCTCAACGCTGGTCATAAATAAAAACATCAATTCAAAAATAACAGATTCAAATATGAGCACTTCTGGTGCTTTAACAAATAAAGCCTTTGCTGATACCTGGATTTCATCTAGCTTGTTGGCAGGTGCTGCATCAAGTAATACGGCTTTAAATGGTGCAATCGCCACTCAGGTTTTAAACATTGATACAAATGCCAAAATTGAAGGCTCTTCGCTAACTGTTTTGGGAACGACAAGTAATACTGCAGATAGTACTGTATGGAATAACATGAATATTGTATCTGTTTCCGCATCAGGTTCTACGGCTCTTGGAGGAGCTGTTTATACTCTGGTTGATGATACTGACACAACTGCTGATATTATAAATTCTAATATATATAAGACAGAAGAACTCCAAAATACAGCAAATGTTGATTCAGACTATATTATTGCAATGGTTGGAGGCTCTGCTTCAGGAACAGTGGCAGCATCAGGTGCTGTAAGTACTGTTGTCCTTAATTCAACATCGAATGCCAATGTCTCGGGTACTTCATCTATCGGACAAAGCTCTGATAGAGTGGGAGCTATCAATAATAAAGCAACAAACGATTCAAATGTAACTGTAGGAATGGGACAAGCTTCAGGTTCAGGAGAAGTTGCAGTAGGTGGTACGGTTTCAACTCTAGTCAGTAATAAAAAAGCCCAAGCGGGGATTGATTCAGCAGATATTTATTCTGACGGTACAATAACACTTGAAGCTAAAAATATTGATAATATAAGAGCGATTACCATAAATGCAGGAGGCTCTGGTTCGGTTGCTGTCCAAGGAACTGTTAATACAATTGTTTCAAACAATACGACCGACGCATTTGTTTCTAATTCTGAAATCGATACAACGGTCGCAAATAATGTAGATAATACTTCTGGCCTTGTTATAACAGCGAGCGATGACACAATCCTATCAGGGATTGCTGGTTCTGTTTCAGGTTCAGGATATGCTGCTGTTGGGGCATCAATATTTACAGGTGTTATAGATAATGATATTTCAGCCTATATCTTAAATTCTGATGTTAAAGCTTCAGATTCAAATGTTTTAGTTTCAGCTGTGGCAAATGAAACTTTGGGCTCTTTAAGTAACCCTATAGTTGTTGTGGCTGCAGCGGGTGCAATTGCTGGTGTATCTGGTTCTGTTAATACTTTAGTCTTGTCTTCTTCTGCAGATTCATATATTTCGGGCAAAAAGGCTAATGGTATAACTGCCGGTAAAAACGTTTCAGTTTCGACTGACGGAAAAACTAATTCATTCGTAACGGCAGGAACCTTGGGGGTTGGTGCTGCTGGAGTTGGAGCTACGGTAAATACTTTTGTCGTAGGTAAAAAATTGACATCCAAAATAAAATCAGGCGCAAAAATCGCTGCTTTAAACGGAACTACATCGGTTAAGACAAATTCTGTCGATGCAATCAAATCCTATGAGGTTGCAGGAGCAGCTGGCGGTAGTGGCGTAGGAGGGGTTGTCTCTACAAATGTTATACAAAATAAGCTTGTTTCAGCTGTTGAAGATTCTGCCACTTCTGTAAATACAAAAGATTTGGTTTTAAATTCAAAAGCAAATTCTACATATTCTGATACTACAGGTTCTTTAGGCATAGGTGGAACCGTAGGGGTTGGTCTGTCTGTTCAAACTAATGTCGTTTCTTCAGATGTTCAGTCATATATCAAAGATGCGAATGTCAATAGTGCTAATTCGATTTCGGTTAACGCGGACAGTTCGCAAACAATGGATTATGTTGTTGTATCAGGAGCTTTAGGTGGAACAGGTTCAGGTGCAGGTGCTGTATCTACAAATGTAATAAACAATAATGTTAACGCCTATATTTCAGGTAATGTTTCAAGTTCTGGAGATGTTAAAGTTGAGGCAAAAGATTCAACAAAGTTCAATAAAGTAGTAGGCGGAGTCCTTTCTGTTGGCGCAAGTGCAGGAGTAGGTGCTACAATTGTTACTAACGTGGTTTCAAGTACTGTAAATGCTTATGTAGGGGGTAATTTAACCGCAAACGATTTAACAATCAATGCAAGTACAGCACAAAATTTTGACAATATATATGTAGTTGGTTTCTCAGGCGGCTCGGTTGCTGTTTCAGGATCGGTTTTGGTCAATATAATTGATACGACAGTTAATGCTTATACGGAAAATGGCTCTACAATAACGGCTAATGATATAGATTTGACTGCAAGTGCTGATACTGATATTGATGCATTGGTGGGTTCTGCTTCTGCTGGCATGGTTTCTGTTGGGGCTTCTGTTGAAGTGAACTCAATTACAAACACGGTTACAGCTAATACAGGAAATTACAATACAATTAACGCAAACAGTCTTGACGTGAATGCAACATCAAACGTTGATATCGGTTATTCGGACAATAAACAAGTTGTTTACGCAGGTGGTGCAGGAGTCGTGTCTGCCGCGGGTGCTGTTGTCGTAAATAATGTAAATGACGCTGTATATGCTTTCATTGGTGGAAAAGGGGATGGTTTAGTTAATTCTTCAATCACTACTGATGGAAATATAAACGTAAAAGCTAGCCAAAATACAAATATATACCAATCGATAGGTTCTGCAACTCTATCTGGAGTCGGTATTGGAGCCTCTATCGCTGTAAACACCATAAAAAATACAGTAAATTCATATATAGATAATAATACTAATATTAATACAGACGGCAATCTTCTTTTAGACGCAAAAAGTAAGGAAGTTGTACAAGGAAGAGCTCTTGCTGTTTCAGGTGGCGCATTAGCTTTATCAGGAGGCTTGATTTACACAACAATCGGTCAAACAATAGCAAGTGCCAATTCAGAAGATAGTACAACAAATTCTAATGTAAATAAGGCGATAAACCAAGGTAATACGGCTTTAGATAAGGCTCAAGATTACAGAAACCAGTCACAGAGTAAATACACAAATAATGTTAATAATACATATTCAGGTAAGGGGTATAGCTTAAACTCTAAGAAAGCTGAAGCTCAATCTACAGTTCAAACCGCTTTAAATAATGGTTTGAATGCAAAAGTAAAATCAAATTCGGCTTCAAGACTGGCTTCTTCATATACAGATGGAACTTATGCTTCAACTACTGCATCTGACAGTACATCAGATACTGATATATCAAATATTTTACCTGCATCTTACAATAAGATTGCGACAGATACTTCAGCAAGAAAAGGTGCAACTTCAGCTTTTATAGGAAACAACGTCACGATTGATAAAAAAGCGTCAGGTGTTAAAAAAGTAACTGTTAACGCAAAAAATGAAAGTGACGTAGACATAAATATCATTGGTGGAGCAGGAGGCTATGTCGGAGTCGGGATTGCCGCTGGTGTTGTCAACAATTACACAACCACAGAGGCTTATGTCGGCAGCGGAACAAATATATATTCACTTGGCGATATAAACCTTAATTCATCTTCTGATGACGATATAAACATTCATTCAGTAGCTGCAACAGGTGGCATTATTTCAGGCTCAGGAGCCGTCGCAATAGCAAATTCTCAAAAAAACACAAAATCATATATTAACGATTCTACACTATTATCAAGCGGTGCAGGAATTAATATTTTAACTGATGCTTACTCTCTAACAAGAGCTTTAACAGATGCTTATGCTATAGGTGGGGGCGTGGTTGGAGTTTCTTTGGCATATGCTTATTCTCAAGGTGAAAATACCGTTACCTTAGGGAAAGATGTTACTTTAGAAAGTGCAAATGACATTAACATCAAGACAGATTCAAAAATGAATGCTGATGCTGATTCTGTTGCTCTTACAGGTTCATTAATAGGTGGAACTGGTGCCTCTGCTGTTGCTAAAGCGGGGCAAAATGCAAGGATTACTATAGGACAAGATTTATCTGTGGATTCGACAGGCAAATTTGCTGCCTTATCCAAAGCTGAAAACATTGCTACAGCTGATACGAACGGAAGAGCTTACGGCGGGATTTCAGTTGGCGTAACCACAACCACTGCAGAGGTTTCAAATAAATCAGATAATGCTAAAACAGGCGTATTAATAGCAAGCAGTACGAAGGCTATAAAAGCCAAAGGTTTTGGTATCGGTTCAAATATGAAAAATACAGTTAAAGGAGCCACAAAAGCAGGTTCCGGTGCTGCAATCAGCGGTCTTGATTCAACTGTAACTTCAAGCATAAAATCTGATAACAGCTCCAGTATAGCCGCAGCCACAATTGATTCTTCCGGTGGACAGTATGCGGTGACTTCTTCATCTTCCAATTACTTTGCTTCTTCCAACAATTCATCAGCGTATGGTGCCATCGCTTCCACTGTTGGCCGAATATACAATAACATTAATTCTTCGGTTAATGCATCAAGTTCTGCAAACATCGAAGGTTCCTCGTCTATTGCCGTAACCGCAAATAATATAATAGAAAAATCTTCAACCAGTTCAAACGATCTGGTAGGTGGTGCTGGTGGTATTGCAGGAAAAGGTTCTGCTGTTTTAATCGATACAATAATTGCTGCAACAACTGCCACTTTGGCAGGTCAAAAGGCATTAAGCGCCGGCAATGTTTATACAACAGCAAATACAAGAGTCTTTGATGTTGAAAAAGTTGATGTAACAGGTTATGGAGCATTGGCAGCATCTGACGGTGTGGCTGAAGTGAACCTGACTTTGTCAAACATTGCCACTATTTTAAATCTGGATATTGATGTAGATGGAAATGCCTATTATTCCGCCACGTCAGATGTAGATATATATACAAAATCCAATGTTGAAGCTTATGGTGCAATGCCGGTTGCTGATGGAGAAAGTAATGCAATAATTAAGGCTATAAATAATAAAGTTATATTTGGGTCGGGTTCAAAATCCACGACTCTGTTAGATACTTTTATATCAGCCGTAACTTATGCGGATTTAAAAGCATCTATGTATGCGTATTCAAAAGGTTTATTATGGAATGTTGGCAGCTCAAGCGCAAGCGCTAAAAATCAGGATACAAATAACGTTGTTTCGATAGATGAAGGTGCCGCTGTAAATTCTTTTGGCGCGATTAACGTAAGTTCTTTAGCTTTCCATGGGGCTAATGCCAACAGAACGGCAAAAACAGTAGGCTATGCTTTATTCGGTATCCCTATTACAATAACATCACACTCAAGGGCTGACGCAGAAGAAGATGTCTATTCCGCGATTGAATTAAATGGTTCTCTTACAAGCGGGCTTGGTTCTCAAAGACAATTAACCATCGACAATGAAAATAATTCTGATGGTTATACCACTTCAGGTAATATTGATATTGCAGGAAAAATTAAGTTAGGAGAGATTTCTTCTTCTGATGTAACAAGTATTTGTGATGATTTAACAAATCAATATAATTCAAGTAAATCTGCAATTCAGTCAGATATAGATACATACACGACACAAATTAAGAGACATGAGGAAACTATAAACTCTAATGGTAATGCATTAACGACAGCTGCAACATCAGCTAATTCGACGTTAAGTGCAGCAAAAGATTATGTCAGCGAATTAAGTGCCGCGGATGATAGCTGTCCTGAGTTGGATTTGGATACAGATGCCTTATCATCGAATTATAATTCGTACAGCGCTATTTTAGCCAGCAGCGAATCAACAGAAGCTACAAAACTAGAAGCGATAAAAAATGCACATGATTCCGCTTCTTCTCTTGCTACTACTTTATCAGATGCATCCACAAAAGTTGATTCTCTTAAATCCGTTGCCAATCAAGCCAAAGGGCAGGCTGAAGAAAACCAAACCAGAGCATATGCTGATATGACTAATTATAAGGCGCAGAGAGACACTTATACAGAAGGTTCTTCTGATTATAATTACTATAACGGATTGTATCAACAGGCAAGTACAGATTACAATAACTATTCCTCTGAGATTAGTACTTTAAACACAACTATTTCAAATTATACAGCTCAGATTTCTAATCTTAATAATTTAAAAGATAAGCAAATAGAGTTAGTCTCTAATTATCAAACTACTATTGCTAAATATTCAGACGCTTCTGTAGCGTACAGAAATGCTTCTGCATCAAAACTTAGTGCAGAGTCGGCCAAAGCCGGTTTACAAAATCAATTGACAACGTTAACCGATAATTATAATGATCAAATGGCATACTATAACAGCATTTTGTCAACAGGCGGCGATACCGTGTCTTATAATTTATTAAATATAAAAGATGTTGTTGTTCGCTCCGGTGAAACAACAATGAACGGTAAGGTTGTCGGTAATGGTTCAATAAGTGCGCCTGGTAATAAATTTACTATTAACGTTGTGAATAACACTGTTAACGATGTTCAGTACAATACTTTAAAAATAGAAAATAACTTAAAAGGCGGAATCTACGGATCTTCAATAGCTAGTAGTGTCAATAAAACTATCAGATATACCGGACCTGCATTTTACGATATTTCAATCGCCAATACAGTAGATATAAATGACCCTACGGTGAAATTTGATGCCGCCGGAAATATGCTTTTTGCGGGAGATATTATAAATCAAAACGGTTCATTGAATATTCTGAACTGGACAGGTAATGTAGTAACTCAAGGCTCAATTGCCGTTAAAGATTTGTCTATATCTGTTCCTAACGGCGATTATATGCAAGGCTATACAAATTCTCAATTTGCGACAGGCGGAACATCAGGCGGAGGCGACATAATTGCTGGCGGCGATATTAATATTATGGCTAAAACAATTAATGTCAACGGATTAATCCAAAGCGGTTCTGAAATTAAAAAAGTTACTATTAACGACTTTGATGTTGTTTCACACAACAATACTTACTATCAATCGGTTGATAATAACGTCTATGTTCAAATGGAACAGGCTGTTACAGATCCAAACTATTATTACATTAAAGGTACAGCAGATAAGGGAATTCAATATAACCTTGTATACAAAAACGGCTCATATTATCAATTAAAATCAGATGACAACTGGTATGAAATGTCCTCATCTTCTTCTGGCGGAAAAACTTATTGGAGCTATGGAACTTCTGTTACAAATCAATCATTAATTGATAATCTCAATGCAAACAATTCTACTTATTCAGATTTGAATGTTATTAAAGCATATTACGATACAACTGCTGCCAATGGCGATATCAAGCTCTTTAAAGCTAACATTACCGGAGGAAACATCACTTTAACAGGAAACGTTGTAAGTACAGGCGGCGGAAAAATTGTTCTGATGGGTGGATACGGAAAAATTGACGTTACAAATAATACGAATTACAAATTAGTTACATCTAAACTTAACGCAGATAACCCTGTCTATGGCGTATTAACTATAAGAGATTTTATCACAACCCCGACTACAGACAATTTGAATGCCTATTATTCTTCTGTAAGAACGGAAATCCAAAACTCAGGATGGTATAAAAATAGATACGGCACCAAGAAAATTGCTGATATGACAACCCCTGAGCTTCAAGATTTGCATAACCGTTTAAGTGGGGAAGATCTTGATATCTGGGATTATTTCTCTAATGACGGCAACTATAGAGACCTTGTTCATAATTACTTAGGCACATATGCAGCTCTATACGATTCTGCCCTGAATAATGATATAGCTGCTAATAATAATATATATAGTTATATAGAAAAAGCTTATAAAGATATAAAATCAACTGAACAAAGAGATGCCTTCAATTTATTGTTAGATAAAATTTCAAGCGTATACAAAGCCTGGGTTGATGAAAACGGCGTCTTGCACACGGATGTTGATAATACTGCATATACAATAAGATCTGACGGCAATTCACATACTTTGTCGGATTCACGTGATAGAGTTGGAGGTTCTTCTCTAACCTCCGGCAATACAACAACAGATCCAAACGGATTAAGAGTCTCAAGTTTGCAGTATTTGCCGGATAAGAATGATTCTATTTATGGGTCAGGCAGTTATAAATTACAAACGACAACAAGATACAGAAGTTGGTTCGATTGGCTATTTAGACAGTGGTCTCGACCTTCAACCAACACGGCTACAACAATACCAATTGCTCAGAGTTCCACTCCTCGTTTAGCTCCAGGTGATGCTATAAAGGCTAACGCAACAAGCCCAGTTAATATCGAGTTCAGAGGATATACAACTCCATCAATCAACGTTGCTTCTAACTCTGATATTGAAATTGCTGGCAATATAAATGTTTCGCCAGGTAACCTGAATTTGACTTCAAAAAACGGAAATATTTATCAGGAACAATCAGCTTATATATTAACAGGTAAGAATATTAACTTGCTTTCTGATCATAATATAGGTTCTCAGTCCACTCCTATACAGACTCAGTTGTTCGGTGGTACATTGACTGCCAGAGGTTATAGTGTGCCGAATGCCTCAAATATTTATATAAACGCCCCTTCGATAGATGAAAACGGAGGTTATACAGGATTCACTAATGTCAACCTTAAATCAAATAACGATGTGGTTCTTTCTACAACAGAAGGAAATATAGGTGATGTTAGCGGTCAAGTAGATATTACCGGTAAAAACGTATCATTAAAAGCTTTAAGCGGTATTGTAAATCTTAACAAGGACAATTCTACATTAATAGTCTCAGACTCTCTAAATGCTCAAGCTGCAGGCGATATAACTCTTGTTACCCAAGGAAACATGAAAATAAATCAAATTTATTCAACAGGTGAAGGCAACATAAACCTAACATCCCTTAACGGTGACATAATCGCTGCTGATACAAATAAAACTTTCCATGTTAACGGTAACAATCTCACTATTTCCGCCATAAATGGTTATGTCGGCGGTGCAAATCAACTATTAACAAGAAATACAGGCGTATTTAACATTGCAGCTAAAAACAATATAAACATAAATAATGTGGCAACAGATACTTATATAGGACTTATTTCTTCTGCAACGGGAGATGTATCATTAACTTCATTTGGTGCTATCGTGGATGCAAATACAGCAGCTACCCCATATAACATAAAGGCAAATAATCTATTCCTGAATTCTCAATATGGTGGTATTGAAAACATTTCAATAAATATCGATGGAGTTTTAGATGCTTATGCCGGTTATGTTTATTCAACAGAAGGCAATTGGATTATAGAAAATGCCTTAGCTGACGCAAAAATAAGTCTCATAAGTAAAGCTGAACCTTCTGATAATTCGACTCCTGAAGAAGTTGCCGCGTATAAAGAAGGTTTAAAAGATTTAAAAGTTGGAACTATTTTGGCGGCGAACAATGTTACTCTGAATTCGGAAGGTTCGATTTATACGAATGATAATTCTCACGATAACATAACAGGTAATAAAATTAACCTGATGGCAACAAACGGTTCTGTCGGAACAGCTTCAACACCATTAAATATAAACAGCAATGATTCGTTAACGATTTATGCGGGAGATAGTGTCTACTTAACCTCTACAAATCCAGCCAATGCCCTTAAAATCAATGAAATAAGAGGACGTAAAAATCAGGTAAAAGACTCTTCAGGAAACCTTGCCGGGTATGTTTATGATGCTTTAAACAAAGTCGTTATAATGGCTAATAATGGTATATTAAATGCTGCAGCTGATTTGGATACTGCCAATATAGTTGCGAAAGTTATTGATATTAAAGTGAATAATCCGTCAACAGCAGCTACTTCAGTTGGTGTCGGTTTATCCATAAAACCTCTGAATATCTATACGGTTATTGATGACAGTCTTCCAAATAATGGGCTTACAATCGCCAGCAACAAAGATGTCTTCTTGACCTCAAGTGTCAGTGACCTGTTAATAAATCAGTTAGATGTCACGGGTAATGTTCAAATAGCAAAAGTTGTTTCTTACCAAGAAACTATTCCTACCACTTTAGCGACTAATCATTATACTTATGATAACCATACAGCAGAAGGTGATACAACAACTGTTGAAGAAATAACTGAAGAAAATAAAGTTGTCGTAGATAAAATAGTAACAAAATATAATTATGAAAAACTAGATAACAGTGTAAAAGTCAAAAAAGCTTCGATAACCGGTAATTTACTTGCTAAAGCAGATAATTTAACCATCGGAGAAGCTACAATTTCAAATGAGTTAAATACAGATTCAAACAATCTGGCAATAAATGATGTAACAGTTAATGGTAATTCAATTCTAAATGTTAGCAATCTTACAACTGTCGGAAAAGCAAATTTAAAAACCCTGAAGTTGATTTCTAAAGATCTGAATGTCACTGATAAATTGACTGTTAATAACCTTGCGGATATAAAATTAACTGATTCGGCAACAATAAAGAACATTGTTCTAGTAGATGCCAATAGTTCACTTAATATCGATACTATAAATAATTTGACCATCGATTCTCTAACAGCAGCAAATAATGTGATAATCAATGCAGGAGAAACAACTTCGATATCTTCTGCGGATGTTGAAGGGTCTTTGATCTTAAATTCAAAAAATTTAGAAGTGTTAGATACCCTTGATGTTAATAAAATTGCAAATATTAATATAAATGAAACCGCTACAATAAATAAATTTATTGCGAATGACGTATTATTTTTAAATTCTTTAAACACAAACATTACGGAACTAAACGCAAAATCAAATGTCTACTTGAGCGCTCTAGATACAATAACGATTACAGATGCCTCGATAGGAGCTAACTTAAACGTAACAAAAGTGCAAGGCAGTGACATCTTAGACGGTACCAAAAATTTCAACGTAACCAATTCAATTGATGTCAAAGGGTCAACACTAATAAAAGCAAGTAATGATGTAACTATAAAGAACGGCGCTTTTACCGGTAAATTAGGGATAGATTCTAAAAATACCGCAATTAATAGTTTGACAGCCTCTTCAGATGTGGATTTGACAGCAGTGGATACAATTGCTTTCGATAATGCTTCAATCGGAGGAAACTTAAAAATAACTAAAACGCAAAATGGAGAGCTCTTAGCGGCTACTCAGAACTTCAGAGTCAATGATACATTGACGGTTAACGGAACTACAACAGTTAAAGCAAGCAAAGACGTTAATATTAAAAATGGTCATTTCAAAAAAGATTTGAAAATAGATGCAGAAAATATAGCAATTAATAACTTAGATGCTGAAGATACCGCCAGCCTAAGAGCTAAAAAACAGACTACATTGACAACGGCTGAGATTGATGGCGTCTTGACTTCATATTCTGCTGATTTTGACATTTTGAATAAGTTAACAGTCAATAATGAA
This sequence comes from Cyanobacteria bacterium OH_PDB_230, assembly GCA_023421795.1. GTDB lineage: Bacteria > Cyanobacteriota > Vampirovibrionia > Gastranaerophilales > Gastranaerophilaceae > JAEZOG01. The sequence continues at coordinate 1,081,248 of JAEZSO010000002.1, forward strand.
GCAAATATTTATTCAACAGATTCAATATATGTTAACGATGCAGAAATTACCAAAAACCTCAATATGGAATCAAAAGATATTGATATTCGTGAAATTAACCTGTTGGGCAATATGAATGCTAAGGTAGACAGTTTGAATTTAAATACATCCAATGATCTTAAATTAGGCTTGGTTCAAGGATATTCTGACAAGTATAATTCTTTATTTAAGCTTATAACAGCCAAGTCTCTTTTGAACGGCAATGCCATTGCTAATCAGACAAATATTAAGAGTAAAAACCTTAATATACTTGCAGGAAAAGGAATTGGAAATAAAGTTAATGCCATTAATGTAGAATTGCCTTCTGCTGGAGGGGTGTTGGATGTCGCTTCAGGTGACATTATAAACATTGCGACAACTAATGGTCCTGCTACTTATTCAAAAATCAAAACAGATTCCTTGATATTAAATTCACAGAATGATTTACGAATTAACTCTATGGATATAAAAACTGGCGATATTGATACTCAATCATATAAATTTGATATGTATAATACTGAAATCGCTACGTTTGCAACTATAAATACTCCAAATAAATATGTCGTCGTAAAAAATACCGACTTAGAGCCTGTAATAGGAGCAGATCTTCAACTCTACATAACTCAGCACCCAATACATTTGAATCTTGATAAAACGAATTATATAAGTACAGAAGCTATTAACGTAACAAGACAAAATAAAAATATTCTTATTTCAAACATAAGAGAGACTAACAGTATGGATTCTGAAGCAAATACAACCATCCAATCACTAATCAGACAAAGCAATAATGTCGCGAATAGCAGTGCTGTAACTGTGTTTAATGACCAAATTAACAGAAATTCCACATTAATAAGTTACATAAACGATTCGACTCCTAATCAAATTTCTCAGATAGATGTTATTGATAACTTCTTAACGAATACAAATAACAACAACAGCGGCAGTAGTGAAGTTATTGGTGATTCATCCCAACCAGAAGGCACTGTCAGAAATATCTATCAAGTTAGTGACGGACAAGCAAGCGGTCTCGGCAATCCAGCACAAAGCGGCGGCATAAATGAATTAACAAATCGTCTGAAAGACAGAAATAATCAAAGAGAATTCTTGAGAACTATAGTCAATTATCAAAACAACGGCTAATTCTACGAGATGTTAAAAATAAAAATGTCGCCCAAATAAAATTAGGACGACATTTTTTTATTGTATAAAAACTATTTTATTTCTTTTGCAATCTCATCGGTTATGTCACTACCGCCATATAAAATGACATTTTTGGCTAAAACAATATCATAACCGTTAGCTTTAGCTTTGGTTGCTATTGCTTTTGTTATGTTTGAATCGATTGATTTAAGCTTTTTTTGGTAATCTTCATCATTTTCTGTTTTCATCGTATTTAATTGTTTGTTGTATTTCGCTTCTAAATCTTTTTGTTTTGCTTTATCTGTTTCTTTTTCAACATCAGCTCTTGCTTTTTTTGCAAATTCTACAAGCGCAATCCTTTTTTGTTTTTGTTCTTCTCTAAGGTTGTTTACTTGTGTTGAGTTTGTAATGATTTTTTGGATATCAACTGTTGCTACAGAAAATTGCTTGCTTACATCTGATAAAGCAAAGTTATTAAAAGATAATCCTAAAATAAATGCAGAAATTCCCAGTGATAAAATGCTTAGCTTTTTTTTCATAACATCTTCCCTTTCCTTATTGGTGGTTTCTTTTGTTCACTACTGCTTATGCAGTGTCCTAAATAGGTTAAGCGGTATACCAGTAAAATTTGCTTCTATTATAGCGCAAAATCTTCTTGAGTTTTGGTCTTATACGCTTTATGTAACCAAAACGGCAACAAAATTTACAATAAATAATAATCTCAAACAGATTTTAGCTTTTTAGCTTAAACTTCTCTTTTCCATCTTTTTATGTGGCCGTATTCATCCGCTTGATCTTTTTGTATTATTTTTTTTGTTTCTTCATCCCAGTCGACGCTCTCTAAAAGCTCATCATAATGAGCGATTGCGCTTGTTTCAGTCCATATTCCCATTTTTCTGATGCTTTCTTCCCCACCCATTCTGGAACAAATACCAAAAATAAATCCGACCATCTGCCAAAAATACATCATAATACTTGGTTTAAGTCTGAATTCGTATAATTTGACCTGAAAGTCCTCAATATGCCCCATTTCGTTAAGCATAGCTGCGATAAGTTCTTTGTTTAGTTCATCGGAATTCCTTTTGCATATTTGAAAACGGTAAATGTTAGCCGCCATATTTTCAAGATTATGAAAAGCCAAAAGCGCTTTATGGATTTTTTTTAACCGATCTTTATCCATTCCATCACCTCTGTTGACCCTAATTTCGTCGTGGTGAACCTGAGGGCGGATAATATCAACGTCAAAACCTTTAATTTCCATAATAAACTCCTGTCTCTATTTATTGATAAAGATATTATATCAGTTTTATTGAACTAGGCAATTACAGGAAAAGGTTATTATACAAGAAATTGAGAGCAACAAATAAGAAAAAGAGCTTTAATAGCGACTGCGTAGGGAATGAGAGCTGGAGTCGAAAACAAAAACCAAATCGAGGTAGTTTTTGCTGAACTTGGCTGGCAGAGGATTCAATGGTGATGCTTTTCTTACTGCGTTTAACGCCGCATTGTCAATTTCGGCAGACTCAGAAGTTTTTTTGACGTTTAATATGATTATTTTCCCGTCTCTGGCGATTCTCAAAAATAGTTCCACATCGTTATTGCTGTCGCTTTTAGGAGCTTTCCAGTTCCATTGGATATTCCGTTTTAATTCATTGACATAAGGGCTTATGTCGTATGAGGTTATGACTTTTCTGGTTGTATTTTTATCGAAAGTTGTTCCTCTGTTTGAGTTCCCATCGCTTGCGGTTTCGTTTCCATTGTCTGCTCCTGAAGATGGAGTTGTATAAGAATTAGACCTTGATGAAGTGCTTGATCTTCCGCTTCCTAAAGCTGATTGAAGAGGTTTTACATGAGGCATCGGAAGAGAAAAATCGTCAGGAATCACATCTTGTGATGTATTATTGTTGCTGTGTTTTGTTGGTGTTTTTGTTGTCTGTTTGGCAGGTTGAGGTGGTTTTATATCGGTTTGAGGTTGCATGTTTTGTTCTATAACCGGTTTTTGTGTGTCTGCTCCTGTTGTTGTTTTTTCAACTTTAGGTTTCTGATACGAAGAGTTACTTAAAACAAATTCAATATCTTTTACTTTTGTCTTTTTCTTAAAATCAGGGTTAAGGCCAATCGTTACAGCTATAATACAGCAGATGACCGCGATAATAACGTGGAAACCTATAGAAAAGACGAAGTGTCTACGAGAAAAAAAACCCTGAGTTGATTCATTTACCACTGCAGGTATGCCATCCCAGTTTTGACTGGAGTTATTTGATGAGGTGTATTTATTTTTTTCTCGAGTTTTCAATTACCGATAACCTTTTTTGAATTTGTTGTACAGTTTCATCTTTTGGACTTAATTCAATAAATTTTTTGTAATTTACAGCGGCTTCTGTGTAGTTTTTGTCTTTATCTAATAATATCCCAAGAAGATAATAAGCGTATCCAAAATCCGGTTTTGATTTTATTGTTGAGATAAAACATTCTTTTGCCTGTTTATTGTTGCCGGTATCAAAAAATACAAGGCCTAAATTAAATTTAGCGTTGACATTTTTGGGGTCCAATAAAAGAGCTTGTTCATAATATTTTTGTGCTTCAGCGAGATTAGATTCGTCTTTGTACAGGTTTCCTATATCAATTGTCAGATCAATATTGTTTTTATCCAGCTCCAGAGCTTGTTTGTAAGCATCAATGGCTTCAATATTCAGACCTTCTTCACAAAGAGCTTCTCCATAGGATAAGTACAAATCAAGGTTTGTTTTGCTTAAGTTTATTGCTTCTTCATAGTTTTCGATAGCCTTTTTATTGTTGTTTTTTTCTTTATAATTATCTGCTATAGCAAAGTATAGTCTTGAAAAATCAGCTTTGACTTTCTCGTCGTCTTTTAATTCAAGGGATTTTTTATAATGTTCTACTGCCTGTTCATAGTCTTTCAATAATGTATATGAAAGAGCTATGTTGTAATAAGTTTGAGCATTGTCGGGTGCAAGTTTCAAGGCTTCTTTGTAATAGTTTATTGATTGTATAAAATCACCTGACATGTAGTAATTTTTTCCGATTTCTTTTAAGGCTTTTACATCATCTTTGTCTTTTTCATTTAATTTCTTCAGGGTTGATATTGAGTTATTGAAATCGCTTTTTCTTTGGTAAATTGCAGCTAAACGGTAGTATGCGTCTGAATTATCAGGTTTTGATTCCAGATAAGATTCATAATAATTTATTGCATCTTCTTCTTTTCCAAGTTTTTCAGAAAGTTCAGCGATATTATACTTTATTTCTGTTATGGTTGGGTCTAATTTTATTGCTTTTAAATATTCTTCTACTGCTTTTTCGTCTTCATTCAAGTTTTCATATGCAGTCGCCAAAATTATCTTTAACTGAGGATTCTCCGGATCGTCATTGATTGCTGGTTTTATTATCTCTGGAATTTTTTTAAAATTTTCTGATAACAAAAGAGCTTTTGCGTAATTTTCCCATTCATCAAAATCTTCGGGGGATTTTTTTAAAGCAAGCTCATATTCTTTTACTGCTTGATCTTCCATTTCAAGGTTTAAATACAATTTAGCAAGAGTTTTTATTGAAGTAACATCGTCAGGATATTCTTCTAAAAATCTTTTGTACCAGTCAATGGCTTCTTTGGGTTTATTTGTCAAAGTTGCCAGCTGAGCTAGGTTTAAATAGATATATTTGGAATCAGGCAAAAGCCTTGATGCTTTCTGATAAGCAATATAAGACTTTTGATAATCTTTTTGAGTTCTTAAAATACTGCCTATATTTAAATATATAGAACCATTATTAGGATTCAAATCGGCAGCTCTTTGATAGTATTCAAACGCTTGAGCCCAATCTTGTTCTTCCGAATATAGATTTGCAAGTTTTATGTAGAGGAAAATATTGTCAGGAGCTAATTCAAGAGCTTTTTTATATTCAATTTCAGCGTTTGTAAAATCATTTAAACTATAGAAGTTATTGGCGCTTTCCAAATGTTTGAATGCTTTCTTGCTCATCGCTAAAGAAGGGCTGTTAATAAGCATAAAAGCCAGAATGAATATTAAAAATCTTTTTTGAACCTCTCTCATAAAAATACTTGCTAAAATGAATTCCAACGATATAATTATTATAATCATGTTACAAGATATAAAAAATTAATTCAAGCAATAATAAGACTAGTTGAAGTTATGAGAAGGAGAAAAAATGAAAAAAAGTATTAAAAATTTAATGCTGTCATTGTTGGCCCTTGTTGTTTTTGCTGGCAGCGGATTTGCAAAAAACTATCCGGATTTGTCTACAAATCACTGGGCATACAAACAAATTCAGTCACTTACTGACGAAGAGGTTCTCGTAGGGTATCCTGACGGGAATTTCAAACCTGATGAATCTGCTACAAGAGCGGAATTTACTGCAATGGTGCTTAAAGCTCTTCACCAAGATAAGGCTCCATTGAAAAAAACTTTTGAATTCTCTGATGTTCCTTACAAACATTGGGCATTCAACACAATTCAAAGGGCGATACACTTTGATCTTGTAAAAAACACAACAGACAATACTTTTAGACCAGATGATACTATTACCAAAAAAGAAGCTATGGATATAATGGTATCTTCACTTAACCTTGATAAATTAGGGTTATTTAGAGCTCAAAAAGCTATCGGTGTTTTTAAAGACCCAAGTGCTCCTATCACCAGAGCAGAAATGGCTTTCGGATTATACAATATGCAAATTGAAGCAAGAAAAAATCCAAACAAAAAATTAGAAGATGCTATGAAAGCTAAAAAAGGTGATGGATTTGTTCTTAAAGGTATAACTATCGATGGTACGGTTGCCACAATTCCTGCTGGAACTTCTATTCCGGTTATGTTGGTGACTCCTTTAAACAGCAAAGTTAATAAAGCTGGTGAGGGTTTCCAAACAAAAGCATGTAAACACTTGATTACTGACGAATGCTATATCGTCATTGCTCAATCAAGCTTGATAAATGGTCAGATCACTTGTATTACTCCGGCAAAATTATTTGTTAGAAATGCAAAAATGGGTCTTGAAACAAAAACCATAACTACTCCAATCGAACAAACAGCTTGTTTCTCCGGATGCATAAATCCAGATATTCAAAGAAGCTGGTTCGAGAAAATTATAAGAGCTATAATTAAAGGCGGTAATGTGAAACTTAAAGCGGGTAAAATTGTAAAAATTCAACTTCAAAAACCTGTTAAAGTCGACCTTACAAGCGGTTGGATAATCGAATAGATTAAACATAAACATCAAAAACCTCGGTCATTCGCCGAGGTTTTTTGCTTTTTAAATTACAAAAGTTCGGTTTCTCTGTAATTTTTGTATTTTTCTCGAGGTTTATAATAAAGGTGAAGCAGTTCGTGGCTTTTTTTGCTGCCCGGTTCTCCTAAAAATTCTTCATACAATTTTTTTATCTGAGGGTTATCATGACAATTTCTGTATTTCTGATTTTTATCATCTGTATAAAGCCCGTTTATCCTGAGGTTTCTGACTTTATTGTTTATATTTCTTGGCTGGCCGCCTCCTCCGATGCAACCTCCGGGGCAAGCCATCACCTCTACAAAATGATACGGTGGTTCAAGATTTTTTTCTTTAGCATCGAGTATTTTGTTTATTACATATTCAACATTAGAAAGCCCATGTGCAATTGCCACTTTTAAATTATAATCTCCTATTTTTACGGTGGCTTCTTTTACTCCATCTAGCCCTCTTACCTCTTTGAATTCAAGCCCTTCAATGTTTTCTCCTGTAAGCAAATAGTGAATACTTCTTAATCCTGCTTCCATGACTCCGCCGGTGGCTCCGAAAATCGTTCCTCCTCCTGTATAATCAGCAAGGATAGTATCAGGTTTACTCTCAGGTAGAGAGACAAAATCTATTCCCGCCTGCTTGATTATTCTTGCCAGTTCTCTTGTTGTTATGGAAACATCCACGTCTTGTGTCTTAGAAGAATACATTTCCTGGCTTCTTTTTATTTCAAATTTCTTCGCAATACAGGGCATTATAGAAACCATGAAAATATCTTCAGGCGCTACATTAATTTTTTGAGCATAGTATGTTTTAGCTAGAGATGCAAGCATTTCGTGAGGAGATTTGCAGGTGGAAAAGTTCGGTACAATATCGTAGTGAAATTTTTCCATAAAATCGACCCATGCCGGGCAACAGCTTGAGATAAGCGGAAGAATACCTTCGTTTTTTGTTAATCTTTTAACAAATTCTGTTCCTTCTTCGATTATTGTCAAATCAGCCCCGAAACAAGTATCAAAAACAGCTTTAAATCCCAATCTTTTAAGAAGAGTATATAGTTTCCCTGTTGTTAAATCACCGCTTTCAAGGCCAAAAGATTCTCCAATTGCAACTCTTACGGCAGGTGCTATTTGTACAACACAATATTTTGAAGGGTTATTTAGAGTTTCTAAAACTTTGTGTGTTTCGTCATATTCAAAAATAGCTCCCGTTGGACAATAAGCAGAACATTGGCCACAGCTTACGCAAGGAGAATCAGCGAGCTTAAAGTCTGCGGCAGGAGCGATTCTTGTTTCGATGCCTCTGTTTACAAAAGATAAAGCCCAAACGTTTTGCATATCCTGACAAGCTTGTATGCATCTTGCGCATTTGATGCATTTTTGCGGTTCTAATACGATGGTTTGTATAGAATCGTCTATATTAATCTCTTTCAATATTTTTTGAAACGGCTCTTCTTTTATCCCGAAATCAGCAGTAAGAGTCTGTAATTCGCAGTTCTGGTTGCGTCCACAGGTCAGGCAGGAGTTTGGATGGTTTGAAAGAATTAATTCTAAAACCGTTCTTCTTACGCTGATTATTTCAGGATCGTGTGTTGTAATCTCCATTCCTTCTGTTAATTCAGTGCAACATGACCTGGTCATTCTTGGTGCACCTTTTATTTTGACAACACAAATGCCACAGGCCGCCGAAGGCAAAAGGTCTGGATGTTTGCATAATGTAGGAATTTTGACTTCTACCTTTTTTGCTGCTTCAAGAATTGTTGTGCCTTCTTCGACTTCAACGTCGATGCCGTTTATTTTCGCTTTAATCATTTTAATGCCTTTGTCTTGATTATCCTTTTAGTTTGGTGCATCTGCCTGCTCTGCATTTTTTTTGTTCGATATGCTCAATATATTCTTCTTCAAAGTGTCTTAAACTCGATAATACAGGATTTGGAGCTGTTTGCCCCAAGCCGCAAAGGGCTGCTTCTTGCATTGCGTGGCATATTTTTTTAAGGAGTTCAATATCTTCACTTTTTCCTTTGCCTGAGGTAATTTTATCTAAAATTCTGTAGGCTTGAGTGCTCCCGATTCTACAAGGGGCGCACTTTCCGCAGGATTCTTCGACTCCAAATTTTATAAAAAATTTTGTTATATCTACTATGCAGTCGTCTTCATCCATAACAATCATGCCGCCTGAGCCCATTATTGAACCTAATTCTTTTAGAGTTTCATAGCTTATAGGGGTATCAAGGTATTTCTCAGGAATCATGCCTCCTGACGGACCACCCGTTTGAACCGCTTTGAACTTTTTGTTATTAGCTATGCCGCCTCCGATTCCAAAAATCACTTCCCTTAAAGTAGTTCCCATAGCGACTTCCGTAAGGCAAGGGTTGTTGACTTTTCCGGTTAGGGCAAATACTTTTGTTCCTTTTGATGTCTCGGTCCCTATTTGAGAATAATTTTCACCCCCATTTAAAATTATATATGGTATGTTTGCCAGAGTTTCAACATTGTTTATGACTGTAGGCTTATCCCACAACCCTTTGTAGGCGGGGTATGGCGGTCTGGGTCTTGGATATCCTCTTTTTCCTTCAATTGATGCTATAAGTGCAGTTTCTTCACCACACACAAATGCACCTGCTCCGAGTCTTATTTCTATGTCAAAGTTAAAGTTTGAGCCAAGGATTTTTTCACCGAGCAGGCCATATTCATAGCATTGTTCTATTGCTTTTTGAATCCTTTCGATGGCAAGAGGGTATTCCGCTCGAATATAAAAATATCCTTGAGAAGCTCCTATTGCGTACCCTGCTGTTATCATTCCTTCGATTACCGAGTGCGGATCCCCCTCCAGAACGCTTCTGTCCATATAAGCACCCGGATCGCCTTCGTCTCCATTACATATTATGTATTTTTCATTGCCTACAGTTTCAACTTTTCTGGTGTTTTTCCATTTCAACCAAGTCGGAAAGCCTGCTCCTCCTCTTCCTCTTAAACCGCTTATTTTTATTTCGTTTATGACCTGTTCAGGATTCATCTCAAAAATAGCTTTGTTTAAGGCTTGGTATCCGTTTAAGTCGAGATATTCTTCAATGTTTTCAGGGTTTATGTGCCCGCAGTTCCTAAGGACTATTTTAGTTTGGCTGGGAAGCCCCTTTATAAGTGATTCGTTTAACTTTTCTCCTTCAAGTATTTTTAATGCTTTTTCTATATCCATGTTGCCGTATAAAAGAACAGGATTGTTACCTATTTTAACTTCCAGCACAGGTTCTGAGTGACACATCCCTATACAGCCGCATTTTTTTATTTTAATCGGGCTATGTTTTTTTTCAGCGGCGTCTAGTAGTGCTTCATAAACTTTTTCTGCTCCTGCTGAAATGCCGCAGGTATTTATTCCAACTTTTATATAATCTTCATTTAGGGGTTTGTGATTCTCTTTGTATTTGTTTAGTAATTCTCTTGTTAATTTAGCCATAAGATTACTCTTCCTGCGCTTTTAATTGATAATCGCTTAAAATATCAGCTATTTTATCCTTGTCTAATTTTCCATAAATTTCATCATTGATTTTTACCACAGGGGCAAGCCCGCAGCAGCCGTAACATCTTATAGTTTCAAGCGTGAATAATCCGTCTTCGGTTGTTTGGCCTTCGTTTATGTTCAATATGTCTTTAATTCGCTGAAGGATTTCGTGCCCTCCTTTGAGATAACATGCCGTTCCTTGGCATACAGAAATTTTGTATTTTGCTGATGCTTGAAGCTTAAAATAACTGTAAAAAGTAAGAACTTCATAAATCCTTGCAAGTGGAATTTTAAGTTCTTTTGCAAGGAGAAAACATATATTTTGAGGCACAAATCCATAATAGTCCTGAACAGCGTGCAGAATCATGATAAGACTGCCTTTTTTGTATTTCCATTTATCTGTGTAATCTTGTAGTTTTTTTGGCAAGGTTTCAGAATGATTCATTGCATTAACCTTTATTTTGCTTCCGGGTATTAGACGATTAAATCCAAGTTCAATATTTTATCTATTAGAAATAATCGTCTTGATTTTTATATCTTTTTTGAATTCATCCATAAATTCTTTTCTGTATAAAAAGCCCAAGTGGCCTCCATTAGCGAATAGTATACATTTTGAGTTGGCTTGATTTTTCAGCCAGCTAAGTTGCGACTGATTTACAAAATAATCATCCATTGAGTGATATATTTTGTATTTTGTACTGTTTTTTAAAAAATCAGATATGGCATAAAGAGTTGTGTCAGAGGCTAATTGATCATATGTTTTATATTTGTCAAAGTTAAGGTATTTTTTTCCGTAGTCATCATACCCTGTGTTGTTTACTATGTCATATATATTTGATTTTTTGCTTTTTGGAGCATCTTCTATCGTGAAAATAACATCGGACAATTTTTGTTGCATTATAAAACTTGTGATTAATTTGGCTTCTTTGTCAGTAAATGGAAGCGCTTCCAAATCATACTCTTTATTGTCGGAAATATCTTGTAAAATTTGCATTATTTTTCCTGCGGCTATGCCTGTTCGTACTTTTATATCAGATTGATCGTTATTCCATTCCTGAGTGTTTTTATCAAACTGCTGCAGCGCGAATATAATATCTACAGGGGGGTTAACCGAGATGTAATTTGTAATATTTAATATCGGATTTTTTTCTTCTTCAGCCCCGACGAATAATGTCGTCATTCCTCCATAGGAAGTTCCTATAAGTAATTTTTCGTTGAAGTCGCATCCACGTTCATTTTCCAATTTATTTAATATTTTGTAAGTTACCAACCTTGCATATTTAGCATCGTTAGTAGGCAAGCCGGGTCTATAATCTTTTGGGGCACTTTTTACGAATTCCCAGTGGAAAGTGTTTCCTTGTAATACGACTGAGTATCCTTCATCATAAAATAATTTGGCTAAAACTACAGAGTGATGAGACATTACCCCTTCTCCAATTGAAGGATAAATTATGGCAACAGGGGCGGTTTTGTTTTTTTGTAAAACGTATCTGAATTTATAATTTTGGCGTGTTGGATCAATGTTGATACTCGATGTTTTAATTTTTTTGATGAAGCTTCTGTTCCAAACTGACAGTTCTGCCCACATAGAATCATCTATTTCGGGTGCTTCAAAAAAAGCTGTTCTCATCGAGTCTATAACAGGACTTTGAGGGTTATAGTCTTTTAGTTCAACATCAGCTTTTAGTTTTGGGTTTACAAACTTCTTGTCAATTTCTTTTTTTTCTACATTTTGCTTTGTTACATCGGGTGCTCCTGAAAAGTCTTGAGTACTCATGATTTCTGCCAGAACTTCTTTTCTGTCCAAATTGGAATTTTTGATATAGTCTTGAACCCCATATAGTTTTTTGGTTACATCATATGGATCTGCATAAGTTGATTCTATTGATTTGATAAGTGGCTGCATAGTGGTTGTTTTATTGGCGTATAAGCCTCCTCTTATCGCCATACTTATAGGCCCAAGAAAATATACAGAAGGATTTAATGCCTGATCTAGTGCTCTTCCTGCATATCCTCTTATGCTGTTAGGTGCAAGAATAGGCAGTACAAGATAAGGACCGCTTTTGACTTTGCTATTTGCAAGTGCTTGTTCCATATCTTCTTGTTTTTCATCTATTTTTAAATATTTTTTAGCAGGGTCATACATGCCTGCTAAGCCCAGTGTAGAATTGACAACGAATCTGACAGTTTCTTTTCCTGATGACTTTAGGTCTCTTTGTATCAAACAGCTTGCGAGTCTTTTAGGATATTCGATGTTATCGCATATGTTTTCTATTCTCTTCATTCCGTATTTTGGCATTACTGAAGCCCATACAACATTGACTGGTCTCAATACATATTTATTTAATTTAGAATTGAATATAAACATTTTCCTGTTGAAGTTTTCGCATTTATCTTTGCCAGCAAACTCATAAGAAAAATCAGGGTATTTAGTTTTTTGTTTTATCTGATCGTCTGCGAACGAAGCATTCAAAGTATAAAAATTTAAAATAATTGTAACCAGCAAAATCGCAAAAGCTTTATTTTTACTCATAATCTCCTCTTCCGGGTAATTTTAGTGAAATCTAAAATTATTTGATGCTTATTTTTAGATTTACTATTTTATTTATAGAAAGATATGAGAGACATTACTCAATCGGGGATTATTTGAATTGTCTATGAGTAGACGAGTGAGAATTAATCTGATTGGTGAGCCCCAAAAGTAGTCTTTAATTATTTATTATTTTGTAGTAGTGATACATTCATTCTTCCTCTGGTTTTATTGTTACAATTTTCGTTTTTATGTAACAGAAAGCCCGAATTTATGCAAAAAAAACATTTAGAGTTTTCTATCTGATTAAGAGTGTGTGGAGTATATTGATGTACACAAGGAATGTCACGTTTGCAGGCAAAACTAAAGAGAACTATTATCATTCAACCCCCAAAACATTGAATGTTATACCTCCTCTCAAAGTAGATGTCAGGCATACTGATGTCTTGGGACAACCTGTTTTTTATCCACCTGTTATCTTGCCAGAAAAAATGCAAAAAACATTGGATGAATTGATTTCCGTTTATAATAATCAGTTGGCGACTTCCAATAAAAAAAATATTTCTAAAAAGGGCACGGAAAATGCAGATGAGGCAAAAATTCAAACGCCCAAAAAGCCAGCTAATGAACTTAATATGGATGAAATTTCAAGTATTGAAATCCCTGAAAAACTCAAAGAAGACCCCATCCCTTTTGAATTAGGCCATAAATATCTTTTACTCGATAAATATCAACAACAAGCCATAGACTCTTTTAACAGCGGAAAGACAACCATTGTCACTGCTCCTACAGGAACAGGCAAAACGCTTATAGCAGAATATGGAATCGATGATATTTTGCAAAAAGGAAAAAAGGTTATTTATTTATCACCGTTAAAAGCTTTGAGTAATGAAAAGTATACAAAATTTTCCGAACTTTTCGGAAATTATGACAAACGTTACGAATTTATGAACAGCAATAATGTCGGTATAATAACCGGTGATGTGGCTATTAATCCGGATGCACAGCTTTTGGTTATGACGACAGAAATCTATAGAAATATGACGACTAACGGCACAGAACAAGAAATCGCCGAAAAGTTAAAGGATTTTGATGCTGTTATCTATGACGAGTTTCACTATATGAATGACCCTGACAGAGGCAAGGTTTGGGAAGAGTCGGTTATGAGCACTCCTAAACATATGAAGCAGATGATGCTTTCAGCTACAGCGTCTAATGCAAAGCAAATTGCTGACTGGGTTAGTTCTCTAAACCCTGATAAAGCCGTTGAGCTAGTTAATGTGCCGGAATCAGAAAGACACGTTCCTCTGAAAGAATATGTCTTTGGATTTGATAAAAGTGAAGGCTTTAAAATAGAAGAAGCTACCGCTCATAACATTGTGCTTGATAAGTTAAAAGATAATCTAAGCGACAGGCAGATATTGGCTCTTGAAGATCTTAAAGACATATATAAAGTGGAAGATCCTCTGAAATTAATTGATACATGGGAAGATATCTCTCAAAACGGCGCAATAAATGCTAATGATTTTGTTAATAAATTGACTGATGACGGGCTATCAAAGGATAAAGCCTGGCAAATAGCTCTTGTTCTTTCAGATAAATCAAAAACAATTTTCAATGATTGCAGCAAGCTTCAGTTCCCTCCTAAAATGCCTAACACAAATGAACTTATAAGGATATTAAATAAAGAGGATAAATTGCCCGCGTTATTTTTTGCTTTCAGTAAAAAAAGATGCCAGAAATATAATGACTACGCCAGCAAAAAGGTCGGAACCCTTTTAACTCCTGAACAGTCAAAAATGGTTTTGAATAAAGTAAACGAAGCAAAAGCCAAAAATATATACCTAGGTAAAGATTTCGATGAAAAAACCCTAAATAACTTGATGAAAGGCTATGCTGTCCACCATGCCGGCATGTTGCCAGCATATAAGAGTTTAATCGAAAGTCTTGCAAGAGAAGGGTTGATAAAAGTTTGTTTTGCAACAGATACGTTAATTGCGGGCATAAATATGCCTTTCAAAACAGTGGTACTAACTCAATTAGAAAAGTCTAACGGTGCTACAACAAGTATTTTAAGCAATTCTACGTTTAAGCAAGGGGCCGGTCGTTCAGGAAGAAGGGGTATTGATAATATCGGGAATGTTATCGTAATGCCTAAGAACAAATATGACCTGTCTAATTTTTACAAATTGGTACAGGCGACAGATACAAGCATAAACAGTCAATATAAAATGACTTATTCTGCTTTGCTTTCTCCTCAAATGCTGGAAGATATGGAAAATACTACCAAGAAAACCTTCGCATATTTCCAAAGCCAAAAAAATGAAAATATACTCCTTGAAGCGAGAAAAAAACAAGAATTGTTGCTGGATTATCATTATATAGAAAAAGATGAAAACGAGTCCTTAAAACTAAGCCCCAAAGGTGAAGTCTGTAAAAAAATATTTGGCGTCAATGAAATAATTATGACCGAAATACTTACTAATCCCGAATTCACAAAGAATTTGTCCGCGTCTGAACTGGCAGGATTAATGGCTATTTTTGCCGATATAAAAGACGATAACCCTAAATTAACTTTTACCGAAGAGTTCAAAGACTTTGGTGAGAAGGCACAGCCTGTTATAAAAATGGCCCAAGAAGTCAAGGGAAAACAATACAAACTCAAAATAAAAGACCGTATTCATATGAGCACAAATCTTGCCACAAGCATCTTGATGTTCGCTCAATCTGATGTCGAAGAAGAAAATCCTCAGAAATTGTGGACCAATATGATTAATGAGTTAAGATTGAAACACCTTATAGTTTATGAAGGCGATATGCTAAGAGTAATAAACGGTACGATTGATTTGTTAAGAACGGTTTATGATACAACTACTGATGAAGATCTAAAAAATAAAGCGGAAGAAGCCATAAATAGGCTTAAAAAACCTCCGGTAACAGATATTTTGAATTACGAGTTGAATATCACATAATACAACCAAATTTTGAAAACAATCTTCGGCTTTTCTTCTGGAATGTAAACGTATTTTGTATATTCCTAAAAATATGTTTTGATATAGAAGGCATTCCATTATGAAAGAACATGTATGAATATTCTATTTTTACATAGAAATTTCCCGGCTCAGTTTAGATATATCGCTCAGGAACTTGCAAAAGACCCTGATAATAATGTCGTATTCATTACAAATAACGATAATGTTTCTATTGCAGGTATAAAAAAAGTCGTTTACAGGCTTAAACGAGAAGTTCCTGAAAACTGCCACAGGTATTTAAAATTCTATGAAGAATCAATTATTCACGCCCAATCGGCAGCTGAAGCCTCCTTGTATGTAAAAGCCCAAGGGTTTGTGCCTGATGTAATATACGGCCATACCTGGGGTCCTACTATGTTTATGAAGGATATATTCCCTGATGTGCCTTTGCTTTGTTATTTTGAATGGTTTTATAATGCAGAAGGTGCTGATGTAGGTTTTGACGGAAGTTTGTCTGATGAAAATGACAAAGCAAGATTAAGATGTAAAAACTCGCATTTGCTTGTTGATCTATATTCATGTGATAGAGGGATTTCTCCTACAAGCTGGCAAAAAAGCCAGTTTCCGCAAGAATTCCACGACAAGATAAAAGTCTTGCATGACGGTGTCGATACGGATTTTTGCAAGCCTGATTCCGAGGCTAAATTTTTGGTAAAAGAAAAGGATTTAGTTTTAACAGCGCAAGATGAAGTTATAACATATGCTACTAGAGGAATGGAACCATATAGAGGCTTTCCGGAATTTATGAGAGCAGCAGAAAAACTCCTTAAAAAACGTCCTAATGCCCACGTGGTGGTCGCTGGTGAGGATAGGGTCTGTTATGGGCCTAAGTTGGTAAATTCGACCTTTAAAGAATTAATGTTGAAAGAGCTCGACCTCGATATGGATAGAGTGCATTTTGTTGGAGGATTGCCTTTTGCTGAGTATGTGAATCTTTTGCAAGTTTCATCTGCCCATGTTTATTTGACTTTCCCTTTTGTGCTTTCATGGTCGCTTTTGGATGCGATGGCTTGTGGTTGCCCTATCGTAGCTTCTTCTACTGCTCCTGTTCTTGAACTTATTAAAGACAATTATAATGGATTGTTAGTTGATTTTTACAATGTTGAAGGCTTTGTCGAGAAAGTTGAATATGTTCTCGATAATCAAGACAAATGCCAACAACTGCGCTTAAACGCAAGAAAAACTATAGTTGATGATTACTCTTTACAGGACTTGTTGCCAAAACACATAGATTTTGTTAAAAATATGAGTTTAGAAGCTGAAAATTATAAAAATAGAAACTCATTATAGTCTTAGGCAATTATTTTTATGTGTTTGTTTTATTATTGATGCATAACAAGACTTGGAGAAAAAAATGAAAGTTGAAATATTAGGCTTAAACGATAATGGGCTAAAATTCCTTACCAAAAAGCAAATGGATAAGATCAATGCGTCAGTAAGTAAAGAAATGTCGAGCATAGACCATCCGACAATCAAGGAACTTACAAAAGCTAATAAGACTCTAGTTGTAGATATATTAGACATCAGAAGCGGAGAAGGAGCTCTTCTTGATACGAGGTTGTTCAATGCAAAAAACATGCCGATATCAGGGAAAATGCTTTTCTGGAAAACAACAAGACTTGAGGATTTTGTGAATCCAAAAATTTTATCAAAAAACTTAATGTCTGCTGTTGAACAACTTGTTGAAAACGCAAAAATGATAATGTAGCATTTCTAATTGATTTTGTTTCCAGATGATTTATATAGTCCTATATAATCAATAGCGCAATCAATCCTGCTTGATGCAAGTAATTTATTCATATTTAGCAGACTTTCTTTGAATTGAAGAAGGTCTAAGTAAGAGATTACGCCTTGATCAAACTTACGTTTGTTCAATTCATAAGTTTTTTCTTCCATTTTATATTGATCAACATTGTTTATGTATTTATCATTATCAAGTTTTAGAATATTCAACGAGTCGTTTACTTCTTGAATAGCTATAAGATTGGTTTTTAGATAATTTTGAAGAACCTGCTCGTATTTGTTCTTAGATATTTTCAAGTTAGCTATCCTTTGACCGCCGGTGAATAATGGCAATAAGGCACTGCCGCCAAAAGCTGCAAGAGCGTTTGACCAGTTTAAACTTTTACTAAAACTGCTTGAATTGAAAAATATAAGCCCTAGTATATTTATAGAAGGCAAAAACTCTTTTTTTGCGATTTTTACATCTAAACCTGCTTTTTCAACCATCTTTTCTGCTTTTAAGTAATCAGGTCTTTGGGTTATGACTTCTGATGATATTTCTTGCGGAATATTGATGTTGTAGCTTAGCTCGGAATATGGGATTCTTTTTAATTCAGCAACGTTCGCCGGGCTGTCTCCGGTTAAAATTGCCAACTTATTTAACAATAATGTTCTTGCTTTTTCAAGTTCTATCAAATCGTTTGTAGAAGTTACATAAGATTTGTTTGCTCTTATAACGTCTGTTGTTGAGGAGATACCCTGATCGTATCTTTTCTGCATAAGCTCATGTATTTTTTTTCTGGATTTAACCATTTCTTTTTGAATATCTACCAATTCATCCAGTTTAACAATATTTAGGTATGTAGAGCCTACAGCTGCCGCTATCGCAATATATGCAGCTTTTTCATCTATTTTTGACGCTTCATATAATTTCTTTTGCGATTTGGTTTTATCATGATTTTTTAAAAAAATATCGGCTTCATAGTTCACTAACATTGGAAACGAGTACATAGAGTCGCTGGAAGTAATACCAGGCATTTTTGTTATGTTAGGAGAAAAACCCGCAGTTGCAGTCGGGAATTCTTTTGCGCGTTGAAGTTTTGTAAGTTGATTGTATTCTTCAACCCTAAGAGTTGCTATTTTTAAATCCTGATTTTGTTCGATAGCTCTTATTATATAGTCTTCCAAAATGTCGTCGTTAAAACTTTTCCACCAGTCCATATTCACATAGTCAAATCTGTATTCTGTAACTTGTGATTTAATAACTTTTTTTGTTGGCAGACTTATTGCCGCCAATGGTGCTATATTAGTGCTTATCATGCTTATGGCCAGTGATATTGCCAGAATTTTCTTAACCTTCATCTTTTTCCCTCAATGTGAATTTGCAATTCTTTAAAGTTATGTTATCATAAAGTTGTTGTGATTACAACATGGTGTTATAATAACACAAAGTGCTAAAAAAAGGAAAAGTCATGGGTGAAAAAAGCGTTAATGCGTACACTGAAACTATAAAGTATGAAATTGATAAAACATCAGTATATTTGGGGGCCAAAAGTTCTCAAATTTTTGATTCTTTTAACTTTGGAATTACTTCAGAGCAGTATCACATACTTGATACTGTTTATCATAATAATGGCATTTGCCAGAGAGATATTGCGAAATTGTTGCTTAAAGACAGATCAAATACAGGCAGGATATTAAGCATATTAGAAGAAAAAGCTCTTGTTAAAAGAACCATTGATACAAAAGGCAAGAAGATGGTTAAAAAGGTAAGTATTACCGAAAAAGGTAAGGACTTGGTAGATCACATTTTTCCAGTATTAAAGGGATATTATTCAATAGTATTGGTTGATGTTACAGAGGAAGAATTGGTTGCATTGAGAGCAACATTGCGTAAGCTATGCAGTGCTTTAAGCAAGATAACGTTGATGCAGATATAGGAGTCGAAATGAGTAATACAGAAGAAAATAACGTAGAAAAAACAAGTATGAAAAAAAACATAATGCCATTTGTGCTTTTAACTTTTTTAATTATAGGCGCTTCAATTTTCTTTTTGATGCATACGTCACAATTTGAAGAAACAGATAATGCCTATGTTGAAACATTGCCGGTGCAAGTTTCTTCAAAAGTCTCAGGACAGATAACAAAGGTTTATGTTAATGATAATGAGAGGGTTAAAAAAGGCGATTTGGTTGCAGAGATTGACCCTGTTGATTACGAGGTTAAGTTAGAAGAAGCGGGAGCGCGCTATCAGTCTGCTTTATTAAAACAAAAGAATGCAGTAGCGATTTTAAACGCGGCTAATTCAGAAATAGATTTGGCTTCAAGAAATCTACAGCGTTGTAAGAATTTATACAAAGACGGTGCGATTTCAAAGCAAGAATTGGATAATGCAGTAACAAAATATGATGAAGCTAATGCCAGATTGACTCAGGCAAAAGAAGCTGTTCTGTCAGATAGTGATAATAGAGTTGCTGATGCCGAATTAAAACAGTTGAGTGCAGCTAAAAAACAAGCCGCTCTTAATCTTAAATACGCCAAAATATATGCCCCTATGGATGGTTTTGTTACTAAAAAAGCCATAGAAACAGGTGCTTATGTACAGATTGGACAGCCCTTATTTATACTTGTTCCCCAAGATGTTTGGATAGTTGCTAATTTTAAAGAAAGCCAGCTCGAGAACATGGAAATAGGGCAGGAAGTAGAGATTAAAGTCGATGCATATCCTAAAAAAATATTTAAAGGCAAAATCGACAGCATACAAAGATGTTCAGGTGCTAAAGCAAGTCTATTTCCTCCGGAAAACGCCGTTGGAAGTTTCGTGAAAATTGTTCAGAGAATACCTGTAAAAATTGTTTTTACAGAACCTGTAGATTTCAATAAATATAATATAGTTACAGGGATGTCAGTTATACCGAGAGTAAGAGTGAAATAAAAATGTCTTCAGATGCTTTAATAGAAGAAGAATGGAAACCGACACAAAATCCTTGGATAGTCACTTGTGTCGTAATGATAGCCACTTTCATTTTTGTTTTGGATTCTACAATCGCGAACGTTGCATTGCCCCATATGGCTGGAAGCTTCGGATCCAGTAATGAAGAGGCTATGTGGATATTAACAAGCTACTTGATTGCAAGCGGGATTGTTTTACCTTCTGTTGGATGGTTCAGTAAAGCTTTTGGTAGAAAAAATTTTTTTATAAACTGTATAATTATTTTTACTTTTGCTTCCGTTCTTTGCGGCTTGGCGCAGTCATTAGGGATGATGATCTTGGCAAGGGTTATACAGGGTTTTGGCGGCGGTGCTTTGCTTCCTGTTTCTCAAGCTATTATGTTAGAAAGTTTCCCAAAAGAAAAACGTGGGCTTGCAATGTCAATCTTTGGGCTTGGCGTTGTTGTTGCTCCTATTATCGGGCCTGTATTGGGCGGATGGATTACAGACAACTATAATTGGTCCTGGGTTTTTTATATAAACCTTCCTTGTGGACTTATTGCGGCATTTTTTGCCAAACTTTTTATTGAAGATCCACCATATGCAAGAAAACAAAAGCTCGAAAAGATCGACTATACAGGTTTTTTCTTCTTGACTCTTTGGCTTATAACCCTTCAGATATTTTTAGATAAAGGTCAAAATGCAGACTGGTTTAATTCCGACTGGATTTGTTGGTTAGCAGGGACTTCTGTTGTTGCTATGATAATTTTTGTCGTTTCACAGCTCAAAAATAAAGATTCTATTATAGATTTGTCGGTATTCAAGGACAGGAACTTTGCTGTTGGAACTATTATTCTAGTTGTTGTTACGACTATTTTGTATGCTTCTATTGCTATTATGCCATTGTTCTTACAGCATTTGCTCGGTTACAGTGCTTTCCTCAGTGGATATGCTCTTATGCCCAGGGGTCTCGGTAGTATCGTTTCGGTTATACTTTGTGCGGCATTGACCGGTAAAGTAGATGATAGAATGCTTGTTACTGTTGGACTTATTTTGCTTGGTACTGCTGGTTTAATGTTCGGGCTTTTAAATTTAGATATTTCTATTATGAATATAATTGTTCCTAACTTTATATATGGAATGGGCTTAGGCTTTTGCTTTATCCCTATTACTACTCTTTCAGTTACTACTTTAGAAAATTCAAAGATGACAAATGCGACAGGTATTCAAAACCTTTTGAAAAACATAGGTGGCGCCGTGGGTATATCTATAGTAACAACATTGCTTTCAAGATCAGCTCAGATGCATCAGTATAGTATGGTTGGTTACTTAAATGATTTAAACCCAGTATTCACACAAAAACTGAGTTCGTTGACGATGGCGTTGGCCAAATATATGAATATAACCGTTGCAAGCAGTAAAGCAAATTATTTGTTGTATGCAGAACTTCTTAAACAATCAAACTTATGGGCATTTATGGATGCATTTAGAATCCTTGGTCTTATGGCGTTTTTTGTAATTCCTATTATATGGAAAATGAAAAAGCCCGTACATGCCGGCAAATCAGACATGTCAGCCCTTCATTGATATAAACTACTAACTACTAACTACTAACTACTAACTACTAATTCTAGGCGTTTAATCGAACGCCTTTTTTTTATTTCTATTTTAGAGTGATATATTCAGATAGATTTATAGTGAGCAGTTTCTTAATTTCTTCGTAATCTTTTGTTTTTCCGAAGAAAATCCCAAATATTGGATTCTTATTAAAATTTATTTTTCTTATTTCAAGGGCATTACTGATATTTTTTAGATAATCTTCGTATTGAAACTCTTTTATTTCGCTTTTATTTATGTCGGAAGGAATATCGGCTATATTGAAGTAAAAGTATGAGTCATCAACGTTTTTCAATATTGTTTCCCAGTCAGGTTTTTTATTTTCGAGGAAATATTCATATACATTTATTTTGTAAGCGAAGTATGCTAAATCTGTTGTGCACCATCCTGCAAATCTCATCGGGTTTATTTCTATCGGAATTATATTGTCTCCTTCAATTCTTACTTCAAGATGCAGCGGGAAGTTTTTAATCTTTACTATATCTCCGATTCTCGACAACAGCTTTTCTATTTGTGGCAGGTTATCAACGATTATCTTTTTAGAAGTATAGTAAATTCTGTCGCTTACATCCTTGCCGTTTGAAAACGGGTGTTTCAAAATATTCAATACGACCGCTTTACCGTTTTCATCGTAATAGGCGTCAATTGCGTATTCTTCGCCTTTGATTATTTCTTCAATTATAAATTTAGAAGTATTTACAACTTCTGTTGGGAAGAGGTTCTTTGCTGACAAAATCTCTTTTTTGATTTCCTCTATGGTCTCTGGCCACTCCTCTTCATTATTGACCGCATGGACTCCGATACTCAAAAAACCGACAGCCGGTTTAATGATAAACGGGAATTTTAATTCTTTTGCTGTCATGGTTTCCAACTCTTTAAAATCAATTTCTTTGAAGTAAAAGTTTGGATATATAGTTTTTAACAATGATCTGAATTTTACTTTATCTTTAAAAATATTTATGTTTTCAGGAAGGTCAGTGAAGTTTAAATTATTGTTTATCCAGTTTATAGAATTCTCAGAATTGCAATATATCCGAGGCAATTTGTTCTGTTTTAGAAGTTCGATGGCAGTTAGTTGCGGAAGGAAATTAATCCTTTTGTCAAAATCCAATTCGTTATTGTTTGTATTGTTAATTGCTTCATAGTTATTGGCTATGATTGTTTCTTGCAGCAGGTTTGAGACGTATGGAGTATCTAATATTATCATTTAAACAACCTTTTTCTTTATCGTAATTATAATTTATCAGAAAAATAATGTTGCTTATATATATTTTATAATTTGAATTAATATTAGAATCTCCTAAAATCATACATATTGTTGAATTTATTTGTGATAAAACCATTGACTTATGTGATATAATCCTAAATACAGAAATAGTTATGTCAGATGGAGTTAGTGTTAATGAGTCAAAATAATTCTGGAATTAGTAAGCAAATTACTGTTTTAATTGTGATTGTAGGTTTTTTAATTTTTACAAGTGCCGTTACATTGGCGGTCTTCACTATTAAAAATGCCTTAATGAAAGAGGCGGAACAAAAAATATCAAGTATTACAGAATTGGCTGTTAATATTATTCAAGGCTACAAGCAAAAAGCTGACAGCGGGGAGCTTTCTCTTCAAGAAGCCAAAGCTATGGCAGAATATGACATTAGACATATTAGATATGAAGGAAACAATTACGTCTGGGTAAATGATTACAATTATAGATATTTAATCCATCCAACGTTGAAAAGAGGCCTTGATGGCAGTCAAATGAAAGACAAAAAAGGGAACTTTTTCCTTGTAGAGTTGACTGATTCTGCCAAAAACGGCAAATCAGACTTTGTAAACTATCAGTGGCCTAAACCGGGGGAATCAGAAAATAAATTGTACCCAAAATTGTCAGTTGCAAAAGCCGTCCCTGAATGGGAGTGGGTCGTCTGTACGGGTATTTATATAGATGATATAAATCAAAAAATATTACAAACCTTTTTAGAAATATTCTTCTTGAATTTGATCGTATTAATTTCAGTAATAGTAGTGTCTCAATTGACATTTGTTAAAAAGCTTATGAATACTTTTAATGAAATAACAAACGGTTTAGCTTTAGCATCAAATCAGGTTTCAGAAGCTTCATATCATTTAGAAAGTGCAAGTCAAAAGTTAGCAGAAGGCACAACTGAACAAGCAGCTTCTATTCAAGAAGTTTCGGCAACTCTTGAAGAAACCTCTTCGATGGTACATAAAAATAACGAAAATACTGACCAAGCGGCAATACTGGCTAGAAGCGCCAAAGATTCTGCATATAAAAGCTACCAAGAGATGGACAGAATGATGGATTCTATGAATGAAATTAAGTCCTCTAGTAGTGAAATCTCTAAAATCATCAAAGTAATTGATGAAATAGCTTTCCAAACAAACATCTTAGCGTTAAATGCCGCGGTTGAAGCCGCAAGAGCTGGTGAAGCAGGAAAAGGCTTTGCAGTTGTCGCTGAAGAAGTCAGAAACCTTGCCCAAAGAAGCACTCAGTCAGCAAAAGACACAACAGAACTTATTGAAAAAAACATTCATCTGTCTGAACAAGGAGCTGAACTTGCCCAAGATGTATATGAATCCATATCAGGTATAGATTCACAAGCAAAAAAAGTAAGTGAATTACTTGACGAAATATCTGTTGCCACAAATGAGCAAGCTTTAGGCGTTGCTCAAATACATAAAGCAATATCTCAGATGGAACAGGTTATGCAATCTAGTGCGCAAACAGCGGAACAGACTGCATCTGCATCTCAGGAATTGTTCGCTCAAACAGCCTCAATGAATGATATAGTCGATAGGATGTCTTTGTTAGTGAACGGAAAGACTTTGCAACACGATGGAAGTAATCCTAAATTGACTTCCTCGCATTCAACCCAAAAAGAATTTAGATTATTAGACAATAATTTGAGTGATTTTTAAATCAGTATATTAATTGAGCCTTAATTTCAACTTAATAAAGTAATAAGGGAGTTTTACATGAACGAAAAACAGTTAAGCATCGGAAAACAAATAACCTTGATGGTTATAGGAGTAAGCATAGTAGTATTTTTATGCTCAGTCTCTCTGGCAGCAATACGAATAAAAGATGCTTTAATCACAGCATCAAAGTACAAGGTACAAGAAATTATTGAAATTGCTTACAACGTAGTCCATGATTACAAGCTAAGAGCTGATCAAGGCGAACTGACCGAAGAACAAGCTAAAAATTTAGCTTTGAAAAGTTTAAAAAAGTTTAGATATCAAGGTTATAATTACGTTTGGGTAACAGACTTTAATAACAAGTTTTTAGTGCATCCAGTTCAGGCAGCAGGATCGGATTCTGCAAAAGTTGCCGATGTCGACGGTAAATATTTCTTCCTTGAACTCAATAATGTTGCTAAAGCAAGTAAGGATGAATTTGTTTATTACAAATGGACAAAACCGGGTAAGGATCAAAGCAAACACTTCCCAAAAGTTTCTACTTCAAAAGCTTTTCCTGAGTGGAAATGGATTCTTTCAACAGGCGTTTATATAGATGAGATTGACGCTTTAGTATGGAAAAGTATACTTCAAATCTTTTTATGGAATCTTCTTGCATTAGTAATTATTATCGCGGTTGTGCAAACTGGTTTTGTAAGAAAACTCACTTCTACAATGAATCAAATCACCAGAGGGCTTACCGCCAGCTCTGAACAAATAAATGAAGCTTCACAGCATCTTGAGGCGGCAAGTCACAGGTTAGCAGAAGGTGCAAGTGAACAAGCATCATCTATTCAAGAGATTGCATCTACTGTAGAAGAATCTTCATCCATGGTTCAAAAAAATAATGAAAATACTGCTCAGGCGGCAATTTTGGCGAAAAACGCTAAAGATAACGCATATAAGAGTTATCAGGAAATGGATAGAATGATGAATTCTATGAATGAAATCAAGAGTTCAAGCAATGAAATTTCTAAAATAATAAAAGTTATTGATGAGATAGCCTTCCAAACCAATCTTTTAGCTCTAAATGCAGCTGTAGAAGCAGCAAGGGCTGGAGATGCCGGAAAAGGCTTTGCGGTAGTCGCAGAAGAAGTTCGTAATCTAGCTCAAAGAAGTACACAATCGGCTAAAGATACTACAGAGCTTATTGAAAAGAATATAGGTTTATCTGAGCAAGGTGTTGTAATAGCGAAAGATGTATATGAATCAATTTCGGAAATAGATCAACAAGCAAAAAATGTAAGCGAGCTATTAGACGAGATTTCGGCAGCTACTAACGAACAATCGATTGGTATCTCTCAAATTCACAAAGGTATTTCTCAAATGGAGCAGACAATGCTTTCAAGCGCACGTACTGCGGAAGAAACGGCTTCGGCTTCTCAAGAGCTTTATTCACAAACCTCTTCGATGAATGATATAGTCGATAAGCTTACATCTATAGTAAATGGAGATACAGGCAATACATATTCATCAGATAAGTATTTTCTTGATTCATCAAATAAAGATACAAAATTATTAAAAGATAATCTGTAATCAAATACTAAATAGAAAAAGCGGTTAATTTAACCGCTTTTTTTTATGTGTTTAAAATGAATCTGTAATTTAAAAATCCATCGAGATTACATCATTTTGTTTTTGAGTTTCCTGCATGTTTTTTGTTTCTTCTGCCAAGAAAGTTTCCAGCTGTTTTTCAAACTCTCCAACGGCCTTATCCATTGCTAGTTGCATATCATCAAGAGATTTATATATTTTTGCTGCTTCTTCATTGGATTTGCCTGCTAATTCTCTTACTTTTTTTGCAACAACATCAAACCCTGTTCCGGCATCTCCTGCGTGAACTGCTTCAATTGATGCATTAATCGAAAGAAGCGACGTTTGGAAAGAGATATCTTCTATCGCTTTTATTATAGGGTCGAATCTTGAAAGAAGATTTTTTGCGTTGAATTCATTCGTAATTAGTTCTTGGAATTTTTCCACTGCTTCTTTTCTTGCTTCTAAGTTAATCTTGAGCAGTTTTGACTGATAATAGTGGCAGTTTTGAGGCTTGTTTAATCCGTTATAAATGGCGATTGCCATATCTTTACAGTTGCCATAGCCGCAGGATGAACAGTTTTTGTGGTCGTCCTCTGTTTCTTTGAGCATTTTTGCGTATATCTCATCAAAACTTCTTTTTGGTACGTTTGTTACAAGATTATGATTGGACCTGTTGTTGTAGGTTCTTGTGTATAAACCCGGTCTCCAATATTTTTCTATAACTTGGTTAATCTTTTCTTGGATTATTTCATCTTTATAGGTTTCGTCAATTTCGTTGTTTGCAATCATATTGGATTCAACAGGAGTTAAATACCTTTTTTGCATAAGGTTTTTTCTGCGTTCTATGTAAGCTTCTAAATTGTCTATAGATAGCTCTTTACTGTCTGTCCCGGTTCCTCCGTTACAACCTTTTTCGCAGTTAAGGCAGTCGACAATAAGAGGGGCTTTTTCTCTTATAATATCCTTTTCTAAATGATCCAGATAAGGATAGATTGAGTGAGGGCCTTCGATTTTTCTGATTTTTGGCCTAACTTCTGAGCTCCATCTTGCTGCGGTTTCTAACAATCCGCCCGGCGTAGAAAATAAAACGGCTCTTTCTGCTGGAGGGTTGTCATAGTCTGTTCTTGGATATTTTTCTATATGGATATTGTTGGATTTAAAATATTCTTTTAATTTGCTCATAGTGACGTTATAGTCACCGTAACCAGTAGCTTCAAACTCCCTTTTCTTTGCTATACAAGGGGAAAGAACAACTACTTTGTGCTCGCTGTACTGTGGATAAAATTCTTTTATCATTTTTATGGTATGAAGCATCGGACTGTCTGCTGGAGCCAGGTATTCTAATAGTTCAGGCCTATATAATTCTATATAGTTAACAATAACCGGGCAAGGTTGGGCTATAACCGTTTTTGCGTTGTTTTTTTGAATGTGATCTAAATAGCTTTTTACGGTTAACTCTGCCCCAAAGCTGACGTCAAAGTTAGCACTAACTCCTTGTTGCTTTAACCATCCGTTTAGGTTGAGATAAGTCTCAGGAAAATTGGCGGCGATTGCAGGTGCTACTATGGTTATCATTTTAACACCCTGATGTAAATCGCGAATAAAATCTTCTGTATCATCTACCGATACACGAGCTCCCCAGGTGCAAGCTTTAATACATTGTCCACACCCGATGCAAAGATCGTGATTGATTTTTATGTGATCACCGCTCCCGTCATTGCAAAACTTGGAAGGGCAAGCTGTAATGCACGCATGACAATTCTGACATTTCTCTTGGATTACATCAACTACTTTTGATAACGACATATAACACTCTCCATGAAACTAAAATCTATTTTATTGAATTTTTCACTTTAATATAATTATATTCCTTTTTTTTTAAATCGCATACATTTAAAAAATGATTTCCTTCTTTAAAGTGTAAATCACTTGACAGCCTTGCTGAGAAATGACAAAATAAAAATGATTCCTATAATTTGTTGTATTTAAAATTAGATGATAAAAATTAATGCATTAGATTTTTTAAATAATGATAAATTTGGAGTGGATCTTTATGCAGAATCAGGTGAGTTGATATGTGATTCTGAAGTGGATGTTACTCCCGAACTTCTTCTGATGCTTTATTTTAAAAAAATATTTGTAAAGGAACCAATTACCCCTAGCGCATCTGAAGCTTCTTCTGAAGGAAATGAAAGCCAGCAACAGGCAGAAGATGCGTTAATAGCTGCTTCCAAGAATGTAAAAATAGAAAAAATAGGATTTGATGAAGCCACTGCCAATAAAGTAGTAGAGCATTGCATGGTAATGGCGACGATGTTGGGATTAGACTCTGACGCTATAAATACGCTTCAAAAAGCGGCGTACTATCACAATATAGGCAGTATCGATATGCTTACAGACGAAATTGATGATCCAAATTTCAAGAAAAAACGTGCTCAGCTCGGTTATAAGTACATTCTGGAAAAGCTTGAACTGCCCGAAAAGGTTGCAAAAGTGGCAAAGTTATATTTGTCGAGTTATGATTCTAATAGATATGAACTGGATAAAAAAAATAGGGCCAATATCCCCTTGCATCAGATTGTTGCAATCGCTAGCTATTATGAAGAATTTTTAGCTCAATCTTCTTCAAAAGAAGAAGCTTTGGTTAAATTGTTGCGTTTAGGCGGAAATAAATTTAATATTTACTTATTACATAAATTTGTGTATAGGATGAGAAAAACAAATGCTTGATAAAAATAAAAATGAAATAATAAAAAAACATTTGGAAAAGTATGTTCCTTCTACCGTAAGGACGCTGCGTTCTTCTTTAGATAAAGATGTTTATAAAAAAATTGAACTTAATATATCCACTTTTGATTTAGTTGAAGACGTATCGGCAATAGCAACTAATAGAGCATGTTTTCAGCAAAATTATCAAAAAGTCAAATCCGATAATGCTACATTTCTGATTTTTATCCCAGAGGAATTTATTGCTCGGATGTCTGACGTAATAATGGGTGGAGAAGGTGACGTAGAATACAAAGGCACCTTAACAGAATTAGAGGTAAATGCGTCAATAAACCTACTGGAAAAGCTTAATAAAGAGCTGTTTTCCTTATCTAACAAAATTAATGATCAAGAAGTTATCTGTGAGGAAAAACCTTTATTTATTGATAAATCTTCCGTTGACATAAATACTCTGGCCGGCGATAACAACTGTGATTTCGTCATAAATCTTGTATTAAAAATAAATTCTGAAAAAGAATACATACTGTCTGTTTTAACAAGCTATGATGGAGTTAATCAGGCCTTGACTAAACTCGGGTTATTCAAATGGGAGCCTGCTAAAAAACGCCGCGAAATAGACGAAGTAAATATAAATATAATTTCTGATTTAGAAATCAATTTAAATGCAGTATTGGGACGCACACAAATACCCATTAAAAAAGCTTTAGAATTGTCCAAGGGTTCGTTGATTGAACTGGATTCCACAAGTGAAGCCGATGTTAAGGTTCTTGTTAGAGGAGTAGAAGTTGCTCAGGCACAGGTTGTTGTTGTGGGAGATAACTTTGGCTTAAGAATCACCAAGATAATTTCACCTGAAGAAAGATTAAGGTATACAAAGTAAAAATGGATGTACATTTAATAGCTATCTGTTTGATAATTATTATTATTTTCCTTTATGTCTTGATTATTATCTGGAGATCTTCAAGTCCAAAGGCTCTTTATGATGCGGCATTGGATGAATATAAACAGAATGAATACAAAGTTGCTTTTGAATATTTAAACAAGGCAGTATCAATAAAACCAAAATATACCGCTGCAATACAACTTTTGGGCCTTACTTCTCTTAAAATTGGAGATTACAAAACTGCAGAAAACTGTTTTTTGAAAATCTTAAAAGAAGATCCTGATAGGCTGGAAGCTCTATATAATCTGGCTTTGACATATCAAATGGCAGGAAGGAATGAAGATTCCAAAAATTATTATCTAAAAGCAATCAGCATAAATGATCAAGATAAAGATTCCTTGTACAACCTGGCTTTATTGCTTTATCAGATGGGAGAATACAAAGAAGCAATAACTTATTTCGATAAGTCTATGAAACTTGACCCTAAAAAAACTTTAGCCCAGTTCTATATAGCTAAATGCAAAGATCAAATGAGAGATAGTGAAATATCTTTGGATTCAGAATCTTCAGAAAGCGTCATCGAATTATACACTATTCTGGCCGGAAAAAACGATTTGCCGAGTGAATATAACATTACTTTAGCGACGGCTTATGCAAAAGCCGGGAATATAGCCAAAGCTCAAGAATACTGCCAAAAAGCAATCTTGACCGTAGAAGATGATATACAGAATTATAAATTACAAAGTCTGATTTGTCTTGTTAATAAAGACTTTGCTTGCGCAAAAAATAATTTGCATATTGCTATGCAATTGAACCCTAATGACCAAGAGGTATACGATTTATTAAAATATGTATAGAATCGCGTAAATACTAGTTTTAATGTATACACAACAGATGAAAAAAGAGGTAAAATGGAACAACAAGCATATCACTTGTATGGAAATAAGAAGAAGTTAGTATAGTGGAGTAAAAATTATGGGAAAAACAATATTGGTAATAGATGACTCCCCATTTGTTTATAAAACAATTGTAAAAGCGCTAGAAGGGTCTGAATACGAAGTTGTCGCAAACGCCTTAAACGGACAACTCGGATTAGAAGCATATTCTGAGCACAATCCTGACATTGTTACATTGGACGTTACTATGCCTGTTATGGACGGATTGGAAACAGCCAGAAGGCTTCATCAGATGGATCCTAATGTAAAAATCATAATGCTTTCAGCAATGGGGGATGAAACCCTTGTTAATGAAGCAAAAGCAATTGGAGTACAGCATTTCTTGACCAAACCCTTTAAGCCGGATGTGCTTAAAGAGAAGTTGAGTGAAGTTTCTTAGAAGGAGAACAGTTTTGGAAAATAAATTTGGTGTGTTATTTGATTTTGCTAAAAAATCCTTCGAGGAAATAATAGCAGAAATATCCGGGGAAGAAATTACTCCTACAGATATGTTCAAGATTGAAGCTGAAAATACCCTTTCAATAATAATTGGGATTTCAGGAGATACAAACGGTCGTATTCTTTTGAATACATCGCTTGAATATGGACGTAATTTGGCAAAAACAATGAACTTCGGTGATGAATTGGATTCTGAAGATGATTTGTATGTTTACCTTGCTGAATTTGCAAATATGTTTTGCGGCAGGACAGCAACATACATAAATAACAAATTCGGAAAACGTGAAATTTGGATTACGCCTCCTGCGATTTTTTCAGCGAAAGATCTCGATATAGTTACACCTAACGTAACGTCTATGCAGGCATATTACAAATCTACATTCGGAGAATTCATTGTGGATATCGGATTTAGTGAGACTATGATAGATGACTTCTAATATTGCAGATAATTTAGTACAAGTATTTAACGATATGTTCTCTTATTTGGAAATAGACCATAAGTTCTTGACGGAAATTCCTGAAAGTTCTTTAAATTCGACAGAAAGAGTCAATACACTTGTTGGGATAACGGGCGATTTGGAAGGCAATTTGATGTATTCCTATTCTTTTAAAACTGCAAAAGATATTGGTCGAAAACTTATGGGTACGCAAGACAAATTAGAGATTGATTTTTTTCTAAAAGCGGCTTTATCTGATTTTTATTCAGAATTTTCAAAACGATTCACAAACTTGGTAAAAATCGCAAATATGTATGAGTCTTTAGATGCTACAAAAGGTTATACTTTATTGTCTTCTAATCCAACATATGTTGCCGGTGAAGATATGTATGGAATGATTAGTAAAGTGCCTTCAAAAAAACTTTTCTTTAAAGTTAACGGCGAAAAATTTGGAATAGCTTACAGCTTAGCGAGTAAATAATGAGTGATATTAACGATTTTATGGATATTAATATAGAGCAAGAGTTTTGGGGCGATTTTGTTCAAGAAGCCTTTGAACATTTGGAAGATATAGAAACGAATGTACTTCATTTGGAACAAAACCCTGAGGATATGGAGATTATCCATACTATGTTTAGAGCTTTTCATACCATAAAAGGGTTGTCAGGATTCGTAGAGCATTCTCTCATTCAGGAAATTGCTCATAAAACCGAAACAATGATGGATTTGTGCAGAAAGCAGATATTGAATGTGAGTAAGGAAATTGTTGATGCTATATTGAAATCAGCAGACTATATAAAACAGCTTTGTGAAGAAGTGGATTCTATTAAAAATGAAAATTTTGTTTCTGAAATTTTAAAACATGTAGAAGTCCTTGAAAGCATCTCGGATTCTGTTAATGAACAAAAAGAGGATGTTGTTTCAGAACAAAATATAGAGTCAGAACCTACCGTGCAAAGTGTTGAAGTAATTGATGATAGTTTCTTTGGAGAGTCAAGTCCTGATACATTGCAGGTTGAAGAACAGATAGTTGAGATTGAAGAAACAGAAGAGCAAGAGCAACCTCTCGAAACAGAGAGTGTACAAGAAGAAGTTGTAGTTACAGAAACATTCGTAGAGCAGGTTGAAGTTGAAGAAGTCGTCCAACCACAGATTTCAGAAGCAGCCTCCAACAATATCTATGAAGAACCAAAAAAAGTTGAAAATATTTCTAACCCCGCAATTGAGCCGACTCAAGAAATCATTGTGAAAAAGACAATTTCTGCTGGCGAAGAGTATATGAAGGTTGCAAATTCTAAAATTGACCATTTAGTTGATATGATTGGCGAGCTTATAATCAACCAGGCATTGATTGAACAGCATATTGATTCTAAATATTCAGCTGATCATGAACTTGTATCAGAAATGGGGTCTTTTTTAGGAATAACCAGAGAGCTTCAAAACCTTTCTATGTCTTTAAGAATGGTTTCTTTGAAACCCACATTCCAAAAAATCAGCCGTATTGCAAGAGATACAATCTCTGAATTAAACAAAAACGTAGAATTTGTTACATCAGGAGAAACAACTGAAATAGACAGGGTTGTTACAGATAAGCTGCTTGATCCTCTTGTGCATTTGATTAAAAATGCTATCTCGCACGGTGTTGAAGAAAAAGAAGAAGACAGACTCGCTAATAATAAGTCTGCTAAAGCCAGAGTTGAACTCAATGCTTATAATAAGCGCGGCAAAATATTTATTGAAGTCAAAGATGATGGTAGAGGCATAGACACCAAGGTTGTTTATCAAAAAGCTTTAGAAAAAGGATTGATTGATCCTGCTAAAAATTATACAGATGAAGAAATAAAAGAGTTTATTATGCTTCCCGGATTCTCAACGGCAAAAGTGGTTGATAATATTTCGGGCCGCGGTGTAGGTATGGATGTTGTTAAAACTCAAATTATACGTATAGGCGGAAAAGTAGACATAAAAAGTGAGTTAAATATCGGTTCTACATTCACACTGGAAGTTCCTGTAAACCATGCAATCATGAATGGTACTGTCGTTGAAGTTCAAGGACAACAATTTATAATACCAACCGTAAATGTTAAAGAAATCTTACAACCGTTGCCTGAACAGTGGATTTCTACTCAACAAAGAACAACAATGTTAAAAGTTAGAGAAAATATTATACCTATTGTTCCTCTTTCTTTATTGTTTAAAGATTACAATAATCAAGAGAATACAAGGTTAGTAATTTTGTTGGAATTAGATCAGGAGCTTAGAGCATTGCCTATAAATAATGTTATAAACCGTCAGGAAGTAGTTGTTAAACCTGTTGGTCCTGAGTTTGCTAATTTGAAATATATTTCAGGCATGTCTATTTTAGGTAATGGACGAGTGTCTCTTATTTTAGATGTTGATTATTTGTTCAAAAAGGAGGTAAAAGAATAAATGGAAATAACTGAAGAAAAACTACTCACGTTTTCACTTGGAAGTGAAGGTTACGGGATTTCCATCCTTAAAGTAAAGGAAATCATCGGTATGATGCACATTACTCCTGTGCCTCGCACACCTGATTTCGTTAAAGGTGTGATAAACCTAAGAGGGAAAATCATACCGGTAATGGATTTAAGACTTAAATTTAATATGGATGAAAAACCGTATAATGAAAGAACTTGTATTATTGTCGTTGAAATTAACTTCAAAAACACTCATAGGTTATTAGGTGTTGTTGTAGATATGGTTTCTGAGGTCGTCAGCCTTACTTCTGAAGAAGTTGAACCGCCACCTCAATATGGCACAAAATTAGACAATAATTTTATCCTTGGTATGGGTAAGATAAAAGATAGAGTTGTCATTATCATTGATATTGACGAAATATTTATGCAAGATGATGTGTTAAGAATGTTTGACACAAGTGAAGGAGTAAAAAATGCCTAGTAATGCAAAAGGTTTAAAATTTGGTACTAAAATAACACTTGCAGTTGTATTAGTGTTTTTTGCCGGAGTTTTAAATGGATATTTTGTTGGAAGAAACGGTGTTAATCTTTATGAAATAATTGCTATAATACTTTCTTTTATAGTTGCTGTTTATGTCTCAATTGCTGTTTCAGGCGGGATTGCAAAATCGATTCATTCTATAATTCTCGATTTATCGAATACATCATCAAATGTTTCTTTGACTGCCTCAGAGCTTACAGGATTCGGACAATCGCTTGCTGAAGGAACGGCTGAACAAGCTGCTTCAATTCAAGAAACTTCGTCTACTCTTGAAGAATCTGCTTCTATGATTCACCAGACAGCTCAAAATACAAAAGAAGCCGATCATTTGGCCAGACAAACAAAAGAGTACGCTGATAAAGGCAATTCTGAAATGCAAAAAATGCTTGAAGCAATGGAAGAATTGAAAAAATCAAGTTCTGAGATTTCTAAAATTATAAAAGTTATTGATGAAATTGCTTTCCAAACAAACATTTTATCTCTAAACGCTGCAGTAGAAGCTGCCAGAGCAGGTGAAGCAGGTAAAGGTTTTGCGGTTGTTGCAGAAGAAGTTAGAAACTTGGCACAAAGAAGTGCTCAAGCAGCCAAAGATACTGCAACAATAATAGAAAGTAATATCGCATTGTCAGAAAAAAGTCTTACTATCTCCGAACAAGTCAGCTCTTCATTGGTTGAAATCCAAGGAGAAACCCACAAGGTAAGTGAACTTTTAGAAGAAATCTCTACGGCAAGCCAAGAACAAGAAGTCGGTATTTCTCAAATAAATAAAGCTATTGCCCAAATGGAAATAGTCGTTAACAACATAGCATCAACGGCTCAAGAAAGCGCTTCATCCGCTGATAACTTGAAAAATTATGCCGGTAATATTCAATACATTATAGATGCTTTGACAGGACTTGTTAAGGGAACAGTTCAAATACAAACAAACTTAATTTCTTCTAACAAGTTAAAAAGACCTAAAATTAATTCAATCCCAGCTCCAAAAAATGAAAGCAGAAAAGCTAATGGTCCAGAGCGCAGAAACGAGCCTGTAAAAGTAAGCAGCTTAAAGGGTGCTCAAGTAGTAAATCCAGAAGATATTATTCCGCTAGATGATTTTTAATCATCTGGCGGAAACGACTTTTTATAGTATCATGTAAAAAGATTAAAACGTTAAATTGATAGAATTTAAAGTTTAGTGTGAATTAAAGGATGTTAATGAATACCACCGAAACAGTAAAAAATATTGATCCAAGATATTTAGATATGTTTTGTGATTATTTATACAAGAACATGGGGATTTTTACCGAAGAAAGTAAGAAGTCCTTATTAGCACAAAAAATTGTTAAATTAATGAACGAAGCAGGAGTTGGAAACGTTGGTGAATATTACCATTATATTGTTGCACCGCCAATTACCGAAAGACAAAAACAAATCAGTAATACGTTTGTAGACACTGTCACTGTACATAAAACAAATTTCTTTAGAGAAAATAATCATTTTGAATTTATAAAAAGAAACATAAACCAAATCATAGCTGAAAGTCCTACTGCAAAGTATACCAGAGAACTCAGAATTTGGTCTTCTGCCTGCTCTACGGGCGAAGAGGCTTACACCTTGGCGATGTTGTTCAAAGAAATATTGCCTCCGGATATGCGAGCTAAAATACTAGCTACAGACATAAGTACCCAAAGCTTGCAAACAGCTATTAATGGAGTGTATAAATTTGGACCTGAGGATAATATATCTCCTCATTATGTAAATAAATATTTTAAAAAAAATGAAACCGAAAAATGGAGTATCTGCGACGAAATCAAGAAGTCAGTCACTTTTAGATTATTTAATTTGATGGATTTATTTCCATTTAAGAATCCATTTGATATAGTATTCTGTAGAAATGTAATGATTTATTTTAGTAAAGAGGTTCAAGAAAAGCTTATCAATGATTTTTATAATGTTATATCAGATAATGGATTGTTGTTTATAGGCCATTCTGAAAGTCTAATTCAAATAAAGCATAATTTCGTGTATCATGAACCAACTATTTATAAAAAAACATGGAAAAAAGTCTCAAAGAATTAAGCTATTTTATTAGACCGGGGAATTTGTTTGTCTGTTGGGAGCCTTACAAATTGGCAACAGTCTTGGGTTCTTGTGTTGCAGTTTGTCTTTTTGATGCTCGGACAAAGGTAGCAGGCATGGGTGTTTTCGCGTTTCCGAAAATAAAAAATGATTCAAATCATACCTTTTACGGCAACTATTCTATTCCCAAATTGCTCGAAATGATGTATAATCTAGGAGCACAGCGAGATAGCATACGCGCACATATAGTTGGTGGTTCTTATTCAAAACAATATTTAACCAAAGATTTCGGAAATAAGAATGTTGAAATTGCAGAAAAATATCTCAAGAAAAACAAAATACTTGTAGTGAACAATGATACAAGAGGTTCTTTTGGTAGGAAAGTCTTGTTTGATACTTATTGTGGAGAAATAATAGTTTATAAATCAAATAACATCAGAGAGAAGGACTGGTATGACCATAAAAGTTTTAATAATCGATGATTCAGCTATGATCAGAAAAGTTTTTACACAAGAACTTTCAAAAGATCCTGAAATTGAGGTTGTTGGAGCTGCCCCTGATCCATATGTCGGAAGAGACATGATAGTGAATCTAAAACCTGATGTTATAACTTTGGATATTGAAATGCCCAGAATGGATGGCTTAACTTTCTTGGAAAAGCTTATGAAACATTATCCATTGCCGGTTGTTGTTGTGAGTTCTCTTGCAAAACACGGTGGTGATGTTGCATTAAAGGCTATAGAGCTAGGTGCTGTTGAGGTGATTTCAAAGCCAGGAACATCTTATTCAGTTGGAGATATGAGTGAACAATTAATTCAAAAAGTTAAGGCAGCAGCAAAAGTTAAAGTGATGAAGCCTCTTACAAATTTTAAAACTGCGCCTGTTTCAAATATTTCATCCGCAGCGATTAATATAAAAACTACGAATCAAATAATTGCAATAGGAGCCTCTACAGGTGGTACTGAAGCTTTAAGAGAAGTTCTTACTAATTTGCCTGCAAATACTCCTCCTATCCTTATAGTTCAACATATGCCGCAAAATTTTACTAAAGCATTTGCTGATAGGTTGAATACTCTTTGCAAGATAAGAGTAAAAGAAGCAGAAGAAGGTGAATTCTTGTCTGTCGGAAAAGCTTTAATTGCACCGGGAAACAGACATATGGAAATAAGAAGAAGCGGTACTAGTTATTATGTAGAGCTGCTTGATGGACCTATGATGTTTCATCAAAGACCTGCTGTTGAAATATTATTTAATTCTGTTGCAAAATTTGCAGGGAAAAATGCTGTGGGAGTTATTCTTACGGGAATGGGAAAAGACGGAGCACAGGGGCTTTTAAATATGAAGCAGGCAGGCGCTCGTACGATTGCTCAAGATGAAAAATCTTGTATAGTTTTCGGAATGCCAAAAGAAGCAATTGATTTAGGAGCTGCTCAAACAATTCAGCCGCTACAGAACATCCCTAAAACCATTATCGATTATTGTAGTAATTAATTTTTTAAAACAAAAATAGGTGAATATTTTAAATAGTTTGTTACATTATGATTAATTATTGAATCTTTTTGTGATATTATCTATTTATTCGTTTAAGTTATATTTTTGCTTTAGAGCTTTTATAGGTACGTTATGAACAATTTTGTCAAAATATATTGCGATTTTGATGGAACAATTTCCAAGAAAGATACTTTGTGCACTTTTTTTGAGCAATTTGCAGACAAAAAATGGTTAGAGATTGAAAAACTTTGGCAGGAGCAAAAAATAAGTTCTAAAGAATGTCTTGAAATGCAAGTTAACTTGCTTAAAGAGATGGATATACAAACGCTAAATAATTACATTGGCTCTATTGAAATTGATGATTACTTTGTCGATTTCTATAAATATTTAAAATCAAAAAACATAGAGTTAATAATCCTAAGTGATGGTTTTGATTTGTTTATAAGAAAAACTTTGGAAAAATATAATTTAAGTGAGATAAAATATTACGCTAACAATTTAACTTTTGAAGATAATAAATTTTCTGTTAAGTTCTTAAACCATAATCAAGACTGCAAAAACAAGTCGGGTACTTGTAAATGCAGTAAGGTTAATGAAATTGACTATTGTTATATTGGGGATGGATTGTCTGACGCTTGTGTTGCCAAAAATGCAAAAAAATTATTTGCAAAAGGTAGTTTAAAAAAATTTTGTGAGAAAATAAACTTAACTTACATTCCGTTTAATTCTTTCAAAGATATACTAGATATTTGTCGTAGAGGAGAAACTGATGCAGCAGCTTACACACTCAATTACTGATTCTCAGATTAGAGAAATTGATAAACAGTATTGTTCGTACGGTGATACTGTCCACTATTCTGAAAGTCCGAAAGTATTCAGGAGCTGCGAAGGTTCATTTATGTATGATGCAAAAGATACACCTTATTTGGATTTGCAAATGTGGTATGCATCTTGTAACTTAGGTTACAAAAATAAAAGAGTGGCGGACGCGGTCATAGATCAAATAAATACAATGCCGCAAATAGCATCAAGATTTTTATATGACTACAAAGTGCTTCTTTCAGAAAAAATCGCAAAAGCAAATCAAAAACGTTTTGGTAAAAAAGGAAGAGTGCATTTCAATGTAGGTGGTGCACAAGCCATAGAAGATGCACTTAAACTTGTGAGAAATTACACAGGTAAAAATTTAATGTTTGCCTTTATGGGCGGTTATCACGGTAGAACAATAGGTGCTTCAGGCATTACATCCAGCTATAGATACAGAGAAAATTTCGGACATTTTGGAGATAGAGCAAATTTTGTTCCCTTCCCATATTGTTTCAGATGTCATTATGGCAAAAATTGTCAGGATTGCGACTTCTATTGTGTGAAACAATTTGAGAAAAATTTTGAAAGTGAGTATAACGCAGTCTATGATCCTGCTACAGGCAAGTCAGAATATGTTGCGTTCTTTGCTGAACCAATCCAAGGTACTGGCGGGTATATTATTCCTCCAAAGGGTTATTATAAAGAACTGAAAAAAGTCCTTGATAAGTATGGTATTTTATTTGTTGCGGATGAGATCCAAATGGGCTTTTACAGAACAGGCAAGTTATGGTCTATTGAGCATTTTGGTGTTGAGCCTGATGTTATTACTTTCGGCAAGTCGATGACTAATGGTCTGAATCCATTAGGAGGATTGTGGGCAAAAGAAGAAATGATTAACCCGCAAGTTTGGCCTGCCGGCAGAACTCACTCTACATATTCTTCAAACCCGATAGGTACAAGAGCTGGTTATGAAGTAATGAGTATTTTTGAAGAAGGTAATTTTGAAGAAGAAATCGCTTTAAAAGGTGAAAGATTCTTAAACGGGTTAAAATATCTAGAGTCAAAATACAAAAAAATCGGTAATGTGGATGGCCTTGGCTTGGCTTTAAGAATAGAGTGTACAGAAGAAGATGGCTTTACTCCTAACAAAAAACTTTGTGATTCTATTCTGGAAGAAGGTCTAAGAGGTGATTTACTCTACAAAGGTAAAAAATGCGGTATCGTTTTAAATAATGGCGGTTATTATAAGAACGTTATTACTTTAGTTCCTCCCGTAACTATTTCTGATGAAGAAATCGATATGGCATTAGAATTGATCGATCAGCTGTTTGCGAGGTTTTAAGGTTGTCATCTAGTCTGGATTTTGAACTCTTACATAACGAGACTCCATCAAAAGCCATAATGTTATTCCATGGCTTGACTGGGAGTCCGTTTGAAATGAAAAAATATGGTCAAATGTTTCATAAAGCCGGATATGATGTTTACTGCTATTGTCTTCCTGGGCATGGTGACCATGAACAGCATATAAAAACCGTAACGTGGAGAGATTGGATGGATTTCTCTCAGGAAAAATATTCAGCGATCAGAAACAAATACAAAAGCTTCTTTCTTTCAGGGCTTTGTTTGGGAGCTGCTATAGCAATAAACTTAGCTCAAAATAATTCTGACATAACTGGTGTTTTGGCTCTTTCAACAACTTTATACCTCGATGGCTGGACAATTCCCTGGTACAATTTTTTGATGCCTTTGGGCTTAAATACAATAATAAGGTACTATTATACATTTCCAGAAAGAGAACCTTATGGCATTAAAAACGAAGCTATCAGAAAAAAGATAGCGACTCTTATGTCAAAAAACACAGTGGCTCTTGATAATTATCCCTTAACTTGCATTTATGAACTGTTAAGGCTGTCAGAAGACACGAGAAATAATATTAAAAAACTAACTGCACCAATTCTCTTAATTCATTCGTTAGAGGATGATTTGACGAGTGTTAAAAGTTCTAAATTTGTATATAAAAATACAGAGTCAGAAATAAAAGAATATATTGAATTGAAAGATAGTTATCATCATGTTTTGTATGATAATGAAAGGTCTTTTGTATATGAAAAAACAATAGAGTTTGCAGAAAAATTATGCTTGACCAAACGAGAAGAGGTTTTGGTATGAGTATGATTTTATCTGTGTTTGCGTTCTTGAACTTAATTTTTATTGTTTCATATATCATTGGCCAGTATTTTATTTTTGAAAAAAGTAAAAATCCAAAACTAGTCGCTTACTTCGCTTTATATGTTGCCGTTTTAATGGGCTTATATTTGTTAATGCTTTTATTCTTGATGCCAGTTGCATTAATAAAGCAGAATTTTTTAGTTCTTCCCTTATTTATTGCCTTTATTATGACTTTTGTTATCGGAAGATGGGCAAGTTACGCCAGACTTAAAATGTACACTAATATGCAGCTACTTACTTTGTTCTTTAGCTTGTTTTATTCATTGTTGTTGTTAATTAAGGCATACTAGTCACGAAGAATTGAGTTTATGCTGATATATTCAAATAAAATATTTACTAACCCTGTTAAAATTATAGAAGCATTTGATAATGACACATTCAGAGAAGCTTTTTCTCAGATTGAAATTTTAAAAGAAAACTTCTATTTAGTTGGTTATATAAGGTATGAGGCCAAAGATATTTTTCTTGGAAAAAATATCAAGACTGATCTTCCTCTGCTTTATTTTGAAGTATTTGATAAATTTGAAGAATATGAAAAAGATACAGGCCTTTCAGAAATATATTTAAATCCTGTTCCACAGATTTCATTTGATGAATATAAATCAGCTTTAGAAAAAATAAAAGAGCATATCTCTCTAGGGAATACTTATCAGGTTAATTATACGTATGAGTATTTAGTAGATTTACCTGATGAGGTTTCTGATTCATTCGATTTTTTTAACAAAATATTGATCAATCAAAAGACTCCGTATAATGCTTTTTTGAAAAACGATTACGAAGAAATTTTGTCTTTTTCGCCTGAGCTGTTTTTTGAAATTCAAGACGGAACAATAAAAACAAAACCGATGAAAGGTACCGTAAAACGAGGTGCTAGCGAAGAAGAAGATAATCAGAACATAGGATTTTTAAGAAATGATATAAAAAACCGCGCCGAAAATGTAATGATTGTTGATCTTTTAAGAAATGACCTCGGAAAAATTGCCCAAACAGGAAGCGTTAAAGTAGATAAACTGTTTGAAATAGAAACACATAAAACCGTTCATCAAATGACCTCTGATGTAACGGCTCAATTGCTTGAAAATATATCTTTATATAATGTTTTTGAGGCAATATTTCCCTGCGGCTCTATCACAGGAGCTCCAAAAATAAGCACTATGAAGATAATAGATGAACTTGAAAAAGGCAAAAGAGACGTATATTGTGGCGCTATAGGTATGATTTCAAAAGAAAAAACCGTTTTCAGCGTACCCATAAGGATTCTTCATAAGAAAAATTCCGAGAATTCTTATAGATTAAGAGTAGGCGGCGCAATCGTCTGGGATTCTGATATAGCTGATGAGTGGGAAGAAACGAAAACAAAAATCAAGTTTATTAACCCTGTTGACGAGTTTAAGATTGTCGAAACAATGAGAGTAGAAAATTTGACGGCAGCCGATTTTATTTCTCACATAAAGAGGATGAAGGCTTCGGCTTTTGAATTAGGTTTTGAATTTAATCCTGAGATTTATCAGATAAAACCCATCAAGGACGGTATCATGCGAATACTCTTGGCTAGAAATGGCTTATTTGAGATAGAATATAGACCTTTAAACGACTCTAGTACCTCAAAGATAAAGATTTCAGAAAAAAGAGTAAATTCTCACAATAAATATTTAAGACACAAAACAACTTTTAGACCCTGGTATAATGGAAGTTTAGATAAAATACTGGCAGGAGAAATATATGACGAAATATTCTTAAATGAAAATTCTGAACTTACGGAAGGATCAAGAACCAATATCGTCGTGGAAATAAATAAAAAACTTTATACGTCGCCCTTATCTTCAGGTGTTTTGAACGGGATTGAAAGACAAAAACTAATCGAAGCGGGAAAATGTGAAGAAAAAAAATTGTATATGGATGATTTGAAAAAAGCTGAAAATATATATTGTATTAATTCGGTAAGAGGAATTAAAAAGGTTGAGCTGCAATGATTTTGATAGATAATTATGATTCATTTACATACAACGTTGTCCAATATCTAAGAGAAATTGGCGCAGAACCTTTAGTGATAAAAAATGATGAAATGGATTTATCGGAGTTAAAAAAGCTTGATTTTGAAAGTATTATAATCTCTCCAGGTCCTTCAAACCCTGATGAAGCAGGAATCTCACTAAGTGTAATCGAAGAATTTTATAAGACAAAAAAAATCCTTGGAATATGCCTGGGTCATCAATGTATTGCGCAATATTTTGGAGCTAAAATAACAAAATACGAGAACCCCGTACATGGAAAAAACTCCGAAATTTTTTATGTAAAAGAAGAACCATTGTTTTTAGGTATGAAACAAGGGTTTGAGGCGACTCGTTATCATTCACTTATAGTGGACGCTGATAGTGTTAATCATCCCTTAACAATTAGCGCTACAACGCATGACAATGTTATAATGTCTCTAAGACATTGTGAATATAAAGTTTTTGGTGTTCAGTTTCATCCTGAAGCTATCCTAACCCAGGATGGCAAAAAGCTTTTTAAAAACTTTATAGATATCTAACTGACAGGAGATTTGCAAATGATTATTGTTACTGTAAAATTTATTGTTAAACAAGAAAAAAAAGTAGATTTTATAGATGCTTTTAATAAAGTTAAACCTTTAGTAATGAAAGAATTGGGCTGTAAGGTTTATTATCTTACAAGAGATTTATATAGAGATAATTGTTTCTTTTTATATGAACAATGGTCAACCAAGATGGATTTGGATTTGCATATGAAAACGGCTCATATGAAAGAATTTTTCTCGAAAACAAAAGATTATTTTGAACAGCCATATGGTGTAAGACAATTTAATGTAATTGAAGAAAAAACTAACTAAGTTAACCTAATTTAAAGGAGTAGATATGAGTATTAAAAACCAGGCAATCGATGTGATGTTGGCCAGAAAAAGTGTAAGAAAATTTTTGGAGACACCTGTAGAAAAAGAAAAAGTTGACTTGATATTAAAAAGTGCTATGTCGGCTCCTTCTGCCGTAAACCTTCAACCATGGCTGTTTAATGTTATTGATGACAGAAATTTACTGGATGATTTAGCGCAAAATCTTCCTTATTCTAAAATGTTATTGTCAGCTCCTTTAGCGATTATAGTTTGCGGGGACATTGATAAAGCAGCAAATGATTGGGAACTTGATTTTTGGGTTCAAGACTGCAGCGCCGCTGCTGAAAATATTCTTATAGCAGCAGAGTCATTAGAGTTAGGTGCCGTCTGGACAGCTGTTTATCCTGCTCAAGACAGGGTAAAAATTGTAAAAGATATATTAAATATGCCCGCGAATTTTATGCCGTTAACAGTTATCCCGATTGGTTATCCGGCAGGTCACAATCTTCCGTCCGACAAGTGGAGCGACGATAAAATACATTACAATAAGTGGTAGTTTTTATTTTTATTGTAAATAAATTTAATATTTATCATTTTTTAGGCAAGAATAAACTTGTTTTGTCTTTAAATTATTGTTATGAGTATTAGGCAAGTAAACATATCAAATAATATTTCGACAAGTTCTTACGTTAATCCAAGTAAGGTTCCATTGTCTTCTCCTCATTCTATTGAAGCCAAACTTGTTCCTGATAAAATCGCTAAATACACCACAGCAAATTTACAAGCGTACTCTAACATTAGTTTTAAAGCCTCTCTTCCACAACATTTA
This sequence comes from Cyanobacteria bacterium OH_PDB_230, assembly GCA_023421795.1. Taxonomy (GTDB): domain Bacteria; phylum Cyanobacteriota; class Vampirovibrionia; order Gastranaerophilales; family Gastranaerophilaceae; genus JAEZOG01. The sequence goes on from JAEZSO010000002.1 coordinate 1,126,181, forward strand.
GGCCAGGGAGCAAGGTATTTAGGAGATGGTCAAACTAAATTTACACTTACGGCTCCTGATGCCGAAAAGGTTTTGCTTACTATTTATTCAGGCGATATCGATGATGAGGATGATGTCAGCATTCAAAGAGTATTTTTAGACAAAAATAATGATACATTTGAAGCAATTGTTGATGAAACATTGCCTGGCGATAAGTATTCATATTCGGTTATGAAAAAAGACGGATCTTTTGTTGAGGTATATGACCCTAGAGCCGACTATTTGCCCTATGATGTAGACGGTTATCAGCCATCATCAGGCTTAGCTGAAATAATTGACCATAGCAGCTTTGAGTGGTCTGATGAAGAATGGATTGCAAAAAGATCTTCATCCAACACAAACCACGTAGGTTGGGGAATTCCTAATAATACCGTTGTAGAATCGATACATGTCGGTTTGTTGGGCGGTTTCAAAGAAGCCAAAAAGGAAATAGATAAAATCAACGAGATTGGTATAGCCAATGCTGTCAGAGTGATGCCTGTAGGGGAATTTTACGGCGATAAAAACTGGGGATATGACGAAGTCGCTAAATTTGCAGTAGAAAATAGCTATGGAAGACCGGAAGATTTCAAAGAATTTGTAGATTATGCTCATGAAAAAGGCATAAGCGTAATATTAGATGTTGTTCCTAACCATTTTGGGCCTTATGGTTCAGTGGTGCACGAATTAATGCCAACTTTTGATGAAAACGGAGAAGAAACCCCTTGGGGCAAAAAACTCGAATTCAGGGGTGATTCAGGAAAATACATGCGCTCATATATGACTGATATGCTTATGAATTGGGCTGTGAACTACCATGTGGATGGATTCAGATTTGATGCCACACACTTTATGAATTCTGACCATGCAGTGCAGGAAATGATAAGAGATTTAAGATCGCATAAAGAAACCAAGGATCTTATTTTATATCCAGAAGATATGAGAATTGCAAGAACAATGGCCAACTCTAACTTAGAAAAGAATGTTAGTGGCAAAAACTGGGGCTTTAGTGCTATGACAACCTTTGATTTTTATAAGTCTTTGCTTGCGAATGTCACTAAAACTAAAAAGCATGATTTCAGCCCTAACTTAGCGCAATTAGAACATGTATTTAAAAATGTTATTGAAAAATCACATGAAGAAATTATGCAAGGAGACATGGCCGCAGATGAATCATACAGAAGAAAGTGCAAAGAAAACTTGTCGTTGCCGGGGCAAAATGCTGATAACTTCATAATTAATATTTCAAACCATGATGAAATAGGAAACGAAGCTGGAGGAAAGAGAAATTTAGTTAATATTCTTTCTTCTGAATTAAAAATGATTGATAGATTCGGTGGAGATTGGAAAAAAGCCCAATACTTCACTTTTGAAATGATTAAGAATTACGTCAAAAAAGGCAATGTATTATCTGAAGCTACTCAAAAAAGTATGGGATGCCATAACCCTATTTCACAGTCTAAATTCGATTATGAATTTCATAAAGCCTATGAAACCAACAAATTAATTCTTGGTGCAATGATGGTTCATCCAAGCCCTAAAGAGTTTTTTATGGGTGATGAAAGAGGTGAACTGGCTCCATTGAAATTCTTTACTGATTCACCTGATGCCACTCACTATAAAAACCTAGCTGATGAGAAAGGTTATAAACCTGATAAAACTGCGTTTGCTGAATCAATGATGAACCAGAAAAATTATAACGCTTCTTGGATAAATGAAGGTATGCAAAACTTTTCAAAAGATTTTGCCGAATTATTGAAATCCCATCACGCATTTAGAACTGCGGAACTGAATAAGATTCGTACTTTTGCCCATACTTCAAGTGATATTCTGGAAGTTAAAAGGTTTGATGATTACAACAATGAAATTATTGCGGTAATTAACTTGAGTTCTACTCCGAAAACAAAATTTAATTTGATTACTCCTAGTACAAAAAAACTTAGAGAATTAGTAAACAGCAATGATTCCAGATATAATGGAAACGGGCAATACAACAACAAATGGAAAGAAAGCATCTCTAGTGACGATGTTATAATTCCTCCTAATGGAATTGTAGTTTTTGAAACCGTTAAATAATCATCTTATGTGAACGGAATCTATATATTTGTTTAATATAGATTTAACGTTTGATAAATCTTTTTCGTTTAATGGAGATTTGTTCAAGAAGCTGCTGTCAATTGTTTTTGTAGCTACAAAGTTTTGTATATAGTGAGCTTTAGCATCTTTTAATAATTTTCCCATTTCTTCTAAATCACTTATATCGAGTTCTCCGTTTACCAGAGTCGTTCTAAACTCGTAGTTTATTTTTGATTCCATTATTATTTTTATGCTGGAATATATTGTCTCAGTTTTGATATTGCTTTTTGTAATCTCTTCATACTTGTATAGAGGCGCTTTTACGTCCATTGCGATATAGTCTATTAATTCATTTTCAATAAGGCTTGCTAATAAATTTGGATTTGTGCCATTTGTATCAAGTTTTACGAGATACCCCATGTGCTTAACCTCTCTTATAAAATCCGTTAAGCCGCCGTGAAGGGTAGGCTCTCCTCCTGTTATAACAACAGCATCAAGCTTTCCTATGCGAGATTCTAAAAAATCCAAAATCTCTTCTGTTTTAAATTCTGTTTTTTTTAGCTCAGCCAATTCCGGGTTGTGGCAGTATCCGCATCTAAAATTGCAGCCCTGTGTGAAAACAATTGCTGCAATTTTATTTGGATAATCTATTAGGGAAGTTTTTTGAAATCCGCCTATTATCATTTACTGCAAAGAACTTCTTTTTCCGAGTTATCTTTTGAATCTTCACTTATTTTAAAGGTAACCCTTTTGTGATATTCAGCTGTTTTTCCTTCATTCCACTGTTTTACTGGTCTGATAAAACCTACAACTCTTGTGTAAACTTCGCATTCTTCACCGCATTTTGGGCAGTTAAAATGTTCACCTGCCAAGTAACCATGATTTGAGCAAGTACTGAAGGTAGGAGAGAAAGTGAAATAAGGAAGATGATAATTGCTGCAAACCTTTTTAACAAGGTTTTTCATAACTTCTAAATTATTTATTCTTTCCCCTGCGTAGATATGAACAACGGTACCGCCTGTATATTTAGTCTGGATGTTATCTTGATGATCTAAGACTTCAAAGATGTCGTCAGTATAATTTACAGGTAGCTGCGTAGAATTTGTATAGAACGGTTGAGCACCTTTTTCGTAATAATCCGAATCGTTTGCGCATTTGATGGAAACAAGCGATTTTTTGTCCATCTTGGCAAGCCTGTAGGATGTACCTTCTCCTGGAGTTGCTTCCAAATTGTAGTTATTGCCGGTTTCTTCCTGGAATTCTATGATTAATTTTCTCATATAATCCATAGTTTCAACCGTAAATTCTTTACCTTCGGCACTTCCTATATCTGCATTTAAAAGATTTAGGCAGGCTTCATTCATACCGATAAGGCCTATTGTCGAGAAGTGGTTTTTCCAATACACACCATATCTGGCTTTTATATCTCTCAAATAATATTTTGTATATGGATATAAGTCTTTGTCTGTGAAGCTTTCAAGAACTTTTCTCTTGAGTTCTAAGCTCTCTTTTGCAAGAAGCATCCTGTCTTTTAATGTATTAAAGAATTCATTTTTATTTTTTGAATTGAAAGCGATTCTCGGAAGGTTTATTGTGACAACACCGATAGAACCAGTTAAAGGGTTAGAGCCGAATAAGCCGCCTCCTCTATATTCTAATTCTCTATTGTCGATTCTTAACCTGCAGCACATAGAACGCGCGTCTTCCGGCTTCATGTCAGAATTTATAAAGTTAGAGAAATATGGAATACCGTATTTTGCGGACATTTCCCATAAGCCTTTTAGATCTTCATTATCCCAGTCAAAGTCTTTTGTTATGTTGTAAGTGGGAATTGGGAAAGAGAACACTCTTCCGCTGTTATCCCCTGTCATCATTATTTCAAAGAATGCTTTGTTTATTAAATCCATTTCATGCTGGAAATCGCCATAGGTTTTTTCCATCATTTCGCCGCCGATAATTACAGGCTGATCCGCATAATAGCTGGGGACCGTTAAGTCCATTGTTATGTTTGTAAATGGAGTCTGGAAACCTGTTCTGGTTGGAACGTTCATGTTGAATACAAATTCTTGCATTGCTTGTTTTACTTGTGAGTAGTCAAGGTTGTCGTAATATACAAACGGGGCAAGCAGTGTGTCAAAGTTAGAAAACGCTTGAGCTCCGGCTGATTCTCCTTGCATGGTGTAGAGGAAGTTTACCATTTGTCCTAATGCGGTTCTAAAATGTTTCGCAGGAGCACTTTCGACTTTTCCTCTCACTCCTTTAAACCCTTCAAGCAAAAGATCCTTCAAATCCCATCCAACGCAATAGCTGGAGAGTAAATTTAAATCATGGATATGTATGTCCCCATTTAGGTGGGCGTCTTTAATATCTTCAGAATAAATTTTATTTAACCAATACATTTTACTTATGTTTGAAGACACATAGTTGTTTAGACCCTGTATTGAGTAAGACATGTTTGAGTTCTCTTTTACTTCCCAATCGAGCCTTTGTAAGTATTCATCTACCATATCAACGTTTGCTCTTTGGGTGAATTCTCTTATTTTAGAATGTTGTTCTCTATATAGAGCGTAAGATTTTGCTGTTTTTCTGAAGTTTGAAGCATACAATACATCTTCCACTACGTCTTGGATATCTTCTATTGAAGGTGTTTTTAAGTTACCTTGTTTGTTTGCAAGAATCTGCATTGCAAGGTCTATTACTCTGTTAGTAAGGCTTTTAGCCGTATTTTTGTCGAATTCTTTGGTAGCTAATCCTGCTTTTTCAATGGCATTTGTAATTTTTTCAGGGTTGAAATCTACAATCGAGCCGTCTCTTTTTATAATTTTTTCCATTTCATCTCCACATGTTCTAGTTTAGTTGCAAAATAATGACTTAGTTTGTATAAGCCGGTTTTGTTTTTGATTTAAAACAAAATAAAAACAGAATGAGCTATTCGCGTAAAATAATTCTTAAGTTCATAAGGAATCTCCTGTGCCGAGGTGTAATACATAGTAACTAAGCATTCCGGCTATTCTCACTGTTTTAAATTATCTCTGCTATGTGGCAAATTTATAAGTGTTGTGAGGCCTTTTCCAAAAAAATAAAAAATCCTGGAAAAATAAGGCACGGCTGCGGACCAGCTTGGGAATTTCACCCAAATTTCCTTAATTACTTATATAAGTTTAAACTTATGCTCTGGGCATGTCAAGAATTCTTAAAAAAATTATATAACCAGTCTGGTAATTTTATTTTTTCCTTTAGTAATTTAATATTTTTATATGTAGTTATAAGGTTTTGGAAATGCTTAGCGTAAACAGTTTAAGATATGTTGGGAAGTATTTAGACCAGCCTGCATTAGTTAAAAGGTTTCATAAAATCGTCCCTTATGCACTGGCAGCGGGAGCAGCGGGATATGGCCTTCTTGATACTTATTATGCACCAAAAGAGAATCAAAAAAGTAAATTTTTACACAATCTTTGTGTTTTGTCTCTTACAGTTACTTCGGCTTTATTGGCCACTAGAGGTTTAAAAATCAAAGGTAAAGATATTTTTGAAGGGTTGATTGAGCTTCCACATCTGCACAGAAAGGATATAGAAGAAACTTTAAATATTGTTACCGATCAGAAGACCAGGAGTTTAATTCTAAAAGTAAAAGATGGTAATATCTTAAATTTAAAGCAGGTCAAGGAACTTGCACAATCGTTTACAGAAAAGTATAAAGACAAAAATCTGATTGATAATATTATACCAAAACCTCACAATCATAAGCCTTTTGAAGAATTAAAAAATCTCTCGATATTAGGATTAATACCAGTTGTGGGAGGAGTTTTTGGTGGGATTTTAGGTGATAAATTAACCGATAAAGACTGGAAAAAAGCTCTGCCTAATAAAATCAAAGAGGGTTCATACCAATATTTAAACAATATCTTTTTGTGTAATGTAGGAGCAGGTTTGGCTCTGCTTTTGATGAACAAATTAAAAGTTCAATCTAAAGCTGTAAGATTCGCTTCTATGCTTGCTGGAGTAATTGGAGTCGGTTTAGTAGCAGGAAGCGCTATTGCAAATTATATAGGGAAAAGATTTATTAATCCTATATTTGAAAAAAAAGAAGGTAATGATAACAGAGCATCTATTTCTCTTAAAGATTTGAATAACGAAAGACACCCTGAGATGATGGATTTAAGTTTGCATCTTGATGATGTTGCTTCTGTTGGATTCTTGTCGGGATTAAAATGGATTGGTCCAATTCTGCCCGTAATGTATAGTGTTTCAGGATATAGAGCCGGAATCGGATATAGAAACCATGAGCATTAAATATATTTGAACGGTTTTGTATTAGCTTTTTGTTCGAGATTATATTGTTCCCATTGCGCAAAAATTTAGAGTAATGGGTAATTAAATTCACTTACTTTAAGTGTAATTTATCTAAGTGCCAATTTAACATTGGTAAATTGTAAAGTTAAGAAAGGAAATCATATGGGAGAACATTACGAAAACTGTCATTGCGGATGCGGTATGTCAAGACATGCCTCTGATTGCGGTCATGGTCATAGCTCATGCCATCCACACCACGGAAAAGATGATTGCTGTTGTTCTGACAAATTCTTAGAACTGGCGGATGAAGCTTGGAAAGAAGTTCTAAAAGAGAAAATCAAAGCAAAAATCATTGCGAAAAAAGGTGAACACATGGAGAAATTAGCCGAGTTAATTGCTGTAGCTAATGCCCAAAAATGGAAACACAAAGTCGCTGCAAAAATTAAAACTCACGAATTTAAAGATCACCTTAAAGAATATTTTTCATCTTGTTCTGAACAATAAAATTCATTCGAGAAGATGGGAGCCTTGTCTCTCATCTTTTTTTTTGAGTTTTTACTTTTATCATTCAGTCCTAGAAAAATAGGTAATTAAATTTGTGAGTATTTGATGTAGATTTTTAAAGAATATATTTTGTAAAAGGATTTGTATATGGAAGAAAAAAATACAAAGAAAAAGTGTTCCTGTGATGGCTCAAAATGCAACTGCGGAAACGATAGTGACAATGATTCAAAAAAGTCAGGATGCAAATCAGGCGGCTGTTCTTGCCATGATAATGTGTTAAAAAAAGCACGACCAGAGCTGATTGACTTGTTAAAGTCAGATTTATTGTAACCGCTTTTTAAACTATTTACAGGCTAATCTGGAGGCTATGACTTCTCTGTTGCCTATCGTTTCAAGTTGATGGGCATAGTCTAATTGTTTGTAAGTTAAAAGTGCATCTTTATGGATGTGCTTTAACTTGCCAAGATTTTCTAATTGGCATTTCCCAAAGCAGTTTAAACTTCCGCCGATTTCCTCTAGTTCACCTATATCGGTAACTTCTGAATTGTATAACCTCAAGTCGCCACCAATCTTTTTGATATTTGAAAGATGTTTGACTTTGCTATCGGTAAAATTAGCGTTACCTGTTATTTCCGTAATATTCATAGTGTCTTCTAGTGTCGTAGATGCAAAATTAGCGTTTCCGTCGATTTTACCGATTTTAGAAATGAAGCTTTTTTCGCTCATTTTGTATTTTTTGAAATAATTCAGTTCTTCCGGATAACCGTCAAAGTGTGAGATTTCTAACAAACCGTTATCCATCATTTTGGGTTCTAGTCCATAATATTTCATAACCCCAATATAGTCATGATTTTTGATAAGATGCCCTATGTCTTTAGAAACCTGCATGGCTTTTTTTGCTCTGTTGAGCTCTTTTGGAAGTTGGCTTTGTTGCGATATGCTGAAGTTATTGTCTTTTGCCATTTCTTCTAATACGGTCGCGTATTTGAAAGGCATATAAAAATCGTTCATTTTTCCTTGAACATCAAAAACCTGGCCGTTATGCATCCTTACGCCGAGTTTCGCTTCATTATTTTTCATGCAAAGATAGAAATCATCGCTTTGAATGGCAGTTCTTGCCTTGTAACCGTGTTTTGTACACCAGAAATCACTGCTTAGAGCCTTTAATCTTTTGACATTTTCATCATAGTTTTCAGGGGCATTAATTTTAGAAGGTATTTTAATCCAGAAAATATCATCTTTATCCGGGTCTAATCCTTGTTTTAGTTTTTCTTCCAAGATATAGGAAGCTTTTATGTTTTCTTTGTATTTTCTTATAAAATTGAAAGAGTAATTCTTATTAGCTTTTAGGTGCTGTTCGATTTCAGAAACTGTATCATCAAATACTTTTTCATTGTATTCTTCCGGCAGATCTTTTGAGTCATATGCCAGGTCGGAGATAAGACTTGAGAAAACGGCAAGGGATAGAGAAGGATTTTCTATGCACTTTTCATTTTTATTTGTTATTACCTGCTTCCATTCGCCGATAATTCTGTCTTTGTCTTCTTTTACATATTCATCAGCAGTTTTACTGTCTAGTTTTTTGAGACTGAACATCTGCTCGAGTTTTTCATTTGCCCAATCGTTAAAATCTTGTTTTGTTTTGAATTTTTCAATTGGTGCTTTGTATTGGTTTGCGCAGGCCAAGTCAAATTCATTGAGTTGGCTTTTTTTCATCCCAAAAGAAACACAATCTCTGCTTAGAGGGGCTAAATTGTTTGATTGTGGGCGGAAAGGAACCGAACAATTCTTATCGTTTTTTATGTTTGTATTGTAGATGTTCTGTAAAAAGCTGATTTTCATATACTATAGAAATAAAAGCAGAAAAATAATTGCCTTATTATCTTCTATTGTTGCTAATTGTTAAATGTAGAGTAGTTATATATTTCGGCTACTTTTATATTAATTTCCCTGAATATTGAATTATTTTCTAATAAAAATTAAATACATCGAGCAATATATTATTTTTTTATTGATAGTAATCTTACAAAATGAAAAAAATGAAGAACATAAATCTGGTTAAGAAATTTTTTTTATTTGCTTCTTTTCTCCTTTCTTTGAATTGTGCTTATGCCGTAAGTGATAAGGAAGCCTTGCTTGAGATAATAAGATCTGATACATTGGATGTTCAAAAAAGTCTCGTTAATAATTTGCAGAAATATAACCAGTGGTGGGCGTCACTCTCACAAAATCAAAGAAAAATTGCTTATAAGGTTGATGCTATAGAAAGCCGCTATAAGCTTGCAAATGGAGGGATTCCTGTTCCAGCAAATTATGCAAATATATCTTATGTCTGTCAACTGCTTAATATTAGAAATGCCAGAGATACTTCTGTTGTTGAAGAGAGAATGAAACAGCACCTTGCTGATTATGACGATACCCAAAATTTAGAAAGACTAAATCAGTCTTACGAAAAAGCTATAAAAAAGATTCAAGAAGATTAAAAAATTTAAATGCTTGCCTTTAAAAAAATACTGATTTACAATTGCGTAAAAGAGGTTTGATATTATGAAAGTTAATTGTTGCGGAGCAAGTACAGGATTAAATAAAAATAATTCTAATAAAATTAGTTCTAATTACACAAGTAAGACAAACATTAGAAGCAGTGATTTGAATGTAAGGCAGCAACAAGTATCGTTTAAAGGGCTGGGTTCTCTTTTTCATAATCTGGTTGTGAATAAAAAAATTATAAAACCAGAGTTCCCCGAAGAAGTCATTTCTCGTCTATGTAAAGAAGAATTTGGTTGCTATGCGCTAACCAAAAAAGGATTTATTCCCGTGACTCCTGCTGAATTCAAAAAAATTGATTCAAACACAGCATCTGAACTCTATATAAAAAATCCACCTTCAGTGTCAGAGCTAACTACCGGGGATTTAAAGGGTAATTTTGAGACTACAACATATAATTGCAGAAGAGGTATTTCACCTTATTCTCTTATAAGTTATATAGAACACGGATTTAATAAGATTACGACATTAGTTGATGATGGAATGCATGTTCTTACCATAAATAAAATGACAGATATTGAAAAAGGTAAACTCATAAAAAACATGGAAAAAACAGGTGTCCTTGATGAACAATCATATAACACTATTTATATGATGCCTGAGTATGTTCCTGAATATTGGTTTGAATTGACCCAAAAAATGATAGAAAAATCTCGCGCCAAGGGTATATCACTAGAGAAAGTTCAAATACCTACGATTAATTAACTATTTTGTTTTGGTTAATTCCTTGTATAACTGTTCTTTTCTTTTCTGAATATCAGGGTTTACAATGTATTCGTCATATTTGTAGTGAGAATTTATCCAGCCGTTCGGTGAGATTTCAATAATTCTATCAGCAACTGTTTGTATGAACTGATGATCTTGAGATGTAAATAATACTGTCCCGCTAAAATCAATCAGAGCGTTGTTTAAAGATGTAATAGCTTCTAAATCCAAATGGTTAGTAGGTTCATCAAATATTAAAACATTAGTCTCTGCGACCATCATTTTTGCAAACATGCAACGGACTTTTTCTCCACCTGATAAGACATTTGCGCTTTTTTCCGAGTCTGTTCCGGAGAAAAGCATTCTGCCCAGATAACCTCTCAAGAAGCTGATATGTTGATCCGGAGAATATTGCGCTAACCATTCTATAAGGTTGATATTTGTATCAAAGTACTTGTTGTTGTCTTTTGGGAAATAAGAATGTGTTGCAGTAACGCCCCATTTGCATTCCCCGCTGTCAGGTTCTACTTCACCTGCTAGTATCTGGAACAAGGTGGTAATAATCAAAGGATCTTTTGCAATAAATGCAATCTTTTCGCCTTGGTATACTTCAAAATTTAAATTTTTGAAAAGAGGGTTGCCGTCTATTGATTTGTTCAATTCTTTTATGTGAAGAACGTCTTTGCCTGGTATTTTAACGTAGTTAAATCTTATTCTCGGATACTGTCTGGTTGAAGGTTTTATGTCTTCAAGAGTAAGTTTATCCAATATGTTTTTTCTTGAGGTTGCTTGTTTTGCTTTTGATGCGTTGGCGCTGAATCTTGCTATGAAAGCTTTTAATTCTTCCATTTTTTCTTCAGTTTTTCTGTTTTGTTCTTCTTTTTGTTTTTGGATTAATTGGCTTGCCTGAGTCCAGAATGAATAGTTTCCTGGGTAAATTTGAATGTTTCCATAATCAATATCTGCAATGTGAGTACAAACTCTATCTAAAAATTTTCTGTCGTGCGATACAACAATGACTGTGTTTGGGAAATCTATTAGGAACTCTTCAAGCCAAACGATTGTATTGATGTCAAGGTGGTTTGTAGGCTCGTCCAGAAGCAATATGTCAGGATTGCCAAATAGTGCCTGAGCCAAAAGTACCCTAACTTTCTCGCTGCCGGCTAGTTCGCTCATTAAACAATAATGAAGCTCGTTGCTGATACCAAGGTTGTTCAACATGGTTGCTGCCATTGATTCAGCTTGCCAGCCGTCAAGTTCAGCGAATTCTGTTTCTAGGTCAGCAACTCTCAAGCCATCAGCGTCGTTGAAGTCAGGCTTGCAATATAAGGCATCTTTTTCCTTCATTATGTCATAAAGTCTTTTGTGCCCCATTATTACGGTATCTATAACGTTATATTCATCAAATTCAAAGTGATTTTGTTTTAATACTGCAATCCTCTGTCCTTTTTGAATATGCACTTCTCCTGAGCTGGAATCAATTTCGCCTGATAGTACTTTTAAAAAAGTACTTTTCCCTGAACCATTTGCTCCAATTAGTCCATAGCAATTTCCTGGCGAAAATTTTACGCTTACATTTTCAAATAGTGTTTGACTTCCAAATTTTACGGCGAGTTTGTTTGTTGTTATCATGTTTCTTCTTAATCCAAGTCTGTGTAATAAAATCTATGTAGTTTAAATCATACAATAAAAACTTTTAAATATACAATTTCTTAGCTCTTTGGCTTAACAAAATATATTTTATTAACATTTTTTCTAATTCCCCCGATTGAATCATTTTGATATAATGAATTGATTAATTTAATTTATCTGTGGAAAATGTTAGAAAATATTATTTATTTAAGTATCGTCTTTATGGGATTCTTTTCAATAATGAATCCTATGGCAGGCATTTCAATCTTCTTGACGCTGACCTGTGGAGAGAGCAGCGAAGATACAAAAAAAATTGCTTTCCAGGCAACACTTACAGCGTTTTTGATAGTATTCGTTTTCGCTGTTGCAGGACATTTAGTGTTAGATTTCTTCAGGGTAAGCTATACCGCCTTGAGGTTAACAGGTGGCTTTCTTGTAGGAGTGATAGGTTATGATATGCTTCACGGGAAACAGTCTGCCGTAAGCCAGCCATATAAAGAAACCATCCAAAAAACACTTGAGGAGGAAGGATCTTATGCTGTTACGCCTCTAGGGATACCTTTGTTGGCAGGTCCTGGTGTTATAATTACCGCGATGAACTTTTCTGCAGGCGGATTGATAAAAATGTTCACGACAATAATCGCATTCGGGATACTTTGCATAATTACCTATTATGTTTTTGTCTCAGGCCAGAAAATAAAACAGTTTATAGGAATAAACGCATTAAAAGTCATTACCAAAATGATGGGGCTCATACTTGTTGTTATCGGCATGCAAATGCTAATCGACGGGGTTTACAATGCAGTTAGAGAATTTCACTAGGCACTGATTTTTTCTTTTAGTATTTCCTCTACGTTCATTTTTTCATCAAACTTTTCTTGAATTTCTGAAAGCTGTTTTTCAATGTTAAAAATGATTGTTCTCTTAGATTTGTTTTCTGTAATACCTTTGGCGATTTCTTCGTATACGATATAAGAGTTTAGCTGCATGAACGTTTTTATGTCTTTAATCTGACCTGTTGCTTGCAATAAACTTTCTCCTTTAGATAAGGAATATTTCAAAATATTATCTATGATAAATTTATTTTCTCTGAATGAAGACAAAGAACTTTCATTGATTAAAGAGTTTAATAATACACAGCAGTGTGTTTGAATTGTATTTGAAAGGTGTTTCCTTTTTATCCAAGGGATATTTTTGGATAGTTGATTATTCTTTTTTTCTAGTTTTTTTTCTGTATATTTTATCAATAAATAGTTCTTCAGGTTTCTTTTTAAATTTTGCATTCTTCTTACCTTTTCTTTTATCAATTTTATCGTTACACAAAGGAGTTTTCACTGCTTACACCATTTGTAGGGTTTTCTGAAGAGTTAAAACATCAAAAATTTTAATAGTAAAGTAACCTAATCCTCTAATGTTTTGAATGAATTACTATGTTAACTTAAACTGACCTGTTAGGAGTCAAAATCCAAATATTCAAATAGGAGAAAGAACATGAAATGCAAAGATATTATGTCCAAAAATTTAAAAATGTGCCGATCAACCTGCAGTGCAAGTGATGCTGCACAGATTATGAAAGAAATAAATTCCGGAGTAGTACCTGTTGTTGACGAGAACAACCATATTGTAGGAATTCTTACAGACAGAGATATTACGCTTAACACGGCGGCTTTATATAAAGATCCTTCAAAAACAAAAGTTCAGGATATTATGTCAAAGTCAGTTATAACAGTTCACCCCAATGACAATATAGATAAAGCTATAGCCAAAATGAAGAGAAACAGGGTAAGAAGAATACCCGTTGTAGACGAAAATAAGAGCGTTGTGGGGATTATATCGCTTGGAGATGTCGCCATTCTTAAACAAGAAAGACGAGAAACCAGTGAAGCCTTGGAAAAAATTTCTGAACCTACATTAAGTTCAAAATAATTCTTGCAACGCACTAATTTGTTCGCAAGCACTAATACTGTTGTTAAATGGTGTTAGTGCTTGTTTCTAATAAAAGAATCCGTTAAAAGCTTATTTTATATAGTTTACTGTATTTTCACGTCTTGGTAATGGCTTTGGGTCAGGATATTTTTTGTAGCCCAATGTGATTGCGTAATAAGGTTCATATCCTTCAGGTATTTGAAGTTTTGTTGTGTATTCTGCGCCTTTTTCGCTCATAAATAAATAAGTAATTAACCCAACCCAGCAAGTACCAATTCCTAGTGATTCTGCTGCAATTAACATGTTTTCAGTGGCTGCAGCACAGTCTGTTTGAGGGACCAATTCCTCTTTTTCGCCTGAAATAATTATCGTCGTAGTTGCGTTAAAAAATATATTATAGTTTTCGTTTTTCGCATAAGCTTGGAATTTTTCGCTATCGCAATTTAAAAGGATTTTTTTTGTTTCATCGTTTATTTCATTCATCAAATCTTTATTTTGCACAACAGTAAAGTGCCAAGGTTGCATATTGCATCCACTTGGAGAATATAGCCCTGCTTGCAAAATCTGGTCCAAATCCTCTTGTTTTATTTGTTCATCAGAATAAACCCTAACGCTTCTTCTGTTTAAAATCGCATTTATAACTTCATTCATAATTACCCCCTCTTTTTTTCTATAATATATATAAATATAGAATAAAACAATAATCCATATTGAAGATAATCAATTGCCAATTGTTTATGCTAGCCGCAATTTTTGTAAATTTTGTTTATGAAGTGACAAAATTTTATATTCAGTATATTTATAAAAAACGAGATAGTTAAAAAGGAAAAAGGATGCGTACACACGGCCTAAACATTATGACGGCAAAAGCTAAAGCAACAAATTTTAAAGGAACATTTGTAGTTAACGATAAAAGAGTAATAAAAGGTTCAGAAGACTATAAACCATATTTTGCGGAAAAGTTTGATAGAGTTGTCGGAACCTATGACTCTAAAATTAATGAAGACAGCGTTGTTTTGAAATCATTATCTGAAAACGACACCTTAGTGTTTCTTCAATTAAAGCAACTCGGAGTCAAGTTCAAGTCAATGATTAATCAATAAAGCGACAAATATTACAAAAAGTCCAGACATCTAATTTGTTATTTTAATCCATTTTGTGTTAAAACATGTTAATTGTTGGTAATTAATCTAACAATTATCTTATTTAGCAATTTTTATAATATACATAAAAAAGAAAAAGGATTAAAAATGGAAGTCAATAATACTACGAATACTCAAAAACCTGTAACTGAAAAGAAAATTATTTCTGAAAATGTAAAAAAATCTGCCAGAATAGGTGGTGTAGTTGGGTTAGCCGCTGGTGGAGCTGTCCAAGGTCTTGGCTATAATCTCTTACGAGGTGCAAACCCTGGGGACAAAGATACTTTTGTTAAGAAGGCTTTAGAAAAATGCTCGGACTTATTGAAATCAGAAGATGCAGTAAAAACAGCTAAAGAAACACTCGAATCACAATTCGAGAGATTAACAAAAGAATTTGCTAAAACTAAAAAGGATTTTATTAAGAAAATTCCTAAAAATGCAGTCACGATTGCCATTCCATTCATATTGATAGGAGCAGGTATCGGTCTTCTTGTAGACTTGGCAAAAAAACAAAAAGAAAAACAAATAAAACAATAATAAATTAAAAACATTTAGCTATATAAAAAGGTTTTGGACTGATTCCAAAACCTTTTTTATTTGCGCGCCTGAAGAGATGCATCAATTCGCCTGCCATAGCAAGTGAGTTTCAGTTTTTGAAACCTAACTCGTTCAACACTTTTGCAAAAACCGCCCACCTATCATCAACTTTCAGTTGAGTATGTATTTAATTATCTATTGGTGCTCTTGTAGTGTCCTTGTCGTACCACTTTGTACTTCCCAGCCAAAAGGTCATAGTTCTAATTAAATTCTATTAAATTTTTTATCGGTATGCCAAGCAAATTATTTTTCGTTTTTACTTTATTCTAATGTGTAAAATTTAGGAAAATATTATTGAAAATCTCGAATAATTATTCAATAAATACTCCTTGTTATGGTCAGAAAAAACCATTAGTTCATAATGGTTCAAAAACTGTATCGCTCACTTCAGCAAATATTATGCCTTCATATAAGTCTGTGAAGGCAAAATTCCTTCCTGTATCATTCGGTGCTTTTAAAAAAATCGGGACTGTAGAAATTACCGATAGAAAAACAAATAAATTAGTAACTGTTGATTTAAAATCCGAAGATTTTGGTGATTATACAATGTTTAAATTGTTTTCTAAAGGACAAGAACTTGGATTTATAGATATAATATCTTCTTGTTCAAAGAATTCTAGCAATAATTCGGAATCTCTTGCAAAAAACTCTACTACAATTGTTCATCTCCGTTCTTATAAAGGGAATGAATATTCCGGTATCGGGACCGCCTTAATGAAGGCTGCAATAAATAAAGCAATAAAAAATAATTGTGCAGATGAGATTTCTCTTTATGCTGAAACTGGCTATCAATATGCTTTTTCTCCCTATCGAAGTAATGAATCCCCTATTCCTTTTTATTATAAATTAGGATTTGAAGCAACGGACTTAAAAACAGATGAAAAAATTAGGAATTTAATTGCAAGAGAACGCTATGATTTATTACCCTCAATGGTATTTTTAAAGCTGTCAGATGAAGAACTGAAAAAATATAAAAATGGTTTATAAAGAACCAACTTTTTGACGAGAAATTTATATCCACCAGGGAGTTTTAAGAAGCGGATTGAGACCGGGTCACCCCGTTAGTTAATATAAAAGAATTATTCTCCAATTATTAATTTTTCTGTGTTTATATTATATCTAATCATTAGTTTTCTGATTAAATCCTTTACCCAATTTTCTGTGTATGGCGATGGGCGTACTTCTTCAATAACGTCATCTAAAACAATCCCTAAATTATCCCCAAACGTATCATACATATAGTTACTTTCTGGTACATTTAAGTAGGTCAATAACCTGAATTCACATTCCGTTCTGAATGAATGTCTTTTACAAAAACTAAATGGCTCAAAGTATTCTGCGATTTTCTGACTGAATTCGTGAGGTATAACCATTTTATTATTTAAGTAATGTCTGTATTCTCCAATCAAATTATATAATTCAGGGAGGTTCATTATGGGTTTGTTGTTGTAATCTAAATATTTAATTTTGTATGATTTGATTATTCTATTAGGTTGAAGCTTATGTAGAGACTCAGTTAATTTTTTCACATTAGTTTTTATAGCTAAACCAGAGTCTTTTGAATAAATTTTCCACATTGCAGATGACTCATGTTTGTTAATATACCAAGATGAAATACCTACATTTAAACGGAAGTGTTTTATAAATTCATTAACATCATTTAAAACAGCATTGTAATCAATTTGTTCTTTTTTGGTTTCCTTATTATGAGCTATTATTTCATTTGTGAGATTTTTAAGGTCAGCATTCGTGCAATATCCTTCATATATATCTTCTTTTGCCGCAATTCTATTTAATTGTGTAAAGTGTATGCTTCTTGTTTCAAGCATAGATATAAATTTTGTTATATCCATATATCGCCATAAAATAGTATCTTCTGGTCTCCTTTTTTTTCTGTGCTTATACATATTATTACTCGTCTCTTTTTTTACCTTGTAAATTTCCGGTTAGTGGTCTTGTTAGTGATATAGCATAAAAAATAGGATCTTGGCAACATAGCCTAAACCCTTTATTTATTATTGGCGCGCCTGGAGAGATTCGCACGACAAACAAGCACAAGTGAAGCGGTGCGTAGATTGACGGGTCGGGAATGTAGATTTTGTTTGCGAAGAATGAGCAAAAAATCAAAATCACATGCGCGGAACTGCCGATATAAATCTAAAAAACGCGCCTGGAGAGATTCGAACTCCCGACCTTTTGGTTCGTAGCCAAACACTCTATCCAACTGAGCTACAGGCGCTTAATGTTTTATTTAATTGTCAATTGCTTTCGCTCTTTGGATAGAGTTTAATCTATATTTGTTTTATTTTTACTTTGTAAAAAGTAAAACGGCCAACTGAGCTACAGGCGCTTATATATATTAATATTATTATAATATCTTATAAATATAGTTAATCAATACTTTATTCTTTTTAAAGCTATATTTATTATTAAGTCTCAATTCTGTACAAAAAGGCAAAAAAATAGCTGCTTTTGCAGCTAATACTTAATAATCTTGGGAGGAGATTTGGGGATTTGTTACATCTATAATAATTCACCTGAAAAAAAAAGTTTACTATTTTGATTAAAATATTAATAAAAATTTACAAATTATTGATATTAATTTTATTTTTGTTTATTTTAGGTGGATTTTTTTATTTGTTTTAAATAAAATATTAGTTGAGGACATTATGATAGATATTTTTATAAACAGTTTGATTTTGATTTTTCTTTATATAATTGCGTTTGCGTTGTGTTTCGCGCTTGTAGTCTTTATGAGCTCTAAAAAAAGAAGCTTGGACATAAAACAAAAGTACATGACAAATGCCTACAATAATAATCTTGTTGTAATAATTTATGCGCAAAATAATGAGAAAACTGTTGTCCCACTGTTAGAACAGTTGAATAAACAAAATTATCCGAAATCGAATTATCAAGTACATATTATTTTAGACAATTGCACGGACAATTCAGCGAACATGCTCGAATTCGTCGGCGGGGCAAAGTTATGGAGGCTTACTGAAGGTGCTCCGGTAGGGAAAGATGAGTCTATTTCATGGCTGTTAGAAAGATTAATATCTTTCCAAAACGTTAATGCATTTGTGTTTTTGAACGCAAATCGAATTGTGGATGTAAACTTCTTATCTTCAGTAAATTCTGCGCTTTTCTCCAATGACGTTGTAGTTGGTGCAACAAATGTAATTTCTGATGAAGATACTTTTAAGTTCAAAATGCTTGATACCATTAATAAATATAGAAACGCAATTATAAAAACAGGACGCTCCGTTCTCGGTTTGGTTACCAGAATTGACTCGGATGTTCTTGCAATGAAGCAGGAAGTTCTTGAAAAAATAAAATGTGTGGACTTTAAAGATACAAATAGTGAGCTTAAATATACTATTTTGTTGGCCAGAAATAACTACATATCCGCTTTTTCCCCATATGTAAAAACTTGGGCAGATGTGAATGATTTTAATTTTAAAAAACCGGATGTTTCATATAAACTGTCATTGTTTAGACATTGCGTGCCATTGATGTTTAGCTCAAATTGGAAGTTTTCAGAGTTTATAATTTCTATGCTTTCACCAAATGTTCTAGTATTGCTCTTTTTATATGCGCTGATCGCAATATTTTCATTTAACTATGTGTTTTTATTTGAACCATACTTTATAATCGCTGTAGGAGCGTTATTAATTGGAACATTTGTTGCTTCAGCTTTTATACTAAATGCAGGTGCCGTTTCATTGAAATATCTTGCCGCATTCCCTTTTTATTCTCTCTATGACAGGTATTTGAGAAAAACTTTTATTGGCAGATTGTTTAAAATCGGCTCAAAAGGTTCGGATGATGAGAGCAACATAGAAAAAGCTACCATTGAGGTTGAGGTTACGGATGGCAAGAATAATCTGCCATGTAAATTAGATCTTATTTCAGAGGATGGTCTTGTTAAAGTCATTTTTAGGTTTAAAAAGAAAAAATATGTAACCGATTCATATATAAGAATGTGTGATGCAATCAAAAATATTACTGAAAAGTTGTATGATCACGGCTTTAGAATAAAAATTTGCCAAACATGTGCATACTTTTCTGCAAAAATAGATGGTACTACAAATATGCTTAAAGGCTATTGCAACAAGCAAGTAGTTGCTGATGAACTATCTTTGCCGGAAGAGAAACTTCTTTGGAACGCATGTGAATATTACTTGCCTGAAGACGTAAATAAAGTTATTGATATATCCAGTTTTAAGAAAAAATCAGAATAATTTTCTTATTGATATTTAAAATAATTTTCTTAAATAATATATAATCCTGATTATTTTATATATAGTATATATACGTGCGGATTGATTTAAAACCCCTAAAAGCCCTTATTATGCAATATTAGAGCCTTGGTGTAAACAAATGTAACGATATATACAAAATATGAAATCAGTATATAAAAAATGTTTTTATATAAGTGTGGTAAAAAGTAAAGGTTTAGAATTATGGGTTTAGCATCATCTCAAGCAAGATTACTACTTCTAACAGCTAGAAAAAGCGATTTAGAGTACAGATCTCAAATGATTTCACAAAGAAAAATTATGTTAGCAATGGAAACAGAAACTCTAGCTACTGACTACACAAGATCTATGTCAAACAGAGTTATGAATCTAGTTTTCCAAAATGATCCTAACAGCACAAACGTATTAAAACAAACACTTACATACGGTGCATTGATTTCTTACAATACACTTAACCCTTGCATCGTTACTGACTCAGAAGGAAACATGATTGTTCCTAGTGCAGATCCAAAAACTTGGCCTGCTGGATGCGCAGCATCTTCTGACGGTAAATCAGTTACTTTCAAAGGACAAACTTACAAACTTAACGTTCTTGAAGACGTATCAAATGCATATGCATTCCAAAGCGCATTAAGAGAAGGTGGATTGATTATCCAACAATTCGATTCTTCTACTTCTAAAATGCAAAACAAACCATTAAGCGCTATGTCTGACATTCAAGATGACTTATACAAAGATGACGATGCAGCTGCACAAGCTTTATACGAATCAAAATCTCTAGTTATCCAAAACCAAGATAAAATGTTAGATTTAGAATTAAAGCAAATCGAAACTCAACACAAAGCGATAGAAACAGAATATGATTCAGTTAAAAAAGTTATCGACAAAAACATTGAAGTTTCTTACAAAATATTCGCTAACGGCTAATACATCAACTGAGACACTAAACCCTAAACAAAACCAAACCATAAATCATATAAAAGCAGTTCTAGTAACTGCTTTTTTTATTGTATTAATGTAAAGAAATATTTCAATATATAATTAAATAAATTATCAATAAGGAAATAAAAATAAATTAGGTGTTTTTATAATTATATAAGAACAAGGGAAAATTATGATTCAAGGTACTCCTAATTCAGCATATATAAACTATAAAGTTCCGTCAGGAGCCATTCTGGATCCTGAAAAACAGGTTGTATTAAAAGATTCATTAATCCAAACAAAAGATACTTTAACAAAGTCTACGGATAATAACCCTGCCGTAAAAGCAGCTCAAGACACTTCAAATGATCCAAAAGTATTAGCAGGGGCTGTAGGTATCTGGGGTCTTTTACAGTTGATAGTAAAACCTATAAATAAAGCTATTTCCGGTACATATGAAGATAGCTTACTTGGAAAGATTGGAAAGTTCGGAGATAAAATATCAGATGCTTTGCATCTGGAATCAGTAACTAAACATACAAACGGAATAACGTCTAAAATAAAAGACAGCAGAATCTTTAAATATTTCCGTGCTCCTTATAAAACAGCATCAAAAAATTCATTTGCTGCATCTATGGCAAATGGAACGATTCAAGAATTGGCTAGTGATGCAAAAAGCGTTATCGAGGCTTGTAAGAAGCAAGCCCCTGAACTCTTCGCTAAATTCGGTTCTGAGATGGACAATTTATTGCTAGACCCAATGAAAAATGCTACTAAAATTGCAGATCTGTTAAGGAAAGCAGGTCCTGATGATTTAATACAATTCGGTGGTAAGGTTAAACTTCCATTTATTAAAGAGTTTCCTATTCCAGGGTTCCAGAGAACAGTACGTTATAGTGAATTAGCAAATAAATTAACTACGATAACAAAAACAGGTGCCAAAACCGGTTTAGGCAAAAATATGTCAAAAGGTTTCTTAAGAACAATGGAAGGTTTGACAAACGGAATGGCCGGCGGTGCAGGTGCAATGTTGATTCAAGCGTTTTGTTTTGCGCAAGCGACAAAAGCAGCTATAAATGCTCCAAAGGGTGAAAAACTAAGTACCTTTATGGAAAATGTATTCCAAGATTTAGGATATTATTTAGTCGGCGCTTCAAGTATCAATTTGATGCACAGAGCCGCTGGAAACAAATATAGAGGCATGTCGAAGGCAGCTGTTAATGAATATAAAAATATTCTAAAACAAGCAAATGAAGACATTTTAAAAGGAACTGAAGTCAATGTAAAACTAGTCAAAAAACAGTTAAAAGACCTTTTAAAAGGTAAAGATGTGACGGATGTTGGAAAAACATTTGCTGGCGAATTCAAACTTAATTTCCTAGAAAAACCTTTGAAATGGGCAGGAAAATTGTTGGGCTCAGGATTGGATAAACTTGAACCTGTTATCAAATCAACTGATAAAGCACCTGTTAAAATGCTTAAAAAATTAGGAAGTAAACTAAAGGGCTTCCCAGGTGGTTTAGGCAGATTCGCGTTGTCTATGTTTGTGATAACTCCGTTTTTAGTAAAACCAGTTGTTAAGCTATCGCATCTTATCTTTGGAAGACCTACAAAATCTGTGTTGGACAAAGAACCTGATACAAAAGCAAATGATGTGACAGCAGCACCAAATTCGCAACAACCGAACAGTGCTCCTCAATCAGGTTCAACAAATTATTTAGACAAATATACGAATCAACCACAAACTCCTCAGCCGCAAGTTAATTCAGCTGCCCCTATGGCTCCTGTGGCTGAAGATGAAATAGCCGCTAGAAAAATTAAAAAAGATAATAATGATAACAATGAACCGGTAAGAACTTACGTTCCTTCTTCAGCACCTACTCAGTTTACTGAAACAGGCGAAGACTATTCAAAAATCAATGATATTATGCATAAAGCAGACGTTATTGAACGTGAAGTTTTAAAAAACATATAAATTTTGCTAAAAAACAGGCTGTAATGATAGAATGAATAAATGTTTATTCATTACATAGCTCAATATCTTGAATACTTAGAAGTGGAGCGTGGACTTTCTTCTAATACAATTGATGCTTATAGACGAGATTTGACCTTTTGTACTGATTTTTTTATTGAGAACCAAATAGAAGATTTCTCTTCAATAAAAAGAATGCACATAAATGCGTATATCAAAAAAATGAGAGATAAGAATTACTCACAAACTTCTATTTCTAGGGTGATAGCATCGATAAGAGGGTGGTTTAACTGGTTATGCAGCAATGAGATTATTAATCATAATCCTACATTGAGTATAGAGCAGCCAAAGCTTGCCAAAAAACTTCCAAAAGTACTTTCTATGCAAGAAATCGATAGTATTTTAGAAAACAACCTTACTATCCTAGAAAAAGCTATATTTGAACTTCTTTATGCTTCAGGCCTCAGGGTTTCTGAATTAGCGGGTTTACAGCTTCAAAATGTGGATTTATCTCTTAATTATGTTCGCTGCATCGGAAAAGGTTCAAAAGAAAGAGTCGTTCCGATCGGCAAGAAAGCAAATTTGGCTTTAGACAGGTATTTAAAAGAAAGAGAATACATTACAAAAAAATTTAAACTAAATACAAAAAAGTTTTTTGTATCCGAAAATGGAAAAGAAATAAATCGACAGACTGTTTATTGTATAATTCACTTATTGGGGCAAAAGATAAACAAACACATTTCTCCTCATACATTAAGACATTCGTTTGCTACGCACCTGCTTGAAAATGGAGCGGACTTGAGAGTAGTTCAGGAGCTGTTGGGTCATTCGGATGTTTCAACAACACAATTATATACACATGTTAGTAAAAAGCGTTTAAAAGAAGTCTATTTTGCTATAAATAACCAGTAGGAAAAACAATGAGATTGGAATATATATACTCACAAATTGATATTAATGAAGGGATGTTTTTTGATGGCAAAAAACCGATAATCTCTTTTGAAGTATTTCCTCCTAAAGAAGATGTAACAAATAAAAATTTAGCTATTGTAAATGAGATTAGGCAATTAATGCAATTTAATCCCAGGCTTGTCTCGGTAACATACGGCGCCGGAGGTACGACAAAAGCGAATTCTTTAGAATTGGCAAGGTTGATTAAAAGAGAGCTTAAACTTGATGTAATGCCCCATTTCACTTGCAAAAATTCATCCAAGGAATTTATCGAAAATTATTTGTCTGAAATAGAAGAGGAATGTTTTGAAAATGTTTTAGCTTTAAGAGGTGATATTCCTCTAGGTGAGGAGATAACATGCCATGACTTCAAATATGCAAATGAATTGGTGGAATTTATAAAGTCTAAGACAAACCTTTCTGTTGGGGTCGCTGGTTATCCCGAAGGGCATTCAGAATCGAGGGACTTAGATTTTGATATAGAAAACTTAAAGAAAAAATTTGATGCAGGCGCTAATGCTATATATACCCAGCTTTTTTTTGATAACACTTATTTCTACAATTATTGCGAAAAGGTTCAGAAAGCAGGAATTAACCTTCCTGTAATCCCTGGTATTCTGCCGATAACAAGTTATAACCAGCTTTCTAAAATGATTTTGTTGTGTGGAGTTGATGTCCCATCTTCTTTAAGAAGTAAACTTGAAAAATATAAGCATGATTCCAATGCCGTTAAAGAAATTGGTTTGGACTTTGCAATATCTCAAACACAAAAATTAATGGATTTTGGAGTGCCCGGCATGCATTTTTATATTTTGAACAAAGCTCTACCAACTTTTGATATTCTTGAAACCCTATTGTAAATTATTGTAAAATGAAAATAATTTCCCAAAAGTCTTGTATTTATTGAGTTTGAGTCTAAGTGTGTCAATATTAGACAGTTAGGCTAGCAATAAAAAATTTCAGCACTTTTGTATAATTGAAGAGCATTCTAAAAAAAATAAATAAGGAGTATAAAAGTGAGCGTCGACTTTAGTAAATTAATTGCAACACCTCAAGGAAATACAGTACACCAAAAACCAGCTGATCAGCAAGCGGTAGCGACCCCTGTGGCTCAGGTTACACCAGCAGCCCCTTCAACTCAGGCGGCTAGTACACCAGTTGTGCAGCAACAATTGACAAAGGATACGTTTACTCCTCAAACACCGAAAACATCAGAACCTGTTTCTTTCTTGGACAAAGCTTTAAAATATAGCGGTGTAGTTGCTTTGGTTGCAACTCCTATTGCTGTTATCGCTACTCATAAATTTGGTAACAACGGTAATGACAAAGTTCTTAAAGACCTAACCAACTCTGTTGCTGATATAGCCAAAAAAATTGAAGATAGCACCGTTTTCCAAAAAACAATTCAAGAAGCACAAGAAGGTATAAAAACAGCTCAAAATGAATTAAAGTCACAAGTAACAGACGTTACTAAAAAAGTTGTTGAATTAGCAGGAACAGTTGCCGGAGCGACATTGATTCTTAATTCAATAGGCAATGTAAAAGGTGGGGCTAAAAATCAATTTAAAAAATCTCAAGAAATTTCTCCAGCAACAATAGAAATCCTTGAAACTGAAGCAACGAAGAGAATAAACGGTGAATTCCAGTGGCCTAAAATAGATAATATTAATGCGTGGATGGTTACAGCAGAAACCGAATCTTTCTTATCAACCGGTGGGTTAGGCCAAGTTGCTGTCCAACTACCAGACGCTTTTAACAAAAAGTTTGAAGGGGATAAAGAAAACAACATAGACATTATTACTCCTTTATATGTAAGCCAAAATAAAGATAAAAATAATAAAGATATACCAGAAGACAAGAAACAATCTTTTATAACTAAAGTTAACGAAAAAGAATATCTATACACTGGTGGTGGAAATAAACCTAATAAAATCAATTTAAAGGTTGTAGATAGCTTTAAGGTAAAAGTATATAATCCTGCAACGGCTAGTTTTAAAAATGAAGAAGTTGAAATATTAGAAGGTACTTATACAAGTCCTGCAACTAAAGCTACTTCAAAATATACTTTCATTAAAAATGATAAATATTTTAACATAGATCCGGGAGCAAATAATCCGACCGGACGTGAAAAAATGTATGTTACAAACGTCAATAACATAGACGAAGAAGAAAGAATGATGTTCTTGTCAAAAGCTTCTTATGAATATTTGAAAAGAGTAAAAGAAGGTACTGTTAAAGACCAACAAGCGCCAAATATATTATTAGCTAACGATTGGCATGCTGCAGCAATGGCTCCATTAATGAGATATAAAGCTCCAGTAGATGCCGATAAAAAAGCTATGTCCAAAGAAACTTATGATTACATTAAAAATGTTCCAATTATTCATATTACTCACAATGCTAAATTGGAAGGTGTCGAAAATGATGCAAAAATAGCAGATAAGATTGTTAGAACCTTATTTGAGGAAGACACTGATGAAATCAGCCCAAAATTAAGAGCTTACAACGAAGAAGGTTGGCCTCTTTCAAATGGAGAAGGTACATACAACTCCGCAAAAGCCGATGTATACTTAGCTGATAGAATAGTACCAGTATCTAATAACTATGCTAAAGAAATTACTAAATCAAAAGATTTAACAAACAATGAAGAAACCAGAATGGCAAACAAAGCAAGAGACGAACATAATACTATGATTGGTATCGTGAATGGATATGACAAAGATCGTCTAAGACCTAACCAAAATGTTATGGGCAAAATAAATGATGCATTTAGAACTTCATTGGAATATAAACCATATGATAATCTTTCCGGAGATCAAGCATACGAAGCCAAGCAACATAACAAAAAAGCGACTTTCGTAGCATTAAATGAATTAGCTAATAGAGCAAGATCAAATGAATTAATTATAAAAAATCTAAAAAATCCTGAGAAAGATGACGTTAAACTTTACAAGGCTGATTCATGCGAATTGCCGGCAGATCTAGACATAAATAAAGTTCCATTTATCTCAAGTGTTGGAAGATTTGTTGAACAAAAAGGTTTTGATTATATGGTCAAAGGTTTGACAAATATAATTAATAATACAAAACCTGGACAAGAATATCCTGTCGTCGCAATACTTGGAAGTGGTGATGAAGAATTTATTAAACCAATAAAAGCATTCAAAGATGAGTTATTAAAAACAAACCCAGAAGCTGCAAAACGTATATTCATATTTACCGGTTTCAATAATGATATGAGAGAAGCCTTCGGTACAGGTTCTGACTTCTTTGCTTTACCAAGTAAATGGGAACCTTGTGGTTTAACACAAATGGAATGTATGTCAAAAGGAAGTATTCCTATTGCTACGTCTACAGGCGGTTTACCAGATACAATTTATGATGGAAAAGACGGATTCTTGACAGATGAATTCTTTGGCTTTGCTTCAAATGAACCTATTTATCCATCAGAAGCTGATGTTAAATCAGGTAAACTAAGAAATAATAATAAATCATTATTGAAAGTAAGAGATAATATTGATTCATATACAGTAGCATTAAGTAGAGCATTTGAAACATTCTATACAAATCACGATAAGATCAGAGAAATGTCTGTTAATGCAATGGAAAGAGACTTCAGTTGGAATCTTCCAAACGGTCCATTAGATCAATACATTGAATTAATGAAAACCGGTACTGTAAAACGTGATACAGAAGCCACAAAATAATATTAACTATAAACAAAAGCGAGAGAATATCTCGCTTTTGTTTCATATATTTTAGGTTACTTGGTTTAAAAATTAAAAATTAGGAGGTATTAGATGAGAGTTAGTCCAATTTTGACAAACAATTACAAAGGTAATGCGTTTAAAGGTGTAATGATTCAAAAATCCAAATCAGAAACAGACCATACGTGGCCTGCTTATGTTGACACAAATATATATAATTATTATCCCTTCAACGATGAAAATTATTCTGAGATTAAAAAAGTAGAAGATGCTGTACCTAAATCAGAACAGAAGCATAACGAAGTTGCGTATTGTCAATTTACGGATAATACATTTACTTGTAAAAAACCTTTATCTTTTACAAAAGATGAATACAACCAATATGTAGCTATAAAAGCCTATGGAGAGGATCCTATTAAAGATAAAGAAGCAAAAATTAATATTACAATGGATGATTTTATAAGAATCGGAAATGAAATTAATTCAATTCAAGAATCTGAGAAATCAGATGATTACTCTTTCAGTTTTTCTGTAAAAGTCTAAAAGTAAATTATTGATAATTTAAAAGCGGGATTGATTTCCCGCTTTTAATTTGGTTATGTTATCTTTATATTTTTATTGAAAGAATTTTTCTCTTTCAATTTTTGTTTGCTCGAATGATGATAAGTCTTTGATTGTTAGAGTGTTTGATTCTATTTCATCTTCTCCTAGAATAATTGCATTTTTTGCGATTTTTGATGCTTTTTCAAGCTGTTTTGCAAATTTCCTTTTTGAATAATCAAAGTCTGCAATAAATCCTTTTTCTCTTAATTCTTGAACCAGTTTTATTGCTTCAGTGATATTGTTTGATACAACAAAATAATCCATTTTTTGAGGTTCGACTTTTGCTATCAATGCATTGAGTCTTTCAACTCCCATTGCCCAGCCAACTCCTGGAGTATGAGGTCCACCTAGAGTTTCGACCAAGCCATCATATCTTCCACCGCCGCAAACAGCATTTTGAGAGCCTAAGTTGTTTGATTTTATTTCAAACACGGTTTTTGTATAATAGTCTAAACCTCTCACAAGGAAGCTGTTTTCGATGTAATTAACATTTAATGCTGATAGATGCGTTTTTAGGTCATTATAGTGAGGAGCACATTCATCGCAAAGATTTATTTTAGCAACTTCTTCATGAAGCTTGTGTTCTCGCATTAATCCTATGCATTTTTCATTTTTGCAGTCTAAGATTCTTAATGGATTTTTGTCATAACGTGAGCGGCAGTCATCGCACATTTCATCGATATAGCTTGCCATGTTAGCTTTTAATCGCTCTTTATATTCTGTTCTGCATACGTTGCAGCCTAAGGAATTTATTTCAACGACAAGGTCATTTAATCCTAAATTATTTAAAAATTTAGTAGCCAAATAAATACATTCAGCATCAGCAGAGGCGTCTTGAACTCCGAACATTTCTATACCGATTTGGTGAAATTGTCTTTGTCTTCCTGCTTGTGGACGTTCATATCTGAACATTGGGCCTTTATACCAAAGCTTTACAGGAGGGCTTTCCCTGTGCATTCCATGTTCCATATATGCTCTAACTACTCCAGCCGTATTTTCAGGTCTAAGAGTGATAGAACGATCACTTTTTGTAAAAGTGTACATCTCTTTGTTTACGATATCTGTAGTGTCACCGACTCCTCGCTCAAATAATTCTGTAGCCTCGAAAATAGGTGTTCTTATTTCCTTAAAATTAGCTTTTCTGAAAAGTTCTTTTGCGGTTTCTTCAATTTTATGCCAGTTGTCTATGTCAGACGGCAAAATGTCTTTTGTGCCTTTTTGTGCTTTTATACTCATAATTTACCTCTTCAAAATGATTATAATATAAATATGAGTCTATTAATCTATTTTTGAAGGTATTTTAATAATAAACTCGGTGCCTTCACCTTCAGTCGAGTTAAAATTTATTGTCCCTTTGTGTTTCTGTATGATTTTGTTTGAAATTGCCAGGCCTAAACCGGTCCCTATTCCTATTCCTTTTGTAGTGAATCCTGTATTAAAGATTTTTGCTTGGGTTTTCTTATCCATACCCATTCCGTTGTCTTTTATTGATACGATAAGATTATCATCCTTGTAGCTCGTTGTTACGGTTATTTCTCCTATTACTTTTTTTTCATCAATGCTTTGGCAAGCGTTTACCAATATATTCATAAAGACTTGGTTGAGCATGTTTACGTAACATTTGATTCGCGGCAATTTAGAATAGTTTTTGATTATGTTAACCTTATTTTTTGTTTCATGAGATAGCAGTTGAAGGGTCAAATCCAATTCGTTGTTTATATCCGCTTCTTGAAGTTCTGCTTCATCGAGTCTCACGAATTTTTTAAGTGATTTTACTATGTTGTTGATTCTTTTTATTGCTTCTTGATCTATCCCATTTAAGTCTTTTAGCATTTTTATCATGTATTCATCTAAAATCGGATTTTTTTCGAGTATTTTTTTGATTAGCCCGTTATTTGAATTGATTGATGCAAGAGGTGTATTTATTTCATGCGCAACACCGGCGACAAGTTGCCCTACTGAAGCCATTTTTTCTGAATTGATAAGCTGGAGCTGTGTTTCATTCAATTCGTTTAAGGCTTTTTGTAATTTTGTATTTTTCTTGTTTATTTGTTCAAATAACTTGGCCTGGACGATTGATATTGCAAGTTGTGTTGCTATAGATTCAAGTATTTGGATATTGTCTTCCAAAATGTTCTTTTGGGTCGTAAATGTTACTATTATCCCGAGTAACTTATTTTTGTTAAAAACTGGAATGATTATCCTTTTGGTATTTTTACTTAAAGTTCCGACAGAATTTTGGTCTTCTTTTATGCAGGTAATCATAGATATTTGTTTGTTTTTAATAGTTTTGGTTATTTCTTCTTCAAAGACGATTTTCGCATTATTAACGGATTTTCTTTTTGAAGGATAGATATCTGTAATCGAAAATGAGTTGCCTGATTTCGTTGCGTAATAAGTTTTTGATGAGCCTAATAGGTTATGAATTTCGGTTAAAGTGGATTTAATGACGACTGAGGTGTCTCTGGACTCTCTTATTATTGAAGAAACCCTATTAAGCAAAGACATTTTAATAGCCTGGTTTTGTGCTAATTCTCTAAGTTGGTTAAATTTTTTGTATTCTTTTAAGAGAATTGAATATTTTGTATTTAATTTTTCATGTTCCAGGGTTAATTTTTGGAATTTAGAGCTATTAGTGACGTCTTTAAACATAATTATTTTATATTTATTTCTTATCATTGAAGAAATATTGAAATATAAATAGTCGTCTTTACCTCTCTGATAAGAAGAATAGGTGTAGAAATTTTCGTTTGAAGATAATGCTAAATCCAGAGGAGTAATGTTTGAAAAATCCTCTGGATTCAATATACATATGTCAAAATTAAAATATTTTTTGATTCTGTTCAGGTTGGCAAAACTGCCAAATTGCTTATTACTCGCAATGTTTTGAAATACCAGCTGATTTTTTTTATCAACTATGACGATAGGATCTTCTACATTATTGAGTAATTTAAAGTTTTCCATATGTTTTAAAATAAGTAGTTATGATTTAAATAAGCTATTATGATACCTAGAAGAGCTCCGAAAAAGACTTCCATCGGGGTATGCCCCAGCAGCTCTTTTAATCTTTCAGCCGGATGAGTTTGTCTGTGTTCGTATAAATCATCCATCATTTTGTTTAAAGTCGCCGCCATTTTGCCCGCAGACCTTCTCAAACCTGCTGCATCATACATTACGACAAGAGAGTAACCTGTTGCTATCGCAAATTCAATTGATCCAAACCCTGTTAAAAAGCCTATCATTGTAGATAATCCCACAACTCCGGCAGAGTGAGAGCTTGGCATTCCGCCTGTTGTCAAGAGCAGTTTAAAGTTAACTTTTCTGTGTACAATCAAGTATCCTAAAAACTTTAAAATTTGTGCGATTATAGCAGCTTCTATCCCTGTAGCAAGAATTTGGAAGCTCGGGTAATTCATCATTAAGAAATCCTTTCAACTATGTCTTTAGCTATGCCTTCTAGTATTGAAGACTCGAAATTGTTATTTTTTAGTATATCACAAGCACGGTTGCAAAGATATCTAACTTGTTCTTTCGCCTTCTCTAGCCCATACATTGAGGTATATGTAGATTTTTCTACAGCCAGATCTTTTCCGGGAGTTTTTCCTAATTCTTCTAAGGTGGAAGTTTCATCTAGTATATCATCGCATATTTGAAATGCATGTCCCAATAATTTAGAAAATTCTGTTAATTCTTCAAGCTGTTTTTCGTTAGCTCCGCCGATAATTGCTCCTGCTCTTACTGCAAATGTAAATAGCTTTGCCGTTTTATATTCGTGTATAAAGTCAAGAGTTTTACTATCTATTTTTTTCTTTTCTGATTCTATATCAACAACTTGACCGGAAATTATTCCGTCAACCCCTGCTGCAATAGAAAACTCGTTTAACACTTTAAGAATGTTGCTTGCTGCGACTGCGGATGGTGTTTTGTCTATTATAAGCTTCGGGGCAAAACTCAAAAGTGCATCGCCTGCTAAAACTGCAATTGCCTCTCCATAAACCTTATGATTTGTCAATTTGCCTCTTCTGTAGTCGTCATTATCCATGCACGGTAAGTCGTCGTGAATTAAGCTTTGCGTATGAAGCATTTCGACTGCGCAAGCCGCAGGTAACGCTGCTTCAAAAGATCCTGATAACATTTTAGCAACTTCTAATGTAATAATTGGTCTTAACCTTTTTCCGCCTGCAAGTACTGAATATCTCATAGATTCATATATGCTTTCAGGGTATTTTACCGGTAGGTAGCTGTCTAGATGTTTTTCTATTATTTCTATGTATTGATTGTATTGGTCTTTTGTTGTTTTATCCATTTTTTGCCTCTTTGATAGTCTTATAGATTTCTTGTTTGTTCGTCTTTCTTGATGTGTTTCTTTTTTTAGAAGAAATCTTCGTCATTACTGTATCTTTGTTTATTTTCGTTTTGCTTTCTGTTTTTGTTCCGCCATATGTTATTTTTGTTTTGTATTCTTGTGCTTCATCTACAAATTTTATGTAGCTATCGAATCTCGTGCTGTCAATTTCGTCGAGATTTTCTTTTACGTTGCACCCTGTCTCTGTTGTGTGAAGGCAGTTGTTGAATTTACATAACTTTCCTTTTTCTTTTATTTCAGGAAAAAGATTTTGTATGTCAGTTGGAAGCAAGAAATTAAATTTTAAGTTTGAGAAGCCGGGAGTATCTACAACTGCTACATTTTCTTCGATTTGAATAATTTCGCAGTGTCTTGTAGTGTGAACGCCCCTTTTTAATTTTGAACTTACTTCTTTTGTCTTTAATTTGAGTCCTTTTGCAAGAGTGTTTATGATTGAAGATTTTCCAACGCCGGAGGCTCCGCAAAATATTGATACATGGTCTTCTAATTGACGTTCAAGTTCACTTATTCCTATATTTTTCAGGGCTGATGTAAATATTATTCGGTAGTTTAATGGTTTATATATCGATTCAATTTGTGTTGTGATTTTTTTGTTTTTATCTAGGTCAATTTTGTTAAAACAAAGAATCGGTTTTACCTTATGGTACTCGCAGTGGGCGATATACCTGTTCAACTGCTCAAAATCAAGCTCCGGATTTTTAATCGAAGCAACTATAATGGCTTGGGTGATATTTGCTGCTTTTGGTTTCGAGATACAATTTTCTCTAGGCAAAATTTTTGCAATAGCGGCTTGCTTTGATTCTTCTATTATTTGATCGATTTCAACGTAGTCGCCAACGTAGACTTCAAATTTTTGTTTTTTTATAATTTCTCGCAATTTACATTCGTAAATACCGTTTGTCGTATTTACATAATAAAAGTCTGAATGAATCTTGTACACTTGCCCTTGCATATAGAATAATATTACAACAATGGCAGTTATTGGGCAAATATTTATTGTACTTGTATTTTGATTTTTTCGCTTAAGTTTTTGTATATTTTATTTCTTAAATCAACTCTCCATTTTTTTATTGGGATTAGAGAAGTTATATATTTTGAGAATTTTTCAATGAAAATCTTTTCCTTAGATTTCAACAGAGAATGTGAAAGGTCAAGTTGATATATAGTGCATAAGTCATCTAAAGTGTATTGCGGGTCTGACCAGTTGTCATCTTTGTCATATGTTGCAAACCTTTGCATTAATTGTTTTTTCCAACCTTGAAAATGCATCGTATGCAATCTTATTGGCGTATTTGTTTCTAATAAAATCGTATATGGGATTTTATTGTTAAAATAAATATTCATTAAAATCCCAGAAGAAGGATAATATATAATTTTATTCAATGCGAGATTGATGATGCTGTTATTAGATGGGGTAAAAGTATTGAACCATTTCATATCTTCATCCATTACAAACCAGGTAATCCAGGTCATATCGGATATCGGACCATTGGTTAAATGCCAATTTTTGTAGGTGTATTTTTGTTTGGTGTTGTAGTCAGATATTATTTGATCCATAAAGGCTTTATCCGCATATTTTTTCATTATATAGTCACAAAAGCGTTGCATAATTTCTTTATTGTTGTAAAAAATTGTTTGCTGTCCGCCGTAACCACAAGTTGCAATATCACAATCTCTAAAATTATTTAACCATTCATCTTCTTTTGAGAAATCAGAATATACCAAAACATCTGAATCCATTATTAAGGCTTTTTCTATATTTTTTGAGAAAATAAAATCTTTTATAGCAAACCATTTTTGGATTGCGAACATTTCATAGTCATACGGGTTGCAAGATAAGTGAATGTATCTCTTTTCAAATTCTACTGCGTTATCAAAATAATCGTATATATTGTGCCACTCAACAAATGGAAGGCAGTTTTTATTTGATTCATCACCCAGAAGAATAATGCGCGAATTTGGATTAGAAAAATGAGCCTGCTTCAAGCAAATATGTAAATAATCCTGGTTCCCTTTATGTGCAATTATTATGGGATAGATGTAACTCATAACTCAGCTCCTCGAAAACGTGCAATTTCTTTCAATAATTTTTGCATTATATCATAACGAAACATGCTTTTTTGCTATTTGGTATATTGTTTGAATTAATTAAAAACTTTCTATATTTGCGATTTTGGGATATACTGTTTCTGTTAATAGAAGTGTAAAACACAAAAAAGAAGGAAGAAAGATCAAATGATTGATGTAAAAAAGAAAGAGCTTATAGTTGGAGATAAGCTGGTAACAATTGAAACAGGAAAGTATGCTAAACAAGCAAGTGCATCTGTAGTTGTAACTTGTGGAGAAACAATGCTGTTGGTGCATGCGGTAATTAGCCCGCAGCCTAGAGTGGGTATAGATTTCTTTCCATTGTTGATAGATTATGAAGAAAGAATGTCAGCCGTAGGTAGAATACCGGGCGGCTATAATAGAAGTGAAGGAAGAGCTTCAGAAAAAGCTATATTAACTTCAAGATTAATTGATAGACCGATTAGACCTTTATTCCCTAAGGGATATAGAAATGATGTTCAGATTGTGGCTCAATTGTTGAGTTTAGATTCTGAAAACCAACCTGATACATTAGCTGTTCTTGGTGCATCTGCCGCATTAATGCTAACTGATGCTCCTTTTGAAGGACCAGTCGGTGCTGTTAGAGTTAGTAGAGTTGACGGCAATTTAGTCGCTAACCCAACTTACCAACAAGCTGATAAATCAGATTTAGACATCGTAGTAGCTGGTACAGCCGATTCTGTAATAATGGTTGAAGCAGGATGTAAATTCGTTACAGAAGATGAAATTATGCAAGCTGTAGAATTTGCACAAGTTGAGATTGCAAAACAAGTTCAAGCACAAATTGAATTCGCTCAAGAATGCGGCATTCAAAAACCTGAATTTGTAAACCCTCACGATACAACAGAACTTTTTAACATAATTAAAGATATGGCTTACGATTCAGTTTTTGCTGCTTATCATAACTTTGATAGAGATGCTAGACGAGCAAAACTGGATGAAGCAAAAGCAAAAGTTAAAGAACACTTTGTAAATCTTGATGATGAACATCCAATCAAAAAAATGATGCAAGAAACAGGCATCGATTTTGTTTCTGAAGAATTTAAAACTTTAGAGAAAAAAGTTATGAGAGCTATGATTGTAGAAGAAGGTGTAAGAGCCGACGGTAGAAAAGCTGAAGAAGTAAGACCAATCTGGTGTGAAACCGGTGTTGTTCCAAGAGCTCACGGTTCAGCTGTATTTACAAGAGGACAAACTCAAGTTCTTTCAATAGCAACATTAGCTGGTCCAGGTATGGCTCAAGAACTTGATGGTGTTGATCCTCAAACTACAAAGAAATATATGCACAAATACTTATTCCCTGGTTTTTCAGTTGGCGAAGTAAAACCAATGAGAGGTCCTGGAAGAAGAGAGGTTGGACACGGTAACTTAGCTGAAAGAGCTAATATCCCTGCATTACCAGATGAAGCGGATTTTGGATATGTAATAAGAGTAACTTCAGATGTATTAGAATCGAATGGTTCAACATCTATGGCATCTACTTGCGGAAGCTCTATGGCTCTTATGGATGCAGGTGTTCCTGTTAAATGTATGATCGGCGGAGTTGCAATGGGTCTTATTAAAGAAGGCAGCTCAGATGTTGTTCTTACAGATATTCAAGGTATTGAAGATTTCTTAGGCGATATGGACTTTAAAGTTACAGGTGATGAAAATGCTATTACAGCTCTTCAAATGGATATGAAAATTAAAGGTATCTCAAATGAAACTTTAAGAAGAGCATTAGCTCAAGCTAAAGAAGGTCGTTTGCATATCCTTTCTAAAATGAAAGAAGCTATATCTGCACCAAGAACTGAATTGTCAAAATATGCTCCAAGCATTACAACAATGATTATCCCTACCGAAGATATCGGTGCTGTAATTGGACCTGGCGGTAAAAACATAAGAAATATCATTGAGTGCTCAGGTGCTGAAATCGATATTCAAGACAGCGGTGTGGTAACAATTACTTCTAATGATCAGGAAGGTGCAGCTATTGCCAAACAAATGATTAACCAAATAGTCTTCAAACCAGAAGAAGGTATGATTTGTAGAGGTAAAGTTGTAAGAATTATTCCTATTGGCGCTTTCGTAGAATTAGCTCCTGGAAAAGATGGAATGGTTCATATTTCTCAAGTATGCAAAGAAAGAATTGAAACTATCGAAAGCCACTTAAGCGTTGGTCAGGAAGTTGTCGTAAAAGTCATTAAAATTGACGAAAAAGGCAGAGTAAATCTGACAATCAAAGGGGTTTCTGAAGAAGAAATCGCAAGCGTATAACATTAATCAGGCTCTCTTTTTAGAGAGCCTTTTTAAAAAGGAAACATAATGAAAAACTCTTTAAAGTATACTTGTATATTTGGTGGAGGCGCTGTAAGGGGCATTTCTTATGTTGGGGCTGTTAAAGCTTTAAGAGAATTCGGAGTGGAAATCGACTCAGTTGCCGGCTCCTCAGTAGGGGCTCTTTTTGCTATTTTGTATGCGCTCGATTACTCTTGTGATGAGATGAAAGAGATTTTCCTTAATTTTAATTTTAATATGTTTAAAGATATTAATTTCCCGCTTGGCCCTGATTTTGCGTTTAGTAAAGGCGAAGTGTTTTTAAACTTTGTGAGAGATTTGATTGAAAAAAAATATTACGGTGATTCATATATAAAAGGGGAAAACGCGCCGGTTAATTTTTCTGATATAGAAAAAGATTTATATATTTTAACTTGCGATTTGAGCAATAATACCCCGTTCGTTTTTTCAAAAAATAACACACCTGATTTTGAAGTCGCTTTGGCTGTGAGAATTTCCGCAAGTTTGCCGGGATTGATGAAGCCAACTGAAGTAGATGATAAATTTTTAGTAGATGGCGATTTGATTAAAAGCTGGCCTTTGTGGAAAACGGATGTCGGTTTATGTGGTAATAATTCACGAATTTTAGAATTCCGTCTGGAAGGTTGCCGTGATTCTGTGGTTATAAAAAACCCTCTCGACTATTTAAACACTGTTTTTAGCTCTTTTTCAAATTTTTGTACTGAAAATATTATTGAAACTTATCAAAAAAACGATAAGTTTGATTATATATTGATAGATACTAAAAATGTTTTACTTATTGACTTTACAATGCCTGTAGAAAAGAGATTAGAGCTGATACAAAACGGCTATGATACGACTGTTACTTATTTTAAAGAACATCTTTTAAACAAGAAAAAGAATGTTCTTCCAAAATATAAATATGTTAAAACAATGCTAGTTGATGTAGAAAGACTTTTGGTATCCGATCAATTAGAACAGTCAAAAAATAAATTATATGAACTGATGGCTAACATGTATGAGTCGCTTAAGTTTATCGATGAATGCGTTTATTACGAAATAAATGAATTTAAAAAAGATTTTATACCAGATATCAAAAACTTTTTATTCTTCAAAAAAATGCATCCTGTTTCTAAAACAAAGCATATTAAAAAATTAAATTCTATGATCGAGAACCTGCAAATGAAGTGTGACGAGCTTTCTGAATATATAAGGTCGTGCAAAAAATCGATTTATTAGTTGTAAATTTCTTTAATTTTTTTTAATAATAACAATTATTTTCGCCTATTTAAATTTTTATCCAAGTATAATATTAAAAGGTGTCAAGACTGGCATGCTCATATTAATTAAGAGAAGGTATTTATGAATATTATTGAAAGCGATAAATCTTTATTAACAGCATTAGAGCAGGAAAAAGAAACTGGAAGCAATTTTAATTTGATTTTTAAAATTGTCGAAGGTTTAAAAAGTATTTTAGAAGAAGATAAGGCTCAAAAACAACCTTTATTTTTAACGATAAATGATCAATTTCTTATAAAATTTGTAAAAAGCATAATAACTGCACCTAAAAATACTTATCTGATAGGTATTACAGGAGAATCAGCTTCAGGTAAAACCACCTTTGTGCAAAATGCCGCAAAAGCTTTTATAAGAGAAAAAGAAAACAAGCTATTTACAACAATTTGTTGTGATGATTATTATTTTGATACTGCCAGAGAGCTAAGAGAGGCCGGCAGCTATGAAAATCTATTCAAAAAAGGATTCAGTTTGGACACTCCTAATGCAATCAATTTAGAGCTTATGAGAGCCCATTTAGTCAGCTTGAAAAACTGCTGCGGAGTAAATGCTCCCGAATATGATTTTGTTACGTGTGAAAGCAAGCCAAATAAAATTAAAAAAGCTCCAGCAAAAATCATTTTAAATGAAGGCTTATATGTTTTAAATAAAAATGTCATTGACGTACATGATGTTAAAGTATACGTGTTTACGCCGTTTAATGTTATAAAAGACAGATGGTATGTAAGAGCTGAACTTAGAGGTAAAGTTGGAACTGCTGCTGATATGCAGTTTGCGGATGTGAATTCTACGGCACAAGTCTACATAAGGCCGACTATGCAGCAAGCTGATATCGTTATCAACGGTCTATCCTCTTCAGAATATATAGAACATATCACGGGTAGAATTTTGAATTTGATAAAACAAATAGTTTTAAGCAATAAATAAAAGGTATCAATTGATACCTTTTATCTTTATTATTTAATTTTTATTTGAATTGTCCATTATAAAGCCCTTCTTGGTCCATCAACTTAATAGCGAGAGCATAGAATTTATTCCAGTAATCTACACTTCCTTCTTTGTATTCAGAAAGTTGAGTTTTTATTTCATCTGTCATCCATTGAGGCATTGATTCTTTTATTATTCTTTGGGTGTCTTTTGATAATAGATATTCCTTGTTTTTAGGGTCACTTGCTTTGCTCCAGTAAGAAGTATCGACTTCTCTTATCGTGTAATTTTGTAGACCCCAACGAGAGTTTTCAAATACACTTAAGTCAAACACTGTATTCTCTTGATTTCCGTCGTCGGTGCCGCTGAATCGGAAGTCATAAAAACTAATTCTATTTTGTGTTATCTCGAATGCATCATATGGTTTTCCGTTTTCCCATTTCATGCCAATCTTTTCGGTAAAACCTTTTTCATCCATTACTTCGTAATGATTAGCGTTAAAATTTACATTGGTAAAAATATTGTCGCCTTCAGCTTGGAAAAGAATATCGTTTTTCTTGTCATTGCTTTCAAGATATCTGTCCCAATTCAGCAAGTTGCCTTCAATACCGTCGCCGTTAGAGCCGCCTTCTATGTTGTTTTCTATATTTTGAAGAACGACGTTACCGTCTACACCGCTCATAAAAAGACTGCTTTTAAAATCGGTAAAGCCAAATACTTTTTGTCTTATTTTAAAACGTTCTAATTCTACATCAAATCCTGGACCTAAGTCACCTGATCTACCCACATATGAATTATTATTGATTGGATTCACAGTAACTACTCCAAACTTTTACTTACATAATAATAAAAACTAAAAATATACTCCGTATGCATAAAGTATATATTTTGTTACAATTCTTAATTATTTAAATTGTATCTTATAACAGTATTTGTATCTTGTTCGGAGATATATAATACGTCATTTTTTATGTATAGGTAATAAGGTTTGTTCACATTCGTCATAAACACATAGACTTGACCTGCTGGTGTTATTTTTAAAATATTGTTTGCCTCATAATTTGCGACATATAGGTTGTCGAATTTGTCTGCGGCAATGCCGACAGGGCTATTAATGAAAGGGCTTTTTGCAAAAGCTATATGTGATTTGTTAGGTGTAATTTTGGAAATATAATTATTCGTATAATTAGCAATATAAATGTTACCCTTAGAGTCAGATGTTATTCCTGTAGGTGATGAAAGTTTGTAAAACATTGTTTTTTTTGAGGGGTCTGCTGTCGTTATTTTATTTCTTTTTTGTCTTTCTTCTCTGATTTTTATTTTTGTATTTATTTGAGAGCGTAAGGTTTCTACCTTGGCATAACTTTCATATGATTGAGGAATCGAAGATAAATATTTCAAGGCTAAGGTATAACTTTCAATATCCATATAGTTTTTAGCGATTTCATAGTTTGCATCATGATCATCAGGTTTTATTTTCAACAATTTTGCATAGGTGCTAATCGCATTTTCTTTCTGATTTAAATAATTGTACACCGTAGCAAGATTATAGTATGCATCTACATATGTTGGATCTGACTGTATTGCTTTTTGGAAACAAATAACAGCTGCTGAATATGATTTGTTCTGGAAATTTGCAATTCCCTGATTATAATAATTTCCCGCAACATAAGAAACTTCTTCGCTATAGGCTGTAATCGAGCCAAGAAGGATGCTGAATATAATTAATATTATTTTTTGTTTTAATTTCATACAATCTATAGATTAGGTTTGTTTTCGTTAAATTTCAAAGTTTCTTCAAGTTTGTATGCTGCATTAAGAAGTTTATCTTCTTTCAGTGGCGGTGCTAATAGCTGAACGCCTATTGGCATATTGGTTTCATCAATGCCGCAAGGTAAATTCATCGCAGGAATCCCCGCTAAATTTGCCGTGATTGTTGCTATGTCCGTTAAGTACATGCTTAATGGATCCGCTACTTTTGAGCCTATTTCAAAGGCTGTATAAGGACAAGTTGGTGAAAGCAGAACATCAGCTTTTTCAAATGCTTTATCAAAATCATTTTTAATCAGTCTTCTTATTTGTTGTGCTTTCTTATAATATGCATCATAGTAGCCTGAACTTAGGGCATATGTTCCAAGCATTATTCTTCTTTTTACTTCAGGTCCGAAACCTTCGGCTCTTGTTCTTGTATACATTTCAATTAAATTTTCAGCATTTTTAGTCCTATGGCCGTATTTAACACCATCAAACCTTGCCAAATTTGAGCTGGCTTCAGCGGTTGCGATTATGTAATATACTCCGATTGAATATTTTACGAGTGGAAGAGATACTTCAACTATCTCGGCTCCTAAATCTTTATATTTTTGTATAACATTTTCTATTGCTTTTGATACATCAGAAGTAAGTCCGTCACCCAGCAACTCCTTTATTATACCTACTCTTAGGCCTTTTATGTCTTTTTTTAGGTCTGCTGAAAAGTTCGGGGTTTCAACATCTAAAGATGTTGAGTCATTTGGATCATGACCTGATATAGCATTTAAAAGCAATGCAGCATCTTCTACTGAATGAGAGAAAGGTCCTATTTGATCCAGAGATGAAGCAAATGCTATAAGACCATATCTAGAAACTCTTCCATATGTTGGTTTTAAACCCACTAAGCCACAGAAGCTTGCAGGAAGTCTTATACTTCCTCCTGTATCAGAACCAAGCGCTAATGTGGTTTGGCAAGAAGCAACAGCGGCTGCTGAGCCACCAGAGCTTCCGCCAGGAACTTTATTTAAATCCCACGGGTTTCTCACTATTCCAAAAGCAGAGTTCTCATTACTTGAGCCCATTGCAAATTCATCCAGGTTTGTTTTTCCGATGATTGGAATAAGGTTTTCTTTTAATTTTTTGGTTACAGTAGCATCATATGGCGATACAAAGTTTTCTAATATTTTGCTTGATGCTGTTGTTTTTGAACCTTTAAGATTTATATTATCTTTCAAAGCAAGGGGAATACCCGCTAATGCAGGTAGTTCTTCTCCGGCTTGAATTTTTCTGTCTACTTCTTTGGCCGTTTCTATAGCTGTTTCTTTTGTAAGAGAGTTAAAGGCACCGATTTTAGAATCTACTTGTTCGTTTCTCTTATAGGCAGCTTCAACTAGTTCTAGTGCTGTAATATCTTTATTTAAAAGTGCTTTTCGTTGCTCTGTTGCGCTTTTACATAATAGTTCTTCTATGTTCAATTTTATATCCTCTGTCCAGATTGTCTTACAATTATTATAGTTTAAAAAAGCAAAAATGTTGAACTGTTTACAATTATTTTGCTTGAGGTAAATGAAGGGCAATGTTATCTAACCCGAGAACGGCTTCATACAAACCTTCAGAATACGTAGGATGAGCAAATATTACTTCAGAGATTTGTTTAGGTGAAGTTTTATTTTGAATTGCTATTGCAACTTGTTGGATCATTGCAGATGCCTCTTCCCCGATTATGTGCGCTCCCAGTATTTCTTTCTCGTTTGCAAGTATTTTTACAAATCCTTCAATCTTGTCATCAGCATATGCTTTTCCAAGCGCGGCTAAAGGAAAGAATGATTTTTTGTAGCTTAGGTTTTCTTCTGTAAGTTGTTTTTCTGTTTTTCCTATCCATGCGATTTCAGGGGAACCATATATTACAGAAGGAACTTTGTTTCTGTCGAAAGTTGAATCAGCATTGTTTATAAGATGTTCTATAACCTCTGTTGCTTGATGAATGGCGCTATGAGCAAGCATTGATCTGCCGTTTACGTCTCCTATTGCATAAATATTGTCATAGTTCGTTTTAAAGTTGTTGTCAGTTTTTATGTATTTATCCAATTGAATTGTTTTTGAAAAATCGTTGTTTAAAAGTTCAGGACTTCTCCCCGCAGCAAGTAAGATGCAGTCGGTTTCTATTTCTTTTCCGTTAGTCAAAAGAACCTTGTTGTTCTCTATTCTTTCTACTGATGTAGAGGTAAAGAATTGAATTCTGTTTCTTTTAAAGATTCTCTCTACTCTTTGCGAAATTTCTTCGTCTGCTAATGGAATAAGTCTTTCTGCTAATTCAATTATCGAAACCTTCGTATCCAGCCCTGAAAATATTCTGGCCCATTCGATACCGATGGCGCCTGAACCTACTATAAGGATATTTTTTGGAACGGATTCAAGTTTTAATATGTCGTCAGAGTCTAAAACGAAATCATCGGGGTAAAAACCCTCAAATTGAAATTTATTAGGTTTTGAGCCAGTCGCAATTATAATGTTTTTGCATTCATAGGCTTCTGAATCGGTTAATATTTCTGTCTGACTTATTATTTGCGCTTCTTCATTTACAATTTTTATTCCATATCCGCAGATAAGCTGGGTAAGAGACTTTTTGATTTTTTCTGTGATAGTATCTTTTCTCTGTAATATTTTTGAATAATCGTATGTTATATTATCAGCAGATATGCCGTATTTGCCGGAGGTTTTGACTGTCTCTAGAACTTCAACTGAATGAAGCATTGCTTTTGTAGGTATGCAACCACGGTTTAAGCAGGTTCCTCCAATGTCTTTTTTCTCAAACAAAACTACACTGAACCCGTATTG
Organism: Cyanobacteria bacterium OH_PDB_230; assembly: GCA_023421795.1. Taxonomy (GTDB): domain Bacteria; phylum Cyanobacteriota; class Vampirovibrionia; order Gastranaerophilales; family Gastranaerophilaceae; genus JAEZOG01. Next base: position 1,169,599 of record JAEZSO010000002.1, read on the forward strand.
AGCTGCTCTGATTGCTGCGCTGTAGCCGGCTGGTCCTGCACCGATAATCCCTATATCGTACATGTATCTCTCCTTAAACTTTACAAATTATACTACAAATTTAAGCAATAAAAAAACAGCCCCAGTAAGCTGAAGCTGTTTCTTTTTATATATTTTGCTAATTAGCAACCGCAGCAGCAAGTAGATTTTCTACCTGATTGGCCTTTGAATGCTTTTAAGCCAGGGTATCTTGCAGCTGAACCAAGTTCTTGCTCGATTCTGATTAATTGGTTATATTTAGCAATTCTGTCAGATCTTGATGCTGAACCGGTTTTGATTTGGCCGCAGTTTGTAGCTACAGCTAAGTCAGCGATAAATGTATCTTCAGTTTCACCTGATCTGTGAGAAGAAATAGCTGAGTAGTTAGCGTTATGAGCCATATTAATAGCAGCTAAAGTTTCTGTTAAAGTACCGATTTGGTTAACTTTAATAAGAATTGAATTAGCTGTACATTGATTTATGCCTCTAGCCAATCTTTCAGTGTTTGTAACGAATAGGTCATCGCCTACTAACTGGCATTTTTCGCCAAGTCTTTCAGTAAGTAATTTCCAACCTTCCCAATCTTCTTCAGCCATACCGTCTTCGATTGAGATAATAGGATATTTTTCTACCCATCCAGCCAGGAAGTCAACCATTTCTTCTCTAGAAAGAGTTTTTCCGCCTTCGCCTTCAAGAACGTAGTTACCTTCTTTATAGAATTCAGATGAAGCAACATCTAAACAAATTTTGATTTGCTCAGTTGTATAACCTGCGTTTTTGATAGCTGTAAGAATAACTTCAATACCTTCTTCGTTTGAACCAAGGTTTGGAGCGAATCCGCCTTCGTCACCAACTGAAGTTGCTAAGCCTTTTTCGTTAAGAACTTTTTTAAGTGAATGGAAAACTTCAGCACCCATTCTGATTGCTTCTTGGAAGCTTTCAGCACCGACTGGAGCAATCATGAATTCTTGGAAATCAATGTTGTTGTCAGCGTGAGCACCACCATTGATGATATTCATCATTGGAACAGGAAGTGTTGTTGCATTTATTCCGCCAAGGTATCTGTATAATGGCATTTCATAAGCTAATGAGCATGCTTTAGCAACTGCTAAAGAAACACCAAGAATAGCGTTAGCGCCTAGTTTGCTTTTATTGTGCGTACCGTCTAAACGCAACATTAAATTGTCTATCTCATATTGGTTAGAAGCATCTTCACCTATTAGTTCAGGTGCTATAATTGAGTTTACATTATCAACTGCTTGAAGTACGCTTTTTCCGCAGTACATTGAGTTGTCACCATCTCTTAATTCGATGGCTTCAAACATTCCGGTAGAAGCTCCAGATGGAACCGCTGCTCTACCAACTACGCCGCAAGAAAGTTTAACATCAACTTCTACAGTTGGGTTACCTCTTGAGTCAAGAATTTGTCTTGCTTTTACATCTTCGATAAATGTAGGCATTTTTATCTCCTTTTGTTTGTATAATTCGTCAACAAGAGGATTATCACACAAGCATAATCTATTTACAACTCGTATTTTATACAATTATTACAAATTATGTTATAATACATTTGTTTTAGAGGAGGTAGAATTATGGATAGTAGAAATCCTGTTTTTTCAAGTAATTTAACTGACGGAATTGCTGTTGCAACTGAAGCACCTATGACAGTTCAAGGTACATTAAATAAGTTGCTTATGCTTTTTGGAATAATGGCTATTTCTGGTGGTGCTGTTTGGTATCAGTATGTGTTAGGTTATGCTGATAAAGTTTCTTTTTTGACAATGACCGGTTTAATAGTCGGTTTAGTTGTTGGCTTTATTATTGCATTTAAACAAAACTTGGCTCCTGTTCTCACTCCTGTATATGCTTTTGCAGAAGGGGCATTACTTGGCGGGCTTTCTTCTTATTTCAACGCTATGTATCCAGGCATCCTAATACAGGCTGTCGCACTTACATTTTTATCCGTATTTTCTATGGCTTTTCTTTATAAAACAGGTATTATTAGAGTTACTGAAAGATTAAGAAGTACAATTATCACTGCTACAGTGGCTGTTGCCATCTTTTATCTTATCGGGCTTATATTATCTCTAGGTTTTCATATCAATTTAAGTTTAATATACTCTTCTAGCCCTATCAGTATAGGATTCAGCTTTCTTATGGTCGGACTGGCTTCGTTTAATTTGCTTTTGGATTTTGATTTCGTTGAACAAAGTGCTTCAAGATTTTTGCCAAAACAATATGAATGGTATGGTGCATTTGGCTTGCTAGTCACTATTGTTTGGTTATATATTGAAATACTTAGACTTCTTTCTAAGTTAAGAGAAAAATAAAAAGTCTTAAAACATTATCGGTTAGGAGTGTAATTGTGATATTAAACAATCTGGATCAACATAGTGAAGCTAAATTCAAAGAGTTTTATGATCAAGTAATAGCTCAAGAACTTAACAAAATTGAGTTGAATAGAAAATCAATATTAAAAAAGTTTTTAATATGCTCTTCAATTGGTATACCATTGATACTAATTTCATGTTTCGCGATATATTGGATGTGTAATTTTGGTAATCAATATTTCTATGTCGAAGATCCGATTATTTTTCTATATTTTGAAGTGTTGTTAGTGATATTGGCTGTATTTTTTGTAAAGTCTATATATCACTTTCCAATTGCTTACAAAAATAGTATGAAAAAATCGCTTTTAACTAGTTTGTTAAAATTTTACGGTGATTTCCAATTTGTAAATGAAAAGGTTGATTATTCTCAATTGCACTCCTATAGGCTTTTTCCTCGCTTTGATTCAATTTATAATGAGGATATATTAGGTGGTGAATATAAAGGGATTGCGACAAAAATTATTGAGTTGGTCCTTACCAAGAGTACTTCTACAAGAAGCTTTAAGTACATATTCAAAGGGCTTTTTTGTACTTTCGGTCTAAATAAAAGGTATAACAATCATACGATAATTCTAAAAAATACCGATAAAATAGAAGTCCCAATTGATTTCTCTGAGTTGCAAACCAATAATAAAGAATTTAACAATCAGTTTAAAGTATTGACCGATAATCGAGCAGAAGCAGATTCTATACTGACGCCTGAGTTCTTGAATGGGCTGTTAGAAATAAAAGAAAAACTTCAAACAACTTTCAGATGCGGTTTTTATCAAGGAAACTTTTTATTCGCGTTAGATACAGACAAAGATTTCTTTGAACCCACGGGTATAAGAGAAGGTGTCCTAAATGACGAAAAACATACAAAAATCCTAAATGAAATGAATTCTATTCTTTCAATCGTAGATAAATTGGGCTTGACTCAATAAGTTTAAATATCTTTTACGGATTTTGTTTTATTGCTTCAGCACACACAAATGCCGTAGACCAGCAGTTTTGAAGGTTAAACCCTCCGGTATATCCGTCTACGTTTATTATTTCACCGCAAAAATATAATCCTTTTATTAATTTCGATTCCATAGTTTTATTATTTATTTCATCTAAACAGATTCCGCCTGCGGTTACTATTTCTTCTCCCGGGATTTTTACTATAGCGTTGAATTCTAATTCTGTGAGGTTTTTAATAATTATGTTTTTTTCATTTTTTGACAGGTGTGTTATTTCTTTCTCAGGATTTATTTTGTTAACTTCAAAAATGAGCTCGATTAAACTTTTGGGCGCCAGTTTTGAGAATATGTTTCTTAAATTCTTTTTAGGGTTTAGTTCGATTGATTTTGAAATATATGCGTTGATTTCTTCTTCATTTAAGTTTGAAGGGTTTATTTTTAAAGTTAAAGGTTTCTCTTTGCTGAAATCACAATAAGCGCATAATGAAGAGATCTTATAAATGCCGGGGCCTGAAAGGGCTTTGTGCGTGAAGAGAATGTTTCCTCTTGTTTCTGAAACTATTTTGTTCTCAAAAAACGCTTTTATTGTTACGTCTTCAAGGGATAGTCCTGAAAGTCTGTAAAATCTTTCATCAGATATTTTTAGGGGAGTTAAAGCAGCTTTTAGCTCAATTATTTCATGCCCCAGGTTTTTTGCCAGGTCAAAACCCGTTCCCTTACCTCCTGTAGCTATTACTGCATAATGGAAGTACTCGTGCTTGTTTTGATTTGTGCTCAAAACGAACATGCCGTTTTCATTCAGCAATTTTTTTACTGAATCTTTTATGACTTTAATTTTGTATTTTTTGATTAAATAATTTAAGATATTTGATACTTCTTTTGAACTTTCACAAGTCGGAAATACCCTGGAGTCTTCTTGTATGAATGTTTTTACACCCATTTCTTCAAAGGTTTGTATTGTATCTAACGAGTTAAATTTTGAAAAAACAGACAATAAAAACTTTTCACCTCTTGGGTAATATTTTGCAAGTTCCTTGTAATCAGGCTCGAAATATGTAAGGTTACATCTTCCTCCTCCTGTCGGAAGTAGGGTTGTAAGCGGTTCTTTGGGGTCAAACAAGGTTATATCAAATAATTTTGTCTGCGCAAGAAAAATAGCAGCCAAAGCACCGGCTGGACCTGCACCAATTATTGCCACTTTTTTATTTTTATTCATCAATTCTAGTTCCATAAAGGTAGATGTCTTCAGGGCATTCAATCTCTTCGTATAAATCCAAAAGGGATTTGTTATATTTTGGATGTATGTAGTCCGGGATTAATTCCAAAAGAGGAACCAGGACAAATGCTCTTTCATGAAGGTATTTGTGGGGGATTGTGACGTTTTCTTGTTCAACAATAGCTTCGTCATATAAAACTATGTCTATATCGATGCTTCTTTCTCCCCATCGGGTTTTCTCATCACGGGTTCTACCTAGCGCCGTTTCTATGTCAAGGCAATGTTTAAGCAGCTCCATGGGTGAAAGCTTTGTTTTCACTTCAATTACAGCATTCAAAAACCAATTTTGATCTTTGTTGCCCCAAGGTTCTGTTTCGTAAATTGTAGAACTCCTGATTATGCTTACAAGACTAGACTCAACAAGCAATCTTGTGGCTTGTTGTATATAGCTTAACCTATCTTCGATGTTTGAACCCAGACTTAAATATGCTATAGGCATAATAGCTCCTTCTCTTATATTTTATTATTTTTTTAATATATTTACAAGTAAGAATATTAGGTTTTAATGCTATCCGTTTTATGATAAAGTTTATTTATGTTCACAGGTTTAATTGAAGAAGTAGGCATAATAAAAAGTATCAATTCTTCCTCATCAGGAAGCGTTTTAACTATTTCGTGCAAAAAAATATTGGAAGACGTTTCTCTTGGCGACAGCATTTGTGTGAATGGCGTCTGTCAGAGTGTGATTGAGTATGGGGATGACTATTTCAAAACCGAACTTTCAAATGAAACAATTAACGTGACAACTTTTTTAAATATAAAACCTATGAATAAGGTTAATCTTGAAAGAGCACTAACGTTAAATAAAAGGCTCGACGGTCATATAGTCAGCGGACACGTTGATTGCAAAGCAAAATTTGTCGAACTCAAAGATGACGGGTTTTCTAAAATCCTCACTTTTGAAATAGATAAAAATTTTGAAAAATATATCGTCTATAAAGGAAGTATAGCCTTAAACGGTATCAGCTTAACTCTATCAAATGTAAACAAAAATCTTTTTTCTGTGGCTGTAATCCCTATCACAATTCAGAATACAAGCTTAACAGATCTGAAAATCGGCGATATGGTTAATGTAGAGACAGATATAATCGGCAAATATGTTGAAAAATTTTTGCTGTTGAACAATAATACTACTAATATAACAAGTAAAATTGACGAAAAATTATTGAAAGAGAATGGTTTTATATAAATGTTTGATGATTCAGAAATTAATTTCAATACTATAGAAGAGGCAATCGAAGACTTAAAAGCCGGTAAAATGGTTATCGTTGCTGATGATGAAGATAGGGAAAACGAAGGCGACGTAATTATCGCGGCAGAAAAAGTAACCCCGGATGACATCAACTTTATGGTGACAAATTGCAGGGGGCTCGTTTGTTTTTCTATTACCCAAGAGAAAGCTAATTCTCTTGCCTTGACTGAAATGGTAGAAAATAATACAGATTTGAAAAAGACAGCGTTTACTCAGTCTATTGATGCGGATGCAAAATACGGCGTAACTACGGGTATTTCATCATATGACAGAGCAAAAACTATTCAGCTTGCAATAAAAGATGATGCACAACCTGATGATTTTAGAAGACCTGGACATATCTTCCCGTTGGTTGCTAAAAATGGCGGAGTCCTTGAAAGAGTTGGACATACTGAAGCATCTATCGATTTAATGAAAGCCGCCGGATTGAACCATTCAGCAGTCATTTGTGAAATCTTAAATGATGACGGCACGATGGCTAGACGAAATGATTTAATGTTGTTTGCCCAAAAACATAATTTAAAATTTATAACAGTCGCTCAATTGATTAAATACAGACTTTCAAAAGAAAAGTTCGTAAAAAGAGAAGCTATTGCAAATATGCCTTCAGAATTCGGTGATTTTAAAGTTTATGGATACATAAATCATTTATCAGGAGAAGATCAAGTTGCAATTATAAAAGATGATGGAAGCGATAAGATACCGTTAGTCAGAATGCATAGTGAATGCTTGACTGGCGATGTTTTTCATAGTTTAAGATGCGATTGCCGTTCACAGTTAGAAGCGGCTTTGATTGCTATAAATAAATATGGAAAAGGCGCTGTAGTGTACGTAAGAGGCCACGAAGGCAGAGGAATCGGTCTTGTAAATAAGATAAAAGCATATGATTTACAAGAAAAAGGTCAAGATACTGTTGAAGCGAATGTTTCTTTAGGTTTTGAACCTGATTTAAGAAATTATGGAATAGGTGCTCAAATATTATTGGATTTAGGGTATAATAAGTTTAAACTTATAACGAATAACCCTAAAAAAATCATTGCGTTAAGTGGGTATGGTCTGGAAATTGTTGAAAGAGTTGCGTTAGAGTGTGAAATTAATTCCTACAATAAAAGATACATAACTACAAAAGCAGAAAAAATGGACCATTTAATCAGTCTTTAGTACGGAGTTATAAACAATATGGCTAATATTTTAATTTATTCAGTTGAAGAATTCAGTGAAAATCATTATAAGATTTTTAGCGGAGTTTATAATGACTTCAGACAAAAAGCGTTTTCTGAGTACAAATTTGAATTGGAACCGCTTGAATATGAAGATTTTGTTAAATCAGTCAATGATGAACTGATTAAATGCATAGTATTAATGGAAGACAATATCCCGACAGGTTTTTTGGCTTACACAACTGTGATTTCAGAAGCTTTAGAACTAAATATTATTCATTGTGTGGGTGAAGAAAATATAAACCATAAAAGAAGGCTATTAATAGAAAAATTCCTCGATTTGACTAAAGATCTTGCGAAGCATAAAGTTATTACTTACCCTATGCTCGGAGCTCAGGCAGATTTTGTAAGAGAAATAACTCATTATGGATTCAAATTAATAGGCCATTGCGTTACAAGATTCTCTTTAAGCAATATCAGTTCAATAAAAATACTAAAAAGTTTGGAATTGCCAAAATTAGAAGAACCCTATTCGATAACTGATTGGAGTTCAGTTTATTTTGATAAGGCTGTTGAAATAATTCATTCTTCTTTTAAAGATAAGACAGATGCCTTGTTTGACACAAGATTTAAGTCACTTCAAGGAACAGCTGATATAGTAGAAAAAATTACAACAGGTATCTATGGCGAATTTTTAGCGGCTGAAACAAAAGTGCTTTTATACAAAGATAAGCCGGTTGGATTATGCTTTGCCAATTTAACAAGTCCTAAAATAGGGAATATACCTTTAGTTGCTGTTGATAAAAAGCATCGTGCCAAAGGATTCAGTAAATTACTTCTTAAAAATTGCGTGGAAAACATCGTAAATACAGCAATTAATCAAGGTCTTCCTTTATTGGAAGTCAACGCATCTGTTGATACTGATAACTATCCTGCTGTTAAAATGTACAGAACAGTCGGATTTAAAGAAGATTACAACTATCCTCAGGCATACAAGCCTGTGCATTAATTGTTGCTTAATACCAATTTAAACGTTGCTAAATTTTTTATTGAAAAAAGTTTATGCTTTATTTCTTGATCATGCGAAATATTAAATATTCTGATAATTCTTTGAATTTCTTCAACATTTTTTCTGTCATTTAAATTGTAAACATTTTTCTCAGGGTCCGAAATAACCCCCATGATAGTGTTTAATTCGCGTTCGTTCATTTTTTTCCTCACCTAGACTGACTCAAATGTGCATTAATAAATTTCACAAATTTCTTTTTTGAAATTATGATTGACAAATAGAGACGTAACTCGTCTTATAATTCGGCTTTAGTATTGATTCTCTAATATGTCTTCAAGAGACTAACAATTAAAATATTGTAAGTTCCTCGTACTTTAATAAAGTATTTTTAGATTCCAAGATTGCCTTTTTGTTAAAAAAAGATTAAACATTGTAAATATTTTGTATATCATATAGAATATACAAAATGGAGAAATCTAATGATAGTAGATACTTTAGAGAATTTTGAAAAATATTTACATATAAACAACAGATTTAAAATTGTTAACGATTATTTGAAAAATAATGACGTAACAAACCTACCTTCAGGAAAATACGAATTAGACGGTACAAATGTCTATTTGATAGTTCAGGAATACACTACCAAACTGGAGCAATCAGCTAAACCTGAAGCGCATAAAAAATACATCGATATACAAATTGTCTTAAATGGTATTGAAAAAATCGGATACACTGATATTTCAAATACAAAACAATATACTTTCTATGATACCGACAAAGACATAGAGTTTCTTACAGGTGATGTGGAATTTAAAGAAGCGACTCCCGGCAGGTTTTTTGTTTTCTATCCTGAAGATGCCCACATGCCATCAATTGCGGTAAATGAACCTTCTCTTGTTAAAAAAGCCGTTTTTAAAATCAAAGTTAATTAGGTTGTTCAAAAAAAGTCTGTTGCATGTTGAGATGTTTATATCCAAGGCATTTACAGGCATAAGCGGTTATTTTTCTGCCTCTCGGTGTTCTTTGAAGGAAACCTTCTTGGAGCAGATACGGTTCATATACGTCTTCTATTGTTTTAGAGTCTTCTCCTAAAGCCGCAGCTAATGTTTCAAGGCCTACAGGACCGCCGTCATACTTTTCTACAATAAGTTTCATTAATGCCCTGTCAGTGTTATCCAGCCCATAGTTGTCTATTTTTAATATATCTAATGCTTCATTTGCAACTTGTTCGTTGATTCTACCATCAAATTTTACAAGAGCATAATCACTCACCCTTTTAACGAGTCTGTTTGAAATTCTAGGCGTTCCTCTTGACCTTCTGGCGATAGCAACGGCTCCTTCCCGGGTAATGTTGATGTCCAGAATTTTTGCGGTTCTTAAAACGACTTCAGTGAGCTCTTCTAAATTATAGAATTCAAGCCTGTGGATTATCCCGAATCTGTCTCTGAGAGGACCCGATAAGGCTCCTGCTTTTGTCGTTGCACCGATAAGGGTAAATTTTGGTACTGGAACTCTTAATGTTTTTACGCTTTGTCCTTTACCTGTATTCATATCGAGGTAAAAGTCTTCCATTGCTGGATAAAGTATCTCTTCTGCAATTTTGTTTAACCTGTGGATTTCATCTATGAAAAGAACTTCCCCACCTTTCAAAGACATAAGAATCCCTATTATATCCCTTGGTCTTTCAAGCGCCGGCGCTGAAGTTATTTTTATATTTGAACCCATCTCATTTGCAATTACGCCCGCAAGAGTTGTTTTTCCTAGTCCAGGTGGGCCATAAAAAAGGAGATGGTCTAGTGGCAATTCTCTTCTCTTGGCGGCTTCTATTGATATTTTTAAGGTTGCTTTTATTGAACTTTGCCCTAGATACTCGTCAAAAGTTTTTGGTCTTATGTTATTTTCAAAAGACATGTCATAGTCTATTTTTTGAGAAGTTATTTCTTCTCTGGGAGTAGTTTGTTTGATTTTGTTTTCGTCGTCTGAAAATATAGCCAATTTTATATCCTTAAGTGTTTATCAGAAATCTGTAGTAAATATAGATAGAGCTGAGTATTAATGAAACTAATGTTATTATAGACCCATATTTGAAAAATTTCCTGAATGAAATTTTATGCCCGCTGTTAGTAGCCGTTTCAGCCACTACAACGTTGGCTGCTGCTCCTATTAAAGTCATGTTTCCTCCGAGGCAGGCTCCTAGGGACAGACACCACCATAGAGGATGGACATAATCAGCACCTTCGACTAATTGGATTTGGTAAATCAAAGGGGCCATAGTAGCTGTATATGGTATGTTATCTATTATACCTGATAATATCCCTGATGCCCAAAGTATTATCATTGCAGTAGCTGATTCATTTCCTTTTGTAACCGCCAAAAGCCATTCTGCTATGAGCTTTATTCCGCCTGTGGCTTCTATCCCTCCGATTATGATAAATAGTCCTATAAAAAAGAATATTGTATTCCATTCAATTTTCGGCAGGATTTCTTCAGGTTTTTCAAATATTAATAAAACACTTGCCCCCGCCATCGCTATAAGAAAAGCTTCTATATGCGTTATATCATGTGTTACGAATCCCAGTATAACTAGAGAGAGCACAATTATCGACCTTATCATAAGCTTCTTGTTTGTTATTGTTTTAGAGTTATCTATGTTATTGATTTTCTTCATTTCTTCTTCTGTAATGTGAAGTTTCTTTCTGAAAAATATAAGCAATATCCCTATGGAAATGGCTAATATTACCAAGACAATACCTGTCAGTTCATTCAAAAATGTCATAAAGGAAAACCCGGCTTTGCTTCCAATGATTATATTCGGTGGGTCTCCTATAAGTGTTGCCGTCCCTCCTATATTTGAACAGATTATTTCAGTCATCAAAAAAGGAATAGGGTCAAGGCATAGTTCTCTTGCAACAATAAAGGTGACCGGCATTACAAGAATTACGGTTGTTACATTGTCTAAGAAAGCAGATGCTACAGCCGTAAATATTGATAAAGTTATAAATATAAAAATTGGATGCCCTTTTGTTGATTTCAAAAATTTTATTGCCGCCCAATTATACATTCCGCTTTTGGCCGAAATATGAACTATAATCATCATGCTTACCAGCAATATGATTACGTTAAAATCTACAAAATTTATAAAATAATGCGGGTTGATAGCCTCATGTCCTTTGTGAGAGGAAGCGAGTCCGATTAACAAAGTAATACATGCGCCAATTAAAACCACCGATACTTTTGATATCTTGTCCCAAATTATCATCACGTATACAAATAAAAGTATCATACAAGATAACAAAACAGAGTGTTGCGATATAAAATTACTTAAAAACTCCATTGTCCCCCCTTTAGCCCACTATTGTTAAATATTAACTTATAAACAGTTTCAAGTAAAGCAAAGAAAAATACTAGAGCAAAAAATATGTTTGGAATATAATTAATAGAAAAATACACAGAGGAAACATTAACATGAAAAAAATTGAAAGAACGAAAACTAAAATCGTTGCTACACTCGGACCCAGTACGTCTACCTATGAAATGATATTAGCTCTCGCAAAAGCAGGCGCAACTATGTTTAGAATCAATACTTCGCATGAAACGCCGGAAGCCCATGCTGAGAGAATTAAAACAATCAGGCAGGTTTCAAAAGACCTTGATAAATATTTACCTGTATTGATTGACTTACAAGGTCCTAAAATCAGAGTAGGAAATCTAACAGAGCCTATTCCTTTGACAGAAGGCCAAGAGCTTGTTCTTCAGGCAAGTTTGCAACAGACTGACAAAGACATTATTCCTGTTGACTACAAAGGTATCGCAGAGGATGTGAACGCTGGTGATAAAATCCTTCTGGATGACGGAAAAATAGAACTTAAAGTTTTGGAAGTCAAAAATGGACAAGTTAAAACGAAAGTTATTCATGGCGCTTTATTAAAGCAAAGAAAAGGAATTAACCTCCCTGGTTCTACCGCAAGTCTTTCTGCTGTTACTGATAGGGATATTGACTTTATTAAATTTGCTATAGAACAAGATGCCGATTATATAGCTCTTTCATTTGTTAGAGAAGCAAATGACATTACTTTGGCTAAAAAATATATAAATGAATTTGGCGGCAGAATACCAGTAATCGCGAAAATAGAAAAACCTCAAGCTATTGATAATCTAGAAGCAATTATAAAGGTGTCAGACGGAATAATGGTTGCCAGAGGTGATTTGGGAATAGAAATGTCTCCTGAACAAGTGCCTATGGTTCAGAAAATTATTATTGATCAAACAATTCGTCAAAGAAAAGTTTGTATCGTTGCAACACAAATGCTTGAATCTATGATAGAAGAGCCGATTCCGACAAGAGCAGAGGCAAGTGACGTCGCTAATGCTATTTTAGATGGTACGGATGCTGTTATGTTATCAGGTGAAACCGCGATGGGTAAATATCCTGTTGAAGCAGTGGCTATGATGAAAATGATAGCAAATAACGTTGAAAAATGTGATTTCGGACTTTCTAATTTAGATTTAGAAATAAATGAGGATTATGAAATAACTCCTCAAGCAATTTCAAATGCGGCTGTTAAAATGGCTATGGACCTCAATGCTAAAGCTATTTTGGCGTTTACGCATTCAGGTTACACCCCAAGACTTTTATCAAAATTGAAACCGTCTGTTCCTATCATTGCTATATCTGATAGAGAAGATACTTGCAGAAGATTAAATTTATATTGGGATATCCATCCTGATATGAAAGATTGGGATACGGTTTTAGATAGAAGCCTTTTGGAAAAAATAGATGAATATGTTTATCAAAACACAGATTTCAAAAATGACGAAAGAATAATAATCATCGGTTCAATTCCAAAACTTATTACCGGAAGAACAAACTTTATAAGAGTTCACAGAATTGGTGCACATGATATTTAAACTGTAAATAGTAAATTTCAGAACTAAAAAGGCGGATTTAATTCGCCTTTTTTATATCAAATTTTGTACTCCGGTTCCACTATTCATGTCTATATAAGAGAATATTTTATTGATGGTTGCGGCTGAAAAATTGTAATTGTTATCAACAGGGAGTATTTTTACAAATGAATTTTTCATATCTTTTTTTGCGGTTACCAGAATAAATTCTTTTGAATAAGCCGTAAAAATAATTGTTCCTGTTTTAAACTGAACTTCATCTATTTGATAGTTATTGTCTGTTATTGCCGAAAGGCAAGTGTATAAAAGAGTTTCTATAGGAAGCTGATATGTTTTTATACATTGTGCAAATGAGGTGTATATAGGTGCAGGAGTCTTTACCGTATTATAAACCGGTGAGGTTTGCAGGTTTTTAGGCGGTGCTGTTGTTGCAGCGTCTGCGTGCAAAGAGGTGCTAAATATTAATACTAATAAAGTGCTTAAAACCAATTTTTTCATTAATTTTCCATCCAGCTTTTTCCTGTAGCAATGTCTATTTTTAAAGGAACTAAAAATGGTTGGTTTAATTCCATTGCTTCTTTTACAAGTGTTTTAATTTCATCAAGTTCAGAATTAAGGGCTTCGATTACAAGTTCATCGTGAACCTGAATAATGATTTTTGATTTTAGATTTTTGGACTTTATTTGTTCCTGAAGTTTTTTCATTGCTACTTTGATGATATCAGCGGCAGTACCTTGAATAGGCGTATTGATTGCGGCTCTTTGAGCTGCTTCTTGTATTTTGCTTGTAGTACTTGTAAGTTCTGACATCAAATAACGTTTTCTTCCGTAAAGTGTTTCAACATATCCGTGCTGGTATGCGAACTCTATAACTTCTTTCATATAGGTTTTAACACCGGGATATGTGGCAAAATATTTATCAATGAACATTTGAGCTTCAGCTTGAGATATACCGAGAGTTGAAGATAAACCAAAGCGGGATTGGCCGTATACAATGCCAAAATTGACTGTTTTTGCTTTGTATCTCATATCTTTTGTAACCTCTGAAAGAGGTACATCAAAAACCTTTGAAGCTGTTAGAGTATGGACATCTTCATCATTACAAAAAGCATCTATTAAATTGTCATCTCTTGAAAAATGAGCAAGCAGTCTGAGTTCTATCTGAGAATAATCTGCTGAAAGAATTACGGAATTCGTTTTATCAGCAGGTACAAAAGCCCCCCTGATTCTGTTTCCGATCTCTGATCTGATTGGGATGTTCTGTAAATTAGGATTTGAACACGATAATCTTCCGGTTGAAGTGATAGTCTGGTTAAATGTAGTGTGAATTCTGTTATCTATTGGGCTTATAAGGTTTGGAAGGGTGTCAATGTATGTCGTTTTAAGCTTGCTTAGATGTCTTTGCTCAAGAATTTCTTTGGCGATTTCATGCTCTTCTGCAAGGTCTTCCAAGACCTTGGCGCTTGTTGAAAAACCTGTTTTTGTTTTGTTTTTGCCTCTTGTTTTGAGGTTTAATTTTTCAAAAAGGATATCGCCTACTTGTTTTGGCGAATTTATATTGAATCTTTCACCTGCTGATTCGTAGATTTTTGATTCTATAATATCTAATTTTTTCTGTATTTCTTGTTCAAGTCCTTTTAAATAAGGAACATCTATACTTATCCCGTTCCATTCCATTTCTGCTAATACAAGCGCTGTTGGAACTTCGATGTCATAGAGTAAATCCAGCTCTTTTTCATCAAGGTTTTGCTGCCAATATCTTGAAAGTTCTAAAGTGGCAAAAGCATCATCACAAGCGTAGTCAGCTGCATTTTCTATAGGAATTGTTTCCATTGGGATATAGCTTTTACCGCTTCCCGTAAGTTCTTCATAGCTGGTCATTATGAAGTCAAGGTGCTCGCTTGCCTGTATTTTTAGCCCGTGCTTTCTTGAAGCGTCTTTGATGTAGCTTGCAAGCATCGTGTCCATAATTATGTTGTTGACGCCGATGTTGTGCTTTCTTAGAACATTTACATCAAATTTAGCATTTTGTAGAGTTTTTGCTATTTCTTTGTTTTCAAAAACAGGCTTGAGTTTTTCTGCAACAATATCAAGCTCTAATTGTTCCCCGACTTGATGGAAGATAGGAATATAAAAGGCAAATGTTTTGTCTTCTTTTGTTTCGTCGATTTTTACCCTGGTATTTTTAGCAGTTATTTGTTCGTTATAAGCGATAGAAATCCCGACCAAGTCGCTTTCCATAGGATCTAGGCTGGTTGTTTCCGTATCAATAGAAAAGATAGTTTGTCTTTCAAGATTTGCTATTAGTTTTAATAATTTTTCTTCAGTATCGACTATTTCTTTTTCTACTTTAATATCGCTTTTTGATTCTTTAGTTAACTGCGTCGCAAAGCTAAACCCAAGTTGCAATTGACCTGCATCTTTTCTTGCGGCTATTATCGGTTTATTATCAGTTTGCTTTACTTGAGCGACTTCTTCTATATTGCCTATTTTAAAAGGTTTAGCGATTTCATCTATATTTTTGATGAAACTGTATAATTGATTTTTTTTGAAAAATTCAATCACTTTGTCGATATTGGGCATTTCAAGATGAGTATGCTCAAAATCGAAATTGATATCTACATTTTTTTGAATTGTTGCCAACTCTTTGCTTAATCTTGCTATTTGTTCGTTGTCAATAAGCTTTTGCTTGAGTGCTTTTTCCTTTATTTCATCTATGTGAGAATATATTTCCTCTATAGAATCAAAGCGCATTAAAAGTTTTGATGCTGTTTTATCCCCAACTCCTCTTATTCCAGGGATATTATCAGATGTATCACCGCTTAATCCTTTGTAGTCTGTAACTTGGTACGGGTAAACTCCCATTTTGTCATGGACTTTGTACCAATCATACTCGATAAGTTCTCCCTTAGAAGGTAAAAGCACCTTTATAAAGCCGTCTCTGTCTACAAGTTGGAAGGAATCTTTATCCCCTGTAAGAATGTATGTTTTATGTCCCAGTTGTTTTGCTCTTGTAGATATAGTTCCGATAACATCATCGGCCTCAAATCCTTCTTTTGTATAAATAGGAATGTTAAAGGCATGAAGACCTTCGAGTATTTCAGATAGTTGACTTCTTAGAGTATCTGGCATCGAAGTCCTGTTTGCCTTGTATTCTTCGTACAGTTCAACCCTGTAGGTTTGTCTGCCGACGTCAAAAGCTGCAGCGATGCAATCAGGAGTGATATTCTTATTTTTTAACAAGTCAAAAAGCGCTTTAAAAAAGCCGAATACAGCCCATGTCGGCTGATTGTCGCTTGTTTTCATCCCTGTTCTTTCAAGCGCAAAGAAGTATCTGTATGCGACAGCGTGACCGTCTATTAGAATTAAAGTTTTACCACTCATGTAATTTACCTGTTTTATAATATTGTATGTAAAATACCATATGTGGGCAAGTTTTTTAGGGTTTAATCAAGTTTAAACTGGCTTTGATATTCTTCTTTGCCTTCAAGTTCTTTTTGGTTTTCTTTGAGAAGAATAAAGTTCTCAAGCACTAAAACATCCATGTCCGTATACATAAAGCATTTATATGCGTTTTCGGGAGTACTTACAAGAGGCTCCCCTCTGATATTAAACGAAGTATTTACAATAACAGGATAATTGGACAGCTGCTTGAATTCATTGATTATCTTCCAATACCTCGGATTGGTCTCTTTTGAAACAGTTTGTATTCTCGCAGAATAATCTACGTGCGTTATTGCAGGCAGTTTTGACCTTATCGCTTTAAGTTTTTTTATGCCTATTAACGTTTTTTCATCATCTGTAAGTTCATTTTTAATGCTTTCGTTTATAGGTGAAGTTATAAGCATATAAGGGCTGTTTTTTCCTTCTTTAAGTTCAAAGATAGAAGAAGCATCTTCTTCAAGGCAGCTTGGGGCAAAGGGTCTGAATGACTCTCTCTTTTTTATTGCCAAATTCAATTTGGTCTGCATTTCTCTGTTTCTTGGATCTGCCAAAATGCTTCTGTTTCCTAAAGCTCTTGGGCCGAATTCCATTTTGCCTGCAAAATGACCTATAATTTTACCTTCAGCAATAAGGTTAGCAATTGTTTTTGCAAGTTCATCTTCTTCAGAAAATTCCTTGTAATCAGCTTTTATGCCATCTAAATAGTTTTTTATTTCTTCATTTGAATAATTGTCTCCAATCAGGCTTCCTTTTTGAGAATCCGCGGAAGAAATAATTCTTTCATTCTTTAAAATATGGTAATTAGCCAGCAATGCAGCACCTAAAGCACCTCCAGCGTCTCCTGCCGCCGGTTGTATCCATATGTTTTCAAAAGGTCCTTCTTTTAGGATTTTTCCGTTCGCTACGCAATTTAGGGCGCATCCGCCTGCAAGACAGAGGTTCTTCATCTTTGTTTTTTCATAAACATGATTAGCGATTTTTAATACAATTATTTCAGTTACTTTTTGTATGCTTTTTGCTATGTCCATATGCTTTTGAGTAAGTTCAGATTCGGACTTTCTGGGCGGCTCTCCAAATAGGTCGTGAAACTTTTTGCTTGTCATATATTCGCCGTTACAGTAATCGAAATATGTTTGATCAAGCCAAAAAGAACCGTCTTCTTTTATTTCGATTAAATTATTTAAGATTAAATCTACATAATTTGCTTCTCCATAAGGAGCTAGCCCCATAACTTTGTACTCACCTGAATTTACCTTAAAGCCTAAATAGCCGGTAAGAGCGCTGTATAAAAGTCCAAGTGAGTGAGGGAATTCTATGGCTTGTTTAAGTTCAATTTTATTGCTTTTCCCTGTTCCCCAGGTTGTTGTGTGCCATTCTCCCACTCCATCTAAGCAGATTATAGCGGCTTCTTCAAAAGGTGATGGAAAGAATGCGCTAGCAGCGTGAGATTCGTGATGATGGCAAAAATAAATCGGACAATCTAATCTGTGATCAAAATTCTTGTCTATTTCTTTAGGTATAAAAAGTTTTTTGTTTAACCAAACCGGCATCCCTCTTGTAAAAGCTTTTAGGCTTTTTGGAACATAAGCCAGATTTGTCTCTAAAATCCTTTCAAATTTCAAAAACGGCTTTTCGTAATAAATTACCGCTTCTAAATCTTCGGGTTGTATTCCGGCTTCTTTCAGACAAAATTCAACCGCAAGTTTTGGAAAGTTGCTGTCTTGTTTTATTCTTGTGAATCTTTCTTCTTGAGCAGCTGCAATTATCTCACCGTCTTTGATTAACGCTGCTGCACTGTCATGATAATATGCGCTTATTCCTAATATGTATGTCAATTTATTTCCTTTAAAACTGATATTCGTAGTTGTCTTCTGCAGTTATGTCTTTCCAATAAGTATTACTTTTCGTTTTTTTGAGTTGCAATCTGTCTCTTTTTATAAGTTTCATAATTAGTCCTGTTGGAAGTACTGCAAATATGTATGTAAAAAATAAAGCTATTACAGAGAAGATTTCACCTAATTTTTTGCCCAGTTTTTTGCCATTGTTAAAAATTGCCTCACCTGCATTTTTATTTGCAAAGCAGATTAAAGCCACAACAAGACAGGATACTATAAAATACTTGGCTAACGCTGCGTGATGATATTTATATAAAAGATAAGTAGGAATCAGCGGGAATAAAGTAAAAGACACTCCTGCTTTTTGGTATTCTTTGAGTTTAATCATATCTTACCTATATTATTGTATATATGAATGGCGACACAGGTGATGTTCCTATCGCAATAAGGAATATAAGTAATACCAGAAAAACTATAACAGGAAGAATCCAGTATACTTTTTTTTGCCATACAAAGCTTGCAAGTTCGCTTAACATATTCTTTCTTTTTGCCATATTATTAAAAACCCTCACGTTATATTTTGATATTAACAATTATTGTTTGATAAGACAAATTATTTAACAGATTCCAATAATTCTTGAGCTTCTTCTGATTCAGGGAAGCATTTTAGCGCTTCTTCCAAAAATTCTTTTGCTTTTTCGTTGTTCTTTAACCTCATTTGGCACTTTGCGATGTTGATGAGATTGGAAACATTATTTGGATAAGATTGGTTGATTTGCAGATATAACTTGTTTGCTTCTTCATATTCTTCAAGCTCAAAATTCACCGAGGCTAATGAGTTAGCGGTCTCAGGTGTCGGGCTTACAAAGTATGCATCTTCTAGCAGTTGCTTAGAAACGGTAAAGTCTTTTGTGATGTAATAAATCTTGGCAAGATTGTGTAAAACCTCAACATTTTGAGGATTGTATTTTAGTGCCTCTGTTAAAATTTCCGTGGCTTTGTCAAGATTATTGAGCGCTATAAAATTCATCCCTATAGGTAAATACATAGAAGGTTCTATTTCTTTTGATTCTATTAAAAGGTCATAGTATTTTTGAGCTTCTGTATGGTTTGACATCAGATGCCAGTAGTTGGCAAGCTCGAAAATGATTGTTTTGTTGTTAGGCTCAAGTTCGTATGCAGCCATAAATTCATCTTTAGCATAATCAAAAAGTCTTTTGGAAAGATATATTATTCCCAAGTCTTTATGCGCGTTTGAATTGTTCGGTTCTAGCAATAACACTTTCTTCAATATGTTTTCTGCCTTGTCCATATCATTGGTTTTGGCGCATAACATCGCATACTGATAGTAGATTTCTGAAGAAACTTTTCCTTTGTTCATTATGTTTGCATATATGCTTTTTGCCGCTTCAAGATTGTCAGATTCAATATATACTTCTGCAAGCTTTTCGGCTATTTGAGTCGTTTTTGTATTTATTATGTTTAAATTCTCGAGCAAGCTTATAGCCTTAGAATATTCTCTTATCGCTTGGTATGCACAGGCTAAATTATACTGATAATTTTGTTTTTCAGGATTTGCAGAAATTAGGGCGTTGTAATATTTTATTGCTTCTTCCCACATTTGAGCATTAAAAGCAGCTGTAGCTAAAGCGTTTAAGTGGAAATTTGAGGGATTGAGTTCGTAAGCTTTTTTGAAGAATTCAAATGCTCCTTTGTGTTTTTCTTTTATCTGAAAACAAACACCTGCATTATAATATGAAACAGGAGTTTCCGGCTCTATTTCTATGGCTTTCAAGAAGGCATCTACAGCGCCTGTTATATTTTGTAATGACATAAGAGCTGTCCCAAGGTTATTGTAGAGTACAGCGTGGTTTGGGTTGATTTCAATAGCTTTTTCAAATAATTCAATAGCTCTGGTATAATTTTTTATTCCCATGTTTGCGATACCTGTTATATAAAAAGCCTGATAATCCTCATTAGCTAATTCTAACAGTTTTTCCGACATTTCTATTACTTTGTCGTTTTGTTGCATTTTTAAATAGATAACAGCTAAACTTTTATACGCATCTACATAGTCTTCTCTTAGGACTATAACTTGCAAGAAACATTGTTTTGCATTTATTAAATCATTTTTGAGTTCCAGTATTGTTCCTTTGTAATACCATGAGAGGGCATCTTCCGGGTTATTGTCTATACATTTTTGGAAGTTGACTAAAGCTTCATCAAGTATATTTAAGTTCACATTGCACAAGCCGAGAGAACGAATTGCTTCAAAATTGTCTGGTTCTTGCGAGATTATTTCGGTTAATATTTCTTTTGCTTCCTGGAAATTGTTGTCTTTTATTAACTCTAAAGCTTTCTCAAGCATAACATTATCTGCCATATTCTCATCCTCAAATCATCTTACTATATATTACCTTAAAATTGCTGAAAAATCACGCTATTCGTGAAAAAACTTTTTTTAAAATTATTTGAAAAATTAGTGTTTGTATGCTCTAATATAGTTTGGTAGTTATGGAGATGGACATGGAAAGAACTTTTGTTGCAATAAAACCAGACGCTGTAAAAAGAGGTTTAATCGGAAAGATTATTGAAAGATTTGAAAATAAAGGCTATAAAATTATTGCCATTAAAATGCTCCAACCAACATTAGAACTTGCTGAAAAACATTACCAAGAACATATCGGCAAGCCTTTTTACCCTAATTTAATAAAATTCATCACTTCAGGCCCAATTGTTGCAATGGTTATAGAAGGCGAAGATGTTATCCAGGGCGTGAGACATCTTATGGGCTGCACTAGGCCAAATGAAGCCGATGCCGGAACAATAAGATCAGACTTTGCACAATCAAAAGAATACAACGTGGTTCACGGAGCTGACTCTGTAGAAAGCGCAGAAAGAGAAATTGCTATCTACTTCAGACCTGAAGAATTTTGTACTAAATGGAAAACAACACTAGAAATATTAACAAATGAGTAAGAATGATTTTTTTAAATACGAACTATTAAAAGAATGTAAAAAGACTGGCGCAAGAGCTGGTCTTTTCCATACCCCGCATGGAACAATAGAAACACCTATTTTTATGCCTGTAGGAACAAATTCTGCAGTAAAAATGATGACTAATCACCATTTAAAAGAGGCAAAACCTCAAATTATACTGTCTAATTCCTACCATTTATTTTTAAGACCTGGTAACAAACTAATAAAAGAATTTGGCGGTTTGCATAAATGGATGAATTGGGATAAACCTATCTTGACTGATTCAGGCGGATTTCAAGTCTTTAGTTTAAGCCATCTTAGAAAAATAAAAGAAGAAGGCGTAACTTTTAAAGACCCTAAGACAGGTTCAAATTATTATATAAATCCTGAAATTTCTATGGAAATTCAGCAGGATTTAGGTTCAGATATTGCTATGGCTTTTGACGAATGCGCCCCATACCCATGTTCATATGAAGAGGCTGTAAAAGCCATGGAGAGAACACATAGGTGGCTTGAGAGATGTTTTAATGTTCATTCAAGAGACGATCAAGCACTATTCCCTATTTGTCAGGGAGCTTTCTACGAGGATTTAAGAAAAGAATCAGCAAAAGTTGTATCTTCTTTTGATGCAGTCGGTTATGCTATCGGAGGGTTGAGTGTTGGAGAGCCTAAAGATATTATGAATCATTTTGTTGAATATACAGCGCCGCTTCTGCCGAGAAATAAACCCAGATATCTTATGGGTGTCGGTACTCCTGAAGATCTTTTAGATGGTGTTATGAGAGGTGTAGATATGTTTGACTGTGTGCTTCCTACAAGGAATGCAAGGCACGGTTCTTTCTTCACGACAAAAGGTAGAAAAATTATAAAAAATAAAGAATTTGAAAGAGATGCGGGTCCACTTGATGAATCTTGCGACTGTTATGCTTGCCAAAATCATTCCAGGGCATATATAAGACACCTTTTTAGAGTAGGTGAAGCAAATGCATCAATACTTCTTTCAATTCATAACATAAGATTCCTAATCAGGCTTATGGAAAGAATGAGAAAAAGTATCTTAGAAGACAGATTTGTAGAATTTTACGAAGAAAATATGCAATTAATCAAATAAAAAAAGGCAGATAATCTGCCTTTTTGTTTATTTAAATCTTTTTTTATCTATATCAACATGCCTGCCATACAAGCTGATACATAGGAGGCTAGGGTTCCGCAAATGAGAGCTCGTATGCCCATTCTTGCAAGATTTTTCCTTTGATTTGGCGCCAACTCACCTATACCTGCTATTTGAATCGCAACAGAGCTTATGTTGGCGAATCCGCATAAAGCAAATACGGCTATAACATAACTCTTTTGAGAGATGATATTTTGTATCGACATTAAATCCACGTAAGCCAATAGTTCGTTAAGTATGAACTTAGTGCCGAGCAGAGAACCGATTGCGTTGGATTGTTCAAGCGGCACTCCCATCATAAATGCGAAAACAGAGAAGATTTTCCCCAGTATCATTTTCATAGATAAATGGCTCAGATCTATTCCGATAAAAGAAAGATCCATATGTAAGTAGTGGTAGAGCCCTAAACCTATTTTTCCAAGGAACCAATCCACCATTGCAATTAAAGCTACAAGAGCCAATATCATTGCGATTACGTTCAATGATACCTTCATGCCTTCACTAGCCCCTTTTGCTATAGCATCTAGAACATTTACGTCAGTTCTTCTTTTTCTTATTTTGAATTCTGTTTTTGTCTGTGGTTCACCGGTTTCGGGGTACACAATTTTTGATATAACCAAAGCTCCGGGTGCTGCCATAATACAAGCCGCCAGCATATATTGGGCAGGTATACCCATTCCAACATATATCGCCATTACCCCTCCAGAAATGCAAGCCATGCTTCCTGTCATAGAAGCAAGTATTTCAGAACGAGTAAGATTAGGTAAATATGGCTTTATCATGATTTGGGCAACGATTTGTCCGACAAATGAACTTGCTACGTTAGATAAAGCTTCCGCACCGCTTACGTCCATCAATTTATTCATGAATTTGCCTAAAACAGCTATGACTCTTTGCATTATCCCGTAGTAATATAAAATATTTACTAATATCATCATAAATATAAGAGCCGGAAGCAGCTGAAGAGCAAATATATTTGCTTTTGGCCCAAAAATTTCAACCATCTTGGTTGGATTATTTGTAAGAGCTCCAAATACAAAGTTGGCTCCTTCTCCTGCAAAATCCAATATTTTTTGAATAAATAGACCTATATTTGCGAATATAGCTTTACCTAAAGGAACTTTGAGTATAAATACTGCAAGTAAAAATTGTAGCGCTAAACCAACAAATACGGTTTTTAAATTAATGGCTTTTTTATTGTTTGACATAAGAAAAGCCAGTAAAAGTATAAATAAGATACCAATGAGACCAAAAAATCTTTCCATGTTTTCCCCAGTTATTCAATAATAATAAGAATTAATATAACATAAATTTTTCTTTCATGTATCTATAATAACAAAAAGTGGCATTTAACCACTTTTGTTAATTCTTAATTACAACAACAAATGCATAAATCTTGTACAAGCTGGATGTAAATAGTTGTTCCTTCTTTTGCCTTGTAATGAAGCCCGGGAGTCAATGACCCAACAAGTAGTCCTACTCCTCCGCCAATTGGCATACCGTATGTCATACAGCCAATGCTGGCTTTACCTGCCGTTCCGATGGCGGCGCCAAGTCCCGCACCGACACCAAATAAACCTACAGTATAACCCGCAGCTTTGCCAAAGGATTTCCATTTTGACGCCCTTAGTACACAGTCTTTTGAATACACTCTGCCGCACATAGGCAGTCTCTGGCAGTTGGGTAAAACCATTTCGTCAAAGACAAGATATACTTTTGCGCTTCTGTTCGCCCATTTAGGATTTTCGATTTGTTGTATTTTGCCTATAACTTGAGTCCCGCAAGGAAGAAGACATCTGCCTTCAACTGTTTTTAAGCCTTCATTCAGAATAAAGGAAATCCTGTCGTTAGGGCATACCTTTTTGGAGTTAAAGTCTCCTGAAAATGTAACTTTCAAGACATTATTCGCAAGCACAACTGCGCCGCAAGACGATACTTTTACCATATTAACAGAAGAACCCTTATATGTCGGTAAATGTTCTATTATGGAAGGGGGTTCAACCATGCAAGGCTGCTGACAAGGTGTACAGCAGGTAGTAGGGCACTGACAATAAGGCTGGCATGTCGGACAACAAGCCGCTTTAACTGCTAATGTATCTATAAATAAAAAATTGAAAATTAAAAATGCAGAAACCAGTAATTTTATATAGTTAAACATCTTATTGATTCCTCTTTTAATGATCTAAGAATTTGTTTGAATTATAACATGTGTTAAATTTTTTCTGTATACCCAAATGTTCTCCTAGGGTTTATTTTAATGAGTTGCATCATATTATTTTGTACTAAAAAAGCAAGTCCTTTTGAACTTGCTTTTTATATAGTTGGTTTTGTATTATTTTACATTTATTGTCCCTTGTTTTTTGGGGTCTTTGCTGGTTAAGTATTCCTGCAAAGCTTTTTTGACTTGGAATTTTTCAATAGTCAGAGTTGTACCGCTTTTCTTTTCGTTTTTACCTGTTACGGTATTTGGCTCATCAAAGCTGTAATTGTTTAGTACAATTGGAGTTACTTCAATTGTGAATTTTTTTAATTTTGGGTGATTGCCATTTAGTGCGTCGAGAGAAAAATAACTGCTTAAAAAATCGACGATTTTATATTTGTTGTTTGGCAAAATAATAAGGTCAATGTTAGGAGAAAGAACGTCAAACTTGTTAAATTTGATTGTTCTTGTAATCAGTGGCAATAAAGCTACTTCTATTTCAATTTTCGCTGCATCTGCAAATTTTTTCTCGTCAGGATAATTAATAACTAC
The DNA here is from genome assembly GCA_023421795.1 of Cyanobacteria bacterium OH_PDB_230. Taxonomy (GTDB): domain Bacteria; phylum Cyanobacteriota; class Vampirovibrionia; order Gastranaerophilales; family Gastranaerophilaceae; genus JAEZOG01. Next base: position 1,194,730 of record JAEZSO010000002.1, read on the forward strand.
TTCGTTAAACTTTACTCCAACTCCTAATTCTCTGGTTGTGTAAAAAGCAGGTTTTTTTGATTGGAAATCCAGTTTAGTTACATTAAAGACTTCTCTTTTGAATTTTAATAAATCGAAGTTACTATCTAAAATTCCCGGCACTACCGTTAAAAAGGCTATATACGCAAATACCAGGATGATGAAAATTAATAGAAGGGTGTTTATAATCACATTCTTTGAATTCATTTGTTCACTCCTACTGTTTATATCTACTACAAAAGATTTTAAATTATCTAAGTATTAAATATAGAACTTTTTGCTCTTTTTGTCCAGTATTTGTGCTTAATTAGTTCATTTTTGTGTTTAAAATTATACTAATCTAAATTTCTTTTAAACATCCAGCTTGCTAAACTAAGTGTCAAAAGGCTTATAAGCGAAAGAGGTATTATGTTTTCTAATATATCCGTAAAAGGCATCGACTTTAAGAACAAACCTTTTATTATAACCAGATAAAATCTTATCGGGTCCAATAAAGTTATATATTGACAGAATTTTGGCATATCTTCTATCGGAGATACATAACCTGACATTAAAATCGCTGGCATTTGAAAGGCGAAAGAGCCTAAAATCGCTTGTTGTTGTGTTTTACAAATTGATGAAATAAATATTCCTATACCTAATATTGAAATTACAAAGATAATCGTTGAAATATAAAAATATAAGAATGAACCAAGAAAAGGTACATTAAAAATATATATAACCATAAGCATCATAACGGTAGCGGTTAGTATGGAAAAAACTAAAGGCGGGAATGTTTTTCCAATCATTATCTCAAATGAGCTTAAAGGAGAAACAATTAATTGGTCGAATGTACCCATTTCTCTTTCCCTTGCAACAGAGAGAGAGGTTAATACCAGTGCTACAACAGATCCTATGATGCAAATAAGTGAAATTACCGTGTACCACCTAAATATTAAATTAGGGTTAAACCAGTTTCTCTGATCAATCATTATTCTTGATGCGGATTTGTAGTTCATTGGCTTTGTTTCTTTTTCAAATGTGCTTATTATTTCAGAAACATAACCGCTTGCGATTCCTGCAACGTTTGTTTGTCTTCCGTCTGTTATTATAAGTACGTCTGTCGGCTTATTTCTCTTGATATTCTTGGAAAAATTATTGTCTATTTCCAAAGCAATTTGTATTTTTTGGGTTTTAATTAACTTTTCTATGTCTTTTTCATTTTGAACCAATAATACCTGGTAAAACCACCTTGAGTTTTGAAATTTACTGACTAAATTGCGAGATTCAACAGTATTGCAGTTGTCTAATATTGCCATATGTATATTCCTGACTTCCATAGTGGCTGCTTGTGAGAAGATAATAAGTTGAATGAGAGGAGGGAAAATAATCAAAAATCTGCTTTTTTTATCTCTCCAAATTGTATAAAATTCCTTTATTATCAATGCAATAATTCTTTTTAACATCAGTCGAGCCTCATTTTTGTGATTTTATAGACTGCAAAAAACAATACTGCACCAAATAGCGCCAAGTATAATGAGTTTGGAATTATTATTTCCCAGACAGTACCGGTTAAAAATTCAGTTTGAATCAGGGCAACAAAATATCTAGCGGGTATTAACAGAGTAATAGGCTGAAGATATTTAGGCATAGAACTTATTGGATAAATCAAGCCTGAAAGCATTAAAGCAGGCAAGAATCCTGCAAAGATAGAAGCTTGACTCGCTGCAAATTGCGATTTTAATATTGTAGATAACAACAATCCTTGTCCGAGTGCTGTAAATAAAAACAAAGAAGCAAAACCCATCAGTACGAAAAAACTGCCTCTAAAAGGGATGTTGAAGATGAATACACACATAAAAAAATTGAACAGCATTGAAAGCATTCCGAGCAAAAAATAAGAAAGATATTTTCCCAGTACAAAATCAATTTTTCTCACTCTCGTCGTAATAAGAGCTTCCATAGTGCCTCTTTCCCATTCTCTTGCAATTACTAGAGCGGTTAGAAGCAGACCTATCAGAGTCATAGTAATCGCCAGAGAGCCAGGTAATATAAAATGATGGCTATCAAGTTTTTGGTTATACCAGCATCTTATCTGCGGATTTATTAATTGTACGGGCTTTTCGGAAGAGAATTTTTCTTCGGACTTTAACCATTGGTTAATTATCGTTTGAGGGTATGATTGAACATAATTAGAAAGGTTTACCTCACTTCCGTCGCTTATCACCTGCACATGTGCTGTTTCTTCTCTTTTTAACTTTTCTGAAAAGTCATTGGGTATTACGATAATCCCTCTGAGTTTTGTGCTTACTAAGTCGCTGTGCATTTGTTTGGGGTTATTGTACCTTACTGTTGTTACGTAATTAGAATGGCTGAATGAATCAATAAGGCTGCTTATTTGCTTTTCGTTATCATCTACTTTTAATCCTACTCTTATTTTTAAGGTGTCAAGGTTTATTGCATACATATAGATTAAGAGAATTATAGTCGGCAGAACAAAAGCTATCATTATGCTGCTGGGGTCTCTTATTATTTGATGAAACTCTTTTTGTATAAGTGCTCTTAGTATTTTCATTTGTTGTTTTCTTTGTTTTCAAATTCTTCTATCAATTTAATAAATGTTTCTTCCATAGTTACGTCTTCACCTGCTTTTTCTTTTAGTTCCTTTGGCGTTCCCAAAGCGATTGTTTCACCGTTATAAAACAGGCTTATTCGGTCGCAATATTCAGCTTCATCCATAAAATGAGTCGTGACCATTATTGTTACACCTCTTTCCGCAAGGGAATTTATATGATCCCAGAATTCTCTCCTTGATAGAGGATCAACACCTGATGTAGGTTCATCTAAAAATAAAATCGGAGGATTATGCATGGTAGCGCAAATAAGCGCCAGTCTCTGTTTGTAGCCTAAAGGTAAATCTTCCGCGCTGTGTTCCAGATATCTTTTAAAATTAAAAATATCAATCATAATTTCAATTTTTTCTTTTTTTTCTTTGCCAAATAATCCATAAATTCCCGCGAAAAAATCGAGGTTTTGCCAAACGGTGAGACCTCCGTATAAAGAAAATTTTTGCGCCATATATCCTATGTATGACCTTGCCTTGGTCGGGTTCAGAAGTATATCTTCACCCATTATTTTTATTTTTCCTTCAGTTGGAGTCGCAAGTCCGCAGAGCATTTTAAATGTAGTTGATTTACCCGCCCCGTTAGGTCCTATCAGCCCAAATACTTCACCTTTTGTTATTTTAAAACTGTTATCTTTCACTGCATAAAAATCACCATATTTTTTTACAAGATGTTCGGCTTCTATAACATAGCCTTCGTGATGGTTTTTAAAATCAAAGTTTTTGGTAAATCTGTTGTCTAATTTTGGAGTACCACCTAAAATATCGATTACTGCATCTTCAAATTTTGGCTTAGTTTCAATCAGTATTGACCTGTCTACACTTGGCGTTGTGCTGTCAAAAACAACTCTTACGTAGTCACTTTGTATTACAGCATCAGTAATTCCTTCCCAGGTTCTTTTTATTTTTTTGATTAATGTCCTGTTATTGTTATCTTCTGCACGGGTTAAAAACACCCTTCCATCCATTTTTTTAGTCAGATCTTCAGGTTTTCCCTGATATAATATTTTTCCTTGGTCTATTAAGATACATTCGTCAAAGCTTTCAGCTTCATCTAAATATGCTGTTGACCAAAGTATTGTTATCCCTCGTTTTTCAAGACGTCTTACCATCTTTATAAGTTCTCGTCTTGAGATAGGGTCAACACCTACTGATGGTTCATCGAGGAGAAGCAATTCCGGATTACCTAAAAGAGAACACGCTAAACCCGCCTTTTGCTTCATTCCTCCTGATAATTTTCCAACAAGCCTGTTTTTAAAAGGCTTTAAGTCAGTTAATTCTAAAAGGTATTCAAAAGCGCTCTCTAAATCTTCATCTTTTACTCCTCTAAGCTTCGCGTAAAGATTTAAATTTTCTAATATTGTTAAATCCTCGTACAAGCCATTTTTTTGAGGCATGTAACCTATTTTTAGATTAAGCAAATCCTTTTGTGTGAAAGGATCAAGATTTAATGTTTTAATTTCGCCTTTGTCGATTGAATGTAATCCTATTATGCTTCTGATTAAAGTGCTTTTGCCTGCTCCGTCTGGACCAATCAAACCTATTATTTTTCCTGATGGGATTTTTAATTCGAGGTTTGCCAGTGCGCATGTCTCAGTGTTTTTGAAACATTTAGATAGATTATTTATTACGACGCTATTCGTCATAATCTCCCCTTAAATTTGTTCTTACTTCTTTATTGTTAAGATTGATTTTGATAGTTACAGGCATACCCTGGCGTAAATATTCATCTATTTCATAGACATATACCCTTATTCTATAAACTAAGTCTGTTCTTAAATCTGTAGTCTGTACTGTTTTTGGCGTAAATTCAGCCACTGGGGAAATGTAACCAATCCATCCTGTGTATTCTCTGTGTTTATTTGTGTTTGGATCTATAGTATCTGTCAGAACACTTGCCTTCATTCCATATCTGATGTTTCCTAAATCTGTCTCGGGGATGTATGCTCTTATCCAAACGGGGGCTCTTTTGGCAATTGTGTAAACAGGTTGCCCGGGAAGAGCGATTGATCCTGGTTCTTGCACTCTTGTCATAACAGTCCCATCACATGGTGCGTAGATTTTTGAATCTTCTACGTTTCCTTTTGCATATTTCGCCGCAGCAATCGCAGCTTGTAATCCCGCTGCCGTTTCTCTTTTTTGGTTGTATAAGTTTTCACATTCTTGTTGAGAGGTCGTGCTTTCTTGACAAAGCGGGATGTGTCGTTCATATTTTGAGCTTGCATTTGCGCTTAAAGCTTTTCCTAGTTGCACTTGCGCGACAGATTTTTCATATTCGGATTTGTACTGCTTGTCATCTAAATATGCCAGAAGTTGTCCCTTTTTTACCATGTCGCCTTCTTCAAACAACATATTTGCAATAGTACCGTTTATCCTGAAAGACATATCAACCTGTCGTATTTCTATGTTCCCATATAAGGTGAGTTCATCAGTTTTTTTATCTCTGACAATCATATAATTAGCGATTAAAACCAATATCGCTATTAATCCAAAAAGAAGTAAACCTCGAATAACCTTTCTGTTCATAGGTTTCCCCCGACGGCTTTATACAAAGTAAGATAGTCTATAAGTCTTGCTGTCTTTGAGTCTACTGCTTGAATGTTTGTATTGAGAAGTTGCCTTTCTGATGCTAGCAAGTCTGTTTTTGATATTACTCCTCTTCTGAACCTGTTTATATTCCTGTTGTGGCTGTCTGTTTCTGTTCCAAATTTGCTTAAAGTTTGCTTATCTATATTTGTATCTTCTTTTACAAAATATAGGCTATCATTTACTTCTTGCACTGCTGTTAAGTTGACTTGTTTGTACGCTTCAAATGCTTGTTGGAATCTGGTGTTGCTTATTCTTAAATTCGCAAGTCTTAATCCACCTCTAAAAAGATCCTGCGTCGCCGCACCGATAATTGCAGCAGAGCTTGACCTCCAGCCGAAAAAGTTTCCTCCGCCCAAGGTGTTAAAAGAATAGAAGCCAATAATATTGAAACGAGGAAAAAATTCTTTTTTTGCAACTCTGATGTCAATTTTATTTTTTTCAAGTAAAATTTCGGCCGATAAGACATCCGGTCTTGAAAAAATTACATCAGAACATATTTCACAGGGGACATTTTTTCTATATTCAAAATCATTTAAACAGCTTCTCGTGTAGTATTTTGAATTTTCTGGCGAATCACCTATCAAAACTGCCAGTTGGTTTAACAGCTTTTCTCTTGCTTTCAAGCGTTCATCCAGGTTTATTTTGGCATCATCCAGTTCCTTTTTTGACATGTTTAAATCGGAAACTGAAATAACTCCTCTGTTAAATTTATCGCTCTCTCTTTTTAAAATTTCCTTGTTAACTTTTACAAGCTTTTCTAATAAACATATCTGTGAGTCATATTTGAGAATGTTTATATAAACAGTACCAACATTTGTTACCAGGCTTATATAAGCTGATTTTTCGTCAAATTTCGATGCTTCATATGTTTTTTTAGAGGATTTTGTTATATCGTGATTTTTTAACAACAGATCTGCTTCATACTGGGTAAAAAATGGTAATATAAATGAACTCCTTGATATGTCCTTATTTCCTATAAGGTTCGGTGTGTTAAATGCGGTATAAATTGTTGAAGCTGAAAGCATCGGTAATTCTTTTGAGAAGTTTACTTTTACAAATTGTCTGTATTCTTCGCATTTCCAAGCGATTTTTTTTGCATCATGGTTATTTTCTATAGCTCTATATACGTAATTTTTTAAATATGGGTCGTTAAAGTTGTCCCACCAGTTAACATTTACGAATTCAAACTTTTCGTTTATGTTATCAACCATTTCTTTTTTATCTGTCATTCTGAATAGTTTGGCGTGTATAGATGAGCTTGAAGTTATAAAAAATATTATGACGATTAATACTCTGATTAATTTTTGTGTTTTTAACCAATTCATGGGTTCAAAACCTCATTAAGATATGAATTATTTATTAAACTAACATATAAGGACAGATAATAAATAACCCAAAATGCTATCTAAAAGGACAATTGGTGAATAAAATTTCCAATTCTAAAATAAGTTAAAAAAAGAAACTTATTTAAAATATTAAATAAGTTTAAGATGTATTTTTTTTCTGAATAATCCAATTATGGCTATAGATATTCCTGGATTTTCTGTTTTGCAAAAAAATGTCTGTGTTGTTGAATCAGAAAATATTTGTATAATAAATTTATAAATAATGTGGGGAAATACATGACTAAAGTTGTTGGGTTAGCTCCAACAAAATTTATTCAAAAACGTGATTTTAAGCTAACTGATGCAAGTTTAGCTGCCGGTGCCGGAGCGATATTTTTTTCTACGGATTCTTATATAGGCCAAAAACAATACATAAAAAAGGGTGAAGAGTATTTTGAAAAAGTATTTGATACGGGCCTGTATAAAAAAATCTATAAAAATAATATAAATAAAATAAAAGATACTTATCTGAACATCATCAAATCCAAACAAATAAACAAAAAAATGATTACTCAAGCTGCATTAAAAGGCAGCCTGATTTTTGCAGGGATATATTTTTTATCAAAAAAAATTGTAGAACATATATTTAAAAAAAGAGGGAAATAATCATCCCTCTTTTTTATAGTGTTTTCTTAAAATTTCACTTGTGGAGCCGCTTTTTCAGCTTCATTGATTTCAAAATATTCTCGTGATTTAATACCTGCAATGTTTGCGACAATGTTTGTCGGGAAAGTTCTTATCATTGCATTTATTGTTTTTACAGAATTATTGTAGTCCATTCTCGCAACAGCCAGGCGGTTTTCTGTTCCGGCAAGTTCATCTTGAAGACCGATGAAGTTTTGATTTGCTTTTAATTGAGGATAGTTTTCGGCTATAGCAAGTAATCTTGAAAGCGCGCTGTTAAATTCGTTGTTTGCTTCTCTGACGTTTTTTACATCTTTTGAACTTACAGCACCGGCTAATTTTGCTCTGGCTTGGGCAACTTCCGAGAAAACTCCTTTTTCATGAGTTGCATAGCCTTTTACTGTATTAACAAGGTTTGGAATCAAGTCATTTCTTCTTTTTAATTGATTTTCAACCTGTGCCCAGTTTGAATTTACTGTTTCATCAAGAATTTGAAGCTTGTTGTATGTTCCCATAATGCTTCCGAAGATAATAAGAACTATCAGTACGATGCTAATTCCTATAATTAATCCTTTGTTTTGCATAATGCCCCCTTTTTATAATTTATCTACTACTTTTAAAATTGAATTTGTTGAGTCAATCAGTGTTTGAACAATGTTTTCATATTCATCTTTCTTTATGATTGTTTTGTTGTGGCGAGATTCAAGAACTTTTAAGAATGTATCTTTATTTATATCTATTGATTGAGATAACAGATTTACTATGTCTTCAGGTTTGTGCGGCACCTGATTGTTAGAAAGCTTTAAAATCCCTCTTGCAACAGCTATTATGCTCTTTGTAGCGTTTATTATTAATGATTCTACTGATTTTAAATCGGAACTGTTTAATAGGTAGTACTGTCTTAGTTTAATAAGTATGTTTTTTATCTCGTGTTCGCACATCAGTCTTAGATTTTGGTTCGATAAATTTAATGGCGCAACGATATCTTCACCGTAAATTATTTTATATCTTTCTTTTATGTCTGAGTATTCAATCGGGTAGACATCTGTTGAATCAAACCACTCTTCTTTGTCCATAAAAATAGGAGGCAGATTGTTTTCTTTAACCCACTTTTTGATTATTTTATTTGCACTTTTTAAATCTGATGCGCTCAAATTGTTAATTACAACAATTGCGTTTACTTCTGATTCTTTGTCATCGCAGCTTTCTTTTGCGCATGATCCGTAGATAACTATTGATGTCAGTCTTTCTGCATACAGTTCTTTAAAATCAGATATGAAGTCGTTTAATAATTTATCAATGTTTTTCATCGTTACCATCCTCCTGATGCGCCGCCACCACCAAAACCGCCTCCGCCGAAGCCGCCAAAACCGCTGAAGTCATTGGAGCTTCTTCCTCCGAGGCTTCCTAAGCCGTATCCTATCCAAAATGGGAATATGCTGGAATTTCTTGTTCTCTTGTTGAAAAGTCCTGAAATAATTATGAATAAAAGAACAAACAATATGAATTGTTCAAAATCTGAGTTCTGTTCAGGAGGTTGCGGCAAATTGTATTCCCCTGTTATCTTTACGCCGTATTCTTGTGCTACAAGATTTGCTATTTTTTCTGTCGCATAAATAATTCCGGTTTCGTAGTTACCCTTCTTAAATTCAGGAATCATAAGCTCATCTCTGATTCTCCCCGCTTTTGAATCAGGGATTGCTCCTTCAAGTCCATACCCCACTTCTATACGCATTTTTCGTTCGTTTGGGGCAACAAGAATTACTACTCCGTTATTCTTATCTTTTTGTCCGACACCCCATTGTCTCCCTATTGACAGTCCCACATCTTCTATAGGATAGCCATCTAGCGAGGATAAAGTTACCACTGCTATTTGAGCTCTTGTTTTCGTGCTGACTTCTTTTAAAAGAGAATTTAGCTTAGTTTCATTGTTATCGCTGATTAAATTTGCGAAGTCATTTACAAAATTATAAGGCTTTGGGGCTTTGTATTCTGCACGAGCAGGGTTTGTATGGTTAAATACAAATAGTACTGAAAATGCAAAAAATATTATAATTTTTAAAATCTTTTTTATGTTGGTTTTCATGACTTATTTTTAATTATTAATTAAAGTATTATAAGTTTTTTTTAGTTTAATGCGCAAATATATTAAAACATATTGGTATATTGAAGAAAAGACGGGTAATAATTACAAGTTTTTCATAAGACATTTTGCGCTTTTTGGACAAGTCAAAGAAAATTGTTTTGAGCTTTGGACCTCTGAAGGCACAGATTCTCTCTGGCATTCAATAAAACCAAGACTTTCAAAAAATGAAGCAGCTGTAGTTGTGAGTAGATATAGTGCTTTTATATTTTTTTCTTTGCTTATTTTTAGAAGTTCGTTACAAAAGAATTTTCCTAATCCTTTATTTTTGTAATTCTCTTTAATAGCAACTGAGCGCAGCAAGGCATAATCTCCTCTTTTTTCCAGCGTACCCGTTCCTATTATTTCTTTTTTGTGAATTAGCTTATAAATATGCATATTCTTCAAATCGAGATCGTCATTTCGTAGATTATTATCAGAAAGTATTTCGTTTATTTCTGTTAAATCAAATAGTGTGGCTAGCTCTATAAAGATATCAAATTTTTTATTTATCATTTATTGATTGTACCAAAATAATATAAATTTTTAACAGTATTTCCAGGCAGTTTAATACCGATAATTATTAACATTACCTGCATAGTGAATAAAATATTTGAAAAATTAATGCATAAATATATTAATTTAAAGGAGTACAGAATGCATACTAAAGAACGACTTATTGTCTTGAGAAACATCTTATATAAATGTTTTTTTATAGGTTTGATTTTTTTGATTGCAGCAACTTTGCTTTATATGCCATGTAAGTGTTTTTTGGCGACTTTATATCAGCAAGGCTTTGGAATAAGTACAGATGCATATTACAATATGTGGGTAGGTTTTGTCGGATTAATAAAAACAATATTGGTGTTTTTATTTTTGACTCCAGCTCTAGCTGTACATTGGGTAGCCGCTGGTTACAAAAGTGAGGATTAAAACCGGCTTACTTTAATATTAAATTTTTTGTTTTAAGCAGGTTATTATTGGCTAAAACACTTCTTGCAGCATTTAAAAAGCCGCAGTTTGCAACATTTGTTGAAACATAATTTGCATTTTTCTTGGTTTTTTTGTTTGCATTTTCTACCGCAATAGCAAGGCCGCCTTTGCTTTTTATTAGTTTAAGCATACTGATGTCATTTTCGTTATCACCAATTGCTGCAACGTTCTTTAATTCAACCCCTAAAATTTCAGTAAGAATTTTTATGCCTTCACCTTTATTTGCTGCCTTGCTGGATAAGTCACAGTAACAGTCGGCAGAGATAACAACATTATATTTTTTGTATTTTCTTGCTAAATGATTGCGGATTGCTTTTAAGTTGTCATAATCAGAGGAGTATAAGCCTACTTTGATTACTGAGAAATTTTTTCCTAAATCAGAAATTGAGTTGAGTTTTACAGGTTTGTCGATGACATAAGGTAGGTCTGAGTCTTGGAAAGTATAAAGGACCCCTTTTACATATATGAATGGAACAATCGTATTTCCATTTTTTTTGTTGAAGGCACTGATGTCACAGAGAATTTTTTTAGCTACTTCTGAAGAGATACCGCTTTCATAGATTAAATCACCGTTCATAGTGGCTATTTCAGCTCCTTGTTGGCCTATTACATATTTTGTATTGATGCCTATTTTTTTTGCAATTATTATGGCCTCCTTTGAAGAGCGCCCTGTGATTAGATAAAGAGGAATGTCGGCATCATGTAATTCTTTAGCTCCTTCTATAACGCTTTGTTGTATATGACCTTTTGGGGCGGATTTATCGGTAGGAATTAAAGTGCCGTCTATATCGGAAAAGAAAACTTTAATTTCGTTAGGAAAGTTCCCTGTTAAATTGCTTATAGATTGCGGCTTTGTTTTGCAGTTTCTTATTTCACATATTGTTGGAACTTTATCTTTGCTAAACGTTGAATATTCAGTTAATGTTTTTTCATTTGCCCAGACAGGTGAAAAAATATATAGAAATAAAGTGAAAATTAATAATAGTGCTTTTTGCATCTTTTTGCCCTCAAAAATTTTAATATTTTTCAAATTATAAATCAAAAATTATAGGTGAGCTATATAGTTAATGAAATTTGCCCTCAGTATTTAAAGGTAGATAAATAATCAGACAACTGGGTAATGGCTAATAATAATAAATTTAATAAAATATTCGGTAAGCCGAATAATATTTTATAAGCCGTATTCAAAATGCTTTCATTAAATTGAGGAGGATAATATGAATGTAAGAGCAATCCAGCAGCCTGTAAGAAGTTATTTTTTTAACTCTCAAAAACAAAATAACTCCGAAAACACGCATTACAAAGGTCAAGTAACAAATTTTAATTCTGGTAAGTGTAGCTTGAATGCGACCGATGTTGTTGATTTTAGCAAAAAAGCTACAGGTCTGTCGTTTAAGGCCGCCATAGCGAATGACGTTACCGAGTTAATCGGGAATACTCCGCTTGTCTATATAGATAAATTAAACCTTGATGGAGAAGCAAGAATAGCTTTAAAATTAGAGAGTTTTAATCCCGGTCATTCTGTAAAAGACAGGATAGCTTTGAATATGATAGAAAACGCAGAAAAAGCAGGAAAAATAACACCTGGCAAAACAACTTTAATAGAGCCAACAAGCGGCAATACGGGAATCGGTTTGGCTTTGGTTTCAGCAGTTAAGGGTTATAAGCTTATATTAACCATGCCTGAAACTATGAGCATAGAAAGAAGAATGCTTCTAAAAGCATTAGGTGCCGAGATTGTTTTAACCCCTGGTAAATTAGGAATGAAAGGAGCTGTAGAAGAAGCTAATTCTATTGCAGGTAATACAAGTGATTCTTTTATTCTTCAACAATTCAAGAATCCATCAAACCCAGAGGTTCATTTTAAAACCACTGCAGAAGAAATCTGGAGAGACACTGATGGCAAAGTCGATATGCTAGTCGCTGGTGTAGGGACAGGAGGAACTGTCACAGGAGTTGCGAAAAACATAAAAGCTAAGAAGCCCGACTTTAAGGTAATAGCTGTTGAACCTGCAGAAAGCCCAGTATTATCCGGAGGCTCTCCTAGCCCTCATAAAATTCAAGGGATAGGGGCTGGTTTTGTACCTGATGTACTTGATAAATCACTTTTAGACGGAATTTCTACCGTCAAAAGCCAGGAAGCTTTAGAGACTGCTCGAGAACTCGCTAAAACAGAAGGGATACTATGTGGTATTTCAACGGGGGCAGCAGTAAGTGCCGCATTAAAAGAAGCCAAGAAGCCGGAAAATGCAGGTAAGCTTATTGTTGTAATAGCTCCTGATACAGGTGAAAGATATATCAGTACAGCTTTATTCGATAATGTAAGAGAATAAAGTTAAGTATTTCAATACAAATAAACAAAATCAGCCGCTTACTTAACGGCTGATTTTTAACGCTATTGATAAAAATTAAATATTCCCAAGATCATTCTGATAAGAAATCAGTGTGGCCCTGATGTTTTCATTTATTTGTGAAAAGTTTTCGACAAAAGAAGTATCATTATTTTTTAATTTTGTTTCTATTGTTAATTCGCTTTGTGTCTGATTTATTGTTCTTGTTTTTACTCTGTATACTTTTACTTTGGTTTTTAAAAATTCTAATATCTCAGCTTCTCTAACGTGCGGGGGTGTTTGTATTATGAGCAAATAAGGATTTTCGGTTGTTCCTTTTCGAGAAAGAATCAACAATAAAATTCCTATGAATATAGAGCCTATAATTGATATTGTGAAATAGCCGACCCCGTTTGCGATTCCAACGCATATTGCCCAAAACACAAATACTAAATCGATGCTGTCTTTTAAAGGGGTCCTAAATCTTACTATTGATAGAGCTCCGACCATCCCTAAAGAAAGTACTATATTGCCGCTTATTGTCATAATTATCAAAGAGGTAACTGTCGCGACCAAAACAAGTGATACATTAAAAGTCTTTTGATATAAAACACCTTGAAATGTCTTTTTATAAATGTAATAAATAAACATCCCTACGATGAAAGACATTAATATATTTACAATTATGTCCATCGGGCTTACTGAACTAGCGTTTCCGCTCATCGCAAGAAAACTTTTTTTAAATACATCATTAAATGTAACTTGATCCATTATCAATTATCCTCCCATTGTTTTGTTTTAAAATACCTTCTGGACATCGCATATTTGCTTATGCTTGTTTTTTCAAAAGCCTCTATTTGCAGCATGCTCTTTATGTAATCTGGCAGATATGTATTGTACTTTATTTCGAGAATATATTTTTGATCTGTCATAACAGGCATCATTGTAATATCCTTTGAAAAAATATCATAATTCAGATTGTTGCATTTTAGGTCTTTATCAATTGTAACCCTTATGTCAAATTGTTCCAATAAATAAGCTTCTCTGACATAATCAATCATCACGACAGGTCGAAAGGCCTTAGTGGTGAATTCTGCATATATTCTGTTCAAAATATCGTTGTTGTATTCCAAAAGCTCGTTAAAATCGCCTTTGATTACTTTTATCGCGCTTTCCTTTGTGATAAGCGCCGTTTCTTTAAAAATTTGATTGTTTATTTTGTTTTTAATTTCAAATTTAACGGTTTCATCCGATGTATTGTAAATCCTCATTCGGTATTTCTTATGGTACATCAGGCCGGAAAGCTTTTGGCTCAGGCATTCATCATCATAAGAATCAAAGTAAAGAGTCTTTACATTGTATAAGTTTGAAGAATTTGTATGTGAATCAGCTTTTAGAACATACTTCAGCTTATTTACCAGGGTAAAGTAATCAAAATAATTTATGTAATACTTTAGCTCGTTTCTTTTGACCTTTATATGCTGAGCAGTATTATCTGGCGCTGTTTCTATAATTTTATTTGTTTGTGATTCTTTTGAAAGCATTTATTTAATATTCGCTCCCTCTCTATATTTTTTATAGCTTTCAATTAACTCTTTGTCCAGTTTTTTCAGAAAGTTTTCTTTTTCCATTGAATTGTCTAAAGTTAAATTTATCAGGTGAAATAACTCTTTTTCATCCAGCCTTCCATTGTAAAAGAGATAATTAAAAAACTCCGCCAGGTTATCTTTATCTGATTCATATTCGCTTAAATTTGTTATTCTGAATTCTATTGCATCAATATTTGTAGGATTGAGTTCAAGAGATTTTTTTATTGTCTCAAGCGCATTTTTATAATCTTTGTTTTCGTAATATTCTTCCGCCACTTGTTTTTTGTATTCGGAGTAGTAATAATTGTTGACTACAGGAACCTCTGGGATATAAGGTTCTCTTTTGAAAACTGTTTTGTATATATCTTTTGGAAAAAATAACAGGCAAGAAAACGCAATGATAATGATTACAACATTTAGTATCAAATAAACAAACCCTATGCTGGGAAGGTATTTTTCATCAATTTTCATAACTTTTTACCACCTTTTTAATTTTATAATCCAGAGAATTAAAAGAGTTATTCAAAAGCAACTTCTCATTTAAAAAGTTTAAATTTGAAAATTCAGGATAAGATTCGTTTGTGTTTGTTGCCTTAACTTTTGATCGTTTATCGTGAGAAATCTTATTATTTCCTATAATATAAAGTTTATCTGAATCTAACAGGCCGCCCTCGTCGTACCTTGTGTTTTTATTGTAGAGGTTTATTGCTTTTTCTCTGCTATTTACTACAATGTTCTTCTCCATTTTAACATTTGATTTATCTTTGACTTCAACCGCAATGAGGTTATTATAGAAGAAATTATTTTTATAGTTTCCCACGCTCCATTCGCCTGTCGAAATCCCTTTGTCACCGGAATTTATAAAAATGCAGTTTTCTATCTCGGCATTTGCTGTCATCAAATCAACTGAATCATTTCCGCTGTTTATGAAAATTGTGTTTTTTATTTCTACATCCGCAATGTCTATATCTAAAGCATCGCTTTTTGCATTTACAAAAACGCTGTCTTTCAAGACTCCGTTGCTGTAAGAAATATGCATTGCATCGTCACCTGTATGATTTTTCCCCACTTTGATATGACTGAGCTCAAAATCTTTTAGATTATGTATGTTGAAAGGGGCTGTATATTGTATAAGTCTTCTTGAATCAACAGAGCCGTCTTTAAACTCGACATATTTAAATTTGCTTCCTGATGCACTTTGACCTTGCACTGCAACAATGCCCCAAGGCCTTGATTTGTTTTTTGCAATGAACCTGATTGGATTATGTTTGCTGCCTTCAGCGTTGACTTTTCCGTAGAAGTAAATTGATTGACGAGGGTGCATTGTAAACGTTGTCCCCGGGAGGATTGTTATTGTAGTGTTTTTGTCAAACTCAAGCGTTTTCTTTACCTCTATATTCCCTTTTAATACAACTTTTTTAGTATGAATAACGGGTAATTCCCAAGGATGTATAGAATCTGCTTTTATTTTATTCTGCTTAAATTTTTTGTATTGTATTTTTATATTTCTACCCGTGATGGCATTTTCTGCTTTTAGATTTCCATTTTTTTCAATATCACCGATAACTATGTATGAATAGTATAAGGGATGGGGTTTTAGATGGTGTCTTGCATAGAAAACAAATTTTTCTCCGTTGCTTTCAAGTCCCTGATACTCCTTTCTTCCCGGATAAAGGGTTTCAGTTTCTTTTACTCTAACATCTTCTTTATCTATAACGCCATTAAAGTTAGTATCACGATATATTTTAGCAGTTCTTCCGTAGTTTTTTGCAAAATCTACCTGAACAGGGCTGTTGCCATCGATTTCAAACAGTAGTTGGGCTTGGCTTCCGCGAGTATTTTTAACGTAATATCTGCTAGAAATATTGTTATATAAGTAAATTAAATATTTTTTTCTCTCCAACAGTCCATTTTCAATATAACCAACTGAATTCACAAATTCTTTTATTGAATATGGAATACAATCAAAAGGCATCAAAGAGGTATAATTATTTTTATAAATATCCGCCTTTAACTCTGGGATTAAAGCCTCTTTGTAGTCATTTGTTTTTTCTACCATTTTTTCAACTATTCCATCAGATAAAAGCTTATAAGCAACTTTGTCTCTTTCACCCTCTAGAATAGGATTTAACTTAATTCTTTTTAACAGCTCATAATACGACTCATCTTTTGATTTTGCGTCGGTCCACCATCTTATATCCCATTCTATAGGCTCAAATAAGCCCTTGTAAGGGTCAAAGTATAATTTGTAATTGTGGTGATAATCGTGATGCGGCGTGCCTGTTATTACATCCAAAGCAAGGTAGTTATAGAATTTATCCTTATTTAAATATGTTTCGGCAAAGTCGTAAAAATCTATGTCATTAAAAGAGCTTATTGCCTTGATAAAATATTTAATTTCATCTACATCCGATTTTTGTTCGCTGTTACGTGCGGCTTTCTTCTCCCAGTATGAAGGGTCTTGCCAAAGAAGGGTCGTCGTTTTATACGTTTTGTCAGGATCTGTCGGGCAGCCGTCTCCATAATAAATGCTGCCTGGCATCAACTTATGCTTTCTTAAAAGTGATTCATCTACTTGGCTTAGATAGAAATACACTCCCATATATTTTCCGTTCAAATAAACTCTTACCGGGAAACAATCTGGAGATATAATACCTAGTTTCTTTGATGTCTCATAATTAACTATATCTATTATGCTGTAGTCATTGGGAGGAACAATTAAATTGAATTTCTTTTCCAGATTATAAGTATCTTCACCTTGCATGCTTATACGCAGGGATTTTTTTTCAAACGCCCAGTGTCCTGGGGTATCACCTCTATATCTTAGTTTTATTTTTTTTACGTCGCTGTTGTCTGTTTTTAAAAACGCAGTATAAGACTCTGTGGTCCCGCTTTTCGGTAAGTTGGAGTTTAATTTTTCTAAATGTTTTTTGTCTATGGCTATATAAAAAGTTTCTAATTTAGAATTTTTTGGAGGACGATTTGCAGTGTATTTTATAAAATCTTTTTTTATATTCTTGGTGAGAAAGACATAAATCCCTTTTTTCATGGTCAAATTTTCTTTATCAAAGAGGTTTATTTTATATTCATCCAAAAATTCACTATGTACATTCAGCATTAAATTTTTGTAATTAATAAAATCAACAATAGAGGCCCAAACATACACCACCATTGTTAATTGCAAAATTAAACCGATTAAAAAAGCACGCCTAAAATTTATTTTATATAATGAGGTAAAAATTTTATTAAAAAATTTTTTCATCTAAATCCCTATAATCAGTTCATAATATTAAATTCAACCTTACAAGATTTTAGCATACAATGCGTCAATAAAATAAAATGTAAATATATAATAGTCCTGTTAAGAACGTCATTGAACCCGGGCACAGTTTTAAAAGAGATTTTAGACACTTTATGATTAATAATATCTTAAAAAGTAAAAACACCCTGGATAAGATTCGAACTTATGACCTACCGCTTAGAAGGCGGTTGCTCTATCCAGCTGAGCTACCAGGGCGTAAAGATATTCTTTATATGATATTTATAACATATAAAAAAAATCATGCAATAATTTATTTGTATAATTCACTTTTAGCTTTGTTTAAGATTCTCGGAATTTGAGATATCTCATCTATCTTTATGTCAGTTCTTAAAGAAAGTCTGATTCTGGCAGAATTCATTGCTACAGCGGGATGTCTTATCGGTAGTGTATAAAACCCGTTATCTTGAAGGACTTTGCAATCTTTTACCGTGTCTTCATTTGAACCTATAATAATTGGCACTATGTGTGAATCGCCAACAGTTGTGAGAGTTGCTTCCTTTATCATTTCTCTTAGTTGCTGGGCTGTTTTTAACAAATTATATCTGTCAGATTTTGTATTCGGCAAAATTGATTCCACTATAAATTTTGAAAAGGCGATGTTTATTTCCGGCAGGGCTGTTGAAAAAATAAAACTTCTGGCTTTATTAGTCAAATAATCTATTAATATTCGGTTTCCGCAACAGAAAGCTCCCATTGATCCTATGGATTTGCCAAAAGTAGCTACTACCAGATCAATTTCTTCCAAACAACTTTGCTCTTCAGCGAGACCCAATCCATTTTCTCCAAAGACCCCAAACGCATGCGCTTCATCTACTATTAATATGGCATTATACTTTCTTTTTAGATCTATAAGCCTTTTTAAGACGGCTGAATCACCATCCATGCTAAAAATCGATTCAATTATTATTATTGCATTTTCAAACTTGTTTCGATGTTGCTCTAAAAGTGACTCCAGATGCTCATAGTCAAGATGCTTGTATCTATAAAAGCTGCCATCAGAAAGCCTCATCCCGTCTATTATACTTGCGTGGTTGAGTTTGTCAGAAAACACAACGTCATTTTTGTTTACCAGCGAAGAAATAATCCCTACATTGGCATGGTATCCACTGTTAAAAAGTAATGCAGAATCTTTTTTATATAGTTTTGAAATTAATTGTTCCAGCTCTTTGTAAGTGTTGCTTGTTCCCGTCAAAAGCCTTGAAGAAGCTGAGCCAAAAGAGTAGTTACAGTTTTTTAAAAAATCTTTTGAAATTTGCTGGTTCTCAGCGATGCCTAGATAATCGTTAGATGATAAATTAAGTAATTTTCTGTTTTGATAAATTACATATTTTCCCGATTTATAAATATCAGGAATTTCTCTTTTGTTAAAGGTCGAATTTAGCTGATTTATTTCGTTTTCGTATTTTCTAAACATAATTTAATTTTATCACAATATGCCTTTTAAAAAATTTATCCTATGTTAAATTTGTAAATTTTCTTTTAAAACTGGCAAATAAATGAACAATTATGTTTTTATTTATATATAAGATTCAAGGAATAATCATGTCAACAATCCCACCGGTACATTTTAACGAATATAATTCTTTGATTAATGCACTTAGTGCATACCAAGGTGGTGCAGCAAAAGGTCCTAAAAAGACAGGAACACCTCATACTGCGATTCCTTTTGGTCAATTAACAGCAGGCGGGAACGTAAATATTGTTTCTGCTGATGCAAAAGACCTATATCAAAGAGGATTAGCACCGGCTGTTGGATTAAAAGAAGTATCCGCTGGCATGTACAAAGGTAAACAAAACATACTTACTGAAGTAGCAATAGCATAAATTATATAAGATTATATGAAATTGAAACTAGTGTTAAAAAGCACTAGTTTTTGTTATAATAAAAAAATGAAAAATTTATTTGATGTAAATGATTGGAATGATGTTCAAGAATCTCAAAGAATCGGTGAGATATTGATTGAATCTGGAAAAATCAATCTCATTCATCTTTCTATGGCATTGGATGCTCAAAAATTTCAAAAAATACATCTTGGGGAAATCTTTATTTTGATGAATGTAATCGAAAAAAATGATTTGGAACAAGCACTATCTTTACAAGAAATAATTAATTCGAGAGTTCAAAATGAATACAACTAAGATGAATGTTCTAGCTTTAGTATTATTTGTATTGCTTTCATTTTGCAACCCTGTTTCAGCAAAAACGCTTAGATTCGCGCAAGTAACAGATGTCCATTTTTCTCCTGACGGTAAAAGTGACAGTTTAAGAGATGTTACATACAGTTCAAGAAATCTTAAATTTGCAATCAATTCAATAAATAAACAGGATGTGCAATTTGCTGTGTTTCTTGGAGATAATATAGATAAATCAAGACCAGAAAATCTGCTGGCCTTTTTAAGAACTACCCAAGCTCTAACTAAGCCATATTACTTGGTTGTCGGCAATCACGACGCTTATAAACTTACAGGTATTCCTAAGGATGATTACATAAAAGCGGTAAAACTTTATAATCCAAATTTTAAAAGCGATAAACCTTACTACTATTTTTACCCAAATAAAGATATCATTGCGATTGTCGTAGATGGGGCTACAGCTTTTGCTCCTAGTACGCATGGTCTTTACACTGAAGAAATGACATCTTGGTTAGACAAGGTTTTAACTGATAACAAAAATAAAATCGCTGTTATTTTTCAGCATTTCCCATTGGTACCTCCTTTAGAGAAACGTTCTCACACTACCTTAAACCCTGATAAATATTTAGAGCTTCTTTTAAAGCATAAGAACGTTGCTGCGATATCTTCAGGACACTACCATAGTGACAAGGTTACAGTAGACGAAAATGGTATTTATCATATCTCAGTGCCATCTCTTTTGGCTCCTCCGGGCGTTTATCAGATAATACAAATAGATTATAAAAAAGAACGCTTTAAAAACCCTACAGATGTAAAAATAAATATTGAAAAGATTCAAATATAAAAAAGCCCTCAAAATAGAGGGCTTTTTGTTAACGTTTGTTTCCGTGGACGAATTCTCTTGCGCAATTGAACATTGTGTTTATGAGTTCTGCATTAGATTGCATATTCATTCCTGAAATTTGCATTATCTGCCTTAACCTAGCTTCCCAAAACGGATATATTTCCTCTTTGGAAACATCTAAAACTTGAGCGATTAAAGTTAATTCTTTCCAATCTAAAGGGATAGGTCTTGCTCCTCTTAGTATGTCAACTATTTCGACTCGCTTTTTTCTTGGGAAAGCTTTTAAAAGTTGAACAGTGGTTAGCTTCTTTTCTTGCTGTCTTTCTCGGAGGAATTCTACTGCATCATCTATCAATATTGGCTCTTGAGGAATCTTGTATTCGCTAAATTCTTCAGGTTTGATATCCATAACAACTGCAATACGCTCTAAAGTTGTACTTCTTGTGGAAAATGGAATCGCGTTATCTATTAAATTATAAACATATGAAAGCGTCACACCTATCATTTGAGCGAAATCTTTTTTGTGCAGATGGGATGATTCCAAAAAGTTGAAAAGCTTTTCGCTGCTTTTTAAATTTATTATAGATTTATTTTTGGTTGACATAACTTTCCTCCCTCTAATAATATTTATATAAATAAACTCTTTTAAGATTTTTGAAATTGGTAACTTGAGCCGAGTTACAAGAGTAATTATTTTTATAGCTACTAAACTAAGGAAAACATATTATGAAAATATTAGTCGCACTTGGGAATCCAGGGGATAAATATATAACAACTAGACATAACGTAGGCTTCTTATATGCAGATGCACTAGCCTACAAATGGGATTGTAATTTCCGATTTGAGTCCAAATTTAACGCAGAAATAGCCAAGTGTGAGTTTGAAAATGAACAGATTTGGATCATAAAACCTCAAACGTTTATGAATCTATCGGGGAATGCAGTAAGAGAATTTTTGAAGTTTTATAAGTATTCAGAAAAAGATGTTTTTGTTGTATATGACGATATCTCTTTAGATTTAGGTACCCTTCGCTTTAGGCCCTGCGGTTCTGACGGTGGACATAACGGTATAAAGTCTATTATTACAAATATCGGTACTCAAAAGTTTGACAGATTAAAGATTGGTATTGGCCCTCAGCCTGAAATGATGGCATCTGAATCTTTTGTCCTTGGGGCTTTCTCAAAAGAAGAAATTGAAATACTCAAGCCTACTCTTGTGAAAGCTGTAGAAGCCACTGAATACTATATTTTAAATGATATTTCAAAAGTCCAGAATAGGTATAACAAGAAATAAAAAAAAGAGGGCATAAATGCCCTTGCTGTCTGGAATTAAGAATAGTTGGAAGTATGAAAAAGATTTTAATAATATATAACAGCATCTATAAAAGATTTACAATTAGCCAGGTAGTTATTTTTATATAGTACAAAAGTATTATTCTGAAAACGCCAAATAAGTGCTCCAAATACACTTAATGCTTAAACCCAGCAAAGAGTGGATTTTATGACGTTGCAAAAATTGATTAAGTGGAGGGGTTGACAAAAAATTAAAAGTGATTAATAATAAAAGTATAAATAAAGTGTATTAAAAACACTTTAGTTAAGTCCGAGGTAAAGGAAAATGAAAATAAATAAAATACCTAACAATTATACACCAACATTTAAAGGATCAGTAGCTTATCCTGAATTTAAACACAGCTATAGCGTATCTCAAAAAAATGCCGACAAAGCAGATGCCTTGAGTACAGACCCATTGAGTGCTTTAGTTTACAAGTTTGCAAAAGCTTTTAGATTATTGTTCACTCCAGAAATCACTGCTTCTTCTAAACAAATAAAAGAAGGCATAGATACTCTTTTTGATGATAATACTATCGGAAGAGAATTATACAGAGTAGTTTAAAATATAAAGGGTTACTCGTTGTATACCCATCTCTTTCTGATAATCCACTGCGTTATGGTTAGTAATGAAATAAAAATGAATAATATGTAGGCTATTGCAGAAGCTTTGCCTATATTAAAGAACTCAAAGGCGTTTTTATAAAGCCAATAAACTAAAACATTAGTTGAATTTTCCGGCCCACCTTGAGTCATAAGATAAATCAGGTCGAACACCTGGAATGAAGATATTGTAGTTATAATTAGTACAAAAAATATTGTTGGACTAAGAAGTGGAATAATTATTTTAAAAAACGTTTGAAGCTTCCCTGCACCATCTATCTTGGCTGATTCTAATACTTGAGTATTAATGGTAGAAAAACCTGATAGGAAAATCACCATGTTATACCCTATTAGCTTCCAGGCAGAAACAATTATTATTGCAAGAAGGGCAGTTTTTGTGCTGTATAGCCAAGAAATATTTGATTTAAGCATAAAGTTTAAAAGCCCCATATTAGGATCGAATATCCATTCCCAGACCATTGCAATAACAATCATTGGTGTCACAAATGGAAGAAAATATGTTGTCTTGAAAAATTCACTTGATCTAATCTTATTGTTAATTATGTAAGCCAAAACTAGTGGGATGGCGGTTCCTATAATGGTCGTGGATAGAGCATAGATTATTGTATTATAAAAAACCATCCAAAACTGCTTGCTTGATAATAAACCTGTATAGTTGTCTAAACCTATAAAATGAGGTTTAGAAAGTAAGTTCCAGTCGCAAAAGCTTAAAGCGAGCGATGAGATTATAGGAATCAATATGAAAATTAGACACCCTAACAAACTTGGGATTATAAAAGACCAGACAGTTAGTGACTCACTATTTTTTATGTATTTATTTATAATTTTCTTCATCTTTTTGCTTTTAATCTATGTATTTTTTATAATAGCTAGTATAAACATTTAGCAGTATTTGTACAAGGAGAAAAAATGACTGTAGAACATAAGTTTACCGCATTTGGTAAAAATGACATTAGAGGAATTTATTCAGAAGATATAACTGAAGAATTATATTATTACGTTGGAAAAGCATATGTTAAATATGTTGAAGAGAATTCAGGCCTTCTTCCAAAAAATATTTGGATAACAGTTGTTAGAGATGCCAGATTGCATTCGCCTTCACTTGCTAAGTCTTTAATTAAAGGTGTTACGCATATGGGAGCAAATGTTGTTGATCTTGGGCTGGCACCAACACCAATAGGATATTTTTCCGAATTTGCAGGGATTCCTAAAAACATTACTGATGGTCAAGATGTGAAAGGCTCTCTTATTGTCACAGCAAGTCATAATCCAAGCGAATACAACGGGTTAAAAATGACTTACAATAAGGCTTCTATTACAGAAAATGAAATTAAAAAAATTAAAAATATAACAATCGAACAAATTGCGAAAGATGAAATTGCTTCAAGGCATGGGGTGGTTAAGAAATATGATATTATTCCTGCATATATCGAATCATTGCATAAGACATTTGCTAATATAGGGGACGGAATCAAGGTTGTAGTTGACAGTGCAAATGCCACAGGCGGTGTTGTTGCACCTAAATTATACAGAGAACTTGGCTGTGAAGTTGTTGAACTTTATTCTGAGCCGGACGGTAATTTCCCTAACCATCACCCGAATCCTAGTGATGAAAAAACCCTGAAAGACATCAAGGCAAAAGTTATAGAACAGAAAGCTGATCTTGGAATTGCTTTTGATGGTGACTCCGACAGAATTGGTGTTATTGATTCTTCAGGTAATTATTTGACAGGAGACAAGCTCCTTCTTGTTTATGCTTTGGACGTTATATCCGACCTAGTTAGAAGAGGTGAAAAACCTACCATCGTGTCGGAGGTCAAATGCTCTCAAGTGTTATATGATACTATCGAAGATGGCGGTGCCAATGCTGTAATGTGTAAGACGGGGCACGGCTACATAAAAGATAAAATGAAAGAGACAAAAGCAATTTTGGCAGGAGAAATGAGCGGGCACATGTTCTTTAAAGACAGGTATTATGGCTTTGATGACGCGGTTTATGCTGGTTGTAGAATAATCGAAATTGTGGCTAAAAATAAAATGAGAAATAAAGAATTTAAGTTAGAGGATTTATTGGAACCTTTTAACAAGGTTTGCACCTCTGATGAAGTAAGATTTCACTGTGAGAATGAATTGAAAGCTGCTGTTTTACAAGAATTAAAAAACAAAATTGAATCAAACCCAGATTTCTTTAACGAAAAAATCAAGGGTGTTATAACTCTTGACGGATTGAGAGTTGTTTTTAACGATGGTTTTGCATTAATTAGACAGAGCAATACAGAGCCGGTCTTTACCCTAAGATTTGAGGCAAATACTAAAGATAAATGCAAAAGTTATCAGAATTCTATGATAAATGCATTGGAAGATGCTATCAAATTATGTAAGTAATGAAGGTGAAAATGAATAAAAGTAATATTTCTATAGCTATTGTTATTTTATGCGTATTTTGTTTGTTTGTTGGATTGATTAATTCAAATAAAAGTTTGACTTATTACAATGACAAAACAATAAAAAAAGTTAACTCCGCAATACTTACAAAAGCAAGTAAAATCGCCGTAATTACTATAGATGGAGTTATAGATTCAAACAATAAAACCTCTACCTTTACTAGTGAATTTAATGCTCAAAATGCGCTCAAATCATTGAAACTCGCAGGCAAAGACCCTGAAATAAAAGGAATAATCATAAAAATAAATTCTCCGGGCGGCACCGTTGCGATGTCTCAAAGTATTTATAATGAAATTATCAGAATAAGAAAAAACAAGCCTGTAGTTGTTTCTATGGAGGATTTAGCCGCCAGCGGTGGATATTATATTGCTTCTGCTGCAGACAGGATCTTCGCTTTAGAGGGTACTCTTACCGGCAGTATAGGTGTTATTTTTTCTACGATGGATATTCATCAATTGCTTTCCGAAAAATTGCTTGTTTCTCCAAATGTAATAAAAAGCGGGAAATATAAAGACATAGGAGCTGGTTATAAAAAAATGTCAAAAGAAGAAAGAGTGCTTTTGCAAAACATTGTAAATGATTCATATTCACAGTTTTTGACAGCAATAAAAAAGGGAAGAATTGATAGAAAAGACGATTATAAAGCAAAAAGAACAGTGTTAACTTATGATGTTTTAAAATCATATGCAGATGGAAGAATATTTACGGGGCAACAGGCAGAAAAACTCGGATTTATTGATTCCATAGGCGACTTGACTGATGCTCAAAATACAATAAAAACTATGGTCAATCAAAAGTATGGAACAAAATCAGATGTTGTATTGGTTCCTTATTCAAAAGCGTCTTCATTTAGTGATATATTTTTTGGAGTAAGTGAAAGCCTTTTTGACAAAAAAAATGCACTCAATTCACTCTTGCCTACAAGCATACAGCTAAGCAAAAGACCATTGTATTTATGGGAGTAATGATGGAAAAATACTTTAATAATTTATATAGGTTATTGTTTGAAACAGACTCAATATTTATCGAAATTAAAGATTCCCCTAAAATATCACAAGGGCTGTTCACTTTAATCTGGGTAAATATATTCCTCTATACATTGAGGTATGTTTTTACAGGTGAAATATTAAATGTGTTTTTGTATTTGTTTACTCTGATTTGCTTTTTGACTTCGGTATTGTTTTCTTGGTTTATGTTGGGATTGTTCTTCGAGTATATTGCAAAAATATTTGAAAAATCAGGGAATTTAAAAAAAATATTGTATTTAAGTTCTTTCACTGTATTGCCTTGGCTTTTGCTTGCCCCTTTGGAACTTTTAAAAGAAGCTGGAAATATCGGCTATTTTTTCGGTGTATTTTTTGAGCTTATTGTATACTTTTGGACAATATTTTTATATTGTAAATCTCTGCAACATAGCTATGATTTGAAGTTTTCACGCTCCGTTATGCTAATATTTTTGCCATTTATCGCCATGTTTTTCGCATTTTTCGGGGGAATAGGCTTTTTTACTAAGCTCGGTTATATATTTACTGTGTAGTTAAAAATGTAGTAGATATATGAATAAAATATTTTGCATAGTGTGTTTAATTTGCATATTTTCTTGTGCTGCAATTTCTGCACCGGTTAATGTTGCTAAAATATCTGGTATCGAAAAACAGCTTTTCGGATACGAATATAAAAATGACAGCGAAATCAATAGAGTAAACAGAATAGAGAATTATTTATATGGAAAAAATTATCCTAATTCCATTACTGTTAGGTTAGACAAAATTTCAAAAGACATTGGATATATAGATAAAATAGCTGCAAAAGACAAGCCAAACTCTTTTAAAAATGAAAAAATAGCATCAAGTTCTCAATCAAACATCAAAGATGAACCTGAAGATCCTAGTGTCCGATATCCTATAGTTGATAAAATGGAATCGAAAATGTTTAACAGAATTTACGATGGAGAAAGCATTTATAAGCGAGTAGACAGGCTTGAAAAAAAAGCATTCGGAAAAAATCTGGATGATAATTTGAGCAATCGTGTAAATCAGTTAAGGCTTGCTATAATTGATCCTAATCGTGCTGATGATTTTATTACAGGTGCCGCTATTCCCACAGAAAATTATTATGATTCTATTTCTTCTTTGTACGATGATGATGTAAAAAGAGCTGATAGTGGTTTAAATAAACTTTCAAAAGACGATGATTATGAGTATTCATCGCCAAGTATTTCCAGAAATAATGCAGTGAATCTAGAGCTCTCTACAATCGAACAAAAGATGTTTAATCAATCTTATTCGCGTGAGAAAATAGAACAAAGGTTATCCAGGATTGAAATTAACATCTTTAAAAGAGATTTTCAAAAGGATAACCCGTCTACAAGACTTCAAAGAATCGCTGCTGTAAATACTGCGCAAAAGACTGCTAAAATGTATGACAACAATAAAACAATGAGAAATTTGTCTACCGGTGTTCAGGTTGGCAGCATTTTGCTCTTGATTTTAGCTATGATTCTATAGATAGAGTGCTATTTTGTGGCGATTCATCAGCTTCTATAATTTGGTTGGAGTTTTGAGCGATTTTGGAAGTTGCTTCCTTTTCTCGCTTTGACTCCAGAGCATTTTGGCCTATCTTTTTACCAGTATCATACCCGAGAATGGAACCCAGGACAAAGACTGTTCCTGTAATTATAAATGTGGCTGCTTTGACAAATTTATTTTTAGATTTTTCACTTACATTTTGTAATGGTTTAATATATTTGCTAAGTTTTTTTATTCCTAGTTCGACCGCTTCATCGCTGTTAGCTTTTATAAAGTCTTTAACCCCACTTTTCTTCATAAGTCTTTCTACAGCAAACATGCCTGTCATTCCGCCGGCTTCATTATACAATGCAGCTTCTTTGTCATCTGCAGAAAGAACTCTTACTCCTGCTGCAACAACCAATAGAGGATCTACAAGCTCTCCTGCCAAATTTAATGCTTTTGAGCCAAAACTTGCTGCTTTAGCAGAACTTTTATACACATCTACAGCAGTATCAGCGGTATTGGCAACCTTAGCATCAAATTTATTGATTTCTTCTATTAAAGTTTTGGTTTTATTCGCAAGGCTACCGGTTTGAGCGACCACTGCGGGTGCTCTTCCAATCTCGCCATTTTGAACTTTCTCGGTGTTTCGTAACAGAAACACTCCACTAGCAAATGCGTTAGACATTTATTCTACCTACCTATTTAATTTACCTACCTAAATAAATTTATACACTTCCTTATTTATATAAAAACAAATTGCATTTTAAAATTGACTATGAACTTTACATTCTTAACAATAAATTAATATCAAAGTTTGCGAAATATCACGCTATTGCTAAAACAGACATTATATTGCTATAATAGAGTGTACAAAGGGGATTTATGTTGAAAACAACTATCTTAATAGTAGTCGTTATATTATTCTTGTATGTTATCTATAGAAGCTATAAACTGATTTCTGAAAATTTTGAATTCGATGATTATGAAGATGACGGGTATTCAGATAAACTTACAGCCGAAATCGAACATTATAAATCATTGGGTAATTTGCAAGAGGCATTTAACATCGCGAAAAGCCACTTATCTAAAAATTCCAGAAATGAAAAAGCAAGACTCATATACGCTAAGCTTCTTTTTGATTCTCAAAAGTATTATGATGCAATTGGCCACTTAAATATAATATTAAGATCAAATCCCAATAATTTTGAAGCCTGTCTTTTATTAGGTGACTCTTATACAAAAACAAAACAGTATAATAAAGCAATCAATAATTACAAGTACGTATTGGAAAAAGATAAAGATAATACAAATGCTCTTTCAAGAATCGCTGATTTGTACATACTCCGAAGAGACAAAAAATTAGCAGTCCCTATTTATCAAAAACTTATTGAGCTTTCTAAAGATGAAGCGGAAAAGCGTTCTTTAAGACTTTTACTAACCACTTTATTCTTTGAATTAAGAGATTGGGATAATTTAATAACCGAAGCCAACTTAATTATGGATGCGTACCCTAATGATAAAAGTATCTTGTTTTATTTAAAAAAGGCGTATTTGATTTGTGAAGATATCACTAACGCAATAGACGTGACCAAAAGGCTATTGGAGTTGGATCCATACAATACGAAACATTATGAGGACTTAATTGCTCTTTCTTATAGGGCAAAAGACTATGAAAAGGTCCATGAATACTGCGAAGAAGCTTTAAAAATAAGAAACTGCAATCAGTCTTATATAAATAACTACAAAGCTAAAGCATATATCCATCAAAAAGAATACAATGCTGCTCTTGAATTTTTAAGACAAAATATCAAATTCGGCAACAGAGATACTGATTTGAGAAAAACATTGGCGGATTTATATTGTCATATGGATAACTACGAAGAAGCTATAGAGATATATGAAGAAATAATTGAAGATGCCCACCCCAGAGAAGTGGAAGACCTTACTAAATCTAAGAGCCAAGTATATTTTATGCATGGGAATAAGCTGGTTCAAGAAAATAAATATACTCAAGCCTTTGAAAAATTCTACAAAGCAATTGAATACGACCAGAATAATGTCGAGTTTTATACAGCTTTAGCCGATATAAATACAAAAATTAAAAACTATTCTGAAGCAATAAAATACTATAAAACAGCAATTGAGCTTGAGCCCAATTCTGTTGAAAATTACATGAAGCTGGCGTCTGCATATTATGAGTTGAACAATGTTCTGGATGCAAAAAAATATTATAAAGAGGCGCTTTTAATACAGCCTGATTACGTATATGCCCATGCTGCTTTAGGCCTTATATATGCTAAGCAGAGAGATTCTGAGAACGCGATTGAATCATTTAAAACAGCACTAGAAATTGAGCCTTTGAATGTGGATATCCGCTATAATTTGGCGTTAGCATACGAGTTGTCAATGAATACAGAGAACGCAATAAAAGAATATAAAAAGGTTTTAGAAATTGATCCTAACCATATGGAATCAAAAAATAATTTAGAACTTTTATTAAATATGTATTAAAAATTGATTAAAATATTTGTCTTTTATGCGAGAATAGTCTAGGAAAAAAGGAGATACTGATATGAAAGACAAAACTTTTTTAATGATTCCAGGACCAACACCGGTTCCGGAAAGTGTATTATTAGATATGGCTAAACACCCGGTTGGCCACAGAAGCAGTGAGTTCTCCCAAATCCTTTCGTCTGTGTACGAAGATTTAAAATCAGTTTTTCAAACCAAAAATGAAGTTATAATCTACACTTCAAGCGGTACTGGCGCTATGGAAGCTGCCTTGGCAAATATTCTTAATCCAGGAGATAAAGTTTTATCATTAATTATAGGTAATTTTGGAACAAGATGGGCAAAAATAGCAGAAAGTCGTGGTGCCATTGTTGATAAAATCCAAGTTGAGCCAGGATACGCAATTAATCCTGCGGATTTAAAAGCTAAACTAGACGCAGATGTAAACAAAGAAATAAAAGTAGTCACACTAACCCATAATGAAACTGCGACAGGGGTAACTAATGATGTTAAGGCTTTAGCTGCTTTAATTAAAGAGCATGGAGCTGTTTCTGTTGTTGATGGTGTAACTAGTTTAGGAGCTTTGGAATGTAAAATGGATGAATGGGGAATCGATGTTTTGATATCAGGTTCTCAGAAAGGTTTTATGATTCCTCCGGGGTTATCGTTCTTAGCGGCTAGTCCTAGAGCTTGGGCGCTTTACGAACAGTGCAAATATCCAAGTTTTTACTTTGATTGGGCTTCTAACAAAAAGGCCGTGCTTGAAAATTCTACAGCGTTCACCCCTGCCGTTAATCTAATTGTTGCTCTAAAAACAGCATTAGACATAATGAAATCAGAAGGAATTGAAAATATCTGGGCAAGACATAAAAAGATTGCTTTAGGAATTAGAGCTGCGATAAGAGCTATGGGACTTACACTTTTTGTAGAAGATGATTCTATCGCAAGTTATGCAATAACATCGGTTTTGCCTCCTGAAGGAGTTAGCGTGCCGGATATAAGAAAAGTGCTTAAAAACGACTATGATATCGTTGTAGCAAACGGACAAAATAAATTAAAAGACGTTATTTTTAGAATAGGGACTCTTGGTTTTGTTTCGGAAAGAGATGCTATCACTGCAATCGGCTCCTTAGAGTCGACACTGTACAAGCTTGGATATAAATTTGAGCTTGGATCAGGTGTGGCAGCGCTTATTAAGACATTAAACAACTAGGAGGCAGTAATGAAAGTATTAATCACAGATAAAATAAACGAAGCGGCAGGTAAAATTTTAGAAGGAGTTGCTCAGGTAGACTTCTTGCCTACAATGCCAGAAGATGAATTAGCAGAAAAAATTAAAGATTATGATGCTTTGATGATAAGAAGCCAATCTAAAGTAACGAAGAAAATTCTCGAATCCGCAGATAAACTGAAAATAGTAGGCAGAGCGGGAGTTGGTGTAGACAATGTTGATATAGAAGCAGCTACGCAAAAAGGAGTCATAGTCGTAAATTCGCCAGATGGTAACACGAATGCAGCAGCGGAGCATACAGTAGCTTTAATGCTTGCAATGTCCAGAAATATCCCGGCAGCTGCTGTTTCTACAAAAGCAGGAAATTGGGAACGTACTAAATTTACCGGTGTTGAAGTATATGGTAAAACTCTCGGTATTATTGGACTTGGCAAGATAGGATCTCATGTTGCCCAGGTGGCACTTGCACTAGGAATGAAAGTTATTGTTTGCGATCCTTACACAACAGAAGAAATAGTCGAAAAAATCGGCGCTAAATATGTAAAAAGTTTAGATGATTTTTGGGGACAATGTGATTATATTTCCATCCATGCGCCAAAAACAAGAGAAACCGCATACTTGATAAATAAAAATACTCTTAACCGAATGAAAAAAGGAGTTAGAATTGTAAACTGCGCAAGAGGCGGTATTATCGATGAACAGGCGTTAAAAGAAGCCATAGAAACAGGACAGGTTGCAGCAGCTGCAATAGATGTATATGAAGATGAACCAAATATTCAAAATAGTCCTTTAGTAACTTGCGAAGGGAATGTTTTGCTTACTCCGCATTTAGGAGCCAGTACAACAGAAGCACAATTTAATGTTGCAATAGATGTTGCTGAGCAAATAAAAGAAGTGCTAACAGGTGGTTCTGCCAAAGCAGCAGTCAATATCCCATCTTTAAAACCTGATGTATTAGAGCCTGTTAAGGATTACATGCAAATAGCTGAAAATATAGGAGCGTTAGTTGCTCAAATTTCAGTCGGCAATATGAAGTCAATTCAAATTACTGTAAATGGAAATCTTTCGGAATTAAATGTTTCACCTCTTGAAATTGCTGTTATGAAAGGTATTTTTTCTTCGTTAATGGAAGGAGTCAATTATGTTAATGCTCCTATAATCGCGAAAAATAGAGGAATAAATGTAATTACATCTAAGTCTCAAAAAGATTGCACGTACATTGGTTCAATATCCATAAGACTCATTACGGATAAAGAAGAAAATGTCGTAACAGGTGCTTTAATTGCCGAAAATGTACCTAGAATAGTGACAATCAACCAATACAACATGAGTATAGAACCTGAAAAACACATGCTAATGTTGCCTCACGAAAATAAACCTTCAATGATAGCTAAGGTTGCAGCGGTGATAGGTGAATATAATATAAATATCAGCAGGATGCATGTTGCTCAGAAAACAAATAAAAAAGACAATGAATCTATTATGATAATAAATACTGAAAGCCCTGTTAACAATGAGGTTTTAGAAAAAATCAAATTAATTGACGGTATTTATAACGCGAAATATGTTCAGTTAAATTCTTAAATATACTACCAAATAAAAAAGCATAATCTTTAAGATTATGCTTTTTTGTTATGCGATAAAGTTGTTTCCGAATTTGCTAGCGCCTACGAAGTAGCATTCTTCTAACATTTTATTTAAGTTGTTGTATACTTTTTGGTATGGTCTGTGCATTTCTTCTGCTAAATTTTTTGCTGTTTCTTCGTATACGTTTACTGCTTGTAATGAATATCTGAAAAAGTTTTGTTGTTCGCTCATTTTTATCTCTCTTTTCTTTTTTGTTTAGTTCTTTGTTGTGGCTTAATTGCTGAAGTAATTCATTTCTGTTTTTATTGAGTTGTCTAATACTTTTTGTACTGATTCTTTTTCTGTTGTTACTGCTTTGTGGTTTGTTTCGATTCTTTTTTGTTCTAGATCTAATCTGTTTTGTGCATTTGCTACTGCTGCTAGTTGAGAGTCTATGTCTGCTGTTAAAGCTGCTGTTGCGAAATCTAGTGCTACTGTTTGATCTTCTGAGCCAGCTGTTTTTTGAGCTGTTAGGTAACTTTGGATTATTGAAGATTTTTGTTGTAGAAGATCAGCTTGTTCTGTACTGAATTTTTGGTTTTGGCTTACCAACATAGTTAGTCTGTATTGTAAATCAGATTGTCTTGCTGTTAGTGATAATATTCTTGCGTGATTTGGACTGATTGACATTTCGACCTCTTATGTTGTTCCTTGTATTTATATAAAAACAAAAAGTATATACTAATTGCCAAAATAGTATATACTTTGCTTAATATTTGTTTACAATGGTCTTTTTTAATTATTTTTTATCATCAAAATACTTAGTGTTTGCAAGCTCATCAGGCATAAACTGTTGTTTTGCATCAGGATTATCATGAGTATATATATATCCTATTCCAAAACCATACTTTGAAGCATCTTTGTAGTGTGCATCCCTCAGGTGCATTGGCGGTGGATAATTTTTCCCGCTATTGATATCGAAAATAGCTCTATCTATCGCTATGCAGGATTTGTTTGATTTCGGAGCTCTTGCGACATACTCAACAGCCTGCGCTAAAGGGATTCTTGCTTCGGGCATACCGAGTAGTTCAACGGCTCTATGGGCATTTAAGGCAATATTCAACGCATTAGGGTCGGCGTTCGAGACGTCTTCAGAAGCGCAAACTATTAGTCTTCGAGTTATGAATCTTGGATCTTCTCCAGCTACGAGCATTTTCGCAAGCCAATATATAGCAGCGTCAGCATCAGAGCCCCTCAAGCTTTTTTGAAATGCCGATGCAATATCATAATGTTCTTGCTGTGAATATTTGATAGATGATGTTTGAGCAAGTTCTTCCAGAATATTTGTTTTTAATTGTCTTTTATTATCTTTTAAATCAGAAGCAAAATATGCATTTTCAATTAAATTTAATGCAGACCTTGCATCACCTCTTGAATAATTAATTATAAAATCTATAACAGAATCTTCAAATTCTATCTCTGTATAATTAGAGATTAAATATTCGAGCCCCTTCTTTATTATGGACGAAATGCTGTTGTCATCTAAGGGATTTAATCTTATTACTTGCACTCTTGAAATCAGAGCTGGGATTACTTGAAAAGATGGGTTTTCTGTTGTTGAGCCCATTAAATATATAGTGCCATTTTCTAAATGAGGAAGAAGGGCATCTTGTTGAGTCTTGTTGTATCTATGTATCTCATCTATAAATAGAATTGTCTTTTGGCCATATATTAATTTTTCTTTTGCAATTTCGACGCTTTCTTTTATATCTTTCAGCCCTGAATTTACGGCACTTAATTCTATAAAGTGGCTATCGGTGTGGTTAGTAATTAATCTTGCAAGAGTTGTTTTCCCGCAGCCGGGAGGACCCCACAATATAAGAGAAAAGAGTCTTTTTGAATTTAATAAATTTCTTATAGCAGAGTTGTCCGCAATGACATTTTGTTGACCAAAATATTCTTCTAAAGTTTTTGGTCTTAATAATTCTGCCAATGGAGTTTGTTTATTGGAATTTTTTAAAGTATCAAATAAGTTCATAATTTATACAATTTAAATATTATTATATATAATATATTTTATCATTAATAATTAGGAGAGTTAATGAAAAAATCTATATATATATTATTAATTATAATAGTTATATTGTTATTGCCTCAATTTTTTGGTCTTAATCGCAATTGTGGCCCGAAAAAATCGAATGTTGTTTTTTGGACTCTCCAAATGGGAACATTTTCTAATTATATAAATAATATAATTAATGAATTTGAATCACAAAATCCGAATATACATATTGTATGGGTGGATGTCCCTTATTCCGAGGGAGAAAAAAGAACTTTGGCAGCTATTTTAAGTAATAATCCTCCTGATCTGGTGAACTTAACTCCTGATTTTTCTATATTGCTGGCCCAAAGAAAAGCTCTTTATATTATTCCTGAGTCATATATAAAAGAATATTCTCCTTCTATTACAAATGTTTTAAAGAAAGATGACGGATATTTTGCTTTTCCTTTCTATGTCACGTCTGCGTTGACTTTTTATAACAAAGATTTATATGAAAAATCCAAAATAACAAAGGTTCCAGCTACATATGATGAACTTTATTCTTTAGCGCAGCAAACAAAAAAATTAACAAATTCTTTTGTAACAATGCCGACGCTTACTGAAAATGATACCTTTTTAAAAATATTAAATAAATATAATATCAATACACCTGATACAATAAATTCACAAAAAAGCATAGAGATATTTAATAAATATCAATATTTATACAAGAATAATTTGATACCTAAAGAATCTATTACACAAACCCACAGAGAAGCATTGGAAAAATATATGGCAGGTCAAATTGTATTTTTACCTGCAGGTGCTAATTTCTTAAATATAATAAAAGAAAATGCGCCAAAAGTATTTAGTGATACTGAAGTGACAAATCAATTGGTGGGAGAAACTGGCAAATACGATTTTTCTCTTATGAATCTTGTGATTCCTAAAAGATCAAAAAATACAGAAGCTTCTGTTAAATTTGCTTTATTTTTGACAAATAAAAAAAATCAATTGGAGCTGGCCAAATTGACAACGATATTACCCGCTAATAAAGAGGCTTTAAATGATGAATATTTTACGTCTATAGATAATAACGATATTTTTTCAAAAGCAAGGGTTATCTCTGCCAATCAATTAAATAATATTCAGCCGATGGTTCAGGCTTCTTCTAATCAAAAAGAATTGCTTTCGTTAATAAATAACTATGTTCAGCAAATAGTTTTAGAAAAAGGTGACACCAAAACATTGTTAGATAATTTGTGTAACAGCTGGAGAAAACTATATAAACCGCAATAGTTTTGTGTTTCGATATTTTTGATTTAAAATGGTTTTATGAATTCAAAATTTAAATTAAGTATTCTAGATAGATATATAGTTAGAGAAATACTGGAAGTCTTTATTTTTGGTGTAGTAGTTTTTACTTCTATAATATTTGCTTCAGATACCTTTATAACTTTAATTAAGCAAATTTCATTATATGGAATGCATTTCAATGTAGCCTTGATGATAATCCTTTTGAATTTGCCGGCAGTTATAGTTATGACAATACCTATGAGTGTATTGTTTTCTACTGTTATGACCGTAAATAAATTATGTTTAGCTTCTGAAATAACCATCATGAGAGCTTGTGGAGTCAGCATAAACAGAATTGCAAGGCCTATATTTATTTTTGCAACAGTAATGGCTTTATTTACCTTTTTTATAAATGAAACGGTAGTGCCGGTTACAACTGCTCAATCAAAGACTTTAGCATTATGGGCAATCGGCCAAAGGAATATACCTGAAGGTAAAACCAATTTCACGCTCAAGGAACTAGAAAATGGAACTAAACTGAAACGTTTGTTCTATGTTCAGAATTGTGAAAAAGATAAATTCTTTAATGTTTCTGTATTAGATTTGTCTAATCCAAAAACCATTCAAGTCTTACAGTCTAAAACAGGGACTTCAATCGAAGAAGGATGGCAATTTAATAATGCTTCTGTATATACCATTTCTAAAGAAGGCAAAGTTTTAAATACTTCATGGATCGAAAAAACAGTTATAGACTTTGGCGTTGACTTAAAAGAAAAGTTGCTTAAACAGAATGATGCATCTGATTTAAACTTTTCTGGATTATATAAATATATAAAGACTAATAAACCAGCTGATAAAAAATCTGACGCACAGCTAAGAATCAAGTTATGGGACAAAATAGCGTTGCCTGTTACGACTGTCGTCCTGGTTTTATTAGGGGTGCCGTTAGCTATAACTCCTCCTAGAGTCCGTTACAACAGAGGGTTTTTATTTAGCATATTAATTATATTTTTCTACTATTTAATAAGAGCACTTTCTATATCTTTTGGTGAATCATTAGTTATATTGCCGTTCTTCGGCGCATGGCTGCCAAATATTATACTTGGATTTGTAGGATATATTTTATATTGTAGAAAAGCATATTCTATATAACTTTTTGATATATCACTTTATATACAGATTAAACCACAAAAACAACAATCCTTGCAAGACAAGGGTTTTGAAAAATAGTGTTAAGTTTTGTAAACCAAATATGACATAAAAAGGCAATACTTAAAAGCAAAATGTTTTTATTATAGTACGAGAACTAACACAAGGATAAGAGATATGGGTTACGCATTATTTACAGCAAGAAAGCTGATGCTTCAAAACAGACTCAATCAGATGAACTACAGGCTGATGATTCTGAGCCAGCAAAGAAACGATTTGGTTCAACAAGCTGCTGACCTTGAAATGCAAAATGGCTATAAGAAAACTTTAAGAAGTATATTTGCTTCTCAAGATTATCAAAAAGGTGTTCAAGACCTATTAGATAATCCTCCATCAGATAGCAACACACAAAAATTAAAGTTGGAAAGCTTACAAGCAGATATGCAATCAGCAACAGGTAAAGATGCTTTACAAGAATTGCTCGATAAATCAAAAATTAATAATATACACGCAGTAGAAAATCAAATCGATCTAGAAATGAAGAAACTAGAGACACAAGTAAAAGAAACAACAGCAGAGATGGAATCTGTGGAAAAAGCAGAAGAGCAAGGCATCAAAGCATCAGCTCCAAAATACGGCGGAGGCGCTGGCTAAAAATAAAAGAAAAGGATCCGAAAGGGTCCTTTTTTTATTAATAAATTATTAACAAAAACGTTCATATCGTTTATTTGAAGTAAAATTATTATATACATAAATAAAGGTAATAATTATGTGGGAATATTCAGATAAAGTTATGGAGCATTATCGTAACCCCAAAAACGTTGGATCTATAGAAGATGCAGATGCTGTGGGTGAGGCCGGGTCCTTGGCGTGTGGCGATATGCTGAAAATATATTTAAAAATAGACGAAAACGGGATAATACAAGATGCCAAATTCCAAACATTTGGCTGCGGTTCTGCCGTTGCAAGCTCAAGTATCCTTACTGAAATGATTATAGGTAAGCACATAGAAGATGTCAGAAAAATAACAAATAAACAAATTGCAGATGAATTAGGTGGTTTGCCACCTGAAAAAATGCACTGTTCTGTAATGGGACATGAGGCTTTAGAAGCTGCTATTGCTGATTATTTTAAAGAAGAAGTCACTCATAGCTCTGATGTTGTTTGTACATGCTTTGATGTTACAAGAGAAGTCATAGAAAATGAAATAAAAGCCAATAATTTAAAAACGGTTGAAGAAGTAACTAATTTTACAAAAGCAGGCGGTGCATGCGGTAAATGCAAAGGAGAAATCCAGAAGATATTAAATGAATTTGAAGAACCAAAACAAGAATCTTTAACAAAAACTCAGCTTATATTAAAAGTTAACAATATAATCGATAAGCATATTTCTAATGAATTAAGAAAAGATGGCGGCGATATTGAGCTTGTAGATGTTGAAGATAACAAAATTTTTGTTAAGCTCACTGGCAAATGTAAGTCTTGTGTAAGACAGCCTTTGACATTGACTCATTTTGTTGAAGCAACTCTTAAAGAACACATAAGTCCTGATATTCAAGTTATAAGGGTATAGATAAGTATGTCAAATGATAAAAGAATAGTATATTTAGATAATAATGCAACCACAAAAGTAGATGAAAAAGTTTTGGAAGTCATGCTCCCATATTTTTCAACATATTATGGCAATCCATCAAGTATGTATGATTTTGGCGGAAAAGTTCAAGCTGAAATAAAAAAGGCGCGAGAAAGCGTTAAAGAGCTATTCGGTGCTAAAGACCAAAAAGAGATTTATTTTACCGGTTCTGGCTCTGAAAGTTCTAATATGGCAATAAGAGGAGTTTTAGACAACGACAGATCAAAAACTCATATAATCACAACCAAAGTAGAGCACCCTTGCGTACTGAACACATATAAATTTCTTGAAAAAAATGGATATTCTGTAACATACTTGGGGGTTGATTCTCAGGGAGACCTTGACCTAAATGAGCTTGCTGAGTCAGTCAATGAAAAAACTGCTTTAGTTTCTGTTATGATGGCGAATAACGAAAGCGGAGTCATTTTCCCTGTTGAGAGAATAGCTGAAATTGTAAAAGAAAAAAATAAAGATACGAAAATATTTGTAGATGCAGTTCAAGGCGCCGGCAAAATTAATATAGATGTTGCTAATACTAACATTGATTTGATGAGTGTTTCAGGCCATAAGTTCCACGCACCAAAGGGTGTGGGGGCGCTTTATATTAGGTCAGGAACCCTTGTTTCCCCTCTCATTATTGGCGGACACCAAGAAAGAGGTAAAAGAGCTGGAACAGAAAATGTTACAAGCATTATCGGTATGGGAAAAGCAGCTGAACTTGCAGTAGATGGCTTATACGATGAGGCTACAAGAGTGAAAGCTCTGAGAGACAAGCTAGAAACCAATATTCTAAAAAATATTTTCAATGCAAGGTTGAATACACCTAACATAAATAGGGTTCCTAATACTACAAATATCGGCTTTGAATATATTGAAGGCGAACTTATTCTTCTTCACTTAAGTGATTTAGGTATTTGCGCAAGCTCAGGAAG